>CAVWSW010000010.1:0-489589 GCA_963757685.1 uncultured Actinomycetota bacterium | reverse complement strand
ACCCGGGTGCTCGTGACATGGTCACAACCGGCGGCGGCGATCATCGGTTCGGGCAGCCAGCGCAGCGTCCCCGGCCACCTTGGCGGGGATGGTCAGCCGGGAGGCGGGCAGCCCGGCCCGCCGGGCAAGGCGAGCTGGCGGCGACGCTGCGGATGTCGAGTTCGCCCCCGGGGCCGACCTCGATGTCCAGGCGCAGGTCGTCGCCGGGTAGCGGCCCGGCCGCGCCGCCGACCAGGTGAACGGTCGCGCCGGCCCCGTCACGCCCGCCCGGTCCGGCGCAGCAGCAGCGGCGACTCGCCGTGCAGGACGGCGAGCCGGGTGCCGCCGCGGCCATCGGCCTCGGCGACGATCCGCGCGCGGGCCCGCATCTAGACCACCGGTGGGCGGCCGCCGGCCGCAGCGGCCGGCGCACGGCCGAGTGCCGCCCGGACCGGCCGGCCGCAGCGGCCATCGGCGTGGCCCCGGCGCCGGCGGGTCGCGTGCTCGCGCCCACCAGCGCGCGGACCCAGTCGGCGACCGGCGCGGCGGCCGCGGTCCTCGACCAGCGAGAGGAACACGGTGGGCAGGTCGCCCCGGCGGGCCGCTGGCGTCGCGGTCCATCACCGCCGAGGTCGGCGCCGACCAGCGGCGCCAGGTCGGTCTTGTTGATGACCAGCAGGTCGGCGCGTGGTCACCCCGGGGCCGCCCTTGCGCGGCACCTTGTCGCCGCCGGCCACGTCGAGCACGAAGATCTGCCGGTCGACCAGGCCCTGGCTGAACGTGGCGGTCAGGTTGTCGCCGCCGCTCTCGACCAGGACCAGGTCGAGCGGGCCCGAGCGTCGGCCTCCAGGTCCTCGACGGCGTCGAGGTTGGCCGCGATGTCGTCGCGGATCGCGGTGTGCGGGCAGCAGCCGGTCTCCACCGCGCGGATCCGCTCGGCCGGCAGCACCGCCGTTGCGCAGCAGGAAGTCGGCGTCCTCGGTCGTGTAGATGTCGTTGGTCACGACGGCCAGCCGCAGCTCGTCGCCCAGCGCGCGGCACAGCGCGGCGACCAGCGCGGTCTTGCCGGAGCCGACCGGCCCGCCGATGCCGATCCGCAGGCGCGCCGGCCGGCGTGCCGGCGCGGCGAGCGGGGCCGTGCGGGTCGACGCCGGGCTCGGGTGGGTGTGCGTGCGACGCTCGTCCGGCGGCCGTGGTGCGTGGTCGGTGCAGGTCAGGATGCAAAGAGACGCACCTCCCAGGTGGCGTGGATGCTCGGCGCCGATGTCGAGCAGCGGGGCGCCCGCCGCCGGCAGGTCGTCGACCGGGTCGTCCGGCGCGCCGCGGCGGCCTCGGCCGCGACCGGTCGCAGTCGCGGCCGAGCCGCGGCGAGCAGGCCGTGCACCGCGTACGGGTCGAGGCCGAGCAGCCGCACCGCCGCGGTGGCGGGCCCGGCTGACCGCGCCGTACGCCGCGCCGAGCGCCGCCTCGCGCCGGGCCGAGCCCGGCGGCGCGCGCCGACCACGCCGAGCGCGACCGGATGGTGCGGCGTCGCGCCCGGCACCGGCGACGGCAGGCGGCCACATCGCCCGGCCCGGCCCGCAGCAGCGCCCGGCCCTGAGCGCCGGGACGCCCGCCGCAGCGCGGGCGACGGCGTCCGGGCGTCGAGCCCGGCGTCCAGCGTCGGCCCATTCCGGCCGGGCCGCCGCGCAGGCCGCGGCCGCGGCGAACGCGGCCGCGACCAGCCCGGCCGTGGCCAGCCGGCCGCGCAGGAAGCCGGCCAGCGTGGCGAGGTCGTGGACCCGGCCCGGCCGCGACCGCCGCCTCGAGGCCGCCGGAGTGGGCGTGCGCCGCCGGCGGGCAGCCGCCCGTCGGCCAGCACGAGCAGCGTGGTCGCGGCAGGCGTCATGCGATCAGAACAGGAAGTAGCGCTGGGCCATCGGCAGCTCGGTCGACCGGCTCGGGCTCGATGACCTCGCCGTCGACGCGGACCGTGAACGTGTCCGGGTCGACCTCGATGCGCGGCAGCGCGTCGTTGAGCGGCATGTCGGCCTTGCCCACCCGGCGGGTGTCGGCCGACCGGCGACGCAGCCGCGGCTGCACGCCGAGCCGGTCGGCGAGCCATCGCTCGATCGCGGCCGGCGCGACGAAGGCCAGCGACGTCGCGGCCGGCACCGCGCCGTACGCGCCGAACATCGGGCGGGGCAGCACCGGCTGCGGGGTCGGGATCGAGGCGTTGGCGTCGCCCATCTGCGGCCCAGGCGATCATGCCGCCCTTGACCACCAGGTGCGGGCCGGACGCCGAAGAACGCCGGGTCCCACAGCACCAGGTCGGCCAGCTTGCCGGCCTCGACCGAGCCGACCTCGCCGTCGATGCCCGTGCGCCACCGCCGGGCAGATCGTGTACTTGGCGACGTAGCGCCGGGCCCGCAGGTTGTCGGCCGCGCCGTCGCCGGGCAGCGCGCCGCGGCGGGCCTTCATCACGTGCGCGGTCTGCCAGGTGCGCATGACGACCTCGCCGACCCGGCCCATGGCCTGGGAGTCCGAGCCGATCATCGAGATCGCGCCGAGGTCGTGCAGCAGGTCCTCGGCGGCCATCGTCGACGGCCGGATCCGGCTCTCGGCGAACGCCAGGTCCTCCGGCACCGCCGGGTTGAGGTGGTGGCAGACCATCAGCATGTCGAGGTGCTCGTCGAGCGTGTTGAGGGTGTACGGCCGGGTCGGGTTGGTCGAGCGACGGCAGCACGTTCGGGTGCGACGGCGACCGTGATGATGTCCGGCGCGTGCCCGCCGCCGGCGCCCTCGGTGTGGTAGGCGTGGATCGACCGGCCGCCGATCGCGCGCAGCGTCTCCTCGACGAAGCCGGCCTCGTTCAGCGTGTCGGTGTGGATCGCCACCTGCACGCCGGACGCGTCGGCGACCCGCAGGCAGGCGTCGATCACGGCGGGCGTCGTGCCCCAGTCCTCGTGCAGCTTGAAGCCGCCGGCGCCGCCGCGCAGCTGCTCCCACATCGCCTCCTCGGACATGGTGTTGCCCTTGCCGAGCAGCAGCACGTTGACCGGGAAGGGGTCCATCGCCTCGAGCATCCGGGCCAGGTGCCAGGCGCCGGGGGTGACGGTGGTGGCCTTGGTGCCCTCGGCCGGCCCGGTGCCGCCGCCGATGATCGTGGTGATGCCGGCGGCCAGCGCCGTGTCCAGGATCGGTCGGGCAGATCAGGTGGACGTGGCAGTCGATCGCCGCCGGCGGTGAGGATCTTGCCGTTGCCGGCGATGATCTCGGTGCCCGGGCCCGATCACCAGGTCGGGGTGGACGCCGTCCATCGTGTCGGGGTTGCCGGCCTTGCCGAGCGCCACGATCCGGCCGTCGCGGATGCCGACGTCGGCCTTGACGATCGCCCCAGTGGTCGAGCACGACCGCGCCGGTGATCACCGTGTCCGGCGTGCCCTCGGCGCGGGTCGCCGCGCGACTGGCCCATCGACTCGCGGATCACCTTGCCGCCGCCGAAGACCGCCTCGTCGCCGGCGGCGGCCCGGCGCTGCGGTCCTCCTCGACCTCGATGAGCAGGTTGGTGTCGGCCAGCCGGATCCGGTCGCCGGCGGTCGGGCCGTAGAGCGCGGCGTAGCGCGACCGACTGGTCAGCATGCCGTCGGCTCATCGCGGGCTCCCGTTCTCCGGCTGAGCTCGGGCGCTCGCCGCGAGTCGGTCACCGCGTCCGGCCGCGCCGCGCTCGGCCACCGGGTCCAGCGGGCCGCCGGCCAGCCCGCGCAGGCCCGGCACCACCCGGGCCGCCAGCGGCACCAGCTCGACGTCCGCGGCATGCCGGGCTCGAACCGCACCGACGTGCCGGCCGGCACGGCGAGCCGGTGCCCCCACGCCGCGTCCCGGTCGAAGTCGAGCGCCGCGTTGGCCTCGGCGAAGTGGTAGTGCGAGCCGACCTGCACCGGCCGGTCGCCGGTGTTGCGCACGGTCAGCCGTGACCACCGGCGCGGCCGGGGTTGATCTCGATCGGGCCCTCGCCGGGGAAGATCTCGCCGGGGATCATGCGATCGGCCCGTGCACGGTGACCAGCTTGGTGCCGTCCGGGAAGGTCGCCTCGACCTGCACCTCGCCCAGCATCTCCGGCACGCCCGTCCATGACGTCGTCGCGGGTCAGCACGCGCCGCCCGGCGTCCATCAGCTCGGCCACGGTCCGGCCGTCCCGGGCGCCCTCGAGCAGGAACGCGGTGATGATCGCGGTCGCCTCGGGGTAGTTGAGCCGCAGCCCGCGCTCCCGCCGGCGCTGGGCGACGTCGGCCGCGACGTGGATGAGCAGGCGCTCCTGCTCGTGCTGGCTGAGGAACAAAACCGGACCTCCCTGGATCGCCCGCGATGCTCGCAGCCCGACGTTTCCGGCGTGTTACTCGTTGATCCAACCATGATGGAAACGGCTGATCCGTCGCCTTCACACATCGCGGTGCCGAATCGTGAACAGCGCCAGCAGCAGCGCGGCGAGCGGCCAGGCCACATAGACCACCCAGGACCCCCGGAATCCCGCGTACAGGTCGCCGACGGCGGCCGGCGGGCCGTACGCGTGGGTGAGCCGCTGCCAGGCCGGGACCACCATCGCGTGGTTCAAGGCGGCGCTCAAGGGTCGTCGAGTGGACAGGAGCTGCGGCACCAATGCCAGCAGGAGAATGCCGGTGACCGCGGCGGTCGAGCCGTGCCGGATCAGCACTCCCAGGCCGAGGCCCATCAGCGCGCAGACCGGTGCCACCAGCGCCGCGCCTGCGAGGGCCGCGACCGCGCCCGGGTCCGACAGCGAAGCGGCCGCGTGCCTGCCAGAGAGGACCAGCCCGGCGGTCGTGAACGAGCCGGCGGCGATCATCACGCCGGCCACCGTCCAGATCGCGGCGAGCACCGCCGCCTTGGCCAGCAACAGCTCACCGCGAGCGGGGACGGCGACCGTGGTGGTCCGGATCAGTCCGGTGCCGTACTCGGCGGTGATCATGCTCGAGCCGGTCGCGACCGCCACGATCATCAGAGTCAGGTAGCCGGCCAGCGGGAACGCGTCGGCCAAAGCGAAGCCGTGCGCCCGCTGAGCGTCGGGATCGAGCGCGGGGAAGTTGGCGTAGTCGGCGCGCGCGGCCAGGAAGGCGGACACCGGGACGGCCAGCGCGACGAGGCCGAGCGTCCACCAGGTGGAGCACAGCGAGCGGGACTTCAGCCACTCGGCGGCGAGGAGATCGGTCATGACCCGCTCCCGGACGAATACTCCACACTGCCCGCGGTCAGCGCCAGGAAGCTCGCCTCGAGCGACCCGGCGCGCGCCGCGAAGGTCGCTACCGGCTCGGCGGCGAGCAGACGCCCGCGGCCGATCACGATGAGCTCGTCGGCGGTGCTGGCGAGCTCGGTGATCAGGTGACTGGACAGGAAGACCGTGCGACCCTCGGCGGCCAGCCGGCGGAACAGCTGCCGCACCCAGGCCACGCCCTCGGGGTCGAGGCCGTTCACCGGCTCGTCGAAGATCAGCACTGGCGGATCGCCGAGCAGCGCGGCCGCGATGCCGAGCCGCTGCCGCATGCCGAGCGAGAAGCCGCCGACCCTGCGCTCGGCCGCCCCCGCGAGGCCGACCTCGTCGAGAACCGCCCGGACCCGCTCGGCCGGCAGGCCGTTGCTGCGCGCCAGGGCAGCCAGATGCGCGCGGGCGCTGCGGCTTGGTGAGCTCCCTGACCTCAATCATGGCGTCCAAGATGGCCGCGGCCGGCCTCGCTGTCATCGGACCACGGTCTTCATACCGTGGTCCGATGCCACCGCGGGGAACCCTGCCTAGCATCGCCTCATGACCGCACGTCCCGCCCGTTCACTGCTCCGCTGGCTGCCGCCCGGCGGCTGGGTTGCCGGGTTCTGGCTCGCCGCGACGGCCGGGGTGCTTCGCGGCCACAGCGGCCTGCCCGGCATGCCGAGGGGGCTGCCCGGCCTGTCTGCCTGGGCCTGGTGCACGATCGCCGTCGCGGTGGTGATCGCCGTCGTCGCCGGTCGGATCCTGCACGGTCGCCCGCTCACCGCTCTGTTCATGCTCACCGCGGCGTCGCTGGCCGTCGCCGCCGCCGTCGGCCGGTCGGACGCGCTCCTGGTCGAGACGACCTGGTTCCTGGTCGCCGCCCAGGTCACGCTCGGCTACGTCGTTGCCGTCCGGCCGCCGCTGAGCTGGGTCGCGGCCTTCCTCCTGGTTCTGCTCTTCCTGCCGGCCGACGCCTGGCTCCGCCACGGCATCGGTGCACGGGTCGGCTTCCGCTACACGACGATCGACGGGCGCTGGTCGGCCTGGCTGACCTTCGCCGTCATGCCCGCGATCGTTGCGGCCCTGATCGGCTATTCCGTGCGGCAGGCGCGCTCCTACGCCCGGCGGGCGGTCGGGCGAGGGGGCGGTCGGGCGAGGGGGCGGTCGGGCGAGAGTGCGGTCCGGCGGGAGTGCGGATCGGCGGAGGAGTCAGTACTCGCGCCACTCGGCTTCCACGTCGCTGATGTCGAGTCTTACGTCGGCGTCCCGGTAGCGGGTCTCGATGGCTGCGGCCGCCTTGCGGTACAGGCCGTCGCAGGCCAGCCACCGCAGGGACGGCAGCTCGGGCAGGGTGCGGTCGGTCATCCCGTACGCGCCGATGAGCCGGACGTCCGCCAAGCGGGACAGGGTCGCCAAGGCCGCCGCGTCGCTCAGCCGTCCCGGGGCCAACCGCCAGGTCAGCCGCAGACGGCGCAGGTCGGCCAGGTCGGCCAGGTCGGTCACGGAGATCGTGCCGTCGCCGGTGAGCTCGAGGTCACGCAGGCCGGTCAGGCCGCGGGGCACGGACGCGTGGTCGGCGACCAGGCGCAGCCAGCGGCCGTCGTCGGCCGCGGAGACCGCGGAGACGGGGGCGTCGTCGTCGAGCTTGAGCGTCGCGATGCCGGGCGGCAGGCGGAGCGACTGGACGTGGCCGCCGGAAAGGCGCAGGCGGGTGAGGTACGTGCCGGTGAGGTCGACGGTCGGCGGGGGCTCCACCCAGGTCAGGTCGCTGACGATCGGGTGGGCCACCAGGGCTTCGCGCAGGCCGCGATCGGGGCCCGACCAGGCGAGTGAGGTGCAGCGGGGGAGGTGGTCGAGGTCCGACAGGGCCGAGCCGTCGCGGGTCAAGTCGAGCAGGGCCGTCGCCTTGCCGGCGCCGGCGCGATAGGCCTGCTTCGCGGCCGGGGGCAGGTCGCGGTCCCAGCGGCGCTGCGCGGCGATCTGGGTGGCCAGCCACGGCCAGCCCGCGTGGTCGGCGACGTGCGCGGACAAGCCGGGCGCCAGCGCGAGGTGGCCCAGCCAGGTCCACCAGGGCGGGGGCGGCTCGTCGCCGGCGATGTTGACCTCGGTAGGTTGGCCTTGGAGAGCGTGATGGTCGAGCACGAGCGGCAGGCATGCGGCCAGCCGGTCGGGATCCGGCAGGTCGGCGGAGAACCAGTTGAGCGCGCACGCCGTCGGCCCGAGGCCGGTGACCTGGCAGGCACCGTAGCCGCCCCGTAACGGGATCGCCGCCACGTCCCCCACGTCGGGCATACGATCCGTCACTGCAGCAGGTTACCGCGATATGCACATAGACGGAGAGCCATGACGAACTCATGATCTCGGCGCTGTCCGGGTTCGTGCTCATCGGCGTCATCGTGCTCGTCGGCTGGGCGGCGCGGCGCTGGGCCGGACTGCCCGAGAACGCCGAGGCGGTGGCCGGTCGGATCGTGTACGCGGTGCTGAACCCGTGCCTGCTGTTCACCGGCGTCGTCGGGCGCCGACCTGCGGGTTCTGTTCAGCGAGCCGTTGCTGGTGTCGACCGCGGCCGCGTGCGCCTGCTTCGCGCTGCACCTGCTGTTCACGCGCGGCCGCGATCGGGGCACGCGGATCATGGGGTCGCTGGCGGCCGGCTACGTCAACGCGAACTACATCGGCATCCCGATCGCCACGTATGTGCTGGGCAACGCCGCTCTCGTGGTGCCGATCATCATGCTTCAGCTGCTGATCATCACGCCGCTCGCGCTGGCCATGCTGGAGATCGCGGCGACCGGGCACGCGTCCTGGCGCAGCACGGTTCTGGCGCCGCTACGAAACCCGATGATCGTCGCGGTGTTGCTCGGGGCGTTCTTCTCCGTGACCGGACTTCGGCTACCCGCCGTCATCGCCGACCCGATCACCACGATGGGTCACGCCGCCGTGCCGATGGTGCTGATCGCGTTCGGCATGTCGCTCTCCGGCCGCCGCGTGCTCGCCGCCGGCCCCGATCGGCTGCCTACCGTCGCCGCCGTCGTGCTGAAGATCGCCGGGATGCCGGCGATCGCCTTCCTTCTGGCCGTCGCGCTCGGGCTGAGCAGCGAGCAGACGTACGCGGTGACCGTGCTCGCCGCCCTGCCGACCGCGCAGAACGTCTTCCTCTACGGCCAGCGCTTCGGAACCGGGCTCGTCCTGGCCCGCGACGCGATCTTCCTGTCCACGGTGCTCTGCGCCCCGGCACTGCTGCTCATCGCCCTCGTTCTCCACCTTTGACGCCCGAAAAGCCCGCCTCCTCGACCTTTGACGCCCGAAAAGCCCGCCCCGTCAACCTCTGACGCCCGAAAAGCCGCCTCCTCAACGTGTGACTCCCGAAAACGAGTGCCGCCGGGCGTCGGCGAACCGATAGCGTCGGGACTTCGGGGGAGGGAGACCACGTGACGCCGGACGTTGTGCCGCGCCGGGCGTGGGCCGCCCTGATCGTGCTGTCGCTGGCCGCGTTCGCGTTCGTCTCGACCGAACTGCTGCCGATCGGGCTGCTCACCCTGATCGCCGACGATCTTCACCGGTCCCGCTCGCAGATCGGCCTGCTGGTCAGCGGGTACGCGATCGTGGTCGTCCTCGGCTCGATCCCGCTGACCCTGCTCACCCAGCACATCCCGCGCCGCCAACTACTCGGCGCCACCCTGTTGCTGTTCGCCGCCGCCAACCTGGCCGGTGCGCTGGCCGGCACCTACGCCGTCCTCGCCGTCGCCCGGCTGGCCACCGCGCTCACCCAGGCCCTGTTCTGGTCGATCGTCACCCCGGTGGTGAGCGGCTTGTTCCCGGTGCCAGTCCGGGGGCGGATGGTGGGTTTGTTCGCGACCGGACCGGCCCTGGCGCCGGTGCTCGGCGTCCCGCTGTGCACGTGGATCGGGCAGCAGGCCGGCTGGCGGGCCGCGTTCGCCGCGATGGCGGGATTCGGCGTGGTCGCGACCGTCGTCGTCTTCGCGCTGATCCCGTCCTATCGGCCGAGCTCGGGCGGCGCGGCGCGCGGCACGGCCCCCGACCGGCGCGCGTTCGCCACGTTGCTGGGCGCGGTGGCGATCGGGATCACCGGTTTCCTGACCTTCACCACGTACATGACGGTGTTCTTGCTGGATGTGAGCGGCTTCGCCGCGTCGGCGTTGCCGGCGTTGCTGTTCGCCTCCGGGGTGGCCGGAACCGCCGGCGCGATCGTGGTGTCCCGCACCCTCGACGTGCATCCGATCGGGACGCTGCTGGCGGCGCTGGGTGTCGGGGTGGCCTCGCTGACCGGGCTGTTCCTGCTGGGTGCGCTGCCAGTGGCCGCCGCGGTGCTGCTCGCGGGCGGCGGGTTCGCGTATTCGGCGTTCGCCACCGGCGTGCAGGGCCGGATGCTGGTGGTCGCGCCGGGAAGCACCGACATGGCGTCGGCGGGCGTGAGCACCGCCTTCAACGCCGGCATCGCGGCCGGCTCGCTGCTCGGCGGCGTGTTGCTGCCGCAGCTCGGGTCGCGGCCGCTTGCCCTGGTGGGCGCCCTACTCGCGGCGATAGCGCTGTGCACGCTGGCTATCGACAGCCGGCGCGCGTCCGGCGCCCGGTTCGCGGTCGCCACCAAGGCCGGTTAGTGGAAAAAGCCGCTCGAAGGGACAAAACGACCGGACGGACAAAAAGCCGATGGATCGATCAGCGCCGCAAGGCTTGGGCGGCCCGGACCAGCGCGGCGTTGTCCGGCGCGATCGACCGTCCGGCCGGTGGATCGAGTCCTCGAAGCCCACCCGCGTGTCGTGCCCGCGGCGGAACGCGTCGGCCACCAGCGGCCAGGTCCAGTCGTTCATGCCGTGGGTGAGCCGCGGGCAGGTCGACCCGGCCTCGTCCAGCGCGTCGTTGACCTGTTGCGCGATCGCGGCCGGCTCCCCGGTCAGGAAGTACGGCTCGCCGGGATCGAGCTCGATGCTCACCCGCTGCGCCCGCGGCAGCAGGCCGGACGCGAGCAGCACCGTCATCTCGGCCGGGCCCAGAGCCCGACGTCGACGCCGATCCCGACGTCGAGCATCGCCGCCATGACCGACTCGAAGCCGGCCTCGGAGAGGTTGACCGTGGCGCAGTCGACGCCCTCCCACTCGCGGATCATCGCGATCCGTTCGGCCAGGTCGGGCACGATCCACTCGCCGGTGGTCAGCCCGATCTCGGCGGCGATCCCCTCCTCGGCGGCGAGCGCTCGGACCCGGTGGCAGGTCTCGTTCACGACCTCGGGCCGCAGCGTCTCCGCCCCGGTTTCATCCCGGACATGCAGGTGTACGCCGGTGGCGCCGGCCCGGAAACACTCCCGCAGATCCGCGAGCACCTCGGTGAGCGACACGGGCATGTTCGGGTGAACGTCCTTGGTCCACGGGCCGTTCGGCGTCACCTGCAGCACGCCCACGACGCTATCCGCGCCCCGGCCGGAACGCGAGCGCTCCAAGATCGACGGGCGCCACCCCAGGTGCAAGACGGGGTACGCCGACGCACGAAGACGGGTGCTACCCCACGTACAAAACGGCGTCGATTTCGATGTCGAAACCGACCAGCGGGACCGGCAGCGTCGTGCGTACCGGCAGATTGTCGCCCTTGATGTATTGCGGATAGATCTTGTTGAGCTCGGCGAAATCGCCGAAGTCGCGCAGGTAGACGCCGACCCGCACGGCGTCGTCGAGGCTCGCTCCGGCCGCCTCCGCGCAGGCCGCCAGGTTGCGGAACGCGGCGTGCGCCTGCTCGGCGAAACTGCCGGTGACGAAGGTGCCGTCGGACTGCGCGGGCACCGAACCGGCCAGGTAGATGGTGTCGCCGGCGATCACGGCGTGCGAGTAGGGGCCGCCGGCCGGGGCCGCCTTGTCGGCTTTGATCGCGCGCTTGGGCATGTCAGGAACTCCTGTGCTCTCGTGGGAACTGGTCTTCCAGGCCGTCCGCGCCGACCAGCGGGGTGGCTGAGCAGGGCGCGGACGTCGCGTTCACGGCGGGCGAGCGCCGCGCGTTGCGCGTCGGTGAGCGGGATCCACCGTGGCACGGGCGGAGGGAGTCGCGGGGGCAGGGGTCGGCCCCGCACGTACGTGATCAGGTTTGTCAATCGCAGGGGTGACCGTTTCGTCTGGAGATGCGCGTCGGTCACCGCGAAGTCCTCGTGACGCACCTCGAAGACGGCGAGGTCGGCCGGTGCCCCGACCGCCAGCGTCCCGCCGGGAAGGCCGAGCGCACGCGCGGGCCGGACGGTGACCGCCTCGACGACCTCGGCCAGCGGGAGGCCGCACGCGAGCAGTTTCGCCATCGTGGTGGGCAAGTCGAACGCGGGTCCGTGCAGCGATCGGGCGTGCAGATCGGTGGAGATCGTGGTCGGGCCGGATGCCGAGATCCAGTTGCCGTTCGAGAATGTCGAAGTCGAAACCGCCCGAACCGTGCCCGATGTCCAGCCTGATTGGGCGAAGGCGCAAGGCCGGGCGCGCGCGTATTGGCGCAGGGTATTGGGTTGCGGTGTTGCTCGTTGTGGTGTTGATCAACCAATGGATCATCACGACCTTCATCCCCTCCGACGAGGGCAAGGGGTGGGAGTACGGAGACGTTGGCGGAGCGAAGACGTGGTTGCCGTACTTCAATCCAGTGGGTTTCTTTGCGCACTTTGCGTTCGGTATCGCGGCGGCGGGGTTCATCGCGTGGATCGCGCATGCGCGGAATCGGTAAGCACTGGGGCTTTGATCTGCTCGGTCTGGCGGGGTTGATGGGGATCGCGGCTCTGGTGTTGACCCACCTCGACCCGCTCGAACCAGAATTCATGGGCAATTTCCAAAACCAGCCCTACCTGTGGCCGTGGCTAGCGGCGAGCGCGGGCGTGGCGCTCGTAGGGGCGTCACAATCGCGCGTCTTGGGCCGCGTGATGGACAACAGGTTCGCGCGGTACACCGCGACCGTCTCATTCGGAATCTACGTGTGGCACTACCTGATGGTGGGGCTCGTGGAGCTGCTGACGAACGGCGAGTTTACGTACGGGAACGTGCACGACCTAGGGCGCTTCGCCATGATGAGCTTCACCGTGCTTGCGCTCAGCTATGCGATCGCTTCCGCGAGCTGGTTCTGGATGGAGAAGAAGGTGCTGAGCTCCACGTGGGCGCGGCGTTGAGCAGTCGCTCGCAATCAACGCCCTGCGGGTTGGGCACGTCAGCCATAGTCCGCCGCCCGATCCGGCCTGACGCGGGGAGCATTTTGTGGCAATTTCTGCGTGCGCGCTCACGCCTCAGCAGATTGGCCGCGAGGGAAGTCCTCCCTGCGGTGCCCCGGCCCGAACGAGGCATCACGCGCACGCAGAAAATGCAGCGCATGCCGTATACCGAGGCATCACGCGCACGCAGAGAGCGGCGACCCGGTCGCGCGGTGACGTACCCGCTCCAACCGCGCATGGCGGGCTAGGGAACCGTGATGACCGTGGGCTCGGACACGGCGAGGGTCGGGGCGCCCTGAACCACGTACGCCTGCGGCACGTCGCGCGCGAGCACCTCGGCGAGCACGTCTTGGGGCACGTCGCAGTTGCGCGACACGGTCACGCCGGACGAATCTTGCTCGTCGACGCAGTACTCGTCGAGCCGGGGGTCGGTGCCGAGCGGGGAGTCGCCGATCGAGTACGAGAGCGTGCCGATGTCGTTGACGCCCTCTTCGGAAAGCGTGCGCGCGATGGCCGCCGGCTCACCAAGCACGATTGGCGCTACCGCGTAGATCTTGTACTCGCCGGGCGGGAGCGAGGCGTGCGCCGCGTTGAAGTCGTCAGTCGCTTGCTGCGCGGCAGCGATGTCTTCTGAGGTTGCGGTGTCGAAGTCCACGTTTGCCCAGATGTCGGCTAGCTGGTCAGCAACGTCACACAGTGTGGGCCCCGTGAGGGAGACGCCGTCGCCCGCGGGCGTCACTGATCCGGGGATAGCCACGGCGTACTGGGGAACGTACTCCGCACCCCAATCGGGAGAGACGACCACGCCGTCGCGAGTCACGATGTAATCGCCCTCGGTTCCGAGGAACGCGATCGCGGCCTGGCCAACGGTGCTGTAGCCAGAAGTGATTGTGAGGTAGTCGGCGCCGTCAACTGACTTCACGCCAGCGTCCACGGCGAGCTTGACGCCGTTCGCGGTCGTGGGTTCGCCGGACCACGTTTCCCCGCACTGGGGGTGAGGAAGAAGTCCGCTTACCTGGGACGACAACTCGGTCAGGTTGAACGTCAGGTGCACGTAGGCAACGGCCGTGGCGGTAGGGGAAGGCGACGCGGAAGCGGGCGGGCTCGCGATCGGTTTCGAGTCTTGGTACCACTTGACCCCAAACCAGCCGATCGCGGCAGACGCGAGTGCCACCATAACGGCGGCAACGATCTTCAGCGCCTTGGGCACGTCAACGACTCCTCAACGAGGGTGGGGGTTTTGCGCCCTGCACCGGACGCACCCATAGGGTAACAAACGCGCGGGTGGCCGACGCTGTCGCCAGCCGTGCTCGCATGCATCTTCCCCCCGTTATCTCGCGGACGGTCCCGCTATTAAGTAGAACGTTGCCGGGCCGGTTTTCGTGGGGTTCGGAACGTTACAAATCGGTCACATTTTACCGTGCCGACAGCGACCACCCCGCGAGCGCAAACGCGCTATTCGAACCGCCGCCGCCGCACTGCCCGCGCGATCAGCGCAGCGCCAACCACGATCCCGGCCACGAGCACAGCACTCACGACCACGGACCTTTGGGTCGCTGTTGAACGCAGAGCCACGGGCTTGCGGAAGTGGAGCATTCCCCAACCGTTGTCCGCTGCCGCGCGGCGAAGCGCACGATCCGGATTTACGGCGTACCCGTGGCCCACCGCGGTGAGCATCGGCATGTCGGTGATCGAGTCCGAGTACGCATAGCTACGCCGAAGGTCGTAACCTCGCTCCTCGGCGAGCTCGCGCATAGCGACGGCCTTGTTCTCGCCGAATGCGTAGAAGTCGATGCCCCCTGTGAAGTGGCCGTCCTCGACCGTCATGGTGGTCGCGATCACACCATCGGCGCCTAACAGCTCGGCAATGGGTTCCACCACCTCGCGCGCAGACGCGCTCACGATGATGACGTCCCTTCCCAACTCGTGGTGGGCACGGATCAGTTCAAGCGCCTCTTCGTACACGACGGGATCGATGTGCTCTCGCACCGTGTCCTCGAGAATCTCTTTGAGCTTCGCCACGTCCCAACCGCTGATCAGCTCGCTCAACGCATCGCGCAAACGATTGGTCTTCTTCTCGTCTGCGCTGCCCATGTGAAAGAGCAACGACGCGTAGGCGGTACGGAGAGCGGCGCTGCGTGTAAGTAGGCCGCCGTCCAACAAAGGACGCGAGAGCGCGCTGGACGAACTCATCGCAATGATGGTCTTGTCCAGGTCGAAGAACGCCGCTGGGCGCGGTTCGTCAGCCGCTGCGCTTGCCATGTAGTTGTGCCTCCCTCCTTAGTAAGGCTATCGGCCGCCCCCCACATTCCCGCAAGACCTCAACCCGCGTCCCAGGCGCGCGGGTTGCGGCCGGTTATCCACCGTCGGGCGGCACGACGCTTGGCAGGCTGGCGCGCTCGCCCCACCCTTGGGCGGTGATCGCCGACGCGGGACCCCTCGAAACTCTGCTCGCAATGCCCGGCGTGACAGACGTCCTCGTGAACGGGCCCGACGCCGTGTGGGTAGACCGGGGTCGCGGCTGCGAGCGTGCCTCGACCGCGTTTGCGAGTCCCGACGCAGTGCGGGCGATCGCTGTGCGCCTCGCGGCCGCGGCTGGTCGCCGCTTGGATGATGCCTCGCCAACCTGCGACGCGCGCTTGCCTGATGGGTCGCGTCTCCACGCTGTGCTACCTCCCGTGGCCGACGGTTGCACGGCGATTTCGATCCGCCGCGTGCGCACCGAACCGTTCTCCATGGACGACCTCGTTGCGGCGGGGATGGTCGCGCCGCAGATGGCACCGGCGCTCGCGGGGCTGATTCGCTCGCGCGCAAGCCTGCTGGTGACCGGCGGCACCGGCGCGGGAAAGACCACGCTTGCCTCAACGCTGTTGGGACTCGTGGACCCGCGAGAGCGGATTGTGGTGGTGGAGGAGGTTGGCGAACTCAACCCGTCTCACCCTCACGTGGTGCGGCTGGTGGAGCGGCGGGTCAACGTGGAGGGTGCTGGCGGCGTGGGCCTCGAACGGCTCGTGCGTGAGTCGCTTCGGATGCGCCCTGATCGCATCGTGCTCGGCGAATGCCGCGGTGCCGAGCTGCGCGAGGTGCTCACCGCGTACAACACGGGCCACCGCGGAGGCATGACCACACTGCACGCGAACTCCGCCGCAGACGTGCCCGCGCGGCTCGCAGCTTTGGGGGCGCTCGCGGGACTCACTGACCGCGCGACGCATCGCCTCGCCGCAGCGGGTTTTGACGCGGTTGTGCACGTAGAGAGGTCGGCCTCCGGAGCACGGAGAGTCGTTGAGGTGGCCGTGCTTGGACTCGGCGCCCGCGGCCTGGTGGTGCGGTCCGCGCTTGTGGACGGTCAGGACGGCGTGACGCACGGGCCCGGATGGGCGCGCGTTGCGGAAATGGTCCGGGATGGCTGACTCGGTCACTGAGCTCGTGTCTGCGGCGGCAGTCGGCGGCATGTTGCGCGCCGGGCTTTCGCCGCGAGACGCCTTTCTTGCGGCTGGTTGGGGAGAGCCGGGCGAGGACGGAGCGCCACCGAACGTCGCCTCGTCTTTTGCGGTCGCGGCCCGATTGGCGCACGGCACCGGCGCGGCGCTCGCTCCTGTGCTGGACGCGTGCGCTGAGGCTGCCCGCGAGGACGCGGAGGCGGAGCTCGCGCGCGAGTCCGCGCTAGCGGGGCCGCGGCTCTCCGCTCGCGTGCTCGCGTGGCTACCACTCGTGGGTCTGGGGCTTGCGCTTGCTCGTCGACGCGAGCGTGGTGAGGGTGTTCGTGACGCCGATCGGTCTTGGTCTGCTGGGACTGGGCGCGGCCCTCGCGTTTGTCGGGCAGGTGGTGGATGAGGCGGCTGGTGCGCGTGGCTCGCGCGGTCCCCGACGCGACGATTCTGGTATTGCACGCCGTGCGCGCCGCGATGGCGTCCGGCGCCGATGTTGCGAGCGCGCTCGCCGCGGTAAGCCTTGCCTTGTCGCCGGAGCGAGCGTTTGCCGCGGAGGCCCAGCGGATGCGGGCCGTAGCGCTCGCGCTCGCCGGCGGCGAGGCGTGGGAATCCGCGTGGGCCGATGCCGGGCTACCGGCACTCGAGAACGCCTTGCGATTGCCGTGGGAGCGCGGCGCGCTCGCGGCACCGCTGTTGGTGGCGTTCGCACAAGGCGAGTCGCTCTCGCAGCGCCGTGCGGCCCAGGTGGCCGCTGGCGAGCTAGCGGTGCGCCTGACCCTTCCGCTCGCCGCGTGCCTACTTCCCGCGTTCGTTGTGATGGGGATCGTGCCGCTGATCGTGGCACTCATCGGGGGACTCAAGTGACGTCCACAGGCGGTCGCGGCGGTCTCGTTATCCACAGAGCGCGCGTGCGTGGATGGCGCTGGCTCCCCGAGCACGCGAGCCTCGAAGAGAGGAAAGGACATCACATGAAGAAGTGGAATTGGCGAGACGACAAAGGCATGGCAACGGCGGAGTACGCGCTCGTCACGGTGGCGGCTGCCGCCTTTGCGGGAGTGCTGATCGCACTCGTTAAGTCGAGCGCGGTGAGGGACCTGCTCGCGGGAATCTTCACGTCCGCGCTCGGTGGTTGAGTGCGGCGTGGCTTGGTGTGGCGTGACGGCGCGTGATCGTGGCTCCGCCACGGTCGAGTTCGCGTTAACCCTGCCGGCCGTGGTGCTCGTGCTCGCCGCCGTGCTCGGAGGAGCACGGCACGCGGCCGACGCCGCGGTCGCGAGGGACGCCGCCGCCACGGCCGCGCGGGTAGCGCTGGTTGACGGAGCCAGGGCGGGGGAGCGGGCGGGCGCGCGCGTGGGATTGGGCCGGATTACGGTGCACCTCAGCACGGACTCTGGGTGGTGGGTGGCGCGCGCAACGGTTCACGTTCCGGGGCCAATGCCGGATGCGACCGCGGTCGCGAGGGCATTCCAGCCGTGAACTCTGGTGAGATGAGAGATCGAGGCTCGGCGTCCGTGGTGGCGGTTGCTCTGCTCGCGGTAGCGGTCCTCATGGGGTTCGCGGTGGGCGCCCTTGCCGGTCTGGTGACAGACAGGGCCACCGCGCGCTCCGCAGCAGACCTCGCGGCGCTCGCGGGTGCCTACGAGGCACGGCGGGCGTTGGCGGGAACTTCGGCGGAACCGTGCGCCGCGGCAGAGCGCACGGCACTGGCAAACTCAGCGACCGTCACGGGGTGCCACGCGTACGGCGACGGGTCGGTCCAGGTGACCGTCGCGTCGGGCAAAAGCAAGGCGAGCGCGAGGGCTGGGCCGGAGATAGAAGGGCCCGGCGGTGACTCGGGCTGAGGGATCCGAATCACCGCCGGGCATACCCGGCAACGCCAGAGGAACTGAGGGAACCCTCCGGGCCAGGCTGACACGACATGCGCGTCAGTTACGAGTGAACATCACTGGGCGCAAAGAGGGGTAACTTGCGGGCTCCAGTGTGATGTATTCCACACGACGAGTCCGAAATGTCTAGTTCTTGACTGTAACAGTGCCGAGCGAGCTCCATACCTGGTAAGAGGTGAAGTCGTCGGTCGCGGGAGCCGGAGCCACCTTCGAATCTGCGCTCGTGGTGGCGTCTGGAGCGACCCCAGCCTCTGCGGCTCCTGCGGCGTCCGTCATCATCGTGTATTGAGCGCCAACGTAGAGGTCCTGAGCGCTGAGCACCGTGTAGGTGCCGGGAGCAACGGTGAGCTGGCCAGTAGAAGTCCAGCACCCGTTGAGATCACGCCACAAGTAGTCGCCGCTGATGGTCTCGCCTGGTGCGAGGTAGCCATCGTCCGTGGGCGCAAAGATCTTGCTGTCTCCGCCTCGCGTCGAGTCGAGCGTTGCCGGAGCGCCATCGGCGTACGCGATGCCGCCGCCCATGCCGTTCTGGTTCGGGTTGACCGGGTAGGCCTCAGCGACCACCCGGCCATCCTTGACCAGCACAAGCCGAGGCGAAGAGCCAGGGTAGAACCCCGGCAGCGAGGTCTTGGTGACGTTGGTCGTCGAGAAGGAGACCACGGGGTTTCCATCAACGATCCAGCCGTAGCTGAGGTGGATGGATGACGGAAGCTTCGCGCTGACATCGATCCAGTCGAGGTCCGCAGACTCCTTGGGGAACGACGCGCTCGCACCGTCAACGGGGCACCCGTAATAGCTGGTTGCCCACATGGTCCCTTGTGTGTCGTCCGACGCAGAAGTCATGACCACGCGCTGCGTGCCCTTCGCCATGTCCCAGCGCTCGGAGGTGAGCGCAGCTTCGTACGCCGCGCGCGCCTCAGCAGAGGTCAGCGCGTCGCTGGGTCCCACAGGCGTAGTCGGCACCGGGTTGGGGTCAATGGGCTTGAGGTACTGGCCAAATGGGTCGTCCGCCTTGTCACCGGCGATCGTGAATTCAGCCGGTGCGGAGACGATCGTGGTAGCGGCGCCGGCTGGTTCAGTCGAAGTACCGTCGCTCGACACCGAGGTGTCAGGGTCCACGGCTGGCGACGGCGCAGGCGACGAAGTCGGCAACGGCTCCTCGCTCACGGGCGGCGCAATCGACGCCGCGGAGATGGTCTGCGCGGAAACGATCGTGTAGTCGCCAGCAGGCAGCGCAGCTCCGTCCCAGCAGTTCACGAGCGGCGGGGTGTACGGGGCCGACGTGGTCTCTCCTGCAACGGAGGTCCAGGTCCACGCCTCGTCCGTGACGGGCGCCGCCGCCAACGACGATGCCATTCCACAACAGATAGAAAGCGGGCTGGCCCGGTGGTGTACTCGGCGTCCACCGCACCAGTGGTGTTGAGGCTGACGTCTAGGGCGTCGTCGTTCACCGCATTGACGGTGATGGTCGCGGTGGCGGCATCCACGTTGAACGCCGACGCGTCGAACGTGGCCCCACACGCATTGGCGGACTCCGGCATCGGCATGATGTCGGCCGTGCCGCCGTTGGGAGCCGTGCCAGCCGCGCTATCCGTCACTTGCTTGGTCCCGTCAGCCGGAGCGTCCGCGAGAGCAGCTCCCGTCTGGTTGGCAACCACGCCCATGACGCCGGCGAAGACCAGCGCTGCAGCGCCTACGCCCACAATCCCATTGGCGCCGGCGCGCAGGCCGCGGTTGCGGCGTGCTCGCGAGCGCACCGCGCTCACAGAAACGTGTGCGTCCTCAACGGGTGCGGACTCGGCCGCTCCTCGGATCGCGTCAGACATCTTCATGGTTGTTTCCCTTCGCCGGTGGCGTTACAGAGGTGGTTTCGTCTTCGTCGTCTAACGGGCCGAGCGCCAACTGCAGTCGCCCAACGGCGTCACTGAGGTATCGCTTGACCGTGCCCTCGGCGAGGCCAAGGTGGGTGGAGATTTGCGGAACTGTGAGGTCGTCGAAGTAGCGGAGCACAACGCACGCCCGCTCCCTTGGTGCGAGCGTCGCAAGAGCCGCGTGAACGTCGGACCCTGCTTCGATGGCAAACAGCGGGTCGCGCGTTCGCTCCTCTTCCCGGAACAAGTGCTGCACCCTGTCCCAGCGCTGCGAACGCCGGTACTGGTCAATAAGTACCGAGGTGATCGCGCGTCGGACGTATGCCTCCGCTGTCACCGCGGTGAGGCCCTTGCGCTCGCGAGAGAAGGTGCGGACCAGCGCCTCCTGGACGAGGTCCTGGGCGCGCGTCGAATCTCCGCACACGAGGTACGCGTAACCGAGCAAGGCGCGCTCACGATTGCGCACCAGGTGCTCCATCGTGTCTTGCCACTCAGTCATGAATCCTCCGCTTGGTGAATGCCACTCAAAACAACTGCCTCACACAATGTCGACGTACACCTCACGGGAAACGTTGGGGCGGTCGCCGGTAAACCCATGTTCGCCTAGACTCCACGCATACGTTAAGGCGCCGCAACAACGATGTCGCGGCACGTCAAGGAGGATGCATGCTTCCCACCTCGGTCCAGGCCATCGCGGTCAGCTCCGGAAACGTCACCACAGTCGTCGTCATCGGGGTTATCGCCGCGCTGTCGCTTGGACTGTCGTGGTACTTGCGCCAGGAGGTGCTGACGCTTCAACGAAGGCACCCCCAAGATGCAAGAAATTGCGGGCGCGATCCAAGAGGGCGCCTCCGCGTACCTCAAGCGCCAGCTGCGCACGCTGTCCGTGTTTGCCGTCATCGTTTTCGCGCTGTTGTTCCTGCTGCCGGGCGATATGGACGTGCGCATCGGCCGCTCCGGCTTCTTCCTGCTCGGCGCGGCGTGCTCCGCGACCATCGGCTACATGGGCATGTGGCTCGCGGTGCGCGCCAACGTGCGCGTCGCCCACGCGTCCACCGAGCCCGAGGGCCGCGCACGCGGCGCGCGCATCGCCTTCCGTACCGGCGGCGCAGTTGGCATGGGCGTAGTTGGCCAGGGCTTGGGTGCTGCCGCGCTCGTCGTTTTCTTGTACCGGGCCGACGCTCCTGCCGTGCTTGAGGGCTTCGGCTTCGGTGCCGCTCTGCTCGCGATGTTCATGCGCGTTGGCGGCGGCATCTTCACGAAGGCGGCCGACGTTGGGGCCGACCTCGTGGGCAAGGTCGAGAACCACATTCCTGAGGACGACCCCCGCAACGCCGCGACCATCGCCGACAACGTTGGAGACAACGTTGGCGACTGCGCAGGCATGGCTGCCGACCTCTTCGAGTCCTACGCGGTGACGCTCGTCGCCGCGCTGATCCTCGGCAAGGTCGCGTTTGGCGAAGAGGGCCTCGTGTTCCCGCTCATCGTCACCGCGATCGGCGCCTTCACCGCAGCGATCGGTGTGTTCATCACCAAGGTGCGCAAGGGCGAGTCCGGGCTGAAGGCAATCAACCGCGGCTTCTACACGTCGGCCATCATCGGCGCGGTGCTCGCGGTTGTCGCCGGGTTCATCTACCTGCCGTCCACGTTCGCAGGCTTCAACGGCTCGCGACTCGCTGACCTTGACCGCGACCCACGCATCGTCGCCTCGGTCGCCGTTCTCATCGGCATCGCGCTCGCGGGCGTGATCCTGTGGCTCACCGGCTACTTCACCGACACCGCCAAGCGGCCAACGCGTCGCGTTGCTCGCACCTCTCTTACTGGGGCCGCGACCGTGGTGCTCGCTGGCATCGGGCTCGGGTTGTCGTCTGCCGTCTACACGGCACTCGTCATCGCCGGATCTATCGTGGTGCTGTTCTTCGTCGCCGGTTCCTCGATTCCGCTCGCCTTGTTCCTCGTGGCGCTCGCAGGCTGCGGCCTGCTCACCACCGTTGGCGTGATCGTGGCCATGGACACGTTTGGTCCCGTCAGCGACAACGCCCAGGGCATCGCCGAGATGTCCGGCGAGGTCGACGACGAAGCGTCGAAGATCCTCACGGACCTCGACGCGGTTGGAAACACCACAAAGGCCATCACCAAGGGCATCGCGATCGCTACGGCCGTCTTGGCAGCCACGGCGCTGTTCGGTTCGTACTCCGACGCTGTGGCAACGGCCATCGCAACGGCTGGCGCGAGCATCGACGACTTCAGCTACGCGATCATCCACCCGCTCACGCTCGTTGGCGTGATCATCGGTGGCTCCACCGTGTTCCTGTTCTCCGGTCTCGCCATCGACGCCGTGACGAGAGCGGCAAGCGCCATCGTCTTCGAGGTGCGTCGCCAGTTCCGCGAGATGCCGGGCATCATGGACGGCACGCAGCGGCCCGAATACGGCCGCGTGGTGGACATCTGCACGCGCGACTCGCTGCGAGAGCTCGCCACCCCCGGACTGCTCGCCGCCACCGCGCCCATTTTTGTGGGCATGGCGCTAGGCCCGGGTGCTTTGGCCGGATTCCTCGCGGGCGCCATCGGCACCGGCGTGCTCATGGCTGTGTTCCTCGCCAACTCCGGCGGCTCGTGGGACAACGCCAAGAAGATCGTCGAGGACGGCCACTTTGGCGGCAAGAACTCCCCGGCTCACGAGGCGACCGTCATCGGTGACACCATCGGCGACCCGTTCAAGGACACCGCCGGCCCTGCCATCAACCCGCTCATCAAGGTCATGAACCTCGTGGCCGTGCTGATCGCGCCCGCCGTGGTGATGCTCACGTACGGCGCCGACGCCAACCCGTGGCTGCGGTTCACCATCGCGCTCATCGCCGGTGGGGTCGCCGTTGGTGCGGTGGTCACTGCCTCGTCGCGGCGCGCTCACCAGGGCGGCATCTCCTCCGACGTGGACGACGCCGTGAAGGAGCTGGGCGACGATTCGCCCGGCGACGCGGTGAACGCGGAGTTCGCTGAGGCCGACTCCAAGGAGTAGCGCGCGGCGGTACCGGGGCTCCAGGGCCCTGCGAGGCATGGGTCCGGTTTTAGCGGATCGTGTACTCCTGCGAGGACATCCCGGTCGGCGTCGGCAGCGCGGGTGAGATCGGCAGCGCCGGCGAGCGTCGGCAGCGCGGGCGAGATCGGCAGCGCCGGCGGCCTCGTCACGGCGTGCACCCTACGGTCCTCGCAGGCGACGGAGATTTCCCAGAGCCGGACCTGGTGTCCTCGCAGCGCGCGCCAGCCCCGGCGCGCGCTAACGTTGGCGGCCATGACCATCATCCGGCGCATCCGCGCTGACGAGTGGGAGAAGGTGCGGATGCTGCGGCTTGCGGCGCTCGCCGATCCCGCGGCTCCCATCGCGTTCCTTGACTCGCTCGAGAACGCGTTGCAGCTGCCTGAAGAGTTTTGGGAGGCCCGTGCCCTCCAGGTTGCGGAGGGCCCCAACGCGCAATTCGTGGCGGAGGCGCCCTCCGGCGAGTGGCTCGGCACCGTGGTGGTGCTCGTCTTCGAGGCCGGCACCGAGGACTACTGGGGGCACCCGGTCTTGGGGCGGCGCGCCAACGTCGTTGGCGTGTTTGTGAAGCCTGCTGCTGCGCGGCGCTGGGCTCATCGACGCGCTGTTTGAGGCGGCAAAGGCCTTTGCGCGTAGATCAGGGATTTGAGGCCCTGCACCTTGAGGTGCATCGCGACAACGTGCGTGCTCGGGCGGCATACGAGCGTGTTGGCTTCGTCGCCACCGGCGCCGTGATCGAGTCCGAGGCGGGAATCGACGACGTCATGGTCGCGTCGCCTGCGCTAGCGTGCCTGAAGCTGAGTCGCCGCGCCCTCCCTTTCGCCCGACGCCGTGGCCGCCCTGCGCTCCGACCTCGTCGGGTGGACGGTTGAGTCCGTCTCTCAGCTCGTAGGCGATCGCGCCGTACGCGCGCTCGACCGCGAGCAACTTGTCCCCGCTCGGCTCGCAGCACGGGAGGCAGGGGACGAGCCGCTCGCGGTCCTCACCCGGCTGTTCGCGTTGGGCGATGGCGTAACGCGTGCCCAACTGGCCGACGCATTGCCCGGCCTGGGGGTGGAACGGGCGGCGGCGTCGGGCCTCATTGCCGTGTCCGGGAGCAGCGACGACGACCCCGTGCAAGCGTTGATCGACCTGCGGCCGTTCGACGTTGACGCGGGCGGCACATGGTGGGTCGCCTCGGATCGCGGCGAGGCGGTGACTGGCCGGCAACTCGACGGCGACCACGTCCTTGGCGTTGGCGGGGCGTCGCTCACGTTGGCGTCGATGACCATGCGCACGCCCGTTGGCCGCGTGCTGGATCTGGGCACGGGTTGCGGCATCCAGGCGTTGCACGCGTCGCTGCATGCGGACGCGGTGGTCGCGACGGACACGTCCGCGCGGGCGCTTGAATTCGCCGCATTCAACGCGGCGCTCGCAGGAGTGTCGCTCGATTTGCGCGAGGGCTCGCTCCTCGAGCCGGTCGCGGGCGAGTCTTTTGACCTCGTGGTGTCCAATCCGCCGTTCGTCATCACGCCCGGCAGGAGCGCCTTCATTCGAGTATCGCGACGGGGGAATGGCTGGCGACGGCATCGTCGCGTCGCTGTTCAAGACGGTGGGGACTGTGCTCGCCCCAGGCGGAGTTGCGCAGATGCTCGGCAACTGGGAGATCGGTCCGCAGGGCTGGGAGGCGCGGGTCGAGGAGTGGATCGACGCGTCGCCGGTGCCGCTTGATGCGTGGGTGGTGCAGCGCGACGTGCTCGACGCCGCCGAATATGCCGAGGTCTGGTTGCGGGACGCGGGCGTGGTTCCGGAGCGCGGCCGGCTGGATTTCGACGCCGCGTACGAGGCGTACCTCGCGGATTTTGACCGGCGCGGTGTGCGCGAGGTTGGGTTCGGGATGGTGCTGCTGCGTCGTGCCACGGGTGTCCCTACGCTGCGGCGGCTCGAGTTTCTTGAAGGCCCGGTCGCGACTCCGTTGGGGCCGGAGCTGGCCGTCGACGCTCGCGGCGCACGATCGTCTCGTTGCGCTTCGACGACACGGCGCTGCTCGCAACGTGTTTGACGGTCGCGGGTGACGTCACGCGAGAGGTCTACGGCCGGCCGCTGCTGCCGGATCCCGAACACATCCTGATTCGCCAAGGCGGCGGCTTTGGGCGCGCCGTTCGCGCAGACACGGGGCTCGCGGGCTTCGTGGGAGCGTGCGATGGCGAGCTCTCCGTGGGCCAGATCCTTAGTGCGCTCGAGGCGCTTGGCGTTGAGCACGCGCGGCAGCTGTTGCCCGCGATTCGCGAGTTGGTTGAGACCGGGATGCTGGCCTAGCTCTGTCTGCGGCAGCCCGCGCGCAAGCCGTGGCTCGGCAAGACCTTGGTCCGGGTTGTGAGCGGCCCGCCCGCATACCGTAAATAGCAGTGACGCCGTCGTTCCCGCATGGCCCCGCCGTCCGATGGCGGGGAGGGTCGAGCGTAGGCGCACTGTGGGCTTCCACCGCCCGGTGGCGAGCCGCCAACTCGGTAAGAAAGGTGAGCCCGCGGAGCGCTGGTCGCGCCGCGAGTAGGCATTGTTCCCATGACAGTCCTCGTACCCCTCGGAAACCACCCGCGCCTTCAAGCTGACTCGCTCGAGATCGGCGACTATCACCCGTTCGGCTCCGTCGACTGGCCGGGCCAACTATCCGCGACAGTCTTCTTACAGGGTTGCCCGTGGAAGTGCACGTATTGCCACAACCCGGCGCTGCAAGACAGCGCGGCACACTGCACCGTCACATGGGACGACGTCCTGGACAGCTTGCGCGCGCGCCGCGGCATGCTCGACGCCGTGGTTTTCGCAGGCGGCGAGCCCACGAGACAGCCCGGCCCTTGCCGACGCGATGGCGCAGGTTCGCGATCTGGGCTTCCTTGTGGGCCTCCAGACCGCGGGAGCGTATCCGCGGAGCCTCGCGTACGTCTTGCCGCTTGTGGATTGGGTGGGCATCGACATCAAGGCGGCGCCGGCCGCTTACGAGCGCGTGACCGGACAGGGCTTGAGTGGCGTGCGTGCGTGGAGTTCGCTTGAACTGGTCATGCGCTCTGGCGTGGACTACGAAGTGCGGCTCACGGTGGACCCGACTGTGCACTCGCGCCAAGACGTGTTTGACGCGGTGCGTGAGGTCATTCGCCGCGGCGCCCACGCGCCCGTGCTGCAACAGGCGCGGCCGGAGGGCAACAAGGAGTACGCGAAGGCCCTCGCGGGCCGGGGGTTGTACGACGTGATCCACATCGACGACTTCCCGGACCTAGAGCGCCGGTAGGCGCGCCCGCGACATAGAGCGCCGCTGAGCGAGCGCTAAAGAACCGGCGCGAGCGCGCCAGCCACTCGCCCCCACACGCTCGGGTGCGCGGTGAGCAGACCCGCGCCACCATCACCCGGCAGATACTCGGCGCCGTCGGGCCGCAGCGAAGAAAGCCCCGCCTCGCGCACCAACAACGCCCCGGGCGCGTGATCCCACGGCAAGGTACGCGTGAACAGCACGTAGTCCTTTGCGCCCTCGACCATGTCCAGGTAGTCCCACCCGGCGCAGAACCTGATGTCGCGCACGGGCCCCACGGTCCCGGCGGCGGCGTACACCGCATCGGGATCCGCAACGAATGCCCTCGCGCCCAGCGCACCCCGCAGAGCCAACGGGTCCGGCGGCAACGGCGCCATCACGGGCGATCCGTCGAGGAAGGTCCCCACCCCTACCGCCCCGTGCATCTCACGGGACACCGCCGGATACGTGATCCACGCTCCCTCCGTGCGCCCGCCAACGATGAGCGCGATCATGCACGCGAAGTCCTCGCGGCCGTGCACAAAGTTGCGGGTGCCATCAACCGGGTCCACGACCCAGCACGCCTCGGCGGAACCAACCACGTCGAGGAGCGACGCGTCGCCAGCTGTGGCCTCTTCTCCGACGACGGGGATGTCGAGCAGCGCCCCAAGCGACGCCGTGAGCCGACGCTCCGCCAACACGTCCGCATCCGTCACCAGATCCCACGGGCCGGCCTTGGTGCGCACCTCGTCAGCGGTGAGAGAGCGCCAACGCGGCATCACCTCCGCATCGGTGGCCTCGCGCATCGCGGCGAGCACAGCGTCGGACAAAGCGTGTGTAACGAGGGAGGCCATGCCTCCATGCTCCCACTCGCGGCGCGGCCAGTTTTTCACCGTGGGGACTTGCCGAACTTTGCACCGTATGTATCCTGTGTGCGTCCCGGCAGGGGCAACCATGAAAGCAGGAAGCATGTCCAAGAAGCTCGTGATCGTCGAGTCGCCCACCAAGTCGCGCACCATTGGCGGCTTCCTCGGCGACGACTACGACGTGGTCTCCAGCGTTGGACACATCCGCGATTTGCCGATGCCCAAGGACCTCCCTGCAGAGCTGCGCGCGGGCTCCATGGGCCGCTTTGCGGTTGACGTCGACAACGGCTTCAAGGCCTATTACGAGGTCTATCCCGACAAGAAGAAGGTTGTGGCCGACATCAAGGCCCGCCTCAAGACGGCTAGCGAGGTCTACCTCGCAACCGATGAGGACCGCGAAGGCGAGGCCATCGCGTGGCACCTGCTCGAGGTGCTCAAGCCCAAGGTTCCCGTCAAGCGGCTCGCCTTCCACGAGATCACCCGCGAGGGCATCGCCCGTGCGTTGGAGCACCCGCGCGAGGTCGACATGGAGCTCGTCGAGGCGCAAGAGGCGCGTCGCGTGCTCGACCGCCTCTACGGCTTTGAGGTCTCGCCCGTGCTGTGGCGCAAGATCCAGCAGGGTCTTTCTGCCGGCCGCGTGCAGTCGATCGCACTCCGCCTCGTGGTGGACCGCGAACGCGAGCGCATGGCGTTCCAGTCCGCAGAATATTGGGACCTGACCGCGACGTTTGCGGCAAAAGATGGGCCCGACGCCGGGCGCAGTTTCACCGCGAGGCTCACCCAAGTGGACGGCCAGCGGGTAGCGACAGGCAAGGACTTCGACGATCGCGGCGTGCTCAAGAACGACAAGGTCACGCACATCAGTGGCGTCACCGCCGGTGCGCTCGCCGCGGGCCTCACGAGCGCGGACTTCACCGTGGTCTCCGTGGAATCCAAGCCGTACAAGCGCCGCCCCGCCGCACCGTTTATTACGTCAACGCTGATTCAGGAAGCCTCGCGGAAGTTGCGCCTTGGCGCCAAGGACGCGATGCGCGTGGCGCAGGGCCTCTACGAGCGCGGCTACATCACCTATATGCGTACTGACAGCCCAACGCTTTCCGGAGAGGCCATCCGAGCGGCTCGCGCCCAGGCTGCCGAGCTTTATGGCTCCGACTCGGTGTCGCCAACCGCTCGCGTCTACTCATCGAAGGACTCCAACGCCCAAGAGGCGCACGAGGCGATTCGCCCGTCTGGAGACAAGTTCCGCACGCCGGAGTCCGTGCGCGCGGAGCTGCGCGGCGACGAGTTCCGCATGTACGAGCTCATCTGGAAGCGCACCGTCGCCTCGCAAATGAACGACGCAATCGGCACCACCTCGACCGTTCGCTTGGGGGCACGCTCGGGGGCCGGGCACGCGGTGGAGTTCTCCGCCTCTGGCACCATCATCACCGCGCCCGGGTTCCTCGCCGCGTACGAGGAGTCCCGCGAGGAGTCCCGCTACGAGGCGGAGAAGAAGACGCACGTCACCGAAGCCGACGAGCGCCTACCCCAGCTTTCCGAGGGCCAAGCCGTGACGGCGTCGGGCCTTGAGCCTGTTAGCCACTCCACCACGCCGCCGCCGCGCTTCACGCAAGGCTCCATGATCAAGGAGCTCGAGGACCGCAAGTTTGGCCGCCCGTCCACGTACGCATCCACGGTGGACCTGATTGTTGCGCGCGACTATGTGCGGCTCGACAAGCAAGCGCTCATCCCCAACTGGATCGCGTTTTCGATCGTCGAGTTGCTCGAGCAGCACTTTGGGTGGCTCATCGACTACGACTTCACGGCCGACATGGAAGAGGGCCTCGACAAGATCGCGCGCGGAGAGCAGAACGCGCAAGACTGGCTTGGGCAGTTCTACTTTGGCAGCGGCGGAGACGCCGTGGGGTCTGAGGGCGGGCTCAAGCGCCTGGTAGAGGACCTTGGGGAGATCGACGCTCGGGCCATCAGCACGTTCCCCATCGGGGACGGCATTTCGCTGCGCGTTGGACGCTACGGGCCGTACGTTGAGCGTGACCAAGACGGCGAGATGCAGCGCGCATCGGTGCCAGAGGACGTCGCGCCAGACGAGCTCACCGTGGCCAAGGCAGAGGAACTGTTCGCGTCGCAAGGCGGCGAAGAGCGCTCCCTAGGGTTGCACCCTGAGACGGGCAACGAGATTGTCGCGAAGGCAGGGCGTTTTGGCCCGTACGTCACCGAGGTGTTGCCGGAGGATTCGAAGGACAAGCCAAAGACGGGCTCGCTGTTCAGTTCGATGCAGCTTGAGATGGTGACGCTCGACGACGCGGTGAAGTTGCTGTCGCTGCCCCGCGTGGTTGGCGTTGATCCCACGGATGGGGTCGAGATCACCGCGCAGAACGGGCGCTACGGCCCGTACCTCAAGAAGGGCACCGACTCGCGGACGCTCGAGTCCGAGGATCTGTTGCTCGACATCGGCCTCGACGCCGCGCTCGCGATCTACGCGGAGCCAAAGCGCGGCCGTGGGCGCGCCGCCGCGCCGCCGCTCGCCGAGTTTGGCGTCGACCCTGTCAGCGAGAAGCCCATCGTGGCGAAGTCTGGGCGTTTTGGCGACTACATCACGGACGGCACCACCAACGTGACGATCCCGCGCGGCGAAACGGTGGAGACGTTGACCGCCGAACGAGCCGTGGAACTGATCGCGGAGAAGCGTGCCAAGGGACCGGCGAAGAAGCCAGCTCGCCGAGCGCCCGCGCGCAAGCCTGCAGCCAAGAAGCCTGCAGCGAAGAAGCCGACGCCAAAAGCAAAGTAGGCGCCGCGTTCGGCACCACAGCGTGGGGCACCACAGCGTCGGGCACCGCAGCGTCGGGCACCGGGCCCTCCTCCACACTTTTTGTAGGGGACCGAATCGCCATCGGCGGTCTACTAGGCAGGTTAGTTTTTGCCGACGCTGTCCCACACCAAAAAGTGTGGAGGAGGGCCGCGGGGTTGCGTCCCCAGGCGCTACCCGGCCGCATGTCTTCCACAGCTTTACTAGCGGTGGCTATCCACGTCTAAGGCTCCGCGGAACCATGGCGACATGCATCCAGTCACCGCGCTACGGGAACTGGGCGGCGCGGGCCGCAGGGAGCTGCTGCTTGATATGGGCGCGACCAAGGCGTCGATCGCACGCGCACTCAGCGCCGGTCACATCGCCCGGACGTATCGCGGTGTGTACTCGCTTCCCAGCGCGCCGAGTTACATCGTCGCCGCGCGCATGTATAGGGCGCAGGTCACGTGCCTTTCGTTTGCGCACCACTTTGGCCTGCCTCTGCTGGACGTTCCCGCGACATCGCATCTACTCGTGCCGCACGACCGCGCGCGGAGAGCAGACGACAGGCGCCCGGCCGACCTCGTGTTGCTCCACCGATCCGATGCCGCTTCGAAGGGCCTTTTCGCGCAGCCGATTGCTGCGTTCGCGAATCTCGCGGAATGCCTCGAAGCGAAGTTCCTGGTCGCTGCGGCCGATGTCGCGGTAGCGCGCAACATGATCACGCGCGACGATCTGTCTAGGCTCCCGCACACGAGCGCGCCGCTGCGTAAGTGGTTGATGCTCAGGGTGGACCAACGGTCTCAGTCGTTCATTGAGTCCCTCACCAGGCATGCACTACTTGCCGCAGGCTTCGACGTGGCAACCCAAGTGGGCATTCGCGGCGTGGGAGATGTCGACTTCTTGATCGGCCGCGTTGTGGTCGAGTGCGACGGCTACGAGTTTCACTCGAAACTCGCGGACTTCTGCAACGACCGCCGCAGGGACCAGATCTTGAGCGCGATGGGCTATACGGTGCTGCGGTTTACCTATTGGGATTGCGTCTACCGAATGGACTACGTAATCGCCACCGTGGCCCGAGTTTGTGCCCGAGTGAACTGAAGCGCACCACGCCCTCCTCCACACTTTTCGCGCCCGGTTGCGTGCAAGCGCGGAATAATACCTGGTAGATACGGGGCGAATGTCTGGCGGCACCCGAAAAGTGTGGAGGAGGGCCGCGGTGGGGACAGCCTGGTCACCGCCGATGATATGTGCGCTCGCCGCCCGGATCCGTGCGACGCTGAGGGCTGGGAGGCCCACGTGTTGGACGACAAGGTGGTCGGGCAACTGCTCGATAGTGCGGCGACGCGCCTTGCCGCGTATGGATACCTCCTCACCGGGTCGCAAAGTGGGGCCGACGCGCTGGTGCAAGTCGCGATCGTCAAGGTGGCCGCGGGGCGCCGCCGCATCACCGACCTGCCCGTCGCAGAGGGCCGCGTGCGGCTCGCGATGCGGAGCATCCATCTCGCGGAGCTGCGCAGGGCCGGCACGTGGAGGGCAAAGTATGCGCCGCGGGTTGCTCGCGGCGGCGCCGCGAAGTACTCACCGGACCTCGCCGCCCGCAACGCCGTTGGCAAGGCACTGTCGGCGCTCACCGCGGAGCAGCGCGCCGTGGTGGTGCTGCACCACTACGAGCACCTGCAGATTCCCGAGATCGCGGCGGCAATGCGCACAGCGGAAGCGACCGTCAGCCGGCACCTCGCGCACGCGCACGCGATGCTCACCGTGAACCTTGGCGAGATCCAGCCGGAGGCGGATCGCATTCCCATCGTGGACGGGAGGCGGCGGTGATTGACCTATCCCACGAACTGGAGCAGCACGCCTCGCAAGCAGCCGCGGGCGCGGCGGAGCGCCTGGCCGACGCGGGCCTGAGGGCGGCGTTGCATGCCAGGGTCGTGCGCGCCAAGCGTCGGACGGTCGCGACCACGGCAGGCGTAGTGGTCGTCGTGCTCGGCATTGGCGCAGCGCTCTGGGCAGCTCCGCAAGACCCCACCACCATCGCCCTTCCGACGCCAAGCCCGAGTGCCCTGACGCCCAGCCCCATCGATCAGCTGCCGAAGCTCGGCGCGGTGAACTACCTCACGCAGGTATATGGCGCCTACCGCACGTCGGAAACGATCCCTTGCTCCATCATCCCGATCGCGCCCATGGTTACGCAGGGCTATCCGTATCCCGGCTCGATACCCGCATTGCCACGGTGGATCGAGGCGGACCGCCTCTACGGCCTGCCGGACCTATTCCCGCCCAACTATCCGATCCCGCTCTACAGCGTCACCGACTCGCAAGACTATGGCCTCGCCTTCACGTCGATCCCCATCCTCTACCCCGCAGACGCGGAGATAGTCATTGCCCTGATCGCACCCGACGGATCATGGTGGGGGTTTGACGCGAGCTACGACTTCGTGGACGTCATGCCCTTTGACCCGCCAGGCATCTTCGTGACCCTCACCGCCAATCCCGAGTGCAAGGGCGGCCCGCGCGCAATTGACCGCTCCCAGATCCCACCCGGCCACTACAACGCCCGAGTGCTGGTGAATCGAACGGACATTACGTTCGGCAACGTGATCAAGGACTTCGGCGACGTCGAAATCGTGACGGGGCTGCCCTCTGTTCCGTTTCTCCACGTGACCAAGTAACGGAGCCGCACCAGCGTCGGGCAGCACTACCCTGAATTGCCACACAACGTTTCGCGGGGGGAGAGCGTTTTCGTGGCGTTGAGGAGGGTCATGGCTGACTTGGACGCGGTGCTTGCGCAGCTCTTGCGCAACGCTGGCCCGCGCCTCGCCGCCTACGGATTCATCCTCACGGGAAGCCAGAGCGAGGCAGAGGACCTGGTCCAAGAGGCGATCGTCAAGACCTTTGTGCGGCGCCCCCGGCTCAGCGAGCCCGCGGCTGCGGAGCAATACGTTCGCCTGGCCATGAAGACCCTCACGATCGACAAAGCCCGCAAGGCCCGACGCTGGCGAGAGGCGGCACCGACGCTCGCCAATGCGGCGGTTGCGAGCGAGGCGCGCTCTAGCGAGCAGGTCACGGCAATTTCCGAGCGCGTGGCGGTGGCGCAAGCGCTCAGCGAGCTCACGCCGCAACAGCGCATCGCCGTGGCGATGCGCTACTGGGACGACCTCACGGTTCCCCAAATTGCGAGCGTTATGCACCTCAATCCTGGAACGGTGAAGCGCTACCTGCATGACGCGGCTGCCGCCCTGCGACCGCTGCTCGGCGAGCACGTTGAGATCGACGACGACGACGAGTTTCACGTGGTGACCGCCAAGAAGGGCGGCCGACGATGAGCGACATGATCGATCGACTGAGCGGCATCGCCAACGAGGTTGGGGAGCAAGCGAGCGCTGACCTCGCGACCGCGGCCGTGACGGTGGAGTTGCAGCATCGCATCGCGGCCGGGGTGCGGCGCAGGCGCGTGCGGGCAGCGGTCGTTGGCGGCGCGCTGGCGTTGGTGGTGACCGTCGCGGGATTGCTCGTTCCGCAATTGTTCAGCGCAGACCCGTTGCCGCCCGCGTCCACGGAAGGCATCCGCAACGTCGTGGTTGCCACGGACGGCTTGATCTCGTACGACGACGGTTCCATGAGCGTGTTGACGTCGCGCGGCGAGTTGATCGACGTGCCGCCGCCGTCCGTGGGCGACCCGGCCCTCGGGGTCGCAACCGCGGACCAGGCGTGCAGCGCCCAGCCCGCGAGTTTCCAGGCCAATTGGACGCGGTACTCGTACGCGGCCCTTGGGCTCGTGACCTTTGGCCGTTCACTCGCGATCATCGACGACCGCTCGCAGATTCTTCGCCAGGGAGAGTCGGTTACCTTTCCCGCAGACCCGTACGCCGTTGCGTTCGCGTTTAGCGTCGATGTGGATCCCGGTATCGCGAGCCATGTGGTGATCGTGGTCGACAGTTACGTGATGACGCCAAGTAGCGATGTGGCGAAGTACGCGTCGCGCATCGATTCGCAGCCGACCATCGAGTACGCGGGAACCAAAGATGCCGGAACGTACTCGGCGACGCTCACGACGCGGCCGTGGAATGAACTCACCCGCTGTTCACCCGACGCCGTTGCCGAGCTTGGTGCGAGCGTGCCGCGTTACACCGTCGCGACCATCTTTCTGAATGACGGTCAGGGACACTCGACGGCGCTCGCCTCGCACATGTCCTGGATAACGCAGCTCAAGGAGGCCCCGTGACAGCCCTGGTTACCCACGTGCCGCATCGGCTGTTGGACCCGATGGACGCACCGCCGCTGAGGTGGGGCGTGCTGGGCGCGGGGTGGATCGCGGACGTCTTCGCGCGGTCGGTGCTTGGGCACACGCGCTCCCGCGTCCAGGCCGTTGGGTCGCGCGACGCGCACCGCGGCAACGTGTATTCGTCGCGCTTCGACGTGCCAACGGTGCGATTCGGGGACGGCGCCTACGAGCGGCTCGTCGAGGACCCAGAGGTGGACGCGGTCTACATCGCGACGCCGCATGCGTTCCACCGCGAGCACGCGTTGTTGGCGCTCGCCGCGGGCAAGCCGGTGTTGGTAGAGAAGGCATTCACGCGCAATGGAGCAGAGGCACGCTCTGTGGTGCGCGCTGCGGGGTCGGCTGGGGTTTTCTGTATGGAGGCGATGTGGACCCGCTTCTTGCCGCACATGGTGGAGGCGCGGCGATTGGTCGCGGACGGCGCCCTTGGTCACCTTGTGCACGTGAGCGCGGACTTCGGCGGCAGCCCCCAATACGACCCGGCTAGCCGCAACTTTGACCCTGCGTTGGCCGGTGGTGCACTGCTCGATCTAGGCGTGTACCCGGTCAACTTCATCCACGACTTCTTGGGCGCTCCTCGCGAGGTGCGTGCGATCGGCGCACTCGCGCCAACGGGCGTCGATCTCCGCGAGACGGTGATTCTGAGCTATCCGGAGCGTCGGGCCATGGGAACGGCGTTGTCGAGTTTCGCCGCCGACACCGCGCGGCTCGCGAGCATCTGCGGCACCGAGGGCCGCATCGACTTTGGGCACGACTACTACGGGCCGGCTGGATTCTCGTTCACGCGCGCAGGGCGGCGTGAGGTGGTGTTTCGCCAGGACACGAAGCTCGGCTGGCAGTTCCAGGCGGCTGAGGTGGCGCGCTGTGTAAGGGCGGGCGCGCTCGAGTCGAGACGTGATGCCCTTGCGTGCAACGGTCGAGGTGATGGACGTGCTGGATGCCGCCCGCGCACAGCTCGGAGTGAGTCTTCCCGGGAGAGTAACTGCGCCACCGTTGGGGTCGCCCGCACCGCTAGGCTTTCCATCATGACTGCACCGCTGCCTTCAGACGCGCCCGCCATCCGTTGGGGAATCCTGGGAGCCGGTGGCATCGCCCACAAGCTCGCCGGAGCCGTGAATCAGCACACGGCGAGCACCGTGGTTGCCGTGGCATCGAGGACTCCTGGCAAGGCTCGCGCTTTCGCCGACGCCGAGGGCATCGAGTTCGCCCTCGACTCCTACGAGGAGCTCGTGGCCCGCGACGACATCGACGCTGTGTACGTAGCCACCACCCACAACGACCACCACACCCCGGCGTTGCTCGCGATCGAGGCGGGCAAGGCAGTGCTCGTAGAAAAGGCGTTCACGCAGAACGCCGCGCAGACGCGCACGGTGATCGCGGCCGCGCAGGCTAAGGGCACGTACCTCCAGGAAGCGATGTGGACGCGCTGGCTGCCGCACATCATCGAGGTGCGCGCCGCGATCGCGCGCGGCGACATCGGTGAGGTCATCACCGTGCAAGCCGACCACGGGCAGCTGCTTGGGCACGTTGACCGCATGCGTCGCCCCGACCTCGCAGGCGGCGCGCTCCTTGACCTTGGCATTTATCCCGTCAGTTTCGCCTACGACATCCTTGGCAAGCCCGACGCCGTCACGGCAGTAGGCCAGCTCACCGAGGAGGGCGTGGACGGCCAGGTGTCCATGGTCTTCGAGTATCCAGACGCGCAAGCGAGCCTCACCACCACGATGTGGGCCCGCACACAGTGCCAAGCGGTGATCTCGGGCACCGAGGGACGCATCGAGGTCGCGGACACGTTCTACGCCCCGTCTACGTTCCGCTTGATCCGCAATGACGGCACCACGTGGGACTACGACGGCCGCGTGGACAACGGCTTCCAATACGAGGCTGCCGCGTTGGCGCGCGGCGTTGCTACGGGGGCCACAGAGGCCCCGGAGCTTCCCCTGGCGCAGACCTTAGAGATCATGGAGACGCTCGACGACATCCGTGCGCAAATAGGTGTGGTGTACCCGGGCGAGTAGTCTGGCGCGCTCTCGGGTAGATTCACTCCATGCGACATCGCACTCTGAGGGGTGCCGTCGGCGCGTTAGTTGCGCTCGCGGCGCTAGTTGCTCTGTCCGGCTGCACGTCGGCCGAAGACCCAACGGCGAGCCCGAGCGCGCCGGTGAGCACGCCGTCGGACGTGCCATCTATTTCCGCGAGCGCGGATCCCAATGTCAGCCAATACACGTCGACGATCGCTCACGTGAAGGGCGATTCGATCGACGTTAGCGCCACTCCTGGCGGACCCACGACCATGACCGTCAAGGCCTCTGACGTCCTCACTGTGCCTGACCAGACCCCGCTCGTGCTGCTCGCCAAGACGGTTCAGACGGATGGAATTGAGGTCTTTTTGCCCGTGCGGCCCAACGGCACCACTGGCTGGGTCAACCCCTCGGACGTGGATCTATACGCCACGGACTATCAGGTGGACGTCTATCACGCCGACCACACGATGACGGTGTCCGAGGCTGGCATCGTGCTTGCGACGTACCCCATCGCTACGGGCGCGGACAACCTCCCAACGCCTGGAGGCACCTACTTCTTGCGCGAGTTGCTCGCGCCGCCAAACCCCAAGGGAATTTACGGCCCGTACGCGTATGGCCTCAGCGGCTACAGCCCGGTGCTCGACAACTTCAATGGCGGCGACGCCGTGATCGGCATCCACGGTACCGACGATCCAAGCTCGATTGGCAAAGATATCTCGCACGGCTGCATTCGCATGAACAACGCCGACATCACCGAGCTCGTCGAGAAGTGGCAGTTGCCGCTCGGCACGCCTGTGTATATCCACGAGTGAGATGTCCGCCCACCCGGGTAGCGTGGTGGCCATGAGCGGCACCTGGGTGGTCTTTGAAGGCGGCGACGGCGTCGGTAAGACCACGCAGATCGACCGCCTTGCGCAGTGGCTTAGGGATCGCGTGCCTCACGTCGTCGTTACCAGAGAGCCAGGGGGCACCGATTTGGGCCGCGACCTACGTCTCGCGGTCATGCATGGCGACCACGTGGCGCCCCGCGCGGAAGCGCTGCTCTATGCCGCGGACAGGGCCCACCACATCTTCACGCTTGTGCGCCCCGCGCTAGAGAGTGGGGCGGTGGTGCTCCAGGACCGCTACCTCGACTCGTCGATCGTCTACCAGGGCGGCGCTCGTGGGCTTGGCGATGAAGTTGAACGCATCTCGATGTGGGCCACGGAGAACGCGCTTCCTGACCTGACGATTGTGCTCGACATGGCGGCGGACGCTGCTCGGATGGGGCGCGAGCTTGACCGTGTGGAGCGCGAGACTGCGGAGCACGCGGCGCTTATCCGCGAGGGCTTCTTGGCCCTCGCGGCGAGGGCGCCGCAGCGGTACGCGGTCATCGACGCCTCCCGGTCGGTTGACGAGGTGTTTGCCGACGTCGTCGCCGCGGTGGAGCGCGTGCTGTGACGGTGAGCGGTGTGAGCGGAGTTTGGGACGACGTCGTCGGCCAGGAGCGAGCGCTGGACGCTCTGCGCGCGGCGGTCGCGGACCCCATCGCGATGACACACGCGTGGCTCATCACGGGCCCGCCCGGATCGGGTCGCTCGCATGCAGCGAGAGCATTCGCCGCCGCCCTTCAGTGTGAAGCCGGCGGCTGCGGCGTGTGCCACGCGTGCCGCACCGTGCTCGCGGGCAGCCATCCAGACGTCACAAGGGTCGCCACGGAGAAGGTGACCATATCGATCGACGAGGTGCGCGAGCTCATCGGCACCGCTCAGCAGACTCCTAGCGGCGGTCGATGGCGCGTGATCATCATCGAGGACGCGGATCGCATGACGGAGCGCACGTCAAACGTGTTGCTCAAGTCCATCGAAGAGCCGCCGCCGCGCACGGTGTGGCTATTGTGCGCACCCTCTACCCAAGACGTTGCGGTCACCATTCGATCCCGTTGCCGCGCGGTCTCCCTCGTCACGCCCACGGCCGACGCCGTTGCGGCTTTGCTCGTGGAGCGAGACGGGGTCTCGCACGAGGTGGCACTTGAGGCGGCGCGCGCCGCGCAAAGCCACATCGGCATTGCGCGACGCTTGGCGCGCGACGCGGGAGCACGGGCGCGGCGTGACCAGGTGCTCGCCCTCGCCACGGATATTCGCGGAGTAGGCGATGCCGTGCTTGCCGCCGCGGATTTGGTTGCCGTTGCGGACGAGGACGCGAAGGCGGTCTCCGAAGAGCGCGACGGCGAGGAGCGCGCCGCGCTCATGGTGGGCCTTGGCGCCGACGAGTCTGGCCGTCTTCCCCCCGCGTTGCGCGCCCAGGTGAGGCAACTGGAAGAGGATCAGAAGCGTCGGGCAACGAGGATGAAGCGCGACGTCCTTGACCGCGCGATCCTCGATCTGATGTCGCTTTACCGCGACGTAGCCGCGGTGCAGGTTGGGGCAAGCGTGCATCTCGTCAACGAGTCGCATCGCGGGCACATTGAGCAACTCGCCGCGCGCTCAACACTCGCGGATACCGTGCGTTGCCTCGACGCGCTGGGCACCGCCCGCACCCGCCTTGCCGGCAATGTGGCGCCGCTGCTCGCGATGGAGGCAATGGCGCTCGCGCTGCGTCCGCTGAACACGTGAGTCCTATAAGTTGAGGGCATGAATCGTCGCCTTACGCTCGCAACCGCAGCCGCTGTTGCACTGTTGGTCCTCACCGGGTGCACACCCGATCGCACGCAGGTCACGGCCACGTCAACGCCTACCGTTGCCCCCACGACCGGCGGCTTCGACGCCTACGCGCAGACCCTCACCTGGACCACGTGCGCCGATTTGCAATGCGCGGACGTACAGGTTCCGCTCGACTGGGGTAACCCGCAAGGCGAAACCATCACGCTCAAGATCAACAAATTGCCGGCCACGGGCGACCCCAAGGGTTCGCTGCTCATCAACCCGGGCGGCCCTGGCGGTTCCGGGCTCGAGCTGACTCCTTACTTCGGCACCATCGCAGGCAAAGACCTGCTTGCCATGTACGACGTGATCGGATTCGACCCACGGGGCGTGGGCACCTCGACGCCGGTCGATTGCGGCGACGCCGACACCGTGAACGCCTACATCGTCACCGACTACCCCTTGGAGACCCAGGCCGACGTCGATGCGGCAAACGCGCGCAACCTCGCCTTTGGACAGGGTTGCGAGAAGGCGACGGGATCTCTCATCGAGAACGTCGACACCGTGTCCGTTGCTCGCGACATGGATGTGATCCGCGCGCTCGTTGGCGACAAGAAGCTCAACTACCTCGGCTTTTCCTACGGGACTGAACTGGGCGCCACCTACGCAGAGCTGTACCCGGACAACGTTGGTCAGATGGTGCTGGACGGCGCGGTGGACTTCCTGTTGCCCTCCGACGAGCAGGCGGCGGGGCAAGCCAAGGGCTTCGAGGGCGCGCTGACCAACTTCGTGGTGTGGTGCGAGGCGCAAAAGGATTGCCCGTTGGACTCGAACGTCGACGCGGCAAAGAAGCAGATCCACAACATCGCCGTCGACGCGATTGCGAACCCGCTCCCTGGCGCAAAAGAGGATGTCAACGGCAACCTGATGACGTACGGCATCGTCGTGACGTTGTACGACGAAGGGAGCTGGTCCTACCTCGAGCAGGCGCTTACCGAGATCATCGACAAGGACACCGCAACGATCATGGGTCAACTCGCGGACTTCTACCTTGATCGGGACTCAACGACCGGTGAGTACCTGACCAACTCGACGGTCGCGTTCACGGCAGTCTCGTGCCTCGATGCGGCGCCGGAAGCCACGTGGGACCTCGCACGCGTTGACCAGTTCAAGGCGCTCATGGAGGAGGCATCTCCCACGTTTGGGTGGTGGTTTGCTTCATCGACCGGGTGCAGCGACTGGCCCTTCCACGCGAAGGAGCGCGTCACGTCGCTCGACAAGGCGGCGAGCGTTTCGCCGATCCTCGTTGTGGGCACCACGAACGACCCGGCCACGCCGTACAAGTGGGCGCAGTCGCTGACCGATCAATTGGGCAACGCCACGCTGCTCACCTATGACGGCGAGGGCCACACGGCCTACGGCCGGTCCAACCAGTGCATCATCGACGCGGTGGACGGGTGGCTCGTGGACGGGACGATGCCAAAGTCAGGAACGGTGTGCTGACCCGGTACACTTCTTTACTGGCCCGCTCGGTGTGTATTGCATCGGCGGACCACGCCGCCTTAGCTCAGTCGGCAGAGCGATTCACTCGTAATGAATAGGTCAAGAGTTCGATTCTCTTAGGCGGCTCCATCAGTCCAGTTGGGCCCTCACATTCGTGTGGGGGTTTTTCTGTTTCTAGGGGAGGAACCTGGATGCGCCCCGTACGCGCCTGGGATCAGGCGGTCTCACTGTCGCGGGGCAGCGCGAGCACCATCTGCTCAGCAGTGGTCAGTGGGGCATGCGTGACGATGTCGTGCATGAAGGCGAGTTTGCGCCGCACTGGCGGCGAGATGACGAACGGGTAGAGATCGCCAAAGCCCATCGCGCGATTGATGCGGTTGAACGCTTGCGACATCGACCCCCAGTCGTTGAGGAGTTGGGCGACCGGTTGGTCCCGGTAGGACTCGAGGGGGATGACGTCGGCGTCGCGAAGCTTCGACACGGTCGAGTCGAGATGAATGCCGATCGACGCGGCAGTCTGCAGAGTGCCGGTGATGTGCAGATAGTGGGCGAAGGTCTCGGCGAAATCCTCCCAGGGGTGCATCGTGGCGTACTCCGAGATAAAGGAGTCCTGCCAGCCGTCGGGGGCACCAAACTTGTAGTGCCGCGCGATCGCGTCCTGATAGTTGGCGCGCTCGTCGCCGAAGAGTTGCCGGCAGTCCGCCCACATCTGGTCGTCGGTGAGCAGGACGTTCTGGAAGTAGTGGCCCACCTCGTGCCGCAGATGGCCCAGCATCGTGCGGTACGGCTCGCCTAATTTGACGCGGAGGGCTTCGCGACGGTCGTCGAGGCTCTCCGCCAGGTCGAGGCTGATGATGCCGTCGGCGTGGCCGATTGAGACGCGGCGCCCGAGCGAGATGCTTGAGAGCAGGTCGAAGCCGAGCCCGCCGGGCGCGACATCCCATGGCACGAGTGGGAGTCCTAGGTCACCCAATTGAAGTATGAGACGACGCTTCGCCTCCTCAGTCTTGGCGAGCTTCTCCAGTGCGACGGTGTCATTGCTTTCCGGCCGAGTGCGAGTGAGCCTGCACGAGAAGCAGCGGCCCGCGGGAGCACCCTCCCACACCAGCCAGTTGCAGTCCCACCCACGGTTCGAGCAGGCGTACCAGGTCTCGCCATCGATGACGGTCTGACCCTTGCGCAGGCTGTGGAACTGGCGCGTCAACAAGTGAAAGCCCAGTTCGGCATCGCAATTGGGGCACTGCAGCGTGTCGAGGTAGACGAATTGGCTGCAGGACGGGCAACGCGGCTGTGCGATCACTCGTTCACCGTAACCCGCCGGGCGCCATACAGCGCCTCAGTCGTTGTCGAAAAGCGTTCCGAGCGCCTTCACGATTCCCCAGGCGTTGCCGGCGGTGTTGCCGAAGACGGTCGCGGTGAGGCCCGGTTTCGGGGTCGTGTGTTGACCGGAAAGACTGCCCCGCGTCGCAGCCCTCCATGATGAGCGCCGGCCCTGTCGCGTGAAGCCACATTCCCAGGCCGTAGCGCATGCCTTCTTGCGCCGCGAAGTTGCGGGGGCGAGTCATGGTCGCGTAGTCGTCCGCAGTCACGAGCAGCCCGCCGGTGAGCGCCCGCCAAAAGCTGAGCACATCATGTGCGTTCGTGAACGCGCCGCCGTCGCCGGTTGCGACCACGGGCAGGTGGAGCAGGTTGGTCTGTAGGCCGTCATCGTCGATGTATCCAAGCGCGACGTCGCCAGGCAGCGAATCGATGCGCAAGATCGCCGTCATGCTCAGTCCCGCCGGCCCCGTCACCTCTTCCTCCACGAGTTCCGCGTAGGTGCGCCCGCTCGCGCGCTCGGCGACAATGGCCGCCACCACTAGCCCGCCATTGTTGTAGCGGAACGTCTCACCCGGTGCTTCGCGCATCGGGAAGCCCTCGAGCAGCGGCAAGAACGCCTCCGAAGTGGTCAGCCGATGCACCGGCTCGCTCAGGATGTAGTCGTTGTCACCAAAGAGGTCCTCGTCGAAGTAGTCGCCTATGCCCGACGTGTGGGTCAGGAGATGCTCGAGCGTCACCTCGGGCGCGATGAGCGGTAGGTCGTCTCCCAGCCATTCGCGCACGGGAGCGTCAAGCGCCAGCAGCCCGCGGCGCGCAAGGCGCAGCACGATGATCGCGGTGAAGACCTTGGATCCGGAGGCGATGCCAAAGCGGGTATCGGCTGTCATCGGGCACGTTGTATGCGCGATTCGCGAGGCCGGTGACGAGTTCGAACTCCCGACCGCCGGAACCGTCGACTGTTGCCACCCCAGCAAACTCAGGGGCGAGCTCAGCGATGGACGCGACAACGGCGTCGGGCAAGTGCCACGCAACAAGCATACAAAAAGCGACCCTCCCCCGGCTGAGACGGGGGAGGGTCGCACTGCGCGAACGGGTGGACTATCCCGCGTATTGCGCCTCGGCTTCCACCGGGTCAGCAGGCGGAGCGTCGAGCTGGTTGGAGAGTTCCACCGGGTTGCACGGGTTCGTGGCAGCCGGGTACTGGACTCCCAGGATCGAGTACTCGGGGTTCACCTTTGCGAGGATGTCAACACCCCCACGGGTCCACCCGTTGTTGAGGTTGCCGACATCAGTCCACTCGTCGGCAATCGCGTCGTACGTGAAGCCCGGCCAGCCGGTGCCGACAATGGTCCCGGGAAGGCTGCCGGTGTAGGTGGCGGATGGCCAGGCGAACCTGCCCGAACCGCTCCACGTGCCGTCACCGTTGTCCGTCAGGGCATATTCGTCTGACTTCCAGTTGGGGTCCGCGGTCTTGGTGTTCAAGAACGTGAAGCTGACCGTGTTGTCTGGGTTGCTCGACTGGTTGTCGGGGTCATCCATGGTTGCGGTCCAGTCCAGGAACGGCACGTTCTGGAGGCACATCGTCGTGATCGTGGCGGTGAGGGTCGGCTCCTCGGGCTCGCGGCAGGTTCCTTGACCCTGCTCGCTCGGCTCGTAGATCAGGCCCGCTTCCGTCACGTCATCGACGCTCCAGTAGCCGGTGTCGTTGAAGTAGCAGAGCGGAGGCGTGTAGTCGCACTCGCCGCCGTCTTTCCAGGTGTAGTGAGCAGGCAGCTCATCGCCACTCTGGTAGCTGTTCTCACCGATCGTGCAGACCGGCGGAGGAGCACAGGTGCCGTCTTCTTCGTCATAGACGAGGCCAGCCTCTGTTACGTCGTCGACGCTCCAGTATTCGGTCTCGTTGTAGGTGCAGATCGGAACCGTGTAGGTGCACGGGCCGCCGTCATTCCAGACGTAGTGAGCCGGCAGCTGGTCGCCGCTGTGGTAGCTGGTCTCACCGATCGTGCAGACCGGCGGAGGCGTGCAGGAGTTGCCGACCTTGTACAGCTTGTATGCCGTACCCCAACCACCGGGGATCAGGTCCTCGTACGGGTTGTGTGGACCGTTGAGGTAGCCGCCGTCAATGAGGTTGGCGGTGACGGTGCTGTCGAAGTAGATGTCTACCTGGTAGCAGCCATAGCCGATTGCGTCGAGCGAGTCATCCAGCGCGCCGAGGTCGGGCACCGTCTGCTTCTCGTCCATCACGTACGTCTGCGGCCACGTCGGGGTGTAGTTCCCCGCCCAGGACGGCATCGCCCACGCGACGATCACGTAGCAAGGCTTGATCTCGTTCTCATTGAGCGTCCGAGTCTGGTGGGTGGGCGTCACAACCGGGGTGCCAGGCACCCACACGCCGTCCACCTTGACGTACGGAGTGACGGTATGCGTGCCCGTCTGCTCAACGGTGGTGTCGTTGCAGGCCCACGTGCCGTCAGTCCACTCGGAGTCGGTGACGAGATCCGCCGGCTGCTCGCAGTTTTGGCTGTAGAGCTCGTACTTGCCATCGTTGTAGGTTGCCCAGTCGATGGTCTGCTTGTGATTGTCCACGCAAACGTCCACGGGCGGGTGGACGCATGAGTTGCCCACATTCAGGAACTTCCACGCCGTGCCACTGCCACCTGGGATGAGGTGCTCGGCGGGGTTGTTGGGTCCGTTAAGGAAGCCGCCGGCAATCAAGTTTGCTGTGGTCGCATCGTCGAAGTAGATGTCGATCTGGTAGCAGCCGTAGCCGATCGCGTTGAGGTCGTCGTCCAGCGCGCCGAGGTTGGGCGTGGTCTGGTCTTCGCTCGTCACGAAGGTCTGGGGCCACGACGGCGGGTTGTCCGCGTTGGGCATTGACCACGCGACGATTACGTAGCACGGCTTGCTGCTAAGGGCGTCGAAGTGGAACTTAAACTTGCCGTGAGAGGACGGGACCCAACCCGCAGGCGCGGCGCCCCACACGTAGCCGGACTGCAGGGCGGCATACACGTAGTTGCCGTCCTTGGTGTAGGTCACGCCCGGGGTCGTGGCGAACGTGAAGCTGTCGTTCTCCGTACCGCACTGGTCCACGATCGTGGGATTGGCCGGAACCACAGTTATCACACACGGAGCGTCATTGGGATCCGGAATAGCGAACTTCAGCTTGCTTCCCGACTTGGTCCAGTGTGCGGGAGTTGCGCCCCACTTGACGTTGTCGCCGGAAAGCGATGCGTAAACGTACCCGCCGTAGATGGAGTAGCTGATGCCGTCCGTGGTCGCGGGGGTTACCACCTGGTTGTTGACTCCACAAGGGTCAACGATCGTGGGGTCTACGGGAACAACTTCTGTCGCCGGAGGCTTGCAGCCAGTGGTGGTCCCGCTGAACGTCTTCGAGTAGCCCTGGGACCTACCCTTCCAGTCCAGGTTGTCCCACGCCGTGACCTCGACCTTCCACGTGTTCGCCTTAGTGGCGTCTGCGAAGGGGAGCACAGATTGGTAGGTGGTGCCGAAGTCGGCGTCATACGTGACCACTCCATCTTGCGTCACCTTGACGTGGTTGACCCCACCGGTCTTGTAGTCGGTGAGGTTCACGGTGACGGCCGTACAGTCGGCCGACGCGCTAGGTGTGTGCGCAGAGGCGGCACCACCGATAACAGTTACTAGTCCAGCCGTGAGCAGCAACGCGCTCAATCCGGCTATGAATTTCCTCAGCATGCTAATTCCTCCCATGAGCGAGGCCCGCGGTGCGCTGTCCTGGCACACCTATCCCCTCAACTCAGGCCCCATCCAATTGCGCCCCACGAGGCCCGTCAACGACGCGGACAGAGCGGCAATATTGCAAGTGACGCATGTATACGGGTGTGACAAATGTGACTAAAGAAACTCACATAACCGCGGCGTGTCGCTCGCGCGATGTCCGGTTTTTCGCTATTTACCAGGTATGACCGTGGCCCGGGGCAAAACGGACAAATCGTGCCCCCAGGCGGGTCGATTCGGGGCTTTGAGGCGCATGCATGTCCCGACGCCGCAAACCCGGGACTGAATACCCTCAAGGTCAGCCCTCGACACCGTGGAACAATGGCGCCGTGACCACGACCGCAGCCGGCACCGCGAAGGACGTGGTTGCGGCGTTGCGTGAGGCGATTGACGGCGACGTCGAGACGAGTGCTCGGCGCCGCGCGGAGTACAGCACCGACGCGTCTAATTACCGGGTGGTGCCGCAAGCGGTCGCGTACCCGCGCGATCAGGCTGACCTCGCCGCCGCCCTTGACGCCGCGCGGAGCCTTGAGTTGCCTGTGACGATGCGCGGCGGGGGCACCTCCGTCGCGGGCAACGCCATTGGACCTGGCCTCGTCATCGACACGAGCCGTCATCTGACGCGCATCATCACCATAGATATAGAGGAGCGCACGGCCACAGTCGAGCCTGGTGTCGTCATGGACACGCTGCAACGCGCGCTCGCTCCCAGCGGCCTACGCTTTGGACCCGACCCCAGCACCGCCAACCGCGCCACCTTCGGCGGCATGATCGGCAACAACGCGTGCGGCCCCCACGCAGTCGCCTACGGGCGTACCGCGGACAACGTCGTCTCGCTCAACGTGATCGACGGCCAAGGGAACCGCGTCACGGCCGCCAGGGGAGCGTCGGGCACCATTCCCGGTCTCGACGACCTTGTCCAAGCCAACCTTGCTCTCATCCGCACCGAATTCGGGCGCTTCAGCCGGCAAGTGAGCGGCTACTCGCTAGAGCACCTGTTGCCCGAGCTCGGCGGCGACCTCGCGCGCTTCCTCGTGGGCACGGAGGGAACGCTCGCTACCGTCACCGAGGCCACGGTGCGGTTGGTTCCCGTCGCCAAGCATCGCCTCACGGCGGTCTTCGCGTACCCAGATATGCCCGCCGCGGCCGACGCCGTCGTCCCCATGCTCGCCCACAAGCCTCATGCGGTCGAAGGCTTGGACGCGCGGCTCGTGGAGCGGGTTGCGCGGGCTCGCGGCGGTGGTATTCCTCACTTGCCCGACGGCGCCGGCTGGCTATTCGTTGAGGTGGGAGCGGACACCGAGAAGGAGGCGCGCGCCATCCTTGCCGCGCTCACTCGCGACGCTGGCACGACCTCGCACAGGGTGGTCGAGGACCCGCGCGAGGCCGCGCGGCTGTGGTCCATCAGGGCAGACGGCGCGGGGCTCGCGGGCCGCAGCGAAGACAATCAGGAGTGCTGGCCAGGCTGGGAAGACGCTGCGGTGCCGCCGGCGAATCTGGGCGCCTACCTGCGTGAATTCGACGCGTTGATGGCACGGCACGGGGTCACGGGCCAGCCGTTTGGGCACTTTGGCGATGGCTGTATTCACGTGCGGCTGGACATCCCGCTGACGCAAAGCGGGGCGCCGCTGCGCGAATTCACCCAAGACGCGGCGACGCTCGTCGCGGCGCATGGCGGCTCACTGAGCGGTGAACATGGTGACGGCCGCGCGCGCTCGGAGCTGCTCCCGCTCATGTATAGCCCTGAGGCCATCGCGCTGTTTGCCGCGGTGAAGCACCTCTTTGATCCGCAGCATCTCCTTAATCCCGGCGTGCTCGTTGAGCCCGCACCGCTCGACAAAGACCTGCGGCGCCCGCTAGCTCTCGCATTGCCGCGGTCCAAGGGAGGGTTCGCCTTCGCGCACGATCACGGCGACATGACAGAGGCGGTGCACCGTTGCACGGGAGTGGGAAAGTGCAGGGCCGATGCCATTGGTGCGGGGAGCGGCTTCATGTGCCCCTCGTATGCGGCAACCGGGGATGAGAAGGACGTCACGCGCGGGCGCGCGCGAGTGCTTCAGGACGCGATCAACGGCACGCTCGTTGGAGGGTTCAATGACCGAGCCGTGCGCGAGAGCCTTGACCTGTGCCTTAGTTGCAAGGCCTGCTCCACGGATTGCCCCTCTGGCATCGACATGGCTGCGTACAAGTCAGAGGTGCTGCACCGCACGTATCGGAAACGAGTGAGGCCACTCACTCACTATTCGATCGGGTGGTTGCCGCGCTGGCTCAAGGTCATTGGGCTCGTGCCTGGGGTAGTCAACGCGGTGCTACGACCCGCGCCGATTCAGAAGGCCGCGGTGTGGATCGCGGGGATGGATACGCGCCGCACATTGCCGGTCTTTGCCAAGACCCCGTTCCGGCGATCGGCCGTGGCCCGCTCTCACGTCGCGGACCAGATCCGGTCCGCACGCACTGAGAACCGAGTGGTGCTGTGGGCAGACTCGTTCACGGATGGGCTGGACCCGCACATACCTGAGGCGATTGTCGCCGTGCTCGAGGCGGCGGGCTTCGAGGTGCTGGTCTCCGCCGGCGACGCGTGTTGCGGCGTGACGTGGATCTCGACGGGACAGCTCGATGGTGCCCGGCGCAAGTTGGAGCATCTACTCGAGGTGTTGGGTCCGTATGCGGTGAATGGCATCCCCATTGTTGGCGTGGAGCCCTCGTGCATGGCAGTGCTGAGAGGCGACATCACGGAGTTGCTTCCTGACGACCCGCGCGCGCACGCTGTGAAAGCTGCTACCTACACCCTTGCCGAGGTGCTGACAGGGCGCGCTCCGGTGAAGCCCCGCGAGGGCTGGACACCACCGCGCCTCGACGACGTCACCGCCGTGGTGCAGCCTCATTGCCACCAGTATTCGGTGCTCGGCTTTGCTGCCGATCGAGAGCTCATGGCGAGCCTTGGCGCAACCGTGATGGAAGCGTCGGGCTGCTGCGGCCTTGCCGGAAACTGGGGCACGGAACGCGGTCACTACGACGTCTCGGTGAAGGTCGCGCAGAACTCGCTCTTGCCGGCTCTTGCCGCGGCCCCGGATGGTGCCGTGTACCTCGCGGACGGGGTCAGTTGCCGCACGCAAGCAGACGACCTCGCCAACGTGCACGGCCGCCACCTCGCGGAACTGCTCGCCGAGCGGCTCTAGCCACCGACCTGGCAGTCGCTGAAGTCGCCGCCTATCCTGGGCACCATGCGAAGGCGAGCATTAGGTGCGGCGGCGATCGTGATTGCGTCGTTTGCCCTCGCCGGCTGCAGCTCCACCACCACAGAGCCGCCTGACGACCCCCAACCGTGGAAGACCACGGAGGTCCCGGAGCCCGCCGCGACTATCGCCGCGGTGATCGCACCGGAGTCCAGCCAATCAGGCGACCCCGTGCCGCACATCTCGGTGGAGATCACCACCGAAGCCCCAAAGCCTGACCCCGCGCCAGCCAAGGTGGAGAGGTCGGTGACGCGAGCGTCGGCCGACTACGCGAGCTCGCTGGTCTCGCTCGCGAACCAAGCGAGGGCCGACGCCGGCGTGGGCAAGCTCAGCGTCAACAGTTGCGCTCAGAAACAGGCCGTCGCGAGGGCTGCTCGCGCTCTCGCCAAGGCGCACCTTGAGCACGAGCCGCTCCCGGACTGCGGGTTCCGGTACGTTGGCGAAAACCTTGCGCGCCACTACGGTTCGCCGCAAGACATGCACGATGCGTGGATGAACTCACAGGGCCACCACGACAACATCGTGAGCCCCAACTACACAGGGATCGGCGTGGGATGCGTCGCATACTCGCGCAACAATCCGCAGAAGATCGCGGCCCGCGCGGATGACGTGGGCGGCCACGTGTGTGCCCAGGTGTTTGTTGGCTAGTTGAGCACCCAGGCGGTGATCTCTTCCACGGCGGCACGGATGATCTCGTAGGCAGCGTCGTACTCTTCTTGCGCGCCGCCGTACGGGTCGGGAACGTCGGCGATGGAGCGCTTGGCGAGTTCCGGACGGAACTCCTCCATGGCCTGGGTCACCCCGGCAATTCCGCCGTCGAGCGGCGCGCCTGCGGATGCGGCAGCAGCGATCTCTTCCAAGAGGAAGGTTCGCTTGAGCGCGAACGGCGCCTCGCCAATGCACCACTCTCGGTGGCGCGCGGTCATGCAAATAATCAGGTCGGCTTCGCTCGCGAGGTTTGCCGTGAACTGCCGCGCCGCGTGATCGGTACCGTCCACGCCGTCGCGTTCGAGGCACAAGAGCATTGGAGCCGGAATCCCGTGGCCCACCATCGCGTGGGTTCCCGCGGAGCCGACAACAGCGTCGGGCTCAAAGGCTCTAGCCAGCAGCAACTCGGCTGCGGGTGAGCGGCATATGTTGCCCGTGCAGACAGTGAGGATGCGAGTCACGCGTGCAACTTCGCTAAGGAATCCCGAATCGACGTCTCGATGGGTATGGACGGGGACCACCCCGTGTCCGCGCGCAGCGCAGTGGCATCACCCTGCACGAACGGATTATCTGTTGGGCGGTAGGTGCTCGCGTCTCGATGCGTCGGTGGCACCGGGACGCCCATGCATTGCGCAATTGTCTCGAGGACCTCTTGGCCGGAGTGAGGGTGCCCGCTCGCGACGTTGTACACCGGGCGCGGAGCATTCCCCATCGCAAGCTTCATATACGCGTCCGCCACGTCACGCACGTCCGTGTAGTCGCGGAAGGTCGCGAGATTGCCGGCTGAAAGCTCCTCGCCAGCCTCCAGTTCGCTTAGTTTCTGCACGAGGTCGGGGACGATAAACCCCGGGCGTTGACCCGGCCCGATGTGGTTGAAGGGCCGCGCCACGACAATGTCCAAACCGCGGGTCCGGTAGTAGTCGGCCTGCAACTCCATCGCGAGCTTGCTCACGACATAGGGCGACGATGCGCGCACCGCACTCTCTTCCGTGACCGGTTTGGCGCTTGGCGCGTAGACGCCGCCTGAACTAATGAGCACTAGGCGGCCGCCGCCGTTGTTAAGTGCGTGCTCGCACAGCGCCGTGGTGACTGCGGTGTTGTTCGAGATGTAGCGGTCCGGCTCGGCGAAACTTGGGCCCACCGCCGCGAGTCCCGCCAAGTGCACGTAGGCGTCTGCGACAACGTGAGACGGCCACCCAGCGCGCAAGTCCGCAACGTCCAGGCTGGTGAGGGACTTCCGCACTGGGTCGGCTGCGTCCACGACTTGACCCGCGAGGCCCTTCACGTCGACGCCAGCGTTGGCGAATGCGGCAGCGAGGTGGCGGCCCACGAACCCGTCTACTCCGGAGACGGCAACTGACAGCACCATGAGCTAGTTGGCGCTCTGCGCCGCGACGTCGTGTTCCACCATGCGCCGCACGAGGCCCGCGAAGTCAACGTCGCGACGCCAGCCGAGCACCGACTCTGCCTTCGCCGGATCACCCAACAAGATGTCCACCTCGGCGGGCCGGAACAGTGCGGGGTCTTGCGCCACGTGCTTGGCGTAGTCGTCGATGCCGACCGCGGCAAAGGCGGCGGCGAGGAAGTCTTCCACCATGTGCGTCTCGCCTGACGCCAGCACGAACTCCTCCGGGGTGTCGTGTTGGAGCATGAGCCACATGCCGTTCACGTAGTCGCCCGCGTAGCCCCAGTCGCGCTTGGGAGTCAGATCGCCGAGCGTAACGACGTCCTGCTTGCCCAGGCTGATGCGCGCTACCGCTTGAGTGATCTTGCGCGTCACGAACTCGGGGCCGCGGTACTCGCCCTCGTGATTGAAGAGGATCCCGCACGAGACGAACATGCCGTAGCTCTCGCGGTAGTTGCGCGCCGTCCAATGCGCGAAGAGCTTGGCAACCCCGTAAGGGCTCCTGGGGTGGAACAGCGACATCTCGTTGTAGCCCTTGCCGGGCCTGTTGTAGTCGAGGCCGCCAAACATCTCTGAGGTGGAGGCCTGGTAGATGCGTGCCCGCGCGCCGATGCCGGTGATGCGCAGCGCCTCGAGAAGATTGAGCATGCCCTTGCCCGTGACGTCGGCCGTCAGCACGGGGTTGTTGAACGAATACCCAACGTGGCTCACCGCGCCAAGGTTGTACACCTCGTCGGGGTTTGCGGTCTCGAGAGCGCGCACCAGTGACGACATGTCGGTGAGGTCGCCTTCGAGCAGGTGGACGTACGGGTGATTGGCTGCGACCTCGGCCCAGCGCGGGTTTTTCTGCCCCCTTACCAGCCCGAACACGCGGTAGCCCTTGGAGTGCAGCAGTTCCGCGAGGTGCCGCCCGTCCTGCCCGGTGATGCCCGTGATGAATGCCGTTTTGGAGGCCACTGCGCCCTGCTCGATCATGGGAGTCACCCTACCAACGCGGGCCTGGGTGAACCTCGCGGCATCGCGGTGCCTAGTGAGGGAACAAGAACGCAGGCTCAATTCGTTGACACGTTAGTTGAGGCTCCTGGAGTTGAGCGCGAGGTCGTTGCTCGGGACACGAAAGCAACCTTGCGACGCTCCGGGGCCTCGGCTCATTCGACGAACGTGCTCCCTCCGCAACTCACAGTGCGCGCTCAAACTCTCGGACAAATGCATTGAACTGACCGGACTCAACCAAGAACCCGTCGTGGCCCACCGGGGAGTGCACCACCTTTACTCCATGTGACCCTGAGAGCGCTGCATCGAGTTCTTGCGCGTTGTTAAGCGGGTAGAGGCGGTCGCTGTCGACGGCCACCACCAGCGCGGGGTTCGTGAACCTTCGAAGCGCCTCTTCCACCCCGCCGCGGCCGCGTCCAACGTCGTGCGAGTTAATCGCGTGCACGAGTCGCAGGTAGGTATTTGCGTCGAATCGCCGCGGCAACTTTTCGCCGTGATGCTCCAGATAGCTCGTCACGGCGAAGCGGCCATCCGGTTGAATGCGGCGACCAAAACGCGTGTCCAGTTCCGCTTCCGAGCGATAGGTGATGTGCGCAATCTGCCGCGCAATACCCAGCCCCACGTGAGGGCCGTTGCCATCTGCGGCGTCGTAATAGTCTCCGGCGCGGAACTGAGGATCGGCTTCGATGGCTGCAACTTGAGGGGTGGCCCACGCGATCTGCTCTGCAGTTGCAGCGGAGGTGGTGCCCATCAGCGCGATCGCACCAACTCGCTCGGCGTAGGTGGCTGCCCACTCCACGGCGCGCATGCCACCCATGGACGGACCGATGACGAGCCGCCATTGTCCAATGCCCAAGGCGTCCGCGAGCATTGCCTCCGCAGTGACCATGTCGCGCAGTGTGATCCAGGGGAAACGCGAGCCCCACGGCCGGCCGTCCGGGGCGGCCGACGCGGGCCCAGTTGAGCCCTGACAGCCGCCGATCACGTTGGCACAGACGATGAAGTGCCGAGTGGGATCAAGGGGCTTACCAGGGCCGATGAGGGGATTCCACCAACCGGGAGTCGGCTGACCGCGGCCTGCTGGGCCCGCAGCATGGGCGTCTCCGGTGAGCGCGTGCGCCACATACACGGCGTTGTCTCGCGCCGCGTTGAGGGTGCCCCAGGTCTCGTACGCGAGCGTGACGTCGGGAAGTGCGGAGCCGCTTTCGAGCGGCACATCGCCAATCTCTAGAAAGCGGCGGTTAGCAACGGGGTCGCCAGGGCGCCAAGCGGCCGACGCTGGGATGAGTCCCAGCGTCGGCGCGGCCTGGGTGATGGTCACGCGTTGGTGAGTTCCGCGTTGGCTGTCGCACTGTTGTGCGCCGCGACGGCCGCGAAGCCTGCCTCGAGATCGGCGAGGATGTCGTCGATGTGCTCGATGCCAACAGCGAGCCGCACCAGTCCCGGCGTGACTCCGGTCGCGGCTTGCTCCTCCGGGGTGAGCTGCGAGTGCGTCGTCGTTGCAGGGTGGATGACGAGCGAACGCACGTCCCCAATGTTGGCGACCAACGAGTGAAGCTGCAGGGCGTCAACGAAGGTGCGCCCTGCGTCGGCCCCTCCCGCGATCTCAAACGCGAGAACCGAACCAGCGCCCTTGGGGGCGTACTTGAGCTGCAAGTGGTGCCAGGGGCTTGACTCGAGACCCGCATACGCAACCGACAGCACCTCGGGACGGGTGGTGAGCCAATGTGCGACCTTGACCGCGTTCTCTACGTGACGCTCTACGCGCAGGCTCAGGGTCTCGATGCCTTGCGCGATGAGGAAAGCATTGAACGGCGCGATCGCGGGCCCAAAGTCGCGAAGCAACTGCACGCGAGCCTTGAGGATGTAGGCAAGGTTGACACCGAACGCGCCGCCGACGCCAAGATCGCGCGCGTAGACCAGGCCGTGATAGCTGGGGTCGGGGGTGTTGTACTGCGGGAAACGGTCAGGATCCTGGGCGAAGTCGAACGTGCCGCCATCGACGATGACGCCGCCGATCGCGGTGCCGTGCCCACCCAAGTACTTGGTCGCTGAGTGGGTGACGATGTCCGCTCCCCACTTGAGAGGCTGGACGAGGTACGGGCTCGCAACGGTGTTGTCCACGATGAGCGGAACGCCAATCTCGTGGGCGACCGCTGCGACGGCCTCGATATCAAGCAGGTCCTGCTTGGGGTTGGAGATGGACTCACCGAAGAACGCCTTGGTGTTGGGACGGGCCGCTGCGCGCCAGCTCTCTGGGTCATCCGGGTTCTCTACGAACGAGACCTCGATGCCGTACTTGGGCAACGTGTAGTGGAACAGGTTGTACGTGCCGCCGTAGAGGCTTGGGCTTGAGACTATGTGATCCCCCGCCTCCGCCAGGTTCTGGATGGCGATGGTATTGGCCGCGCTACCCGAACTGAAGAGCAGCCCGGCTACTCCGCCTTCGAGCGCCGCCACGCGGTCCTCGACGGCTCCCTGAGTTGGGTTGCCGATGCGCGTGTAGATGGGGCCGAGCTCCGCAAGAGCGAAGCGGGCCGCGGCCTGGGTCGTGTCCTCGAAAACGAAGGATGTTGTCTGGTAGATAGGCAATGCGCGGGCGCCGGTTGCGGCGTCCGGGGACTGGCCTGCGTGGATCTGCTTAGTTTCAAAAGCCCATTCTGTGGACATGCGGGTTCTCCTTGGTTGATGGTGTGCAGGGGGTGCAGACCATCACCGGAGCCGCCAACAAAGCAGCCCGCGACCGATAGGTCTGCGGAGGTGACACGTTTGTGGCCCGAGAGGGAGTTCTGGCGCTACATCGCTTCAGCGATGCGCGCGGCGCCCGTCACGGGCGCACGTCAAACGTGCGCTTGTCAGCGGCACATTCGACGGAACATGGTTGGGAGCGTAATAGCACGACGCGCGAAAACGCAACCCGCGCTTTCCGCTAAAGGCTTTGCTCGAACTCGGACATGAAGGTATTGAGCTGGCCGGACTCCACGAGGAAGCCGTCATGGCCAACGGGTGAGTGGACCACTTTGACGCCGTTCGAACCGCTCAATGCGGCGTCGAGGCGCTGAGAATTCTTGAGCGGATAGAGGCGGTCGCTGTCCACGGCAACGACAAGCGCGGGGCCCGTGTACCGCGCCAAGGCTGTCTCCACACCGCCACGGCCGCGGCCAACATCGTGGGACTGGATGGCTTGGGCGAGGCGCACATAGGTGTTGGCGTCAAAACGCCTCGCGAGTTTTCGCCCGTGATGCTGAAGGTAGGACTGCACCGCGAACTGGCCGCCCTTGCCAAGGGGGTCACTGGCGCCCTGGAAGCTGCGGCCAAAGCGCTCCGCGAGCTCGCTCTCGCTGCGGTACGTGGTGTGCGCAATCATGCGTGCAATGCCCATCCCCACGTGAGGACCGTCGCCGTCCGCAGCGTCGTAGTAGTCGCCGCCACGGAACTTGGGGTCTGCCGTGATTGCCGCCAATTGCGAACTTGACCAGGCAATTTGGTCCGCCGTCGTGGCGCCGGTGCTGCCCACAGGGGCAATCGCCCCGGTGCGCTCCGGTGCTGTCACGGCCCACTCGATGGCGCGCATGCCACCCATAGACGGTCCCGCAATGAGTCGCCATCTGTCGATGCCAAGGTGGTCCGCGAGTTTGATTTCCGCGGCGACCATGTCGCGCATCGTGACGTACGGGAAGCGCGAGCCCCACGGCTTACCGTCGGCGGGATGCGCGCTCGCGGGGCCGGTGCTGCCTTGGCAGCCGCCAATCACGTTCGCGGAGACAACGAAGTGTCGCGTTGGGTCGATGGGCCTGCCGGGCCCCACCATTGCATTCCACCACCCGCCGGTGTGGTGGCCCGGCTCGGCTGGGCCCCATACGTGGCTGTCTCCCGTGAGGGCATGCGCCACGTAGATCGCGTTGTCGCGCGCGGCATTGAGCTCGCCCCACGTTTCGTAGGCGAGCGTTGTGCCCGGTAGGACGCCCATCGGGTCTGCCTCGAGCGTCAGGTCGCCAAGCGCGAAGAACTTGCGTCTGCCTGGGTTGTCGCCCTCGCGCCATGCCGCGGATGCCGGAATGGGTCCGCCGTCGCCTGGACCCTCGTCCGCGGCCCACGCGTCGGTTTCGATGCCGTCATCATCCACACGGGAAGCCTAGGGCACGGCGTGAGGTGAACTCAGCCCCGGCGTCGGGCACCGCGAGTCCGCAGGCCGCCCCGCGTCCGGCGTGGCCCGTGCCGCACTGCACCCTCACACATACCTTCGGCGTGTCGCCCGGTGGGTCGCGGCCCGAGGAGTCCATCCAGCGGCGTGTCGCGCGTGTCGCTGTGTGAGGGTGCAGAGGGGCTGGCTGGGCAGGTGGCCCGACGCCAGGTGGGCTCGCGCAGCGCACTCGCCGAGGGCGCAACTCAAGATCCGCCATCAACCTGCCGAGGGACATAGAGGGCCGCGTGGGGTTTGCCACACTGCCTCGCGCGCACGGACAAAACGGACCTACCATCGTCGTTCCAGGAGGATCATGCGTTTTCGCGCTTTTGCAGTACTGCGGCCAAGCCGCGTGGCTGCGCTGTGCGTGGGCGCGCTGGTGGCTTCGGGCTTAGTGCTTGTGAGCGCGGGTGGGGCCACGGCTGACGACTATCCGGGTCAAGACGAGATTGCCGCCGCACGCGCCGCCGCGGACTCGCAGGCCGCATCCGTTGGCGATCTTGATGCCGCGGTCGCGAGCCTCGAAAAAGCCCGGAGCGACGCGGAAGCGGCTCAGCTTCTCGCTGCCGATAAGTATGCGCAAGCGCAAGGCGACCTTGAGGATGCGCAGACCGCGCTCGCGGACGCCAGGAAACGTGCCGCCGACGCAGAGGCCGCACTCGCGACCGCACAAGCTCAGCTCGCCGCTGTGGCCCAGGCCGCGTATCGCGGCGGTGGGGACATGGGGGAGCTCGGCGCAGTTGTCACCGCGAACGGCTTCCAAGACGCGATCACGTCGTCAGAGGTCATGACGCGCGCGTCAGACGAAATGGCAACGCTCGTGCAGCGAGTGGAGGCGGCGCAGCTCGTCGCCGACACGATGCGCAACGCCGCGATTGACGCAGCGACCCGCGCGGCCGAGGCTGCAACCGCCGCGTCCGATGCCTACGACGCCGCAGAGGCGGCGGCAACGTCCGCAACCCAGGCCGTGAAAGACGCGGACGCCGTGCGAGACGACGCCGTCAACCGCCTTGCGGAGATGCGCGGCACCACGGTGTACCTCGAGAAAGAGCGCCAAGCCGGGCTCGCCGCAGATCGGGACGCTAAGCGCAGGGCCGACGCGAAGGCTGCGCAGGACGCGGCCGGCAGCGGATCGCACAGCGGTGGTTCAACCAGTGGTGGTTCTACGACAGGTGGTTCTACGTCAGGTGGCTCTACGTCCGGCGGCTCTGGCAGCACCCCCACACACACCACCGACCCCGCGCCGGTCACGACTCCCGACCCCAAGCCAACGGAAACGCCCGCGCCTAAGCCACCCACAACGTCGGGCGGATGGAAGTCAACCGCTGCCCAAGGCGAGACGGCTGCCGCTAAGGCGCTCACGCTCATGGGTCTGCCGTACCTTTTGGGCGGCACGGGTCCCAAGTCGTTCGATTGCTCTGGCCTCACGATGACGTCGTGGAAGTCCGCGGGGATCAGCATTCAACGCAGTTCGCAGATGCAGTACAACTCCACCAAGCACGTGGCCTTCAGCGATCTGCGCAAGGGCGACCTCATCTTCTACGGTGACAACCGCAACCCGTCGAAGATTTACCACGTGGCGATCTACGTGGGCAACGGCATGGTGGCGGAGGCGACAAAGCCCGGTTCGCTCAGCGTGGTGCGCGCCTATGACGCGTTCTGGCGCATCGACGACCTGATTCCCGTGGCCGGCAGGCCCTAGAACGCAACCACCGGGGCCCTCCTCCACACTTTCTGGGGTGAGCCGGCGTCGGTCCGCAATGAAGTGCCTGCTAGATCGGTTGCGGCTCAACTCCACTAGTCAAAATGTGTGGAGGAGGGCCGCGGTGGGACACCACTAGCCCGCGGCAGCCCTAGTGGGCGGGCGGCGGAACCAGCGGGTTCATGTGCTCGAACGGCGTGCCCTTTGCGCGGTCGAAGCTCGCGGTGATCTCCGCCTCCGCCTCCTCGCGGGACACCCAGTGCGCGCCCTCGACGGACTTGCCTGGCTCAAGGTCCTTGTAGACCTCGAAGAAGTGCTGCACCTCTAGCCGGTGGAAGTCGCTGACGTCGTTGAGCTCCTGCCGCCACGTCTGGCGGTGGTCGCCGACGGGCACGCACAGCACCTTGTCGTCGCCCCCGGCCTCGTCGCGCATGCGGAACATGCCGAGCGCGCGGCAACGGATCTGGCAGCCAGGGAACGTTGGCTCCTCAAGCAACACGAGCACGTCAAGCGGGTCGCCGTCCATGCCGAGCGTGCCGTCGATGAAGCCATAGTCGTCCGGGTAGCGCGTTGACGTGAAGAGCATGCGATCCAGCCGAATGCGGCCGGTTTCGTGATCCACCTCGTACTTGTTACGACTGCCCTTGGGGATCTCAATCGTGACGTCGAATTCCATTATCAGTCCTTGAGAATAGGTCTTTGGTCCGGGTACTAGTGTGGCGCATGAATGGAGGTCGCGCGTGCGGGGCAAAGTCTGGGCAGCCGTGCTTGTGCCAGTGCTCGCAGTGGCCGGCATCGGTGCATACGCGACGGCAGACGCTTTTGGTCGCGTGCCGGGCCCCCTCACCAATTCGCCGCTTCCGACCCCGCAACCCCCGCTGATCACGGCGTCTCCGCTTGCGGTCGCCACGCCCTCTCCGGGGCCGGTTGGGGTGTTTGCCGACACGGCGCCGCTGCCGTCGCCCGACGCCGTTGCGGCTTTGGCTGCCGCGTTGCGTGCCGACAAGCGGACGGGGAAATCGACCAATGTGTACGTCGCGGATTACACGACAGGTGACGTGCTTGCCTCGCTGGACGGCGACAACCCGCAAGTGCCCGCGTCGAGTGCCAAGTTGCTCACGGCGGTTGCCGCGCTTGAGAAGCTGGGGCCCGACTTCACGTTTGACACGACCGTGATGTGGAACGGGGCCGCGTCACGCCTCACCTTGGTTGCGGGAGGTGACCTGATGCTCGCCTCTGGGCACGGGAACGCGGGGACGGTCGTGGACGCGGAGGGCGAGCAACAGGCAAACGGGTGGGCGGGGATTGCCGATCTTGGCGATCAGATTGCGTCATCGGTTCCCGTTGGTGCAGTGACGATTGCCGTGGATACCAGCGCCTTTCCTGGCCCTTCTTATCCCGCCGCCTGGCCCTCATATGCGCTGACAATGGGCTACGCGGGCCGCGTTGAGGGCATCGCGATCAACATCGGCAAGAAGGACGGGGTCGGTGCTGGAGAGTATGGCGCGCGAGACAAGGAGCCCGCCCTGCGCGCGCTCGCTGTGCTCGCGGCAGACCTCAAGGGGCGCGGATATACGGTGACCGTTGCAGGGAAGGCGACCACTGCGTCGGGCGCCGTGATTGTGGCGACCGTGGAATCAGCGCCACTGAGCGCGGTGGTGACCGAATTCTTGCGGTATTCAGACAACACGGTGGCGGAGCAGACCGCGCGAGTGCTTGCGCTTGAGGCCGGGCTAGCGGCGACGCCGTCCAATGCTGCCTCTGTGACGGCCGTCGGCGCTTGCCTCCATGGGGGTCGATACCTCGGGGCTTGTGCTTGCACGACGGCGCGGGCTTCTCGAACAAGAATCAGGTGGCGCCTGCGACGCTCGTGGGAGCGCTTGTCCAATCGCGCACGCACGACCACACTTCGCAACTGCTCACGTACCTTGCGCTCGGCGGGCTCGAGGGAACTGTCGACGCACGCTTCGCAGGCACCACCGCCGCAGGGTTCTTGCGGGCCAAGACGGGCTCGCTCACGGGAGTTACCGCGCTCGCGGGCGTGGTGTCGACGGTAGACGGCAGACAGCTCGCGTTCGCAACATTGCTCGACGGCATGCCGTACGGGCAGGCCAAGCCGATGGCGGCCGTCGACGACTTCGTCAACGCACTGGCAGGATGTGGGTGTGGAAGTTGACGCTGCAGCGGGACCGGGCGAAAGCGTGAGCGGGCCTCACCCGTCGGTGGCAGCGACGCGAACCGCGGTGCGGGAGATGCTCGACGGACTCGAGTTGGGAACGCGTGTCTGGGTCGCGTGTTCCGGGGGCCCTGACTCTTTGGCGCTCGCCGCTGCCACCGCCTACGTCTCGCGCAAGGAAGGTTTCTTCTCCGGCGCGGTGATCGTGGATCACGGACTGCAACCCGGATCGGCCGAGGTCGCGGAACACGCGGCAGCGCAAGCGCGCTTGGCTGGAATTCAAAACGTACACATCGAGCGCGTGGTGGTGGGGCGCGATGGCGGTCTCGAGGCGGCGGCGCGGAACGCGCGCTATGCGGCGATCGAGCGTCGAGTCTCTGACGAAGGCGGCATCAATCCGCAGATCCTGACCGGCCACACAATGGACGATCAAGCGGAGACGGTGCTGCTCGCGTTGGCGAGAGGTTCCGGCGCGCGAGCGCTGTCGGGGATTCCCGTGCGGCGGGGGCGCATCATCCGGCCGTTTCTCTCTTTGCGCCGCCAAGACACGGTGACTGCGTGCAAGTTGCAAGGCCTCGACCCCTGGATGGATCCCACGAATGACCTGGTAGATGGGCCGCGACGGTCCGCTCTCCGCGTGCGCGTTATGCCAGCGCTCGTCGACGTTCTAGGTCAAGGCGTTATCTCTGGGCTTGCGCGTTCTGCCGCAATGCTGCAATCCGACGCCGACGAGCTCGAGCGCCAAGCGCGGTCCGCGCTCTTGCTTTCCGAATCGGCGGTGCGCGGAGACGAGTGGCGCTGCGACATGCTCGCCGCGCTGCCCGACGCGATTCGCTCTCGGATGCTGAAGATGCTCGCAGAGAAGAAGGGCGCCGGGCCGCTCACCGCGTATCACGTCTCCGCGCTCGACGCGCTCGTGAGTTCGTTCCATGGACAGGGTCCCGTCTCGCTCCCGGGTGGCTACGAGGCCCGGCGCGAATATGGCAGGCTGGTCATCTCGCTGGCCTCAGTACCCGACGAGGACTGACGAGTCTTTTTTCCGCAACTCACTTGGCCGGAGGCCCCGTGGACGCCCAGTACGACATGGACGACTTTGTACGAATCGTGGTCTCCGAGAATCAGATCCGCCGCCGCCTCGACGAGATGGCAGAGCAGATCCGGGCTGACTACGCAGGAGAGGACTTGCTCCTCGTTGGCGTTCTCAAGGGCGCGGTGATGGTGATGGCGGACATGGCGCGACGCATGCCGCCGCACGTGCAAATGGACTGGATGGCCGTCTCGTCATACGGGTCTGGAACCAAGTCATCTGGCGTGGTGCGCATTCTCAAGGACTTGGATGCGGACCTCACCGGGCGCCATGTGCTCATCGTCGAGGACATCATCGACTCTGGCGTGACGCTCGCGTGGCTGCTCGGCAACCTCCGCTCGCGCGGCGCGGTGTCTGTTGAGGTCGCTGCGCTCTTGCGCAAGCCAGCCGCCGCCGTCGTCGAGGTACCGGTTCGCTACGTAGGCTTCGATATCCCTCCCGCGTTTGTGGTGGGTTACGGGCTCGACTATGCGGAGAAGTACCGGACGTTGCCGTTCGTCGCCGAACTCGACCCCAAGGTGTATTCCTAGGTCTCTTGGCGAAGGGCGTCGGCGCGGAAGCCCGCCCAGCGTCGGCCCGCGGGCCTGATGTCCTCGCAGCAGCCGAGAATGGCGAACAACCGGACCTGATGTCCTCATAGGAGTCCCCACGGCGACATGGGGTCCTCCGCGCGCCCGGCATGCCCTCAGCGAAACCGTTGTGGGGGGGTCTCACGCCTCGCGTAGGGTTGGGCCACCATGAAAAATGCCTTTTCGCTGCGCAGAATCATCCTCGTAGTGCTCCTTGCCGTGGCCGTTGGCTGGCTGGTGCACGGTCTCATCCAGCCCAAGGTTCAGACCATTGACACCTCGGAAGGTTTCGCGCTGCTCAAGGCGGGCGCCGTGGAGCAAGCGAAAATCGTGGACGGTGACCAGCGCGTGCAGTTGGTGTTGTCAAAGGAGCTGCCCAAGGGCAGCCCAGCCGACTGGAGCGAGCTTAAGCCGGTAGTGCAGTTCTTCTACGTGCAGCCGCAAGGCACCGCCGTGGTCGACGCTGTGACCGCGGCTGACCCGCCAAAGGGCTACAACTCTGAGGTCCCCAAGGCATCCGTTTTGGGCTCTCTGCTGTTCGCGTTGTTGCCGATCCTGCTTCTCGTTGGCCTGTTCTGGCTCCTGATGTCGACGCATGCAAGGCGGCGGGGGCGGCAATGTCATGAAGTTCGGCCGCAGCCGCGCAACGCTCGTCACCCCCGACACCCCAACGGTCAAGTTCGAGGACGTAGCGGGTTGCGAAGAGGCGGTTGAGGAACTCAAGGAGATCGAGGAGTTCCTCGAGAACCCAGCCAAGTTCCAGGCCGTTGGCGCCAAGATCCCCAAGGGTGTCTTGCTTTATGGCCCTCCCGGTACCGGTAAGACCCTGTTGGCACGGGCTGTCGCTGGCGAGGCGGGCGTGCCCTTCTTCTCCATCAGCGGCTCCGACTTCGTGGAGATGTTTGTTGGCGTTGGCGCCTCGCGAGTGCGCGACCTCTTTGAGCAGGCTAAGAAGAACAGCCCTGCGATCATCTTCGTTGACGAGATCGACGCTGTCGGTCGTCACCGCGGCGCAGGCATGGGCGGCGGGCACGACGAGCGCGAGCAGACGCTGAACCAGATGCTCGTGGAAATGGACGGGTTTGACGGCCACACCAACGTCATCATGATCGCGGCAACCAACCGCCCGGACATCCTCGACCCAGCCTTGCTACGGCCCGGTCGTTTTGACCGCCAGATCGGCGTGGACGCTCCCGACCTCAAGGGTCGGCACAAGGTGCTCGACGTCCACGCAAAGGGCAAGCCCATGGCCCCAGAGGTCAATCTCGAGGCATTCGCTCGCCGTACCCCAGGTTTCACCGGCGCCGACCTCGCGAACGTGCTCAACGAGGCCGCGCTGCTGACCGCACGGCGCGAGAAGCAGCAGATCGGTAACAGCGAAATGGACGAGGCGATCGACCGCGTGATTGCCGGTCCGCAGCGTCGCACGCGCGTGATGAACGACCACGACAAGCGTGTGACGGCCTACCACGAGGGCGGCCATGCGGTGGTGGCCTCCGCCATGAACTACACGGACCCTGTCACCAAGGTCACGATCCTTCCGCGAGGCCGTGCCCTTGGCTACACGATGGTCATGCCGCAAGAAGACCGCTATTCCAAGACGCGTAACCAGTTGCTCGACAACCTCGCCTACTCCATGGGCGGGCGCATCGCGGAGGAGCTCGTGTTTGGCGATCCGTCCACCGGCGCGAGCAACGACATCAGCCAGGCAACCGAGATCGCCAAGCAGATGGTCACCGAGTTCGGCATGTCCACCAAGATCGGCTCCGTCCGCCTCAGCGGCGCGTCTGGCGAGATGTTCTTGGGCCGCGACATGGGCCACGGGCGTGACTACTCCGATCAGCTCGCCTCCGTCATCGACGACGAGGTGCGCGGTCTCATGGACAGCGCCCTCCGCGAGGCGACGGTCGCGCTGTCGATCAACCGCCACGTGCTTGACCGCCTCGCCCTCGAGCTCCTCGAGAAGGAAACGCTCAACGAGGTGGAGCTTGCGGACATCTTCGAGGACATCGTCAAGGTGGACCCGCGCGAGAGCTGGCTGAGCGGCGAATGGGTGGCAAACGCGCCCGCGGCCGCCAAAGCGCCCGCCATCATCACGGTGCCCGACGCTGAGATCGAGTCACTCGCCGACGCCGAGGCAGCGATAGAGCAGCAGGCGGAGAAGGAAGCGGAAGAGGAGAAGGCTCCGCCTCCCGAGCTCTTGGAACCCAAGGACGAGGGCTAACGCGCATGGCCGTCGACAAGCCTCGCATCGAGGCCGCGGTGCACGAGATTCTCGCCGCGATCGGTGAGGATCCTGATCGCGACGGCCTACGCGACACCCCTTCGCGCGTGGCGCGCGCCTACGAGGAGTTCTTCGCTGGCCTTACGCAGGACCCCGCCGAGGTGCTCTCCGCGGTCTTCGAGTTGGGCCACGAAGAGATGATCCTGGTGAAGGACATCGAGCTGTATTCGATGTGTGAGCACCACTTGGTGCCGTTTCACGGCGTCGCACACGTTGCCTACATTCCGAGTGCCGACGGCCGCATCACTGGGCTGTCAAAGATCGCGCGTCTCGTTGACCTCTATGCCAAGCGACCTCAGGTGCAAGAACGCCTCACGACCCAAGTTGCCGATGCACTCGTTGAGCAACTAGGGGCGCGCGGCGTGATCGTGGTGGTTGAGGCGGAGCACCTCTGCATGTCAATGCGCGGTGTCCGCAAACCCGGCTCGCGCACCGTGACGAGCGCAGTGCGCGGCATCATGCGAGACGGGGCAACCCGCGCAGAGGCGATGAGCCTCATCGTCGGGAAGTAGCCATGACGCTCGTCATGGGGATCCTCAATGTGACCCCTGACAGCTTCAGCGACGGCGGGCTCTTTTACGGGCCCGACGCCGCGGTCGCCCAAGGCGTCGCGCTCGCCGATGCCGGGGCGGACATCGTCGACGTCGGCGGGGAATCCACACGGCCCGGCGCGGAGAGGGTCTCGCCAAGCGACGAGCTCGCGCGGGTGCTGCCCGTGATCGGGGCGCTCGCGGAGCGCGGGATCCGGGTGTCCGTTGACACGATGCGGGCGGCGACCGCGCGAGCCGCGGTCGAGGCAGGGGCGGCGATCATCAACGACGTTTCCGGCGGGCTCGCAGACCCGGCGATGGCCGCGACGGTCGCCGGCCTCGACGTTGACTACGTCTGCATGCACTGGCGCGCGCATTCCCCTCAGATGGATGCGGCCGACGCCTACCTTGACGTGGTGGCCGAGGTGCGGGACGAACTTGCGGCGCGCGTCGCGGCCCTGACCTCCGCAGGTGTGAACCGGGAGCGCATCGTGGTTGACCCTGGACTCGGTTTCAGCAAGGTGGGCGCGAGCAACTGGCCCTTGCTGTCCAACATCCCCGCCTGGTCGGGAGGAATGCGAGTCCTCATCGGAGCCTCGCGCAAACGATTCTTGGGGGCAGCAATCGGCCGACCAGAGTCAATCCCCACCGAACGTGAAGCCGCGACCACCGCCGTGACCGCCTTGGCTGTAGCGTCGGGAGTGTGGGGCGTGCGCGTCCACGACGTTGCCGCGGCCCGCGACGCGATCGCCGTAGTTTCCGCATGGCAAAATGCCAGGCAAAGGGAAGGATGAGGGCATGACATTGCAGGTCACCCCGTACGTCAAATCCGGTGCGGAACTCGATCAGATCACGATCGAGGGAATTAGGGTTACCGGTTTCCACGGTGTGTTGGCCACCGAGCGTGCCTCCGGCCAACTGTTCTTTGCCGACGTTGTGGCGCACGTGAGTACGCGAGCCGCCGCCGCGTCGGATCACCTTGGGCGAACCGTCAACTACTCGGACATCGCCGATGCCGTCGCTGCCGTGCTCGCCGGTGACCCATGTGACCTCCTTGAGACCGTCGCGGAACACTGCGCGCGGGCAGTGCTCGAGTTTGAAGGCGTGGAATGCGTCGACATCATGATCCACAAGCCGCAGGCGCCCTTGCACGTTGAATTCGCAGACGTCGCGGTGCGAATCCGTCGCGACCTGCGGTCCGGAACCCTGTGGGCGGACAAGCGCATCGGCTCGTCCGCGGGAATGCCGGACGACCCGCTGGAGGCGCCGGGCATTGGCAAGGACGCGTTCGACGACCGTCCAGACCAGCCGGTCAACGCGTGGATCGCGCTTGGCGGCAACGTGGGCAACGTCGAGGAGACCCTGCGGCAGGCCGTGCGTGCGCTCGATCGCATTTCAGGCATTCACGTGCTTGGCACGTCCGCGCTCGTCAAGTCGGCCGCGGTTGGCGGGCCGCCGCAGCCCGACTACCTCAACGCGATCGTGCACGTGGATACCGCCCTCGCGCCGCGCGAACTCCTTGCAGCGTGCCAGGGGATCGAGGTGGTGCACGGCCGCGAGCGCACGGTCGCGAACGGCCCGCGAACGCTCGACGTTGACATCGTGAGCTATGCGGACGTGGTGGGTGAGACGCGCGACCTTGTCCTGCCGCATCCGCGCGCGCACGAGCGCTCATTCGTCCTTGTCCCGCTCGCAGACGTGTCGCCAGATGCGACGCTGCCCGGGCCCAATGGCGGTCCCGTCGAGATACTTCTGGCCAGCGTCGATGTGGGCTCGGTGGAAGTCGTCACAAAGCCGTGGCCGGCCGGCTCGGAGTCGTCATTCAGCACCACAGACGCCGTACCTATCGTTGATCCCTCGGACGCTTCCTAGCCATTCATGGAGCACCTGACCTGGCAGCGGCTGACGCTCATCGGGGGCGTCACCCTTACGCTCGCCTGGCTCATCACTCGCGTGGCCATTGGCGACGGATATACGCCGATGGCGGTTCCCGTCACCCTGCCGCTGGTGTGTGCCGTTGGGGGTGCTACGGCGCTCGTCTTTGCGTGGCCCGTGCGCCAGTTTCAGCGAGGAAAGCGACCAGGGCTCGACCCCTTGCGCGCCGCTCGCGCGGCGGTATTTGCGCAAGCGTGTGCCTACGCAGGCGTGCTACTCGCTAGCGGTTCTATCGGCTACGCGATCGGGGTGGCGGCGCAATGGGAGCACGGCCCGCGTCGCGAAGTCGCGATTTCCGCGCTCATCGCCGCCCTTGGTGGGCTGGCGCTGCTGGCTGCGGGCGCGATCGCTGAGCACTGGTGCCGCACGAAGCCCCCTGAGGACCCAAAGCCCGCGCCCGCGCCGTAACCTCTCACACGAAGGCGGCAACGGAACTGGCCACAGCGCGCGAATGGCAGACTAGACGCATGACCTGGTACGACCCCAAAGCTGACTGGACGTACGCGGATCGCCGCCTGATCACCGCACGCTGCCTCGTGCTGTGGCCCGTGATTATTGTGGTTGCGGCGCTGTTCGTGGTTTTAGGCATCGCAAACGGATGGGGCTGGACGATCGGCGCGGGCGGGGTCCTGATCGTCGGACTGTGGCTGAGCTGGTTGATCTATCGCTCGGTGACCGCGCATGCGTGGGCCGAACGCGAGGACGACCTCATCGTCAAGCGTGGCCGCATGTGGCGCTCGGTCACAGTGGTGCCGTACGGCCGCATGCAGTTCGTAGAGGTCAACGCGGGCCCGCTCGCACGCGCATTTGGCCTGGCAACTATCCAGTTGCACACCGCTAGCCCCGGAACGGACGCGAGCCTCAGCGGCGTGCGCGCGCAAGATGCGGAGACCTTGCGTGACCGCATGACGTCGCGCGGTGAGGCACGGCTGGCGGGGCTGTGACTGGACCAGCCCTCAACGGCGCCGTCTACTCCGCTCCGCGAGAGTGGACGCGCGTGCATCCCGTGTCGCCGTACCTTGGCACCGGCCCGATCCTCGGCTTCGTCGCGGTGTATTGGCTCGCTCGGTCCGGTCCCTCGTGGATCGCCGACGGTAGCGACGAGATCGAGGTGCTCAACCAGTTCCCCTTTCTCCAACTTGCGGCCGCTGTCCTGGTAATCGTTGGCGCCGTGGTGGGTTTTGGCGTCGTCAGTTGGCGGCGCAACGAATACCGCATCGGCGACGAAGCGATGCTTCACCGCAAGGGCATCCTGTTTCGCCAAAACCGGCAAGCCCGGCTGGATCGCATTGAGGCCGTTGACGTTGTGCAGCCGCTGTTGGCTCGCATCTTTGGGCTCGCGCAACTGAGCGTGAACGTGGCAGGCAGCAAGGGCGCCGGGATCGAGCTCAAATTCTTGCGCCTTGGTGATGCGGAAGCTTTGCGCAACGAGGTGCTTGCGCTCGCGGCGGGCGCTAGATTGCCCGACGCTCCGCCTGGCTTGGCAACGCCACCGCTGGCCGCAGTAGGGCCGGCTTCCCTGCGCGACCTGGCAACGAATATCGGCGTGGGCCAACTGGGTCTGCCCAACCCGGCGACAGCGGTGCCCGCGGCGCCCGAGCGAGATGTGTACGCGGTGCCGACGGGCCGCTTGTTGGGTTCCATCGCATTGTCGACGCCGACGGCGAGCCTTGTCCTTGGCGGTATTGCGCTCGTGATCGCGGCTGTCGTGTTCGGTTCTGCGGTTGGCCAGGCGATCTTGGCATTCGTTGGGACCTCGCTGTTCGCCTTCGTAACGCTGATCGCGGCGATCGGTGGCTTCTTTTGGAACAGACTCAATGGTGGGTTCAAGTTCACCGCGGCAACGTCGCCAGATGGTCTGCGCCTTGCGTCACGGATTGCTTGACACTCGGCGCCAGACCGTGAAGCCCGGTCGCGTGCAGGCAGTACATGTGAGCCAGCCGCTCTTCTGGCGTAGGTTCGGCTGGTACCGGGTGACCATGAACGTCGCGGGGTATCACGAGGACCAAGAGAAGGTGGCAACGCTCCTCCCCGTAGGCACGCTCGACGACGTGCTGCTCGCTCTCTGGCTCGTGCTTCCAGACGTCACCGATCGCGACCCCGCGGGGCCGATGGCGCGAGCTGTCACCGGCACGGGCGGCGAGGACGGCTTCACTCCTTCGCCGCGTGCGCGCGCGAATAGTGGACCCGTTGCAGTGGAAGCAGCGCGGCGTGCGCGCGGGGGACGGAGCCCTGATGATTCGTTCCGGCCGGTTTACGAGGGAGTTTGTGCTCGTTCCGCATGAGCGCACGCAGTCGCTTGGCGTTCGGCAGGGACCGCTGCAGCGCGCGCGCGGGCTCGCGAGCGTCACTGTGCATTCAACTCCCGGCCCCGTGCATCCCGTCGCCGCGCACCTCGACGTCGCAGCGGCCCTCGAGCTGCTCGATGAGCAAGCCGCGCGGGCGCGCGCTGGCAGGGGTGTTGCGCGTGGCTGACAACTCGAGCAGGCTCGCCGTTGGTGTCGTGGGCGCCGGTCGTGTTGGCGCCGTCTTAGCCGCCGCCTTGCGCGAGGCGGGGCACCTGGTGCTGGGGGCGTCTGGCGTCTCCGAGGCGTCGCGTGAGCCGCATCGAAACCCTGCTTCCCGGCGTGCCAGCAATGACTCCAGACGCCGTGGTCGCTGCCGCGGACCTCGTGCTGCTCACGGTGCCCGACGATGCTCTTGGGCCCCCTCGTGTCTGGCCTTGCGACGCTTGGCGCGTTCAAGCCGGGGCAGATAGTTGTGCACACCGCGGGACGATTTGGCGTGGAGCGTCCTTGGCCGACGCCGCGGCAGCTGGCGTACTGCCGCTGGCTATTCATCCGGCCATGACCTTTACCGGCACTTCCCTTGACCGCGCGCGGCTCGCCGGCACGACTTTTGCGGTGACTGCTCCCGCGGCGCTGCTGCCCATTGGGCAGGCGCTCGTGGTGGAGATGGGCGGGGAGCCGGTGGTGGTCGCCGAGGAGGATAGGGCGGCCTATCACGCGGCGATTGTCCATGCCGCGAATCACGCGGTGACCCTCGCCGCTCAGGGCGCCGCCGTCTTGGCACGGCTCGGGATCGAGGAGCCGGGTCGCGTGTTGGGGCCGGTTGTGCAAGCTTCTATCGACAACGCGCTCCGGGACGCCCCGGGTTCCGTAGCCTCGTTGACCGGGCCCGTGGTGCGCGGCGATGCGGGAACGGTCGCCGCCCATTTGGCGGCGCTCGCCGCGGTGCCCGACACGCGTGCCGCGTACCGCGCGATGGCGCGAGCAACGGCAGATCTGGCGCTCGCGGGCGGGCGCATTGGGCCCGCGGCATACGCGGACCTCATCGCGACGTTGGGGCTGGGGGAGGACTCATGAAAATCGTTACCGCGACCAACGACCTGGCAGCGCCCATCGCGGGCCGGCGCCGAGGCGTCGTCATGACGATGGGAGCGTTGCACGAGGGCCATGTCGCGCTCGTGCGCGCCGCTCGCGAAGCGTGCGATGAGGTGCTCGTTACCGTCTTCGTGAACCCGTTGCAGTTCAACGACGATGCCGATCTCGAGCGCTACCCGCGCGACCTCGATGCCGACCTTGCGCTACTTGAACCGCTTGGGGTTGACGTTGTCTTCGCCCCAACTGTCGCCGAGGTCTACCCGGCCGGGCAGCCGGTGGTGACCGTGGCGTCGGGCAGCCTTGGAGAGGTCTTTGAAGGGGCTATGCGGCCAGGGCACTTCGACGGGATGCTCACGGTGGTGCTCAAGTTGCTCAATCTGACGCGGCCGCATCAGGCGTTCTTTGGCGAGAAGGACGCACAGCAACTCATCGCGGTGCGGCGCATGGTTGCTGACTTCAATGTGCCAGCCGAGATTGTTGGTGTGCCCACGGTGCGTGCCGCTGACGGGCTCGCTTTGTCCTCGCGCAATGCGTTCTTGCCGCAGTCCCAGCGCGCCGACGCCCTTGAGCTGCATCGCGCGCTCGCATCTGCAGAACGCGCGTATGGCGCCGGGGCGCAGCTCGCGGAAGTGCTCGCGGCGGCCCGCAAAGCGCTCGCACACGTGCCCGGCATCCACGTGGACTACTTCGACGCCCTTGACCCCGAACGTGGCGAGGTTGCAAGCGGCGGCGACGTCATCTTGGTTGGTGCGGTGCGGGTGGGCACCGTGCGGCTCATCGACAACGTGCGAGCATCCGCGCCTGGCCGTAGCCTTTGAAGCCCGCAGCGCCTAAGACCTGGCGTCGCCCTCCGCGAGCCCAGACAACAGCCACTCAATAGCGTCGACCGCGGACCAGCCCGCTGGGTGCTCGAGGGCGAGGCGCCGTGGGCCCTCGAGATCCGTCCCAAGCGTCACGAGCGCCAACTCGCGCGTACCGTCAGGGCGCACCTGTCCCGACCCGACGTTCGCCGCCAGGGCGTTACACAGACACGCGCGACCAACGGTTTCGTCGAGCGTGCCGCCCTTGCGCAGGTAGACGGCGACGGGCTCTGACGGGCAGCGTAGGCCCACCGTTCCGCTGGGTCGCGAGATAGGGCACGCCAAGGTAACCGAGGTCGCATACGCGGGTGCGCGCGTCCACCGCGCCGGGATCCGTGAGCGTGCCATCGAGGTGAGCCACCTTGAATGGGAACCCAGTGGGGGAGGCGCGCACGTCCGTTTCCACGCGCAGCGTGCCGGTGCGAATCTTGGCCACGGTCTCGTCACGGATCTCGGCGGTGAGGCCGGAGTCACGGCTGAGCGCAAACAAGGTGCCCACCTGGACGCCCTGGGCACCCAGATCGAGCGCGGCACGCAGTCCCTCTGGAGTTCCATACCCACCCGCGACCCAGAATGGCAGTCCCACGTCGGCGACCTTGGCCACGTCCGCAACGTCCCGCGGTCCAAAGAGCTCGCCGCCACGCTCTGCAAGTGGGCGCTTATCGCGCGGGGGCGCGTTGTGGCCCCCAGCCGTTGGCCCCTCCACCACAAAGCCGTCCGGCCGCATGTGGTCGTCGCGCGCAAGATACGTCGCAAGCACGTGCGCCGAGATGATCGCGAGGAACTGTGGCCGCTTGAGGGGCGGGGGAGGCGTCGGGAACGTGTCCGCGGGGTCTAGCACCACAGTGTGATTTCCTGCAGGTGCGCCATGCACGTCGAGCGGCAACTCCACACGGTGGTGCTGCGCCAACTCGTTCAACAAGTGCGGAATGTCGCGCGGGAGACCAGCGCCCATGAGCACAAAGTCAACCCCCGCGAGCATGGCGCCGTATGCCGCAGCCGGCGTTGCCAGCTGAATCTTCTCAAGGTAGTTGACGCCTACTACGCCGTCGTGACCCTCTTTCGCGAGCCAGATCGCCACGAAATTCCCAACGATCGCGAGTTCTTGAGACTCCGGACTGGGCTGCGGGGCGAATTTCGTGGCGGGCCGATACGGCACGCCTTCGCCAAGGCCGCCCTCGTGGAAGAACGTCTTCTGGATCCGGGCGGCAGCGTCGGGCACCGGAAAGGCCGCGAGGGCGCGACGCAAGCTGCCATCCTTGTCACCGTTTTGCAGGCCGCGCGCGAGCACCAAATCCAGCGCCGTACCTGCGACGACGCCCAACTGGCCAGAGCGCGAGACGGCGGAGGCGATCTCCCAACCGCTCACGCCGACGCCCATTCCGCCCTGGATGATGCGCGGCAGGGCGGTGCGTGGGGCGTGCGGGGACAGTGATAGTGCTGGCGTTGCGCTCATGGCAGGCCTTTCGGTTGCCAGCGACGCTAACCTACGGTCGCGTAACTTATGGCGACAAAGGTCCCGGGTCGGCGGACGGCAGTCCGCGCGCGGACCAGGCGCTGCCGTGCGCGAGCGGCGCGGTAGCGTGAGCCCATGACGCGCTTTGTGCACCGCCTGACCGCGCCCGCGCCGGGCTGGACCATCTCCGCCGACGTGATCGTGGTTGGCTCCGGAATTGCTGGGCTTGAGCGCGGCGCTCGAACTGCGTTCCAAGGTGGATCGCGTGCTCGTGGTCACCAAGGGCAAGCTCGCGAGCGGGTCGACGGTATGGGCGCAGGGCGGCATTGCCGCCGCGCTCGATCCCGAGGACACCCCGCAGGAGCACCTCGAGGACACGCTCGTCGCTGGCGCGTGGCCTGTGCAGCGAGCTCGCCGTCAGCGCGCTCGTCACCGAGGGGCCGGATCGCGTCCGCGAGCTCATGGCGCGCGGCGCCAACTTCGACACGACGCCAAATGGCGACATCACCCTCACGCGCGAAGGCGGCCACCACCGCGACCGCATCGTGCACGCGGGCGGTGACGCCACGGGTGCAGAGATCAGCAGCGCGCTCGTCGCTCAACTCGATGCGATCCGCAACGACCCCGGTATCGAGGTCATTGAGGGAGCGATGGTGGTCGATCTGTTGACCGCCGCCCCGTTGCCCGACGGCCGCCCAGGCAAGGTCTGCGGCGTCACGCTCCACGTCATCGGGCAGGGCACGCGAGACGGGGTTGGCGCGGCGCTCGCCAAGGCCGTGATCGTGGCGACCGGCGGCATCGGCCAGGTATTTCGCTCGTCAACAAACCCGGCGAGCGCAACAGGCGACGGCATCGCGACCGCCTTGCGCGCGGGCGCGGCCGTCGCGGACATCGAGTTTGTGCAGTTCCATCCCACGGTGCTGTGGGAGGGCAGTGGCGCGCGGGGCCAGTTGCCGCTCATCTCGGAGGCCGTGCGAGGCGAGGGCGCGTACCTGCTCAACGCCGATGGCGAGCGATTCATGGTGGGCCGCCACGAGCTTGCGGAGCTCGCGCCGCGCGACGTCGTGAGCCGCAACATCGTTGCCCAGATGAAGGAGGACGGATCTGACAACGTCTTCCTCGATTGCCGTCACCTCGGCAGCGACTTCCTCGCCGAGCGCTTCCCCACGATCTGGGCACGCCTTGCCGAACGCGGCATCGACATGGGTCGTGACCTCATCCCTGTGGCGCCAGCGCAGCACTTCCATTCCGGCGGAATTCTCACGGACCTCAACGGCCGCTCCACGCAACAGGGCCTCTACGCGATCGGCGAGGCAGCGTGCACGGGCGTGCACGGCGCCAATCGACTCGCCTCAAACTCGCTTCTCGAGGGGCTGGTTTTCGCCAAGCGCGCCGCGATCGACGCCGCGTCTTTGGTGGCCGACGGCGTGCTCACTCAGGCCGAGCCGGTGGACCGGCCCGCGCCCACCTCGCTTGTTCCTGCCACCATGCGCAGGCGGATCCAGGCCACCGCGCACGACGGCGTTGGGCCGGTTCGCGACATGGAGGGGCTTGCCACCGCGGTATCTCGCCTCGCGAGCATCCGGGCGCGCTTCCACACCCTCGAGCAGGGCGCGGTGCTGCCGCAGGTCGCGGAGTGGGAGACGTCAAACGTGCTCGCGACGGCGTCGGTCCTCTCGAGCGCCGCGCTCACGCGCACTGAGACGCGTGGCGGCCACGTTCGCTCCGACTATCCGGTGAGCGATGATCGGTGGAAGGTACGCCTCGTGGCGACCCTCGATCCCGACGGCGGATTGCACCTCTCCGAGGCACCTTTGGAGCTTGCCTGACCATGACCTATCCAGAAGAACTCCTGCAGGACGCGCCCCTTGACGCCCCGTTCCTCACGCGCCTTGTCGCCGCAGCTCTCGACGAGGATCTGGGCCCGGGCGCTGGCCTAGATGTCACCACCATGGCGACCATCCCCGCGGGCTCGTGGGTGCGTGGCGCTGTCGTGGCACGGGCCGACGGCGTGGTTGCAGGTCTCTCCGCGGTCGCCGAGACGGTGGCTCAGGTCACGCGCAGGTTGCGGCTTGACGAGTCGAGCGTCACCCAACACGTTGCGGACGGTACGGCCGTCACCGCGGGCACGGCCCTCGTGAGTGTCAACGGGCCGGGCCCCGTGGTGCTCGTCGCAGAACGAACGGCGCTCAACATCGTCAGCATGGCGTCGGGTATCGCGACCCACACGCACCGCTGGACCGAGGCACTCGCGGGCACCAACGTGCGCGTCCTTGACACCCGCAAGACCACGCCGGGCCTGCGCGAGCTCGAGAAGTACGCGGTGCGCTGCGGCGGCGGCATCAACAAACGCATGGGCCTTTTCGACTGCGCCATGATCAAGGACAACCACATCGTTGCCGCCGGATCGCTGACGGCCGCTGTGGAGGCAATCCGCGCGCGCTTTCCGGAGGTACCGATCCAGGTTGAGGTAGAGACCTGGGCGCAGACGGAAGAGGCGCTTGACGCCGGAATCCGGTTCTTGATGCTTGACAACCTGACGGTGCGCGAGATGACGCAATACGTGGTGCGCATCCGCACTCGTGAGGCCGAGATCGGCAAGGTGTGGCTCGAGGCGACGGGCGGGCTCACGCTCGCGAACGCGGGCGACGTTGCAGCCACGGGCATCGACTTCGTGTCCGTTGGTGCACTCACCCATTCGAGCCCCAACCTCGACATCGCGCTCGACCTCTACTAGGCGCCGGTAACCTGGTACCCGTGATCGACGAGCCCACCGAAACAGACCTTCCCGAACAGATCCGCGTGCGAATGGAAAAGCGCGCCAAGATCATCGCGAACGGCGGGGAGGCCTATCCCGTTAGCGTCCCAGTGACGGCGCAGATTGCAGAGGTCCGCGCTCGCTATGACCACCTCGAAGACGGCGTCGAGACCGCGGACCGCGTAGGTGTCGCGGGCCGGGTGGTGTTCATTCGCAACACCGGCAAGCTGTGCTTCGCGACCATCCAGGACGGCGAGGGCGAGCGCTTGCAAATCATGCTGTCGCAAGACGCCGTTGGGGAAGAGGCGCTCGCGGCCTTCAAAACAGATGTCGACTTGGGAGACCACCTCTTTGCGGAAGGCCCCGTAGGCAAGTCGCGCCGCGGCGAGGTCAGCGTCTTTGCGCACTCGTGGGCGCTCGCGGCAAAAGCGCTGCGGCCGCTGCCTGTGTTGCACAAGGAACTCAGCGAGGAATCGCGGGTCCGGAACCGTTACGTTGACCTCATCGCGCGGCCACTCGCTCGCGACACCGTTCGTCACCGCGCTGGCATGGTGCGCTCGTTGCGCGAATCACTGCACAGTCGCGGCTATATCGAGGTGGAAACCCCGATGTTGCAGACACAAGCCGGCGGCGCAGCCGCACGGCCATTTACGACGCACATGAATGCGTTCGACATTGAGCTTTACCTGCGCATTGCCCCCGAATTGTTCTTGAAGCGCGCCGCAGTTGGCGGCGTCGAGAAGGTTTTCGAGATCAACCGCAATTTCCGCAACGAGGGAGCAGACTCCTCCCACTCTCCAGAGTTCTCGATGCTCGAAGCATACGAGGCGTATGGCGATTACAACACGATGGCCACGCTCACCAAGAGCCTCATCCAGGGTGCTGCAAACGACGTGTTCGGCACCCACGTGCTGACGCTCGCTGACGGCGAGGAATACGACCTCGGCGGGGACTGGGCAGACATCACGATGTACGGCTCCCTTTCGGAGGCGCTCGGCGACGAGATCACGCCGCAGGACCCTGTTGCCAAGCTCCAAGCCCTCGCCGACGCCGCGGACATCTCCGTTGACCCCAAGCGCGCGAACCACGGAAAGCTCGTTGAGGTGCTCTGGGAGCATTACGTCGGTGACTCCTTGCATGCGCCTACGTTTGTGCGGGACTTCCCCGTGGAGACCAGCCCGCTCACGCGCGATCACCGGTCGATACCTGGAGTTGTGGAGAAATGGGACCTCTATGTGCGTGGATTTGAGCTCGCCACGGCCTACTCCGAACTCGTAGACCCCGTGATCCAGCGCGAGCGCTTCGCGCAACAAGCGCGCATGGCTGCTCTTGGTGACGACGAGGCAATGGCGCTCGATGAAGACTTCTTGGCCGCAATGGAGTACGCGATGCCGCCCTCCGGTGGGTTGGGACTTGGAGTGGACCGCCTCCTCATGGCGTTCACGGGTCTCGGCATTCGCGAGACGATTCTGTTTCCCCTCGTGAAGCCGGGAGAGTGATGAGCGGACTCGACGCGGTACTCATCTCGATCATTCCGTCTATCGGCGTGGCGCTCATCTTCTGGTACGTCATGCGCGCGGTCATTCGCGCTGACAGGCGCGAGCGCGCGGAGCTCGCGAAGTACGACGCTGAAGAGGCCGCGCGCGCCGCCGCGGCGGCGCAAGCTATTTCCGAGCCAAAAGCGCCCCCCGCCAATTAGTCAATTGACACTTGCGGGTCATAAGTGATTAGCATGGATGAGGGAACCACGTTCCTTTCCGCACCACACTGACTGAAAGGTCTCCCCATGGCTCAGAAGATTCAGGTTGTACTCGTTGACGATGTTGACGGTGGGGAAGCGACGGAGAGCGTGAGTTTCACACTTGACGGTGTGGGATACGAAATTGACCTATCCGCCGCTAACGCGGCAAAGCTCCGTTCCGCATTCTCGCCGTGGATTTCGGCTGGGCGCCGCGTAAGCGGTCGCCGCGCAGCCGGCCGCGCTCGCGGCAACTCCGACGCAGCCAAGATTCGCGAGTGGGCAAAGGCCAACGGCCACGCTGTTTCCGAGCGCGGTCGCGTGTCCGCGACTATTCGCGAGGCTTACGCAGCAAGCCACTGACGCAGCGCCAGACAACTCGTCTCGTGAATCAAACCCTCTGGTGGGGCACGTACCCGCCGCTCGGCCTCGGCACGCCCGTTGGGCGCGGTGAGGGCCTCTACCGCCAGGTCGGCGCCTCCACGACGCTTGAGCTCGAACTCGACGCTCCCTCGTTCGTTGTTGCCCATCCCTCGTTGCCGTTGGTGTACGCGGTGAGCGAGTCGCCGGCTAGCGCGCTCCGCGTCATCGATGTGTCGGCCGCACCGACGCTCGTGTCGTCTGTTGCGACCGGTGGTGCAGACGCGTGTCACATCTTGCTTGGGGCCGACGCTGCCGTCGCCTACGTGATGTCACTACGGTTCTGGCGACGTCGCGGTTGTGCAATTGGGGCCGGATGGGCTCCCTTTGGCCGACGCGCCCCAACAGGTGCACGGGCACTCGGGGTCGGGTCCGCGTATCGACCGACAAGAGGGATCTCACGCGCACTTCGCGGCTCTCGCGCCTGGGGGCGAGTACCTCTTGGTCGCCGACCTGGGCACGGACCAGCTCCGGCGCTATCGCATCGCGGAAGGCGGTCTGCTCGAGGGCGCTGGCGTGGCCGCAACGCTGCCCTCTGGAAGCGGTCCGCGGCACATGGCTGTGCGTGGCGAGATGATCTACGTGGTGTGCGAGCTTGACCATCACCTGCGTACCTTGCGCTGGTCGCCCACCGACGCCGCTGCCGACCTCATCGCGGAGGTGCCAACCACCACCGCTACCCAGCGCACGGGAAACGACGTTTACGACGCGCACATTGCCATGGTCCCCGGTAGCGACCGCGACGTCTTGCTCGTATCGGTGCGCGGAGTAGACGTGATCGCGCTCTTCGACCTCGGCCCGGAGGGCGAGGCGCGGTACCGCACGAGCCTTGACGTTGGGCACTGGCCGCGCTTCTTCTGCGGTGATCGGCGACCGGCTGCACGTGGGCGCGGAACGCGGCCACGAAGTGCGCTCTTACGACATCGCCGCCGTGCTCGCCCTCCCAGCCGAGACCAGTGTTGGGGGCATCGCCGCGCTTCCTTACGAAACGGCGCCTGTCACCAGCCCTGCGTGCGTCACCGCAACCAACTGAATTCTGGGACCAAAGGGCGTTAGCGTCGGGCCCTCGAATGCGCCAAGATTGAACCATGACCTACAAACTGATCTTGCTGCGCCACGGCGAAAGCGACTGGAACGAGAAGAACCTGTTCACCGGCTGGGTGGACGTGCCGCTTGATGACAAGGGGCGGGCTGAGGCAACGCGCGGGGGCGTGCTCATGAAGGAAGAGGGCATCCTTCCCGACGTGGTGCACACGTCGCTCCTCCGCCGCGCGATCATGACGGCGAACCTCTCGCTAGACGCCGCGGACCGCCACTGGATTGACGTCAAGCGCAATTGGCGCCTCAACGAGCGTCACTACGGCGCTCTGCAGGGCAAGAACAAGGCGGAAACCCTCGCGGAGTTTGGCGAGGAGCAGTTCATGACGTGGCGCCGTTCATACGACGTCCCGCCGCCGCCCATCGAAGCCGGCTCGCAATTCGCGCAGGACGGCGATCCCCGCTACGCAGGCATCGAGGTGCCCGCGACCGAGTGCCTCAAGGATGTGCTCGAGCGTGCCTTGCCGTATTGGCACGAGGAGATAGTCCCTGACCTCGCTGCGGGCAAGACCGTGTTGGTTGCGGCGCACGGCAATTCGCTGCGTGCAATCGTGAAGTACCTTGACGGAATCGGTGACGACGAGATCGTTGGCGTCAACATCCCAACCGGCATCCCGCTCTACTACGAGCTGAACGACGACTTCACGCCGGTCGTGTCCGGGGGCCGCTACTTGGACCCCGCGGCGGCGGCCGCGTCCATTGCCGCTGTGGCAAACCAAGGAAAGAAGTAAGGTAGATAACAAGCGTTCGGTCAGCCTCTCATTGCTGGCCGAAGAAGAGGGCCCCGAGACTTGCTGACAGCAGCAGGTCCCGGGGCCTTCGTCCGTTTCCAAACTCGGGTCTAGATCTGCGCGCCTTCTCCGCCGTGGTCGCCGGTCACCAAGTACACGATGCGGCGGGATATGCCGACGGCGTGGTCGCCAAACCGCTCGTAGTAGCGCGCCAAGAGCGCAACGTCGAGCGTCGTTTGGGCGTCACCCGCGTAGTCGGGAGCAAGCAGTGACGCGTAGGCCTTGGCGTGGAGGTCGTCAAGGGTGTCGTCGTCAGAGACGATGCGAGCGGCCGTGTTGAGGTCACGCGACTCGAGAAGTTCGGCAACCTCCGCGGCCGCCAACTTCGCCGCAGCGCCCATGCCTTCCACGATCTCGCGGTGTGTGGCAGGAATCGCGGATCCCGGGTACGCCCGGCGCGCGGATTCCGCGATGTGCTGGGCGAGGTCGCCCATACGCTCAAGCGCTGCAGAGATGCGCAGCGACGCGACGATGGTGCGCAGGTCGAGCCCAACCGGTTGCTGCTGTGCGATGAGCAGCACACAGCGCTCGTCAACGGTCTCTTCGAGATCATCGAGCTTGGCATCGTTGGCGATCACCGACTGAGCGAGCTCGATGTTTTCAGTGAGCAACGCGTCGGACGCGTCGGTGATGGCGGTCAGCACTAATTTGCTCATGGTGACCAGGTCGTCACTCAGCTCCGACATCTCGGCGGTGAAAAGCGTGCGCATGTCTCTCCTCGGTGGCGCCTTTGGTGGCGCGCGTGCGTGTCCCCCCAAGTCTGGCACTGCGGTGCACCGGCGAGACCTGTAATCGGCAAACCAACAGTGAACTTTCGGTTGCGTGCCTGAACATTCGGTGAACAGGGGCCCTCCTCGTTAGTGTGTGCCCATGACCCCCGTAGCGTGGATGCTCGTGGTCATCGGTGTAGGCATGGGCCTAGGAGCTGGGTTGTGGGCTGGCCGTGCGGGTTCACGCTCGCGCGAGGCAGTCGGCACTCTCGTTCCGGCGCGCACCCGGCAGGTGCTCGCGGTATTGCCTTCCGGGGCCGTGATCGTGCGCCGCGACCGACGCAGCGCGTATTGCAACAACGCAGCCCTTGCGCTCGGCGTCGCGCGCCCAGACGGCGCCTTGCACCCGGAACTCTCGCGGCTAGCGGAGCGCGCGTGGACGCACGGAGATGTTGTGGAAGAGGACATCGAGGTCAAGCGCGGCGTGCTCGCGTCTAGCCGGATCCTGCATGCTCGCGTCAGCGTCATCGACGACGAGCTCGCGCTCGCGCTCGTGAGCGACCTCACCGAGCAACAGGCGGCAGAGCAGATGCGCCGCAACTTTGCGATCAACGTCTCCCACGAGCTCAAGACGCCTGTGGGTGCGATCCAGCTGCTTGCTGAGTCGGTCGAGGCCGGCGCCGACGACCCCCAAATCGTCGTGCGCGTTCACCAAGAAGCTCCGCAAGGAGGCCAAGCGCCTCAGCACGCTCATTCAGGAGATCATCGAGATCACCCGTTTGCAGTCCGACGCTGCGGTCATGGATGCGGCGCCGTTCACCTTTCCCACGTGGTCGAGGAGGCGCTCGACGCGACCTCGACCGCGGCCCAGGCGCGCGGCATCAGCGTCACCGTGGACGTGCGAGCTGACGCGACCGTGCTCGGCAATGAGGACCTGCTGGTGATGGCGCTGCGCAACCTCATCGACAACGCCGTGCAGTACTCGGACTCGGGAAAGCGCGTCATCGTCAGCACGGATCTCGACGGCGAGGTCGCCTCGATATCGGTCGTTGACCAGGGCATAGGCATCGCCCCCGCGGAGATCGATCGCATCTTTGAACGCTTCTACAGAGTCGATCCCGCGCGCTCTCGAGAGACCGGGGGCACCGGGCTCGGCCTCAGCATTGTCAAACACATCGCACTTCGCCACGACGGCGCCGTGGACGTGTGGAGCACGCAGGGCGTCGGGTCCACCTTCACGCTCAAGCTGCCCGCAGCGAGCCCGGAGGAGCAGGTATGACGGGCGAACGCATCCTGGTGATTGAGGACGAGGAGTCGTATCGCGACTCGCTCGCGTTCTTGCTCGGCAGGGAAGGCTTCACCGTCTACCTCGCGGAGACGGGCCCGCGCGGCGTTGAAGAATTCGCGCGCCGCGGCGCTGACGTCGTGCTGCTTGATCTCATGTTGCCCGGCATGTCTGGGGCCGAGGTCTTCAAGGCGCTGCGCGAACGCACCGACGTCCCCATCATCATGGTCACCGCTCGCGACGACCAGGTAGACAAGATCATCGGCCTCGAGCTTGGCGCGGATGACTACGTCACCAAGCCGTACTCGGCGCGCGAACTGGTGGCGAGGATCCGCTCCGTGCTGCGCCGCCAAGCGTCAGGGCTCGCACAGATACCCGACGAACCAAGCCGCATCAGCGTCGGGCCAATAACGCTCGATGCGGAGCGGCACACCGTCTCCAAGAACGGCGAGACCCTGTCGCTGCCGCCCAAGGAGTTCGCGTTGCTGAGCCTGCTTGCGCAGAACGCGGGCCGCGTGCTTGCCTCGACACCTCATCATCGAGCGCGTGTGGGGCGCGGACTACTTTGGCGACACAAAGACGCTCGACGTGCACATCAAACGACTACGTGCGCGGGTCGAAGACGACCCCGCAAATCCTATGCTGATCCAGACCGTGCGCGGTGTGGGTTACACGCTTGAGCCTTAGCGCGCTCGCGGCGTTCACCGAACGTTCACCCAAGGTTCAGAAATCGACGCTCGTGTCGTTACTTTCGCTCCCTAGCGTGAAGTCATCCGGCACAGAGCCGGCGTCAAACCCACGTAAGGACCCTGACTGTGAAGATCGCCTACCGCGCCGGCGCTATTGCCGCTGCTGCCGTGCTGTCGCTTTCCCTCGCCGCGTGTTCGCGCGGATAACGAGACGCCCCCTTCGGACGCCCCCACTGGCGGCACCACAATGGCGCCCGCTGTGCAGCTCTCCGGGACGCTCAATGGCTCCGGCTCGTCCGCCCAGCAGTCCGCGATGGACGCGTGGCGTGCCGACTTCCAGAACGCCAACCCCGACCTCACGATCAACTACGACCCGGTTGGCTCCGGCGGTGGCGTTACGGCGTTCCTCGACGGTTCCGTCTCGTGGGCAGGTTCGGACTCCCCGCTCAAGGATCCAGACGAGTACACGGCCGCCGTGACCCGCTGTGGTGCTGATGGCGCCATCAACCTGCCCGTCTACATCTCGCCCATTGCCGTGGTGTTCAACGTCGAGGGCGTCTCGACGCTCAACCTTGATGCAGCGACCATCGCCATGATCTTCGACGGCAAGATCACCAAGTGGAACGACGCGGCCATCGCGGCGCTCAACGACGGTGTGGCCCTGCCCGACCTCGCGATCACCACGGTGCACCGCTCGGACGAGTCCGGTACCACCAAGAACTTCACGGACTACCTCAGCAAGGCCTCTGACGGCGCGTGGAGCTACGACGCCGACAAGGTGTGGCCCATCAAGTCCGGCGAGACCGGCGAGGGCACCACGGGCCTCATGACGGTTGTCACCAGCACGCCTGGCGCAATCGGTTACGCAGACGCATCAAAGGCCGGCACCGCTGGTGTTGTTTCCGTCAAGGTTGGCGACACGTTCAACGCCCCGTCTGCCGAGGGTGCAGCGACCGCGCTCGCGAGCTCAACGGTGGCCAGCGTCAACGGCGACAACGACCTTGCCTACAAGGTTGACCGCACCACGACCGCGGCTGGCGCTTACCCGCTCATGCTCGTGTCCTACGCGATCGTTTGCCAGACGTACACGGACGCCGCAGAGAAGGCCAACGTGACCGGCTTCCTCTCCTACGTAGCCTCCGCCGAGGGCCAGGCTTCTGCAGCCTCCGCCGCCGGCTCGGCTCCGCTTCCTGCGGACCTCTCGACGCAGATCGAGACGATCCTCGCCGGAATCGCAGCGGCCTAACCGCAGTTGACTGGACGGTGGTGGGCTCGTCCGCGAGGATGAGACCACCACCGTCCTTCACGCCACCTAACGGAGAGCTTGCGTGACAATTACAGAGGCCCCACAGGTCCGACCAGAGCCGCTTGAGGCAACAAAGCCCTCGCGTGCCAATAGAGTTTTCGAAGGCCTCTCCGCGGGGTCGGCAACTGTCATCCTGATCGTCCTCGCGGCAGTCGCGACCTTTCTGCTGACCGAAGCCTGGCCCGCGCTCACGGACCCCACCATGCTTGACAAGAACGTGAGTTGGATTCGCCCAGAAGAGGGCGAGAGCCTTATCGAGATCATCGGTTTCCTGGTCTTCGGCACGCTGCTCATCTCGACGATCGCTCTCCTGATCGCCACTCCGCTCGCCATAGGCATTGCGCTGTTCATCTCGCACTATGCTCCTCGCCGATTGGCCTCCAGCCTTGGGTACGTGATCGACCTGCTCGCCGCGATCCCTTCCGTGGTCTACGGGCTGTGGGGAGCGATGGTCCTCGTTCCGTTCCTCAGACCATTCTTCGCGTGGCTCACAGACACCTTTGGCTGGTTCCCGCTGTTTGCGCCGGATCCCGCCACTGGCGCTGCATCGCCAACGGGCCGCGTCGCGCTCGCCGCCGGCATCGTCCTCGCGATCATGATCATTCCGATCATCTCCGCCATCACGCGTGAGGTCTTCCTGCAGACGCCTAAGCTGCACGAGGAGGCCGCGCTTGCCATGGGTGCCACTCGCTGGGAGATGGTGCGCATGGCGGTCTTCCCCTTCGCGCGTTCCGGAATGATCGGCGCCACGATGCTTGGCCTTGGCCGCGCGCTCGGTGAAACGATGGCCGTGTACATGATCCTCTCGAGCGGGCTCACGTTCTCGTTTGGAATCTTGCAATCCGGCAAGCACAACACGATCGCCGCCTATATCGCTTCGCAGTTCCCCGAGGCCAATTCGTGGGGCGTGTCTGCGCTCATCACGATGGGTCTCGCGCTCTTCATCATCACGCTGCTCGTCAACTCCTTGCGCGGTGGATCGTGTCGCGTCGCGCCGAGTTCTCTGGAGCCAACTGATGGCCACGACAGACGCATCAACTCTTGGCGCGTTGACCACGTCCCGGCGTCTCAAGGACGGGTCGGCAACCGCGCTGGTCTACACCGCGTTTGGCATCGCGCTGATCCCGCTGGTCTGGCTCGCCATCACAGTGGTAACGCGGGGCTACAAGCGCTTCTTCATTGACTCCAACGGCGAGCACAATTTCAATCTCGACTTCTTGCAACAGACGATGCGCGGCGTTGTGGGTGGTGCTCCTGCTGGCGGTGCGTTGCACGCCATCTGGGGGACGCTCCTCATCACGTTGGCAACGGCGATCATCTCGGTGCCGATCGGCATCCTTACTGCGGTTTACCTCGTGGAATATGGGTCTGGCCACCTGGCACGGTCAGTGCGATTCTTCGTTGACGTCATGACGGGCATTCCGTCAATCGTCGCCGGCCTCTTCGCGTACGCGCTCGCCGCGATCGTCATCGGGCCCGGGACCAAGACCGGATTCACCGGTGCCATTGCGTTGTCGGTGCTGATGATCCCCGTCGTCGTGCGCGCGTCCGAGGAGATGCTTCGCCTCGTACCGAACGAGCTCCGCGAGGCGTCGTACGCGCTCGGCGTTCCCAAGTGGCTCACGGTCGTCAAGGTGGTGTTGCGCACGGCCATTGCGGGTCTCGCGACCGGCGTTACGTTGGCCATCGCACGTGTCATCGGCGAGACCGCACCCGCTGCTCGTCGCGGTGGGCTTCGCCGACTCGCTCAACTTCAACCTCTTCGACGGCCGCATGATGACGCTCCCCGTGTACATCGTCTCCGAGTGGAAGAAGGGCGACGCAGTCTGCAATGACCCCTCCGTGCCATGTATCCCGGAGATCACCGAGTATCGCGCGTGGGCAGCTGCGCTCATTCTGATCCTCATCGTCATGACGCTCAATCTCATTGCGCGCCTCATCTCTCGCGCGTTCGCACCCAAAGCCGGCCGCTAGCTAAGAAGGAACACACAGTGTCCAAGCGCATTGACGTCAACAATCTCAACGTCTACTACAGCAGCTTTTTGGCGGTAGAAGACGTGTCGCTCGCGATCGAGCCCAAGTCGGTGACGGCCTTCATTGGCCCATCCGGCTGCGGCAAGTCCACCTTCCTGCGCACCATGAACCGCATGCACGAGGTCATCCCTGGCGCGCGCGTCGAGGGTGAAGTGCTCATGGACGGGGTGAACCTCTACGGCTCTGGCATTGACCCCGTGGCTGTCCGGCGCCACGTGGGCATGGTGTTCCAGCGACCCAACCCGTTCCCCACGATGTCGATTGCTGAAAACGTGCTCGCCGGCTATCGGCTCAGCTCGAAGCGGGTCAACAAGGCGGATGCCGAGGAACTCGTGGAGTCGTCTCTCCGTGGCGCCAACCTCTGGGAAGAGGTCAAGGACCGACTCGACAAGCCGGGGTCGTCGCTCTCGGGCGGCCAGCAGCAGCGCCTGTGCATCGCGCGAGCGATCGCCATCCGTCCCGACGTTCTGCTCATGGACGAGCCTTGCTCGGCGCTGGACCCCATTTCGACCCTCGCGATCGAGGACCTCATGCAGGAACTCAAAGAGGAGTACACGATCGTCATCGTGACTCACAACATGCAGCAGGCCGCTCGCGTCGCTGACCGCACTGCGTTCTTCAACATCGCGGGAACGGGAAAGCCCGGCAAGCTCATCGAGATGAACGACACGCGCACGATGTTCTCCACCCCGTCAGAGAAGGCGACAGAGGACTACATCTCCGGCCGCTTCGGCTGAGTCGCGCCAAAACGCGCTTCGGATCCGCATCGCGTTGACGCGCAACGCGCCGGGGAAAGCCAACCGTCGCGTCGGGCATGCCGCGTGCCGCAACCGCGTTGGGTGCGGAGCCACGGCGCCTGCTCGACGCTGTGGCCCGACGCTGTGGCCCGGTTGCCACTGGGGCGCCCAGATCGCGCTGGGTCAGGCCGTGGGGCTCGCGGACGGGCTCGGCGAGGCGGTGGGGGTTGGCGATGGGGTCACCACGGGCAGCGGTGGGATCGAATCAACGATGCCCTGGTACTGCTCGAAGCGTGCCGTCGACGATTGGAACGTCCGTCTGGAGCGCGCCGGTCGCCGGGGTGCCGATCCATACTGGCGCAACTCCGCCGGGCGCGCCTGGCGACGTTCCCTGCACGAGCGTCTGGCCGTCGCCGTTCCCAACTGCACGGTGGCGTCGGGAGCGACCGTGACATTCGCGGCAATCGTGCCGTCGATGCTCAAGGTCACCGCGAGGTCCTCTGCTCCGCCGTTGTAGATCGACCCGGTGAGCACCGCGGGGGCATCCTTTGCGGTGGTGACCACCAGCAGGTTGAGGGCCTTCGCGTCGTCGCCAATGGCCACCTGCACACCGTCGGAGGGCGCGTAGTGAACGTCGGTCGTGATCGGGTTGATCGCCGAACATGCGGCCAGCACTACGGCGCCCGCGGCGATGGCAGCGAGGCGGGCGAGAACAGGGCTCTTCAACACCGTGGTCTTCAACGCGGATCCTTTCGGGGACATGAGGGCTCAAGAATACTGGCAGGTGCGATGTGTGGGCCACCAGCGCGTCGCTACCGGGTCCACAAACACGACGCTATATAGGGCGTGTCGCGGAATGGTAGAATGGAATCCGCAAATCAAAGGGGCGAGGCTCAAATGAATTTTGTCGTCGGTGAGACTGTCGTCTACCCGCACCACGGTGCCGCAACTATCCAGGACATCTTCAAGCGCACTGTAGCTGGTGTTGAGAGGGAGTACCTCGAGTTGCGAGTCTCGCAAAGCGATCTCATCATCAAGGTGCCCTCGGACAACTTGGACCTCGTTGGCGTTCGCGATGTCGTGGACAAGAAGGGCCTCGAAAAGGTCTTTGCTGTTCTGCGCGAGCCGTATATCGAAGAGCCAACCAACTGGTCGCGCCGCTTCAAGGCAAACGTCGAGAAGCTCGCCTCAGGCGATGTGATTCGCGTGGCAGAGGTAGTTCGTGACCTGAGCCGCCGCGACACCGACAAGGGTCTGTCCGCTGGCGAGAAGCGCATGCTCCACAAGGCGCGCCAGATCCTCGTGAGCGAGCTCGCACTTGCCGAGAAGAGCGACGAGGTTGCCGCGGGCGCCCGCCTTGACGAGGTTCTCGCGTCGTGACCATCGCGGCGGTCATCACGGCCGCCGGATTGGGAACCCGCTTGGGTTCCTCCCTGCCTAAGGCACTCGTTGTGGTTGCCGGGCGCCCTCTTGTCGCGCACGCGCTCGACCGCATCGCGCCCCTCGCTTCACGCATCGTGGTGACGGCCGCGCCCGATCACCTTGATGCCTTTGTTGATGCCGTTGAGGGCCGGGCCGACGTCGTGGTCGGCGGCGCTAGTCAGGCAAGACTCGGTATGGGCGGGCGTGGTGTCACTCACCACCTCCGGCCTGGCGCCCGATGACATCGTGCTGGTGCACGATGCCGCGCGCGCCTTCATGCCCACCGCGGCGATGCGCGAGGCGGTAGCTGCGGTCGAGGCCGGCGCAGACGCAGCGGTTCCCGTGGTGCCTGTTGTCGACACGCTCGTGCATGCACCGGGAGGCGACGACGCCTACGGCGCTGCGGTGGATCGCGATCAGCTACCGCGCGGTGCAAACCCCGCAGGTATTCAGAGCAACGGTACTCGCGGCGGCCCACGAGGCAGGTGCCGGACGCGCAGCCACCGATGACGCAACGCTCGTGCGCGAGTTAGGACTGCGGGTTGTCGCCACCGAGGGGCACCCGTGGGGCTTTAAAGTGACACATGCGGGGGACCTCGCCCTCGCCACGTTCATCGCGGAGCACTCATGACGCGGCAGTTGACATGACACAGTCGCGTACCGGCGTGGGCGTAGACGTGCACGCCTTCGGAACACAGCAGGGCCTCGCGCTCGCCGGGCTGACCTGGCCGGCCGAGTTCGCACTGACCGGACACTCCGACGGCGACGTCGCCGCCCACGCGGCGTGTGACGCGCTCCTGAGCGCGGCGGGCCTTGGCGATCTTGGCGAGGTCTTTGGAGTCGATAAGCCGGAACTTGCGGGAGCGTCGGGCAGAACGCTGCTCGCGGAAACCGCGAGGCTCGTGCGTGACGCGGGTTTTGAGATCGCCAACGTCTCGATCCAGATCATCGGCAACCGACCCAAACTCGCGGCGCGCCGCGGCGAGGCTCAGGCGGCGCTGAGCGCGGCGGTGGGCGCCCCAGTAAGTGTCGCAGCCACCACGAGCGACGGCCTTGGGCTCACGGGCCGCGGCGAGGGGCTCGCGGCTATCGCGTCCGCGCTCGTGTTTCCTGCATAACCAACCGGTAGCCTTAACCCCCGTGAGCCTGCGCCTTTTTGATACCGCCACCCGCGAGGAGCGGCCGTTTGTGCCGCTGACCCCCGGCGAGGTCGGTATCTACCTCTGTGGCCCAACCGTGCAAAGCTCCCCTCACGTTGGGCACCTCCGCGCCGCCGTCGCATTCGACGTGCTGCAGCGGTGGCTTGAGCGTTCCGGCTACTCCGTCACGATGGTGCGCAACGTCACAGACATCGACGACAAGACGCTCGCCAAGGGCGCCGAAGCCGGCGTGCCATGGTGGCAGTGGGCACTCGTCCACGAGCGCGAGTTCCAGGCGGCATACACGGCGGTTGGGGTGAAGCCACCGGCTGCGGAGCCGCGCGCAACGGGCCATATCCCGGAGATCATCGCCTTGGTATCGCTGCTCATCTCGCGCGGTAACGCGTACGAGCGGGACGGCTCCGTGTACTTCGACGTGCAGTCCTTCGCGGAATACGGCGCGCTCACGAACCAGTCGCTTGGTGACCTCGTTGCTGACGCGGCGCCCGACGGCCCTGCCGAACACAAGCGCGACCCGCGCGACTTCGCGCTGTGGAAGGCCCGCAAGCCAGACGAGCCGGCCACGGCCTCGTGGGACTCGCCGTGGGGGCTGGGGCGGCCCGGCTGGCACATCGAGTGCTCCGCGATGGCGCAGCGCTACTTGGGCGAAGAGTTCGACATTCACGGCGGCGGTTTGGACCTGCGATTCCCTCATCACGAGAACGAGCAGGCGCAATCGCGAGCGGCCGGGTATGGCTTTGCGCGGCTCTGGATGCATTCCGCATGGGTGACGCAATCGGGCGCCAAGATGTCGAAGTCCCTGGGTAATGGGCTGTTGGTATCCGACGTCCTGGCGGCGTATCCCTCGGCAGCACTGCGGCTTGCGCTCGCGACGGTGCACTACCGCTCGATGCTCGAATACACCGACTCGACGCTCGACGAGGCGCTCGCGCAGTGGCAGCGGCTCGCCGGTTTCGTTGACCGCGCGGGCGAGCGCGTGGGCCAGCCAAGCGACGCCGAGCTTGCGGCGGCAGCCTTGCCGACCGCCTTCGTCGACGCGATGGACGACGACCTCTCCGTTCCGCGCGCGATGGCGGTCCTTTACGAGACCGTGCGCGCGGGCAACGCCGCGCTCGCCGCAGGCGATCTCGCGGCGGTGGCTCCCGCCTTGCTCGCGACGCGCGCGATGCTCGACGTGCTGGGTCTCGATCCCCTCTCGAGTGAGCTCACGGGCGGTACGGACTCTGCCGTTGGCGGCGTAGCGCTTGGCGCGCTCGATTCCTTGGTGCAAGCCGACCTCGCCGCTCGCGCCGCCGCTCGCGCGGCGAAGGACTGGGCGGCTGCGGACGCGATCAGGGACCGCCTCGCTGCCGCAGGCATCGCGATCGAGGACGCCCCGGAGGGCGCCCGCTGGTCGCTCATGACCGGAACGCCAGCCTCCGACCTCTAGCCGCCAAAGCTAGCCGCGGCGCAGGCCGGTACCCTTGACCCATGGCCGGAAACTCACAGCGCAAGGGCGCCACACGCAACGCAGCCTCGAAGAAGGGCCCAAGCGTCGGCACCGGCGGCCACGGCCGCAAGGCGCTCGAGGGCAAAGGCCCCACCCCCAAGGCCTCGGAGCGCACGTACCACAAGGCGTACAAGTCCAAGCAGCGAGGCCGACGCCGTGGCGGCTAAGACTCCGGCGCCGGCAAAGCGCGCGCCGCGCAACAAGGCGTCGGGAAACCACGAGCTCGTGATTGGGCGCAACAGCACGCTCGAGGCGCTGCGTTCGCAACTGCCCGCGACCCTGCTGCACGTCTTCAACCGCATCGACGCTGACGATCGCGTCACGGAGATTGTCTCGCTCGCGGTGGAGCAGGGCATCCCTGTCGCGGACGCATCGAAGGCGCAGCTCGACACGCTGTCCGACGGAGCCGTGCACCAGGGCATCGCGCTGCAGGTGCCGCCATACGAGTACGCGGAGCCCGAGGACTTCCTCGCCGCGCCCAGCCCGGTGCGCATCATGGTGCTCGACCACATCCAGGACCCGCGCAACCTCGGCGCGATCATGCGCTCCGCCGCCGCGTTTGGCGCGAGCGGAGTTGTGGTGCCGGATCGCCGGGCCGCAGGAGTCACGGTCGCTGCGTGGAAGGTTTCTGCAGGGGCGGCCGCGCGCATTCGCGTGGCCCGCGCCACCAACATCACGCGCACCATCGAGGACTACAAGAAGGCGGGCCTGTTTGTGCTGGGCCTCGACGCGGGCGGCGACGTCACGCTCCCTGAATCCAATCTGCTCGACGGCCCGCTCGTCATTGTCGTTGGCGCCGAGGGCGAGGGGCTTTCGCGCCTGGTGCGCGATGCGTGCGACCAGATCGCGTCGATCCCCATCGCGTCCACAACCGAGAGCCTCAACGCCTCCGTCGCCGCGTCCATCGCGCTCTACGCGGCAAGCCAGGCTCTGAAGTAGAGGAATGTGGCTGCGTAAGGCGCGCGGCTAGCCCTCGTCTGCCGGCCCGACGCTCGGGTTCAGTGGGCGCTGGAACCCGGGTCGAGCGTCGGACCACATCCGGCGCGGGGGGCTCCTCGATCGCCTCCCCAGCCTCCCAAATTGTCTTCGCTGTCCTCCTCCGCGAGTCGCCCGCGCGCCTCGACCTCAGCCGTGAGGGCAGGCAACTCCGCAGTCATCTCCGCGAGCGAGACGCCAAGCACGGCCTGCTCGTCCGGTCGCGTTGGAAGGATGTTCCGCACGTAGGACGCGGCGGCCACCGCCATGGGCACGTCGTGGCCCACCTCTTGCGCGAGGTACCAACGGTGGTCGAGGATCTCGTGGAACACCTGCGCAGGCTCAAGTTTCTTGCGGTACTCGCGCGGAACGGCGCGCACCGTCGGCTCAAAGATCTGGAGCAACCACTGATGCGCGGCGTAGCCAACGTCGTCGTTGGGATTGACGAACGCACGGTGCTCGTCGAGGTCGTTGAGGAGGCGCCGCGCCTGGTTCTCTTGCACATCGAGGCCCGTGAGCCGCATGAGACGACGCGAGTGGTGGCCCGCGTCCACGATCTTGGGGCGGATCATGAGCGCGTTGCCGTCGTCCGTCTCACGCATCTCCAGCTCGCCGACGTCGAAGCCCATCTCGTTGAGCTGCGTGACGCGGTTGGCGATCTGTAGCGGGATGTTCGAGGTCAGGGTTGCGCTCTTGGTGAGGGTGCGCCACAGCTCGCGGTAGCGCTCCTCTAGCCGATCCGCGACCGCGATGGGGTCCACGGACTCGTCGAGGCTGTCTTGCGCCTCAAGGTCGAACATCTCGCCGATGATGTTGGTGCGCGCCAGCTCGAGGTCGTAGTCGCGCTGGCCGTCGGTGAGCGCCTCGTGGAGGTCTCCCGTCTCGGCGTCAACGAGGTAGGCGGTGAACTGCTCGGCGTCGCGCCGGAACAGCGCGTTGGAGAGCGACACGTCGCCCCAGTAGAAGCCCAGCAGGTGGAGCCGCACCAGCAGCACGGCGAGGGCATCGAGGAACCGGTCGATGGTCTCCGCGCGCAGCGACTGCCTGAAAAGTGCTCTGTAGGGCAGCGAGAACTGCAAGTGCTCGGTGACAAGTGCGGCCTCGAGGGGCTTGCCGTCGAGCCCCTCTCGCCCGGTGACCACGGCGAGTGGGCGTCACGCACGGCGCGCCCAGCCTTGAGCAGTTGACGCAACAGTTTGAATTCGCGCCGCGCGATCTCGGGGTTGGTCTCCTTGATGGCAACCACTCTGCCGTCGAGCTTGACGAAGCGCACCACGTGGCGAGAGATGCCGCGCGGCAGCGCCGCGATGTGTTCTGTTGGCCAGTGCTCAAGCGGGATCTCCCAAGGGAGCCCGATGAGACCGCCGTTGGCCGAGCCTTTGATGCTGAGCGCCATGGGGTCAGCGTAACTGGCTAAACCGGCCCCAGCGTCGGGCCAACCCATCCCCAGCGTCGGGCACAAAAAACGAGGGGCGGCCCGGCCTGAGCCGAACCGCCCCTCGCCTGGAACGCGTGAGGGACTAGTGCTTCAGCGAAGCGCCCGGTGATAACCGCGTCCTTTGTGAGGCGCTTGCCCGTGGCGGACGAGAACGTGTGCTGCTCGCCCTCGCGAATGGTGACCCAGACGGTGTCGCCCTTCTTGGGGACGTCGCGGGGGTCGATACGCACGACCATCTGCGACTCGCCAGCGGCGAAGTGGATCTCCTTGGACTCGCCGAACTCGTTCGGCACGGAGCCGTAGACGTACGCGTCGGAGCCGAGCTCCTCGACGATGTCCACCTCGATGGGGATGGCGCCTTCTGCGTTCGCCGTGGAACGGTCGAGCGACTCTGGGCGGAAGCCAAGCACAACGGAGTTCTTGTCCTCAGCCTTGAGCGAAGCGAGAGCCTCGCGCGAGAGCTGGATGCGACCGCGGCCAACCTGTGCGAAGCCGTCGAACACCTGGTAGGTGCCGAGGTTCATGGCGGGGGAGCCGATGAAGCCGGCAACGAACACGTTCGACGGGAGCGTCGTACATGTCGCGCGGGGTGCCGACCTGCTGCAGCACGCCGTCCTTCATGCACCGCGATGCGGTCACCCATGGTGAGGGCCTCGACCTGGTCGTGGGTCACGTAGACGGTGGTGGTGCCCAGGCGACGCTGGAGCGCGGCGATCTGCGTACGCGTCTGCACGCGCAGCTTGGCGTCGAGGTTCGAGAGCGGCTCGTCCATGAGGAACACCTGGGGCTGACGCACGATGGCGCGGCCCATGGCGACGCGCTGACGCTGACCACCGGAGAGGGCCTTTGGCTTGCGGTCGAGGTACTCGGTGAGGTCAAGGATCTTTGCCGCTGCCTCGACGCGCTGACGGATGTCAGCCTTGTCGACCTTGGCGATCTTGAGCGCGAAGCCCATGTTGTCGGCGACGGTCATGTGCGGGTACAGCGCGTAGGACTGGAACACCATGGCGATGTCGCGGTCCTTTGGCTGCACGTTGGTGACATCGCGGTCGCCAACCCAGATGGAACCGGCGTCAACGTCCTCGAGGCCCGCGAGCATGCGGAGCGAGGTGGACTTTCCACAACCGGAGGGGCCGACGAGAACGAGGAATTCTCCGTCGGCGATTTCGATGTTGAGGCTATCGACAGCTGGGCGTTCGGTGCCCGGGTAAATACGCGTTGCGTTATCAAACGTAACGGTTGCCATTTCTGGTCCCTTCACTGGCAGGTACGTGCCAGACGATCCGTGGTGAAGAGTGCCGTGTGGTGTCCACAGTGACACTGCCCGACGCTGTTGCGACGTGCTTGCCCATCCTGCCATATCCCGGTCAAGGCGGGGGACCGCCAGGTACGCGTGTTCCCGTGCGGAGAATGGAGCGGGTGCCGGGCGACGACGTCGGCGGCTATCGCGTGATTCGCACGCTGGGCAGGGGCGGTTCCGGCGCGGTGTACCTGGTGAGCGACGAGGGCGGCGGGCGAGGCCGCGCTCAAGCTCATCGACGCGACCGATGACGGGAGCCCGCACGCGACTCGCTCGCGAGGTCGCCGCGCTGCAGGCGCTACGGCACCGTGCGGTGCCGCGCGTGCTCGATGCGGAACTTGACGACTCGGAAGCCGTTCGTGGTCTTCGAGTTCATCGACGGACCCAGCCTTTCCACGCATGTGAAGCGCAACGGGCCGCTGGCGCCCGACGCGCGTCGCCGAGCTCGCCGACGCGCTTGGCGAGCGCCCTTGCCGCGGTGCACGCGGCCGGCGTGGTGCACCGCGACGTCACGCCCGCGAACGTGTTGCTCGGCGCGAGCGGTCCAGTGCTCATCGACTTTGGCCTCTCGCACCGCCAGACAGACGATCGCCTGACCGTCACGGGCCTCGTGAGCGGCACCGCGGGCTACGTGGCGCCAGAGGTGATCGATGGCGCCGACCCAACCACGGCGTCGGACGATTGGGCGTTTGCCGCGACGCTCGCGTTTGCCGCGGTCGGGCACGGCGCCGTTTGGCACGGGGATGGGCGCGCTCAGCCGCACGCTTTCTGGCGATGTTGAGCCCGACGTTCCGCTCGCCTTGGCGCGCGCACTCACCGCCGCGCCGCAGTTCCGCCCGTCGCCACAGGACGTTGCCCGGTCGCTTGGCGAGACGGACGGGACGGTGGTGCTCGACGCGCGCGCCGTGGATCCGACGCTCGTGGCGCCGACGTGGCTCGTGGAAAGCGATGGCGCCGAGCGACCTCGCTGAAGTCGCCGAGTGGGACGGCGACGAGGACGACGAATCCGCAGAGGTGTACTTCGCGGAGGGGATAGACCGCGTACTCCCGCGCCGGCGACTTGTGTTGGGCGCTTGGGGGCTCGCGCTCATCGCCTTCGCGACGGTGGCGCCACTCGTAGCTACGGCGATCGCGATCTTGAGCGCGGTGGTGGCGCGAGGAGCGGACTCGGCGACTCGCGCTGTGTGGCGCTCGCGCGCTCGCAGGGGAGTGGAAGCCGGCGGAGTCGTTGCCCAGGTCTTCGCGAGCCCGTGGCACTTGCTGCGTGCGCTTACCTTGACCCTGCCGTCGGCTTTACTCGCGGCCGGCAGTGCGTACCTGGTTGGTTGGCTCGGATTCTTGCTCGCGCGCAGCGCGGAGAACGCTGTGCTGTGGCAAGCGATAGTGCTCGCGCTCGCGGCAACGGTGGGGCTGGCGTTGTTGTGGTGGGGGCCGCGCGGCCGCGAGGCTCGCCGGGGTGCGCATCTGATCGCCGCCCGCCTCGCGCCTGGTCGCACGGCAATTGTGTGCTGGACCGCCGCGGGTGCAGTGGTGGTTGTGGTGTGCGCGGGCATCGGCTTTGCGGGCATCGAGCCGCTGTGGTGGCCGACTGGGCACTAGGGCCCCGCGAGAGGGAACTCAGCGCCGCTAAGATTCGTTCAGCGTGCAGTGCCAATAACAAGGGAGTTCGCATGGCTGTGAAGCGGTCAGAGGTCTTTGAGTGGATCTCCACCCTCGTTCGCTTGGCCATGGCAGGCATCCTCATTGCCGCCGCGATCCCCAAGATTCAAGACATTCCTCAGTCGATCATCGCCGTGCGCGCGTACCGGATCCTCCCGGAGGCCGTGGTGCCCTTCGTGGGCACGATGCTGCCATTCCTTGAACTGACGCTTGCGCTGTTCTTGCTGTTGGGGTTGTTCACGCGCATTGCAGCGATCGTGTGGCTCGCGATGATGGCCGCGTTCATGTTCGGGGTCGCCTGGGCGTGGATCAAGGGCTATTCCATCGATTGCGGTTGTTTTGGCGGCGGAGGCGATGTCGCGAAGGGCACCACCAACTACCCAGCGCACATGCTTGAGCGGGTCGGTTTTGTGATCCTGGGCGTGTGGCTACTGATGTGGCCGCGCACCAAATTCAGCCTTGACGGCTGGATGCGCGGCGGCGCTTAGACTTTCATCTGAACCTGGAGGAAATGATGGCAACGAAGAACGAGCGAGCGGCGGAGGCACGCGCCAAGGCACAGTCGCAGGTCAAGGCTAAAGAGCGCCGCACCACCGTGATCATCATCGCGGTGTCGCTGCTGGTGATCGTTGGCTTTGGGGCCATCGTGTTCTTCATCGTGAACTCGTCCAAGGTGCCTGCGCTTGCGGACGCCCACGCCCCGGCTCCAGCCGACGCTACTGGGGGCATCCCCGTGGGTACGGGCGGCGTTGCGGGAGTTGACGTGCCACACGGACGTGACGCGCGTGGACATCTATGTCGACTTCATGTGCCCCGTGTGCAAGCAGTTTGAGGCCACCAATGCGGCAGACCTCGACACGCTGCGCAAGGACGGCACAATCGCCGTCTACTACCACCCCATCTCGATCCTGTACGACCGCTCGCAGGGCACCGAGTACTCGACGCGGGCGGCCAACGCCGTCGCCGTGGTTGCCGACCAGGACCCGTCGCACTTCCTCCAGTTCATCCAGGCGCTGTACGCGAACCAGCCCGCCGAGAACACCCCGGGCCTGGACGACGCCACGCTCGCTGCATTGCCGTAGGAGTGGGAGTGCCAACGGATGTAGCGTCGACCTTCAAGGGCGGCGAGTTCACCAAGTGGGTCACCGCGGCGACCGATCAAGCGTCGATTGACGGCATGCAGGGCACGCCAACTGTCATGGTTAACCGCGAGATCCTCGACCCGAAACAGGTCAACTATTTCAAGCCCGGCGTGCTCAAGACCTACCTCGAGTCGCTGTCTGCCAAGTAGCCACACCGGCTTTTCTTATCAAACGGGGGACGTCATGGCGAGCAAGAACTGTCGTCGTCTCATGGGTGAAGGCGAGCCTTGATGCGTCCTGGGCGCGTTACATTACGGAACTTGCCCCGAACCGCGATGCCCGCCCGCAGCATGCTTGGTGCTCTGCGGCTCGAAGGTGGACTATGGGGACGCAATGGCCGCCACGGCGAAGAACCAGCCGTACCTTTCTAGTGAATCTGCTGTTCACGGGGGGACACGTAGCCGAATCCAGGTTTGATTCTCGCTACTTTCGAACTCGCTGCGGTGGAGCGCGAACGCTCAAGGGCTGGCAACGAGGCGTGCGCGCCCGCGACTCGATCGCATCGCGGAGAGATAGCAACCGGCCCCTACGACAAGTTGTGATCCGTGGCTCCGTCTGCGCATCGTGGCAACCCTAGCCTTTCCCTCCGTCGGGCTCAGCGACGGTGACGCGCGCGACCGGTTGCGCCGCGCGCACCTGCCCACTAGAGTCGCCTTGCCGGGACAAATGTCCCGCTTCGAACATGTAGGGGTGACATATGACTATTCGAATTCGTATTGCCGCGCTCGCGACTAGCGGGCTCGTGGCTTTAGGCGCATTCTTCGCTGTTGCGCCCGCGAGCCAAGCAGCCGAGTACCAGTGCATCGGAATCCTCATGTGTATCCCAATGGTGTGTAACATCGTGACGAAATATGCAGGCGCTAACTGTGATTGGGTGCAGGCGCGCAGCATTGTTAATGCCGGCACGATCGTTTACGGGCCTCAGAGTGCTACACAGAGCGTGACCCCCACTATCGCGAAGAGCAACTATGGCGGCGGGCAGTGGAAGGCAAAGTACAGCGCGACCTGCTACGGCGGTTGGGGTTCGGCAGGTGGCAGTTGGTTCGTGGCTTGCTCGTATCATTAGGCAGTTCGATACGGCCTCGTTGTGCAAGTGATGCCCGCGGTCGCCGCGCACGCGCGGCGACCGCAGGCGCGTCTTGGGGTTTGATACTCGTGATGGCGGGTGGTTGCGCTTCGGAGGCACCGGATCCAGCGACCAGTGCCGGTCCATACAACCAGATGTTCGCCAAAGCGTTGGATGAGCCTCAAAGTGAGTATGCCCGTTCGGTCCTTGAGGATTACGTCATTACCCGCGAAGAGTACGACGAATCCCAACGCCTGTATGCCGAATGCGTCAACGAGGGATTGTCGGCGTATGGCGCTGACCTTTTCCAGTTGTTGCCGGGCGATGATGGTCGCTACTCATACGAGTTGAAAGCGGACGAAAAACTCGCTGATATTGCCGAAAATCAGGTCATGCCGAAATGCGAGACGGAGGACTTGGGTGGGGGATGGATTGCCTCGATCTATAACACGCAGTTGGCGAACCCAAACAATGAGTCGATTGATGCGCTCATCGCAGAGTGCCTTCGGGACGCTGGCTTGGCCCCTGACGACTATTCTGCAGACAACGCTTACGCCGATCGGATGACGGACGTTCTTAGGCTCGGCGGCAACGACCAGGTGAACGGAGGACTCGCGACGCCGCTGGACCTCTCGACGGAAGTGCCTTCGACTGCGTAAGGAAGTTTTGACTCTTCAGCCGAAATTCCCACTGAGCGGGCGTGTGATTCCGGCTCTGCGGAGTCATGTAGCGACCGCAAAACCGTGAGTTGTGTGGGCCGACCCCGCCTAACATCGGCGGCTGACGCGCGGAAATTGGTCGCATCCCATCGCATCGCAGACCGGCGCCGCGGAGCGTCGCCGCAACGAAAGGCACCACCTGACATTGCGCTCGCGCCCCGCGCCGAGTTGGCTATCCTTGTATCCGCGCGCGGAGCCAGCGGCTCCGCACGCACGCTGGCATGGCGCAACTGGTAGCGCACCCGACTTGTAATCGGGCGGTTGTGGGTTCAAGTCCCGCTGCCAGCTCCACGTGTGATCATCCGGAGCGGCTGCGGCGTCCAGCACCAGCCTTGGCATGGGGTCGCGGCAGCCTTGCGGATCGTGGCCACCACTAATCGGGCGGATCCTGCGCTTAAGAGGGCATTCACCCTGGAAAACGGCCGTGAACCGAAGAATCCTCGCGACGCACTGAGCGGCGAAGGGTGCGCGCTCTCGACGCGCGGCTACTTCGCCAAGCATGGGCGCGAGCGCCTGAGCATCGCGCCCCCACAGCACCGCAACGAGCGGCCCGCCGCGCTCTACGAGCACCTCGATCGCGTGCGCCGTGAACTGCTCCCAGCCTTTCCCGCGATGGCTCGCTGGCAGGCCAGGGCGCACCGTGAGTACGCGATTGAGCAGCATCACGCCTTGGCCTTGCCATGCGGTGAGGTCCCCGCTCGCGAGCACCTCGCCCGTGTCCGCGGCCAGCTCACGTGCCATGTTCTGCAGCGAGCGCGGCAGTGGGCGGCCCGGCGGGCACGGAAAACGACAGCCCCACAGGATCGCCGGGAGTCGGGTACGGATCCTGGCCGACGATCGAGCACCCGCACGGCGCTCAGCGGAGTCTCGAACGCACGCAATATAGCGTCGGGCGCCGGCAGGTACCCGCGCCCGGCAGCGCTGTTCCTCCCGCAGGAACGTGCCCAGCCGCGCGAGTGTCGGCTCCACGGGTTCAAGGGCCGTCGCCCAGTCTGGGGCTACTTGCTCGCGCCACGACGCCATGGCGCCACCATAGCGTCGGGCCTAAATGACACGGATGTCATTCGCGAGTACGCTTGCGGCGGGAAGGGAGGGTCATGGACAACACCGCACGCGCCTTGCCTGCGCCGCACGTGCCGGCTGCTCAGCGACCGCGACGCCGAGATCCTCACCTTCGAGCGCCAGTGGTGGCGGTACGCGGGGGCCAAGGAAGACGCGATCCGCGAACTCTTCTCCATGAGCGCCACGCAGTACTACCAAGTGCTCAATGCCTTATCGATACCGAGGCCGCGCTCGCGCATGACCCCATGCTGGTGAAGCGCCTTCGGCGCATGCGATCGGCGCGGACACGCGGCAGGTCTCGGCAGTGGGCGGAGTAACCCGGGGTAGTCTTCACCCGTGAGCGACCAGTACCCGCCAGACGAATTCGACGAGATCGCCAAGCGCGGAGGCCCCGTTGGAGTGCATCGCGCGCCCCGGCCGTGGTGGTCCAGGCTCGTTGCGCCAGTCATCGTCTTCCTCATCGCAGGCGCCGCCGCGTACCTCGATCGCGACCTACTTGTGGAGCCAGGATGTGGCGACGCCGGACGAGCCGACGCCACACTATCTCGGAGACCTTCGAGCTCACCGTGACGCCGTCACCGTCGCCTTCCGATCTCCGTCTCGCCTTCCGCCGCACCATCGCCAACGCGAAACGGTGAGCGTCAACTTCGGCGCCAAGGTGGCCGTGCTCAACGGCTCGAGCGTCAAGGGTCTTGCTGCCAAGAATCAAGGGATCCTCCAGACCGGCGGCTTCACGAGCGTGACCGCGGGCAACCTCACGAGCGGCAAGCCCGGCGCCAACGTCGTTGTCTACAGCTCCGAGGCGCTCAAGGCCACGGCTCAAGAGGTCGCGAAGCAACTGGGGATTGACGAGATCTCGCTCGACGTGCCCCAGACCAGCGTCGACATCGAGGTGCAATTGGTCACCGACCCCGCCGCGTAATTCGGCTCCTTGGCCTGGTCCTTGCACTGCCCCGCGCACGTTCATGAGGCAGTTCCGCGCGCGGCGAAACGGCTAGTTCGCGTTTGCACTCTCCCACGGAGAGTGCCAGAATCGCATTAGCACTCTCGACCCGAGAGTGCTAACAGACCTCGGCTTTGCAGGTGAGGTGTGGGTGCCGGCGAGACAAGAACGCCGGGGCACGCATCGTCCGTCGCGGGCACCAGCTGAAGCCACCACCTTGAAAGAGGAAACACGCCCATGGCAAAGATCATCGCCTTCGATGAGGAGGCCCGCCGCGGTATGGAGCGGGGCATGAATGCCCTCGCTGACGCGGTCAAGGTCACGCTCGGCCCTAAGGGCCGCAACGTCGTCCTGGAAAAGAAGTGGGGCGCACCCACGATCACCAACGACGGCGTGTCCATCGCCAAGGAAATCGAGCTTGAGGAGCCGTTCGAGCGCATCGGCGCCGAGCTCGTCAAGGAAGTTGCCAAGAAGACCGACGACGTTGCCGGCGACGGCACCACGACGGCGACCGTGCTCGCTCAGGCACTCGTGACGCAGGGACTGCGCAACGTCGCAGCCGGCGCCAACCCGATCGCGCTCAAGAAGGGCATCGACAAGGCCGTTGAGGCCGTCACTGCCGAACTCCTGCTTGCAGCCAAAGAGGTTGAGACCAAGGAAGAGATCGCAGCTACCGCTGGTATCTCGGCCGGCGACCCCGCCATCGGCGATCTCATCGCCGAGGCGATGGACAAGGTCGGCAAGGAGGGCGTCATCACGGTTGAAGAGTCCTCGGCGCTCGGCCTTGAGCTTGAGCTCACCGAGGGCATGCGCTTCGACAAGGGCTTCCTTTCCGCCTACTTCGTGACCGACCCCGAGCGTCAGGAAGCCGTCCTCGAGGACGCTTACGTGCTGCTCGTCGAGTCCAAGATCGGCTCCGTCAAGGACCTGGTCCCCGTGCTCGAGAAGGTCATGCAGACCGGCAAGCCGCTCGCGATCATCGCGGAGGACGTCGAGTCAGAGGCCCTCGCAACGCTGGTTGTCAACAAGATCCGTGGCACGTTCCGTGCCGTTGCCGTCAAGGCTCCCGGGTTCGGCGACCGCCGCAAGGCGATGCTGCAGGACATGGCAATCCTCACGGGTGCCACCGTCATCTCCGAGTCGGTTGGCCTGTCGCTCGACAACGCCACGCTTGACCTTCTTGGGCCAGGCTCGCAAGGTCGTCGTGACGAAGGACGAGACCACGATCGTCGAGGGCGCTGGTGCGTCCGAGCAGATCGAGGGTCGCGTTCGTCAGATCCGTGCAGAGATCGAGAACTCCGATTCGGACTACGACCGCGAGAAGCTTCAGGAGCGCCTCGCCAAGCTCGCAGGCGGCGTCGCCGTCATCAAGGCGGGCGCGGCAACCGAGGTTGAGCTCAAGGAGCGCAAGCACCGCATCGAGGACGCCGTTCGCAACGCGAAGGCTGCCGTCGAAGAGGGCATCGTCGCCGGTGGTGGCGTTGCGCTGATTCAGGCAGGCATCAAGGCGTTCGCGACGCTCGAGCTCGAGGGTGACGAGGCCACTGGCGCTCGCATCGTCGAGCTGTCGATCTCCGCGCCGCTGCGCCAGATCGCCATCAACGCCGGCCTTGAGGGCGGCGTCGTGGTCGAGAAGGTCAAGTCCCTTCCCGTTGGTCACGGCCTCAACGCCGCGACCGGCGTCTACGAGGACCTGCTTGCCGCTGGCGTCAACGACCCGGTCAAGGTGACGCGTTCCGCGCTCATCAACGCCGCGTCAATCGCTGGCCTGTTCCTCACCACCGAGGCTGTCGTTGCCGACAAGCCTGAGCCCGCGCAGCCCATGGGTGGCGGCGGCGGTGGCGACATGGGTGGCATGGGCTTCTAGTCCACGCGCTCAGTCACAGCATTGACGAAGGCCCCCTCCCGTTCGCGGGAGGGGGCCTTGTGCGTTCCGCGAGCGCCCTGCGAGGACATCCGGGCCGATTTCTGCACTTTGCGTAATCCTGCGAGGACATGGTCGCCTGATAGGGGTGTGGCCGCACACCGTGGTGCTGACGTGGTGTCAGGACCACATGTCCTCGCAGGAGTCGGGAATCCGCCAAAACCGGACCTGACGTCCTCGCAGGGCGAGGGCGTGGTGCGGCGACGGCGCGGCGCGCAGTTACAGGGTTCCGCGGCGCTGCGCCGCGGTCACGCGCAGCCCCGAAGCGCGGAGTCGGCGTACGAGGGCGCGCGAATCGACCAGTTCCGCGCCCTGCGCGATGAGCGCGTCGTAGCGCTCCGCCGGCACGTCGTAATGGTCGCGGTCAAAGGCGCGCTCTGGAATGCCCGCGGCCGCCGCGAACGCGTGGAGCTCGTCGAGCGACGAGTCGGAGACCAAGTGTCCCCATACGCGATCGTGGTTGGGCCACAGTGGGGGGTCGATGAGGATGGCCACACGGCGAGCGTACGCCCGCAGTGCGGCCACCCCGACGACGGCGTCGCTCCGCCGTGCGGCCACCCCGACGACGGCGTCGCTCCGCCGTGCGGCCACCCCGACAGCGGCGCCACCGGCCTAGCGCGCGAACATGCGTGCCGCAGCACTCTCCGCATCCGCGTAGCCTGCTGCCGCGGCTCCGAGCGCCTGTGAGAGCGACGCGAGAGCCGACTCGACCTGTGCCTGCGCGCCGCGCCATTGTGCGAGCACCCCCGCGAAGGCTGCGGACGCCGAACCCTGCCACGTGCCCTCAAGCGCCTGCAGGTTCGCGACGAGCGCCGCGACCTCCGCCCTAATTGACTCGCCAGAGCGGCCTGCGCGCGCCGCCGCAGCCGCGACCTCATCCGAATCGACGTGATACAACATCTGAGTCCTCTTTCCCTAGGCAATCAACAAGGGGACGCTATGGCGGCGAACCCGAACCAGCGTCGGGCAGGAGCCGTGATGCGGTGGATAAACGCGCACGAGCGACCCCCTGGGGACGCGGGCGGCGCGCCAGGTAGACTAGGCAAGCACCGAACACGCGGTGCGCGAACGTACGCGAGGTTGATGTGCCCACCGGAAAAGTGAAGTGGTTCGACTCCGACAAGGGGTTTGGCTTCATTGGCGGCGATGACGGCGGTGAGGTGTTCCTCCACGCGAGCGCCCTCCCTGATGGCGTTGTGCCGCGCCAAGGCGCCAAGGTGGAGTACTCCGTCGCCGATGGCCGTCGCGGCCCCTCAGCGCTCACTGTGACGTTGCTCGAGCCCGTGCAGACCCTCTCGCAGACCATGCGCAAGCCCACCGAAGACATGACGGTCATCGTCGAGGACCTGATCAAGATGCTCGATGGCGTCTCCAACACCCTGCGCAAGGGGCACTACCCCTCTGGCGACAAGGGCCCAAAGGTCGCCGCGGTACTTCGCGCGGTTGCCGACCAGCTGGAGGCGTGATGCCCGACGCCGTGCTCGCGGATGCGGTCGACGTCGCTCGTGCGGCGGCTATCGAACTCGCGGAGGACGCCGGCGCCGTTGGCGAGCACCTTGGCTCGATCGCCGAGAGCGACCGCAGCGCGACCCACACCTTCGCATGCCTGCTCCCCGGGTACCGGGGCTGGGTATGGACCGTCACGGTGTCGCGCTCTCCGCGCGCCAAGAACGTTGGCATTGACGAGGCGCAACTGGTCCCTGCGGCCGACGCTCTGCTCGCCCCAGCTTGGGTGCCTTGGGCCGAGCGCGTGGAGCCTGGCGACCTCGAGCCGTCCATGGTGCTCCCCCTCATCGAGAACGACGTGCGCTTGGTGCCCACATACGAGGTCACCAAGGACGACGACGCGATGCAAATCTGGGAACTTGGGCTTGGACGCGAGCGCGTTCTCGGCAGCGAGGGGCGCGAAGGCGTCGCCGCGCGTTGGTATCGCGGCTCGCACGGCCCCACCGCGGCGTCGGCTATCGCCTCAACCGAACCGTGCCAGACCTGCGCGTTCTACGTGCCGCTCACCGGCGCGATGCGCCTCATGTTCGGTGCGTGCACCAACGAGTGGTCACCCTCAGACGGCAAGGTCGTCAGCGTGGACCACGGTTGCGGCGCTCACTCCCAGACGACGGTTGAGCATGGCCCCACGCAATGGCCAGCTGCGGACCCAGTATTCGTGTCCGACGCCGTAGTCGCCTTTGACCTTGGCGAGCCGGTCGAGGTGGTTGCAGACGCGCTACCTATCTCCGACGCGCTAAAAGCCGACGAGACGCTAGCCGTTCCCAGTGACGACGCCGAGACCGGGGCTGTCGAAGAGACTGTGGCTGTCGAAGAGACGCCGGCCCAGATCTCCTAGCGGAAGTTCTCCGTCGCGTACCAGGTGCTGCCGTCGCTGGAGCTGGCAACGCCTGCGCCCATGGACGAGAACTTGGGGTTCATCAAGTTGAGGCAGTGACCGTTGGAATTCACCAGGTTGATGTGCATCTTCTTGATGGCGCCTGCGGCCGAGTATCCGGTGGACCTGTAGACCACTGCCACGTTCTCTGCGCCGGGGCGCTTGGGGTTGTGTGCGAGGCCGTCGATCAACTTGGAGGTCTCCAGGTCGTTGGCGAGTTGCGTCTTCGACCATCCGGTCGCGGTGGATGCCATCGACGAGGACCACGAAAGGGCGCGAATCCCGAGCTTTGCGCGTTCCTTGTTGACCGCGGCGAGGAGCGCCTTGCCAGTGGAACCAGATGCGCTCACGGGGTTGGGATTGGCGCAGTACGCCTTGTAACTCGACGACGACTTCTTTGACGACTTCTTCGATGACTTGTGAGAGCTGGAGGTGGACTTCTTGGAGCTCGTCGTGGCGACGTGCGCCACCACCTTTGGCTTGGGGAGCGTCACGGTGATCTGCGGCACGGACGTGGCTACATTCACCTTGACCGCAGGGGCAATCACGCCGGGCGTGATCACCGGTTGCTGCGCCACTACTTTGCTCACGCCGCTCGCGTCCGCGGCGGCTGCGGGGATGGGAGCCACATAGTGCGGTCCAGCGACGAGAAGGGTCGCGGCGATTGCCGCGGGAAGAACTCCGAGCAGGATGACGGGGATGCGGCGACGACGGGTTCGCTGCGGGTCCAGTACATCCTGCTGTTCGGTCATGTCACCAATCTCTCCATCAAGAATTCGAGGCTACGGATGAGAGAGGAGACATCTTCCGGATCTACGGCGGGGAAGATTCCAATGCGAATCTGGTTCCTGCCGAGCTTCCGATACGGGTCAATATCCACAATCCCATTTGCTTTCAGGTGTCGGCGCATCTCAGCTGCGTCGACGCCCGAAAGCAGGTCCAAAGTAGCCACGACGGGTGACCGATTTATAGGGTTTGTGATGTATGCCTCAGTGTGACGAAAGTCACTCGCCCAGCTATAAAGCCGGCTTGACGAATCGGCTGTTCTGGCCGCGGCGAACGCCATTCCACCGTGCGCCAAAAGCCACTCGAGCTGCGCTCGCATCATGACAAGGGTGGCTACAGCAGGGGTGTTGAGCGTCTGGTTCTCTCGCGAGTTTTCGAGCGCAAGGGCGAGAGATAACGTGTCGGGAATGTACCTACCGCTTGCGGCGATGCGCTCAATGCGCGCAATCGCGGCGGGCGACAGGATGGCGAAATACAGACCGCCGTCTGAAGCGAAATTCTTCTGCGGCGCAAAGTAATAGGCGTCAATCTGGCTCACATCAACGGTCGTTCCGCCAGCAGCCGACGTGCCGTCAACAACGGTCAGCGCATCGCCGATGCCGGAGGGACGTGTCACGGCCGCGATCGCGCCCGTTGAGGTCTCGTTGTGCGCCCACGCATAGGCGTCGATGCCCTCCTCTGCTTCGGGAAGAATCACCGAGCCCGCGGGCACGGACCGCACGCTGGCTCCCTCGAGGTGAGGGGCGCGCCCCGTTGCGTTCGCGAACTTGGCGCCAAACTCGCCAAAGGTGCTGTGTTGCGCGCGCCTCTCGATGAGCGAAAACGCTGCCGCGTCCCAAAACAGTGTGGATCCGCCGTTGCCAAGGATCACTTCGTAGCCGTCGGGGAGAGAGAAGAATTCGGTGAGCATCGCGCGAATGTCGCCAACGAGGTTCTTGACAGGAGCCTGGCGGTGAGACGTCCCGAGCAGGCTGGGCTGCGCCGCGACGAGTGCCGCCACCTGAGCGTCGGAAACCTTCGACGGACCCGAACCAAAACGGCCGTCTTTTGGGAGCAAGTGTGAGGGAATCTCAATTGTCTCTGACATGGCTGACATCGTACGGGCGAGCGGCTGGCATGATTGCGGGGTGATTCGCATCGGCCCGCGTCTCAAGGCGTTCGCTTGGGGGCAGACCGACGCCATCCCGCGGATGCTAGGTCTGGGCTCAATAGCTGGCCCTGTGGCTGAGGCGTGGTTTGGCGCTCACGAGAGCGCTCCGTCGGCCATCCGCAGACGGCGGCGACCTCGGGACGTTCATCGCCGCCGATCCCCACGCGACGGTGGGAGGCGCTTCGCTGCCCTACCTCCTCAAGATTCTTGCGATCGCCTCGCCCCTGTCGATTCAGGTGCACCCAACGCTCGCCCAGGCTCGCGCTGGCTTCGCCGCGGAGGACGCCGCCCGGGTTGGACTCGCCGCCCCAGAACGCACGTTTCGTGACACGCAACACAAGCCGGAACTCATCGTGGCGCTCACTCCGATGCGCTTGCTTGTCGGCATGCGGGGAGCGCGCGAACTCGCCGACGACCTACGTACGCTCGGCGCGGACGGGCTCGTTTCGCTTGTCGATGGCACTGGTTCGCTCCTCCCGTACGTGATGGCGGTGCTTGGCGGCGAGGCCGACGCTTCGCTCATCGAGCGCTTGGCTAACCTCCCAGACGGCGACACTGCCGCCGCGCTTGCCGGCCGCGCCGCGCGAGCTTTCCCTGGTGACCCTGGCGCGCTCGTTGCGCTCGCGATGAATCCCGTGCTGCTGCAGCCCGGCGAGGGCTGTTATGTGCCGCCTCGCGTGATCCACTCCTACCAATCCGGGATCGGCGTGGAGATCATGGCCAACTCCGACAACGTGGTGCGAGGCGGCCTCACGCCCAAAGCAGTTGACGTGCGCCTCCTCGAGGAGATCCTCGACGCGGTGCCCACTCCGGCGGAGCGCCCTCGCATGTCGCGAGTCGGCGCGGCAACAACATACGTGGTCCCCGTCGACGACTTCGCGCTTGTCCGTGTCGAGGGAGGTTGCGCAGACACGCCCGCCTCGCCTCGTATCGTGCTGGCGCTTGCGGAGACCGAGGTGACGACAGCGTCGGGCAGTGAGACCCTGCGCGCGGGCGAGGCGGCGTTCCTCCCGTCTGTCCGACGGCCCTGCCGCAGTTGCCACGCAAGGCGTCGCGTTCGTTGCTCTCCCGGGCGGCGAGGCTATCCGCGCCGAACGATAGGCTCGGTCCATGGCACGCATCTCTGTTTTTGGCACCGGCTATTTGGGCGCGACGCACGCAGCCGGGATGGCCGAACTGGGCCACGAGGTCATGGGCGTTGACATCGATCCCAGCAAGGTGGACCGGCTTGCGCGCGGCGAGGTGCCCTTCTTTGAGCCTGGGCTCCCTGAACTCTTGCGCAAGCACGTCGATTCGGGGCGCTTGCGCTTCACCACCGACCGCAGCGGAGGCCGCCGAGTTCGCCGACATTCACTTCATTGGAGTGGGCACCCCGCAGCGCAAGGGCGAGTACGCGGCCGACATGCGCTTCGTTGACGCAGTCATCGACGACATCGCCCCGCTGCTCACGCGGCCGAGCGTGATCTTTGGGAAGTCGACCGTTCCCGTTGGCACCGCGGCCCGCCTCGCGGCGCGGGTGCGTGAGCTGGCGCCCGTGGGCGATGCCGCGGAGCTGGCGTGGAACCCCGAGTTCCTGCGAGAGGGCTTCGCTGTGGAGGACACCTTGCGCCCGGACCGCCTGGTGCTCGGCGTCGACCCGGCGCGCCCTGGCCGCGCGGAGGTGGTCGCGCGCGAGGTCTACGCGCGATTCTTGAACGCGGACACGCCCTTCCTCGTGACGGACCTTGCCACCGCGGAACTCGTCAAGGTCAGCGCCAACGCGTTCCTCGCCACCAAGATCTCGTTCATCAACGCGATCGCGGAGGTGTGCGAGGCCACGGGCGCCGACGTGGTGGAGCTTGCCGACGCGATTGGCTACGACGAGCGCATCGGCCGCAAGTTCCTGGGCGCGGGCCTCGGTTTTGGCGGCGGCTGCCTGCCCAAGGACATCAGGGCGTTCATGGCGCGCGCGGGTGAGCTGGGTGTTGACCAGGCGCTCACGTTCTTGCGCGAGGTCGACGCCGTCAACCTCCGCAGGCGCGGGCCACGTGGTGCAGCGCGGCCACGGAGCTCGTTGGGGGCTCGCTCAACGGCGCGACGCATCGCGGTGCTCGGCGCGGCGTTCAAGCCCAATTCCGACGACGTGCGGGACTCTCCCGCGCTCGACGTCGCGGGGAGGCTGCACCTTGGTGGCGCCGACGTGCGGGTCTACGACCCCCAGGCGATGGCCAATGCGGCAGGCGCTGTGGCCCACGCTGACGTATGCCGAAGTCGCTTGAGGCGGCGTGCGCAGGGCGCCGATCTGGTGATCGTGGCGACCGAGTGGCAGCAGTTCCGCGAGGCCGATCCGTCCGCGATTGGTGAACTTGTGGCGCAGCGCGAGATCATCGATGGGCGCAACTGCCTCGCCCGGAGCAGTGGATCGACGCCGGGTGGACGTACCGTGGGCATGGGGCGCCACGCGTCATGACGGACCTCATCGACACCACTGAGATGTACCTGCGCACCATCTACGAGTTGCGCGAGGACGGCGTGGTGCCGATGCGGGCGCGCATCGCCGAGCACTTGGGCCACGCGGGCCCCACGGTGTCGCAGACCGTCGCGCGCATGGAGCGCGACGGTTTGCTCATGGTGAACGACGGCGACCGCCACTTGGAACTCACCGACGAGGGTGAACTCGTTGCGATGCGGGTGATGCGCAAGCACCGCCTCGCGGAGCGGCTCCTGACCGACGTCATCGGCCTCGAGCTGGCCTACGTCCACGAAGAGGCGTGTCGGTGGGAGCACGTCATGAGCGAGCGGGTCGAGCGGCGCGTGATCGAGCTGCTCGACGGCCCGCTCGTGTCGCCATATGGCAACCCGGTGCCCGGGCCTCGACGAGCTTGGAATCGAGCGCAAAGAAGCCCAGAACCGGGACGAGCGACCTATTGTCGACAGGTTTCGTCTGAATCGACTGTGAGCGGCGTGGTTACGCGAATCGGCGAGACGCCCCAAGCGGAGCCGGATTTGCTCGCGGAACTGCATGGAACTAGGCTTCTACCAGGGAACATCAGTGTCGGTGCGGAACGCGCGAGCGCGGCATCGAGATCTCGGCGCCGGAGGGGCGATGACCGTCGCTGAGGACGATGCGAGGCACCTCTTCGTCCGTCTCGACTGAGCGATTTCGGTTTGTTAGGTACCATCGTCCACGTAACAGATACATGAGGCACGTCCTCTGAGGAAGCCCAAACAAGAGGGAACGAGTCGCGGCGGCGAGCACGTTGAGGCTCCGAAACAACGACGCGCATGTGGGCGCGGAAGGAACAGAAATTTGACGTACGGATATATGCGCGCCAAGACGCGCGCGGTGGCGGCCGCGGCCTCCGCGGCACTCATCGTGGTGCCTCTTACTGGAGCCGCAGCTGCGGCCCTCGTCACCACGGCAGCCGGTCACCCCAGACGCGGCAGAACGTGATGGCGGCAAATATCGACCATGCACAAGACGTGGCCGGAGGCCCAGCAGATTTCGGCTGACGCAGACGCCGAGTTCGCCGTGGACACGCCGACCGTCGACGTCAAGAAGAACCCCGTTGTTCACAAGAGCCCTAGCCGCGCTCCGTTGGCAACTCTCGCCGCCATCGCCAACTCGGCGGCGGTCAAGCAGGCCATCGCGGGGTCGACGATCATCGCCTAGGCGGCGAACTTCGTTGGCACGCCGTACAGGTCGGGCGGCACCACGCCCGTCAGGGTTTGACTGCTCTGGCTTCGTGTCCTACGTCTACGCGCCACTTCGGCATCTCGCTTGCCGCACTCGTCGAGCGCGTACTGGGGCGTCGGCACGCGCGTGTCCTCGCCCACAGCCGGGAGACATCATCGTGACCTCCGGGCACGTGGCGCTGTACGCGGGCAACAACCTGCAGATCGACTCGCCCGCCCCGGGCAAGACGATCCAGTTCCGCGCCATCTGGCAGGTCAACCCCATCTACATTCGCGTCGACTAGTCAGCGGCGCACATCAGCGAGGGGCCCCGTGCGCGAGCCTGGGCCCCTCGCTGTGCGTCTGGGGTGGCACGGGCCTCGCAATGAGCAGTGGTGCATGCGCACCAACGACTTCCGCGGCTTGGCCGCGCCGTTTCCGTGATCGGCCTGGGCTGCTGGCAACTCGGCGCCGATTGGGGCGACGTCTCTGCCGATACGGCCGCAGGAGATCCTTGAGGCCGCAGCCGACGCGGGCGTCACGTTCTTCGACACCGCCGATGTCTACGGCGACGGCCGTTCGGAGCGAGCCGTTGGCGCATTCCGCGCGCGCCACCCTGAGGTGTTCTGTGGCCACCAAGATGGGCCGCCGTGCCGATCCCCACGTGGCTGAGCGCGTACACGCTTGACGCGTTCCGGGCGTGGACGGACCGCTCGCGAGAGAACCTGGGCGTCGACACCCTCGACCTCATTCAGCTGCACTGCCCGCCCTCTGCGGTGTTCGCGAACGCCGGCACCTACGACGCGCTTGCGGTGCTGTCAGACGAGGGCCGCATCGCGAGTTGGGGCGTGTCCGTCGAGACGGTGCGACGAGGCGCTCGAGGCGCTGCGCCACGCGGGCCTCGCCACGCATCCAGATCATCGTCAACCTCTTCCGCCGCAAGCCGCTCGAGGTGGTGACCAGGCGGCGGCCGACGCCGGGGTTGGCATCATCGCCCGCGTGCCGCTTGCGTCGGGCCTGCTGACGGGCAAGTACGACGAGACCACCGACGTTCGCCGCCAACGACCACCGCACCTACAACCGGGACGGCGCGGCGTTCGACGTGGGGGAGACGTTCGCGGGCGTGCCGTTCGACGGTGGGCGTCGCGCGCGGCGCGCGAGGTCGCGGCGCTGACTCCGGAGGGTTGGACGCACGGCGCAGTTCGCGCTTGGGCTGGCTCACGCAGCAACCGGGCATCTCCACGGTCATCCCCGGCGCGCGCACGCCGGACCAAGCCCGCGCCAACGCCGCGGCCGCAGGTGTGCCAGCCGCTGGCGTCGGGCACAGCATGACGCACTGCAGGAGATCTACGACCGCGCAATCAGCGAGCACGTTCACGCCCGCTGGTAGCCGGTAACCTATACGGGTCCCGCGCCTGTAGCTCAGGGGATAGAGCACCGCTCTCCTAAAGCGGGTGTCGGCAGTTCGAATCTGCCCAGGCGCACCACCTCCCCGTCCGCGTCGAGGTAGATCTGGGGTGATTCGACGGCCCATTGTCGACCTGGATCTCCCTCAACGAATGGCGGAGATCTGCATGACCCGCCACGGATGTGGTGCGTCGTGTTGCACGGCGGTACTTGGCGGTCTTTGAAGGAGGGCACGTGGCAACAACAGGAGGGCGCGGCAACGCGCGTGGGCGCGGCTCCTCTGGCGCCCAGCGTGGTCGCGCCCAGCGTCCGGCGGAGCAAGGGACTGATACCCGTGCTCGCTCAAGTGGCCCGCGAGGTTGAGCGGGACGTGCCAGCGTCCCTCACGACGCGGCGGTGTGCGGACGCGATTCCAGGTTGTGGCATTGCTGGTGCGCGAAGAGCGCGCGAGGGTGAAGGCGGACCAAGGCCTGAGCGATGCACGGCGCACCGAACAGTTGAAGCGACTCGACGGTGTGGCCACGATCCTTGCGACCACCGCGGCGAGGGACACCTCGCTGCTCGCGCTGCTCTCCGAGGATGCCAGCGTCTCCGACGCGGCACGAGAATACAAGGCGGCGCTGATGCGTGCGGGCGGGTTGGAGCCGCCTGAGGAGGCGCCGCCGCCCAGCGCCGCCAGCGGTCGCGCCGAGCGCGAACCAGGTGGTTCCTCAATCCGTCTTCTCGCGCCAGATGGCGAACCCGTTCCTCGCCCCCGACTTCTCTGCCGCCGCCGCGCGGCGCGCGTCGGGCGCAAATCGGCTCGCAGGTTGGGAACTGCTTGAGCCGCTGTTTGCGTCGTTTGAACAGGGCCGCGACCGGCTCACCGGCGTGCATGGACTTGCCCGCGCCGGGCTCTATCGCCGCCGCCGGCGGCCGCGAGCTCATGCCGCACCAGGCGCGAGTGATCACCGCGACGTCTCGCGGGCACCGCACCTTCCTGCTCGCCGACGAGCCGGGCCTTGGCAAGACAGCCCAGGCGCTGCTCGCCGCGCAGGCAGCGGACGCCTATCCGTTGCTTGTGGTGGTGCCGAACGTCGTGAAGGCGAACTGGGCGCATGAGGTCGCACTCTGGACCCCGTCGCGGCGGGCGACCGTGGTCCACGGCGACGGCGAGGAGGTCGACGCGTTCGCTGACGTGGTGATCGTGAACTTCGAACTGCTCGATCGACACGTGGGCTGGCTCGGCGGCCTTGGGTTCCGCGGCATGGTCGTCGACGAGGCTCACTTCATCAAGAACAAGCGCTCACAGCGCTCGCGGCACGTGCTCGCGCTGTCCGAGCAGATTCGCCAGCGCACCGCGCGGCCCTTGCTCATGGCGCTCACCGGCACCCCGCTCATCAACGACATCGAGGACTTCCGTGCGATCTGGCAGTTCCTTGGGTGGATCGACGACAAGCAACCGCTCGGCGCCCTACGGACAGCGCTCGAAGAGACAGGGCTGACCCCGGCCGATCCAGGGTTTTACGCGGCCGCACGTGCCAGCGTGATCGATATGGGCATCGTGCGTCGACGAAAGGCCGACGTTGTGGCCGACATTCCCGCGCGTCGCGTCGCGGACCTTCCAGTTGAGCTCGACGATGCGGCGGCACGCTCAATCCGCTCTGCGGAGGAGGCTCTCGCCGCGCGCATGGTCGGCCAATACGCGTCGGTCATGGCGGCACGAGGCGAGGGGGCGGATAGCCATGAGGTCGACCTCGCGCTCGTGCGCCGGGTGGCAGCTTCTGAACTCAAGGACTCGAGTTCGCAGACCAAAGGCGAGAACGTGTTCACGATGGTTCGCCGCATCGGCCAGGCAAAGGCGGGCCTCGCGGCGGACTACGCGGCCCAACTGTCACGCAACGTGGGCAAGGTGGTGTTCTTCGCGAAGCACATCGACGTGCTGGATCAGGCCGAGGAGCTGTTCGCGGCACGCGGCATCGGGTTCGCCTCCATCAGGGGCGACCAGACGAGCAAGGTGCGCGAACAGAACATTGCGGCGTTCATGAACGACCCCGACGTGGAGATCGCCGTGTGCTCGCTGCTGACCGCGGGCGTGGGCCTCAACCTTCAGGTGGCGTCGAACTTGGTGCTCGCCGAGCTTTCCTGGACCTACGCGGAGCAGACCCAGGCAATCGATCGGATCCACCGGATCGGCCAAACGGAGCCCGTCACCGCATGGCGCATCATCGCCGCGCAGACCATAGACTCCTCGATCGCCGAGCTCATCGACTAGCAAGTCCGCGTTGGCAGCCAAGGCGCTCGACGGCGCGCACGACGAGGACCTCGACTCGTCGACCGATGTCCAGCTCGAAGCCCTCGTGCGCCTGCTGACCACCGCGCTCGGGCATGAGGCCTAGGGCGCTAAGCAGCGCCGCACGACCCACCCAACGGGATTGGGCTGGGGAGACTACTGTCGAACTATGACCATCCAAGACATCGGACCCAGCCCTCAGTCCTTCGATTTGGAGACGGAGACGCTCCAGAACCCGAACTATCGCACCACGGTGTGGAGCGGCGACTACCTGCAGGTCACGCTGATGTCGATTCCGGTCGGCGGCGACATTGGACTTGAGGCCCATCCAGACACCGACCAGTTCATTCGGCTCGACCAGGGCCGGGGGAGGGTTCAGATGGGACCCGCCGAGGATGACCTGAGTTTTGACCGCGAGGTGACCGACGGCTGGTGCGTCATGGTTCCCGCAGGCAGTTGGCACAACATCACCAACGTCGGTGACGAGCCGATGCAGGTCTACACGGTCTATGCCCCGCAGCACCACCACCCGGGCACGGTGCACGAGACCAAGGCAATCGCAGACGCCGACCACCACGACGAGCCCGCAGACTGGTCTGTCCAGCCCGAGCACACTGCGGCTGACAAGCACGCCTGACCGGACCGCCTGCGGGTGGACCTCGGCGCCCTGACGCCTTGAGCGCGTTTGCGCAGGCATACCCTAAATCCATGAACTCGCCGCCTCGCACCCGCCGCGGGGTGTGGGGCATTTATCTCGCCGCTGTCGCGGTCTACTTCGTGGCCGTGGTGCACCGCACCGCGCTCGGAGTTGCGGGTGTCGAGGCGCTCGAGCGCTTCCACGTCCAGGCCACGGGCCTCGCCTTTCTTTCCGTCACGCAGATCGCCACCTACGCGGTGATGCAGATCCCGTCCGGTCACTTGCTTGACCGCTTTGGTCCGCGCACCATGATGACCGTTGGCTCGCTCGTCATGGCCGCGGGCCAACTGTTGCTTGCCCTTAACGATCACTTTGCGCTCGCGATCGCCGCGCGCGTCCTGATCGGCGCGGGCGACGCCCCCATCTTCATCAGCGCTGCCCGGCTCATCGCGCACTGGTTCCCTGCGCGCCGCGTCCCCGTGCTGATGCAGGTCACGGGGCTCATTGGCCAGGCGGGCCAGCTCGCCACGGCGATCCCTGTGGCCTGGCTGCTTCACGCGCAAGGCTGGACGGCCGACCTTCGCCACGCTCGCGGCGGTTGGGCGTCGTGGCCGCGGCGAGTCGCGGCCACGTGGGTGCGCGATGCCACGCTCCTGAGGCCCGGCTCGGGCACTCGTGGAGCGCGACCGCTTGTGGGCGTCGATCCGCGCCGCCACCGAGCACGTTGGCACCCGACCTCGGATTCTGGAGCCACTTCCTGCCGCCGTTCTCCGCGAACGTCATCGCGCTGCTGTGGGGCGTGCCGTTCTTCGTCACCGCGCAAGGGCTCAGCCCCGCGCAGGCGAGCGCCCTGCTCATCGTGCTCACGCTGTCCGCGATGGTCTCCGGCCCGGTCGCGGGCGTGCTCACGGGCGCGTCACCCTCTGCGCCGCACCTGGATTGTGCTGGGCTCCGCCGATCGCGACGGCGTCGCGTGGATCGTGCTGCTGTCGTTCGACACCCCGCGACCCTGGTGGCAGCTTGCGCTGTTCTGCGCGGTGATCGGAACGGGCGGACCCATCTCGCTCGTCGGAATGGACTTTGCGCGCTCGTTACGCCCCGGCTAGGCGCCTCGGCACGGCGACCGGCTTCGTCAACATGGGCGGCTTCTGCGTCGACGATCGCTGGCGTATTGCTCGTTGGGCTGGTGCTGCAAGCTCGTCTCGCCGCCGGCGCCACCGCCTACACGCTCGACGAGTACCGCGTGGCGTTTGCCTCGCTCGCGCTCGTGTGGGTCGATCGGCCTCATTGGCGTGTTGCGAAACCGGCGGCGCACCAGGGCCGTCATGGCCGCCGACGGGCGTCGTCGTGCCGCCGTTGCGCGACGCGCTGCGCCGCGACAGGCCGCGGAATTGACGCGCGGCCACGCGGCCCCACAATCAAGGAAGCAGTGCGTGTCGTCTGACTAAGTCGGCGCGCACTGTCTTGCGTTTGGGCCCGCCTAGCGACCGCGTGGGCGGCGTGGGAACCACGGGTGCGGGGTGACCCTCGATACCGTGGGGGAGTGGTGGACTACATCGGCCGCGCCCTAGTGGCGGAGGCGCTACAAGAGTGGCGCGACCAGCTGCAGGCGAACGCGACCGTTTCTGCGCTTCGCGACCTCACCTATTCGAGCGCGAGCCTCATCGACCTTGCAGGCGCGCACCCCGGCGGCCTCGCACCGTTCTTCGCGAATCGGCCAACGCTGCTCAGTTCCCTCATCCGCGACGACGAGGCGACGAGTCGCCGCCGAACACCGCGTCAAGGTGATTCGCGAGGCCGCGGACGAGGTGCGGTCGTCGGCCGGCGTGCGGACGGCAGCTCTCGTTGTTGGCACGGTCGCGTGGATCGGAGAACGACCACGAGCGCGAGATGCCCCTCGTCATGCGGCCCGTGCTGTGGGACGACGCACGCGGCGCCGACGCGTTCGTGACGATGCTTGACGAGGTTTCGCTCAACCCCGTCTTCGTTGCCGTGTTGCGTGAGCGCGCTCCGCAAGCGGCCGACGCGGTGGTTGCCTTGGTGCCCGACACATGCCGGCGGTTCCACGTTTGACCCGCGCCCCGTGTGGAACGCCGTGCGCGAGATCGGGGACACGATCGGCGCGGGCCTCGAGGTGCGCGAGCGGCTTGCTCCTTGGGCGCGTTCGACGATCCAGAGCAGCGCCTCGTCGATGACCTCGACGACCTCGGCCAAGAGCTTCGAAAGTCCGACATCGTGGCCGCGGTTGCCGGCGACAACGACGCCATCGGGCGCCTTGCCGTGCCCGTGCCAGCGTTCGCCACGGGCGACCGCGACCCGTTCGCCGAGCGCGGCATCGGCGAACTCGATGACGCGCAGTTCGCGGCGCTTGACGCCGTTGCCACTGGCCGCTCGATGTTCATCCAAGGCGGGCCCGGCTTCGACACCACGGGCATGGTCGCGGCGATCGCGGCGGACGGCGCCGCCTCGGGCAGGTGTTTGCTTGTGGTGGCCGGGACCACGTCCTTGCTCCGGTCGATCAACTCGCGGCTCGAGCACGCTGGGCGCGGGCGATATCGCCGTGGACGGCTCACAAGACGCCGCGCGCGCGCTCGCGACTGCTGAACTCCATCACGATGGGCGGCGTTGACGTCGACGACGCGCAGATCCGCTTCGCAGGCGAGCGGCTGTTGCAGGCACGGCGCGTTGCGCAGTCGCGCTTCGACGCACTGCACCGCACTCACCGCCCGTGGGACGTGAGCGCATTCGAGGCGGTGCAGGCGATCGTGCGGCTTACCTCGACGGAGCCCACGCCCGCCACCACCGTTCGCCTTGAACCCCTCGCGGGCGGCGTGGTCGCGGAACATGGCTTTGCCTCGGTGGCCGACGCGCTCGTCAAGCGCCTTGGCGAGCGCGACGAGGTGACGACGGAGACGGCGCCCATCACCATGTCGGGCATTGAACTGGTGCCGTGGTGGTCGCCCGTCACCGACGACCCAGCCGAGGGCGCAACTCTCGACGAGGCGCTCGCCACGCTTGCTGGTGCGCCACATCCCCAAGATGCGCACCGAGGCAGCTCTTGCCGCGCACGAGACGGGCGTTGACGAGGCGACATCCCTCTCGCACTGGCTCGATCACGTGCAGCTGTTCACGGACCTGCGCGCGACGCTCGAGGTCTTCTCTCCCGCGGTCTTCCACCGGTCGCTGCACGACATCGTTGCCGCCACCGCGCCAGCGAGCGAGCGCGAGGCCGCCATTGCGCGGCGCGACCGCCGCGCCCTAGTGCGCCGCGCCGTCGAGCTCTTGCGCCCTGGCCGCTCCAAGGCGAACCTTCACCAGGAACTCCTTGCCGCGAATGACCAGGCGCTGCGCTGGCGCGCCATGGCGTCGGCCGGCGGCTGGCCCGTGGTGCCGGACGACTTTGACATCTTTGCGGAACGCGCAGAGCAAGTCATGCGGCTGTGGGCGCGGATCGCGGCGCCGGTGCAGCGCGTCACGGGCGCGAGAGGACCTCACGGACCTGCCGTGGGACGACATGACCCGCATCCTCACCGAGCTCGCCGAGGGCATCCCTGGCACGCTCGAGGCCGCCCGCTCGAGGCCGCTCGACCGCGACATCGACGACGTTGGGCTCGGCGGCCTGCTCGAGGATCTGCGCGCTCGCGCGGCGGAGCCGGAGCAGGTGCGGCGCGACCTTGAGTTCTCGTGGTGGGCGTCGGCGTATGAGGCGATTGTCGCTGCGGACCCGCGCCTCACGACGCAAGGCGCGCTTGCGAGGGCCGTTGCCGAGTTCGTCGATGCAGACGAGGGCTTTGGCGAGCTTCGCGTTGGGCCGCTCGCGAGGGCCGTCGCCGAGCGGCGTCGGGGCGCGATCGCGCGCAATCCCGACGCTGCACGCGATCTGTTCGCTGCGCTCATGGAGGGCGCAACGGCGTCCTACCGCGACCTGTGGACGGCGTTCGGTCCCGTGGTGGGCGCGCTGCGACCGGTGGTGCTCGCGACCGCAGAGCAGGTGGCGCGGATCGTTCCGCCGCAGCGCATCGTCGACACCGTGGTGATTGCGGGAGCCGAGTCGCTCGCGCTCGCGGAGACGATTCCCGCGATCGCGCGGGCGCGCCAGGTTGTCGTGATCGGCGACGCAGAGTCCGCGACGCGGTCCGCTGTGTCTGTGCTCGCGGCGCTGCTGCCGCGCGTCACCATGCCCGTGGCGCCGCAGCCTCGGGACCCGCGCGTCACGATGGTGCTCTGCCGCAATGTCGTATGGCCGCGTGCTGCAGCCGTTGCCCACCGCCGGGTCCGGGTCGCGACTTGAGGTGACGGTGCTTGACGCCGTTGGCTCACCTGCTGCCGGGCACGACTCGGTCGAGTCCACGCAGCGCCGAGGTCATGACGGTGCTGGCGCTCGTGGACAAGGGCGCGCGCACCGTGCCCCGCCGCTCGCTCGCGATCGTGGCGGGCAACACGGTGCACGCCGCCCGCCTGCGGGCGGCGATTCGCGAGAAGGACAACGCGATGGCCGAGCGAGTCGCGGTGGTCGCGATGGGCGAGGCTGGCGGCATCGACGTTGACGAGGTGATCATCTCCGTTGGCTATGCGCGCGACTCTGCGTGGCGGCCTTCCCAAGGGCCTTGGCGTGTTGGGCGCCGACTGGGGTCGGCAGGCGCTCGCGCAGGCGCTCGTTGCTTCGCACGCGCGCGTGACCATCGTGACGGCGCTCGACGCCGACCACTTGAGCGACGTCGCCGACTCGGCGGAGGACCCAGAGGCGATCGATGCATTGCGCGACCTGATCACTCGCGGGGAAGGCGATGCGGTTGCGCCAGAGCGGCCCGAGCCCGCCGCGAGCGACTGGCTCTTGAGCGACATCGCGACGCGACTCCGCAGCGAGGGTTACGGCGTGCGGCTTCGCTACGGGGCTGGCGTGGACACGATCGCGATGGTCGTTGGCGGACCCCGCGACCGCGGCTACCGGGTTGCGGTTGTGACGGACGAGACCCAGGCGGGCAGTTCCGTGAGCCTGCGCGACCGGTTGCGCTGGCAGGTTTCGCGACTCGAGCGGCTCGGCTGGATCGTGGTGCCGCTCTGGACCCTCGACGTGTTCACGGACCCCGACACCGCCCTCGCAAGTATCCGCAACGCCCTCGACGCAGAGATCGCCGCGCTTACCGCGGCCCTGCCGACCATCGCCATTCCGCTGGTGAAGGCCGCGGAAGACGACGTCGAGGACGACGACGTTGAGTTGTTCAATCTCGAGGAGCCCGCCGAGCCGCCCATGGTCGGTTGAGCCAGAGCCCGAGCCCGAGCCTGAGCCTGAGCCGGAGCCCGAGCCAGAGCCGGAGCCAGAGCCGGAGCCAGAGCCAGAGCCAGAGCCAGAGCCAGAGCCCGAGCCCGAGCCAGAGCCCGAGCCAGAGCCCGTCCGGCCCAAGGTGCCCACGATGGGATTTGGCGTGCCGAAACTCGTGCAGTCGCGCGAGACCCAGCCACAGCGTCGGGCACCGGGAGAGCCGGTAAAGGGAACCGACCGCCCCCTCATCCCCACGCGCGCGCTCGGAGGACGAAGACTCAAGCTGGGGCGATCGCGACGGCAGCAGCAGGGATGACGAACTCAAGCGAGACAAGCCGCCGCACTGGGGCTAGGCGGCACGCGCGCGCGAGCGTTAGTCGCTGCTGGACGAGCCAGACGGCGCGGGCGCCGCAGGCGTGGCGTTGCAGGTGCCGCGGCGGGCGCGGTCGAAGCAGGCTTCTCGCGAGAGTCCGTGCGGTAGAAGCCGGAACCCTTGAACGTGACGCCGACGCTGCCGAACACCTTGCGCACGTCGCCGCCGCATTCGGGGCACGTGGGCACTGCGGAGTCGTGAATCGACATCACTGAGTCGAAGCGGTGACCGCAAGCGGTGCAGGCAAAGGAGTACGTGGGCACCGGAGCATCCTACCCGGGCAGCGGTGTGTAGCCTTCTGGCGTGATGACGCCGTGGATGCGGACGTCGTGGTCCTCGCGAGGCAGCGGTTCCGCGTCCGCGTCGCGCACCTCGCCAGCGAAGGTCAGCGCGATGATCGGCACGCCGTCGCGAACGTCGACGAGCGCGCGGTCGTACCAACCCCCGCCCTGGCCCAAGCGCGTGCCCGTGGTGTCCACTGCGAGAGCGGGCACGATCACCACGTCGGCGTCATTGAGAGTCTGCGACGGCAAGAAGTCGGTCGACGGCTCCGGGGGCCGTCCGGGCGCGCGCTCAACGAGGTCAGCTGCGCCGCCGTACACACCCCAGCCGCGCTGCAGGCCGTCGCCTAGCAGGGGAATCAGCACCCGCACCCCGCGGTCGTGGAGGGCCTCGATCAACGGCAGGGTGCCGGGCTCGTGCGGCCGCGACGCGTAGACGGAGATGCACTTCGCCTCGCGAACCGGCGCGAATTCGAGCACCTGCTCGCAGAGAGCGGCGGCGTGCTCTTGGAGCCGTCGCTCCGCGCGCTGCTGGCGCTGGCGACGGATGGATGCCCGCAACTCGAGCTTCGCGTCGTCGGGTTCCATGGGCGCGGTGTGAACCGTCATGCGGACATTGTGCCAAAGCCACGTAGGTTCCTCGTCATCGCGGCCCGCGCGCGTCGGCTCCGTGCAGGGAGTCGGTAGGCTCAACAGCATGACGACGGTCGCGCAGCACAGGGCGGCACTCACCACCTTGCTCGGCACCGTGGAGGCGCTTGACCTGTCGCTGGGCGACGCGCTCGGCGCGGTTGCCGCGCGAGGACATCACCGCGCCGGAGCCATATCCGGCCGTTCCACTCGCCGCGATGGACGGCTACGCGATCGCCTCGAACGACGCGCTCGCACCCGTGAAGCTGCCCGTCGCGTTCGACGTCGACACACGCGATCGCACCCCGCGCGTCGCGGTGCGAGGCACCGCGGTGCGCATCGCGTCTGGCGCTCCCATGCCGCGAGGCTGCGACGCCGTCGTTGCCGTCTCGGACACCGACGGCGGCGTGGGCACCGTGCAATTGCTGCGGTCCATCTTGCGCGGCGAGAACGTGCGCCGCGCGGGCTTCGACGCCGCGGCGGGCGAGGTGGTGGTGCCAGCTGGCCGGCGCATCGGGCCGCGCGAACTGGGCCTCGTCGCGGCCGTTGGCCGCGCGCGCATATTGGTGAGGCCAGTGCCGCGCGTTGTGGTGATGGCGATCGGATCGGAACTCGTGGACGTGCGCTCGGGCGAGCCCGGGGTGCCGGAGGCGAACACGCACATGCTCGCGGCGCTCGTCGAGGATGCTGGAGCGCGCGCCTACCGGGTGGGCTCCATTGCAGACGACCCTGCCGTGATCGCGGCAGCGCTCGAGGATCAGGTGGTGCGCGCGGACGTCATCATCACCACCGGCGGCCTGTCAGACGGCACCAACGATGCTCTCGTCGACGTCTTGCGCACCATCGGCACGGGCGAACGCGTCGACCTGAACCTGTTGCCGCGCGCGCGCCACGCGACCGGTCGCATCGCCGACGGCGACACGCCCGTCATCGCGCTTCCCGGCCACCCCGTGAGCGCGCTGCTCGCCTTCGAGGCGTACGTGCGCCCGGCGCTGCGTGTCCATGAGTGGGTTCGGCGAGGTGCGGCGCGTGACGATCCGCGCGGAGCTCGCGCGCGACTGGCCGTCAACGGGCGGGTTCGTGGAGGCGGTGCCGGTCACGCTCGACCTTGGAGACGACGGCGCAGTTCTCGCCACGCCCATTGGCGACGGGCGCGGAGGCGTCTCGCTCGGCGCGCTCGCGAGGTCCGACGGCATCGCTTGGGTGAGCGCCGACGTCACCACTGCGCGCGCCGGTGACGAAGTGCGGTGCACGGTCTGGGACCGCTAGCAGTGCAGTCGCTTCCGGTGCTGCGCGACGGCGAGGTTTCCGTGCAGGCCGCTCGCGCGCGGCGACGAGGCGGCGTGGCTCTCGCTGCGGCACGAGAACCGCGCCTGGCTCCAGTCGTGGGAGGCGACCACCCCACCGGGTGTCCCACAGCCAGCGGTGACGTTTGCCGGGTTTGTGCGGCAGGAGCGTCGGGCATGGAAACGGGGCGAGGCTTTCGCGGGAGTGATCGTCGTTGATGGCGAACTTGTAGGGCGCGCGACGATTGGCGGCATCCGTTTGGGGGCAGAGCGCGGCGGGTCCATCGGCTACTGGATTGCGCAATCGCACGCTCGCCGCGGCATCACGACGCGCGCCGTGCGGTTGCTCATCGACTACGGCTTTGCGCACGGTCTGCACCGGCTCGAGATTGCGGTGCGTCCGGAGAACGTCGCGAGCCTTGCGCTCGTCGACAAACTGGATTTTCGCGAGGAGGGTTTGCGGCGTTCGTACCTCTATATCGACGGCGATTGGCGCGATCACCGCATCTTTGCACGCACCGCTGACTGACACGCCGCGAATATCCGCGGCGAAGGGCGGCACCGCCCGTACGGTCATCACATGGCCCCTGCAGCACTCCTCGCGATCGTTGGACTTGGACTTGTGCTCGCCTACGTCATCCCGCAGCGGATCAAGGAGCGGGCCGACTACGCGTTGGTGCGCACCGAGGATCGCTACAGCGCCCAGATGCGCGTCGTGAAGGCAACTGCTCAACGCGTGCAAAGCGCTCCCGCCCGGCCGTCTACCGACTCGGGCGAGGTGCCCCTGCTGGTCACGGGCTCTGCGCGGGCCCACATCGTGGCGCTTGGCGACCAGCGCATGTCGCGACCGGCGGGCCCGCTCGACCGCGCAGCCGTTTCCGCGCAGCGCGAGGCGATTGCGTTGCGCGGCGACCGCGCCGTGATCCTTGCGGAACGCCGTGCCACGGCCCGACGCCGTGCCCGCGTTGCGTCCTTCGCTGGCGTTGTCGCGGTGCTCGGTTGGGCGCTCGCCGTGTTCACCGCCTTCCCTGCCGTGCTTGCCGCAGTGCTCATCGCGGCCTTTGGCGGCGTTCTTGTTGCTGGGGCGCGCGCCGCCTCTGCGCAACGCGCAGCGGACGCGCACCTGCACCTGGTCGCGCGTGAGGTTGAGGCCGCCGCCACCGCGACGCAAGCGCTGCGCCGCGTCACCGCGGAGCGCGCGCAAGGCGTCGACGCAGAGCCCTCCGATCTTGAGACGCAGGCGATCCGCGTCGTCACCGCCGCGGACCTCGCGCCGCTCGCGGTCCCCGCGCCAATCCCCAGCCCCGTGCTTCCCGCGGTGGAGGCCGCGCCCGTCACCTCAGCGACGCCAGCTGTGCACCCCGCGTGGGAAGACGAGGCCGACTGGTCCCCGCGTGAACTCCCAGCGCCGTCGTACACGCTCAAGCCCACGGTGCGCCCGCAGTATGCGCGGCCGCTTGAGCCGTCTGACCTGGCCGGGTCCTCGTATGCGCCGCCGTCGTACGCGGTGTCGCCGTTACGCGCCGCCTGCCGCGGTAACGCGGGACATCGTGGAAGAGACGGATCAGGCAACTGACCAGCTCGACGCGATCCTCGCTCGCCGCCGCCGCGCGACCGCCTAGACCTCGGCCCTACGTCAGCGGATACGCGACGTAAGCGAGCCGCGTGCCGCTAGGGTCCCACGAGTTCACGTTGAGCGTTCCCTGCCCGCCAAACAGGCTCACGAGGTCTGTGACGCCCTCGCCGTCGGCGTCCGCCAACCTGATGATCACGTCCACGTCCGCCGGGTGGCCGAGCGTGCCCGGTGGGTAGCTCACGTACGCGAGCAGTTCTCCTGAAGGCGAGAGGTGAGGGAACCAGTTGACGCGTTCGTCGAACGTGAGCTGTGTGACGTCCTCTCCGTCAAGACTCATGCGGAACAGTTGCGCGTGGCCCGGCGTCGAGGATCCGCGCTCCGAGTTGAAGTAGATCCACTCGCCGTCGGGCGAGAATTCGCTCCCGTCGTGGGGCGCGTCCTCTTCCGTGAGCTGCATGTCCGCGCCGCCTGCTGCAGGGATCGTGAAAACGTTGGTGCGCACAGCGCCGGGCAAGATCTCGAGTCCGATGTACGCGAGCTGCTTGCCGTCAGGGCTGATCCCGTGCAAGTAGTAGCGGAAGTTGGCGCCTCGGTCGTTCGATACGCGGCGCGGTGTGCCGCCTTCGATCGGAATCGCGTAGAGGTGGCCGTCGTCGCTGCTGACGAACACGGTTGCGCCGTCCGGTGAGAGCACGTGGTCGTTGTTGAGGTCTGTCACCCCGCCAAGGTCTATCTCGGTGAACTCGCCGCCCGGGAGCGACACCCGGAACAGGCGCCCGTCGCCATTGACGATGAGGTGCTTGCCGTCCGGCGTCCAGTTTGGCGCTTCGAAGAGCAGGTCGGTCGACTCGGCGACAAGCGAGCTGACGCCCGTCTCGACGTCGATCGTGAACAGTTGCGCGCGTTGGCTGGGCTGCAGGGTGCGTGGCATAGGCCCGACGCTATCGCGGCATCCGAACGACACGTCACCACGGCTGAACCAATGTTATAGTTGTTCTAGAACAATTAGGAGGTAGTCGTGGACCAGGTCAAGGACCCGGTTGTCAGCCGCTTTGCCAACGTGGCGGTAGTGGTGCCGGCGATGCTCACGCTGGGGGCTCTCGCACTGCAATTCAACTTCTTGAAATACACCCCTAACCCGATTGCGGTGCACTGGAGTCGGTTCGGGCCCAGATGGCTCTGGCCCCATCTGGGTCTACCCGTTGTTGACCGTGTTGGTGGGGTTTGGCTTCGCGGGCATGCTGTGGCTCGCTGGGCTTCCCCGGTTGCGGCGCGGCGCGCGCGGTTGGTCTTTCCGGTTCCTTGCCGCGACCTCGCTTGGGATGGCCACCTTTGCCGCCATCTCGATGACCTGGAGCGTGGGCATGCAGCGCGGGCTCGACTCCTGGGAAGACGCGCCGAGCGTGCTCCCTGCGATAGTCGTTGGTTTCGCGTTTGGGTTGGCGGCGGCATTCGTAGGCTGGATTGTGCAGCCTAAGCAGCGGGGAACGGTGAACGAGCTTCCCGCAGAGCACATCGACCTAGCGGACACTGAGCGTGCCGTCTGGATAGGCGTTGCACGTTCGGGGCGAGGCATTGTCGTCACCATGATCGCCGCGATTGTGCTCGTCGCCGCAGGCGCGGTCGCATTCTGGATCGCCGCCCAATACGCGCCGATGTGGCTCATGTGTGGACTCGCCGCGTTGCTCATCGTCGTCACGCTCACAACGCTTGAAGCTGACGTTCGCGTCGATTCAACAGGCGTTGAGGTGCGCGGCCCCGCTGGCTTCCCGCGCAGCCACATTGCGCTCGCAGACGTAGCTTCCGCAACACCGATCACAGTCGAAGCTCTGGGGCAGTTCGGTGGCTGGGGATGGCGCCGCGTCCCGGGCGCCATGGGCGTGATCCTGCGCAGCGGAGAGGCGCTCCGCGTGGAGCGCATCGAAGGGCATGCGCTCGTGGTCACGGTGGACGGCGCCGCGACCGCCGCGGCGTTGCTCACGGCGCTTGCCGAGCGCGCACGGGCCTGACGATGCTCATCACCATCGACGCCTCTTCCGACGGAGCCCATCTTCGCCCAGATAGCGGCTGCCGTCCGGGCGGCAGATCGTCACGGGCGACGCTCGCCCTGGTGACCGCCTGCCGCCGGCACGTGACCTAGCGTCGGGCCTTGGCGTGAATGTGCACACGGTGCTGCACGCGTACCAAGACCTGCGCGATGAGGGCCTCGTGGACCTGCGGCGTGGACGCGGCGCTGTGATCACCGAGGCCGCCGACGGCATGGCGCGACTCCAGCGCGATATCGCTGACCTTGGGGTGCGCGCCGCGAAGCTCGGGATGTCGCCCGCGACGGTGGCCGCGCTCGTGCGCGCGAGCATGGGCGGGGCCGCCTCGGTTTAGTCGTGACCTGCCCGTGGTGATAACCTGTCTAGGCACTTTGGGGCTATGGCGCAGTTGGTAGCGCGCCTCGTTCGCATCGAGAAGGTCAGGGGTTCAAATCCCCTTAGCTCCACCAAGGCGTCCGCGGCACACAAGGTCACGATTCCGTAAGTATTGCGTCGTTGCGGGAACCTTCCCGGCCTCCCGTCGGTTAGCCCCGTGTGGCCCGTCGGGCCCGCCAACACATCCTTACTCGGGAGATTTTCGCGTGAAGACCAAGCTTTCCCTGTCCATTGCTGCCGCCGCCGTGGCCGCGCTCGTGCTCGCCGGCTGCTCGTCCGCCAGCCCAGACGCCTCGCCCTCGCCCACCACGTCCACCGACGCCGCCACGGCCGCACAGCAGGCGGAGGCGGATGCCCTGCTCGCAAAGGTGAAGTGGGAAGAGGACGACAAGGGCGTCCCCACCCTGACCTTTGACCAGCCTTTCAATGTTGGCGTCACCGCGCGCGCATGATCAACGACGGTGACGGCGCGGAGATCGAGACGGCCAGGTCGTCAGCCTCAACTACACGATTACCAATGGGTCCGACGGCACGGTCGCCTACTCGACGTACACCGAGGGTGGCGTCCCGGAGTCGGTGTCCTCACCGACGGTCAGGTTGACCCCGTGCTGCTCGACCTCCTTGTGGGGGCGCACGTTGGCGCCGACTTCCTCTACGCGGCGGTCGACAGCTCGGCCGGCAACGCCCAGCTCGGTGATCATGGCAGTGACCGTTGCGTCCGCCGTGACGCCGCTTGACCGGGCAACCGGCACCGCCGTCGCACCAGTCGACGGCCTTCCCGTGGTCACGCTTGACGCCACCACGGGCGCGCCGTCCGTGGAGATCCCCAAGACTGACCCCCCGGCGGACCTCGTTTCGCAGACGCTCATCAAGGGCGACGGCGCGGCGGTCAAGGAAGGCGACACGCTGACGGTTCACTACACCGGTTGGCTGTGGGACGGCACCACGTTCGATTCCTCATGGGACAAGGGCGCGCCTGCGACCTTCCAGTTCGTCGACGGGCAAGTTGATCGATGGCTGGATCAAGGGCCTCGCGGGCCAGACGGTTGGCAGCCAGGTGTTGCTGGTCATCCCGCCGTCGCTCGGCTACGGCGACGAGGACTCGCAGGACGGCAGCATCCCCGGAGGTTCGACCCTCGTGTTCGTTGTGGACATCCTGGCCGCGAGCTAGCAGATACCGCACAAGCAACAACGGCGCCGGTTCCCGCTGAGGGAGCCGGCGCCGTTTGCGTGTGCGGAGTCGTATGTGCGTGCCCGACGCTACTTGCGCCAGAACTGCCAACCCGGGTGGTCGTCGTCCTCGGCCTCCTCCGTCAGCCTCCGCGGCCTTCTCGAGCGCCATCTCCTCGACGACGACCGCGTAGGTGCGCCCGCGTTCTTGGCGATGGCGGTGATGAGCGCGGCGACGGGAAGCGCCATGAACGCGCCCATGGGGCCGGCGACTGCGCCTCCGAAGATCGCTGACCCGAATGCGACGGCACCGTTGAGTTCCATCGTCTTCGAGGAGAACCGTGGGCTGAGCCAGTAGTTCTCCAGCTGCTGGTAGATGATGACCCACACGATAAAGATGATCGCCTGAACGGGTCCAAGGACGGCGAGAATCAGCATCACGGGAATGATCGCGCCGATGTACGTGCCGATCATCGGGATGAATTCGCTCACGAAACCCATGAAGAGCGCCATCGGCAGCGCGTACACGACCGGCAGGCCGATCAGCATCATGACGACGAAGCCGAGGCTGCCGTTGACCACCATGAGCAGCAGCCGGGAGTAGAAATAGCCGCCCGTCTGCTCGATCGACTGATCGGTGATCCACGCGAAGACGCGCTGGCGCTCCGGCGGCATGCGCGTCATGAACGCGCGGCGGATCTTGGGGAAGTCGGCCGCGATGTAGAACGTGAAGCACGCGATGGTCGCGACGTCGAAGATGAAGCCGATGCCGCTCGTGACCAAACCGAGGACCGAACTTCCCCATGCTGCGACGCGCGCCATGAACTCGTCCATGCCCGCCGTAGCAGTGGAGTGTCGAGGTGACCCGTCGCCAAGCGTGTCCTGCGCCCACGATATTCAGGTCGTCGAGCCAGCCGGCGAAGTTGTCCTGAACGGACTCCGCAAAAGTTACGACCGCGGGAATCAGCACGAGCCACGAGCAACGTGACCGTGAGCGCAGCGATGAGGTACACGATGCCGACGGCCGCGCCCCGTCGCATGCCATAGCGCCGCTGCAACGAGTTCACCCCGGGAATGATCGCGAGAGCGAAGAACGTCGAGATGACGAGCAGGCTGAGGAGTCCACGCGCCTGGATCGCCATCAGGATGCCGGCCGTGGTCAGCACGCCGACGACGACGACCTTGCGTAGCGATGTCCACACGAAGTGGTCTGAGCCACTGCGCCGTCTCTGGCTCCGCGTATTTGCGATCGCCTACCCACAGCCGAGCCGCCTTGGCCACGTCGGTGGGAACAGCGTCGGCGTCTGCCTCAGCGTCGGCGCCTGGCGCCGGGGATTCGTTCTGCCACGTTCGCCGCCGTGGGGCGCCGGCTAGGCGGCAACCTTGGCGTCCTTGCCGAACGTGAACGCCCTGACGATGCCAACGACGCCGAGGATCGTCAGCGTGATGCCAACCAGGATCGCAAAGGACAGCGCCACGAAGCCCGGCCACACGAGCACAGCGATACCGGCGAGGATCGAGAAGATGCCGAACGTGATGCCAAGGCCGCGGCTGCGAGACTTTCCAGACTCGACGATCGCCATGATGCCGTCCACGATCCACGCGAAGCCAAGTGCGATGACCGCGATGAGCACCAAAGTAGCTGCCGCGGTGTGGATGTTGCGAAGCATGATGATGCCCGCAAGCAGCACGACGAGGCCCAGCACGATGCCGAGGATGCGGTGGCCCGCGCTCAGGCCGCTGCTGAAGATCGACAGCGCGAGGCGTGCGATACCAGCGAAGATGAAGTAGATGCCGGCGATGCCCGCGACGACTGCGATGGTCTTGCCTGGCCACACGAGCAGCGTGATCCCAAGCGCAACGGAGAGGATGCCGACCAGTCCAAAGGCTGCACGGACGGCGTTGATGCCGTTCTTGCCCAGGGAATCGGGGTCGAGTTCAAAGACGTCGACGCTTACTGCTGTGACGGTGTCATTCCTGGACATCGGTGTGCCTCCTGCTCGCGCCCGCGCGCCTGTGCGCGGGTCATCAGCGCCAACGCTAGCGCGTTTGGGTGCCTCGCCGCGCTATCGCGCGTCAAACGGTGGCGGGGACAGCCTGCCGCACGAGCGAGAACAGGTTCTTGGGATCCGCTGGCGCGGCCAAGAGGTCCAGTTCCGCGACATCCGCACCGATCGTCGCGTGCACGTAGCGGAGAGCGGAGAAGTCTTCGACGGCGAAGCCGACGGAGTCGAATACCGTCACCTCTTCGTCGGACACCCTGCCCTGTGCCTCGCCGCGAATGATTCGCCACAGTTCGGTGACGGCGTGGCCCTCGGGAAGTGTTGGATCTCGCCTTCGATGCGCGTCTGGGGCTCGAACTCGACGACGATGCGCGCGCGGCGCAGGATGTTTGGGTCAAGCTCCGTCTTGCCCGGGCAGTCGCCGCCGATGGCGTTCACGTGAACGCCGGGGTTGACCATCGCGTCGCTGAGCACCGTCGCTAGCGTCTTGTCCGCCGTGCACGTGGTGATGATGTCGACGTGGGAGGTAGCGTCGGCGGCGCTGCTCGCGACGCGGACCTCGAACCCGAGGCTCGTGAGGTTGTCGGCGGCCTTGACCATCGCGTCGGGGTCGGTGTCCCACAGCGTGAGGTTGTTGATGCCAAGCAATGCGCGGAAGCCGAGCGCCTGGAACTCCGATTGACTGCCGGTGCCGATGAGGGCAAGGCGCGTTGAATCGCGCCGCGCAAGCAGCTTGGCCGCCACCGCGGACGTCGCGGCCGTGCGCAGAGCGGTGAGCATCGTCATCTCGCAGATCATGAGCGGGTAGCCGGTGTCGACGTCGGAGAGGATGCCAATGCCGACAACGGTTTGGAGGCCGCGACTTGGGTTGATCGGGTGGCCATTGACGTACTTGACGCCGTAGAGCTCGCCATTCGAGGTGGGCATGAGTTCGATGACGCCTTGGGGCGAGTGCGCGGCGAGCCGCGGCGCCTTGTCAAAGTGCTGCCAGTTCGCAAAGTCGGCCTCGATCGCGGCGGCGATGCCTGCGATGCGTGCCTCGACCCCCGCCGCAGCGATCCACTGCGTCATGCGAGTTACGTCGACAACCTGCACCATGTCAGTTCGCCTGCGCCTTGGCTGTGCCTACGCCGCGAAGTTCGAGGGTGCAGCACTTCACGCCGCCGCCGCCCTTAAGGAGTTCGGAGAGGTCGACGCCAACGGGTTGGAAGCCACGGTCGCGCAGTGTCTGAGCGAATCGCGTGGCGCGCGCGGGCAGCACAACGTCGCGGCCATTGGAGACGATGTTGAGAGCAAGCATCGCCGCCTCTTCCTCGTCGACGATGATCGCGTCGGGGTAGCGGCGCTCAAGTTCGGCAAGCGCAGCTGCGTCGAATGCGCTTGGCAAGTACGCGATCTGCTCCGAGCCCGGGCGTGAATCCAGCACCGCGAGCGCGGTGTCGAGGTGGTAATACTCAGGGCGCGTCAATTGCAGGGTCACCACTTCGCGGCCGAAGGTTGCGCGCAGCTCGTCGTGACTTGCGAGGGTGGACCGGAAGCCAGTTCCCGCCAGCACAACGTCGCCGACGAGCAAGAAGTCACCCTCGCCCTCGTTGACGTGCGTCGCCTCAACAACGGTGTAACCCGCCTTCGCGAGCCAGGCTGCGTAGGCCTCGGCCTCTGGCTGGCGCTCGGGGAACAGAAAGGATGCGGTGTAGGCGGTGTCATCGATCACGGTGGCGCCGTTGGCCGCGTAGACCATATCGGGAAGGCCCTCAACGGCCTCGATCTCGTGCACGTCGATGCCGAGCCGCATGTAGGTGTCGCGCAGTTCGCGCCACTGGGCAACGGCTAATGCGGTGTCGGTAGGCACGGACGCATCCATCCACGGATTGATCTCGTAGAGCACGTCAAAGTAGGAAGGCTCACACATCAATACGGATGTGGCGTAGGCGGTGCGCTCGGCGGTGGCGGCGGGCTGCGAATCGAAGGCTGGGGACATGTGCCAAGCATGACAGTGAATCCGTGCAAGGTGTTGATGAGATGTTGTCGAATCGTGCGAAATTTGCTAGCATGACGCAATATTCCTCAGCAATGTGTCACGCCAACCCCGGAGGCCATCATGTCCGTTGACGAACTCGACCGGAGGCTCATCGACCTACTCCGTCGAGACGGCCGCGCCACTTTCGCGGACATGGGGCTGAGGGTTGGCCTCTCCGCCTCGGCCGTCAAGCGCAGAGTAGACCGCCTCGTCGCCAACCGCACCATTCGCGGCTTTGGCGTGGTGATCGACCCGCAAGTGGACGGCCGCGACACGGAGGCGTACGTGGAACTCTTTTGCCGCGGCACCGTTGCCCCCGCAGAACTCACGCGCATCCTTATCGACATTCCAGACGTCGTTGAAGCGTGGACCGTGACCGGCACCGCCGACGCAGTGGTCCGCATTCGCTCGCGTGACATCTTGAGCCTTGAGGTGGCGCTCGAACGCGTGCGTCTAGCCCCGCAAGTGGACTCGACGCGATCGGCGATCGTGCTCTCGCGCCTCATGGAGCGGCGCGACGGCTAGACCCGCGGCAGGCTAGATCCAGCCTTTGCCAAACAGGAGGGTGCGGGGGATCCACATGTGCATCTGCCAGTACTCATACGGGATAGGCATTCCCGTCCAGATGGGCAAGAAGAAGCCGGCGAAAATGAGGCACACCGCAACAAAGGCGGCAACGGCCAGCGTCCCCCCACGCGAATACTTGTCGATACCGGTATACCCAGCCAGGGCGTCGGGCAAAGCGATGCGTTTGAGCGCCCAGGTGAGCGTCAGGATGACGAAGGGCGCGAACGCCACCGAGTAGAACGTGAAGATGGTGCGGTACGCGTACGGGAACCACACCACCCAGCCCGCGAGGATGCCGAGCGACACGGTGAGCGCCATGAGGTCTAGGTGGCGGATCACGCGCCAGAGCGCGTAGACGAGGGCGGCGGACGCGGCCCACCAGATGAACGGGTGCCCCAGCGCAGTGATGGCGCTCACGCAGCGCGACGCCCCGCAGTCAACGTCGTCGATGTCACGGAAGAAGAACGCGGTTGGCCGCAGTTGCAGCATCCACCCGAACGGGCTCGACTGGTAGTTGTGCGGCGACGTCAGCGTGGTGTGGAAATGCCACATTTGCTGGTGGTAATACCAGAGCGATCGCAGCGAGTCCGGCAGCCACGTGACGCCTTCGCCGGGGTGGTTTTCTGCCCACTGGCGATCGTAAGAGCCGGTGGTGACGAGCCAGTTCCACCACGTTGTGATGTACACGGCGATGAGCAGCACGATCGAGCCGATCGCGGTGGGCACGGCGCGCAGCGAGGCGCTTAGGAACCAACGCTGGAATCCTGCGCGGCGGCGATCGACGATGTCGAAGAGCACAGAGAGCGCCAAAAACGCCACGGCAAAGTACATCCCAGACCACTTGGTGCTGATCCCAAGGCCAAACGTCACTACCGCGGCCCAGCGCCACCAGTGGATGCCTGTGCGCGGTCCCCAGCCGGGAATCCGGTCGTAGGGCGAGAGGCCCAGCCGTTCTCGCTCGCGCGCGGCGGTCGCGAAGACGCGCGGCTTCATGCGCACCCTGTCCGCGAGGATCAGCCCAAAGCCCGCCGTCACGAAGAAGGCGAGGTAGTTGTCGAGCAGGGCGGTGCGAGACATCACGATCGACATCCCGTCGATTGCGATAAGTAGTCCCGCGATGCCGCCAAAGAGCGTTGAGCGCAACAGGTGGCGGGCAATGAGCGCCACGATGATGCACGTTGCCGTACCGAGCAGCGCGGTGGTGAAGCGCCAGCCGAACGGGTTGTTGCCAAACATCTTCATGCCGAGCGCGATCAGCAGTTTCCCCACCATGGGGTGCACCACGAAGTCGCCCTCAGTCGACAGCCCGGAGGTGTTGCCCTCCGCGTACCACTCGTTGTCGCCGGACCAGTCGCCCTCGTAGCCGTACTTGAGGATCGAGAAGGCGCCGCGCACGTAGAAGACCTCGTCAAAGACGAGCTTGTTGGGGAAGGCAAGTCCCACGAATCGCAGTACAGCCGCGACCACGCCAACAAGCGAGACCATGAGGCCAACGCGCCAACGCCACACCCACTCCCAGCGGGCGTTCACGGTGTTCAGCACAGAGGAATCCTAACTGGCGCCCGCCGTATGTCACGCTTGCCACATGAGTGGACGCATCGTGCTGGCGGCGACGCCCATCGGCAACCTGGCCGACGCCTCGCCCCGGCTCGTGGAGGCGCTCGCCACCGCGGACGTCGTGGCGGCGGAAGACACGCGGCGCGCGCTCGACCTCGCGCGCGGGCTCGGCGTCACGATCTCGGGTCGCCTCGTGGCGCTGCATGACCATAACGAGCGCGAGCGGGCCTCGGGCCTCGTTGCCGATGCGGCGGGGGGTGCGGTGGTCTTGCTCGTGTCCGACGCTGGCATGCCTACGGTGTCCGACCCCGGTTTTCGCGTGGTTCAGGCGGCAGCCACCGCTGGCGTTCCCGTGACCGTGCTGCCGGGACCCTCCGCCGTGCTCGCCGCGCTCGCGGTGAGCGCGCTCGCGACGGATCGCTTCGTCTTTGAGGGCTTCTTGCCGCGCAAGGGGGGAGAGCGCGATCGTGCGCTCGCTGCACTCGCGACCGAGCCGCGCACGCTCGTCTTCTTCGAGGCGCCACATCGTCTCGCGGAGTCCCTTGCGGCGATGGCGCGCGCGTTTGGGGACGGGCGCGAGGCCTCGGTGAGCCGCGAGCTCACCAAGACATTCGAGGAGACGCGCCGCGGGACGCTTGCCGAGCTCGCCGCGTGGGCAGCGCCTGGGGTGCGCGGCGAGATCGTGGTGTGTGTGGCAGGCGCTCCTCCCGCCGCACTGAGCCTTGCGGACGCCGTTGCCGAGGGCGTCGGGCGAGTGCGCCTTGGCGAGCGAGCCAAAGAGGTCGCTGCCGACCTTGCCCCACTCGCTGGCGTTCCCGCTCGCGAGATGTACGCGGCGCTGGTCGCCGCCAAAGCGGAGGCGGCCAATTGAGAGATAGCTCTCGTTGGTTGGTAGCGGGGGTGCTCGCGGTCGCATGCTCCGTGGCTGGAGTGGTGGTTGCCTCCGTGCTGCAGCCACGTGTAGCTCCGCACGTGACGGTCACCCCGGTAGTCGTCACTGTGACCACGACATCGACAGCGAATCCGGTGGCGGCACCAGCGCCCGTCACGTCTCCTGGCATCAACCTCGCCCAGTTCTCCACCGACGACCCCGGGTCAATTTGGGTCGTCGTCAACAAGCAACGACCCATCAATCCAGTCGACTACGAACCGCGCCGACCTCACCGACCTCGTGGTCCCTGGCGACGGCGGCGCGCAGCTCACGCGCGAGGCAGCGGACGCGCTGAACGCGATGTACAAGGCCGCCAAGGCCGACGGAGCGCCGTTTCTCGTGTCCTCCGGTTACCGCTCATATGGTCTACAAAAGGACGTGTTCGCGGAGTACATGGCGGCGAGCGGGCGCAAGGCCGCAGAGACGTTCTCAGCTCGCCCAGGCTTCTCGGAACATCAAACGGGCCTCGCGGTCGACGTGTACGACCACACCGGGTGCAAGGACAACGCGTGCTTCGCCAAGACAGAGTCCGGCAAATGGATTGCGGCGCATGCGGTGGAGTACGGGTTCATCGAGCGCTATCCGGACGGCGAGACGGCGACAACCGGCTACATCTGGGAGCCGTGGCACTGGCGCTACGTTGGCGTGGAGCTCGCCCAGTACATGCGAGGCCAGGGGATAGTGACGCTTGAGCAGGCTCTTGGCCTGCCTGCGGCGCCCGACTATTCATAGCGTCGGGCGGGCAAGTGCCGCCCAATAGGATTGGGCACATGTCCCACATCCTCTCCGCGGTCGCCTGGCCGTATGCAAACGGCCCCCGGCACATCGGCCACGTCGCCGGTTTTGGCGTTCCCTCCGACGTGTTCAGCCGCTACATGCGGATGGCGGGCAACGACGTGCTGATGGTCTCGGGGACGGACGAGCACGGCACGCCCATCCTGGTGCAGGCCGACGCTGAGGGCGTCACCCCGCAAGAGCTCGCGGACCGCTACAACCGCGTGATCGTCGAGGACCTCACAGCGCTTGGGGCTCAGCTACGACCTCTTCACGCGCACCACGACGGGCAACCACTACGCGGTGGCGCAGGAGCTGTTCAAGGCAGTGCACGCGAACGGCTACATGATCGAGCAGACCACGCGCGGCGCGATCTCGCCCTCCACGGGCCGCACCCTTCCCGACCGCTACATCGAGGGCACGTGCCCCATCTGCGGCTACGACGGCGCGCGCGGCGACCAGTGCGACAACTGCGGCAACCAGCTCGACCCGATCGACCTCAAGAACCCCGTGAGCCGCATCAACGGCGAGACGCCCCAGTTCGTCGAGACCGAGCACTTCTTCCTCGACCTTCCCGCGCTCGCGCCCGCGATCGGCGAGTGGCTTGGCGCCCGCGAGGGCTGGCGCCCCAACGTGCTCAACTTCTCGCGCAACCTGCTCGCCGACGTGCGCCCGCGCGCCATGACGCGCGACATCGACTGGGGCATCCCGGTGCCGCTGCCGGGCTGGGAAGACAACCCCAACAAGCGCCTCTACGTGTGGTTCGACGCGGTGATCGGCTACCTGAGCGCGTCCATCGAGTGGGCGCGCCGCACGGGCGACCCCGACGCGTGGCGCGCGTGGTGGAACGACCCGGAGGCGCGCTCGTACTACTTCATGGGCAAGGACAACATCACGTTCCACTCGCAGATTTGGCCCGCGGAGCTGCTCGCGGCCAACGGCGGCGGTTCGCGCGGCGGGTCGCTTGAGCGAGTTCGAGCGATCTCAACCTGCCCACCGAGGTGGTCTCGAGCGAGTTCCTCACCATGGAGTCCGACAAGTTCTCCTCGAGCCGCGGCCACGTCATCTACGTGCGCGACATGCTGTCCCGCTACCAGCCAGACGCGCTTGCGGTACTTCATCGCGGTGGCCGGCCCCGAGACCTCGGACGCCGACTTCACGTGGGCGGAGTTCAAGCGCCGCACCAACGACGAGCTCGTGGCCGGGTGGGGCAACCTCGTCAACCGCACGGCGTCGCTGCTGCAACAAGAACGTCGGCTCCATGCCCGCGCTCGACAACCTGACGGACATTGACCGCGCGGCGCTCGCAGCGTCGGAGGCGGGATTCGACACCGTGGGCGAGCTCATCGGCGCCCAGCGGCAGCGCGCAGGCGATCTGCGAGGCCATGCGCGTGGTCGGCGACGCGAACAAGTACCTCGCGGACACCGCGCCGTGGAAGCTCAAGACCGAGGACCCGGAGCGCATGAAGACGGTGCTCGCCGTTGCAGCGCAACTGGTGAGCGACGCCAACACCATGCTCGCGCCGTTCCTCCCGCACAGCGCGCAGAAGGTCCACGAGGCGCTTGGCGGCACGGGCGAGTTCGCCCCCATGCCGCACATCAGCGAGGTCGACGACCTCGACATCGCGGGCCGCACCTACCCCATCATCGAGGGCGACTACTGCGCTCAGCACGGCACGTGGGGCCGACGCCCTCTCTCGGTAGGCGTGGCGATCCCCACCCCGTACCCGGTGTTCACCAAGCTTGACGACGAGATCGTCGACGCCGAGCTCGAGCGCATGGCTGCTGAGTAGAGCCTTGCCATCGGGGCCTTGGCCACCGGCGCCGGAGCCGCTGCCGGCCCCGGTCGTTGACAACCACACCCACCTCGATTGGCTTGGGGAAGTTGGCGACCCAAGCGTCGCGGACAAACTTGCCGCAGCGTCGGCCGCCGGTGTTACGCACGTAGTCCAGATCGGTTGCGAACTGGAGACCGCGCACTGGACGGCCGCGGCGGTGCAGCAGTACCCCGCCATGGTTGGCGGCGTTGCTCTCCACCCCAACGAGGCGCCGCTGCACGCGAACGGAACCCACGCGTCTGGCGTCTTGTATGAGGATGCGTTCTCGCAGATCGCCGAGCTGGCGCGCGGGCCGCGCATCAGGGTGGTTGGCGAGACCGGGCTCGATTTCTACCGCACGGGGCCCGACGGCGTGGCCGCCCAGGTGCGCGCGTTCCGGGATCACATCGCGCTCGCAAAGGAGCTGAACCTGCCGCTGCAGATTCACGATCGTGACGCGCACGCGGAGGTCCTCGAGGTCCTTGACGCGGACGGCGCGCCGCCAGCGGTAGTGATGCACTGCTTCTCTGGCGACGCGGACTTCGCGCGCGAGTGCCTTGACCGCGGCTTCTACCTGAGCTTCGCCGGAACCGTGACGTTCGCTAACGCGCCAGCACTGCGCGAGGCCGCTGCGATCACGCCGCTGAGACGGCTGCTCGTCGAGACCGACGCGCCGTACCTGACCCCCGTTCCGCATCGCGGCCGGCCCAACTCGCCGGCCCAAGCAGCGCTGACCGTGCGCGCGCTCGCTGACGCGCGTGGGGACGATCTTGAGGCCTTGTGCGTTGATATCTGGGCAACGTCCAACTCTTTGTATGGTCCCTGGTAAAACCTTGAGGAAGTGTGGGAATTGCCACACGGTGCTTCCCTTCGGTTGGCGCCACACCCCACCTTTGTGAGATAAAGAACGTAGAAATCCGCGCGTGACGACTGGCTGGGTCGCACGCTGACGTGAGGTAATGAGTGAGCTATCGACGCACTGCGCCAATGCCTGGCGGTCGCCGTGACAGGCGCGCCCGCTTTGCTGCGCGCAACCGGCTCACGCGCCAACTCGGCGTGACGCTGGCTGTTGTCGCGTTCGCCGCAGGCTCTTTCGCGTCGGCCGCAGCGGACACGATCACCGGCACCGCCAAGGTTGCGCAGGCAAGCACGGACGAACTCGTAACCAAGGTTGCAGCTGCAGATACGGATGTCACGGTCACTACCGTGACCGAGGAGCAGGCCATCGCCCCTGGCGAGGTAGTCAAGAAGGATCCCACCGCGTTCAAGGGCGAAACCAAGGTCATCACCAAGGGCGCGGCTGGCAGCCAACTCGTCACGTACAACGTCACGTACGAAGACGGCAAAGAGATCTCGCGCGAGCAGTCGCTGTCGGTCGTGGTGCAGCCAGCTACCGACAAGGTCGTCTCCGTTGGCACGCTAGTGGTGCCCAAGACCACGAAGGCGCAGCAAGGCACCAACAGGGCGCTCGGCCAGCAGATGGCCGCGGACATGTACGGCTGGACGGGCGACCAGTGGGCGTGCCTCGACACCCTGTGGGCGCACGAGTCCGGTTGGCGCACCACGGCAGGCAACAAGTCGTCCGGCGCGTACGGCATCCCGCAGGCACTGCCCGGCTCCAAGATGGCGAAGTACGGCGACGACTGGCGGACCAACCCCGCCACGCAGATCAAGTGGGGCCTCGCGTACATCGAGGGCCGCTACAACACGCCGTGCGGCGCGTGGAGCCACTTCCTCTCGTACCGATCGCATTGGTACTGATCGCGTTGGTACCGCCGCGTGGTTGACCTGTCTCGGTCCCACCGATATTCGTACCCTCGCCGAGTCGCTCGGCACCTCACCCACCAAACGCTGGGGACAGAACTTTGTGGTCGACGCGGGCACGGTGCGGCGCATCGTGAGGATCGCGAAGGTGCAGCCGGACGACGCCGTGGTTGAGGTTGGCCCCGGGCTCGGCTCCCTGACGCTCGCGTTGCTCGAGGCAGGCGCGCAGGTCACCGCGGTGGAGATCGATCCGTGCTGGCTGCGGCGCTTCCAGAGACGGTTGCCGCGCGCGCGCCGGACGACGCCTCTCGACTCACGGTCGTTGCCGCCGACGCGCTCAAGCGTGACGTCGCTTGACCCGCCGCCAACGCTGCTCGTGGCGAACCTTCCGTACAACGTGTCGGTGCCCGTGATCCTGCACTTCCTCGAGACCTTCCCGTCGCTCGAGCGCGTGCTCGTCATGGTGCAGAAGGAGGTCGCGGATCGGCTTGCCGCGCCACCGGGTTCGCGCACGTATGGCATCCCCTCGGCGAAGGCCGCGTGGTATTGCGACGTGCGGCTCGCGGGCAATGTGGGCCGCGCGGTGTTCTGGCCCGTGCCGCGCGTCGACAGCTCGCTTGTGCTCATGGAGCGCAGGGAGCCGCCCGTCACCGACGTGCCCGCGCGAGCAGGTGTTCGCGGTGATGGACGCGGCGTTCGCCCAGCGGCGCAAGGCGCTTGCGCGGGGCGCTCGCCGGCTACGCCGGGTCTCGCCGCGGCGGCCGAGGCCGCGCTGCGCGCGGCCGGGATCGATCCGCTCACGCGCGGCGAGCAGCTGCGGCATCGAGGACTTTGCCGCGATCGCCGACGCATCTTGCCACGGAGCAACTTCTGCCACGCTGAGGCCATGACGGCGCGCCGCACCCCCAGCGACCCACGCGCGTGAAGTCACGGTGCGCGCGCCCGGCAAGGTCAACCTGCAACTAGCGTCGGCGCGGTCCAGCCCGATCGGCTATCACCCGCTCGCGACCGTGTTCCAGGCGGTTGACGTCTTCGAATACGTCACGGCGAGGCCGCGAGCCGATGGCGACTCACCGTTGCCGTTGTGCCAGCGCCCGACCGCAGCATCGACGGGCGCCTGAACGACGTCGGCGGCGTGCCTCTCGACGACACCAACCTCGCGGTGCGCGCGGCCCGGGCCGTAGCGTCGGCCTACGGGATCACGGACGGCATCGACCTGATGATCGTCAAAGGGATCCCCGTGGCTGGCGGCATGGCGGGCGGCAGCGCCGACGCCGCCGCGGCGCTCGTCGCGTGCGCGGAGGCGTGGGACACGGGCGCCACGCGGCAAGAGCTGCCCGAGCTTGCCGCCTCGCTGGGCTCCGACGTGCCGTTCGCGCTGCACGGCCACACCGCCGTGGGGCTGGGGCGCGGAGATCGGCTGTCTCCCGCGATGACGCACGGCACGTTCCACTGGGTCTTCGCCACGCAGGCCGAGGGGCTCAGCACCAAGCTCGTCTACGAGGAATTCGACGCGTGGGTCGCAGACGGCCTCATCACGCCGAGCGAGCCGCGCATCGCCGACGACGTCATGGCCGCGCTCATCGCGGGCGACCCGGGCGCGCTCGGCGCGGCGCTCGTCAACGACCTGCAGGACGCCGCGCTGCACTTAGCGCCGCGCCTGCGCGACATCATGGACGCGGCGCTAGAGGTGGACGCGTGCGGCGCGATCGTCTCCGGGTCCGGGCCCACTGTCGCCGCGCTCGCGCGCAATCGCGCAGCACGCGCTTGGCGATCGCGGCGCACCTCCGCTCAACTGGGCTAGCGGATCAGGTAATGACGGCGCAGGCCCCGCGCAGGGCGCGACCCTGCTCGCTTGACGGGCGCCGTCGCCGAGCGCGCGGCTGCGCGCGCTTACTTGCTCTGCGACTGCAGGGAGTCGCGGATCTCGGTGAGGAGCTCGATCTCGGTGGGGCTCAGCGGCCTCGTCGAGCGCGGGCTCGTCCTTGGCGCGGCGCGCGGCGAGCGCGTTGAGCGGCACGACGACGACGAAGTAGATCGCGGCCGCGATCGGCGACGAAGGTGAATAGCGCGTCGAGGATCGAGGCCGAACGAGAACTGTGCGTCGTTGATCGTGAAGTGCCAGACGCTCGATGAGATCCGGCTGGCCAAAGATCAGCGCGATGAGCGGGTTGATGAAGCCATCGACGATCGACGTGATGACCGCGCCGAACGCGACGACCGATGACGAGCCGACGGCGAGGTCGATAGCGTTGCCGCGCGTGACGAATTCCTTGAATCCCTTGATCATGTGTCTCCTGTTCGGCGTTGGTTGGGCGCCCTAGAGAGCAGGCTATACGGACTCGTCCAGGTCTGGCATGACAGGGCTCTTCTCGAGCGTCGACAGCCCGTTCCACGCCAAGTTCACGAGGTGCGCGGCGACAACCTCCTTGGGAGGCTCGCGCACCTCCGCCCAGTGCTGACCGGTGAGCGCGACCATGCCAACGAGCATCCGCGAGTAGATCGGCGCCACGGAGGGGTCAAGCCCGCGCTGCCGGAACTGGTTCGCGAGCAGGCCCTTCCACCTGGGTCGCCACGTCCCCGATGAGCGAGGAGAACGTCCCGCCAGCCTGCGCCACCGGCGAGTCGCGCACCAAGATGCGGAAGCCGTCGGGCGAGGCCTCGATGTAGTCAAGCAGCTGCGAGCGCCGCCTTCTCCACGAGTTGCCGCGGGTGCCCAACAGCGGAGAGTGCATCGGTCAGTGCGCCGAGCAGCGCGCTGCACCTCGCGGTCGACGATCACCGCGTAGATGCCCTCCTTGCCGCCAAAGTGCTCGTAGACAACGGGCTTGGAAACGTCGGCCCGCGCGGCGATCTCCTCGACCGAATACCGACTCGAATCCCTTCTCCGCAAAGAGGGAGCGCGCAACGTACGAGAAGCTGCTCGCGGCGCTCGCGCGCAGTCATGCGGGAGCGCGGGACGCGGCGCGGTTCGGTCGGTCACGGTCCTAGTGTGCCGTGAATCCTGGCAGAATTGCGCGCAGGTACCAACCACCTTCCGCCCTGGTGTAATGGCAGCATGCAGGCCTTTGGAGCCTTGCGGTACAGGTTCGAATCCTGTGGGCGGAGCGCGGCGAGGCCGGTCAGCGCGCCAGCTAGACCCATGGCGCACGACAGCGCGAGGCTAGGGAGGCACGTGAGCCGTCAGCACGACCGCAGCCGTGATCATTCTCGCGGCAGGCGCGGGCACCCGGATGAAGTCCGCCACACCCAAGGTGCTGCACTCGATCGGCGGGCCGTTCCCTGCTCCACCACGCGATTGCCGCCGCCTCGGAACTCGAGCCTGCGCGCCTCGTCGTCGTGGTGCGCCACGAGCGCGACGCCGTGGCCGCTGAGGCGGTTGCGGCCGCACCGCACGCACTCGTTGCCGATCAAGACGAGATTCCTGGCACGGGCCGCGCCGTCTATTGCGGGCTCACCGTTCTCGACGCTGCGGCCGTCGCGGCCGCTGTCGCGAGCGGCGGCGCAGGCGCCGAGGCCGGCGCTACGTATGACCGACGGCGTCGTGCTCGTCACCTCCGCCGACGTTCCGCTCGTCGACCGGCGAGTTGCTCGCGTCGCTCACCGACGATCACGCGGCCGGCGGCCAATGCCGTCACCATGCTGACCGCACGCGTGCCGCGACCCGGCTCGTACGGCCGCATCATCCGCGGAACGCGACGGCGAGGTGCTGCGCATCGTCGAGGCCAAGGACGCCTCCGACGCCGAGCTCGCGATCGACGAGATCAACGCGGGCATCTACGTCTTCGACGCAGACGCCCTGCGCACGGCGCTCGCGAGCGTCGGCCGCGACAACGCGCAGCGCGAGATGTACCTCACCGACGTGGTCGAGATTGTGCGCGAGTCCGGTGGCCGCGTTGGCGCCTTCGTAGCGCCCGACGCCGTGGCCACGGAAGGCGTCAACGATCGGGTCCAGCTCGCGGCGGCAGGGCGCAACGCTCAACCGCGTACATCCTCGAGAAGTGGATGCGCGCGGGCGTGACGATCGTTGACCCCAGCACCACGTGGATCGACGCCGACGTGACGCTCGCGCCTGACTGCACCATCCTTCCCGGGACCCAACTTCTAGGTGCCACGACCGTCGCCACTGGCGCGAGCGTCGGGCCGGACACGCACGCTCAAGGACGTCGAAGTGGGCGAGAACGCCACGGTGGTCCGCACCCACGGCGAACTCGCCGTGATCCACGCGGGCGCGACCGTTGGCCCGTTCTCGTACCTGCGGCCCGGCACCGTGTTGGGCGCGGACGGCAAGATCGGCGCGTTCGTGGAGACCAAGAACGCGATCATCGGCGAGCACTCGAAGGTGCCGCACCTGAGCTACGTGGGCGACGCGACGATCGGCGAGTACTCCAACATTGGCGCCGCGACGATCTTCGTGAACTACGACGGCGTGGGCAAGGCTCGCACCGAGGTGGGCGAGCCACGTGCGCATCGGGTCGGACAACACGCTGATCGCGCCCGTCACGATCGGCGACGGCGCGTACACGGGGGCCGGCGCCATCATCCGCAAGGACGTTCCGCCGGGCGCGATGTCGCGCAACTCGGCGCCGCAGCAAACCGTGGAGGGTTGGGTCGAGCGCACGCAGGCCCGGAGTCGGCCGACGCGGCGCGAGGCACGCAAGCGGGGCGCGCAGGCATCGCCGACGCCGCGACCGATATCGCGAGCCAAGACAGCGCGAGCAAGGGAGAAGCATGACGTTCCGTGATCTCGAACCCGAGCGAGCGCAGGTTGGTGCTCGTGGCCGGGCGTGCGCACCCCGAGCTCGCCGAGGCGGTCGCGGCAGGTCTCGGATCGATCTGCTCCCCACCACGGCGTACACGTTTGCGAACGGCGAGCTTTATGTGCGGTTTGGCGAGAGCGTGCGCGGCACGGACTGCTTCGTTTTGCAGTCCCACGCGGCGCCCATCAACGAGGCGATCATGGAGCAACTCATCATGGTGGACGCGCTCAAGCGGGCATCCGCCAAGAGCATCACCGTGATCATGCCGTGCTACGGCTACGCGCGTCAGGACAAGAAGCACAAGGGCCGCGAGCCGATCTCGGCTCGCCTCATGGCTGACCTGTTCAAGACGGCAGGCGCCGACCGCATCATGGCCGTTGACCTGCACACGTCGCAGATCCAGGGCTTCTTCGACGGCCCCGTTGACCACCTGTGGGCCATGCCGCTGCTCGCGCAGTACGTGCGCAGCCGCGTGGCGCCAGACAACCTCACGATCGTCTCGCCCGACGCGGGGCGCGTGCGCCTCGCCGACCAGTGGTCCGACCACATGGGCGCCCCGCTGGCGATCATTCACAAGCGCCGCGACCCCTCGGTGCCCAACCAGGTCAAGGTGCACGAGCTCGTTGGTGAGGTCGAGGGCCGCACGTGTGTGCTCGTAGACGACATGATCGACACGGGCGGCACGATCGTGCAGGCCGCGGAGGCGCTCTTTGAGAACGGCGCCAAGGACGTCATCGTGGCGTCAACGCACGGGCTGCTCTCTGGCCCCGCGGTGGAGCGTCTGCGCGACTCGCGGATCTCCGAGGTCATCGTCACGGACACCCTGCCCGATCGACGACGACAAGCGCTTCGACAAGCTCACGGTGCTGTCGATCGCGCCGCTCATCGCGCGCGCGGTGCAAGCGAGGTCTTCGACGACGGTTCGGTGACGAGCCTGTTCAACGGGAACGTCTAGGCGGGTGGCCCGACTCCCGCGCGAGCGGGTATAGTTGTCAAGTTCCTCGGCGAGGCCGGCCCTTGTGGCGCAGGCGTTATCGACGCGGCGGTTGCGTGAGCTCCCTGCCTTGCCCTGAGCCGCATCCGACCGATAGAGGAGACCTCCCTGATGTCTGACCAGTTGAAGCTTGTCGCCGAGCCGCGCACCGAGTTCGGTAAGGGCTTCGCCCGCCGCGCCCGCGCCGAAGGCAAGATCCCCGCCGTCATCTACGGCCACGGCACCGACCCCGTGCACGTGACGCTCCCCGCGCACTCCACCGGACTCGCACTCAAGCACTCGAACGCGCTGTTCACGATCCAGATTGGCGACGTCACCGAGATGGTCATCGCGAAGGACGTGCAGCGTGACCCGGTTCGCCGCATCATCGAGCACATCGACCTGCTGCTCGTGAAGAAGGGCGAGAAGATCACGGTCGACGTCGCCATTCACATCACCGGTGAGTCCTACCCCGGCACCATCCACGTCCAGGAGCACTCGAGCCTGCAGATCCTCGCGCTGGCGACGAACCTCCCCGAGTCGATCGAGGTGTCCGTTGAGGGCCTCGTTGACGGCGACAAGATCACCGCGGGCGAAGTTGTGCTGCCAGAGGGTTCCGAGCTCGTGACCGACGCCGACTCGCTTGTCGTGGCGATCTCGGTGCCGCGCGCCGCAACCGCCGCCGACGAGGCAGCAGACGCCGCAGCCGCCGACGCAGGTGCTGCTTCTGGCGCCGCGTCCGACTCGGCTACAGAGACCGAGTACTAAGTGGCATTCGCCCGGCTCGCCGATCGTTGGCGGGCCGGGCGTCGTCGCGTCCGGGAAGATGTGAGCGTGAGCGCGATCGTTGTTGGCCTTGGCAATCCCGGCGAGGAGTACGCGGCGACGCGCCACAACGTGGGCCAAATGGTGGCGGAAGAGCTTGCCCGACGCTCCGGCGTCACCTTGAAGTCCCATCGCAAGACCCATACGCGCGCGGCAACCGGCCGCCTCGCGGGACAAGCAGTGATGCTTGCCGTGCCGATGTCCTACATGAACCTTTCTGGCGGGCCCGTGGCGTCGCTCGCGAAGTATCAGTCAGTGGTGCCCACCGACGTGATCGTGATTCACGACGAACTCGATATCCCGTTCGGCACCGTGAAGCTCAAGCGCGGGGGTGGTTCCGCGGGCCACAACGGACTCAAGGACATCACCAAGGCGCTCGACACTCCTGACTACGTACGCGTGCGCGTCGGGATCGGGCGGCCCCCCGGCCGGATGGACGCGGCCACGTTTGTGCTCAAGCCATTCTCCGCGGCGGAGCGCAAGGAACTCGACATGCTGATCGTTGACGCGGCCGACGCCGCTGAGTCCGTACTCGAACTGGGGCTCGAGGCCGCGCAACAGCGCTGGCACAGCCCGCAGTAAGTCGCGGCGCGCTTACGCGCAGCCCTCAATCAGTTTGAGCTGGGCCTCGCGACCGATCTCCCACCCGATAACTTCGTGATCTGGATTGACCATGAACGCCATCGCGAAGTCTCCATCGGAGACAAAGATCTGCGTATTTTCGGGCTCGTAGTAGCTGGGCTTATAGACGACCCTGTCGCCGTAAGCAGCGACGATGTCGGCCTCTGTTGAACCAATACCGATGCCCTCTGCTGTGCGCGCAGGTGGGTCGTCCGGAGTGTGGCCGGTGTAATTGGAGTACACGTCGATATGGCCGTCCGCACCGTCAGACGTCGCGAGCGCACCGATGTACCGATACGGCCCACTGTCCGTGATCTCGTAACCTGCGCACTCGCCGCCGAAACCTTCGAGCTCTGCGGTGTAGTCGCGACCAGTTAGCTCGGCAATGTCGGCGGTTGTGTTGTCTATCGTGAGCGCACCAACGCTGCGCGGCGTGAGGAGCAGCGAACCGTCCGCGTTGAGGCCAGCAGTGGGCTCAGGGGATGGGGTTGCAGAGCGACTCGAATCCGCCCCGGCCGTGCCTTCGGCCTGCGCGGAAGGCGCATCCGCAGTTGCCGTGTCCCACGGAACGCCTTCGCACCCCGCCAGTATCGTGGCGCCGAGCACCGCGCTGAGCGCCGCAACGGCAAGCCGAGCGGGGCTAGTGCGAAAGCGAGTTCCACGCATCGTTTAGTTCCCCTCCGTGACGGTAATGCCCATGTGCGCCGCAAAGGCCGGCGCTAGCTCTACGAGCTGCGTCGCGGAGATCACGAGCCCCCGCAGGTGGGATGGATTGCTGACCATGTGCAGTTCAGTTGCGGAGACCTCGACGTTGGACATGCGCGCATTCGACGTGACGAGTTCGCCGACGCTGCCGCCCGTGATGGTGAGGTCCGCGATTTGAGCTTCGGTGACGTCAAGGGTGTCGATGCTGCAGTTGACGATAGCGAGCCGCGTGATCCGCGCGCCGCGCAGTGACAACAGGTCCACCTTGGAGTCCCTGATGACGACGTCGATGAACTCGGTGCCGTCGGCGAGCCATGCGCCAACCCGCATGCCTGCAAAATGACCGTCTCTCCACGTGCCGTCCTGCGTCTTCCACGTCTGGAGGTGCATGTCGCCTACAAACGTGTCCACGGCGCTGAGGCCCGGCGTAGAGAACTCGTCGGCGGAGCATTCGCGCAAGGCAAACTCCATGAGTCTCGCGTTCGCGGCATGGGTGCCGCTGAGATCCACACCCCGAATCTCGACCCCATCAAGCACGGCGCGGCTCGCCAGATCGCCTGGTTCCGCCGGGTTCAGCTGGGGCACCGCGGCGAGTTCAACCATGCAACCACCGTAGCAACGACGCTCGCTCCTCGCTCAAGGGCGTTGAACGGCCCGACGCTGGCAACGGTTGGGGGTGGGCGCCTCGCTTAGGATGGCCATGCCGGTTTTCCGGATTTTTGGCATGCCCTGGAGGCGCTTTGATTGACGAAACACGCCCGCTCGCGGCGCTTCTCGCGGCGGTGCCGACGCCGCGCGGCGCGCACGTCGTTGCCCCCGCGGTGGCGGCTCCGCCGCTTATTGCTGGGCTCGCGAGCGCTGGCGACGGCCCCATTGTCGCCGTGGTCGCCACCTCCAACGATGCCGAGGCGCTTGAGGCGGCTCTTGGTGCCTACCTTGACCCCGCGACGGTCGCGCGTTTCCCCAGCTGGGAAACGCTCCCGCATGAGCGGTTAAGCCCGCGCGCCGACACCGTTGCGCAACGAGTGTCCACGCTGCGCCGCCTCGTGCACCCCGAAGAGGCCGCGCGCGAGTCAGGGCTCACGCCTCTCGCCGTGGTGGTGGCGCCGCTGCGCGCCGTGCTGCAGCCACTCGTACCGGGGCTCGCCGATCTGAGTCCCGTACGCCTCGTGGTGGGGGAGCGTGTAGACCTCACGGAGCTCGCAGCTGCGCTCGCGGGCGCGGCCTACACGCGCGTTGACATGGTGGAGCGGCGCGGCGAGTTCGCGGTGCGCGGCGGCATCGTGGACGTCTTCGCTCCCACCGACCCGCACCCCGTGCGCATCGAGTTCTTTGGCGACGAGGTGGAGTCGCTGCGGTCCTTCTCGATCGCCGACCAGCGCTCGCTCGCGCCCGTACCCGTGCTGTGGGCGCCGCCTTGTCGCGAACTGCTGCTGACGCCGGACGTGCGGGCGCGCGCCGCCGCGCTCGCTTCGCAGGCACCCGGCGCCGCGGACATCCTGACGCGCATCGCCGACGGCCACGCGATGGAGGGGATGGAGTCGCTTATCCCCGCGCTCGTCGATCACCTCGACATCTTGCCCGACGTGTTGCCTGCTAACACGCGGTTTGTGGCGGTGGAGCCGGAGCGGCTGGTGCGCAGAGCGGAGGACCTCCCGCGCACGGCAGCCGAGTTCCTTTCCGCCGCATGGGTCAGCGCGACAGCGGGCGCGGACGCCCCGCTCGACGTCTCCGACGGATCGTTCGCGGCGCTCGCCGACATTGCGGAGCGTGCCGCGGAGCGAGGGCTCACCTGGTCCACCATCGGCCCGTTCGGTAGTGGTGAAGACCTCGGCTTTGCGGTGCTCGACGACCACCGCGGCCGCCTCGAAGCGGGCCTCAAGGACGTAGGTAAACACCTCGCAGACGGTTGGCGCGTTGTCATCACGGCCGCGGGCACGGGCTCCGCAGCACGGCTCGCCGAGCAATGCGCGCAAGCGAGCGTCCCCGCGAGGGTGGTAGCAAGCGTCGGGCCAATGCTGCGGGAACAGCGGCCGACGCCGTGGCCGAGATCGTGCCCCACGTCTCAGGCCGCGGGTACGCGCTTGCCTGGCGCCAAGCTGCTCGTCATTAACGAGGCAGACCTCACGGGCCGTGCCGCAAACGCCGCCGGGCCCAAGGTGACGGTGCCCACCAAGCGCCGCAGCGTCGTGGACCCGCTCCAGTTACGCCCCGGCGACTTTGTGGTCCACGAGACCCACGGCGTTGGCCGCTTCGTTGAACTGACGCAGCGCACCGTGCGCGGCATAGAGCGCGAGTATCTGGTCATCGAGTACGCGCCAAGCAAGCGCGGCGGGCCCGGAGACAGGCTCTCGGTGCCCACGGACCAGCTCGACCTGGTGACCAAGTACGTGGGCGGCGAGACGCCATCGGTGAGCCGCATGGGCGGCGCGGATTGGGCAAAGACCAAGGGCCGCGCGCGCAAGGCGGTGCGAGGAGATCGCAGGCGAGCTGATCCGCCTCTACAGCGCGCGGATGGCGACGCGCGGTCGCGAGTTTGGGCCAGATACCCCGTGGCAGCGCGAGCTAGAGGAGGCGTTCGCCTTCGTCGAGACGCCCGATCAGCTCAGCACCATCGACGAGGTCAAGGCGGACATGGAGAAGCCGATCCCCATGGACCGGCTCATTTGCGGCGACGTGGGCTTTGGCAAGACGGAGGTCGCCGTGCGCGCCGCGTTCAAGGCGATCCAAGACGGCACCCAGGTGGCGCTGCTGTGCCCAACGACGCTCCTGGTAAAGCAGCACGTTGACACGTTCGCCGATCGGTTCGCGCCCTTTCCCGTGAAGGTCGCTGCGCTGTCTCGCTTCCAGACGCGACGCGGAGGCGAAGGCGGTCGTTGAGGGGCTTGCGGACGGCACGGTCGACATGGTGATCGGCACGCACCGCATCCTCACCGGGCAGGTGCGCTTCAAGAATCTTGGCCTTGTCATCATCGACGAGGAGCAGCGTTTTGGCGTGGAGCACAAGGAGACGCTCAAGGCGATGCGCACGGATGTGGACGTGCTCGCGATGTCCGCGACGCCCATCCCGCGCACCCTCGAGATGGCGATTACGGGGATCCGCGAGATGTCTACGCTTGCCACGCCTCCAGAGGATCGCCACCCGATCCTCACGTACGTGGGCCCCCACGAGGACGCCCAGGTGGCCGCCGCCATTCGCCGCGAGCTGCTGCGCGACGGCCAGGTCTTCTACATTCACAACTCCGTCAAGACCATCACGCGCGCGGCGCTGCACCTTGGCGGGCTGGTTCCTGAGGCGCGCATCGCGGTCGCCCACGGGCAGATGAGCGAGAAGCAGCTGGAGCAGGTCATCGTCGACTACTACGAGAAGCGCTATGACGTGCTCGTGTGCACCACGATCGTGGAGACGGGCCTCGACATCTCGAACGCCAACACGCTCATCGTGGAGCGCGCCGACGCGTTTGGCCTCTCGCAGTTGCACCAACTGCGGGGCCGCGTTGGGCGGGCGCGCGAGCGCGCCTACGCCTACTTCCTCTATCCGCCGGATCGCTCGCTCACCGAGACGGCACACGACCGCCTGCAGACCATCGCGGCGCACACCGACCTAGGTTCCGGCGCCGCCGTTGCCATGAAGGACCTTGAAATCAGCGGTGCAGGCAACCTGCTTGGCGGAGAGCAAAGCGGCCACATCGAGGGCGTCGGGTTCGACCTCTACATCCGCATGGTGGGCGAGGCGGTGGCCGACTTCCGCGGCGAGGGTGAGGTGGAGCGCGCGCCGATGACCGTTGACCTGCCGATCGACGCGCACATCCCTGAGAGCTACATCGAGCACGAGCGGCTGCGCTTGGAGGCGTATCGCAAGATCGCGGACGCCAACGTCGCGGCGGACCTCGCAGCGGTTCATGCAGAACTCACCGATCGCTACGGCGCCCTCCCGGAGGTGGTCGAGAACCTGCTCGCCGTGGCCGCGCTGCGCATCGAGTTGCGCGCGCTCGGCATCCACGACGTCGTCAGCCAAGGCACGTACGTGCGTTTCTCTCCCGTGGAGCTGCCGGACTCTGCCGCCATGCGCGTCGGAAGGCTCTACCCGGGCACCCACATCAAGCCCGCCGTTCGCCAGGTGCTGATCCCCGCACCAAAGACGTCTCGGGTTGGCGGGAGCAACGTGGAGGGCCTGCCCGTTCTTGAATGGGTGCGCGGCGTCTGCAGCGCGATGTGGCCAGATTAGGATGTGGACCATGCGATTTACGCGTTCGCGCGCCGCCGTGCTTGGCGCGGCCGCCGTCATGCTCACGCTCACGGCCTGCGCGCCCCCAGGGCAACCCGGCAAGCCGGGCGTTGCCGCGACGTATGAGGACACGTCCGTGACCAATGTCAACGTCGACGACATCTACCAGGCGTGGCTCGCAGACACCCAGGGCAAGGACGTCGCGAACCGCCGCCAGATCCTCACGATTGAGCTGTTGCGCAAGGACTTGCTGGCCAAGTGCGACGAACTGGGTTACCCCATTCCGTGGGCCACCGCGAAGAGCTACGCGGACCAGTGGATCCAGTTCAAAGGCGTCAAGGGCACGGCGAGCGACGACATGATTCTGTCGACCCAGGGCGTGCTCGCCCTCTACGTGGTCGCGAGCGCCGATCCGAGCCTTGCGACGCTCAAAGAGATCTCCGACAACGTGGCGAAGTCGGCAGTGGTGAGCCCCCGCAGCGGCGTGTATTCGACCGATGCTCTGCTCGCTTCCGTGCAGGCAGCAGGCAAGGCCGCGGAGGACCAGCAACTTGGCACCCAGTTCAGCTACACGGAGTACCAAAACGTCTCCGCGTTCGCCGACGAGAGCCGTTCGTGGTTTGACCGAGGCGCGCCCGCGGCTTCCTAGTAGCCCCCACGTGAGAGGGGACTTTCGTCGTGGCGCAAGCGCTCCACGGGCATGGATAGACTCGCTAGGGAACCCCATCCACGAAAACCTAAAAGGAGCATCATGGCCAGCATTGAGGCCGTAGGCGCCCGCGAGATTCTTGACTCGCGCGGCAACCCCACCGTTGAGGTAGAGGTAGCGCTTGAGGACGGCACGTTCGCGCGTGCGGCAGTCCCTTCCGGCGCTTCTACCGGCGCATTCGAGGCAGTTGAGCGCCGCGATGGCGACAAGGGTCGCTACCTGGGCAAGGGAGTCGAGGGCGCGGTTGACGCCGTCATCGACCTCATCGCCCCCGAGGTCATCGGCCTCGACGCCACCGAGCAGCGCCTCATCGACAAGATCATGATCGAGCTCGACGGCACCGACAACAAGGCCAAGCTCGGCGCCAACGCGATTCTTGGCGTCTCGCTCGCCGTGGCAAAGGCCGCCGCCGACAGCGCCGACCTCGCCCTCTACAAGTACGTCGGCGGCCCCAACGCCCACGTGCTGCCCGTGCCGATGATGAACATCATCAACGGCGGCTCGCACGCCGATTCCAACGTCGACGTCCAGGAGTTCATGATCGCCCCCGTTGGCGCCGCGAGCTTCCGCGAGGCGCTGCGCATGGGCACCGAGGTCTACCACGCCCTCAAGGCCGTGCTCAAGGAGCGCGGCTTCTCCACCGGTCTTGGCGACGAGGGCGGCTTCGCGCCCAACCTCGACTCCAACCGTGAGGCGCTCGACCTCATCCTCGTTGCGATCGAGAAGGCGGGCTTCAAGCCAGGCGACGACGTCGCCCTCGCGATGGACGTCGCCGCGACCGAGTTCTTCAAGGACGGCGCCTACCAGTTCGAGGGTCGCCCCCACACGCCTGACGAGATGATCGCCTACTTCGAGTCGCTCGTGAGCGACTACCCGCTGGTCTCCATCGAGGACCCGCTCAGCGAGGACGAGTGGGCCGACTGGACCAAGCTCGTCAGCCGAGATCGGCGACAAGCGTGCAGATCGTCGGAGACGACCTGTTCGTCACCAACCCCGTGCGCCTCCAGAGGGGCATCGACGAGAAGGCAGCCAACTCGCTGCTCGTCAAGGTCAACCAGATCGGCACGCTCTCCGAGACGTCCGACGCCGTTGCCCTGGCGCAGCGCGCCGGCTTCACCGCGATGGTCTCTCACCGCTCCGGCGAGACCGAGGACACCACCATCGCCGACCTCTCCGTCGCGTACAACGCGGGCCAGATCAAGACGGGCGCAACCGCTCGCGGCGAGCGCATCAACAAGTACAACCAGCTGCTGCGCATCGAGGAAGACCTCGACGACGCCGCCGTCTACGCAGGTAAGTCCGCCTTCCCGCGCAAGTACAACGCCTAATCGCTAGCGATTCGCTGCTAAAAGCGGCGACTCGCGGCGACCAAGCCAGGATCGAGCGCGGCTCACCTGGACAATGAGGGCATGTCTGCCCCCATGCGTCCCGGTGCGCCGCGCTCTTCTGCGTCGCGACCCGCATCGCCGCGAGCAGACGCGAAGAAGTCGCGGGCCGCCCCAGGCGCCGCGCCCGGCCGCGCCAAAGCCCACGCCGGGCAGGGCGCCTGCCACGCCGTCGGCCGGGGTACCAAAGCCGGCCCGACGCGCCGCTCCAGTTGGCGCACGAACCCGCCCCGGCGGCCCGTCCGGTCCCGGACGCGCTGCTCCGCAAGCGAAGCCTCGCATCGAGGCGGTGGGCGCCCGCGGTTCGCTGTTCGGCGCGCTGAGTTGGCGCACGGCCGTGCTCGCTGTTGTGGTGGTGCTTGCGCTAGCAGTGCTGTTGCCCAGCCTGCGCGTGTATTTCTCGCAACAAGAGACCTTGCGCGAGTTGCGCGCGGAGCGCGACCAGGCGGCAACGGAGGTCGACGACCTTAACGATGACGTTGGCCGGTGGGAAGATCCCGCGTACGTGGTGGCCCAAGCGCGCGAGCGGCTTGCGTATGTCTTCCCTGGTGAGACCGCATATCGCGTTGTTGACCCCGAACTTGTGACCGCCGCGGAGCAGCCCGTCTCTGGTGCTATCGAGACCCCGGACGCAACGGTGCGCTTGCCCTGGTACAACACGCTCTGGGACTCGATCGAGGCGACAGGGCACCGGATCCGACGGACCAGCCGACGCCGTAGTATTTGCGAGTGCCACTCAGCCCCGCGACCGACGCCGACCTTGAGGTGCTCCACGCCCAATTGGGCCGCGAGCCGCGCGGCGTCCTTGCCGTTGCCGCGCGTTGCGCGTGCGGGAACCCCGTAGTGGTCCGTACGGCGCCGCGCCTGCCAGACGGCACGCCATTTCCCACCCAGTACTACTTGACGCACCCGGGGGCAACGAGCGCGGTCTCCACGCTTGAGGCAACGGGCACCATGCGCGAGATGCAGGATCGCCTTGCCGAGGATCCCGAGTTGGCCGCGGCCTATCGCGCCGCCCACGTCCGCTACCTCGAGGAGCGCTACGAGCTGGGCGACGTCCCGGAGATCCACGGGATCAGCGCCGGTGGCATGCCGGATCGCGTCAAGTGTCTTCACGTGCTCGTGGGTCATGCGCTCGCGGCGCGGGCCCGGAGTGAACCCGCTCGGAGACGAGGCGCTCGCGCTGATCTGACCACCAGTGGCGCGTAGACCGCTGCACGTGTGACGCGCCTGGCGCCGCGGCTCGGACAGCACGCTGAGGAGGCGTAAGTGACTCGCGTAGCAGCCATCGATTGCGGCACCAATTCCATTCGCCTGCTCGTGGCCGACGTCGCGAACGGCTCGCTGACCGACCTCACGCGGCAGATGCGCGTTGTGCGGCTGGGCCAGGGAGTGGACCGCACGGGCGAGTTTGCCGAGGAGGCGCTGGCGCGCACGTTCAAGGCCCTGGACGACTACGCCGCGACGTGCCGCCTGCTGCGCGTGGAGCACATACGCTTCGTCGCCACCTCCGCAACGCGGGATGCGCGCAATCGCGACGTATTTCTTGAGGGCGTGAGGTCAAGGATCGGCGTGACCCCTGACGTGATCAGCGGCGACGAAGAGGCCGCATTGAGCTTTCGTGGCGTGACGAGCTCCATCACGCAGCGCGCCCGCTCCGTACCTCGTTGTCGACCTTGGCGGCGGCTCCACCGAACTGGCCCTAGGCGAGCGCGAGCTCGATTCCGCGTACTCCATGGACGTTGGTTGTGTGCGCCTCACGGAGCGGCACCTCGTGAGCGACCCGCCAACGGCGCAGGAGCAGGCGGCCGCGGTGGCTGACGTGCGCGCGGCGCTCGCGGTGGCGATGGCCGAGGTGCCCATCGCGGAGACCAAGACCCTCATTGGCGTTGCGGGCTCCATTACCTCGGTGACGGCGCACGCGCTGGGCCTCACGCACTACGACCCCAAAGCCATCCACGGCGCCACGTTGCCAACGCAACGAATCATCGACTCGTGCAACACGCTTATCGCCGCCACCTACGCGGAGCGCGCTGCGATGCCCTTCATGCACCCCGGCCGCATCGAGGCGATCGGGGCGGGCGCCCTGGTGTGGCGAGAAGTGGTGACGGCTGTTGCCGACGCGGTGGCAGCGTCGGGCGGGCTGCTGGAAACGGTGACCACGAGCGAACACGACATCCTCGACGGAATCGCGCTGTCGCTCGCATAACGACTGCCCGCACCGCCTAGGCTGGTGCCGCCCCCGTAGCCCAATCGGCAGAGGCAGTCGACTTAAAATCGATCACAGTGCGGGTTCGAGCCCCGCCGGGGGCACTGCGCTCTGGGCCCGACGGCCGCGCTCGCGTACGCGGTTATGCTTGAGGCCTCGCCCTTACCAGGAGGCATTGTGGCCAGCCCTATCTTCAGTTCCGGCAAAGAATTCAAGCCGAACGCGACCTTTGAGCAGATGAACGCGCCCGTCACCGCGGCGCAACTTGAGCAGCAATTTGACGCGCCAGCCGCGACCCCGCAGCAGATGGGTCGCATGACCTACGAAGGCGTCACGAGCAAGACCGCGCTGATCGCGATCGGTGCCTTTATCGCGGCGGTGCCGGGGTACCTCTACCCGAACTACGCGGCCATGATGGTGACGGCGCTCGTGGCGTTCGTGATCAGCCTCATCATCATCTTCCGCAAGAAGAACAGCCCCGGCCTCATCGCGATCTACGCGATCGCCGAGGGCTACTTCCTCGGCGCCATCACCACGTAGGTTGAGACGTACTTCGACGCACCTGGCGCGGGCCTGCAGGCGCTCGTTGCGACCTTTGCTACGTTCGCGGTCGTGCTGTTCCTGTACCGCTCCGGCAAGGTGCGCTACACGTCGAAGATGCGCCGCGTGCTGATGATCGCGGGCCTTTCCTACCTGGTATTTTGCCTTTTCAACCTCGGATACATGCTGTTCTCCGGCTCGGACAGCGCGTGGGGACTGCGTTCTGGTTACGAGATCATGGGCATCCCGCTTGGACTGATCATCGGCATCGCCGCGGTCATCATCGCGTGCATCTCCCTCATCGCGGACTTTGATTTCATCGAGAACGCCGTGAAGAACGGGGCGCCAAAGGAGATCGAGTGGAAGGCCGCGTTCGGCCTCATCCTCACGCTCGTGTGGCTGTACATCGAGTTCCTGCGGATCATCGCGATCGTGTTCGGCCGTCGCTAGCCATGACGGAGGAACGTCCAAGCATTACCCCGGCTGACGACCCGTACGAGTTCGAGTGGCCCGACGACGCCAAGGAAGAGCGGGCGGCGGAGCGGGCCAAGGCCGCAGCCAAGGCCGCAATCCGGCCGGCTCCGTTGTATCTCAGCGCCATCGTCATCGGCGTGGGTACGGTGCTCGCGTTCATGCTGCCGATCGCGGTGGTCACGGGACAGTTTGGGTGGTTCATTGCCTTCGCGGGGCCCGTGATCCTGTGCGGCCTCATTGTTGGCTTCCTCCCGGCGGTGGTGCTGCAACGCGTCACCGCGACGTGGCGCCGCGGCCTGCCGGAGCTCATGTTCCTGCTCGTCGGATTCCTCATCGGCTTCGGCTGGACCTACTTCGCCATGACTCTCTTCAACGCTCCGCCGCCGGACAAGGTGCGCGCTGCCACGTTCATGGCGACGGCCGTCGCAGCCGCGTACTACTGCGCGCGGGCATGGGCCGAGACCTTCCGTTCGTTCCCCAAGGCGGTCTATTCGATCGCGGTGTCGATTGGGGTCCTCGCGCTCGCGAGCATTGCCAACTACGTGGCCTACGCGCTGCGCTGAGGAGCACCATGACGCAATTCGACATGCCGCTTGACGAGCTGCGCGCCTATCGCCCTGAGGTCGCAGAGCCCGCGGACTTCGACGCCTTCTGGACCACCACCCTCACGCAGGCCCGTGACCTCGGCGGGGATGTCACGCTTGAGCCCATCGCAGCCCAACTCCCTGGCGTCGAGATCTTCGACATGACCTTCCCTGGTTTCAACGGCGAGCCCATCAAGGCGTGGTATTCGCGGCCAGCAGGCATGCCCAACGCCGCGCTGCCGGTTGTAGTCCAGTTCCACGGGTACGGGGGAGGCCGCGGCCTCGCTTTCGAACACACTTTTTGGCCAAGCGCGGGCTACGCCCACGTCATGGTCGACAACCGCGGCCAGGGATCGTCGTGGGGCAACGGGGGAGACACGCCAGACCCAGGTGCATCCGGCCCATCGCTGCCCGGATTCATGACGCGTGGCGTGGAGGATCCCCACGACTACTACTTCCGGCGCCTGTTCACGGACGCGGTGCGCGCCATCGACGCCGCGCGGTCGCTGGAAGGTGTGGACGCGTCGCGGACCTTCGTCTGCGGTGGTTCGCAGGGTGGGGCCACGGTGCTCGCGGTGGCCGGCCTCGTAGACGACCTCACCGCGGTCATGCCCGACGTCCCCTTCATGTGCCACATCGAACGTGCTGTCTACATCACCGACGATGATCCGTTTGGTGAGATTCGCCGCTACCTCGCGGTTCACCGCGACAACGCCGCCCAGACGTTCGCCACGCTCAGCTACTTCGATGGCGTCAACTTCGCAAGGCGAGCCAACGCGCCTGCTTTGTTCAGCGTCGGGCTGTTTGACGAGATCTGCCCGCCCTCCACCGTGTTTGCCGCGTACAACTGGTACGGCGGCACTGAGAAGGAGATCGAGGTCTACCCATTCAACGGTCACGAGGGCGGCGCCGGTCACCAAGGCGTGCGGCAGTGGGAGTTTGTGCGCAATCTCACGCACTGACGTGGATCGCCTAGGACGTCGATGACGCGCGCCGACCGTACAATTCTCGATGCGGCGTAAGGGGCGTTCGCTCACCGACGAGGAGTTCCATGCGCGACACGTGCATCATCGGCGCAGGCCCTGCCGGGCTTGCCGCGGCCCGCGCTCTCAAAGAGCGCGACCTTCCGTACACCCACATTGAGCGCAACTCCGGCGTTGGCGGGCTGTGGGACATCGACGCTCCTGGCTCACCCATGTACGAGTCCGCGCACTTCATCTCTTCGAAGACGATGAGCGGATTCACTGGCTTCCCCATGCCGGAGGACTACCCGGACTACCCGAGCCACAAGCAGATCCTGGCGTACATCCGCTCGTTCGCCGAGCACTACGGGCTGGCCGAGGCCATCGAGTTCAACACCGAGGTCGCCTCCGTCGAGCCCCTAGACGGAGGCGGGTATCGCGTGACCCGCGCCAACGGAACGGCGAGTGAGCACGACAACGTGATTGTGGCGTCGGGCGTGCAGTGGTACCCCAACATCCCTGCCGTTCCCGGCAATTTCACGGGCGAGGTGCGCCACACGGTGACGTTCCGCGACCCGGCCGAGTTCAAGGGCAAGCGCGTGCTCGTGGTGGGCGCGGGCAACTCGGGCTGCGACATCGCGTGCGACGCCGGGCGCAATGCCGACGCCGCCTACATCTCGGTGCGGCGCGGCTACTGGTTCATCCCCAAGCACGTGTTCGGCAAGCCGGCCGACGTGTTCGCCGACGAGGGCCCCACCTTGCCGATGTGGCTCGAGCAGTTCGCCTTCGGCAAGATGCTGCGCATCCTCAATGGCGACGTGACTCGCCTTGGGTTGCCAAAGCCGGACCACAAGCTCTTCGAGACCCACCCCATTCTCAACACGCAGCTGCTGCACTACTTGCAGCACGGCGACGTCATCGCCAAGCCGGCCATCGAGACAACTGAGGGCAACACGGTCACCTTCACGGACGGCACGTCCATTGAGGTTGACCTGATCATGTTGGCCACGGGCTACGTCCACAAGGTGCCGTTCGCGCAAGACCTTATGGGCTCAGAGCAGCACCCGGTCATGTACATGACGGCGTTCTCTCGCAACACGGGCGTGTACGGCATTGGGTTCGTTGAGACCAATGGCGCGGCCTACGTGTTGATGTCGCAGCTATCCGCGATGGTTGCCTCTCACATCGCAGACCGCGCGTCGCGGCCGGAAAAGTGGGCGCGAGTTCGAGCAGCGCATCGCCACGGATCAGCCGGACCTCACCCACGGCATCAAGTTTGTGGACTCGCCGCGTCACCAGGGCTACGTGGACGGCGTCTCGATCACCAAGTACATCAAGAAGACCGCTAAGCAGATGGCGTGGGACGTGCCGTGAGTCGCGCCGCCCCTTGACCTCACCGACCGCGTCGTTGTCGTCACGGGCGGTGGCGGCGGGATTGGCTCTGCCTTTGCCCGGCTCGCCGCCGAGCGTGGCGCTCGCCTTGTGCTCGTGGACATCCGGCCCGACGCCGCAGCGGCTGTCGCCGCTGGGTTGCCTGGTGGGGCTGCAGACGGCACTCTGTCCAGGTTGGCGACCTCACGAAGCGTGCCGATGTGGAGCGGATTCTCGCCGCGATCTCCGCGGACCACGGCCGCATCGACGTGCTCGTCAACAACGCGGGCATGACCTCCGCGGAGCGGTTTGACGAGCGTTCCGTTGAGTCCATTGAGTTAGAGCTCAACGTCAACCTCTACGCGCCGCTCATGCTCACGCGGCTTGCGATTGACCTGCTGCGGGCCGCTCCCGACCCGCGCGTCGTCAGCACTGTGTCGCTGGGCGGCATCTTCCCGCTGGGCGAGACGCCCATCTACACAGCCTCGAAGTTTGGGCTCCGGGGCGCGATGCTTTCCATCTCGCTCGACCTGCGCACCAAAGGCATCCTCGCCGGCTCGGTGCTGCCCTCGGCAACGGACACCCGCATGCTGCGTCAAGAGGCCCTCGACGGAGGCAACGCGCTCCAGTTCCAGGACCCGCCGCAGTCTCCTGAGCAGGTCGCGAAAGCCATGATGAAGGTGCTCGACAAGCGCAAGATCGAGGCATATCCGCGGGTCTCAGAGTCGTGGCTGGTCAAGACCGCGATGCTCATGCCGAACGCGCTGCCGCGTCTCATGCCGCTGTTCCGTGGCAAGGGCGAGCGCGGCATGAAGAAGTACCTCGACGACCTACGCAGCCGCGGCCTCATCGAGACCGTCGACGGCGTGGATCGGTTGACCCAGCCCTAGCGTTCGCCAGACCTAGCGTCGGCCCGCCCGAGCGTGCACGCAGCCAGGCGCCCTGCGAGGACGTCACGGGTCGGTTTCGGAGATCCAGGCGCCCTGGGAGGACATGGTGCCTCGTTCGCGACGATGCTTGGGCCCGCCGCCCTGAGGCCCCCGCAGAAGGTGCTGACATCTGGAAACGGCCCTTAGGTCCTCGCAGGAAGCGAGGACCCCGCGAAACCGGACCTGATGTCCTCGCAGCACACCACGCTGGATGTGCAGTGCGCCGCGGGAGCGAGGCCCGGACGAGAGCCAGGCCCCGCCGAGCCCTACGCGTATGAGACCTGGCAGAACCCGTGGTTGCAGTAGCCGCCTGGGTTCTTGAACAAGTAACCCTGGTGGTAGTCCTCCGCGTAGTAGAAGACCCCGTCGCCCGCCCCGGCCACTGGCAGAATCTGCGTCGAAATCACGCCGAACCCACCGTCGGACAGCTTTGCCTGGTACTTCTCGCGGCTCGCGAGCGCGGTAGCCAACTGCTCCGGCGTTGACGCGAATATCGCCGAACGATACTGCGTGCCGATGTCCCCGCCTTGGCGGTTTGGCGTGGTCGCGTCGTGGTTCTCCCAGAACGCCGCGAGCAAGGTTTCAACCGACACAACGGACGGGTCGTAGACCACCTGCACCGTCTCCGTGTGCCCCGTCTGCGCGGTGCACGTCTCAACGTACGTGGGGTTGGGCGTCCAGCCGCCCATGTACCCAACGGCGGTCACGTAGACGCCGGGAATCTGCCAGAAGATCCGCTCGGACCCCCAAAAACAGCCCATCGCGAAATACATGACCTCATGCCCCGCGGGCCACGGTCCCTTGAGGGGCGTCTTCAGCACCACGTGGAGCGGCGACACCTCCATGACCTCCGCGCGACCCAGGCATCGCCTGCTCACGGGTGACCAGTTCTTGCTTGTCGACACCAATACCAAACATGGAAGGCTCCTTTCCCTGACTGAGAAACGCGCGCGTGCTCGGCAATGTTCCGCAACGAGCCCGGCAGCGCGGTTAGGCTCGCGGTATGGCTCGCTTCTCACTCCGCCCCCGCACGAAATCAGTCGATGGCGCAGATGGCGCACCGGGCGGCTCGATCCCCTACGGCTTCGTCATCACGGCGGCGTGGGCCTGGCGCCTCATCGCCATCGGCGTGGTGCTCGCGGTGCTCGCCGGTGGGTTTGCGCGGCTTTCGACGATCCTTGTTCCCATCATCATCGCGATGATCATCGCGGCGCCCCTCGAGCACTTGGTGACGCGGATGGAAAAGCATCGAGTCCCGCGCAGCGCGGGCGCCGCAATCGTGATCTTGTCGTTCGCGTTTATCGTGCTTGGCCTCATGGCCGCAGCTGGCGGCACCATCGTGGCCGGGTTCGACGACCTGCGGGTGCAGGCAGTGGAGGGCTTCAACCAGTTCCTTGATTGGCTCGTCAACGGCCCCATTCACGTGAACCAAGACACGATCGACAACCTGCAGCAGAACATCGCCGATCTGCTGCAGAAGAACTGGAAGGGCATTTTCAACGGCGCGCTTTCCATCACGGGCACCGTGGGCTCAGTCTTCGCCGGGTTCGTCATTGCGCTGTTCTCGCTGTTCTTCTTCTTGCGCGACGGGCGGCTCATGTGGCTGTGGGGCCTGAAGCACACTGCAGGCGACAACGCTGAACGCATCGACAACGCGGGCAGCGCCGCATTCGGCACCCTTGGCCGCTACGCGCGTACGAGCGCGTTCGTCGCCTTCATCGACGCGCTTGGCATCGGTTTGGGCGCGTGGATCCTAGGCCTGCCGCTCGCGCTACCCATCGCGATCGTCGTCTTCCTCTTCTCCTTCATCCCGATGTTCGGCGCCACCATCTCCGGCGCCATCGCTATCGCCGTCGCGCTCGTCGACGGAGGCTGGCAGCAAGCGCTGTGGATGCTCCTCATCGTGCTCGTTGTGCAGCAGATCGAGGGCTCGCTGCTCTACCCGTTCCTGTTTGGCAAGGCCGCGTCGATTCATCCCATGGTGATCCTGCTCAGCGTCTCCATCGGGACGCTCCTCGCGGGCTTCGTCGGCGCCGTGATTGCCGTGCCCCTCGTGTCCTTTGTCACCACGTTCGTCACCAAGATGAACGACCCTGATGCCATCGCGCCTGGCGACGAGGAACGAAGAAGGCGACGAACCGGGCAACGGAGCCGTCGCCCGCCTGATGCTATGCGTGCGTACTACGAAGCCGGTCGATGCCGCTCGTGCACGCTCATCGAGCTTCCGCACGCACGATCAGGTCACTGGCAAGCTCGCGCAGTGCCGCGCACTGTTGGGGCACTTGGCGAGCGACGCCGTGTGGCTCGAGCCCTGTCGTCGGGCCCGAACGCGGGTTTAGAACCAAAGCCAAGATGGTGGCCGGCGGGTCCGTAGCCAGCCCGACGCTTGGAATCCTTTCGCCCGACCTCGAGGGCGTGGACCTCGAGCAGTGCCCTCTGTATCCGCCGCAGTTGGCCGCCGCATTCGCGCCGCTCAAGGCGTTCATCACGCTCGCCGGGATCGAGCCGTACAGCGTGCCCGATCGTCGGGGCGAACTCAAGAACGTGATCGTGACGGTGGCGCCGGCTGGGGAACTGATGGTGCGATTCGTGTTGCGGTCCACCGAGCCGCTCGCGCGCTTGCGCAAGCATCTTCCCTGGTTGCTTGCGCAATTGCCGCAGCTCACCGTTGCGTCGGCGAACATTCTCCCCGAGCACCGCGCGGTACTGGAGGGGGAGCGGGAGATCCTGCTTACCGACGCCGATTCGCTCACGATGGCCGTCAACGGCATCGACCTCCACCTGCGCCCGCAGAGTTTCTTCCAGACCAACACGGACGTTGCGACGGCCTTGTACGCGACAGGCCGCGGAGTGGGTGGCGGCGGCTAGGCCCGCGTCCGTGTGGGACCTGTATTGCGGAGTTGGGGGCTTCGCGCTGCACGTCACCGCGCCGGGGCGGACGGTTGTTGGCGTAGAGCTGTCCGACGCCGCGGTGGTGTCCGCGCAACGCTCGGCTTTGGCGATGGGCAGCCAAGCGCGCTTCGTTGCCGCGGACGCCACCGAGTGGGCCATTGCCCAGCCGGCGCCCCCAGACCTGGTGATCGTCAACCCACCCCGCCGCGGAATAGGTGACGCGCTCGCGACCTGGTTGGAGGCGTCGGGCGTGAAGACGGTGATCTACTCAAGCTGCAATGCGGCGTCGCTCGCGAAGGACCTAGCGAGCATGCCGTCGCTGCGCGCACGTGAGATCCGCTTGCTCGACATGTTCCCGCACACGGAGCACTACGAAGTTGCGGTGCTGCTCACGCGCGAGCCGGTTAGGACCTGAAGGGCTCCGCGGCAGCGATCTTCACGACGATCTCGTTGCCATTGGGAGCCGTGTAGGTCGCCTCGTCGCCCACGGTCTTGCCGAGCAGAGCGGAGCCGAGCGGGGACTCCGCGCTGAACACGTCGAGGTCGGTTCCCTCCGCGATCTCGCGCGAGCCGACGAGGAAGCGCATCTCGCGTCCCGCCACGTTTGCGGTAACCACGACGCCGGCGACGATGGTGCCGTCGAACGCGGAGCCTCGCCAACCACGGCGCTCTCGAGCATCTGCTGCAACTGCTGGATGCGCGCCTCTTGCTTGGCCTGCTCCTCGCGCGCGGCGTGGTAGCCGCCGTTCTCCTTGAGGTCGCCCTCTTGGCGGCGGTCGTCGATCTCCTTGGCGATGGCGGTGCGGCGCACGTTGACGAGGTCGTCATACTCCGCTTGCAGGCGGTCGAATGCCTCCTGCGTCAGCCACTTCCAGCGGTCTCGGTCACGTCATGCTCCTTTTGCGGGGTGTGTCAGGGTACCAAGCGCCTGCCACCAGCACCAAAGTTGGCGTGAGTCAGTTAACCGGCTCGCAATACTTCACGACCGCCGTCGTCGCCTCTTCGGTCGTCGCGACAGTGGCGGTGACGCGCTGCTGGCGGCCTTCGCGAAAGCTTCACCAGTGTGTCCGCGACCCCCACCTCGGCAAATCTCGAGTTGAGCGCGCGCAGGTGGCACAGCGCGTCGCGGTCCTTGTAGAGGAAGACGTCGTAGGTGCCGTCGGCCTGCGGTGGGGGAGTCGATCGAGAAGCCGACGTCGCTCCACCGCACCGGCTGTTGCGCCGACTGCCAGCCCCACCACGCTCGCGATGGCGACAAGCACGCCAACGCCCACCCAGCCCCAGATCTTCGCCGCGAGACACGCGCCGTGGTGACGCGGCCGCCTCGTCGTCGGCGGCGTCGGGCCGTTGCCCGCGCGCTGGGTCCTGAGGGGTGCTCATGCTGAGGCAGGATAGTCCCGGAGGGAGAGTCGATGACCTCGGACTTTTACAGGCGGGCCGGGTTTGCTGGCGTTCGTCGCGACGTTCGCGCTGGTCGTGGCGGCTCATTCTGCTGTTCCGTTCGCTCAGCAAGCACTTGCGCAAGGTGCGCACGCACCCGCCAGAGTCCGAGGCAGCCGAGTCAACGGGCGCTACGGCGTCAGGCTGGCGTTGAAGACGGCGATGGCGGTCGGCGATGTAGTGGCAGACGAACCCGGCGATCGTTAGCGAGTGAAAGATCTCGTGGAAGCCAAAGTAGCGCGCTGAGCCGCGCGGCCACTTGATGCCATAGATGACGGCGCCGACCGTGTAGCACAGGCCGCCTGCGGCGATGAGCCACACGACGGCAGGCCCGCCCGCGTCGTAGAACGGCTTGATGTAGCCGATGGCCACCCAGCCCATCGCGACGTAGAGCGGCATGTACAGCCAGCGTGGCGCGCCCAGCCACAGGACGCGAAAGATCGATCCGAGGATCGCGCCCACCCCACACGAGACACGAGCACAACGACGCGCTGTGTGCCCTCGAGCAGCATCACCACGAGCGGCGTGTACGTTCCCGCAATGATGAGAAAGATGTTGGCGTGGTCCATGCGCCGCAGCACCGCCTGTGGTCTTGGGCGACCAGTTGCCGCGGTGATACACCGCGGAGGTGCCGAAGAGCATGACGGCGGTGAGGGTGAAGACGCCGCGAGACGCGCCCGGCGAGCGTGGGGGCGAACACCATGAGCACCATGCCCGCGATGAGCACGATGCGGCGCGGCGCCGAGGTGGAGCCAGCCGCGCAAGAGCGGCTTGTCCGATCGTCTGGAAGTGTTCTCGAGCCGATGAACCTACGATACCGTAGGTTACATGCGCCGACGGTACCGTGGTGCGCCACGGCGTCGGAGCCGTATCATCGTGGTCGGAGGTTGAAGGGACGTTGATGGGACTGCAACTCGCTCCTGTACGGCGTCTACGAGCGACGACTCATCAAGGAACTCAAGGCGGGCGGCGCGGTGCCGCGCCACATCGGCGTCATCCTCGACGGCAACCGTCGCTGGGCAAAGCAAGCGGGGCGACCGCCGCACACGGGCACCGCAGGGGCGCCGACAAGATCACCGAGGTGCTCGAGTGGTCTGCAGAGACGCGGCGTCGAGGTCGTCACGCTCTGGATGCTGTCGACGGACAACCTCGAGCGGGAGCCGATCGAGCTGGGCGCGCTGCTCGAGATCATTTGCGACGCCGTCGAGGCGCTCGCCGCGACGGCCGCTGGCGGCTTCAGCACGTCGGCGACGCGTCGCTGTTGCCGCCCGACGCGGCCGACCGGATCGCTCGCGGCCGTTGACTCAACGGCGTCGGCCGCGGGCTGCACGTGAATGTCGCCGTCGGCTATGGCGGGCGGCACGAGATCGCCGCGGCGGTGCGGGCGTACCTGCGCGCGGGTGTTGAGCGCGGGCCAAGCCTCGAGGAGGTGGCCGAGGGCTTTCACGGTTGAGCACATCGCCGAGCACCTCTACACGAAGGGCCAGCCGGACCCGGACCTGGTGATCCGCACGTCGGGGGAGCAGCGGCTTGGCGGGTTCCTGTTGTGGCAGAGCGCGCACATCGGAGTTCTACTTCTGCGAGGCGTACTGGCCGGACTTCCGGCACGTCGACTTCCTGCGGGCGCTGCGCGACTACGCGCAGCGCGAGCGCCGGCACGGGCGCTAGACGCTTCCGTCTGGCGCGACACGCCCGAGCGCGGGGGCCGGGTTACGACTGTGTGAACGGCGGCGTGTCGCGCTTGGAGAGGCGTCAGGCCCGGGCGTAGCGTCGGAATCGTGGTAAGAGCACATCGTCGAACCCACCTGGTTCCGACCTAACCGATCGCCGTAGGGCGATTGGCGCCCTGCGGCCTCAACCGCTGGGAGCCTCGCGTGACCAATCCCGCGAGCACCACCGCCACCGATATCCAGCTGACGGCGCCGTCGCCATCAGCACCTTCGTGCTCGACACGTCCGTGCTTGCTGTCGGATCCGCGCGCACTCAAGCGCTTCGCCGAACACGCGGTCGTGCTTCCGGTGGTGGTGGTCACGGAGCTCGAGGCGAAACGCCACCATCCGGAACTCGGGTACTTCGCGCGGTCGGCGCTGCGGATGCTCGACGACCTGCGCGTGACTGCACGGCAAGCTTGACGCGCCCATCCGCGTCAACGAGGTGGGCGGCACCATGCGCGTGGAGCTCAACCACACCGACCAGAAGGTGCTGCCGAGCGGCTTCCGGCTGGACGACAACGACACCCGCATCCTCGCCGTGGCGGCGAACCTGCGCGCCGAGGGACACGCCGTCACGGTGGTCTCCAAGGACCTGCCGATGCGCGTCAAGGCGTCGGCGCTCGGTATCGACGCAGAGGAGTACCGCGCCGAGCTTGCCGTGGATTCCGGCTGGACCGGCATGCGCGAGATCCAGCTCGACCGACGAGCAGATGTCGCGCTGTGGGAAGACGAGCGACTTGCCGCCCTCAGCGGCCGACGACTGCGGCGAAGACCTCGCGTCGCTGCCGATGCACACGGGCCTCGTGATCCACTCGCAGCGCGGCTAGCGCGCTCGGGCGCGTACCGACTCGGACGGTTCCGTTCGGCTGGTGCGCGGAGACCAAGAGGTGTTCGGCCTCCACGGGCGTAGCGCCGAGCAGCGCATCGCTATCGACCTGCTGCTCGACGAGTCGATCGGCATCGTCTCGATGGGTGGCCGCGCGGGAACGGGCAAGTCCGCGCTCGCGCTGTGCGCGGGCCTCGAGGCGGTCATGGAGCGTCGCCAGCACAAGAAGATCATGGTGTTCCGCCCGCTCTACGCGGTGGGCGGCCAGGACCTCGGCTACCTGCCGGGCTCCGAGGCGGAGAAGATGAACCCGTGGGCGCAGGCGGTGTTCGACACGCTTGGCGCGATCGTGAGCTCCGAGGTGGTCGAGGAGGTCATGGCGCCGCGGGATGCTCGAGGTGCTTCCGCTCACGCACATTCGCGGTCGCTCGCTCCACGACGCGTTCGTGATCGTCGACGAGGCCCAGTCCCTTGAGCGCAACGTGCTGCTGACGATGCTCAGCCGCATCGGCCAGGACTCGCGCGTGATCCTCACCCACGACGTCGCCCAGCGCGACAACCTGCGCGTGGGCCGCCACGACGGCATCGCCGCGGTGATCGAGGCGCTCAAGGGCCACGACCTGTTCGCTCACGTCACGCTCGAACGCTCGGAGCGTTCCGCGGTGGCCGCGCTCGTCACGGACATGCTCGAGCGGCTGGACCTCTAGATTACGGCCCGACGCTGGACGGTCGCCTAGTCCTGCACTTCGGTCGCAGGGCAGGCGTCGTCCGGCACGGCGACGTCGATCCCGTATAGCGCGCGCACGGCCTCGAGGTAGCGCTCCGTGTCGCCAGACGCAGCATGCTCGCGAGCGCGCACGGTCGGCAGGTGCAACAGAGTCTTGGCGAAGTGGCGAAGGGCTACCTCAGCGGCGTCTGCCTTAGCAACGGCCTCAGTCGTAGCGCCGGGAGCCGGTTGCAGGCGCGCCACTTCACGTTCCAAGAGTCCAAATACGTGCTCACGCAATGCGACCACGGCGGGGTCAAGCGTGCGCGACTGGTCGTCGAACCGGGCAACCGCGTGCGCGACGATCGCACGCGCGGCCTCGATCGCGGTGACGGACTCCTCTGGCGCCTTGGCGCCAATGGTCGCAAGGTCCACCACGAAGACGTCGGCGAGATCGGCCACGCCAACCTCAACGTCGCGCTCGAGAGCAAGATCAATGACGGTGAGCGGCGTCGACACTCCCGCGCGAGCGTCTCGCACGGCCTCCGCGCTCAGCACCACGCCCTCGCCGCCGGAGCAGGCAAGCACAACGTCGGCTGCGCGGACCGCCCCGGCCAGCTCGTCAGCAGCAATCGGCTCGATACCGTGAACCGCAGCGAATTCTTCCGACCGTGCACTTGGCGAGTACACCCCAACAACAAAAGCGCCGCGACCCTGCATGGCGCCAACGGCAGCGTCGGCCAGTGCACCGGTACCGATGACGAGGACGCGCGCGCCCTGCCAGGTGACTGTGGCGTCGGCAAGGTCAAGGGCCACGGAAACTACTGAGCGGCCGGACGTGCCAAGGCCCGTGGACGACGCGACTACCCGTGAGGTCCGCAATGCGGACTGGAACAACCGATCAAGTTGGGGCGACAGGTGAGACCCTGCGCGAGCGTCCGCGTGGGCGCGGCGCACCTGGCCGGAGATCTCGCGCTCGCCAACGACCATTGACTCGAGCCCGGTGGCAACGGACAACAGGTGACGAACGGCGTCGTCGCCCTCAAACGCCTCGAGCGCGGCATCGATGTCGGCGGCGCCCAGCGGCGAGGTCGCGGCCAATGCCTCGACAACGGCGGAACGGGCCCGCGCAGCATCTACTGCGTCTACGTATACCTCGAACCGGTTGCACGTGGGGAGCACAACGGCGCCCGCGACGGCGGGGGCGACCACAACCGCCTGGCCAAGCGCGTCGGAACCAACACTGAGTTGCTCCACAAGGGCGAGGTCGCGATTGCGGTGACTGGCCACAAAGGAGACGAGTACCACGCCGTTATTGTGTCACGGCGGCGCGGCTCCGAGACCGCATGCCGTCCCTCCACGTGAGCCAACCGCCGTCGAGGTTCACGGCGTCGTAGCCCAACTGCCGCAGTAGGCGAGTCGCAGTGTGGCCCCGCTGTCCCACCTGGCAGTGCACGACGATGGTGGTGCCAAATGGCAGTTCGTCTTGCCGCCCGCGTAGGTCGTCCAAGGGGATGTTCACGGCGCCGTCCACGGAGCCGAGGGCGTGCTCGGCGGGAGTGCGCACGTCAACCAATAACGTGTTATTCATTGTGGAGAGCTCATGCCATTGGACCGAAGGCGTCAGCCCGTCAGCCAAGTTCTCGGCAACGTACCCCAGCATGTTGATGGCGTCCTTTGCGCTGCCGAATGGAGGGGCGTACGCGAGCTCAAGGTCCGCGAGTTCCGATGCCGTGATTCCGCCAGCCATCGCCGTCGCGATCACGTCAATGCGCTTGTCAACTCCCTCGCCGCCCACGGCCTGAGCGCCGAGGATCGCGTCGGTAGCGGGGTTCACGATGAGCTTGATGGTCATCTGCTCGGCGCCGGGGTAGTAGCCGGCGTGGCTCATGGGGTGCGTGTGGATGACGCGCACGTCGTGCCCGTTCGCACGCAGATCGCGTTCTCCCCGGCCGGTCATGGCGGCGACAGTGCCGAACACGGTCACGATTGCCGTCCCGACGCTCTGGCGGCCCTTGCTTGGCAGCCCGACGATGGCGTCGGCTACGCGGCGCCCGTGCCGGTTTGCGAGGTTGGCGAGTGGGATGAGGCGAACGGAGCCATCAAGCGCGTCGCGCTTGGCGGCGACGTCACCAACGGCGTAGACATCGGCGGCGCTGGTGCGGCCGTCTTCGTCTGTGACGATGGAACCAGCGGGTCCAAGTTCGAGGCCCGCATCGCGAGCAAGTGAGGAGTCCGGTCGCACGCCGATAGCGGCAACGACCACCTCGGCAGGCACGTCGATCTCGAGGCCATCCTCCGTGACGATGTGCACCGTTGACGCGTCGATGCTCGTTGTGCGCGCACTCGTGTGGACCGTGACTCCATTGGCCTCGAGCGCATCTTGCACGCGCACCGCGAGCTCCGCGTCAAGCGGCCCAAGCACCTGCGGCGCGAGTTCGACAACGGTGACCGCCAAGCCCCGATGCGCGAGATTCTCCGCCACTTCCAAGCCAACAAAACCGGCACCGATGACGACTGCGCTCTGCGCAGTGGCCACCGCGTCGGCCATGCGATCAACGTCTTCGATGTTGCGCAGCGTCAGCGCGCGCTCTGCACCAGGGAGGTCAGGAACGAACGGCTGGGCGCCGGGGCTCAGCACAAGAGAGTCGTAGGTCTCGACGTAGCTGGAGCCATCCGGCGCCTGCACCGTCACGGTCTTGCCCTGAGGGTCCACGGACGTTACGCGAGAATTCACTCGCACGTCGAGGGCGAACCGCGCGTGCAGCCCGGCGGGCGTTTGCAGTAGCAACGCTGAGCGTTCCTCGATGACGCCGCCAACGAAGTACGGCAGTCCGCAATTGGCGAAGGACACATGCCCGCTCGCCTCGAGCACGACGATCTCTGCGGTCTCGTCGAGGCGTCGCAGGCGCGTCGCAGCGCTCATTCCGGCGGCTACAGCGCCAACGATGACGGTCTTGGCCATGACGTTCTCCTTGAAAAGTCGATTTGCGAGAAAATACCCCGGGGGGTATTATTATTGCACACGTCAAGCCCGCGCGCAGCGGGCCGATTACTCGGAAGGAAATCCACTATGTGTTCACCAACGAAGTGCCGCGTGTGCGGCAAGACCACCTGGACCGGCTGCGGCCAGCACGTTGCCTCTGTGCGCGCACAGGTGCCAGCTAGTCAGTGGTGCGGCGGCCACCAGGACGAGCAGAGCCAGCAGGGCCGTAGCCTGTTCCCATGGCGCCGCGGCAAGTAGCGCCGGCGAAGAGATAAGAGAGCCCCATGACGGACCCCACCGCCTCCGCAGTCAATCGCCTTAAGCGTGCACGCGGCCAACTCGATGCGGTGATTCGCATGATCGAGGAGGGCGCTGACTGCGAGGCGACCGTCACGCAACTCGCGGCCGTCTCCAAGGCGATTGACCGCGCGGGGTTTCTCGTCATCTCGCAGGGGCTTCGCGAATGCCTCGAGGCGCCTGACGGCGACCATCGCCGAGGCAACCTTGACCGCCTCGAGCGCGTGTTCCTCTCGCTCGCGTAACGTGCGCGCTCGCGTCCCCGCGTAGTTCTCTCGCTGCAACACCAGGCAGAATCGATACATGCCTACGTCGTTGCTACTTGACTCCCACCCGCTGCTCACTGGCATCGTCGCGGACTCCCCGCTGCTCGCGGCGTACAACGGGGTGGTGCCGAGTCGTCGACCCGTGTGGTTCATGCGCCAGGCTGGCCGCTCGCTCCCCGAGTACCGCGAGACGCGGGCCGGCATCGACATGCTCGACGCGTGCCTCACCCCTGAACTCGCCGCCGAGATCACCCTCCAGCCCGTTCGCCGCTATGGCGTGGACGCCGCGATCTTCTTCAGCGACATCGTGGTGCCGCTTCGCCTCGCGGGGCTCGATGTCAGCATCGAGCCTGGTATCGGTCCGGTTTTCGCACGCCCCATCCGCACCATGGCAGACGTAGAGGCGCTGCCGCAGATCGATGACGCATTCATTCGCGCCCTCGCCCCGATCGCCCAGGCCATCGCGCTGACGACATCCCAATTGGGCTCCACGCCACTCATCGGCTTCGCGGGCGCGCCATTCACGCTCGCCGCGTACATGGTCGAGGGCAAGGCGTCTCGCGACCACTTGGGCGCGCGTCGCCTCTTGGCAACGGCGCCCGACGTCTGGGCCGGGCTCGCAGCCTGGGTCGCCGAGGTCTCCGGCTGGTTCTTGCGCACCCAGGTGCTAGCGGGGGCGTCGGCCGTGCAGCTCTTCGACTCGTGGGCTGGATCGCTCAGCGCGGACGACTACACGCGGTACTGCCTGCCGGCCTCCGCCAGAGTCTTTGAACTTGTTGCGGACTTGCCCGTGCCGCGCGTGCACTTCGCGGCGAATGGCGCCCACTTGCTAGCGCCCATGGAGTCAGCGGGCGGGACCGTCATGGGAGTCGACTACCGGCTTCCGCTCGACGAGGCAAACATCGAGCTTGGCATGGAGGTGCCGCTCCAGGGCAACATCGACCCGGCCATGCTGACGGCGCCGTGGGAGACCCTGCGCGCCCATGTCGACGACGTGCTCGCGCGCGGTGCCGACGCTCCCGGCCACGTGGTGAACCTTGGACACGGCGTGCCTCCGGACACGGACCCCGATGCGCTCCAGCGCATCGTTGACCACGTTCATGACCATGGGTGACGAATCGCCACACGCAATGCGCTCCGTAGTCATTGGCGCGGGGCCAGCGGGGCTCATCGCCGCTCGCGAGCTGCTCGCGCGAGGGGACGCGGTCACCGTGCTCGAGGCCTCGCCCCGCCCCGGCGGCCGGGTGACCAGCCTCGAACTTGACGGGCTCACCCTCGACGCGGGCGCCGAGTCCTTCGCAACCCGTGGCGGAGCGGTGGCAAAACTCGCGGGGGAACTGGGCCTGAGCGTCGGGCAACCGGCGGCGAGCCCCGCGTGGGTAGTGGCGCCGGGCAACGCTTACCCGCTACCGGCCACCGGTTGGCTCGGCATCCCCACCCGCCCGCTCGACAAGGACGTGCGCAAGATCGTCGGTTCTGCGGCCGCGGTGCACGCGTCACTCGAGCCACACAGGGAACTGGGCGAGATTGCCAGACGACATCAGCGTTGGCACCCTGGTGCGCTCGCGCCTCGGGGACGAGATCGCAGAGAAGCTCGTGGCGCCCGTGCTGCAAGGCGTGTACTCGCGGACGCTCGACGCGCTGAGGCTCGCGGACATCGCGCCCGGACTGCCGCAAGAACTCCGCGACGCGGGGTCGCTTGTGCGGCTCGCGGAGACCAAGCGCGCGCTAGCGCCCGCCGGCTCCGCGGTCGAGGGCATCGATGGCGGCATGTGGCGCCTCACGGCGGCGCTCGCGGCGGCCGTAACCGAGGGCGGCGGTCGCATCGTCACGTCCGCAGCCGCCGAGCAGCTCACCTTCGACAACGGCGCGTGGCATATCACTGCGGGCGGCGGCAGGGTAGTGGGGGACAGGGTTGTGATCGCGGTGCCCGACGCTGCCTCACTTGTGCCGGGGGCTTCCGTTCTCGCGGCGGATCGCAAGCAGGTCGCCATCGTGACTCTTGTGCTCGATGCCCCCATGCTTGACTCCGCGCCGCGCGGCACGGGCGTGCTGGCCGTGGAGGGCGTCACGCGAGCGAAGGCGCTCACGCACTCGACCGCGAAATGGCCGTGGCTAGCCCGCGCCGCCAAAGGACGTCACGTGGTGCGGCTCTCCTACTCGCTCGAGGACCAGCGCGAGGACGTCGCGGCCACCGCGCTCGCGGATGCCGCGCGCCTGCTCGGCGTTGAACTGCTGCCCGAGCAACTTCGCGCCGCGGCGACCAACCGCTGGGTGGACGCGAGCCCGAGCGCGGTGGAGGATCTCAACCCCGCGGAAGGCATCTATCTGGTGGGAAGCGCCGCAGGGCTGACCGGCCTCGCCAACATTGCGGGTGCGGATTTCCCATGGGACCGCTAGCCAGGCGAGACTAGCCATATGACCTCCGAACCCGCCATTGCCCACGAAATTCAAGGCTTCACCCTGTTTTCAGTGCTCGACGGCCTGCTGCACGCGCCCGACGACGAACTTGCGGAGATCGTGGAGCACTTTGACTTCGCGGTCGAGGAACTCGGCGAACACGAGGTGACGCTGCGCGGCATCTACGACGTCAGCGGCCTGCGCGCTGACGGCACGGTGATGCTGTGGCTGCACGGACCGCGGCTAGAGGACCTGCAATTGGCGCTGCGCGAACTGCGCGCAACGGAGCTGCTCGCGGACACCAAGCTGACATGGTCCGCAGCGGGCGTGCACCGGCCGGCGGAGTTCAACAAGAGCCATGTACCAGGCTTTTTGCGTGGCGAGCCCGCTCGTGACTGGCTCACGGTGTACCCCTTTGTGCGTTCCTACGACTGGTATCTCTTGCCCGAAGAAGACCGGTCACGCATGCTGCGCGAGCACGGCATGAAGGGCGCGGCGTTCAAGGGCGTTGTTGCCAACACCGTGTCCGCCTTCGCGCTCGGCGACTACGAGTGGCTGCTCCCCATGGAGGCAGACGACGTAACCGAGCTCGTGGACATGATGCGCGAACTGCGTTACACAGACGCCCGCATGCACGTGCGCGATGAACTGCCCTTCTACACGGGCCGTCGCGTCACCACGGCGGAGGCCGTGGAGGTGCTGGCTTCGTGAGCGAGATCACTGCGCTGCCTTCACTGCGCGCCGCAAGCCGCGTGGTGCCAGCCGCGACCTACGACTGCATCCTGCTTGCTGGTTTCGGCGGGCCAGAAGGCCAGGAGGACGTCATCCCGTACCTGCGCAATGTCACGCGGGGCCGCGGCATCCCAGACGAGCGGCTCGAAGAGGTGGCCCACCACTATCGCCACTTCGGTGGCATCAGCCCCATCAACGAGCAGAACCGCGAGCTACTGGCCGCGCTGCGAGGCGAACTTGACGCGCGCGGGCTCGAGCTTCCCGTGTATTGGGGCAATCGCTTCTGGGCTCCCTACTTCGTTGACGCGCTGCGAGAACTCCACGCCGACGGCCACCGGCGCGTGCTCGTGGTCGTGACGACCGCGTTCTCCTCGTACTCCGGCTGCCGCGCGTATCGCGAGGACCTTGCCCAGGCGCTTGCTGATGCAGGGCTGGCACGGCGAATTGGTGCTCGACAAGGTGCGCCAGTACTTCGATCACCCAGGTTTTGTAGAGCCCAACATTGCCGCAGTGCTTGGCGGGCTTCGCGAATTGGTCGCCGCGGGGAACGGCGCCGCGCCCCACGTGTTGTTTTCCACCCACTCGATCCCGACCGCAGCTGCAGACGTGTCCGGGCCGCGCGAGTCCTTGCCGAACGGCGAGCCCGTGCCGCTGGGCAACGACGGCGGTTGGTACGGCGCGCAGCAGCGCGCCGTTGCGTCGCTCGTCATGGAGGCCGTGCGCGTGGAATTCGGTGACGTGCCGTGGTCCTTGGTGTTCCAGTCTCGTTCCGGCCCGCCCACCCAACCGTGGCTTGAGCCGGACATCAACGATGCCATTCGCGACTTGCCGGAGACGGTGACGGGATTGGTGGTGTCTCCGATCGGATTCGTCTCCGACCACATGGAAGTGCTGTGGGACCTCGACAACGAGGCGCTAGAGACCGCCGAACATCGCGGCCTGCCGATGGTGCGCGTCGCAACGGTTGGCGTTGACCCTGTGTTCGTGTCCGGACTCGTGGATCTCATCGAGGAGCGCACGGCAGGCAACGAGCGGCCAGCACTCACTGAACTGGGCCCGTGGCAAGACGTGTGCCCCGCGGATTGCTGCCTTGGCCGGTCGGCAAAGGCGACTATCGCGGGGGCTTAGCCCTAGCGTCGGGCCTAGAAGACGGGCCGCCCGCCCGTGACGCCCAGTACGGTGCCAGAGACGTAGCTGGCGTCCGATTCGGAGGCGAGGAAAACGTACGCCGGTGCGACTTCGGCGGGCTGCCCCGGCCTACCAAGCGGCGTATCCGAGCCAAACGTCTCGATCTTCTCCGGAGGCTGGGTCGCCGGCTGCAGGGGGGTCCAGATGGGGCCAGGGGCCACGGCGTTGACACGGATACCGTGCGGGCCGAGTTCTGCGGCGAGATTCACCGTGAGGTTGTTGAGAGCGGCCTTGGTTGCCGCATAGTCCAGCAGTGGCACCGAGGGGTCATACGCCTGCACCGACGAGGTCATGATGATCGCGGAACCAGGCCTCAGATGGCGGCGCGCGGCTCGAGTCAGGCGAATGACAGCCAGGAGATTGGTGTCGATCACGCGCTCGAGACGATCCTCGTCGATATCGAGGATGCCCTCGCCGCGGCCCATCTGGTACGCGGCGTTGTTGACGAGGATGTCGAGCCCCCCAAGTCCGTGAACCGCGGCGCTCATCGCGCGGTCGCACGCGGTTGACGTCCGGAGGTCAGCCTCTATCGGCACGCATTTCCTGCCCTCCGCACGCACCAGTTCCGACGTGGCGTCCGCGTCGGGTTGCTCGGCGGCGAGGTATGTGAACGCCACATCCGCTCCTTCGCGAGCAAAGGCGAGAGCAACGGCGCGCCCGATGCCCGAGTCGCCACCGGTGATCAGTGCGCGCTTTCCCTTAAGTTTGCCGCTGCCCACGTACGACTTCTCGCCGTGATCTGGCTGTGGTCGCATGGGCGCAGTGAGCCCTGGAGGATTTTGTTGCTGGGCCGGGAACGTCTTGGTTTCGGTCATGATCGGCCTACCGCCTTCAACAACTGCGCCTTCGACATCGACGACCGTCCCTTCACTTTCTTGCGCTTAGCTTCTTCGTAGAGTTGCGCGCGCGTCCGTCCACCCGGACCCTTGTGGCTGCGCTCGCCGCCCCGCTCGCTCGACGACTTGTCATGCGTCGAGGTCTTGCTGGCGGTCTTGGACTCACCGTGGCGCGCGCGCTCTTTGTTGACAGTGCGAGCGGCGATCTCTTCCGCGGTGTCCTGAGTCTCGCCCCGTTCCTCGAGCCCGTCCTTAATGTGCTCGTACTGCCGCTCGCGCTTCTTGCTCCAGGCCTTCTGCGGCATGGCATGCTCCCTTCACTCCAGGCGACACTTCGCCCTCAGTGAGTTGACTACCCGCCGTGGGGCGCGCCCAAACACGGGTAGGAAGGGATCGAGCGGGAACCTAGTGGTCCTACGTGCTCGGCTTTTTGGCGGCGCGTTTTGTGGGCGGCTTTGCACGCGTGGTGGCCGGTTTTGTCCTAGCGGGCGCATCGTCCCGCGCGGCCTCCTCGAATGCCTGGCGGGGATCGTGCAGGCGCCCAAGTGACACGAGGTCGCGCCTGAAGAACAGCGCCGCGGTCCAGTCGAGCACCACCCGCGCCTTGCGGTTGAAAGTGGGGATTTTCGCCATGTGATACGTGCGGTGCATGAACCACGCGGGCCATCCGCGGAGCTTGACGCCCATCACCTGCGCGACGCCCTCGAACAGGCCGAGCGATGCCACGGTGCCGAGGTTCTTGTGGCGGTACTCCGACGAGCGAGCGTCCGTCGATGCTCGCCGCAAGGTTCCGCCCGAGCAGGCGCGCCTGGCGCACGGCGTGTTGCGCGGTGGGACCGCACCACGCGCCGTCGCCCTTCGCGAGGTCGGGGACCTGGGCATTGTCGCCCGCCGCCCACGCGCCCTCAACGACCTTCCCTTCGAGTCCCGCGACCTGCAACGTTGGCAGCACGTTCACGTGCCCCTTGGGGCCGGTAGGCAGGTCCGACGTCGCCGATGAGCGGATTCGGCTTCACTCCCGCGGTCCACACCAGGGTGTCGGCGTCGAACTCCTGCCCGTCGCTCAGCTTGATGCGGCCGCCAACGCAGCTCTCGAGGCGCGTGGCGAGGTAGATCTCCATTCCCCGCTTGCGGAGCACCTCGAGCGTGTACCCGCCCATCTCGTCGGACATCTCAGGCAGGATGCGCGTGGTGGCCTCAACCATCACGAAGCGCAGGTCTGCCGGGGTGAGTTCGGGGTAGTAGCGCAAGGCGGCGCGCGCCATGTCCTCGGTCTCGCCGAAGGCCTCGATGCCCGCGAACCCGGCGCCGACGAAGACGAACGTGAGCAGGCGTCGCCGCATCGCGGTGTCGTGAGTGGTCGCGGCGCGTGCGATCCGGCCAAGCACGGTGTTGCGCAGCTGGATGGCCTCCTCGATCCACTTGAAGCCCATGCCCATCTCGGCGAGGCCGGGGATGGGGAGCGTGCGAGGGATCGCGCCAAGCGCCACCACGATCTCGTCGTATTCGAGCGTGAGGTTCTCGCCGTAATCGGTGGTCGCGAGCACGGTGTGGGCCGCGTGGTCAATCGCCGTGGCAGTCGCCTGCACCACGTGGACTCCCTTGAGTTCGCGCCGCAGCGGCACCACAACGTGGCGGGGCTCAATCGAGGCGGCCGACGCTTCCGGCAAGAACGATTGGTACGTCATGTAGGCGCGGCGATCGAGCACGGTGATCTCGACCTCCGCCTTGACGCGCTTGCGCAAGGTAAGGGCGGTGTAGAGGCCAACGTAGCCGCCGCCGACTATCAGCACGCGAGTGGTTTTCATGATGTTCTCCTCATCGGTAGAACCAATCTCGCGGGCGTGGTGTTCCGGGCGTGGCCGCTAGTTTTCGCCAACCATGGTCGTGACGTCGAGCAGGGCGTCGAGTTGCTCGATGCTGATCTCGCCGCGCTCCACGAAGCCGAGGTCGATGGTGGCCTCACGCACCGTGAGCCCCGCCTTCACCGAGTGCTTGGCGATCTTCGCCGCGTTCTCGTAGCCGATGACGCGGTTGAGGGGCGTGACGATGGCGGGGCTGGCCTCTGCGAGGCGCCGCGCGCGTTCGGTGTTCGCGGTGATGCCGTCAACGGTCTTGGTCGCGAGCACCTCGGACGCGTTCGCGAGCAGCCGCATCGACTCGAGCACGCCGAGCGCCATGACGGGAATCTGCACGTTGAGTTCGAACGCCCCGGACGCCCCTGCCCACGCCACCGTCGCGTCGTTGCCGATGACGCGCGCACACACCATGAGCACGGCCTCGGGCACCACGGGGTTGACCTTGCCGGGCATGATCGACGACCCCGGCTGCAGGTCGGGCAGGGAGATCTCCCCGAGCCCCGTGTTGGGGCCGGATCCCATCCAGCGCAGGTCGTTGCAGATCTTGGTGAGGCTCACGGCGATCACCCGCAGCGCGCCGGAGACCTCCACGAGCCCGTCGCGCGCGGACTGCGCCTCGAAGTGGTTGCGCGCCTCGGTGATGGGCAGGCCGGTGTCTTCGGCGAGCAGCGCGATGACGCGCTGCGGGAAGCCCGCGGGCGTATTGATGCCCGTGCCGACTGCCGTGCCGCCAAGCGGCACCTCCGCGAGGCGCGGTAGCGCGGACTCGAGCCGCTCGATCCCGAGCCGCACCGCGGCCGCGTAGCCGCCAAACTCCTGACCAAGCGTCACCGGCGTCGCATCCATCAGGTGCGTGCGCCCGGACTTGTACACGTCGGCGAACTCCTTCGCCTTGGCCTCGAGCGAGGTAGCGAGCACGCCCAGTTTTGGAACCAGGTCGCCTACCAGCGCCGACGCTGCCGCGACGTGCACCGACGTTGGGAACACGTCGTTGGAGGACTGAGAGGCATTGACGTGGTCGTTGGGATGCACGTCGCGGCCCAGCGATCGCGTGGCGAGGGTGGCGATCACCTCGTTCGCGTTCATGTTGGACGACGTCCCAGAGCCGGTCTGAAAGATGTCAATGGGGAAGTCGGCGTCGTACGCCCCGCCGGCCACGGCGTCGGCCGCTTCAACGATCGCGCTCGCGATCTCAGCGTCAAGCACGCCAAGTTCGGCGTTGGCGCGAGCGGCGGCCTTCTTGATGCGCGCGAGCGCCTCGATGTGGCGCCGCTCGAGCGTGATGCCGCTGATGGGAAAGTTCTCCACGGCGCGCTGGGTCTGGGCGCGGTAGAGGGCGTTGGCGGGCACGCGAACCTCGCCCATGGTGTCGTGTTCGATGCGGTACTCGCTCATGCGCCCATTGTGTCAGGGCGCGCGCTAGTCGGAGCCGACGATTTCCGCGAGGTTGTCCACGTGTGGCTTCGCAATGTCGAACGCGGCCGAAAACACTACGTCGGAGTGACAAGTTCGAATGGAGCCACCTGAGGTGATCCAGGTCTGACCGTCCTTGAACACGAAGACCTGACCCGTTCCCATGATCACGAAGCCCCGAAAGCCAAGCCCACCGTCGGCGGGTGGCGAACTCGCGACTGGCTCCGCGCACTCTTTGAGTGCGAGATTAAGGGCGTCAGCGTCCGCGTGGCTGAGCGCGAATTGCGGATTCTCGCGCCCAGAAAAGGCGTCAACCGTGAACGAATCACCCGCGCTGACAAGTGGAGTGTCAGAGTTCCCCGAGCACGCAGTGCACACAAGAATCACACCAACTAAGGCGGCGAAGCGGACCGTTGCGCGCCGCACCGTGCCCGACGCTCCGCTCACTTAAACCTGCGCCTCAAGTTCAAGTTCTGCGGAGCCGGGCGGGTTCGCGCCGGGCCGCGAGACCGTGATGGCGGCTATGCGCGCACACCGTTCGAGGATTGCGGTGAGCGTCTCGTCGTCGATGGCTCGCAACGCTTCCCGGCGTGCGCCGCCAAGCAACCCGGCGCCCCACAGTCCGTCGATGAGTCCACCCATGAACGAGTCGCCTGCACCAACTGTGTCCGCGACCTCGGTTGGTGGTGCCGCGACCGTCACCGAACGGTCTCCCGGAAGGAACGCGGTGGCGCCATCGCCGCCGCGCGTCACCACCACGAAAGCGGGGCCAAGCTCTAGCCAGCGGCGCGCCACGTCATCGACATCGCCGGTATCAGTAAGGCCACCGAGCCACTGCAGGTCCTCGTCTGACACCTTGACCACGTCCGCGAGGCGGACCATCGCCTCAATAGCCACGCGGGCGTCGGCTGGTTGCCCCATGAGAGAAGGCCGCGCGTTCGGGTCATACGTGACCGTCGCACCGTCACGGAAACCAGCAACGATAGTGCGCACTGCCTCGGCGCCGGGCGCGAGCACCGCCGCGATGGACCCTGTGTGGACAACTAGGGGCGCTGGCGAGGGCGCCGCGCCGGCGGCGATGGCCCAGTCAAGATCGAAGTCATACGTCGCAGCACCCGTGGCATCGAGGTGTGCGGTCGCGACGGAGGTAGCCGGCGCACCGAGGGAGCCCGCAGCGAGATCAACCTGCGACGCCGCAAGATGTTCGCGAACGATCGCTCCGTTGGCATCGTCCGCGAGGTAGGCGAGCAGTTCAACCTCGCGCCCAAGCCGCCCAAGGCCAATGGCGACGTTGGCGGGGGAGCCGCCCGGATGCGCCTCCGAAGACCCGTCCGTTCGCACCACCACATCGACAAGCGCCTCGCCTATCACGAGGGCGTGGTCGCTCACTCGTCGTCCTCAGCGTCGTCCTCAGCGGCGTCAGCAGTGGCCTGCGCATCCACATCTTCGCCCCGCACCGCGGCGATGCGTTCGCGAGCACCCTCAAGAATTTCTTGGCACCGAGCGGCCAGTTTCTCGCCGCGCTCCCAGAGCTCAAGCGACTCGTCGAGGGTCACGTTGCCAGCCTCAAGGCGCGCAACGATCGTGAGGAGTTCGTCACGTGCGGCCTCAAAACTGTAGGCATTGATGTTTTTCGCTGACACAATCCTCAAACTACCGCGTCATAAGTAGGACGTAAGTCCCTCTCATGGGATACATCGTTCAAACGTTCACAATGGAGTGATCACTATGTTCTCTGAAAACTACTCACGTCAGACCGCAATCGCTAGCGCCACCAAGGTGCTCGCCGCGGACCTCACTGACCACGAGCTCGCCACGCTGGCCCGTTCAGAAGAAGCAAAGGTGCGCGCCGCAGTCGCCGAGCGCCCCACGACGCCGCTCACGTCTCTCCTCTTGCTCGCGCAGGACGTGTCGCCTGCCGTGCGTGCGGGTGTTGCGCGCAATCGCCGCCCCGACATGCCGGTCGAGATGCGTCAGGACCTCGCGAAGGACAAGTCGAGCGAGGTCGTGTACGCGGTGATCGAGAACCCGGCGACGCCCGACGCCGTCCTGGCCAAGCTCACCCGTTCGTTCCACCGTGACTACGCGGGTGCCGCGAAGCAGGCGATCTACCAGCGCAAGACCGCATGGCGTCGCGAGGTTGCCTACGGCGAGTCCGTCAACGTCACGCAGCCGAACTAGCAACTGGGCCTTTCGCGGCCTGGCTACTTCACGGCGCGCGCGGCGAGTTCGCCGCGCGCCAGCCGGAGGCGCAATGGGGCGCCCTCGGCAACGGCGTCAGGATCTCTCACGATTGCGCCTGAGGCATCCTGGACCACCGCGAACCCGCGTTCGAGTGTCGCCTGGGGGCTGAGCGCCCTCAGCGTCGCTTGCGCCTCGCGAACCTGCGCGTCGGCGGCTTGCAGCACGCCAACGAGCGCGCGGCCCGTCCGCTCACGCAAGCCAGTCGCGGCCTCGGCGAACGGCGCGAGCAGGGCCGACGGGCGCGCCAGCACTGGCCGTGATGTCACCGAGGCGAGGTCAAGGCGACCGCGCTCCACCAGGCTAAGCACGGCCCTCGCCATGGTTTGCCGCGCCCAGGCGACGCCTGCGAGTTCTGCGGCAGCGTCGGGCACGATGCGTTTGCCAGCGTCGGTGGGCGTGGACGCGCGGTAGTCCGCGACCAAATCGAGGAGTGGGGAGTCCTTCTCGTGACCGATCGCGCTCACGAGTGGCGTGACGCATGCCGCCGCGACCCGCACGAGCGTCTCGTCGCTGAAAGGCAAGAGATCCTCGAGGGAGCCGCCGCCCCTCGCGACCACGATCACGTCAACCTCGGGGTTGGCGTCGAGTTCCCGGATCGCCGCGGTGGTCTCCGGTACGCAGCGCGCTCCCTGCACCGTGACGCGCCGAATCTCGAACCGCACGCCGGGCCAACGGCGCTGCGCGTTCTCCACCACGTCGTGCTCCGCGTCGCCTTGCGTGGCGCAGACGAGCCCCACGAGCCTCGGCACGAACGGCAGCGGCACCTTGCGTTCGGGGTCGAACAGCCCCTCGGCCGCGAGCGCCTCCTTGAGCGCCTCGATGCGCGCCAGCAGGTCGCCAACGCCCAACGGTCGCGATCTCCTTGGTGTCGAGGGTGAGCGAGCCATCGCGCTGGTACCAAGTGGTTCTCGCGTAACAGGACCACGCGCGAGCCATCGGTGATGTCGGGACCAAGCGCGTCGAACTGGGCGGCGGGGACGGTCGCTCGCAGCGACATGTTCTGGTCCGTGTCGCGCAGCGTGACGAACACGAGGTGCTTCCACCGCTTGACGTTGAGCACCTGGCCCTCGACCCACACGGGCGACATCTTGGAGATGTAGTCGCCGATCTTGGGGCTGAGGTGCCGCACGGGCCACGGCCGCTCGCGCGTGGTCTCGGCTGCGGTAGCTGGCAGACTCGCCGACGCCGTTGGCAGGTCGGCGGCTTGCTGCACCTTGGCTGCGGTGGGCTCGGTCATGGTCACCAGCGTGCCACGTAGACTGGACCCCATGGCGACCGACAAGCGTGTGCTGCTCGCCGCCCCCCGTGGATATTGCGCGGGCGTTGACCGCGCGGTCATCGCGGTGGAGAAGGCGCTCGAGACTGCACGGCGCCCCCATCTACGTGCGCAAGGAGATCGTCCACAACAAGTACGTGGTGGAGACCCTGACCGAGCGTGGCGCGATCTTCGTGTCAGAGACCGACGAGGTTCCCGAGGGCGCCCGCGTGGTGTTCTCTGCGCACGGCGTCTCGCCCGCGGTCCGCGACGCGGCCGCCGTACGTAGCCTCGTGACCATCGACGCGACGTGCCCTCTTGTCACCAAGGTGCACAAGGAGGCCGTGCGCTTTGCGCGCGAAGACCAGACGATCTTGCTCATCGGCCACGCAGGCCACGAAGAGGTTGAGGGCACCGCGGGCGAGGCGCCAGAGCACACCATCATCGTGAATTCGCCAGACGACGTGGCCTTCTTGGAGGTCCCGGACCCCGACAACGTGGTGTGGCTCTCGCAGACCACCCTCTCGGTGGACGAGACGATGGAGACTGTGCGACGGCTCGCGCGAGCGCTTCCCGCGCTCCAGGATCCGCCGAGCGACGACATTTGCTACGCCACGCAGAACCGCCAGGTTGCGGTCAAGAAGCTCGCGCCGGAGTGCGACCTGGTGATCGTCGTTGGATCAGCCAACTCGTCCAACTCGGTGCGCCTCGTGGAGGTGGCCCTCCAGTCCGGCGCACGTGCGTCGTCACCGCATCGACCGCGCCGTGGAGTTGCAGGACGAGTGGTTCGACGGCGTCGACGACCGTGGGCGTGACCTCCGGAGCGTCCGTTCCAGAGATCTTGGTGCGCGACGTGCTCGATGCGCTCGCGGCCCGTGGCTACGAGACGTCGAAGAGGTGCGCACCGCGACCGAGGACCTCATGTTCTCGTTGCCGCACGAGATCCGCGCCGACATGAAGGCCCGCGCCGCCTCCTAGCGGACCCGCCGCCGCCCGTCAGGTCTCCTGCGAGGACATCAGGTCCGCTTTTCGCCCTTCGCGGTCTCCTGCGAGGACGTTACGACTCGTCGTCTCCCGCGGTCAGTTCAGGCGCGCCCAGTCGCCGAGGTTCCGTCTCCACAACGTCTAGCTGAGGCAACTCGTCTGAGATGTGTTGCATCTCCCCAAACTTTCGCGCGGACACCATGACGCGCGTCTCCATCGACGCGACGGTCTGCGTTGTACGCCTTTGCCGGCGCTATCGATCGCGCGGCCCACACGCGAGAGGTGACCGCCCATGGTTGCGAGGCGCTCGTACAGCTCCTTGCCGGTTGCCAATACGTGCTGCGCGTTCTTCGCGAGCGCGTCCTCCTTCCAGGCGTGGGCGACCGTGCGCAGCATGCGCCACGAGCGTGGTGGGCGTCGCGATCACCACGTCGCTTGGTGAAGGCGTACTCCTGGAGGGCGGCGTCCTGCTCGACAGCCGACTTGTAGAACGCCTCCGACGGCACGAACATCACGACGAACTCGGGCGCAGAGTCGAACTGCTCCCAGTACTTCTTGCCTGCGAGGTCGTCGACGTGCTTGCTGACATTGACGCGCGTGCGCGGCGAGCCGTTCTCTGCGCGACGTTCTCGTCGTCCGTCTCGAACGCCTCGAGCAGCGCCGGACAGCGCCACCTTGGAGTCCACCACGATGGTCCGCCCCCCGGCGAGTTTCACGGTCATGTCGGGCCGCAGGTTCTTGCCGTCGGCGTCCCTCACGTTCTCTTGCTCGGTGAAGTCCACATGCGGAAGCATGCCGGCGAGCTCTACAACGCGCTTGAGCTGCACCTCGCCCCAATTGCCGCGCACGTCGGAGCGGCGCAGCGTGTTGATGAAGTCCGAGGTCCTCTTGTCCAGCTTGGACGATGCATCGACCATTTGTCGCACCTGCTCCGCCAGTGCCGCTTGCCCCTCCGCGCGGCTCTTGTCCGCTTCGCGTTGTCTGCTTCTTGACCTCGTCGAGCGCCGCCTTCATGGGCTCCACGAGTTGCTTGACGGTCTGCTCGCGCTTCTCGAGCTCGGCGCGATTCGCCTCATTGGCTCGCGTGAAGCGCTCGTTGGCGACCGTCATGAACTGCTCGGACTGCGCCTTGAGCGCCTCACCTGCGAGCGCCTGGAACTGCTCGCGCAACACCCCTTGGTCCGCGCGCACCTGAGCCACGTATCTCTCGTGCTCCTCGCGCAGCTGGGCTTCCCGCTGGCCCGACGCCGTGGTCACCTCGGCCACGCGAGCCTCCAGGACGTCGGCCCTCGCCTTGGCAAGCGCCGCCTCGGATGCAGCCTCGGCGAGAGCGTTCGCGCCGCGAGACTTCGCCGCCAGAAACCCGATCACGGCGCCAAGCGCGAGACCCCCAATTGCCATCAGTGCTTCAATCATGGCTTCACTGTTTCATGGACCCCTGACATGATCCTGCGCGGGAGGTACGCGCGGCGCGTGAATCTTGTGAGTTGTGTCACATTTCCTCTAACCCGACGCGAACTCGTGACTCCGCGTAATGTGATTGTTACCTAAGGTTTCATACCATTCAGGTACAACGGGGAAACTCCCCGGGGTCTGCGCGCGTACTGGCAGGGCGTCTACAGGCGCAAAGGACGCGCGACCAACAGGAAGGAGTCGAGTATGAAGCTCGGCGCATTGAGCAAGGGAGCAGTAGTCGCAACGATCGCGGCGCTGTCCCTGGCAGCTTGCTCTGCACAGACAGGTGTTGTGGAGAACACGACAGTGTCCGTGGCGTGGAACCAGCCGACGTATTCGTTCAACCAGAATACGACGACCGGAAACGCGACTGCGAACACGAACATCCTCACCCTCACCCAGCAGAGCTTTAACTACTACGACAACGAGTTCAACCTCAAGAAGAACACGGACTTCGGCACGTACGAGAAGGTGTCAGATGACCCGTTGACCGTGAAGTACACGATCAACCCGGGCGTGACCTGGTCCGACGGCGTTGCCGTTGATGCGGCTGACCTCCTCCTCAACTGGGTTTCCCTCTCGGGCGCCTACAACGAGGGCGAGCCTGCATATGACGAAGAGACCGGTGTGCTCATCCCTGGCGACAACGTCTACTTCGACTCCGTGGCCATTGGCACCGGTATCGAGCAGGTGACGAAGCTCCCCACGGTTGGCGACGACGGCCGCTCCATCACGATGGTGTACGACACCCCGCAGGTGGACTGGGAACTGCTTTTCACTAGCGTTGGCGTTCCTGCCCACGTGGTGGCGAAGCACGCGTTGAAGATCGACGACCCCAAGGAGGCCAAGCAGGCCGTCCTGGACGCGATCCAGAAGAAGGACACGTCCAAGCTCAAGCCGCTTTCTGACTTCTGGAGCGTCGGCTTCGACGCAGTGGAGCTGCCCAAGGGCGACATGGCCGACATCACGCTCGGCAACGGCGCCTACACGGTCACCGACTTCAAGAAGGACGAGTACATCACGCTGAAGGCTCGCACCGACGGTTACAAGGCTGGTCCGCAGCCGTCCGTCGAGACGATCACCGTCCGATTCATCCCCGACGCCATGGCGTCCGTTACGGCACTGCAGAACGGTGAAGTCTCCGTGACTCAGCCGCAGGCCACGACTGACGTTCTCGAGGCATCGAAGAAGATCGACGGCGTCAAGATCCTCCAGCAGGCAGAGTGGACCTACGAGCACGTTGACCTGGTCTTCAATAACGGTGGTCCGTTCGACCCCGCCACCTACGGTGGAGACGAGGCGAAGGCCAAGCTGGTTCGCCAGGCGTTCCTGACCGCTCTCAACACGGGCGAGATTGTCGACAAGCTCATCACCCCGTTGAACCCCGAAGCGAAGGCGCTGCAGTCGCAGCTCTTCCTGCCAGGCGCACCGAACTACGACGCAAGTGCCAAGGACAACGGCAGCGCGGCATTCGGCACTGGCGACACCGCCGCTGCCAAGGCGCTGCTTGAGCAGGCTGGCGTGACCACGCCGGTCGACGTCAAGTTCCTCTACGGCAAGTCCAACACCCGTCGTGCTCAGGAGTACGCGCTCTACGCCGCACAGGTGAAGGACGCTGGCTTCAACCTGATCGACGGCGGTGACGACAACTGGGGCGCCCTGCTGGGCTCCGGTACCTATGACGCATCGCTGTTCGGATGGCAGTCGACCTCCACGGGCGTGACCAGCTCGCGGGCAACCTTCGATTCCGAGGGTGGCAACAACTTCACCGGTTACTCCAACCCTGACTCGGACAAGCTGTGGGCGGAGCTCTCCTCCACCTTCGATGCTGACCGTCAGCAGGAGATCCTGAAGACCATCGACAAGTCGCTGTATAGCGACGCCTACGGCGTCACGGTGTTCCTGTTCCCGCAGATCACTGCGTACAAGCGACAACCTCGAGGGCATCTCGTCGTCCGCTCTTGCGCCGACGTTCTTCTGGAACTACTGGGACTGGAAGGCCCCGGTCAAGGAATAGTTGATCGCTAGGTCATGATGGTGTGGGGCCGTCGCCACAACGGCGGCGGCCCCACACCGTCCTTTACATCGGAATCTAAATGCTTCGGTTTATCACGCGCCGCATGCTCACGGCCGTCGGTGTGCTTTTCGCCGCCACATACTTGTTCTTCATCCTGGCCGCCAATGCTGGCGACCCCCTCATGGACCTTAGGGCGTCGACCCAACCCAACCGCGACCAGCTCATAGCCGCGCGTACAGCGGAGTTGCACCTCGACGTCAACCCTTTCATTCGGTACTTCTATTGGCTCGGAGCTGCGCTACAAGGCGACCTTGGCAAGGACTACAAGACCGGCCAAGACGTCACCACGATGCTTGGCGACGCAATGGGGCAGACCATCAAGCTCGTAGGCTTCGCCTCCGTCGCCGCCATCGTCATTGGCGTGTTGATCGGCATCATCTCTGCGCTTCGCCAGTACTCGGGCTTTGACTACGGCATCACGCTCGTAACCTTCCTCATGTACTCGCTGCCCTCGTTCTGGGTGGCTGTGCTCCTCAAGCAGTGGGGGGCCATCGGCTTCAACGACTTCTTAGCGGATCCCGTGATACCCCCGGGAGCGCTGATACTCATAGGCGCCGTGATGGGCGTCGTCATGGGCGCCGCCATTGGCGGCGAGTGGAAGCGACGGCTGCTCTTTGGCGGTATCGGCGGCGCGATCACGACGGGCATCCTCGCCATCATGTCGGCGACGGGCTGGTTCACCAATCCCGGCCTCGGCCCCATCGTGATCGCCATGCTCGGGCTCGGGATCGCGCTCCTGGTGGTCTTCTTGGGCGCAGGGTCCAACAACAAGCGCGCGATGTACGCGGCGTTGACCATCGTTGCGCTCGGCGCAATCGCATGGTTCCCGATGTCGAGCGACCAACTCAATGGCGTCTTTGCGTACACCGGTTTCTGGGCGGCGATCGGCTTGCTCTTCGTGCTTCGCGGCTGGCGGCCTTGGCGTAGGGCTTCTCTGCGGAGGCCCTGACAAGTGGGTCAACGCTCGCCTCGGCGCGATCGTCGGCGGCTTCATGTACGCGTTCTTGTGGCTCGACTACCTCATGAGTTGGTGGGAGGACTACACGAATTCGAACGCTATCGACGGGCGCCCCATCGGCACCGTCGGATCGTCGACGCCAGAACTTGCGGGTTCTGGTTACTGGATTGGCACCATCGACTCCTTCACGCACATGGTGCTGCCGATCTCGGCGTTGATCCTGATCTCGCTCGCTGGCTACACGCGATATATGCGCGGCTCGATGCTCGAAGTCATGAACTTCGACTACATCCGCACCGCGCGCGCTAAGGGCATGCCAGAGCGCACCGTCGTCATGCGCCACGGCTTCCGCAACGCGCTGATCCCGATCGCGACACTGATCCCGCTGGATCTCGCCGCGCTCTTCGGCGGTGCGATCATCACGGAGACAGTCTTCGGTTGGAACGGCATGGGTCGTCTCTTCGTCGACGCGCTCAATACTGTGAACGTCAACGTGCTTATGGGCTACTTCCTCGTCACCGGCATCCTGCTGCTGATCGGCAACATCGTCGCCGACGTCTTATACGTCGTGCTTGACCCGCGAATTCGGGTGGAATCGTGACTGACATGAATAACCAAGGGCCGCAGGCAGCATTCGTACTTGCCGCGAACGAGAAGGAGACCCAAGGTCTCTCGCTTGGCAAGATCGTCTGGGGTCGCTTCGTCCGTCACAAGGCCGCAATGATCTCCGCGGTGGTGCTGACCTTCACGATTCTCGTGGTGCTGACGTCAATCGGCGTTGGCCCCATCCCCGGCTGGTGGATGTGGGGTCCAACGGACATCGATCCCACCATCGTCAATGGCGGCCACCCCACGATGGAGTGGAGCGGGCTGATTCCGACGTTTGGCGAGCACCCGTTCGGCCAGGACCAGATCGGTAGGGACGTCTTCGCCCGCACCATGCGCGGCGCTCAGGTGTCGCTCATGGTGATGGTGCTCATGGGTGTCATCGCCACTGTCGTCGGCGTCGTCATCGGTGCGTTCTCCGGCTTCTACCGTGGCCGCACCGACTTCGTCCTTCAGCGCAGCACCGAGGTGTTCATCGCGATCCCCACGATCGTCGTGACCGCCGTCATCGGCCACAAGTTCGGCGTCCTCCAACCCCGCGCTGTTCGGCGTGGTGCTTGGGTTCCTGCTCTGGCCGGGGCTAGCGCGCCTTGTGCGCGCCGACTACCTGTCGCTTCGCGAGCGGGAGTTCGTCGACGCAGCTCGGGTTGCCGGCGCAAACGACCGCTCGATCATGTTCAAGCACATCCTGCCGAACGCGATCGGCGTCGTCATCGTCAACGCCACGCTGCTCATGGCGACGGCGACGATCCTCGAGGCCGCGCTGTCGTTCCTCGGGTTCGGCATCCAGCCGCCAAACGTGTCGCTCGGACACCTCATCAATGAGTACCAGACCTCGTTCTCCACGCGACCCTGGCTGTTCTGGTGGCCAGGCTTCTTCATCATCGTCTTCGCGCTGACTATCAACCTCATCGGTGACGGCCTGCGCGATGCCTTCGATCCGCGGCAGCGCCGCATCCCCAAGACGAAGGAAATCAGCAAGCAGGCCGTTGCTAAGGCCGAGACGGAGGTGGCTCAGTGAGCCCCCGCGCACCCAAGAAGCAGGCCGACGCGTCAGTAGCCGAGGCGGCAGAAGCGGTCTCTGGTGCCACGGTGCCTGAGACGATCGGCGGCCAGGTGACGCCCCGATGCGGTGCCAGCGACAGGTGACGTCCCCGTCATCGGAGCGTCGCACGAGGTGCAGATTGGCGACATCGTTCTTGACGTCAAGGGTCTCAATGTCGACTTCTATGTTGACGGCATCTGGATTCCGGCCGCCATCGACGTTGACTACCAGGTCAAGGCCGGCGAGGTCGTCGCCATCGTTGGCGAGTCGGGCTCCGGCAAGACGCAGTCGTCGATGTCGATCATCGGCCTGCTGCCGCGCAACGGCCGAGCCTCAGGCTCGGCAAAGTTGCGTGGCCGCGAACTCGTTGGACTTCCGCAGCGCAAGTTGACGTCCGTTCGCGGGCCGGAGGTGGGCGTCATCTTCCAAGAGCCGATGACGGCGATGAACCCGGTGCTCACGGTTGGTGCCAGATCGTGGAGGTGCTGCGCGAGCACACTGCGCATGCGCCCAGACGACGCAAAGGCTACGGGCGATCGAGTTGCTGCAACTCGTGGAGATCCCAGAGCCGGAGCGACGCTTCGACTCGTACCCGCACCAGCTTTCTGGCGGCCAGCGCCAGCGCGCGATGATCGCCCAGGCGCTCGCGTGCGACCCCGCTCTGCTGTTCGCGGACGAGCCAACCACGGCGCTCGACGTCACGGTGCAGGCGGAGATCCTCAACCTGATCCGCGACCTCAAGACGCGCATCAACGCTGGCATCGTGCTCATCACGCACGACATGGGCGTGGTCGCGGACATGGCGGACCGCATCATCGTCATGAAGGACGGCCGCATCGTCGAAGAGGGCACCGCGACTGACATCTTCACCAAGCCCACGCACGAGTACACGAAGGCGCTGCTTGCGGCGGTGCCTCACCTCGGCTCCACGCTGGCGACGAAGGACGCCAACCGGGTCCCGAAGGACGCGCCGTTCGTCTTCGAGGCGAAGGGCCTCGTCATCGATTACCCCAAGCAGGGTCGCAAGCCCGCGTTCCGGGCCGTGAAGGGCATCGACCTCGTGATCCGCGAGGGAGAGATCGTGGCTCTCGTTGGCGAGTCAGGCTCCGGCAAGACCACCGTTGGCCGCGCCGCCGTTGGCCTGTTGCCCGTAGCCGAGGGCGAACTGACTGTTGTTGGCGTGAACATGAACGGACATCGCGAAGCAGGACCTCGCGGAGCTGCGCAAGAAGTTCTCGATCGTGTTCCAGGACCCGGGTTCGTCGCTCAACCCGCGCTGGCCCATCGGCCAGTCGATCGCGGAGCCGATGCAGCTTGCGGGCTGGGACAAGGACCGTCGCACCGCGCGCGTTACCGAACTCATGGACCAGGTGGAGCTGTCCGCTGTCGATTCCGCAACCGCTACCCGCACGAGCTATCAGGCGGCCAGCGCCAGCGCGTCGGCATCGCCCGCGCGCTTGCGCTGGAGCCCACGCTGCTCATCGCCGACGAGCCCACCTCGGCTCTCGACGTCTCCGTGCAGGCGCGGGTGCTGGAGATCTTCACGGATCTGCAGCGCAAGCACGGCTTCGGCTGCCTCTTCGTGAGCCACGACCTTGCGGTGGTGGAGCAGCTGTCCGACCGCATCGCGGTCATGAAGGATGGCCTCATCGTGGAGCAGGGCACCACGGCGCAGATCATCCAGAACCCACAAGGATCCCTACACGCAGCGGCTCATCGCCGCCGTGCCGGTGCCCGACCCCGCCGAGCAGGAGCGCCGCCGCGCGGCGGCCAACGCATAACGCGGTTCTTTGACGAAACGGCGCGGGTGATTCCCGCGCCGTTTCTGTCGCTCTTTGGCCACTACTCTTCGGTGGCGGGATCCTTCAAGCGGAAGGGCTCGTAGACGATCGCTTCCCCGGGAAGGCCAATCGTGGGGATCGTGAACGGCTGCTCCTTGGCTTCGCCGTCCTCGGATCCAGTCGAGATCGGTGCGGGTGCGGGGAGGATCTTCTCCGCAGCCGCTTGTTCGTGCGCATGCTCCGCGCCGCCGCCAAAGATGGATGCCATTTCGCTCATGTCGACACCGTACGCCACGCGCGCCTTTGAGACTAGGTCACCACAGCGTCGGGCCGCCTAACAGCCGCTCGGTAGACACATTTGCGTACTGCCGCAGCCGCACCCAAACCGGCAGGCTGGCGATCGCAGCGCTCATAGCGCGCGCAACCATACCCGGCAGACGGAAGAGGAACCTGTGAACATCAAGAGCGGACGTAGAGTGCGAAATCGCGCGGTCTCCGTAGTGGCAGTTGGATTGATGCTGGCGGGCGGGCTCGCAAGCGCGAGCCAGGCCGCTCTGACGGACCCCTGTGTTTCAAGTGGTTTTAGTTGCGCAGGCGCGGCCTATGGCGCGAGCAGTACGGGTACTTGGGCCGAGTCGTGGTACGGCGGGCCGCAATGGACAACAGGTGGGCACAACTGCACTCGATACGCCGCATACCGCCTTGCGGCGAACGGTCTCGGCGACCCGGGACACTCATGGGGCAATGCGACGCAGTGGGAGACGTTCGTTGGAACCCAGTACGGTCCGTCGGCCGTCAGCACAGAAGCTGCGGTGGGCAGCATCGCCCAGTGGGACGCAAACAAGGGCACCCATGGTGAAAGCGGACACGTTGCCTACGTTGAGGCTGTCCTTGGCTCCACGATCATCGTCTCGGAAGACAACTATGGCGGTGGGACTGCGAGGTACTCCATCACGCAGGGAGCAGCAAATTGGCCGTCACACTTCCTACACCTGGCGGACGCGATTAGTGCTCAGAGCGGACCGGCAATCAGTGGGGAGGCGAAGGTTGACGAGCTCCTCACGGCCATTCCTGGCACCTGGAACCCTGTACCTTTGTCGCGCAGTTACGAATGGTTCCGCGATGGACTGAGCGTGGGCAATGGCGAAACGTACCTCGTGCAGCAGGAAGACATCGGCGGCGCGATCACGGTCGTCGAGACGGTGAGCATCCCCGGTCATCCGACGGTGCCGGCCACGTCGGCCGCCGCGAACGTCACGGGTGAGAGCTTTGATGTCTTCGTCGCCTACATGGCGGGGTCGGGGCAGGTTGACTCACCTCTGACGGCATCCTTGGGCACTGCAACGTCCGGAGTCGCACTGACGTATCAGTGGAATCGGAATGGCAACGCCATTGAGGGAGAACGAGGCCAAACGTTTCTGCCAGGTCAAAGCGACATTGGCACGAGCATCTCTGTCACGATCAAGGGCTCCAAGGCGGGCTACCAGAGCGCCTCGGGGACGACCGCGCCGGTGACAATTACGGCGGACACATTTGACGGGCTCATCGCCTACGCGTCGGGAACACCGCAGATCGGATCCACGCTCACGGCTTCGCTTGGGACGTCCACTGGGGGAATAACTCTCGGCTACCAGTGGAATCGCGGTGGCTCGCCAATCGAGGATGCCGACAAACAAACCTACTCGCCCACCGACGATGATCGCGGCGCGCGAATCTCGGTCACCATAACGGCGACCAAGGCTGGTTTCGCGACGTCCTCGTCCACGTCGACCCAGTCAAACGTGGTGACGGGAACAGCCATTCCTTTCAATGGATTTATCCCGTACCTGTCCGGAACCGCGAAGGTGGATTCGACGCTTACCGCCTCGCTAGGAACGTCAACCTCTGACGTCTCGCTGGAGTACGTGTGGCAACGCAACGGAGTGACGATTCCGGGCGTTGCGGACAACACGTACACGCTGCGTCAGGCGGACATCGACGCCAGCATCACGGTAACGATCACGGGAATGAAGCCGGGCTACTTGACCACGTCGGCGACGTCCCCAGCGGTTACTGTGGGTGCCGCCGAAATCGGCATGTTTATTGCGTATGTCACCGGGACGCCAAGGGTCGACTCGACTTTGCAGGCCACCGTGGGGACAAATACCCCTGACCTCTACCTGGCGTATCAGTGGAAGCGCGACGGCAACTACATTTACGGCGCCCAGGGTCAGTTCTACACAGTCGCTCAGGCGGATATCGGTGCGAATATTGCGGTGACCGTCACCGCCACGAAGACCGGATACGACACCACTTCTACGACATCGGCCCCCGTTGTTGCCACAGCGGGGGCGTTCGCAATGTTCATCGCGTACGGCACGGGTTCAGGGCAAGTTGATTCGACCTTGCAAGCGTCGCTGCAAACCATGACGCCGGGAGTGGCTGTGTCGTATCAGTGGAAGCGGAACGGGGCATCGATTGCGGGCGCCACGAGCCAGGTTTACACGGTCACGCAAGCCGACATCGGGAAGGACTTGGCCGTCACGATAACCGGCACCAAGACTGGGTACGACACTCAATCCGCGACCTCTTCAGTGGTGACCGGCAACGCACTGTCGTTCAGCGGGTTCATCGCCTACGCCACAGGCACGGCGAAGGTCGATTCGACGTTGCAAGCCACTCTCGGCACGTCGACGTCTGGAGTCTCATTGAGTTACCAGTGGAAGCGGAACGGGTCTGCGATCTCTGGTGCTACTAGCGCGAACTACAAACTCGTTCAGGCCGACATCGGTTCAGCTATCGCTGTCACCATCACCGGGGCCAAGGCCGGGTATGCGACGACATCGACGACCTCGGCAGGGGTTACCGGCGCAGCAGGCACGATCATCGCCTTTATTGCCTATGCGAGCGGGACGCCACAGGTCGACTCGACCTTGACCGCGTCCGCGGGAACATCGACGTCGGGAGTGTCCGTGAGTTACCAGTGGAGGCGCAATGGGGCTCTTGTTGGGACGGCTCAGACCTACAGACTCACCCAGGCTGACATCGGAACGTCGATCGCCGTGACCATCACCGGCTCCAAAGCCGGCTATGCCACCACCTCGAGCACGTCTGCCGCGAAATCCATCACCGCCTTGGCCTTTGGTCAGCGCACGGCCACGATCACGGGCACGGTGCGCGAGCGCTATACCGTGACAGCCAATTACACGATCAACGTGTCAGGAGCGACGGTGACGTACCAGTGGTATCGCGATGGCGTAGCGAAGTCGGGCGCGACCGGGAAGACCTACGCGGTAAGCACAGCCGACATCGGGAAGAAGCTGTCAGTCGGAGTGACCTTCACCAAGTCTGGGTACCAGACAGCTTCGGCGCGTAGCCCGCAGACTGTCGCGGTCAAGGGATACAGCAGTTAATGCAGTTGCGCTCCGCTAGACGCACGGCGCGGCGGGTGGGTCTGATGGCCCGCCCGCCGCGCCGTGCTTTGGCGGGGCACGCCGCGGGCCGCGCAAGTACGACGCACGTTACTGTGGGCGCGTGGCAGCCCCCTCTCTTTCGCTCTGGTCCCGGGCGCCACGAGTCGAACGCGCGGAGCCACAGCCAATTCTGCGTACTGAGCGAGTCATCGCCGTCACGCTTGGCGCCTTCCGTGTGGTGCAACACCTGCCGTTTCTTGCGGTCAGCATCGGCGGTTGGACCGCCTACTCCCGTCCGGCCCTCATGTGGTGCCTTTTCGTCGTCTCGCTCGCTTGGGCGCTCTTCCTCTTCACCTTTGCGTACCGGCGTGGCGGCCTTCGTCCGTCTTTGGCGCTCGCCGACGTCGCGTTCGCGTCGATGATTACCGTCGTGGTGGGCCGGACCTGCCTTCCTGGCCACGAATTCTCGTGGGACAACTGGAGCGTGGGTCCGGTGGTGGGAGCAGGGGTGGTTGCCGCCGTCTATTTGAGGCCCCGCGTCGCCACGAGCGCCGTGTTCCTCCTGGTAACGGCGTATGCGGTGGGTGTGGACCCTACGCGCGCCGTTCCGGCAGAAGTGGCCCAAACTGTTGGCAACGTTGCTGGCCTTGTGCTCTTTCCGTTCGCGGCGGGACTCGCTGCGGCGACGCTGCGCCGTTCCGCGCGAGAGGCTGAGGCGGCAAGCCACCGCGAGTTTGAGTTGCGGCTCGAACGAGAGACAGAGCGGCTGGTCGTCGACGAGCGTATTCGGCAATATCGCCTGCTGCACGACACCGTGTTGTCGACGCTTAGCGCCATCGCGCGTGGCGGCCTCGACCATCGCACGCCCGAGGTCCAGAAGCGCTGTGCGGACGATGCCGATTGGTTGCGAGGTCTCGTCACGGGCATGACGCACGACACTCCAACGAGCCTCGCGGCGGCGCTGGCCGAGGTTTCGCGCGCTCATGCAGAGCTAGGTCTCGAGGTTCGCCAGCAGTATGACGCCCTTCCGGATGACCTCCCACCAGAGGCGGTCGAGGCGATTGCGCACGCGGTGCGCGAGGCGCTCAACAACGTGGTCAAGCACGCCGCAACGGCCGACGCGTGGGTGACGGCTACCGGCGACGAGACCGGCGCGGTACGCGTCACCGTGGCTGATCGAGGGGCGGGGTTCGCGGCTGCCACGGGCCATGGCGGCTTCGGAATCAATCAGTCGATTCGGGGGCGAATGCGCTCGGCAGGCGGTCGAGGCCGTATCCATAGTTGGGTGGGGCAAGGAACCGAAGTTGAGCTCGAATGGCCCACGGTGAGCGCATGATCCGGGTTGGTGTGGTTGACGATGACGCGATGCTCAGGGAGGGCATGGGCGCTTGGTTCGCGGCAATGCCAGACCTTGACATCGCAGCGTCTGCCGGATCGCTGGAAGAGTTGCTCAACGCGGCTCCGGGCCTTGACGTGGTCCTGCTGGATCTCAACCTTCGCGACTTCTCCGATCCGGCAGCCAACGTCCGACTCTTGGTCGCACGCGAATATCGCGTGCTCATCGTGTCAACCATTCCCGACGCCGAACATGTGATTTCCACCATCGCCGCCGGAGCGTCGGGCTATGTGACGAAGAACCGTGACCTTGTCTCCCTCGCCGAAGCCATCCGCGAGGTCGCAAGCGGAGGCTTCGCGCTGTCGCCAGAACTCGCGTTTGTGCTGAGCCGTGATCATCGTGTGGAGCGTCCTGCGCTCACGCCGCGCGAACGTGAGGTTCTTGCTCTCTATGCGAGCGGCTTGACGCTTGACGCGGTTGCGCGTCGTGTGGGAATTGCCCCGGGCACGGCGCGCACCCACCTGGGCAGGGTCAAGCAGAAATACGCCAATGTTGGCCGCCCTGCGTACACCAAGCTTGACCTTGCGGACAGGTACCGAGAGGACCGCCTGGACCTCGGGGGCCTACCAGCCGATCCCGGATGAGCCAGCGTCGGGAGGCTTACCCGCCCGAGGCAGACTGCTCGCTGTGACGAGCGGTCGCGACGTTCGCTTCGCTGCTGTCTGTGCCCAATCCACTTGCTTGGACGAGCATGTGGGCCGTCCCGTCAGGACCGGCGAGGGCCATGCCCTCTGTTTTCCCAGGTGACGCGCTCAACTCGGCGAATGCCGCGTTCACGTACGTCAAGAATCCGTCGATAAACTCCGCGAGGCTTGGCGCAGGTGCATCGGGCAAGGCAGGTAGCTCTGCCTCACGCCTCGCGATGATCGTGGTGGCGCGAGGGCCGTCGCTCACGAACGTCGCCGTGAGGCCACTGCCGTCGTCCGCTCGCCACATGAGCTCGTCCTCGCCCGCCTCGGAGCCGCCATATCCGATATAGCGACCCCAGGCCCTGTGCACCGCGGCGACGGGCAAGTCGATGTGGGCGTGATGCTCGTTCAGATTCTGTTCCATACAGGTGATGTGCCCAGAAGTGTGGAACTTTATGCAGAAGCGCGGCCGCCGCAGCCCACGTACAATTGCCGCTCGTGGCTCTCACTATCGGCATCGTCGGCCTGCCCAACGTCGGCAAGTCCACCCTGTTCAACGCGCTCACCCGCGCGGAGGTGCTCGCGGCGAACTACCCGTTCGCGACGATCGAGCCGAACGTTGGCGTGGTTTCCCTGCCCGACGCTCGGTTGGGTCAGCTTGCGGAAGTCTTCCACTCCGAGCGGCTCATGCCGGCGACGGTGTCGTTCGTTGACATCGCGGGCATCGTCAAGGGTGCTTCGGAGGGCGAGGGGCTGGGCAACGCGTTCCTCGCCACCATTCGCGAGGCCGACGCGATCTGCCAGGTAACTCGCGCGTTCGCGGACCCGGACGTGATTCACGTTGACGGGCAGGTGGATGCCGCTGTCCGACATCGAGACCATCAATACCGAGCTGATTCTCGCTGACCTGCAGACCATGGAGAAGGTCATCCCTCGCCTCGAGAAGGAGGCGCGCGTCAAGAAGGGCGATCCCGCGCTGCTCGCGGCTGCGGTCACGGTCAAGGAAATCCTCGAGCGCGGCGTTGCGGTGTCCGCTGGCGCGCCGGCGGCCAAGCTGGACCTCGCCGACATTCGCGAGTTCAACCTGCTCACGGCCAAGCCGTTCATCTACGTCTTCAATACGGACGACGCTGGGCTGGTTGACGAGGCTAAGAAGGCCGAGCTCTGCTGCGCAAGTGGCGCCGGCAGCGGCCATCTTCCTCGACGCGAAGTTCGAGTCCGAGCTCGTCGACCTCACCGAGGACGAGGCGCGCGAGATGCTCGAGGCGAACGGCCAGAGCGAGTCCGGGCTTGACCAGCTGGCGCGCGTGGGCTTCGACACCCTTGGCCTGCAGACGTATCTGACCGCGGGACCCAAAGAGGCGCGCGCGTGGACGATTCGCAAGGGTGCGACTGCACCCCAGGCCGCCGGCGTGATCCACACGGACTTTGAGCGCGGCTTCATCAAGGCCGAGGTTGTCCACTTCCAGGACCTGCTCGACGCCGGGTCGATGGCGGCGGCGAAGGCCGCCGGCAAGGTGCGCATCGAGGGCAAGGACTACGTGATGCACGACGGCGACGTGGTGGAGTTTCGCTTCAACGTCTAGCGATGACGATTTCTGACCCGATGCGCGAGCTATTGCGATCGCAGTGGCGCGCGCTGATTGATGCAGAGATTACGCGCGAGCAGGCGACCGCGTGGGCGCAACTTCAGCTGACGACTGAGTCTTGGACGGATGAGGTGACGCACAGGGGCTTGCAGTTAATCAATGATCGAGTCCACGATGGCTGGTCGACCGTTGACGATGATGTCCGCGCAGAGTTGCTCGCCATCTATGGGTGTTGGATGGACGACGTTCGATCATTTGAAGAAGACCCGGCGACCTGGAAGCGCATCTACGCTGTGAATGTCGTCCGAGGTCTTCCGGTGCCCATGCGGCTGCGCGCTATCGACGACTTCAGGGCCTCCGGCTACTTGGCGCCCGGAGACGACGTGGAGTTCCGGCTCGACGCTTAACGAGCCGCTGCACCGTGCGATCTGAGACGACCCGGTTGTGAGGAAATACCTGGTCCTGTCTCGATATGATCGGCGCTATTCGCGTCCCAGCGGTTACCGATAGCGGTTAGCCGCGGCCATGCATCGAAGCGAGGTCTCCATGAGCGTCAAGTCGCAGGCTGCTTCGGTCAAGAAGCTCTTCACGATCCTCGACTGGCTGCCGAGCTACAAGGCCCGATGGCTCCGGTTCGACATCCTCGCCGCGCTGTCTGTGTGGGCCCTGTTGGTACCCCAAGGCATCGCCTACTCGTCGATTGCCGGGGTGCCCGCGCAATACGGCCTGTATGCGGCACTGGGCGCGTTGATCGGCTACGGCATCTTCGGCACTTCGGGACAGGTGGTAACGGGACCGAGCGCGGCGATCGCGGCGGTGTCGGCGTCCGTCGTGACCTTGTGGGCTGCGGCGGGGTCAAGCGAGTGGGTCGCGTACACCGCAACGCTTGCCGTGTCCGCGGGCGTGATCTACGTGCTGCTTGGCGTGCTCAAGATGGGCTGGATCTCCCACTTCCTCTCCGGCGCAGTGCTCGCAGGTTTCGTCTTCGGGTTCGGGTTTGGGCTCATCGTGGACCAGGCTCCCAAGATCCTTGGCTTGCCCAAGGAACACGGGAGCTACTTCCAGGTGCTCGTTGGGGTGGTGAAGGACCTCTCGGACACGAGCCTCCCGACGCTTGCCGTGGGAGCCGCGAGCATCGTCGTGCTTGTCGCGTTCCGTATTTTCCTGCCGAAGTTGCCGCGCACCATCATCGTGGTGGCCATCGGCATCGTGGTGTCGAGCCTTCTGAGCCTTGCAGACCACGGAGTAAAAATCGTGGGCGAGATTCCCACCGGCCTGCCGTCCTTCACTTTGCCGGAACTGCCCCCAGTGCCCCTCACAGACCTCATCCTCGGCTCGTTGGCTGTCATCTTCATCGGCTACAGCGAGTCGCTAGCTGCCGCCAAGAACCAAGCTCGCAAACACGGCTACGAGATCGACGCGAGCCAGGAGATGGTGGGCCAAGGTATGGCGAACGTCGCCTCAGGGCTAGTTGGGGGCTATGCCGTCGAGGGCAGTCTTTCGAAGACGACGGTCGCCGACATGGCTGGGCAGAAGACCCAACTCGCTTCCTTCCTTACCGCGGGACTGATCCTCGTCACCATCCTGCTGTTCACGGGCCTGTTCACTACGCTGCCAGACGCGGTGCTTGGCGCTGTGGTCATCGACGCGGGCATCAGCCTCATCAAGGTCAAGGAGTTCCGCTACTACCGGCTGAGCGCTAGGGACTTCGCCGCTTTCCTCGCCACAGCGCTCGCAGTCTTCTTCGTAGGGGTGCTTGTGGGCGTGATCGCCGGTGTCGCGATCGCGCTCCTGCTGCTCATCGTGTCCGCCTCAAAGTCGCCAACGCGCCAGATGGCCTTTGACCGCAAGCGCGATGTCTACGTCCACCTCGACACCCATCCAGAGGCGGAGTTGGTGCCCGGCGTGCTTGTGGTGAGCATCGGCGGACCTCTCTTCTTCGCGGACGCCGACAACTTCCGCGACTCCGCGATGGAATTCGTGCGAGACACCCAGCCGCACTCGGTGGTCATCTACCTCGGCGCTGCCACCACCTTCGACTTGGACGGAGTTCGCGTTCTCTCGCAACTCGCAATGGAATTGCAGAGCAAGGGCGTGACCTTGTTCCTCGCGAAGGTGGGCACGGACAACCTCGAACTCTTGCGCAAGACCGGCGCGCTCGACGCGATCGGTGCCGACAACATCCACCGCACCGTGCGTGGCGCCGTGGCGCACGCGACGCGTTCCTAGGAACTGCCAAAGTCGACTGCGTAGCGTACGGAGCTTAGGCGCCGCGGTGAGCCAGCGGGCACCCGCCGCAGCCTGCGGGCGCGGGCCCCGTGCACGGTGCCGAGCAGCCGGGCATCGTGACGACACCGGTGGCGCGCCAGTGCCCAATGGCGAGCGCCACCAATGCGGGGTCCGCGCCTATTCGCTCCGCAATGGCCGACGCCGTGGCCGGGCCAGCGTCGAGCTCGCGACGCACATCCACGAGAAGGCTCACAACAGCCTCCCTACCTGGAAGACAACTACTGCCGCGAGATAGGCGCTGGTGAGCCCAACGCCAACTGCCGCCAAGGTCCATCGCCACCCGAGTTGACGGCGCATCTCACCGAGCGTCGCCACGCACGGCGTGTACATCAGCACGAAGACGAGGAAGGCCGCCGCGGCCGCCTCCGGGTAGCCGCCGGACGATTCGGTGAAGGTCGCGTGCAAACTTGCATCCAGTTTCGACGACCCGGCGGGATCCGCGGGTTGCTCGAGCGCATAGGACTGCGCGAACACGCCCACCACGACCTCCTTCGCTACGAAGCCGGAGACGAGCGCGGACGTAACGCGCCAATCGTCGAACCCGGCTGGCGCGAACACTGGGGCAACGGCGTCGGCCACCGTGCCGTAGGCGCTGTCCTCTACGGCCACGTTTCCGAACTGGCCCGCGCCAACCGGAACGGCCGCGAGCAGCCACAGCGCGGCGAGCGCGATGACGATGACCCTGCCAGCGCGGAACACGAAGGCACGTGTGCGGACCCATGCCGACGTGAGCAGGGATTGTGCGCGCGGGCGCTGGTACGACGGCAAGACCAAGATGGTGGCGTCGGGCACGTGGCCCCGTAGCAAGGTGCCCTTCATAACGAGCCCGCCGGCGATCACGACGGCCGCAGAGGCCAGGTACATGAGGAATACGACGGCACCTGCATTGCTCGGGAAGAACGCCGACGCAAGGAGCAGGTACACCGGCAATCTCGCCGTGCACGAGGTGAACGGGATGAGGAGTCCAGTTGCGAGACGCTGCCGGGCGCTTGGCAATGTCTTGAGCGCCGCAAGCGCGGGCAGGTTGCACCCGAAGCCGATGATGAGGGGCAGAGTGGCCTGGCCGTTGAGGCCTATCCCGCGGAGCGCCCGGTCAGCTACGACGGCGGCGCGCGCCATGTAGCCAGAGTCCTCAAGGATCGCCAACGCGACGAACGTGAGCGCCATCAGGGGCGCGAACGAGAGCACGACGCCGACGCCGGGGAGCACTCCGTCGGCGATCGCGGACTCCCACCACCCATCTCCAGGGATGATGGCGCGCGCGGCGGTATCCACGGGGCCGCTCCAAAGCCGATTGATGGCATTCATCAGGGGAGCCGCGACGGTCGTTACCAGTTGGAGCATTGCCCACAGCACGCCAAGGAAGACGGGGATCCCCACCCATGGGGAGAGCAACGCGCGGTCGGCACGGTCGCTCCAACTGCGCGAGGCGCGCGGGAGGCCGGCGGGACCGTAGAGCGCCCTAAGGGTGGTGTCCGCCCATTCGAGGCACGCAAGCGGGTCGTCGTGCGTCGGCAGGCTCGCCGCACTCACCAAGGTGCGCGTTGCCTGTCATTGTCGCGGCGTCGGCAAGGACCTCGGCGACGGCCTCCGCGAGCTCGTGGCGGCCACTCCCCGTGCGGGGATCGAGTTCGATGACGCGAAGGCCCAGTTCCTCTCGCAGCCTTGCGGTACTTACCGTCCACTCCGCGCGACTGCGCTACGTCGGACATCGTGACGGCAACCACGATGGGCACCGCTGCCGCGCTCACCTGAGCGAGGAGGTAGAGGGATCGCCCAAGGGCCGTGGCGTCAAGCAAGACAACGGCGACGTCTGGCCGGACGCTTCGCGTTCCCGTGAGCACATCCATCGTGACCTGCTCGTCGGGAGAGGCAGGATCTGTGTCGTACGCGCCTGGCAGATCCGTGAGTGTTACGACACCGTTGGGAAGCAGTGGGTCTCGCCATTGGCCCGTCGCGAGTTCTACGGTCGTGCGTGGGGCGTTGACGACCCGTTGGCGGGCTCCGGTGACGCGATTGAACAACGTCGACTTGCCGACGTTGGGGTTGCCCACCAGGACGACGACCGGGGCGCCGTCGGCCCGCTCGGTGACGGCTTGGCGCGCAGCAAGGCGTCCGTCATGGCGCGTCGACAATGACATTGCGGCACGTGCCGTTGTCCAGTGCGACACGGTCCGCGCCTATCGCGACAACCCGGCCCCCGAAGGCGGTGCGCTGTACGAGCTCGATATGGGCTCCCGGGGTTACCCCGAGCGTGGCGAGCAGGCGAGCCGCACGGGCGTCCAGAGTAGCGCCCGTCACGTGGAGGCGGCTACCGATGGGCGCCTCGTCGAGTCTCATAGGTTGAGGCTATGTGCGCGAGTCGGCACGTCACGAGGGACTTACGTCCCTTTGGAGTTGCGTAAATCGGACCGCTTCACCAGGCAAGATGGACCCATGGACAGCGACCATGGGCAGACGACCGTCACCGATGGGCGGCCGCAGGCCCACTCGCGATGAGCTCGCGCACTTCGCCACGGACAATCCCTGCGGCCATCGATGACGTGTTGCCGCCCGCCTGGCACGCCGCTGAGACTGCTCATCGTCGGCATCAACCCGGGCCTATGGACCGCGGCAGTCAATGCGCCCTTCGCGCACCCGGGCAATCGCTTCTGGCCATCTCTGTACAGGGGTGGGCTCACGGATCGCCTCGTCGACGCGTCGGCTGGCTTCATGCCCGCCGACGAGGAGCACCTTGCAGAGCGCGGAATCGGCATCACCAACCTCGTTGGGCAGGGCGTCCGCGAGGGCCGACGAACTCAGCGCGCGACGAATTGCGTGCGGGCGGGGAAGCGTCTCGTCGGGCGGCTGTCCAGGCCTGAAGCCGACGCGTCGCGGCATCGTCGGCGTCACCGCCTTCCGCACCGCCTTTGGCCTGCCCAAGGCCCAACTCGGGGAACAAGACTCCGGCGACGATCGAGGCCTGGCCGCCCAGCGTCGGGCTCTATGTGCTCCCGCAACCGAGCGGCCTCAATGCCCACGAGACGATCGACTCCCTCGCGGAGCGTTGGCGTGGCGTGTGGGCCGCGATTGGGGGTACAACGGAACCATGAAAATGCTGCTGACTGACGCGGGCATCAGGAACGCGAGCATTCGCGCCGCGCTCGTCGAGCTGCTCGGCAAGCCCATCGAGGAGTCGACTGCGCTCATTGTGCCCACGGCACTGCACGCCATCCCCGGCGGCGCGCAGCAGGTGATGCGCAGCGTGTTTGGCGACGGATCCATGGCGAATCTCGGTTGGAAGTCGATCGGGCTCTTGGAACTTGCCGCGCTACCAACCGTAAGGCGCGAACGGTGGGAGACGGGGGTCCGTGAGATCGACTGCCTGCTCGTGGAGGGCGGCGACGCGCTATATCTTGCCCACTGGATGCGTGAATCCGGCGTGGCGGCGTTGCTGCCGGAACTCGCCAACATTACCTACGTGGGGCTCAGCGCAGGAAGCATGGTCATGACGCCGAGTATCGGCAAGGCGTTCGAAAGTTGGGAGGCGCCGGACGGCGGCCACGAGACCCTGGGCTTCGTCCCGTTTTCCCTGTGCCCCCACGTCGCGTTCGACGGGGGCGAGGGCAACCCGATTGAGGTGTGCGAGAAGTGGGCCTCGATGATCGGGCGCCGCGCCTACCTGACCGATAGCCAGACGGCGATCAAGGTCGTGGACGGAGTTGAAGAGGTCATCTCCGAGGGCACCTGGCGCCTCGTCAACGAGTAGCGTGACTCCATGAGCAGCCACGCCACCCCATTTCTGATGTTTCAAGGCGGCGTTGGCCGCGAGGCCGTCGAGTTCTACGTGTCGCTGTTTGACGACGGCGAGATCCTGGACCTCGAGGCCTGGCCCGCTGGCACACCCGCACCAGAGGGCACCATCATGCGCGGTAAGTTCCGCATCGCTGGCCAGGAATTCCTCGTCTCCGACAGCTTTGTTGAGCACGCGTTTGGTTTTACGCCCTCGCTTTCCATCTGGATCGAGGCGGACACGGCCGACGCCCAAGAGGCTTTGGTTACCGCACTCGGCGATGGCGGGGACACGTTAATGCCCCTTGACGACTACGGCTTTTCCGCGCGCTTCGGCTGGGTGAACGACCGTTTTGGTGTGTCGTGGCAAGTGAATCTCGCATGAGGAAACCATCCGCACTACTTCTCGCCGCTGCAGTGCTCGGCGTTCTCTCAGGATTCCTCGGCATTCACGGGCTGGCCTTCTTGGGGTGGGTAATCACCTTGCTGTGGCTCGCGGTGACGATCGTTTTGGGCCTCGCCCCCGGGTCCCGAGGCCAGAAGGCCGTGAGGCTCGCAACGTATGGCTTTGCGACCGGGATGTCGTTCATGTGCTTTGGGTACGAAGGTGACGGCGCGCTTGTCACGCGGCTACTGCCGTTCGCCGTCATCGGGATTTTCTGCGCCCTGTGCGCGCTCATTGTGGGCGCGCTGGTACACGTCGCGAGCCGCGCGATAGACCGCTCTTAGGCAGTGCCCGGCACCTAGGCCCCGGCCGCCTTCTTCACGAGCGCAGTGATCGCCTTCTCCTCCGACGTGCCAATGCCGGTGATGGCATAGGACGTGGGCCAGAAGGTGCCCTCGTCGAGTGCGGCGGCGTCCTCGAAACCGAGCGTGCAGACCCGCGACTTGAACTTGTCTCCAGGCTTGAAGAAGCAAACCACCTTGCCGTCGCCGTTGGTGTACGCCGGCATGCCGTACCAGGTCTTGGGTAGAAGCGCCGGTGCGGCAGCCGTGACCAACTCATGCACCTTCTTGGCGATCTTCCGGTCGCCGGGCCCCATAGCCGCGATGGCCGCCGCACATGCAGCAGCGTCGGCCTCTGCGCTCTTGGCGCGCTTGGACTCGGCAACGGCTGCCCTCATCGCTTCCTTTTCCTCGGCGCTGAACGCTTGCGACGACTTTGTGGTGCCCATCGTTGCCTCCCTGGCAGTTGATCCTGACGTCCACGGTACGTGGCGTTTCAACGACATGACGAGCCAGACCGGGAAAACGTGACAGGCGCGCACGGCGCCTCGTCCTAGCCTTGTCGCTGATCGGGGTCGTCCTGTCCGGTGGCACCACTCTTGCGAACAACAGGCGGGTTGAGAACCAGGATCGCAACGAGTGCCACGATCACGAATGTCGTGAGCGTGATCGGCACTGGGACCACCGGGTCCACGAGCACAAGCAGCGCGCCAACCGGCATGGCGATGTTGACGATCCGGTTCGCGTACTGGCGCATCGTGATCCACCACACGCTCAATATGAACACGACAACGGGCACGGTAACGCACAGGGACGCCACAACGTCTGAGAGTTCGCTGTGGTCACTCAGTACGTCAATCTCCACCTCAATGCCCGCCGAAAGCGCACCCGCGGCGGCAAACACTATGTAGTGGCCGTAGCCGTAGCGAATCGATTGCCGCACCCCGCCGATCGACTCGTGATGTGGCGGCCAGAAGTACAGCCACCACAGCCCAGCAGTCACGACAAGGGCCAACGCGGCGAGCGGGGCGAGCGAGGCAACGGTCTGCTCGTCGGCGCGCGCCTCGATGATTGCGTTCGCCGAAGCAAGCAGGCTCTCACCAAGCACGATCATTGTGAAAAGCCCGTAGCGCTCGGTGATGTGATGCGGGTGCCACGGGGTGGTTTCGCGCCGCTCAGAAACGATAGGTACCGCAACCTCGGCAGCGACGAGACAGACGAGTAACACCGAGTTGAGCGTCCCTGAAGGCACAAAGAGAAATGCGACCCACAACACCTGCAGACCCGAAATCAGAGCCGCGTACACCAAAGTCGTGTGTCGCAGCGCGCCTGCGTGGCGCGATGCCCGGAGCCACTGCACCACGAGGGCCACGCGCATCACCACGTAGCCGGCAACCACTAGCGCGAAGTTCTGGTCGTTAAACGCGGGCCCGATGCCAGCCGCGAGTGTAAGCACGCCCGCCATCTGCACAACCGTGAGTACGCGGTAGAGCCAGTCGTCGGTGTCGAACGAGGTCGCGAACCACGTGAAGTTCATCCACGCCCACCAGATGGCGAAGAACACCATGAGGTAACTGGTGACCCCATGCCAGAAATGTCCCTCCGTGAGCGCATGGTGGAGGTTGCTCGCAGCGATGCCTACCGCGACCACGAACACGAGATCGAAGAACAGCTCGAGGTTGCTCGCGGTGCGGCCGTCCTCGTCGGGGTCCCTTGGGAGCATCGGCAGGAGGCGGAAGCGGCCCGACGCCGGGGTCACGTCAGCGGTCATATCCCGAGAGTAGCGGGCAAGGTTCGTTACGCGTCTTCTGCTTGGCGCGCGCGGAATGCTGCTTGGGCCGCACGGTTCGTGCACGTTACCGTGCAGTACTTCTTTGATCGGTTCCGCGACATGTCGAAGACCACCCCGTCGCAATCCTCCATCGCGCAGTGCGAGAAGCGACTCATCTCGTCAGCGCGGATTACGTCGATCATCGCCATCGCCGTCTCCACGAGAATTCGCTCGTCAAGCGGGCGGTCGTCACTCGTCGCGTGAATGTGCCAGTCAACGTCTCCGTGGCGCATCAACTGGGGGAGTGCCCGCTGCGAGGTCAGGATCCCGTTGACAATGGGCACTGCCTCGTCGCGAGTGGCAAGCATGAGTTCGCGCAAGGGTGCGCGGATGGCGCGCACCGGCTCCAAGTCGGCGCTCGACGGCAGAGGACCGGTGTAGCCAAAACCTGTGAAATAGCGGCGCAGATCGGCGAGATTGGTCAGGGTGTCTGGTTCCAACTCGGAGTTTGAAAGGAACACGGCTGACTCGAGCGCTTCGACGGTGTCATGAGCAAACGTCATTTTGACACCTTACCACATTTCCTGTAGGGTAATGAGTCATGAGCACGATGACTAATGACACCGCAAAGCGCGCCACCAGCACCCACCTTGGTAGCGGCGTCGGCTTCGCGCTCCTCGCTGCCGCCTCATTCGGCCTTTCCGGAAGCCTCGCCAAAGGCCTCATGGACCTGGGCTGGACCGCCGGCTCCGCGGTGTTGCTCCGCGTGACGATCGCCGCGCTCGTGCTCGCTATACCGGGCGCTATCGCACTGCGGGGCCGCTGGCACATGCTCGCACGCAACGCAGGCGCCATCATCGCGTATGGGCTCTTTGCGGTCGCGGGCGCTCAACTCTTCTACTTCATGGCCGTCCAGACGCTCGACGTCTCGATCGCGATGCTCATCGAGTACCTAGCCCCCGTCGCCGTGGTGCTGTGGCTATGGCTGCGCAAGGGACACAAGCCCACGCGGCTCACCGCGGTCGGCGCAGCGATCGCGGCGGTGGGCCTCGTGTTGCTCATCAACGTGTTCGGCGGCGTGCAGATGAGCCTCGTGGGCATCGGCTGGGCGCTCGGGGCGATGATCGGCGCAACCGTCTACTTCATCATCTCTGGCGATACGTCTAACCCGTTGCCGCCCATCAGCCTCGCGGCTGCGGGCCTCACCGTGGCTGCAATCGTGCTCGGTCTCGCGGCGCTCATGGGGATCTTGCCGATGGGCTTCGGCACGGGCGACGTCGAGTTCCAAACGTTTGCGATCCCTGCATGGCTCGCGGTGGTGTTGCTCGGCGTTGTCACCGCCGCGATTGCGTACGTCGCCGGCATCGCGGCCACGCGCCGCTTGGGCGCGCGGCTCGGCTCGTTCGTAGCGCTCACCGAGGTGCTCGCCGCCGCCATCTTCGCGTGGGTACTGCTCGGCCAAGCGCCCGCTCCAATCCAATTGCTCGGCGCGGCACTCATGCTCGCCGGTGTGATCGTCGTCAAGCTCGGCGAGCCCACCGACTCCCCGGTGGAATCACTCACCGTGGAAGCCTTGCCGATGGCGCCTCGCGACGACACCCTGGAGCCCATCGCCGCCTAAAACTGTTCGCTTCTCCGCCGGGCTCGCCGCGAAACGACCTGCCAGGGTTCAACGCGAAGCGGCCCGGGGAGAAGCGATCTACGTGTCTAGGATTGACGCGTGGGCAACCTTGGCACCAGTTTCGGCACGGCTGCAGGCGATTACGTAAAGGGACGGCCAGGCTATTTGCCCGACGCTGTTGATTGGCTTCTCGCCGGCGTCACCGGAGCTGTAGCTGACGTCGGTGCGGGAACGGGAAAGCTCACGGCGGTCATCGCCTCACGGGGCCACGCCGTCACGGCGGTAGATCCTGACGCGGCCATGCTCGAGGCGTTGCGGGCTCAGGTCCCCGGCGTCGCCACCATCCGGGGCCGTGCGGAGGCGCTGCCTTTCGCCGACGCGAGCCTGGGTGCGGTGACCTTTGGCCAAGCGTGGCACTGGGTTGACGTGCCCGTGGCGAGCGCAGAAGCGGCCCGCGTCTTGCAACCGGGTGGCGTGCTGGGGCTCGTCTGGAATGTGCGCGACGAATCCGTGGCGTGGGTGGCAGCGCTGGGTGCAGCCATGGGTGCGTCGGCTGCAGAGTCGCTCATCAGCGCAGACGAAGTTCGAGTCGCCCCGCCGTTCGGCGAGCTTGCTGAACGCACGTGGCGCTGGGAACACACGATGACCGGCGAGGAGATCCACGCGATGGTGCGCTCGCGGAGTTACTTCATCGCCGGGGACGCACAACACCGAGCGCGCGTTGATGCGGCGGTGCGCGACGTCCTCGAAAGGCGTGACGGTGCTGACACTTTCCCCATGCCGTACGTGACACACGCGTTCAGGGCCACCCGGCCATAGCGTCGGGCCAACCCCTCGCGGTTAAGTACCTGGAAACAACGATTTTAGGGAGTGTGATCAACTTCACACCAATCTCCCAAAAAGGTGGCCGCGTGTCCCGTACTCTTGCCGAAGGGAAAATCTTGGGGTGGCGGCTCCGAGGGGGAGCACCGCGCCGTGTAGCTGAGGGGCTATATACATGTCTGCCATTGGCGCGCGCCTTCGCGCCCGCTTCGCCACGCCCGTGTCCGCCGCCGCCGTCATCGTGGCAATCGCGGCCACATCCCTTGTGCCAGTGGTGCTCGTGGCTGGGTCTGCTGACGCCGTGCAGTCGACCGGTGGAACCGCGCGCTTCCCCAACGTCCAGTGGATAAGTTGGGGCGCCAGTGGCGCCGCTCTCAAGCCTGACGCGTCCGGGAACATCACGAAGACGACGACCATGTCACTTGGCGGCCAGACGGTCGACCTCTCTTGCACGATGAATAACCTGAAGCTCGATGGCGCAACCATCACGAGCGCGTCCGCTACCGCGATCACTGCCTACAAGAGCGGTACGTGGCAAGGCGATGGCCTCGATGAGTTGTACAACATCGGTGGCACGGGAGCGTCGAACACCCTGGTTGCGGGCATTCGCAGCGTGAAGGACGGCGGAACCGTCACGTTCGATCTGGCCTGTTCAGCTACCGTTGGTGCTGCCAAAACGCCCATCACGCTCGCCGGGCTCGTGTTCGCGAACGCTGAGTCATCGGTGAGTGCGAACGTTGGCGGCACGCTTGTTCAGGAGTACATCAGCGCCACGATCCCCGCCGCTGGAACGTGGCGCATTCTGGACTACCTCCGCGGATCAGCGTGCACGCTGGACAACTACGCGACGGTATCCGGTAGCGGCGCTAAGACCCTGAAGCTTGGGGGCGCAGCAACCGACGATTGTGAAGTCGCCGCCAACACTAAGAACCCCAACCCCATGTCAGTTGCCTACATGGACGGTGTCTCGTCCGCGACAAACGTGACATTGCGTGGCCGTGGGTACGAGGGCATCGCAATCGGCGCTGTGATCAACGCAGACTTCGGTGACGCCCCTGCAAGCTATGGAACGGCGGGAGCGCTGAGCCAGGGTGGCTTCAACGGCGGATTGGTCACGAGCACCGCGCAGGCGGTGTCGACGATGGTCGCGAGTGGATTGGCGCAGGAGTCCGCCCCCGCGCTCCGGCTCGGTACAAACCTTGACTTCGAAAACGACCAGCAGTCCAACTCAACTGCGACCGGTGACGACACAGTGCACGTTGGCCCCACTGTGGGAGTTGACGACGAGGACAGCGTCGCGATGCCCGCGACCGTCTCGGTTGTGCCGGGCGGCACGTACACGCTGTCTGGCGTTTCTTGCACGGCTCCCAGCGGCTCGCCCGGAGCAGTAGCTGGCTGGATTGACTGGAACGGCGACGGCGCGTTCGACGCCACGGACCGTTCGGCGGTCGCTGCCTGTGCCGGCACCACCACCGTGAATCTCGTCTTCCAGGTTCCAGCGACTGCGCCGCTCCTTGCCGCGGTCCCTACTTTTGCCCGCATTCGTATCGCGCCCAACGGGGTCGATCCTCAGCCAACGGGCCTCGTGCTCACGGGGGGCGAAGTTGAGGATTACGCGACCACCGTGCAGTGGCCTGAGCTCCCGAGCATGTCGCTCACCAAGACCCTTACGAGCGGCGTAGTCGCCCCCGGCCAGACGCTCACGTACGGACTTAGCTTCACCAACACTGGCAATGTTGCGCTCTCGACGGTTGTGGTGACTGACCCCACGGCCACAACGTCTGGCTGCACGTTCGCGAGTGTCGCTGCGCACGCCACTGTGACGTGTACCGCGACGCACGCGATCACCGGTGCGGACATGACTGCCGGGAGCGTCACGAACACCGCAACCGTGAATGCAAACGACAACCATGGGGTGGCACTCACCCCGGTCACGTCGTCGGTGACGGTGCGCCAAGTCCCAGCCGCGTCGAACGACTCTGCCACGACTGCGAGCGGTGTGACGGTCACGCGCACTGCGGGGACCGGTGTGCTCGCGAACGACTTTGGTCACACACTCGCAGTGACTCCGGCTGTTGTGAACGATCTCGTTAAGGGTCAGCTCACGCTGCTCGCAGACGGGTCTTACACGTTTGTTCCCGTTGCCGGGTTCTCTGGCGTGTTCACCTACGTCTATACCGCCACAGACGGATTTGGTACTCCGGTCACCGCGACTCTGACGATCACAGTGAACGCACCGCCCGTTGCTGGCAATGCTGCAACATCGGTGAACCCGGATGTGAACGCGGTGCTTACCCCCACGATCACGCCGGGCACGGGCGCAATCTCGACAGTGCGGTTTGCCGACGGAACCATCTCCAAGACCGTCGCTGGTCAGGGCACGTGGACGCTCACTGGTGCTGGCACGGGTTCAGGTTCTGGTGCGGTGACGGCGACTTTCGATCCGCTTCCCGCGTTCCGTGGCGTTGCGACGCAGCAGAGCTACATCGTGACCGACGTCAACGCTTTGACGGCCACGGGCACCTTGAACGTGACTGTGCGTACGGGCCCCACCGCTGGAAGCGCGTCGGCCACCGTCAACCCTGATGTGAACGCGGTGCTGACGCCTACGGTCACGGCTGGAACGGGTGTGGTATCGACCGTGCGATTCGCTGACGGTTCGGTGTCCAAGACCGTTGCGGGACAGGGCACGTGGACGCTCACCGGTGCTGGCACGGGCTCGGGTTCTGGCGCGGTGACTGCGACGTTCGACCCGCTTCCCGCGTTCCGTGGCGTTGCGACGCAGCAGAGTTACATCGTGACCGACGTCAATGCCTTGACGGCGACGGGCACGCTAGACGTCACTGTGCGTACGGGCCCCACTGCCGGTAACGCGTCGGCCACCGTCAACCCCGACATCAACGCGGTGCTGACACCCGCCATTGCTGCGGGAACTGGTGCCGTCTCGACGGTGACGTTCGCTGACGGGTCCGTGACGAAGGCAGTCGCTGGCCAAGGAACGTGGACGCTCACGGGTGCTGGCACAGGATCCGGCACGGGAGCGGTGACGGCGACGTTTGACCCGCTTCCCGCGTTCCGCGGTGTTGCGACGCAACAGAGCTATCTGGTGACAGATGTGTTTGGTGTGACAGCGTCGGGCACGCTCGACGTGACGGTCCGCACCGGTCCCTCAGCCGGCAATGCGTCGACCGCGGTGAATCCTGATGTGAACGCGGTGCTGACGCCCGCTGTGACCGCAGGTACCGGAGCTGTGTCGACGGTGCGCTTTGCCGACGGCTCGGTGACCAAGACGGTCGCCGGCCAAGGCACGTGGACCCTCACGGGGGCCGGTACCGGTTCAGGTTCTGGTGCGGTGACGGCGACGTTCGATCCGCTTCCCGCGTTCCGTGGCGGTGCCACGCAGCAAAGCTACGTTGTGACAGACGTCAACGCCTTGACGGCGACGGGCACTTTGGATGTCACGGTACGCACTGGACCCACGGCCTCGAATGTGTCGACGACGGTGGATCCCGACGTCACGGTTGACTTGGTGCCTACGGTTGGCACGGGAACCGGCGCGGTGAGCACGGTGCGTTTCGCTGATGGCTCTGTCACGAAGACGGTCGCGGGTCAGGGAACCTGGACGCTCACCGGTGCCGGCACGGGATCAGGTTCCGGTGCGGTGACGGCGACGTTCGATCCCTTGCCTGCCTTCCGTGGGGTTGCGTCACAGCAGACGTACGTGGTGACTGACGTCTTCGCTCTGACGGCGTCCGGCACCTTGGATGTCACGGTGCGCACCGGTCCCACCGCGGGCAATGCGTCTACGACGGTAGACCCAGATGTAACTGTGACGCTCAACCCCGTTGTGACAGCAGGCACTGGTGCGATCGCGACGGCGACGTTCGCTGATGGTTCCACGACCAAGACCGTTTCTGGTCAGGGCACGTGGACGATTTCCTTGGTCTCCGGCCAGCCCGTAGTCGTGTTTGACCCCCTTCCTTCCTTCCGCGGGGCGGCGACGCAGCAGAGCTATGTCGTCACTGATGTGTTCGCTCTCGCTGCAACAGGCACGGTCGATGTCACGGTGCGCACTGGTCCGTCAGCCGGAAGTGCCTCGGCGGCAGTGAATCCTGACGTAAATGCGGTGTTGACACCTGCGGTCACGGCGGGCACCGGCGCGGTGTCGACCGTGCGTTTCGCGGATGGCACCACTTCCAAGACCGTTGCTGGTCAGGGAACGTGGACGCTCACCGGTGCGGGCACCGGCTCGGGCTCTGGTGCGGTGACCGCGACATTCGATCCGCTTCCGGCCTTCCGCGGCGCTGCGACGCAGCAGAGCTACGTTGTCACGGACGTGAACTCCCTGACGGCAACCGGCACGCTCGACGTGACGGTCCGCACGGGCCCCACCGCCTCAAGTGTTGCGACCACGGTGAACCCAGATGTGACGGTCGACTTGACACCCACGATTGGCACGGGGACTGGCGCGGTGTCCACCGTGACGTTCGCTGACGGTTCCGTCACCAAGACGGTTGCCGGACAGGGAACGTGGACCCTCACCGGTGCGGGCACCGGTAGTGGCACGGGTGCGGCAACGGCGACGTTTGACCCGCTTCCCGCGTTCCGGGGTGTCGCTACGCAGCAGGGTTACGTGGTCACTGATGTCTTCGGCTTGACCGCCACTGGCGCGTTCGATGTCACTGTGCGCACCGGTCCTACGGCAACAAGTGCATCGGCAACGGTGAATCCGGACGTAACCGCGACCCTGAATCCCGTTGTGACTGCAGGCACCGGCGCGGTGTCAACGGCAACATTTGCCGATGGTTCTGTCTCCAAGACGGTCGCTGGTGAGGGCACATGGACGATCTCGCTCGTCTCTGGTCAGCCCGAGGTTGTGTTCGACCCGCTGCCCGCTTTCGGCGGAGCGGCTGCACAGCAGAGCTACGTCGTGACCGACGTGTTTGGCTTGACGGACACCGGCACGCTTGACGTGACCGTGCGCACCGGCCCAACGGCAGGAAACTCATCCGCGACGGTGAACCCGGACATTACGACAACGCTCAACCCGGTAGTCACGGCTGGTACTGGCGCCATCTCGACGGCGACGTTCGCCGACGGCTCCACTACCAAGACGGTTCCGACTGAGGGCACGTGGACGATTTCGCTCGTGTCCGGTCAGCCTGAAGTGGTGTTTGATCCGCTTCCTGCGTTCGGCGGTGTGGCTACGCAGCAGAGCTACATCGTGACGGACGTCAACGGCTTGACGGCTACGGGCACGCTCGATGTGACAGTTGAGAGCGGCCCGGCTGCTGGCGACGCGTCGGCAACCGTCAATCCTGATGTCACTGCCACCCTGAACCCGACAGTGGGCACCGGGACCGGCGCGCTCGTCTCGGTGACGTTTGCCGATGGGTCCGCCTCGAAGACGGTTCCGGGCGAAGGCACGTGGACGATTTCGCTCGTCTCCGGTCAACCCGAAGTGATGTTTGATCCACTTCCTGGGTTCCGCGGCGCGGCTACACAGCAGACCTACCTCGTCACTGACGTGAACGGGCTTACCGACAGCGGCGCGCTCGACGTGACGGTGCGCACCGGTCCCACAGCTGGCGATTCGTCGGCGACGGTCAACCCGGACGTCACGGCGACCCTCAACCCCGTTGTCACCGCTGGCACTGGCGCCGTTTCGACGGCGACGTTCGCCGACGGCTCCACGACCAAGACGGTCCCGACTGAGGGCACGTGGACGATTTCGCTCGTGTCCGGTCAGCCCGAAGTGGTGTTTGACCCGCTTCCCGCGTTCCGCGGCGCGGCCACGCAGCAGAGCTACGAAGTCACCGACGTGAATGACCTCACCGCCACGGGCACGCTCGACGTCACGGTGCGCACTGGCCCCACGGCTGGCGATTCGGCGACGACGGTCAACCCGGACGTCACGGCAACCCTCCACCCCGTTGTGACCGCTGGCACCGGCGCCGTCTCGACGGCGACGTTCGCTGACGGCTCCACGACCAAGACCGTGCCGACTGAGGGCACCTGGACGATCTCGCTCGTCTCCGGTCAGCCCGAGGTTGTGTTTGACCCGCTTCCCGCGTTCCGCGGCGCGGCCACGCAGCAGAGCTACGAAGTCACCGACGCGTTTGGCTTGACGGCCACCGGCACGCTCGACGTGACCGTGCGCACTGGCCCCACGGCCGGCAGCGCGGCGACGACGGTCAACCCTGACGTGACGGCGACTCTCAATCCTGTGGTGGCGGCCGGCACCGGCGCGTTGTCTACGGTGACGTTCGCCGATGGATCGACGTCCAAGTCCGTAGCGGGCGAAGGCACGTGGACGATCTCGCTCGTCTCCGGTCAACCCGAAGTGATGTTTGACCCGCTTCCCGGGTTCCGCGGCGCGGCGACGCAGCAGAGCTACGAAGTCACCGACGTGAATGATCTGACCGCCACCGGCACGCTCGACGTCACGGTGCGCACGTCGCCCGCGACAGGCGATGCATCCGTGACGGTAAACCCGGGTGCGACGGCGACGCTGAACCCAGTGACGACGCCTGGAACGGGCTCGATCACGGGAGTGTTGTTCGATAACGATGCAACGTCCAAGACCGTCTCCGGTGAGGGCACCTGGACGGTGGCGCTGGTTTCCGGTCAACCAGAAGTGACGTTCGAACCTGAGGCCGGCTTCACAGGGCTGGCAACGTCACAGACCTATACGGTCACGGACGAGTTCGGGATCACGGCAAGTGGCAACCTTTCGGTCACGGTTCGTACGCCTCCAAGCACGGGTGACGATTCGGCGACCGTCAATCCTGGGGTCACCGCGACACTGAACCCAGTGACGACGCCTGGAACGGGCTCGATCACGGGAGTGTTGTTCGACAACGATGCAACGTCCAAGTCCGTCTCCGGTGAGGGCACGTGGACGGTGTCGTTGGTGGCTGGTCAACCGGTGATCAATTTTGATCCCGAGGTTGGCTTCACCGGCGCCGCAACCCCACAGGCTTACACCGTCACAGACCAATACGGACTGACGGCTTCCGGCACGCTCAACGTCACGGTTCGTAGCGGCCCGGTAGCGGATGACGCGTCGGCGACCGTTAATCCCGACGTCACTGCCACGTTGAACCCGACGGTGATCACCGGTACTGGCGTGCTCGCGGGCGTCACGTTCGCTGACGGTTCCGCCTCGAAGACGGTGACGGGTGAGGGCACGTGGACGATCACCCTCGTCTCTGGTCAACCTGAAGCCGTATTCGACCCCTTGTCGACCTTCACGGGCGTTGCGACGCAGCAGACGTACGTGGTTACTGACGTCAACGACCTGACTGACACGGGGACGCTCGACGTCACGGTGCGAACCGCGCCAACAACCGCAGACGCATCGACGACGGTCAATCCCGGTGTCACGGCAACGCTGAACCCGGTGACCACCCCAGGCACGGGCTCGATTACGGGCGTGTTGTTCGACAACAATGCGGCGTCAAAGACCGTCTCTGGCGAGGGCACCTGGACGGTGTCGCTTGGTTGCGGGTCAACCGGTTGTGACGTTCGCGCCTGAAGCCGACTTCACGGGGCCGGCAACGCCACAGAGCTATACGGTCACGGACGAGTTTGGGCTTACGGCCGCGGGCGACCTCCACGTCACGGTCAATGCGCCACCCGTCGCGGAGGACAACAACGACTCGACACCTGGTGGGACCCTGTTGACTCGTGACGCAGCCAACGGCGTGCTTCCCGACGACGCTGGCACAGACCTTCGAGTGACCAGCTTTGTGCCGGTCGATGTTGCGGATGGCGTGCTGCAGATCAACGCCGACGGCAGCTACTCGTTCCAGCCCGTCCAGCACTTCCACGGCACGGTGACTTCGCGATACACCATCACGGACGTCAACGGACTGACCGCAGAGGCCGTCCTCACCATCACGGTCACGGCAGATCCCGCGCTCATCGCCAACGTGGCGCCGATTTCGCAGTGTGTGTCAGACGTGCCGTACCTGAACTGGAACATGGCGCTTCCGCCGGGCTTCCTGCCGCAGGGTGCAAACCCGCTGACCATCACGTTCATCAACCCCGATGGGCCGGACTACGTGGTGACGGGCCTTGCACTCAACGGCACGATGCTGTGGCCGGGCGCCAAGGCGACGGCGCCGAAGCAGTGGCCAGGCTGGAAGCAACTAGCTGATGGCACCTACGTGGAGACCACGGGCAACTACGCCTGGACGCGCCATGGCGTTCAGGTCAAGTTCTCGGTGAACCCGGAGTACACCACCACGGTCAACTACCCCAAGGCATCTGCCGTGTGTGCGAGCCCTGGCGAGGAGCTGCAGGCCCAAAGCGACCTATCGTTCACCGGTGCCACCGCCATGGCATTTGTGCCGTGGGCCGCGGGCTTGATGGTCTTTGGCTTCTTCATCCTCGTCATCGGCCGACGCCGCCGCGAGCAGGACTAGCGACGCCAGTTGCCGCGGCCAGACACGGTCGCGGCAACTGCCGCTAGAATAGGTAGTCGGTCCACGTCGGATCGGCATCCAAAAACAACGAATCGAGTTCCCGCATGCCCATGCGCTCAGACCTGCGCAATGTCGCGATCGTGGCCCACGTCGACCACGGCAAGACGACGCTCGTGGATGCCATGCTGTGGCAGGGCGGCGCCTTTGGCGACCACGCCCACGTTAACGAGCGTGCCATGGACTCCGGTGACCTCGAGCGCGAAAAGGGCATCACGATCCTCGCGAAGAACACCGCCATTCACTACACGGGGAAGCACTCGATCCCTGGTGGCGTCACCATCAACGTGATCGACACGCCCGGTCACGCCGACTTCGGTGGCGAGGTGGAGCGCGGCCTCAGCATGGTTGACGGCGTTGTGTTGCTCGTCGACGCGTCAGAGGGCCCGCTGCCGCAGACGCGCTTCGTGCTGCGCAAGGCGCTCGCCGCGCACTTGCCCGTGATCATCGTCGTCAACAAGGTTGACCGCCCGGACAGCCGCATTAAGGAGGTCGTTGAGGAGACTCACGACCTACTCCTCGGCCTCGCGAGCGACCTCCACGACGAGGTCCCCGACCTCGACATCGACGCGCTTCTCGAGGTGCCCGTCGTCTACGCGTCGGCGAAGGCAGGCATCGCCTCGCTCGTTGAGCCAGCCGACGGCACGTTGCCTGAGGGCACCAACCTCGAGCCGCTCTTCGAGACCATCATGAGCCGCATCCCGGCGCCCACGTACGAAGAGGGCGCGCCGCTCCAGGCGCACGTCACCAACCTCGACGCCTCGCCGTTCCTTGGCCGCCTCGCGCTGCTGCGCGTGTTCAACGGCGAGATCCGCAAGGGCCAGCAAGTCGCGTGGATCCGTGCGGACGGCACCACCAAGACCGTCAAGATCACCGAACTTCTTGAGACCAAGGGACTCGAGCGCGTCCCCGCAGATTTCGCCGGGCCTGGCGCCATCGTCGCCGTCGCAGGCATCGAAGACATCACCATTGGCGAGACGCTCACCGACATCGACGACCCCCGCCCGCTGCCGCTCATCACGGTTGACGACCCGGCGATCTCGGTCACCATCGGCATCAATACCTCGCCCCTCGCCGGCCGCGTCAAGGGCGCCAAGGTCACCGCGCGCCAGGTCAAGGATCGCCTCGACCGCGAGCTCGTCGGTAACGTCTCGCTCCGCGTTTTCCCCACCGAACGCCCTGACTCGTGGGAGGTGCAGGGCCGCGGAGAACTCGCCCTCGCGATTCTCGTGGAGCAGATGCGCCGCGAAGGCTTTGAGCTCACCGTTGGCAAGCCCCAGGTGGTCACGCAAGATCGTGGACGGCAAGCTCCACGAGCCCATGGAGCACATGACGATCGACGTCCCTGAGGAGCACCTTGGCGCGGTCACGCAGTTGCTTGCCGGCCGCAAGGGCCGCATGGCGACGATGGCGAACCACGGCACCGGTTGGGTGCGCATGGAGTTCATCGTGCCCGCTCGCGGCCTCATCGGCTTCCGCTCCACGTTCCTCACCGATACGCGCGGAACCGGCATCGCCTCTTCCATTGCGCACGGCTACGAGCCGTGGACCGGCACCATCGAGTACCGCAGTTCCGGCTCGCTCGTTGCGGACCGCACGGGTGTAGTGACGCCGAACGCGCTCATGGCCTTGGCCCAACGAGGCACGTTCTTCGTTGGTCCGGCAGACGACGTGTACGAGGGCATGGTCATCGGCGAGAACAACCGCGGCGAAGACATGGACCTCAACATCACCAAGGAGAAGCAGCTCAACAACATCCGTTCGTCCACGAGCGAAGAGTTGGAGCGCATGGCGCCGCCGCGCCGCCTCACGCTTGAGGAGTCGCTCGAGTTCGCCAACGACGATGAGTGTGTTGAGGTCACGCCGGAGAAGGTGCGCATTCGCAAGGTCATCCTTGACGCCACGGAGCGCGGCCGTGTGGCCTCACGCGCGAAGCGCGCGGACGCGGCCACGCGCTAGCGGGCCGCGTCGCTGACAGCGCCTATTGTGGACGGCATGCGCCGCGCACTTGAGATTGTCGTTTGTGCGCTCCTTGGCGCGATCGTCGCCGCCGTTGGCGCGGTGGCGTACCGCAGTTACCCTCCCATTGGCGTGATCCTCAGCGTGTTCCTGGTACTCGTGGCTGCCGTGTTTGTGCGCACGTGGTCCCGCTGGGTTGGAGTCATCGCTTTTGCCGTGCCGTACGTAGCGCTCAGCGTCCTGTTTTCGCGCACGGGACCTGGCGGCTCGCTCCTCATCGCGCCAGACGCTCTCGGTTACGGGTGGCTCTACGGGGGAGCGGGCGCGGTGGTGATCGCGTGCCTGCTGCCCGCGCGCATGCTGGGGGGTGGCCGCAGTGTCCCGAGCCCGTGACGAGGCGAACGCCCGGTACAACCGCGAGGTTCAGGCGCGCCGCAACAGTCCCGCGCACAGGGGACTGAGACGGCGAACCGCCGCGCCCCAGCCGGATCGCGCTACGCGTGTGGCGCCCGCCATGGTGCCTGCAGCGATGGCCGTGGTGCCCGACGCCGCGGTTGAGCCTGAAGTCGTCGTTGAGCCTGAAGTCGCGGTTGAGCCTGAAGCGTCGGCCGAAGTCGGCAGTTGCGCCGGTACTTGCCGCCGCGACCGCCATCGAGGACGAGCCAGCAGCAACGGTCGAAGAAACGCTGGATGCGCCGGAGGAGGTTGACGAGACGCCCGCGGAGATCTCTCCGTACGTAAGCACCGCTAGCGCTACGGACCCAACGCCCACGGAGCAGTTCGCGATGGCGATCGCGGGCACCCCGCCAAAGAAGCGCAAGCGTCGCTGGCTCAGGGTGTTGTCGGTTCTCGTCATCGTTGTGGCGGCATACGCCGCGGCCGCGGTGCTCTTGCGCAACACGCTTCCCAATGGCACCACTATCCAGGGCGTTCCCGCGGGCGACACGGTTGCCGAGGCGACGAAAACGACGGAAGAGCTTGCCGCAATTGCCGAGCATGCCCCAGTGACGCTTACGGCAGGCGACAACACCACGACCCTTGACCCGGCGTCGGCCGGATTGTCGATTGATGTGGAGGCGACAGTTTCCGGAGCCGGTGGTTTCACCCTTGACCCCACGGTGCTGTGGACGCGATGGCGCGGTGCGGGAACCGACCACCCACTTGTGACGTCGGCCGCGGAGCCCGCATTCACGGACGCGGTCAGGGCCGCAGCAGGGGACCTCAACTCTGTGGAGAAGGACGCGGCCGTCGCGATTGTTGGCACAGCCGCGCAGGTTACGGAGGGCACCCAGGCTGTGACGGTCGACGCGGAGGCGGCCCACGAGGACATCCTTGCCAAGTGGCCATCCCTCGCTCCGATCCCGGTGACTGCAGAGGTCGATGACCCCGCGATCACCAACAAGGAGGCAAAGGCGCTCGCAGCGAGCCTCAACGGGCACGTGTTCGCCGGACCCACCACGCTTACGGGCGACAACGGCAACGTGATACTGCCAGCGGGACAGGTTGCCGCGTTTTCGAGCATCGAATCGACCGACGGGTCGCTTGCCTGGGTGGTCGACGGCGAAGGGCTTTCGGCGTTCATCCTCGCCACCTACCCATGGGTCGAGAACACGCCGGTCAACGCGTCGTACTCGTTCAACAAGAAGCACCAGTTGAGCGTGACGCAAGGCGAACCGGGGCGCGTGCTCGACGTCGACGAGCGTCGACAGCGCGGTAGCTGCCGCTGCAGGAACCACTGGGCGCACGGGCCCCATTCCCTATACCCTTACCGACCCCAACGTCACCGCGGATGAGCTCCCCACGCAAGACTTCACCGCGCTCGTGTCTCACTTCCGTACGCCGACTCACGAATGAGCCGGTACGCACCAAGAATCTGGTGCGCGCCGCCCAACTCTTGACCGGCACGATCGTCAAGGCGGGGGAGCGCTTTGACCTCACTAAGTCGATTGGCCCGGTCACCAAGGCCAACGGCTATTACGACGCCCACATCATCGTCAACGGTGTGTTCACTAACGGCATCGGCGGAGGGTTGTCGCAAGTGGCGACAACCACCTACAACGCGGGGTACTTCGCGGGGTACGACGACATCAAGCACCGGCCACACTCGGTGTGGTTCCCGCGTTACCCTGCCGGCCGCGAGAGCACCATCTACGTGGGCGAGATCAACGTGATCTTCGAAAACACCACGCCCTACGCGATGATCATGAATTCCTATGTTCAGGGCGGCTACCTCAACGTCGATATCTGGTCAACTCCGTACTACACCGTCAAGACCGAGGCATCGCGAAAGACCAACGTCAAGCAGCCGACGATTGTGAATTCGAGCGCAAAAGGCTGCGAGCCGCACGGCAAAGGCCAGGCCGGATTCACCATCACAAACACGCGTTGGGTCTACCTTGGCGACAAGCTCACGGAGAAGCGATCCTGGACCTGGACGTACAAGCCGGACAACGGCGTGAGGTGTGTTGGCTGACCGTTCGCGGCGATCTAGGGCCTTCGGCCGGGCGCGTTCGCCACGGTATGATGAACTCTGGCCAGCCCCCTAACGAGGAGACCTTCAGTGACGTACGTCATCGCCTTGCCTTGTGTTGATGTCAAGGACAAGGCCTGCATCGACGAATGTCCCGTGGACTGCATCTACGAGGGCGAACGATCGCTATACATCCACCCAGACGAGTGCGTGGACTGCGGAGCGTGCGAGCCTGTGTGCCCTGTTGAGGCGATCTACTACGAGGACGACGTCCCGGACAAGTGGGCCGAGTACTACACCGCGAACGTCGAGTTCTTCTCCGAGATCGGCTCGCCGGGCGGCGCGGCCAAGATGGGCCTCATCGAGCACGACCACGACATCATCAAGGCGCTTCCGCTTCAGGTCCACGAGTAGGCCATGGGCCTTAAGCCCCGCGCGCTCCCAGACTTCCCGTGGGACTCGCTGGTGCCTTTCCGCGAGATTGCCGCGCGGCACGAGGACGGCGTCGTTGACCTGTCGGTTGGCACCCCGGTTGATCCTTCGCCAGGCGTGATCCAAGACGCGCTGCGAGCTGCGGCGGATGCGCCCGGCTACCCAACCACGCACGGCACGCTCGCGTTGCGCGAGGCGGTAGTCGAGTGGTTCGCCCGACGCCGTGGCGTGACCGGTCTTGACCCTGCGGCAGTCCTTCCAACGGTTGGTTCAAAAGAGTTCGTGGCGCTCGCTCCCGCCCTGCTGGGCTTGGGCACGGGAGATGTCGTGGTGCATCCAACGATCGCGTACCCCACGTACGACGTCGGCGCGCGCCTCGCGGGGGCCACGCCGCTGCCTGTCAGACGATCCGGAGCGACTGGCGCGGGCGTGCAAGGTGTGCAGGTTGGTGTGGGTGAACTCGCCCTCGAATCCCACCGGTTCGGTGGCGACGCGCGAAGAACTTGCGCGCGTCGTCGCAGCGGCGAGGGAGATCGGCGCCGTGGTGTTCTCCGACGAGTGCTACGCGGAACTCACCTGGGACGGCGTCGGGACGTGCGCCCTCGATACTTGACCCTGCCGTGTGCGGGGGCAGTACCGACGGCGTCGTCGCGGTGTATTCGCTCTCCAAGCAGTCCAACCTCGCCGGCTATCGCGCGGCCTTCGCGGCTGGCGATGCGGCCGTGATCGCGCGGCTGCTTGAGGTGCGCAAGCATGCGGGCTTCATCGTGCCCGCGCCGGTGCAGGCCGCCATGACCGCCGCGCTCGCGGACGACGACCACGTCGCAACCCAGCGAGAACGGTACGCCGCGCGCAGGGCCGCGCTCGCGTCGGGCCTCACCGCCGCCGGGCTCCGCATTGACGGCTCTCACGCGGGCCTGTACTTGTGGGCAACGCGCGACGAGGACTGCTGGGACACGCTGGCTTGGCTGGCCGGGCTGGGCATCGTCGCGGCGCCAGGCGCGTTCTACGGAGAAGCGGGCCGACGCCACGTGCGGATTGCGCTCACGGCCACAGATGAACGGGTTATGGCCGCGGCTTCGCGTCTTACCAACGCCAGGTAAACTGGCGACCAACTTACGACCAGCGCGCTGGGAGGGCACATGGGTACCGTTGTGGATGCTCGGCTCACCGTTGATGGAAATACCAGGGAACTCGCTCTAGAGCGAGCCACCGTCGGCAACGACGGGGTCTCCGTCGCGACACTGCTGCGCGACACGGGACTCGTGACCGTTGATCCCGGTTTTATGAACACGGCGTCGTGCGAAAGCGCGATCACGTACATCGATGGCGACGCGGGCATCTTGCGCTACCGCGGGTACCCGATCGAGCAGCTCGCGGAGAAGTCGACCTTCCCCGAGGTTGCGTACTTGCTTATCCACGGCGAATTGCCGACGGTTGACCAGCTCACCTCGTTTAACAACCGCATCTCGCGGCACATGCACGTGCACTACGGCATCAAGACCTTCCTCGAGGCGTTCCCGCGTGACGCACACCCCATGGCGATCCTGTCCGGCGCGGTCAGCGCGCTGTCAACGTTCTACCCAGAGTCGGTTGGGCCAGGATGAGGAATCGATTGAGCTCGCGACCGTGCTGCTGCTCGCGAAGACGGCGACCGTCATTGCGTACCTGCAGCGCCGGGCTACCGGCCGCGATCTCATCGAGCCGCTCGCGGGCGGCCACTACGTCACGGAGTTCTTGCGCATCGGCTTCTCCGATCAAGCTGGTGCGCTCGATGTAGACCCCGTGGTTCGCCGCGCGCTCGACCTCTTGCTCATCCTGCACGCCGACCACGAGCAGAACTGCTCAACGTCAACGGTGCGGATTGTGGGCTCGTCGCACGCGAACATCTACGCTTCCGTGTCTGCGGGAGTTGGCGCGCTCTCCGGCCCGCTGCACGGCGGCGCAAACGAGGCTGCGCTGCGGATGTTCGATGACATCAAGGCCTCCGGAGACACCATCGAGCAGTTCGTTGGCAAGGTGAAGGACAAGGCTGAGGGCGCCCGCCTCATGGGTTTTGGCCACCGCGTGTACAAGTCGTACGACCCTCGCGGCGCGGTCGTCAAGAAGGTCGCGGACGAGTTGCTGGAGCACCTTGGAGCGGACGGCGAGACCTTCGAGATGGCAAAGCGGCTCGAGGCGATTGCGCTGAGCGACGAGTACTTCATCGAGCGCAAGCTGTACCCCAACGTGGATTTCTACACGGGGTTGCTCTACTCCGCGATGGGCTTCCCAACGCCGATGTTCACGCCGCTCTTCGCGCTGGGCCGTATGCCAGGCTGGATCTCGCACTATCGAGAGATGTTGCGCGACCCGCGCACCAAGATTGGGCGCCCTCGCCAGATCTACATCGGCGAGGTTGAGCGCGACTACGTCTCTCTCGACCACCGCGACCTGTGACCCCGGTAGTCCTCCGCCACCCCAACGCCACGCGCCAATCGGTGCTGATGGGAGTCATCGCCGTATCCACGGCGCTCATGACCGTCTTGCTGCTCGTGGCTGGCCAAGGGTGGCTCAAGGCCATCGCATTGATCATGGGTATTCCAGCGGTCTTCTTCACATATATGTGTATGCGCACGGCAACCCTACGAGTGCAGCTCGATGACGAGGGTGTGTGGGAACCGGATCCGTTCCGCTTGACCTTTGTGACGCCGTGGGACCAGATTCGCCAGATCCGTCCGTCGCTCTCGAGCGGCCGAGTGCGGTTCGTTGGCGTTCAACTTGTGTACATGGACGGCGAGGAACGCGACATCGTCGCGCTCAAGATGCAGGCGGGTGCCGCTGGATCCGAGGATGCAGTCGCCACCTGGGTCGAGGCCATTCGTAACGCGAAACGGGCCGCCCGGGCCTGAGCCGCCGAGGACGCGGGGCCTACTTCTCTTGCACCGTCTCTACAACCCCAACGAGCACGCCCGCGAACTCGCTTGCCGAAGCGAGCGGCACAACGCCTTGCTCGCGGAGCCACTGATCGCCGCCGTAAGTCACGGACGCGACGGCCTGAGCTCCCGCGACGCCAACTGACCAGTTTGCGATCGCGTCGAGGTCTGACGTCTCGCCCGAGGCCGCGGTGATACCCAGGAGCACGGCGCGATCGTTGCGTCCAAGGACCACCACCTCGTACGCGCCGGCTCCCCAATCGGATTCAACTCGTGAGGCGAACTGCTTCGCCGTGCTCGGTGACGTCACCGCTTCGAGATCGCAGTTCACCGCGGCAAACGGCTCGTCTCCTCGGAAGGCGGCAGCCCATGCGGCGGACTCGGGGGCGTGCTTCTCGTAGGCCTCAGGGAAACCGCTGCGTTGCACGGCCTGCGCGGCGTCGGTTACCCGCATGGCTTCCCAGCCCTCCACCTTCACCAGGTGCTTGTAGAAGTTGCGCGAGGAGAAGTACGGGTCCTGAATCTCTTCCTCAGTTCCCCATCCTTGAGAGGTCCGTTGCTGGAAGAGACCAAGTGAGTCTCTGTCGCCGTAATCAAGGTTGCGAAGCCCCGATTCTTGGATAGCCGTGGCGATGCCCACAGTTGAACCAAAGGTGCTGAGGCCGCGTTTCGCCGCTACGGCGGCCACGAGTGCCGCGTAGTTGGTCTGCTCAGCGCTGCGCACGTAACTCTCGCCGTTCGCGGTCACTGTGCACGTCTCGTTGTGCGTTACGGGCTCATTCGTCGCCACGAAGTATCCCGTCGCGACCACGGCACCGATCGCGGCGCCCGTGAACACCACGCCCGCCCAGAACCCTCCGGAGCGCGCCATCAGTTGGAGTGCAACGCGGCGTTGAGTTCGATCCCGACACCCTGCCGCTGTACCGCCTCGAGCGCCCCGCTTTGCGAGTTGCGCCGGAAGAGGATGCCATTCAAGCCAGCGAGATCACGCGCCTTCACGATGCGCGGCGTGCGGTCATCATTTGACTGCCCCACCATGAGGACCTTCGAGCCCGCGGTGACGTACAGACCTGCCTCGACCACGCAGTCGTCACCCAACGGAATACCGAGCCCGGAGTTCGCGCCCAACAGGGAGCGCTCGCCGATCGAAATGATCTCTTTGCCACCGCCGGAGAGGGTACCCATGATGGACGCGCCCCCGCCGATGTCGGAACCGTTGCCCACGACGACGCCCGCGCTGATGCGGCCCTCGACCATGCTCACGCCGAGCGTGCCTGCGTTGTAGTTGACGAAGCCCTCGTGCATGACCGTGGTGCCTTCCGCGAGGTGCGCGCCTAGGCGCACCCTGTCAGCGTCAGCGATCCGCACGCCGGATGGGACCACGTAGTCCACCATCCTGGGAAACTTGTCCACGCCGAACACCGTGACGTGCTGGCCGGCGCCGCGCAGTCGCGCACGAGTTGCCTCGAAACCTTCAACGGCGCACGGCCCAGCGGAGGTCCACACAACGTTCGCGAGGACGCCAAAGATGCCGTCGAGATTGATGGTGCGCGGAGCTACCAAACGGTGGCTCAGCAAGTGAAGCCGCAGGTAGGCGTCCTGCGCGGTCGCCGGAGCGTCGTCGAGGTCGATTGCCGTGAAGACCACTTCGACGCTGACGTGGCGCACGTCGTCGACACGTGGCGCAAGCGATGCAGGCGCGCTGTGGCCCGTCTCGGGCTCGCCAAGCGCGGGGGCCGGGTACCAGGTGTCGAGGACGGTGCCGTCTGCGGCGATGGTCGCGAGGCCGTAGCCGTGGGCGGTGCGGGTCATGGCGTCAATGGTACGGGGCGCCATTTCTGCGCCCACACAACCGTGGCTAGGCTGAGCGCATGCCGGAACTGGACCTTGACGTGCCCGTGGCGCAGTTGGCCCTCGCGTTGGTTGACATTCCTTCCGTCTCCGGCGATGAGGCCGCGGTGGCCGACGCTGTTGAGGACGCTCTGCGACGTTGCGGTCATCTGACGGTGGCTCGCAACGGCAACGCCGTAGTTGCGATGCTCGACTCCGGTGCGGCAGAGCGCGTGATACTCGCCGGCCATCTCGACACGGTGCCCATTACAAGCAACGGGCCCATCAAGTCCAACGTGCCCGGCGCGATCAGCGAGGACGGCTCAGAACTGATTGGCCGGGGCAGCGTGGACATGAAGGCGGGCGTGGCCGTGATGCTCTCGCTCGCCGCGAAACTGACCACCGCAGCGCGCAACGTCACCTACGTGTTCTACGACCTTGAGGAAGTTGAGGCCACGCGCAACGGCCTTGGTCGGATCGCGCGCGAGAACCCTGACTGGCTCAAAGGCGACTTTGCTGTCTTGCTAGAGCCAACGTCGGCCGTTATCGAGGGTGGGTGCAACGGCACCCTGCGCGCGGAGGTTACCGTCCCAGGCGTCGCGGCCCACAGCGCGCGCTCGTGGAAGGGCGTCAACGCGATCCACGCGGCCGCCCCGCTGCTCGGCGCACTCGCGTCGTACACGGCAGACACCATCGAGGTGGACGGCCTTGCCTACCGCGAAGGCATGAACGCCGTTGGCATTCGTGGAGGCATTGCGGGCAACGTGGTGCCGGACGAATGCGTTGTCACGATCAACTATCGTTTCGCGCCAAGTTGGGACGTGGACAAGGCGCAGCGGCGGCTCGAGGACGTGGTGGACGCCTCTGGCGTTGACGGCGCCACGATCGCATGGACGGACCTTGCGGCGGGCGCGCGGCCAGGGCTCGACGCTCCTTTGGCCAAGGAATTCGCGAGCGCAGTGACGGCGCACGGCGGTGAACCGGCGAGAGCCAAGCTTGGCTGGACCGACGTCGCTCGCTTTGGCGCACTCGGCATTCCTGCCGTGAACTACGGACCCGGTAACCCGGAGCTTGCGCACAGCGACGACGAGCGCTGCCCCGTGGCCGATATTGACACGTGCCGTGCCGCGCTCGCGGCGTGGCTGACTAGGAGAAGACGCATGACTTCGTATCGCAAGGGCCCCGTAATCCTGCGCGGCCGCAACGTGCCGTCGCAGTCCACCACAGGCGCATTGCTCAAGGATCAGCAGAGCGCGGATTGGTTGCACGACGATCCGTGGCGCGTATTGCGCATTCAATCGGAATTTGTCGAGGGCTTTGGGGCGCTCGCCGAAATCGGCCCCGCCATCTCGGTTTTTGGCTCAGCGCGCACCAAGAAGGGCAGCCCCGAGTACAAGACGGGGATGAAGGTGGGTCAGTTGCTCGCCGACGCAGGTTTCACCACGATCACGGGCGGCGGTCCCGGCGTCATGGAGGCAGCGAACAAGGGCGCCTTTGAAGCCGGGGGAGTGTCCGTTGGGCTCGGCATCGAGCTGCCACACGAGCAAGGCGTCAACAAATACGTGACCCTCGGCATCAACTTCCGCTACTTCTTCGCGCGCAAGACGTGCTTCGTTAAGTACAGCCAGGGCTTCATCGTGTTGCCCGGTGGATTCGGCACCTTCGACGAGCTGTTCGAGGCACTCACGCTGGTCCAGACCCGCACCATCACGCGCTTCCCGATCGTGCTCATGGGGCACGCGTATTGGGACGGCCTCGTGGACTGGATTCGCGACGTTGCTGTGGCAGAAGGCAAGGTCTCGCCAGCGGACCTCGATCTCGTTTCCGTGACCGATGATCCTGTGGAAGCGGTGAAGTTGGCGACCACGCCCATACCTGCCGCATCGTCGGGCACCCAGAGCTGAGCGCATGACCGGACCGGGTATTCGTCTCATGTCGGGTTCGTCACTCGCCTACGGCGGCACAGTGCAAGCGGTTTATTCAGAGGCCTAATCCACCGGTAGAATGGTTCCCAATGCCGCGCAAAGTGCGCGCCTACCGCGAGGAGATCACAATGGCTGCGATGAAGCCCCGCACCGGAGACGGCCCCATGGAGGTCGTAAAGGAGGGCCGCAGCTACGTGATGCGTGTTCCGCTAGAAGGCGGAGGCCGCCTCGTCGTGGAAATCACCGCTGACGAGGTCCGCGAATTGGGCGACGCACTGCTCGGCGCCCTCAACCCGCCCGCTTAAGTAACGTTCCCAGGCGCGCGGACCTACGCGGTCCGCATCGCGACAAGCAGGCCGTCGCCCGCGGCGAGCAGCACCGGCTCGAGAGCCTCGTTTTCCCGCACCGCCTTGAGCGTGGTCCGTACCGCTGTGGTGTCAGGGTCCCGCTGAGCGGGGTCAGGGACGCGCGAGTGCCACAGCGCGTTGTCGATGGCGATAAGCCCGCCAACGCGAACCAGCCGAACCGCCTGCTCCAAGTACTGCGGGTACTCCTTCTTGCGCGCGTCGATCAGCACCATGTCATATGCCGCGTCCGCGAGGCGCGGAAGCACATCGAGCGCGCGTCCCGTAATCATGCGCGCGCGTTCCGGGGCGAACCCGGCAGCGGCGATCGTCGCCTTCGCCGCCTTTTGGTGCTCGGCCTCGACATCGATCGTGGTAACAACTGCGTCGGCCGTCATGCCGCGCAGCAAGTAGAGGAGAGAGACGCCAGCACCAGTGCCAATTTCCACCGCGGTGCTCGCGCGGAGCGTTGCCGCGAAGAGTTGCAACGCGCGCCCCGCACCCGGCAGCACCGGAACGCATCCAAGGTGGTCAGCTGCGTCTCGTGCCGCAAGTAGCACTTTGTCTTCGGGAACGAAATCCTCGGCGTAAGCCCAGTTCGCAGCGTCGGCGCTCATGGTGCCTCCTTCACAAGCATGGTATCGGTCACACTCGCGCGCCGGGGGTGCCGCTCCGAGGCAAAACATGGGAACATGGATCAGTACCCAACCGTTCTTAGGCAGTGGAGGAGGCAGCACGATGACATCAGTCACAGACGTACAGATCGATTCGGCAACCGCCGCGCCCGAGGCAACCCTTCCCGCGGATCTCACGTGGGAGAACATCGTTGAGCAGCATTCAGCTCGCGTCTACCGTCTGGCATATCACCTGACGGGAAACCAGCACGATGCAGAGGACCTCACCCAGGATGTCTTTATCCGGGTGTTCAACTCGCTCAGCCAATACAAGCCCGGAACGTTCGAAGGCTGGCTCCACCGCATTACCACGAACCTCTTTTTGGACCGTATGCGCCGCAAGAAGCGCATCCGTTTCGACTATATGGCGGACGACGACGCGGCTGTGCCCACGTCGGCTAGCTTCGACCGTCACGAGCGTTCGGGTCAGCCGGAGGACGCCTTCGACATGTCTCACTTTGGTGACGACATCGTCCAGGCTCTCGCCGAGCTTCCCCCGGAGTACCGCGCAGCCGTTGTGCTGAGCGACATCGAGGGACTCTCGTATGAGGAGATCGCCGCCACTCTTGGTATCAAGATGGGCACCGTTCGTTCCCGCCTTTCCCGCGCCCGTGCGAAGCTACGTGAGTCTTTGGCTCACCGCGCGCCGGTGCGGGACGACGTGTGACAGACAAGCACCTCGGCGACCGCATCCACGAACTCCTTGACGGGAGACTTTCGCGCGACGACGCTCACGCGGCGATGGCGCACCTCGAGATCTGCGAGCAGTGCAACACGCGCTGGCAACAACTGCGCGCGGACCGCGAGGCGCTGAACTCCTCTCCCGCGGGCATTGACATGAGCTTTGCGCAATTGCTGCTGGACAAGGACCGCATGGCGAACATAGCCGCCGGCGAGTCCAAGCACGTTGCGCGCGCCGCGAAGGGCCGCGACAGGCGGCCCGCGACGATCGCCGCTGCCGCCGCGGTCATTCTCGGATTTACCGTGGTGTCTGCGTACTTGGCGGGAACGCCGGACAGCGTGGACGCCTCAATTGTGGCGATGGCCGAATCTGGCGATCGCAGCACTAGGGTCATCGACGCCCAGTCAATGGACGATGCGGCGATGACAAGTTGGGTCCAACCGGACTGGCAGGCCAGCGGACTCATCCCGGTCGAGGCGAAGATCATGCGTCACGGTGACGCAGACATCCTTGTCGCCTCGCTCCTCATTGGCCTCGAACCCGTGGTCATCATCGAGAAGCGTGGTCGCCTCGCGGCGGTGGTGGTGCAACATGCGCCACGCATCGCCGTCAACGACGTCGACATTTACGTGGTCAATTCGGCACCTTTGCAGGTGCTGTGGCAGTCAGGTTCGGTGGTGGTCGCGGCAACGTGCACGTGCGCCATCGACACCCTCGCGACCGCTATAGCCGCGTTCCCCCCGGCAGCCGAACCCGGCATTGCCGATCAGATTGGCGCGGGCCTAGGCGTCTTTGGCGACGCCCTCACCGGCCATTGAGCCCCCAAAGAAACAAGGAATCGCATGTCTGACAACCCCTTCGCCTCGCCCGAGGACCTCTCTGCCCAGGTCCCCGACGCGCTTGGCTCGTCGGCCGTCGCCACAGCGCCCACAGGCGCTCCGGTGCCCGACGCCGTCTCCCCCTTGAGCCACGGCCTCACCGAGGCGCCTCTTGCCCCGATCGACAGCGCCGAGCCGTCGCAACCGCGCGGGCGCGTTGGCGCTGGCGCCGTAGCTGCCATCGCTGGCGGTGCGCTCATTCTTGGTGCGTTTGGAGGCTTTGGTGCGGCATTCGCCTATGACCAGGTCAACAACTCCGACGCCACGCCACCCGCGACCGCGGCATTGCCTGCTGCGGACACCGCCGACTCTTCACAGCAACTCGAAGCGGGTTCGGTTGCCCAGATTGCCGCCGCCGTACTGCCGTCTGTGGTGTCCATCGAGGCATCATCGGGTCAGGGTCGCACGTCGACCGGCTCCGGCTTCATCGTGCGTGAGGATGGCTACATCGTCACTAACAACCACGTCGTCGAGGGCGCCGATGGCTCGATCAAGGTGCTGTTCGGAGACGGATCGATCGTGGCTGCCAAAGTCGTAGGCAGCACGACCGATTACGACCTCGCGGTCCTTAAGGTCGACAAGAAGGGTCTCACCCCGCTCGTGCTTGGCGACTCCGACAACATGGTCGTTGGTGACCCGGTCATCGCGATCGGTTCCCCTTTGGGCCTCGACTCGACCGTCACAACTGGCATCATTTCCGCGCTTCACCGCGCGGTGACCACGGGTAGCGAGACGTCCACCTCGTCGGCATTTATCGACGCGATTCAGACGGACGCGGCGATCAACCCCGGCAACTCCGGCGGCCCGCTCATCAACTCCGCTGGCCAGGTCATCGGCATCAACTCCGCTATTGCGAGCCTCTCCGGTTCGTCGAGCGCGCAGGCAGGGTCGGTTGGCCTTGGCTTCGCAATCCCGTCAAACCAGGTTCGCCGCACCGTCGACGAACTCATCACCACCGGCAAGGCCACGTACCCCGTGATTGGCGTGATGCTCGACTCCACGAACCAGGGTGAGGGCGTGCTCGTCGCAAAGGAAGTTAATGGCCAGCCAGGCGTGGTTGCAGGCAGCCCCTCTGACAAGGCAGGCGTGAAGCCTGGCGACACGATCACGGCGATCGACGGCCGCACCATTACGCGTGCCGATGACCTCGTAGTTGCCATCCGGGCCCACGCTCCTGGCGACACAGTGACGCTCACCATCAAGCGCGACGGCAAGGAGCAAGACGTCACCGTGACGCTCGCCTCCAACACTGACGTGGCATTCGGTGACCAGAACGAGCCGAACGGCGGATCGTCGAACGACGGTAGCGGTGACTCCAGCAACTAGTCGGTAGCACAATAGAGCCATGTTTGGCATCAACCCTGGGGAGTTCGCAGTCCTCGCGCTCGTGGCGATCATCGTGATCGGTCCCGAGCGGATGCCCACCTACTCGCGCCAATTGCGCGAGTGGGTGGTCAGGGGTCGCCAGTTGTGGCAGCAGGGAAAAGACCAGATCCAGGCTGAGGTCGGCGACGACATCGACTGGAAGGCTCTTGACCCGCGACAGTACGACCCTCGCCGCATCGTGCGAGAGGCGCTCTATGAGCCTGTCAAGGCGCCGGAACCCGTCAAGCCGACGGTTCCGGCGCCAGGGCGCGCGCCGTTCGATACCGACGCCACGTAACTCAAGCCACCGGCGATCAAACTGCACCCCGGCTCAAACATGGTCCAGCGTCGGGCTTCTTGCGGCCCTCCTCCACACTTTTGCCGTTGTGGCGCGCGTAGCCATGCCGTGTACCAGGCGCAATGATTTTGCCCGACGCTCGCACCACTAGTTTCGTGTGGAGGAGGGTCGAGGGTGGGAGACCTGGAAGAATGGCCGCATGACTCAACGCGTCTTCTCGGGCATGCAGCCCACGAGTGATTCCTTGCAACTAGGCAATTACCTTGGCGCGTTGTTGCAATGGGTGGAGCTGCAGCAAGGTCGCGACGCGATCTATTGCGTCGTTGACCTACACGCGCTGACCGTTGCGCCTGATCCCGCTGTGCTTACGCGCCGCACGCGACTCACCGCGGCGCAGTTCCTTGCCGCGGGCGTTGACCCCGATCTTTCCACCCTGTTTGTACAGTCGCATGTTCCGCAGCACGCGGAACTGACGTGGATCCTCTCCACCTTCACGGGTATGGGCGAGGCCGGCCGCATGACCCAGTTCAAGGACAAGTCGGCACAAGTGGGGGAGTCGGGCACCAACGTCGGCCTGTTCACGTACCCCGTACTGATGGCGGCCGACATCCTCCTCTACGACACCAACTTGGTGCCGGTGGGCGAGGACCAGCGTCAACACCTCGAGCTTTCCCGCGACCTTGCCCAGCGACTTAACGCGCGGCTGGGCGAGGACACCGTGGTGGTGCCGGAGCCGTACATCCTCAAGGAGAGCGGCAAGATTTACGACCTCCAAGAGCCCACCAAGAAGATGTCGAAGTCGTTCTCGAGCCCCAAGGGCCTCATCGACATCCTCGACGATCCAAAGACCGTGGCGAAGAACATCAAGTCGGCCGCCACGGATTCCGGCACCGTGATCGAGTTCGATCCCGTGAACAAGGCGGGCGTATCCAACCTCCTCACGATTTACTCCGCGTTGACAGGGCGGTCGGTCCCCGACATCGTCGCCGAATACGAAGGCAAGATGTACGGTCACCTCAAGGTGGACCTCGCCGAGATCGTCGTGACCGCGCTTTCTCCCGTGAGGGAACGGACGCTTGACTGGCTCGAGTCGCCAGAGCGCCTCGATGAGGTGCTCGCCCAAGGGGCCGCTAAAGCCGGTGCGATGGCAAAGCCAACTCTCGCGCGTATCTACGACCGTGTCGGACTGTTGCCAAGGGCTTAATGAATTCCCGGGACTCAAGTTGGCAGCGCGCGCAGGAGTCTGCGCGCCGCAACGCGACCAAGGGGCGCCGGCTCGTCAAGTTCTTCTACGCCCGGCCCGTAGGGCGCGCGTTGCGCCGATACCTGGGGTCGAACGGCAACGTGCTCGCCGGCGGCGTCGCGTACTACTCGCTCGCGTCGGTCGCGGCGGCCATCGTGCTTGCGGTGACACTCGCTTCAATCATTGTCGTGGGCAACGACAATTACCGGAGCGCGGTCATCGACTTCGTCGGCAACGCGATTCCGGGTCTCTTTCCCTCGGGGGACCAACCAGGGATCGTCGACCCAGACACCATTCAGCCCACGTCGATGTCTGGGCTTGTGGGAGTCATCGCCTTCGGGGTGCTCATCTACACCGCAACGCGGTACATGCGCGGAATGCGAGCCGCGACGAGGACGATGCTCGGTGGGGCGTCGGCAAAGTCGATTCCCGGAACGCTCCGGGATCTCATCGCGCTCGTCGGCCTTGGTGTCATCGCCGTCGTCGCGGTCGCGTTGCAGCTAATCGCGACCGCTTTCGCGAACAGCGTTGGTAACCTCATCGGCGAAGACGGAGTGTCGGCGCTCTCGGTAAGGGTGGTCGCCGCGCTCGCCGGCCTCGTCGCCAATGTGGGTTTCGTTGCTCTTGTGCTGATCGTGCTCGGCAGCGCCCGGGCTCCCGCCCGGATTCTGGTGCCGACGATCGGTGTTACGGCGCTCATCATTGCGGTGCTGCAGGCAGCGAGCGGGTATTTCGTCAACGCGGCAGGCAAGAATTCGGTCCTCGCCCCTTTCGCCGCGATCATCGCCCTCATGGTCTTCGTCGACTTCACATCGCGCGTCATGCTGATCGCCGCCGCGTGGATCGGTGCGGCAACCGGCGCGGGAGGCGACCGTGCAACCGCGTCCATGCCCGCGCCACCCCGCCGCGAGCGCGGAACTGTCACCACACGGAGGGCGACCGGGCGCGAGTAGCCCCACAATCGTCGGCCCTTTTCGCGTCACGAATGTCCGATTTGTGGCATTCTCAGAGGCGTAGGCAACTGTTCGCTTTCTCGCTGGCCAGTATTCATGGGTGCGATACCGCGCGTTAACCGTTTGTTCGGTCGCCTGCGGCAAAGTCAACCTTGCACCAGTCGGATCCTTAACCCTTGGGAGATGTTTTCGTGGTTTCTAAGCGCCTTGCCCCGCCTGCATTGATCGTCGCAGCAGCACTACTTGCAAGTGGTCTGACCGGGGTGGCGCTAGCCTCGCCCGCGTCGGCTGCGGTGGACGCTTCGTCCACGCCGGCGCTAGTGAAGATCACGGAATTCACCTACAAATACACCGCGGGGGGCGATCACGAATATGTAGAGCTCACGAACGTTGGCGCGGGCACGCTCAACCTCACGGGCTGGGTTCTCACGGACAACCACCACGCGCTGAGCGGCAGCAACGCGACCTCACTCTCCGGGGTCACCGCGATCGCCCCAGGAGAGTCGATCATCGTCTCTGACCAGGCGGACGTGGACTTCCGTGCCGCGTGGGGCCTCGCCGCGAGCGTGCAGGTGGTCACAGAGCAGGGTGGCCTCGGCTTCGGCAATGGCGACGCCGTTGAGCTCTACGACAACCAGGGCAACCTCGCCGATCAGGTGGTCTACCCGTCGTCCGTTGCCAACGCCAGCTTCTACGCGCCAAAGGCGTGGCTCGGCGCCAACTCGTACAGCCACTGGGTGCAGTACGCGGCAGACGACGTAACGTCCGGCGCCGCGATCTCGCCAGCGGGCTTCCCCGCGGTAATCGGCTCGCCTGGGACCACCGCCGCGAACCAATACTCGTTCACCACGACGGGAACGGGCACCTCGACGTGCCAGCCTGAAGCGCCGTCGGGCAGCGGCACGGTGACGACGCCCGGCACTTCCGCATGGCCGGGCTCAAGCTCAGTGGCCCCGGCCGACGCTACGTGCTCGTGGCTGTCCACACTTGGCCCAGAGGGCCGCGACGTATCGGCACTTGTCTTCGACGGCCAGACGGCCGACGGGTCGGTCCTGTACAGCGTCAAGAACAAGTCCAAGTTGTTCCGCATGACCAAGACCGACGGCACCTGGCAGAACGACACCACCACCACGCTTGGCGTCGACGCCAACTGGGCGAACGGCAAGGAGATCCGCTTCGGTGCGGGCGTCACCTCCAACGGGGTTACCGTCACTCAGCCAGACACCGAGGGCCTCACTCAGGATCCTGCGGGCAACCTCTACGTCACTACAGAGCGCGCCAACGACGCGAACAAGTACAGCCTCAACAGCGTGCTCGAGTTTGACCCCACCGACTCTGCGAGCACGCTGACCCCCACGCACATGTGGGACCTGCGAGCGGACTTCGCGGCTCTGTTCCCCGCATCCGCGCAGGGCGGCTCCGGCAACAAGGACGACGCCAACCTTGGGTTCGAGGGCATCACCTACGTTCCTGACACCTACCTGCTTGCCAACAGCTTCTACGACCAGGTCAAGGCGAAGCGCTACAACCCCGCCGACTATCCGCTCCATGGCGAAGGGCTGTTTTTCCTGGGCCTCGAGAAGAACGGCCACATCTACGCCTACGCGCTGAACTCGGACAACACGTTCTCGAAGGTCGCCGACATCGCGGGCAACACCTCCACTGTGCAGGACCTGCAGTTTGACCCGGTCAAGCGCGGCATCTGGGCGCTGTGCGACAACACGTGCGGCGTGACGTCAGACCTTCTACACGGTGAACTCGTCCACGACGGCGGGCCTCACGCCGGCGGCGGCGTACGCCCGCCCCTCCGGCTTGCCGAACGTCAACATCGAGGGCTTCGCGGTGTCGCCGGTGGCGACCTCTGATGCGACGCGTGAGGTGGTGTGGAGCGACGACGGCATCTTCCCGTTCGGCCACGCTCTCTACGAGGGCACGCTCAACAACACGATCGACGTCAACCTGGTCAACCTCAACGACTTCCACGGGCGCATCGACACCAACACTGTGGGCTGGGCCGGGTACGTCCAGACGCTCGCCAACAACGCGCCAGCCAACCACTCGCTGATCCTGTCGGCCGGCGACAACATCTCGGCAAGCCTCTACGCCTCGGCGAGCCAACACGACAACCCCTCGCTCGACGTCCTCAACGAGGTGGGCGTGAGCGCCTCCTCACTCGGCAACCATGAGTTCGACCAGGGGCTTAGTGACCTGCAGGACATCGTCAATGGAACCGGTGTCCACACGGATCACGGAGCCGAGTTCCCATTCCTTGGCGCGAACGTTGTGCTCAAGAGCGACCACTCGCAGCAGCCCGCGGGTGTGAAGGCTTCCGAGCGCTTTGTCATCGGCGGCGTGAAGATCTCCGTGATCGGCGCCGTCACTCAAGAGACGCCCACGCTGGTGAGCCCCAACGGAGTGGAAACGCTCGACTTCCTCACCCCGTGGGATGGGATCAACGCCGAGGTCGCGCGGCTCAAGTCGGAAGACCCAGCTGATGTCTACATCGCGGTCGTCCACGAGGGGCCAATCGACGGGTCCAAGACTCTCGCGAGCCAGATCGACGCCTCGCCGGTGTTCGCCCACCTCGTCAACGACATCGACCCGTCCGTGTCGGCGCTGATACTTGGCCACACCCACCAGGCGCACGCGTGGGACGCTCCCAACCCGGGCGCGCCCGCCGGCCAGGCGACCACGCGCCCTGTGATCCAGACCGGTAGCTACGGCGCCAACGTGGGCAACGTCGTCCTGTCGGTTGACCCCACGAGCAAGAAGGTCGTCAGCTACACGCAACAGAACGTCAACCTGCTCAACAGCACCCCCGCAAAGACCTACACGGTCCCCGACAGCTACTTCACCGCAAAGTACCCCGCTGTCGCGCAGGTCAAGTCCACCGTCGACGCCGCGCTCGCGGCGGCCGCGGTGAGCGGCAACGTCATCAGCGGCAAGATTACGCAGACCATCTCGCGCGGCGGCGTCTCCGGCGGTACCTTCACGGGCGCTGGGGACACGTACACGGGTGGCGCGGGCGACGACCGCTCTACCGAGTCTGCCGCGGGCACGCTGATCGGCAACGCCCTGCGTGACAAGGTCACTGACTACCTGCAGGAGTCCGACGCCAGTGCCAAGGCCGACATCGGCATCGTCAACCCCGGTGGCATACGGGCGGCGCTCACCTACGCGAAGGACGCGGCCAACCCGAATGAGGATGTCGATGGGAAGGTAAGCGTCGCCGAACTCAACGCGGTGCTGCCGTTCGTCAACAATCTCAACACCTCCACGGTCACCGGGGACGTCCTCAAGAAGATCCTCGAGCAGCAGTGGCAACGCACCACGGACGACCAGGCGCAGTGGACCAACCCGGCGACCATTCCCGAGCCGGGCGTACCTGCAGTTGGGCCTGTCCGACAACGTCACCTACACGTTCGACCCCACGCGCGCTGAAGGCGACCGCATCACCGAGCATCTGGATCGATGGCGCGCTCGTCAGCCCAACGCAGTCCATCACCGTTCGCCACGTTCTCGTTCCTCACGGCTGGCGGCGACAACTTCCGTGCCTTCAAGCAGGGAGTGACGGCCGACACCGGGCTCGTCGACTACCAGGCGTGGATCTCCTACTTCGAGGACCACGCGACGGACAACTCTGGTGCGGGAATCGCGCCCGACTTCTCGCGCCGCTCCGTTGGTGTCTCTGGCCTCTCTGCCGCGTACGACAGCGGCGCTCCGGTGAGCTTCACGCTCGGAACTCCAATCTCTGCCACGGCCGGCGAGGGCAAGGGCACGCTCGACACGCACGCGACTGGCGCGCCAAAGAGCACGAGCGTTGCGGTCTCCTTCGTGCCGACTGTCGGGTCCCCGATCAGCCTGGGCACGGCGTCGGTCGATGCCAACGGAACCGCAGCGGTGAGCTTCACCGCTCCCGGAGCAGGCGACGCACAACGTCGGGCGTTCTGCGGTTGACCGTCTCGCCGAGCAACACCGTGGTGCGTGTCCCGATCACGTTCGCGGCCACGCCGCTCTACATCGCACGTGCCGACGATTTCCGGCACCGCGAAGGTTGGCAGCACGCTGACCGCCTCGTCGGCAGCCCTGGGGTCCCGGCACCGTGGCGCTGACGCTACGAGTGGTTCGCGGGCGCCACGTCGGTGGGCACGGGCACGACGCTCGCGCTGACCGAGGCGATGCTCGGGAGTCGATCACCGTCGAGGCAACGGGCACCAAGAGCGGGCTACGCCTCGCGTGACCGAGACCTCGGCCCCGGTCAACGTCGCGCCGGGCATGCTCGACCGCTGGCACCCCCACGATCACCGGTACGTGCGAAGGTGGGGTGCCACCTTAAGGCGCACGTGTTGGAACCTGGACGCCGAGCGGGGTCGCGTTCACGTATCAGTGGTTCGCGGACGGCAAGGCGATCCCGGGCGCGACCAGCTCCACCTTCACGCTCACCACCGCCCAACAGGGCAAGTCGATCACCGTCTCGGTGCTTGGCGCCAAGGGCGGCTTCGTCGCGGTCTCCAAGACCTCCGCGGCGGTGAAGCTCAAGGCGGGTACGCTCACCGCGGCGACCCCGCGGATCAGCGGCACGGCCAAGGTGGGGAGCACGCTGAAGGCGAAGCGCCGGAACGTGGAAGCCAAGCGGCGTCAAGCTCCACTACCGGTGGTACGCGAACGGCAAGGCGATCGCCAACGCGACCAAGTCCACGTTCAAGCTCACCATGCTCAGAGGGGCAAGACGATCACGGTCAAGGTGACGGGGACCAAGACCGGCTACGCGACAGCTCGCAAAGACTTCGGCAAAGACCGCACAGCGTGAGGTAGCCGGGCTGCGACGGCCGCGAACGCTAGATCTCGTCCGTCGTCAGTGCCCGCTTGACCTCGGAGATGGCCTTGGTGACCTCGATGCCGCGCGGGCACGCCTCGGTGCAGTTGAAGGCGGTGCGGCACTTCCACACGCCTGCCTTGTCGTTGAGGATCTCGAGGCGGTCCCACTGACCCTCGTCGCGAGAGTCGAAGATGAAGCGGTGGGCGCCAACGATCGCCTGGGGGCCAAAATACTGCCCGTCCGTCCAGAACACGGGGCACGCGGTGGTGCACGCGGCGCACATGATGCACTTCGTGGAGTCGTCGAAGCGCGCGCGCTGTTCCGGGGTCTGCAGCCGCTCCCGCTTGGGGGCTGCGCTCGTCGTCATGAGGAACGGCATGATCTCGCGGTACGAAGCGAAGAACGGCTCCATGTCAACGATCAGGTCCTTCTCAACCGGCAGACCCGCGATGGGCTCAACGGTGATTGGGCGCGAGGGATTCAGGTCCTTGAGTAGCGTCTTGCATGCGAGGCGGTTCTTTGCGTTGATCCGCATCGCGTCAGAGCCGCACACCCCGTGCGCGCACGAGCGCCACAGATGCGTGGACCAACATCCTCGGCGGAGTCCTCGGAGTGGCGCTATGGACCGGGGAGCGGGCCTCGCAAGTCACGCCAAATCTCTCCGGGAGTGAACGAGCGCGGCCGCCCCTGGCACCTGCGTGTCCGCCCACAACAGCGGCCCGACCCGGTAAGGCGGCATGTTGTGCGTACGTACATACGTGCGGGCGCGGGCGGCCCAACACGTGAAATGAGGACGCGAGGGCCGGGCCAGATCTCGCCGGTCTCCAGCGCCCGGTAAGGGAGTTGTGCCGTGGAGATCGGTGGATTTCTTACCGGTTGCGGCCTTCGCGCCCTAGGCGTAAGTTCGTTTCAGCGGCGCCGCAGCGGCGTCGCAATGCGATGGGGGGATCAAATGAAGCGACGTGAACGTATTGTCGGCGCGAGTCTCGCTTTGGCGATCGCGGTTTCCTTGGTGGTTGCGAGCCAAGCTTCGGCGAATAACGATTGCCAGAGTTATGGCTCGATAACTTTGCCCGGTCCTACTCAGATTATGGCCACGTTCACTGACGCGCAGGGCTGCGCGCAGTTGAAGTCGGCAGTTCGAAATTGGCCCACGGGCGCCCCGGCGTGGGATACGTACCCCACGATATCTAGTTCGATCCCAGCAGGTAGTTTTGCCGTGTATGCAAAAACGGTCTCAAGTTCTCAGTTGCGCGCATACCGCGCATGCACGGTCCCATCAGGGGTGCCGGTAGCCTGCACCCTTGGCCTGTGGAAGAGCAATTCCGTCGGCTCGACGAACTTCTGAGCGGGCCGTGCTTGGTTGGCGCCTCGCCTCGATTGCGGTTCTAGTGGTAGTTGTCGTCTCAGGGTGTAACGATGGCGCGGAAACCCCGAGTGGTTTTCCTACCTCGCGAGATTCTTTGGCGTTCACGCAGCAAGATGTCGCGGCCCTCCTTGAGTTGGGCGGCATGTCTGCCGAGCAGCGCGAGATTGTGGAACGGTCGGGTAAGACGGGTGTAGTCACGTTTGATGACTACCAGCAAGCAGTCATGGCGAACATCGATTGCCTCAAAGACGCAGCGCTGAACCCTCACGACGTGGAGACGAGCACGGCGGGTGGCCAGCCTCAGATCCTGTATGTAGTGGGCTCAAATCCGAAGTTTTCGGAGGCAGTCAACGACGACCTCATGAGCGCGTGCGCACGCGAGAATTCGGATGCTGTTGTGCAACTGTATTCGCACAACCCAGGTGCCACGCAGCGGGCAGTCGAGGTGCAAGATAAGGTCTTCGCAGCGGACGTCACGGCTTGCTTGACGAACGCGGGGTACGACCTATCTGACGCGCCAGGTCATACTTGGCGTGATCTCGCAGGCAAAGTGCTCTACGAGCAGACGGACAACTCCACTGTCTTGTGCATTCTCGATACCGGGATCGCCGAGGCGGGGCTCAACTTGCCCATCCCCGAGGGCGAATAAAGCAGACCTGACTAGATCTCGCCGGTCGTGAGCGCCCGCTTGACCTCGGAGATCGCCTTGGTGACCTCGATGCCGCGGGGGCACGCCTCGGTGCAGTTGAACGCGGTGCGGCACTTCCACACGCCGGCCTTGTCGTTGAGGATCTCCAGGCGGTCCCACTGACCCTCGTCGCGAGAGTCGAAGATGAAGCGGTGGGCGCCGACGATCGCCTGGGGGCCAAAGTACTGCCCGTCCGTCCAGAACACGGGGCACGACGTGGTGCACGCGGCGCACATGATGCACTTGGTGGTGTCGTCGAACCGCGCGCGCTGTTCGGGGGTCTGCAGGCGCTCGCGCTCGGGCGCGGCGCCCGTGGTCATGAGGAACGGCATGATCTCGCGGTAGGAGGCGAAGAACGGCTCCATGTCGACGATCAGGTCCTTCTCGACCGGCAGGCCCGCGATCGGCTCCACGGTGATGGGGCGTGCACGGGTTGAGGTCCTTGAGCAGCGTCTTGCACGCGAGGCGGTTCTTGCGCGTTGATGCGCATCGCGTCGGAGCCGCACACGCCGTGCGCGCACGAGCGCCTGAACGCGAGCGAGCCGTCTTGCTCCCACTTGATCTTGTGGAGGGCGTCGAGCACGCGGTCGGTCGCGTGCATGGTGACCGTGAACTCTGCCCAGTAGTCCTCGCCCGGCGCGCTGTCCTCCGTGCCCTCGGGGTCCATGCGGCGAATGCGCAGGGTGACCTCAATGGTGGGCACCGCACCGACCTCGACGGGGGCGTCTGCGACGTGCAGTCAATATCAGTACTTCCGTTCCATGGGCGGGTACTTGGTGACGACGACGGGCTTGTAGTCAAGCTGTCACGCCGCCCGACGCGCGCGTACGCCATCGTGTGCATCATGAAGTTCTCGTCGTCGCGCGTGGGGAAGTCCTCGCGATAGTGGCCGCCCCGGCTCTCCTTGCGCGCGAGGGCGCCCGCGACGACCACCTCGGCGAGGTCGATGAGGAAGCCCAGCTCGATCGCCTCGAGCAGGTCCGTGTTGAAGCGCGCGCCGCGGTCGTGGATCGCGACGTTGGGGAATCGCTCCTTGAGGCCCGCGATCACGTCGGCCGCCTCTTGCGAGCGACGGCCTCGTCGCGGAACACCTGGACGTTGCGGTCCATCGTCTCTTGCAGCGCCTTGCGCAGCTCCGCGACCCTCTCGCCGTCGGCCTGCCAACCGTGTCCCGCAGCCCAAGCACGAGCGACTCAACCCACGCGGCAGGCGTCGGCAGGGAAGTCGGGTGTCACGGCGTCGGCCGCGTACTCGGCGGCCGCGATGCCAGCGCGGCGGCCAAACACGTTGATGTCGAGAAGGGAGTTGGTGCCAAGGCGGTTGGCGCCGTGGACGGACACGCACGCGCACTCGCCGGCCGCGTAGAGGCCCTTCGACGATGTCCGTGTTGTTGCGCAGCACCTCGCCGCGCACCGTGGTGGGAATGCCGCCCATCGCGTAGTGCGCCGTGGGGTACACGGGAACGGGCTCGGTGTACGGCTCCACGCCAAGGTAGGTGCGCGCGAACTCCGTGATGTCGGGCAGCTTCTCGTCGATGTGCGCGGGCTCGAGGTGGGTGAGGTCCAGCAGCACGTAGTCCTTGTTGGGCCCGCGCCGCGGCCCTCGCGCACCTCGTTCGCCATGGCCCGCGCCACCATGTCGCGCGGCGCGAGGTCCTTGATGGTGGGCGCGTAGCGCTCCATGAAGCGCTCGCCCGTCCGAGTTGCGCAGGATGCCGCCCTCGCCGCGAGCGGCCTCGGAGAGCAAGATGCCAAGGCCCGCGAGGCCCGTCGGGTGGAACTGGAAGAACTCCATGTCCTCGAGCGGGAGGCCCGCGCGCAACGCGATCGCCATGCCGTCGCCCGTGAGCGTGTGGGCGTTCGACGTGGTCTTGAAGACCTTGCCCGCGCCGCCGGTCGCGAAGATCACCGACTTGGCGCGGAACGTGTGGATCTCGCCGGTGGACAGCTCGAACGCGACCACTCCGGCGACAGAGACCTCGTCGCCGGCGGCGGCGGCCTGCGGGTCTTCGGTGAGGATGCAGGTCAAGCACGTAGTACTCGTTGAAGAACTCCACGTCCTGCTTGATGCACTGTTGGTACAGCGTCTGCAGAATCATGTGGCCGGTGCGGTCGGCCGAGTAGCAGGCGCGGCGCACGGCGGCCTCGCCGTGCTCGCGAGTGTGGCCGCCAAAGCGGCGCTGGTCGATGTGCCCGTCCTCGGTGCGGTTGAACGGCAGGCCCATCTTCTCGAGGTCGAGCACGGCGTCGACCGCCTCGGTGCACAGGATCTCGGCGGCGTCCTGGTCCACCAGGTAGTCGCCGCCCTTGATCGTGTCGAAGACGTGCCACTCGGCGTTGTCGTCCTCGACATTGCCGAGCGCCGCCGCCATGCCGCCCTGCGCGGCGCCCGTGTGCGAGCGCGTGGGGTAGAGCTTGGTGAGCACCGCGGTGTGGGCGCGCGGCGAGCTCTCGAGGGCCGCGCGCATGCCGGCGCCGCCGGCGCCAACGATGACGACGTCAAATTCATGTTCGGTCATGGGTCATCCTCACAGATCGGCGCAGAAGCTCGGCAGGATGGACGGGTCCACGCCGGTGGGGCACGGGTCAAAGGTGAAGATCACGAGCGTGCCGAGGATCGACGAGCTACGCACGAGATCCGCAGCGACCAGTGCAGGATGCGCGGCATGTAGCGGCCGTGCGCGTAGTCGTTGATGATCATGCGCATGCCGTTGCCGCCGTGCAGCAGCGCAAGCACCAGCATCGCAAAGTCCCACCACTGCCACAGCGGCGCCGCCCACTTGCCGGCGACGAACCCGAAGTCGATCTGGCTCACGCCGTCGCCCGTGACCAGGTTGAAGAACAGGTGCGTGAAGATCAGCACGAGCAGCAACGAGCCCAGAGACGCGCTGGAAGATCCACGACCACCGCTGCGCCTTGCCGATGGTGCGGCGAGACGCGATGGGGGTGAGCACGGGGCCGCGGTCATGAGCGCACCACCAAACACGTTGCGCGAGGTGGCGCGGCAAGAAACCGGCCATCATGACGACGAAGATGCCCCACACGATCCACGACGAGCATGCGCTGGTGGCGCAAGCGCCCACGTCCAGCGGTCCACGAGGATGATGCGCATGCCGTTGAAAGCGTGCAGCACGATCGCCGCGACGAGCCCCGCCTCGACGATGCCGTAGAGCGGCGTTTGTACGAGCCGATGACGTCGTTGTAGGCCTCCGGCGAAATGCGCACGAGCGAGGTGTCGAGAATGTGGATCAGCAGGAAGAAGAAGATAGCGACGCCGGTGGCGCGGTGGACCACCCACATCCACATGCCTTCACGGCCGCGGTACAGCGTCGGCAACGACGGCACAGTTCTCCTTCGGTGATACGTGATCGTGTTTTGCTTCCATCCTAATGTGGCACCATGACGCAATCGCCCATCGACGTCCTTCACCGCGGTCGTCCCCGCGGGCGGAGTCGGCTCGCGCTTGTGGCCCCTTTCGCGCCCCGACCGGCCCAAGTTCTTGCTCGACCTGCTTGGCACGGGTACGCACGCTGCTCCAAGCCACGTTCGAGCGCGTAGCGCCGCTCGACGCCCGACGTGCTCGTCGTGACCGGAGAGGCGCACGCCGACGCTGTGCTCGCCCAGGTGCCGCAGCTCGACGGCGCGAGCAGTCCTCGCGGAGCCGAGCCCGCGCGATTCGATGGCGGCGATTGCGCTCGCGGCCGCGGTGGTGGAGCACCGTCACGGCCCGCGCGTCATGGGCTCGTTCGCGGCCGACCACGTGATCCGCGAGCCCGAGGCGTTCCGCGCCGCCGTGCGCACCGCAGTCGGAGTGGCGCGAACAGGGGTACGTCGTCACCATCGGGATCACGCCGACTTCGCCCTCCGACCGCGTTCGGGTACATCGAGATCGGCGCGAGTCTCTCGCCTGGCGTGCATGCGGCGTCGACGGCCGTTCACCGAGAAGCCAGACGCGGCCACCGCCGCAGCGATGATCGAGCACGGTGGCTACGTCTGGAACGCAGGCATGTTCGTGGTGCGCACCGACGTGCTGCTTGGCCACCTCGCGAGCCTGCAGCCCGCGATCGAAGCAGGGCGTGCGCCGCATCGCGGCGGCGTGGGATACGCCGCGAGCGCGCCGAGGCGCTCGCGGAAGTGTGGCCAACCCTTACGCGCATCGCGATCGACCACGCCATCGCGGAGCCCGTCGGCCGCGCAAGGCGGTGTCGCTGTGGTGCCCGCCGACTTCGACTGGCACGACATCGGCGACTTCGCGACTCTCGCGGATCTCGCAGCCCCTGACGCGGACGGCATTGTGCGCATTGGCGCGGCTGGCGAGGTGCGCGCCATTGGGTCCGACGGCGTGGTCGCGATCGGGGCTAGCCGCACCGTCGCGATCGTGGGGCTCGACGACGTGATCGTTGTCGAGACGCCAGACGCGCATCCTTGTTGTTGCTCGTTCCGCCGCCCAGGACGTCAAGGACGCCGCAACCAGCGCGTCGGGCCCGGTTTCGTAGCCTTTTCGCAACCTGCCCGGCAAGTGGACGCAACATTGCCTCGCTAGAGTGGGAGCACGCAATGCCCGGCTACCGCGGGCCCAACAAGTGAGGAAATCACTCATGAAGAACACCATCCGCATCGGCGCTCTTGCCGCCGCCTCGGCGCTCGCGCTTGCCGCGTGCTCCAGCGCGCCAGAAGAGACCCAGCGCGAGCGCTGCGCCGACGACCTCGGCCGCCGCACCGATTGACTACAAGGCCTGCATGGTCTCCGACGCCGGTGGCTTCGACGACAAGTCGTTCAACCAGTCTGGCTTCGAGGGCCTGCAGTCGGTTGCCAACGACCTGGTGTCGAAATCGCCACCGCAGAGTCGAACGGACGAGGCCGACTACGCCACGAACATCGACGCGATGGTTGCCGCACAACTGCAACCTGATCATCACCGTCGGCTTCCCGCTTGCCGACGCCACGGCAGCCGCCGCCACCGCGAACCCCGACACGACTTCGCGATCGTCGACTTCGCGTTTGACCCCGCCGATCCCCAACGTCAAGGGCCTCACGTTCGAGACCGACCAGGCGGCATTCCTCGCGGGCTACGCGGCCGCTGGCTCGACCAAGACCGGCACCGTCGCAACGTTCGGTGGAGTGAACATCCCCACCGTCACGATCTTCATGGACGGCTTCCTTGCCGGCGTGAACTACTTCAACACCGACACCGGCGGCTCCGTCAAGGTGCTCGGCTGGGACGGCAAGAACGGTCCGTTCACCGGTGACTTCGATGACCAGACCAAGGGCCAGACCCTCGCTCAGGGCTTCATCGACCAGGGCGCGGACATCATCATGCCCGTCGCTGGCCCGGTTGGCCTCGGTGCCGCTGCTGCAGCTCAGGCCGCTGGCAACATGTGGATCGTCGGCGTTGACTCCGACTGGACGCTGACCACCGACTACGCGGACATCATCCTCACCTCGGTCCTGAAGAACATCGGCCCCGCCGTTTACGACGTGGTCGAGGAAGCCGCAACCGGCGCTGGCGTTCACCAACGACGAACTACGTTGGCACGCTTGAGAACGGTGGCGTTGGCCTCGGCACGAGCGCGGCCGCTGTTCCTGCCGAGGCTCTTGCCAAGATCGACGAGCTCAAGGCCGGCATCATCGACGGCTCCATCTCGGTCAAGGTCTCCTAAGTACCAGCGACAGAGGTAACTGAATCTCGCTTGAAGCTAGGGGCGCGCCGCGTGGACGTGGCGCGCCCCTCGTGCTTGACTAAGGCATGTTCTGGGTGCGTGGCAAAGGAGCAGACGTGAAACTCGAACTTCGGGGAATTACCAAGCGTTTTGGTGACTTCACCGCGAACGACGCGATCGACCTCGTGGTCGAGCCGGGCACCGTGCACGCACTGCTCGGCGAGAACGGCGCGGGCAAGTCGACGCTCATGAATGTGCTGTTCGGTCTGTACGACCCAGACGAGGGCGAGATCCTCATCGATGACAAGGCAGTGAAGTTCGCGGGCCCCGGCGACGCGATGGCGCAGGCATCGCGCATGGTGCACCAGCACTTCATGCTCGTGCACCCCTTCACGGTTGCCGAGAACGTGATGCTTGGCCACGAGCAGATCAGCGGTCCATTCCGAGCTGCTCGAACATCGACGCGGCCCGCGAGAAGGTGCGCGAGATCTCCGATCGCTTCGGGTTCAACGTGGATCCCGACGCGCTGGTCGAGGACCTCTCCGTGGGCGCCCAGCAGCGCGTCGAGATCATCAAGGCGCTGTCGCAGCGCGCCGAGGTGCTCATCCTCGACGAGCCCACCGCGGTGCTCACGCCGCAAGAGACCGACGAGCTGCTCGAGATCGTGCGCCAATTGCGCGACTCCGGCACCGCGATGGTGCTCATCACCCACAAGCTGCGCGAGGTGCAGGCCATCGCGGACACCATCACCGTGATCCGTCGCGGCAAGGTCGTCGGCACCGCACTGCCAACCGCCTCGCAAGAGGAGCTCGCGTCGCTCATGGTGGGCCGCGCGGTCATCATGACGGTCGACAAGGCGCCAGCGACGCCTGGCGACGTCATGCTCACCGTTGAGGACTTGTCCGTGATCGACGACCTCGGCATCGTCCACCTCAACGGCGTGTCGTTCGAGGTCCGCGCGGGCGAGATCCTCGCCATCGCAGGCGTGCAAGGCAACGGCCAGACCGAACTGACGGAGTCGCTGCTCGGCGCCGTGAAGCCCGTGGCGGGCAAGGCGGTGCTTGACGGCGAGGAGATCACGGGCCTCGGCATCAAGGATGTGCTCGAGTCCGGCGTCGGGTTTGTGCCAGAGGACCGCACAGAGGACGGGCTCGTCGTCGACCTTCACGATCGCGAACAACCTGATTCTTGACTCAGTACGACAGGCCCCGTATTCGCAAGGCTGGCGTGCTCAAGCCGAAGGTGATCGAGGACGCAGGCAAGAAGAATGTCGGAGCAGTTCGACGTCCGCACCACCTCCGTCCTCGACACCGCGGGATCGCTCTCCGGCGGCAACCAGCAGAAGGTCGTGCTGGCACGCGAACTCTCGCGCCCGCTCAAGCTGCTCATCGCGTCGCAACCCAACGCGCGGCCTCGACGTTGGATCCATCGAGTTTGTCCACAAGCGCATCATCGCCGAGCGCGACGCAGGCGCCGCGGTCATCATCGTGAGTTCCGAACTCGACGAGGTGGTCGCGCTCGCGGACCGCATCGCCGTGATGTACCACGGCGAGATCGTCGGCATCGTGCCGCCAGACACCGAGCGGGACACGCTCGGCCTCATGATGGCTGGCGCGCACACGAGGAGGATGCCGCGTGAGCGAGACACCAGCTCGGACCACGCCGACGACGTCGAAGCCAGAGCCGCCCGTAGACGACGAAGATTGAGCGCGCCAGACGGCCGTTCCGTGATGCGCGAGATCGCGGAGAGCTCCACGCTCCTCGTGATTCTCGCGATCGTCGCGTCGCTGCTCCTCAGCGGTGTGCTCATCCTCATCGCGGATCCCGAGTTCCGGGCCGCGCTGCCGCTACTTCTTCTCGCGCCCCGGCGACACCTTCCAGGCGATCGGCAGCGCGTTGTTCGGCGCTACACCGCGATGTGGCAGGGCGCCGTTCTACAACGCCGGCGCCGACACCTTCGCGACGAAGATCAAGCCGTTCATGCAGACCCTCACCGCGGCGACGCCGCTGATCTTCGCGGGTCTTGGCCTCGGCATCGGCTTCCGCGCGGGCCTGTTCAACATCGGTGCCCAGGGCCAGATCATCATGGGCGCGACGCTCGGCGCCATGGTCGGCTTCATGTGGCACTTGCCCGTTCCGCTTCACCTCATCGTCGCGGTCATCGGCTGCGTGATCGGTGGCGCGGCTGTGGGGCTTCATTCCCGGCGTGCTCAAGGCGAACACGGGTGCGCACGAGGTCATCACGACCATCATGCTCAACTACGTGGCGCTCAACCTCGTGAGCTACCTGCTCACGCTCGAGCGCCTTCCAGCGTCCCGGCAGCGACAACCCGCAGTCGCCGGTCGTCGACACCACCGCGCAGTACCCCAAGCTCTTGGGCGACCAGTACGCGCTCAATCTCGGCTTCGTGCTCGCGCTCGTGGCCGCCGTGGTTCGCGTGGTGGCTCATGGAGCGCTCCACGCTCGGCTTCCAGTTCCGCGCAGTGGGCGCCAACCCGTCAGCTGCGCGCACCGCGGGAATGAACGTTGCTCGCGTCACGATCCTCGTCATGGTGGTCGCTGGTGCCCTGGCCGGTCTCGCGGCATCCGCGCAGATCCTCGGCACGCAGACGTCCCTCACCATCGGGATCGCCGGGTCGCTCGGCTTTGACGCGATCACGGTTGCGCTCCTTGGCGCGTCGCGGCCCGCTGGCATCGTGCTTGCGGCGATCCTCTTCGGCGGGCTCAAGGCCGCAGGGCCCGACGCTTCAGGTCCAGGCTGGCCTGCCCATCGACATCGTGCTCGTGATCCAGTCGCTGATCGTGCTGTTCATCGCGGCGCCGCCGCTTGTCAGATTCCTGTTCCGATTGCCCACTCCCCGCATCGTCAAGGAGGTGGCGGCATGACCGCCGTCGCCACCGCGCCCGTCGCGCCGACCGCGAGCCTCAGGCTACGCCAAGCAGTGGGGCGGCCCCATCGCGCTAGGCGTGATCGGGCTCCTATCGCTCGTGGTGTTTGGGCTCGGCACGGAGTCGGGCGTCAACACCTCGTTCGCGTTCGGTGCCTCGACCGACTTTGTGACCATTCCCGTCATCTCGTTGCCGTCCAAGGTCACCGCGATCCTCCTGTCGCTGATTGCGCTTGGCATCGCGGCGTACGCGGCGTGGTGCGTGCAAACCTTCCGCAAGTTCCCCATCTGGGCTGCGGGGTCTGTTCGGGGTGGCCGTTCATGGCCGCGCTGCTCACGTGGGCGGGTGCAGGCAAGACCGGCACCAACATCAACGTGACGGGCCTGCTGACGGCCGCGGTGTTGCTGTCCGTCCCGCTGGTGTTCGGTGGTCTCGCGGGCTTGCTGTGCGAGCGCTCGGGCGTCATCAACATCGCCATCGAGGGTCAGCTGCTCGCCGGCGCGTTCGCCGCGGCCGTCGTCGCGTCTGCCGTCGGCAACGCCTACGTGGGGCTGATCGCCGCGCCCCTCGCGGGCGCCCTCGTCGGCCTCGTGTTGTCGCTCTTCGCGGTCAAGTACTGGGTGGACCAGATCGTGGTTGGCGTGGTGCTCAACGTGCTCGTCATCGGCATCACCAACTTCCTGTTCGGCACCCTGCTTGCGCGAGAACAAGAACCTCAACCAGGCGATGCGCCTTCCCAAGCTCCCCATCCCTGGCCTCGTCCGCGATCCCGGTCATTGGCCCCATGCTGTTCAACCAAACGCTGCTCGTGTACCTCATGTACGCGATCGTCGCGTTCTCGCCGTCATGCTCTTCAAGTCCGCGCTGGGGCCTGCGCGTGCGCGCCGTTGGCGAGCACCCCACGGCGGCGGACACCGTGGGCATCAAGGTCAACCGCACCCGCGTGCGCAACACCATCCTTGGCGGCGCCATCGCGGGCCTCGGCGGCGCGTTCTTCACCGTCTGCGTCGGGCCTCGCGTTCGGCAAGGAGATGACCTCGGGCGCGGGCTTCATCGCGCTTGCCGCGCATGATCCTTGGCCGCTGGAAGCCCGTGGGCGCGCTCTTGGCCGCGCTGCTGTTCGGCTTCGCCAACTCGCTCAAGGATCAGCTGGGCATCATCGGCTCGGCGATCCCCTCGCAGTTCCTGGCGATGCTTCCGTACCTCGCGACGATCTTCGCCGTCGCGGGCTCGTGGGCCACGCGAAGCCGCCGGCCGCCGAAGGCATCCCGTACAAGAAATGACCGACATCGATTGGGAGCGCCTGCGCGCTGCCGCGCGGGCCGCGATCGAGCGCGCGTACGTGCCGTACTCGCACTATCCCGTTGGGGCGGCCGCGGTCACCGATACCGGCGCATCGTCACGGGCGCGAACGTGGAGAACGCGAGCTACGGCCTCACGCTGTGCGCGGAGTGCGCGCTCGTGTCCAAGCTGCACACGGACGGCCTGGGCACGCGCCTCATTGCGTTCGCGTGCGTCGACGCCGCCGGCGCGCCGCTGCCGCCGTGCGGGCGATGCCGCCAGTTGCTGTTTGAACACGGCGGCCCCGACCTGCTGCTTGATGGGCCCGACGGCCCAGTCACCATGGACGATGCTCCCCTGGGCGTTCGGTCCCGAGCACTTGGAGGAAGCGATGAGCCGAGCCCTTCGACGCCGTCGACGTGATCGTCACCAAGCGCGACGGCGGACGCTGATCCCGACGCGCAGATCGACTGGGTGGTCGACGCCTACACGCGCGGCGTCGTCGCCGACGAGCAGATGAGCTCGCTCGCGATGGCGATCCTGCAGCGCGGCATGAACCGCGGCGAGATCGCGCGGTGGACGCACGCGATGATCGCCACGGGCGAGCGCCTCGACTTCTCGGGGCTCGGCAAGCCCACCGCGGACAAGCACTCGACGGGCGGCGTGGGCGACAAGATCACCCTTGCCGCTCGCGCCGCTCGTCGCCGCGTGCGGCGTGGCCGTGCCGCAGCTGTCCGGCCGCGGGCTTGGCCACACGGGCGGCACGCTCGACAAGCTCGAGTCGCATCCCCGGCTGGCGCGCGGACGTCTCCAACGAGGAGATGCATGCGCAATTGGCGCGACGTGGGCGCGGTGATCTGCGCGGCGGGCACCGGCTTGGCCCCCGCCGACAAGAAGCTCTACGCGCTGCGCGACGTCACGGGAACGGTCGAGTCCATCCCGCTGATCGCGGCCTCGATCATGTCCAAGAAGATCGCCGAGGGCACCGGCGTGCTCGTGCTCGACGTCAAGGTGGGCACGGGCGCGTTCATGAAGGACCTCGACAAGGCTCGCGAGCTGGCGCGCACCATGGTCGATCTGGGCACCGACGCGGGTGTCGTCACCTCCGCGCTGCTCACCGACATGTCCACGCCGCTTGGCCTCGCGATCGGCAACGCCAACGAGGTGCACAGAGTCGATCGAGGTACTCGCGGGCGGCGGGCCCGCGGACGTCGTCGAGCTCACGCTCGCGCTCGCTCGCGAGATGCTCGCGGGCGCAGGCATGACCGACGTTGACCCCGCCGAGGCGCTCAAGGACGGCCGCGCGATGGACTGCGTGGCGGCGCATGATCTCCGCGCAAGGCGGCGACCCCGACGCCCCGCTCGGTGTTGCGGAGCACAGCGAAGAGGTGCGCGCCGAGGCGGACGGCTTCATCACGCGCATGGACGCGCTGGGCGTTGGCATCGCCGCGTGGCGCCTCGGCGCTGGTCGCGAACGCGCAAGGAGGACCCCGTGCAGGCTGGCGCCGGCGTTATGCTGCACAAGCAGCTCGGCGACCCCGTGCGCAAGGGCGACGTGATCATGACGCTCCACACCGAGACGCCGGAGCGCATGCCGCGCGGCATCGCCGCGCTCGCGGAGGCGTGCGACGGCGCGGGCGCCATCGAGATTGGCGCCGCACCCGTGGAGCGCAAGATTCTGCTGGACTCGGTGGGCACGCGCTCTTGACCCCTGGCTGGAACGTCACGGCGATCGCGGCTCGGCTCGCGGACGCTGTTGGCGGCCGACGCCGTTGGAAGTCCCCGGCAGCCGTCGCCACCGCGTCGGGCCTGGCATTGCGGGGTGAACGCGCGGAAGACACCGTTTTTGCGCGCGTGTACGGGCGCCGTCTCGCAGCCGCCAGTCCGGCCGACCGCAAAGCGCTCGAGACGGCGATCGCCGAGGTCGGCGTCGACCGCGACGTCATCGAGCGCGCCGTCGCATCCGGCGCCCCCGTTGCCGCGATAGCCGGGCTCGCCGCTCGGTGGGAGTCGCTACCCGCTCCCGCCCGCGCGGTGGTGAGGTCGCCGCTCAAGGTGGGGAGCGTCGGGCAAGTGAAGTGGGGTACCACCCACGCGACCCAGGTTGACCAAACAACGTGCGGCGCCGCGAGCCTGAGCATCATGGCTATGGTGACCGATCCGTTCGTCGCGCTGTGGGTGGCCACGGGCCAGGTGATCTCGCCGTACATGCCGCCAGAGGTGCTCCACGTGGAGACCGCCGGGCTGCCCGCCCACACGTTGGCGGATCGCTGGGTGGCGCTGCAACGCGTGTTGCATGTGGCGACCACGCGCTCTGCGGTGGGGCCGCTGCCGTGGCCGCGCGCGTTTGGCACTCCTCCGTGGCGCGTTGATAACGTGGCGCGCTGCGCGGGGCTCAAGTTCCGCGGGATGGTCGTCGACGACGGCGACGTCACTGACTTGGCGGCGGCAGTCGCGCATTCGTCTGCGGCGCTCCGGGACGGCATCCCGGTGCCGATGTACGTTGGCGGCGACTCATCGCTTGGCGTTGGCGCGGCGGTGCCGCGGCACGTCGTGCTGCTCGTGGGGCGCGAGGGCGACCTCCTGCGCATCTACGAGCCGGGTTCCGGCGCGGTGCATCGCGTGGCGATTGCGGATCTTGCACAACCGCATGGGCGGCTCGCCGCCCTCGGCAACTGGTCGCATATCGTCTGGCTTGTGCTGCCAAAGCCGCGCACCTAGCTCCTCGCAGCGCGGCTAGCCTAGACACATGACTCTTACCGATGCCGAGATCCTTTCCCTTCCCAAAATCGTCCTTCACGATCACCTCGACGGGGGCCTCCGCCCGTCCACGATCATCGAGCTCGCCGCGGAGGCTGGGCACGCCCTGCCCGCGACGGACGCCGACGCCCTTGCGGCGTGGTTCGTCGAGTCCGCCGATTCCGGCTCGCTGGTTCGCTATCTCGAGACCTTTGAGCACACCGTTGCTGTCATGCAGACGGAGGCCGCGCTCACGCGCGTGGCCCGTGAAGCGGTGCTTGACCTTGCGCGCGACGGCGTCATCTACGCCGAGCTCCGCTACGCACCCGAGCAGCACCAGCGCGCTGGCTTGTCGCTCCAAGCGATCGTTGAGGCCGTTCAGGAAGGCATCGAGCTTGGATCGTCCGACGCTCTGGAAGAGGGTCTCGTGATCCAGGCGGGGGCGCTGCTGACCGCGATGCGTCACGCCGATCGCTCGATGGAGATTGCGGAGCTCACGCTCGCGAACCGCGGCCGCTGCTGCGTGGGCTTCGACATCGCGGGTGCCGAGGACGGCTTCCCGCCGTCGCGTCACGCGCTCGCCTTCGCGCTCTTGCGCGACCACCACATGGCGGTCACGATCCACGCGGGAGAGGCCGCGGGGCCAGAGTCGGTCTCCGAGGCGGTTGGCCTTGGCGCCGCACGGCGCATCGGCCACGGCGTGCGCATCCACGAGGACATCGAGGACTTTGGGACCGACGAGCCGCGGCTCGGCGTTGTGGCGCGCTTTGTGCTTGATAACCAGATCCCGCTCGAGGTTGCCCCCTCGTCAAACCTGCAGACCGGCATCGCCGCAACCATTCCGGAGCACCCCATCCACGGGTTGCGCGACCTCGGCTTCGCCGTCACCATCAACACCGACAACCGGCTCATGTCCGGCACCTCGATGGGCCGCGAGTTCGCTCGGCTCGCGAACGAGGGAGGGTGGACGCAAGAGGACCTGTTCGAGGCGACTCTCACCGCCGCGTGGTCCGCATTCTTGCCCTACGAGGATCGGGCGGACCTCGCACAGACCGTCATCGAGGGGTTTGGGCTCGAAGACTGAGCCGTGACGCCTGACCCCGAGTTCTAGGAGCGGCGCAGTGGAACGCGACTCGGCTTGGGGTCGTTCGGCGTAGGGTGGACGCATGGATCGCGCAGAGTTAGCCCGGTATGTTGACCACACCCTTTTGAAGCCAGAGGCCACCGTGGCCGACGTCAAGGCACATATCGCGGAGGCCGCAGATCTTGGCGTGTTTTCCGTGTGCCTCTCGCCGTCGATGTTGCCAGTTGAGGTTCCTGAGGGCCTCGCGATTGCGGTGGTAGCTGGGCTTTCCCTCGGGAAAGCACCACAGCTCCGTGAAGGCGGCAGAGGCGGCTCGCGCAATTGCCGAGGGCGCGGACGAGGTCGACATGGTGATTGACATCGGAGCCGCGATTGCCGGCGACTTACGCGGCCGTTGAGGCCGACATCGCGGCGGTCCGCGCAGCGATGCTTCCTGATCGTGTGCTCAAGGTCATCATCGAATCTGCCGCGCTGAGCGACGACGCGATCGTGGCGGTGTGCCGCGCCGCGGAGGCAGCGGGTGCTGACTTCGTCAAGACGTCTACCGGCTTCCACCCTTCCGGCGGCGCGACGGTGCACGCAGTGGAACTCATGGCGCAGACCGTTGGCGGACGCCTTGGGGTCAAGGCGTCTGGCGGGGTGCGCACCGCGGCCGACGCTCTGGCGATGATCGCTGCGGGCGCCACTCGTCTTGGGCTGAGTGGCACGCGTGCCGTGCTTGACGGGCTCGACGCCCCTGCAAGCGACGATTCGGCGGCCACCGAGGACGCTGCGGGTTACTAGACCCGCCGCTTGCTAAACCCGCCGCGTACTAGACACCGAGCACCGTGCGCACGTCTGCCTCGAGCGCGGCCATCTCCTCTTCCGCAAGCGCGCGTGCGGCGGCGACGTCGCCGTCGGTCACCGGCTTGATGACCTCGAGGTAGGCCTTCACCTTTGGCTCGGTGCCGCTAGGGCCGAATGATCACTCGCGCGTTGGAAGCGGTCGCCAGGTGCAGGCCCGTCGTGGGTAGCAGCCCCGCGAATCCCTCGCCCATGTCGTCGGTTGAGGTCACGGGCGAGCCCGCGAGTTGCGCGGGCGGAGCGCCGAGCACGCGAGCCATCGTCGCTGGTATTTCTGCCAAGTCGGAGTAGCGAACCGCAACCTGACGAGTCAGATAGACGCCGTATTGGCGAGCGAGGTCGTCGATCGCGTCGGCGAGCGTGCGGCCCTCTGCCTTGAGGTCGGCGACCATTGCCGCCATCAGGATGCCCGCGCTCACGCCGTCCTTGTCGCGCACGTGGGCAGGGTCAACGCAATACCCGATGCGCCTCTTCGTACCCGTAGACGAGTCCCGGCACGCGGCTGATCCACTTGAAGCCGGTGAGGGTGTTGACGTGAGCTGTGGCCGTGCCGCTTGGCGATGGCGGCCGAGCTGGCGCGACGACACGATGGAGTTGCCGAGCACTTGCGAGCCGGGAGCCATGCGCAGCAGCGCGCGCCGTGCCGCGACGCTGCTCGCCAAGCAGCGAGCCCGACGACGTCGCCGTGCAGCATGCGCCATTCGCCGTCGATGACCGTGGCGATCGCGCACCGGTCGGCGTCCGGATCGTTGGCGACCACAACGTCGGCGCCCACTTCTTCGCGCAAGCGCGAGCGCGAGGTCGATGGCCCCGGGCTCCTCGGGATTGGGGAACGCGACGGTGGGGAAGTCGGGATCGGGCATCGGCCTGTTCCGGCGACCTCGAAGACGTCCGTGAAGCCCGCCGCGGTGAGCACGCGGGTCATGCACTCGGAGCCCACTCCGTGCATGCTGGTGATGACCACGCTGGTGTGTGCGCGGCGGTCGTCAGGAGCCGTGCCGGCGCCAGCCGCCGCGGTCGGCGATGTAGTCGTCAACCAGCTGCGTCGGCGATGATCTCCCAACCGCCCGTCGGCGCGCGGCACCTCAAGCACCGACGCGACCGCGGCGATGTGCGCGGCGATCTCGGCGTCGTATGGCGGAACGATCTGCGAGCCTTGGCCCGAGTCCGTGACCGCACGTCCTCCCAGGTAAACCTTGTATCCGTTGTCCCGAGGCGGGTTGTGAGACGCGGTCACCATGACGCCGGCGTCGGCGTCAAGCGCGAGCGTCGCGTACGCGAGCATCGGGTGTGGGAAGCATGCGCGGCATGAGCTTTGCGTGGTGGCCCGCCGCCGTCCATCACGGCCGCGGTGTCGTTGGCGAAGTCGACGGAGCGGTGGCGGCCGTCGAATCCGATCGCTACCACGGCGCCCGGCCCAACGCGTTCGGTGAGGTAGGCGCGCCAACCCGGCGGCGGCGCGGATCACCACGGAGCGGTTCATGCGGTGCGGGCCCGCGCCCACGGCACCGCGCAGGCCCGCGGTGCCAAACTGCAGCATGCCGCTGAAGCGGTCCTCGAGGTCGGCAACGTGCCTCTGCGGCGCCGGCCTCGGCCGCGTCAACCACGCCCTGCAGTTCGGCGATCGTCGACGGGATCCGGATCGTCGGCGATCCACGCGCGCGCCTCGTCGATTAGCGCGGTCATGCCATCGCCGCAACGATGTCGGCGAGCAGCCGTGAGATGCGCGGGCCAGACTCGCGGCCCACGTCAAGCACCTCTCCGTGGTGCAGCGCTTCGCCGCCGATTGCCGGCGCCAAGGTTGGTCACGAGTGACAACCCGAGCACCTCCATGCCGCGCTCGCGCGCCGCGATAACCTCGAGCGCCGTGGACATGCCGATGAGGTCGGCGCCCCATCGCGTGGCCATGCGCACCTCGGCAGGTGTCTCGTATTGCGGGCCGGTGAACTGAATGTAGACACCCTCCACAAGCGAGGGGTCGACCTCCTTGCGCAAGCGACCGCAGCCGCGGCGAATACAGCGTTCGTGAGGTCCACGAAGGTGGCGCCCTTCGAGTGGGGTCACTCCCGTGTAGTTGATGTGGTCGCTGATGAGCACCACGGAGCCGGGACCCACCTCGGGACGCGACGAGCCGCAGCCGTTCGTGACCACCAGCGTCGTGCACCCAGCCGCGGCAGCCATCCGCACCCCGTGCGCCACCTTCGCGGCGTCGAGTACCTGGTAATAGTGCTGGCGAGCGCCCAAGACCAACACGGCCCTGCCGTCGGGCGTGCGCAGTGAACGCATGATTGAGGAGTGGCCGGCGACCGCGTGGGCGTCGTAGCCGGGGATCTCGGAGGCCTCCACGGAGGCAACTTCCTCGCCGATGAGGTCGGCCGCGCCGCCCCACCCGGAGCCCAGGATCAGGGCGATGTCGTGGTGCGCGACGCCCGTGCGGGTCGGCGAGTACTGCGGCGGCTTCCGCCGCGGCGTTGAGGGCGGTGTCCATACGGTTAACACGTAGCCTCGCGGCACGCGCAAGGCCGCTCTGTCAGCAACAATAGAGACATGACCTCACGTGTTGTGATCGTCGGGGGAGGACCTGGCGGCTACGAGGCGGCAATTGTCGCTCGCAAGGCTGGAGCCGAGGTGACGCTCATCGAGCGTCAGGGCCTCGGCGGAAACGCCGTCCTCACCGACGTTGTCCCCTCAAAGACCATCATCGCTACCGCCGAGTGGCTCACTATCGCCGGCCGTGCGCCCGAGCTCGGCATCGCCGATTCCGACGGCACCGCCGATCGCTTGCGCTCGCGCGTTGACATGGCGGCGGTCAATGAGCGCATCCGCAAACTGGTGCTCAAGCAGTCGCACGACATCTCGCTGCAGCATGGCGCGCGAACGATATTCAGGTGGTTGCCGGCAATGGCCGCATGGTGTCGCGCATCGCGCGTCGCGACCGACGATGACGAGTTTGAGGCCGACGCCGTACTGCTTGCGCTCGGAGCGTCGCCTCGCGTTGTGCCCGGCTGCGAGCCGGACGGCGACCGCATCCTCACCTGGACCCAGCTCTATGACCTGACCGTGCTGCCGGAGCACCTCATCGTGGTGGGCTCCGGCGTGACGGGCGCGGAGTTCGCGGGCGCGTACAACCTGCTCGGCTCGGAGGTCACGCTCGTGTCTTCCGGCGACCGGGTGCTCGCCAACCAAGACCCGGAGGCTTCCGCGCTCATCACGGAGACATTTGCCCGACGCGGCATGCACGTGGTGGGCGGAGCGCGGGCCGAGCGCGTGGTGAACACGGGCGACGGCGTTGCGGTCTTCCTCGCCGACGGCCGGGTCATCGAGGGTTCGCATTGCCTCATGGCCGTGGGTTCCGTTCCCAACACGACAGACGTTGGGCTCGCCGAGGCGGGCGTCGAGGTGGACTCTCGCGGCTTCATCACCGTCGACAAGGTCTCGCGCACCACGGGCCGGAGCGTCTACGCGGCAGGCGACTGCACGGGCGTGTTTCTGCTCGCGTCGGTGGCCGCGACCCAGGGCCGCATCGCGATGGCGCACGCGCTCGGCGATGCGGTGACGCCCATCGACATGCGCACTGTCTCGTCGAACGTCTTCACTGCACCAGAGATCGCGTCTGTTGGCGCTAGCGAGGCGCGACCTCAAGGCCCGCGGCATCTTCTACCAGGTGTCGCGCCTGGATCTGGCGCGCAACCCGCGCGCCAAGATGCTCGGCATCGACGAGGGCTTCGTCAAGATCTTTGGGCACACGGTGACCGGGCAGGTCCTGGGCGCGGTGCTCGTTGGCTCGCGAGCCTCGGAGCACATCTACCCGCTCTCGCTTGCCGTGGCGCAGCACCTCACGGTTGACGACATCGCGAACTCGTTCACGGTGTACCCGTCGCTTTCCGGGACCATCGCGGAGGCCGCGCGTCGGCTCCACAACATGACGGACGACGACAGGGCGCGGTAGGGGAGCTCCTCGAGGCCGCGCCGAGTCTGCGTGCCTGCGCGCGCCGCAGTTGTTCTTGTGCGCACGCGCTAGGTGAACAGCGCCTGGCCCACGTATTCGCCTGCGCCAATGCCGCTGGGCACCGCGAACAGCGCAGAGCCCGTGGTCTGCAGGTACTCAAGCGTCATTGCGTCGTGCGACGACAGCTGGTTCTGCACCGGCACAAACTGCGTGCGCGGGTCGCGCACGTATGCGAGGAAGAACAGCCCGGCGTCGAGCCTGCCAAGAGAGTCCGATCCGTCCGTGAAGTTGTAGCCGCGGCGCAGCATGCGCTGGCCCTCGTTGGCGTCCGGGTGCGCGAGCGCTACGTGGCTGTCCGTGGGGATCAGCGGCTTGCCGTCGCTGCCCTTGCGCGCGAAGTCCGGCTCGGTGAACTCGTTGCCGCCGCTGAGCGGAGCGCCCGAGCCCTTTGGTGCGGCCGATGCTGTCCTCTTGCCCCTCCAGGGAGGTGCGGTCCCAGATCTCCGCGCGGATGCGAATCCGCCGTGCTACCAGGTACGACCCGCCGTCAATCCACGACTGCCCGTCCCCAGCGTCGGCCCACACGAAGCGTGAGATGTCATCGTCGTCTTCCGCGTGCAGGTTGCGCGTGCCGTCCTTGAAGCCCATCAGATTGCGCGGCGTGACCTGCGCCTTCGTGGTGGACGACGTGCGGCCGAACCCCAATTGCGCCCACCGGATCGGCGGCCGTGCCAAACGCGATGCGTGACAGGTTGCGGATGGCGTGCACCGCCACCTGGGGATCGTCTGCGCACGCCTGGATGCACAGGTCGCCGCCGGTGAAGGCGGGGTCGAGCATGTCGCCGGCAAAGTGCGGCAGGTCGATGAGCTGCGCTGGGCGCTTGCTCGCGATGCCCAAAGCGGTCGGCGCCGTCCTTGGTGAACAGTGTGGGGCCAAAGCCAAAGGTGATGGTGAGGCCCGACGCTGGCAGGCCCAAGGCCTCGCCCGTGTCGTCCGGCGGCGCTTGGTAGGCGCCGCCGACGCGCTCCGTCGCCAAGCTCGCCGCCGGCCATGAGCGTCTCGGCCGCGACCGTCCACTTCTTGAGTAGATCTACTAGGTCGTCGCGAGAGTCGCTCGTCATGTCGAATGCCGCGAAGTGAAGGCGATCCTGCTGCGGGGTGACGATGCCGCTCTGGTGACCGCCGCGGAACGCGTAGGCGTTGAGAATCAGGTTCTCCGCGCTTGCCTTCCCCAAGGCAAAGCCCGTCACGCCGCCTACTGCAGCCGCGCCGGCGACCGCGCCCGCAACGCCAAGTACCGCGCGGCGCGAGGGGCCACGTGGCGCCTCGCGCGGGGTCGTCTACGGCGTCGGGCATGGGGTGTTTACAGGACCGCGGCGGCGGTCAACTGCGAAAGCGGCTCGCTCAGCGCGTCGACCGCGTTCGACAGTTCCCTTGCCTGTTCGGGTGTGAGGGTCGGTGTACAGCACGAACCCGTCGTCGATGGAGCCGTACTTCGCGAGCAGCGCGTTGAGGGCGGCGAAGCGGGTGTCGAGTTCTTGCACAAGATCGGAGTCCGTCGTCGCTCACGACGTCGCGGAGCACGCTGAAGGCCATCGCGGCTCCGTCAACGTTGGCCTGGAAGTCCCACAGGTCGGTGTGCGACCAGATCTCTTCCTCGCCGGTGACCTTGCCTGCGGCGACCTCTTCGAGGAGGGCCTGAGCGCCATTGCCGATCTGCGAGGCGTCGAGCGTGAAGTCCTCGTGCAGTGACCTCGCTCGACAGCGTGGCGATGTTGGTCCTGAGCCCCTCCGCGAGCGCGAGGCGCTGGGCATCGGTGAAACCGGAGCCCTCCGCCGGTGGCCACAGGTCCTTTTCGATCGCGTGCCAGCCGGTCCACTGTTCGCCCTCCGCAACGTCCGCCTCGCGGGCGTCGGTCTTGGGGTCAAGGTCGCCGAACGATTCGGCGACGGGCTCCACGCGTTCCCAGTGGACGCGCGCGTCCGCGTACAGCGCGCGCGCTTTGTCGTAGTCACCGCTCTCGTACGCGTTCACGAACTCGTCTGTCTTCGCCACGAGCGTCTCAACCTGTTCACGCACGTAGAGCACGTATTGGTCCGCTGCTGACTTCAACTGGGCGTCGCGATCGCCGCTGGACGCCACTTCGGTGTCGCCTGCGGTCACGGTGAAGGGCGCCCTGATGCCGTCGCCGACCATTCCAGGCTTGCATGCAGTCACGTACGCGCCCTCGGCCAAGCGCACCACGAGATCGCGCGAGATGCCAGGGCCGATGTTCTCTAGCTCGGAGACGACACGCAGCGCCGTCCTCGGCGAGCAGATAGAACTCGGTCACGTCGTCGCCGTTGTTGGTGACACGAAACACGATGGGTCCCGCGGGCACCTCGGTGGTGGCGACCGTGCACTTGTCTGCGGTCGAGATCACGGCGATGCTTTGCGACTCCTCGGCATTGTTGGGCACACACGCGGCCAATGCGAGCGCGGCGACAACTGCCAAGCCTCCTGCGGGCATGGCGGAGCGGAGGTTCATTGAGGTCCTTTGGGAGTTAGGCGTTGGTGAGGGCGGTGGGAACGGCGGCCGCGGGTGCGCGTCCCAGACGCCGAAAGCCGTGCGAACGAAGAGGAACATCACGGGAATCAGGTACGCGAAGTAGACGACTGCCTGCAGCACCGTGGTCTGCGGCGAGAAGTTGAAGACCGCCTTGAGGACGGTGCCGACGATCGAGGTGGGGGACATCTGCGCGGAGACGTCCCATGCGAGGTTGTCTTCGCCGGGGAGGATGCCCGCCTCTTGGAGGTCGTGCACGCCGTAGGCGAGGACGCCCGCGGCGACGACGATGAGGAACACGCCCGTCCACTGGAAGAACTTGCGCAAGTTGATGCGCACTGCGCCGCGGTAGATGAGTACGCCGAGCGCGGCTGCGGCGAGTAGGCCGAGCGTCGCGCCAAGCACCGGGGCCGGTGGTGGTGCCCGCGCTCTCGATGCTCGCCCACAAGAACAGTGCCGTTTCGAGACCTTCGCGGCCCACGGCGAGGAGCGCCATCGCGACGACGGCGCCAGAGCCGACGCTGATGGCCTTCTCCATTGAGCCCTCGAGTTCGCCCTTCATCGCGCGAGCGTTCTTTGCCATCCAGAAGATCATCCAGGTGACGAGGCCCACCGCGACGATGCTCAGGATGCCGCCGATCGCCTCTTGAGCCTCGAAGCTCAGGCCCTGCGGGCCGAGCGTGAAGATGGCGCCGAAGGCGAGCGACACGACAATGGCGATGCCGACGCCGATCCACACCTTGCTGAGCAGGTGGCGGCGCTCGGTGCGCACGAGGTACGCCACGAGGATGCCGACCACGAGCGACGCCTCTAGGCCCTCTCGGAGGCCAATGAGGAAGTTTGCGAACATGTGCGACTTTCGCGTGGGGGACGGGTGTAGGGCGCACCAACGCGCCTAGCCGAGACTAGGGCCGCGATGACCTTTTGCGCAAGTCTTGACGTTGCGTTATTCGGCTCGCGGGTGCGGGATCCGTGATTTCGCAAATCACGGTGCCCGCGCTGACGCCCGCTCCGACGGCGAGAGTGAGCCCCGTGATACGCCGGCCTTGTGTGCGGCGAGCGGCTGCTCCATCTTCATGGCCTCGAGCACAACGATGAGGTCGCCCTCCGCCACGAGCGCGCCGTCCGCGACCGCGACCTTGACGATCGTCCCCTGCATGGGGGAGGCGAGCGAGGCGCCACTGGCCACGCGAGTGGGGCCGCCAGGGCGTCGGGCAGTGCGACGCACCGGCATGCCAGCGCGCGCCCTGCCCGCCTGCGCGAGGGCCGCGGGGAGCACCACCTCGAGCCGCTTGCCGCCCACCTCGACGATCACGCGTTCCGTCGCGAACTCCTCGATGGCCTCCGTGGTGGGAGAGGCCGCGCTGCGAGGGCGGCGATGGTATCCGCAAATTCCGTCTCGATCCAGGTGGTGTACACGCGGAAGTCGCCGTCGGGCGCGGTGAACTCCGGGGCTTCGAGGACGGCGCGGTGGAAGGGAACAACCGTGGGGATGCCCTCGATCTCGATCTCGGCGAGCGCGCGGCGGGCGCGCTGGATGGCCTCGTCGCGCGTGGCGCCGGTGACGATGATCTTGGCGATCATCGAGTCGAAGTTGCCGCCAACGGTGTCGCCCTCGCGCAACGCCCGCGTCGACGCGCACGCCAGGGCCGGAAGGGAACGAGAGGGTGCGGATGGTGCCGGGCGCGGGCATGAAGTTCGCCGCCGGGTCCTCGCCGTTGATGCGGAACTCGATGGAGTGCCCGCGGTGGCGCCGGTGGGATGGTGACGGCCTCGCCGGCGGCGATGCGGAACTGCTCGCGCACCAGGTCCATGCCCGTGACCTCTTCGGTGACGGGGTGTTCCACCTGGAGGCGCGTGTTGACCTCGAGGAAGCTGATGGTGCCGTCGGTGCCGACGAGGAACTCGCAGGTGCCCGCGCCCTCGTAGTGCGCTTCCTTGAGAATCGCGATGCTTGCTTCGACCAGCTTGGCGTTCTGGTCGTCCGTGAGGAACGGCGCGGGCGCCTCCTCGACGAGCTTCTGGTGCCGCGCTGCAGCGAGCAGTCGCGCGTGGAGACGACGACGACGTTGCCGTGGGTGTCGGCGAGGCACTGGGTCTCGACGTGGCGAGGCTTGTCGAGGAAGCGCTCGACAAAGCACTCGCCGCGCCCGAAGGCGGCGAGGGCCTCGCGGGTTGCGGAATCGAAGAGTTCGGGGATCTCCTCGATGGTGCGCGCCACCTTGAGGCCGCGACCGCCGCCGCCGAAGGCCGCCTTGATGGCCACGGGCAGACCGTGCTCCTGCGCGAAGGCGACCACCTCGTCGGCCGTCTCAACGGGATCGGGGGTGCCGGGCACCAGGGGGGCGCCGGCGCGCTGCGCGATGTGGCGCGCGCTCACCTTGTCGCCAAGGGCCTCGATGGCCGCGGGGCTGGGGCCGATCCAGGTGAGGCCCGCCTCGATGACGGCGCGCGCGAAGTCGGCGTTCTCGGCGAGGAAGCCGTAGCCGGGGTGCACCGCCTGGGCGCCGGAGCGCACGGCGACGTCGATGAGCTTGGCGATGTCGAGGTAGGTGTCGCGCGCCGTCGAGCCGCCGAGCGAGAACGCCTCGTCGGCGAGGCGAACGTGGGGGGCGTCGCGGTCGGGGTCCGCGTAGACGGCGACGGACGTGAGCCCGGCGTCTTTACACGCGCGGATGATGCGAACTGCGATCTCTCCGCGGTTGGCGATGAGCACAGAGTTGAAGGCAGTCACTGGGCAACGGTAGCGCCTTGGTTTTGCGCGGGAGCGAATGGGCCGGTTGGCGGCGGCGCAAGTTTGGCTTGCGGCACTACGTTGCACCGGGCGTGTTGTAGGAAAGCGACAAGAAATCGGCGCCGGAGCGCAGCTACGCGGGCGTAGGTTGTAGCGCGTCTACAAATCAGGCACGGCGCGGAGCTCGTGGATGGCCACGCCGAGGTCGCGAAGCAGGTGCCGCAACAGCGGCAGGCTCACGCCGACGACGCCGTGATAGTCGCCCTCGATGCCCTCGACGTAGGGCCCGCCGAGGCCGTCGACTGTGAACGCGCCCGCGACCTGCAGCGGCTCGCCGGTCGCGACGTACGCGTCGATCTCCGCGTCGGTGAGATCCGCGAAATGGACGACGGTCGACGACGTCGCGCCGATGTGACGCTGCGCTGAGTTCGTGCGCGCGTCGACGAGCCAATGGCCCGTGTGCAGCGTGCCCGACTTGCCGCGCATCGCCTGCCAGCGCTCACGGCTGTGGCGGCGCTCGCCGGGCTTGCCGAAGATCTCGCCGCCGAACTCGAGCATCGAGTCGCAGCCGAGCACCAGTGCGTTAGTGTCGTGCGCCTGCGCGACCTCCTCCGCCTTGGCACGCGCGAGGGCGAGCACCGCGTCGGCGGGAGCAAGGGCGCCCGCGCGAGGCGAGGAGCGCGTCCTCGTCTACGTGGGAGACGATGACCGTGGCTCGATGCCCGCGGAGCGCAGCGTCGCGAGGCGCGCGGGGGATTGAGACGCGAGCACGAGTGGGACCGGCATGCGCCGAGCCTAGCGCGGAGTCGAGAAGCGCCGATGCCTCACGAATACTGCTCGGCCTGGAGCGAGTACAGCTCGGAGTAGAGGCCGCCGTTCGCCATGAGCTCCTGATGCGTGCCGAACTCGGCGATGCGGCCGTCGCCGACCACGAGGATGGTGTCCGCCATGCGCACGGTCGAGAACCGGTGAGATACCAGCACCGTGATGGCGCCGGTGGTCTGCGCCACTCGCCGCGCGCCAAGCGCGTATTGCTCAAAGAGGTTGTGTTCCGCCTGGGCGTCGAGAGCCGACGTTGGCTCGTCGAGCAGCAGCAGCAGCGGGTTGCTCGCGCATCATGGCGCGGCCGAGCGCGAGCTTCTGCCACTGGCCGCCGCTGAGGTCCGTGCCGCCAACGTTGGTCTTGCCAAGCTGGGTCTCGAGCCCGTCGCTGAGGCGCCTCAGGACGTCCTCGGCCCGCGCGCGGTCGAGCGCCGCGGACACTGCCTCGAGGATCGTCGATGCTGCGGCAGGTCGCCGAGCCCCACGGTCTGCTGCGCGGAGAACTCGAAGCGCGCAAAGTCTTGGAAGCCGCGGAAATGCGCTCGCGCCACTCGGTCACCGGCATGCGGGCGAGGTCCATGCCGTCCACCGTGATCACGCCCGCAGTCGGGGTCGTAGAAGCGGCACAGCAGCTTGATGAGCGTGGACTTGCCCGCGCCGTTCTCGCCAACGATCGCGACGGTGGACCCCGCAGGAATCGTCAGGTCGACGTGCTCGAGCACAGGGGTCTCGGTGCCGGGATAGGTGAAGGTGACGTCGTGCAGTTCGATGCCGGATGTCGAGCGTTGGCGGCACCGTGGCGTCTGGCGTCGGCGCCCTGCTGCGCGTCGACGACGCCGCGCACCCAGCGGATCTCCGCGAACATCGACGACGTCCGCTGCAGGCCCTGCAGCATCGTCACCGCCGCGGTCACCTGGTTGTTGACCTGCGCCGCGAGCGTGATGACCATGAGCACGTCGCCCACCGTTGCGTGGCCGTGCACGGCGTCGCGCAGCACCAGCAGCGTGGCGCCAACGTAGGCAACGGCGAAGAAGATCTGGCCCGCCGCGCGCAGCCAGGCCGCCTTGTACTCGGCGCGCAGCTCGAGGCGAGTCGCCTCGTCCCAGGCCGTCTGCTGGCGCGTGCGCACCTCCTCCTCGAGGCCGCACGTGCGAACCTCCTTGACGGGGCCCGCGTCGGCGAGCAGCCCGAACAGGTGGTTCGCCTGCCGCGTCGCCGGCGCCCCGGCCGCGCGGCCAGCCTTTGCCACCACCTCGGCCTTGCGGCCAAGCAGCAGCGGCGGGATCGCGGCTACGGGGAGGAGCAGCAGCCACGGCGACAGCGTGGCGAGCAGCAGCGCCGGTGACGACGAGCGCCACCACGATCGCCACGCCGCCGTACAGCGTGGAGACGGTGCCCCAGGCGGCGCGGTCCGCCTCGCGCCGGATGTAGGCGATGCGGTCCGCGTAGTCCGCGCGCTCGTGGTGCTCAAGCCCCACGGAGCCGTTGGAGAGTTCGGCGATGTCTCGCTCGATGAGCGCCGACATGTCCTCCGCGGTCTTGAAGTAGAAGATGTGAGCGAAGTGCCCCGCGGTCAGCGCGAGCGTCGCCAGCACCGCCACGACCGACCGCCCAGATGACCGCGGCGCGTGCCTCGCCCGCGATCGCGTTGTCGACGATCCCGCGCAGGCCAACGGCCGCGATGGGCATGGCAAGCGGCTCGACCATCATCAGCGAGAAGCCAACGATGAAGTTGAGCGGCCCTGCACGCCACGCGAACGACGCGGTGTCCTTGATCCCGCTCCAGAGTTCCATCACACGCCCCCCATCACGGCGGCGTCCGCGTCGTCGTCCGCGTCGAGCCCCTCGCGGAAGCGGCGCGCCTGGAGTTCAAAGAGCCTGCGATAGCGAGAGTCCGTGGCCATCAGCTCGTCGTGGGATCCCGCCTCGACCACCCGACCCTCCTCGACCACGATGATCGTGTCCGCGCGCCGCACCGAAGAGAAGCGGTGCGAGATGAGCACGGTCGTGAGGCCCTCGGTGAGCGTCACGAACTGGTCGAAGAACTCGGCCTCCGCGCGCACGTCAAGCGCGGCGGTCGGCTCGTCGAGCACGAGCACGCGCGCGCCCTTGTCGACCGCGTACAGCGAGCGCGCGATCGCCACGCGCTGCCACTGGCCGCCGCTGAGGTCGATGCCGTCCTCGTACGCCCTCGCGAGGATCGTGTCCAGGCCGTGCGGAGCGTCGGACAGGGTCTCGAGCATGCCCGTCTTGGCCGCCGCCGCCTCCACCGCGGCGCGGTCAGGGCCGTCGAATGCCGCGCCCATCGCGATGTTGTCCGCCGCGGTGAACTCGTAGCGCACGAAGTCTTGGAACACCACGGACAGCGTGCGCCGCCACTGCGTGAGTTCGATGTCCGCGATGTTGACGCCGTCGACGAAGATGGCGCCCGACGTGGGCTCGTACAGCCGCGCGAGGAGTTTCATGAGGGTGGTCTTGCCCGCTCCGTTGACGCCGACGATCGCCGTGGTCTTGCCCGCCTCGAGCGTCAGATTGAGCCCCGCAAACACTGTCTCCGCGGCGCCCGGGTAGGAGAAGTACAGGTCGCGGAACTCGATCGAGTGCACGGGAGCGCCGGCCGGCACATCGAGCGTGTCCGCGCGGGGCGGTGTCTGCCTCGCGCACCGCCTTCTCCACCTCACGCACCGCGCTCAGCGCGTTCATCCCAAACTGCGTGGAGGTGTCGGATTCCGGGTAGTCGCGCCCCATCATCAGCGCGCCGATGAGCGCCTGCAGGCCAAGCGTGAAGGCCGTCAGCGTCATGGCGCCCGACGCCAGCTCGCCTTCGCTCCCCCCGGAACCTGCCGCTTGGGTCGTGAGGGACGACGAGCGACCACAGCACCGCGGCGAAGGCGATAGCCGTGTAGACGAGGTAGGGCTTGAAGTAGATGCGTCGACGCTCGCGGTCGATGGGGTCCGCGAACTCGCTGTGCGCCTTCGCGTGCCCCTTGGTGAGCCACGGCATGGAGCCGAATACGCGGATCTCCTTCGAGGCGGACGATCCCATCGACACGTCGAGGAAGTAGCGGTAGCGGCGGCGCAGGTGGCCGTTGTCGCGCCAGAGCCGCGAGTACGAGCGCAGCCCGCCGCGGTTGCCCGTGCGCAGCACCATCACGCCCGCGGCCATCGCGAGCGCGATCCACGGGCCCGAGCAACACAAACACGATCACGAGCAGGCCAATGAGCTGCGTGTAGCGCGCGATCAGGTAGAGCATGCCGGCCACGGCGTTGCCGGGCGTGTGCCAGTTGTTCTCGAACCGCATGCGCGCCTCGGAGAACGTCGCGAGCACCTCGCCGTCCTCGAGCGCGGCGATGCCAACGGACCCCGTCACGGCGGCGACCGCTTGGTCCCGGATCTTGCCGTCCACCGCGCGCTGCACGGCGAGCCCGATCATCTGCTGCACGGGAGCGAGGATCTGGCCCGCAACGAAGGCGGCGGCCGCGACGAGGAACAACTCCACGACCCTGTCCCAAGGGTGCGAGCCAAGGCCCCCCTCCACGGCGTCGGGCACGCCGCCGATCATCGCCGAGGTCGCGAGCATGAAGACGAGCGGCAACAGGCCCAGTACCAGGCTAATTAGCGCCAAGCGCGGCGATGCGCCACCAGCCGGCGAGCGGCATGATCTGCCAAATGCGCACGCGCGCGAGCACTGCGGCGTCCCAGTAGGCGCTGCGGCGGGCGCGAAACGATTCGGACACTCGCCCACCCTAACGGAAGGCGCTGACACGGTTCTAGGCGCTGTCTCCGTCGATCTTGGTGCACGCCGCCGCCACGTCGACGGGCAGCAGCGCGGTCAGGAACGCGATCGCGTCCTCCTGGCGGCCGTCGGGAATTCGGTCCAGCAACACCTCGCGCATGACGGCGTCGTGGGCATCTCGGCCCTCTGCCACGGCTGTGGCTCCCGCTGGCGTGAGCACGGCCCACGAGGCGCGGCGATCCTCATCGCAGGCCCTACGCTCCACGAGCCCCGCGTCCTCGAGCCGCGTGATCGCGTGGCTGAGCCGGGACAGAGATGAGTCGGCCGCGCGTGCGACGTCGGCGAGTTGCACCTGGCCGTCGGGGTTCTTGGCGAGGGTGTCGAGCAGCATGAATTGGAAGCGGGAAAGGCCCGTTGCGGCGCGCATGCGCTCGTCGATCATGCCGGGCACGGTGGTGAGCAGCGCGTTGTAGCGCGCCCACAGCAAGCGTTCGCGCTCGCCCGTGGCCACCTTCTCCATGGACTGAGTCTAGCAATTGACCCTTCAAGGACCTAGAGCCCTGCGGCACTCGTCCGCGCGCGAGGTCGAGCATGGCCTTGCCCGTAGCGCCCAGCTCGCGCACGTGCCCGCGAATGGTGTGCTCGGCGAGCACCGGCGCCGGATAGGCGCCCTGCGCCTCGAGCCCGAGCCGTTGGCACAGCCACACGGCCCGCGGCAAGTGAAACTCTTGAGTCGCGACGATCACGGAGCGCATCCCGAACTCGTCGCGAGCGCGCACGCAGCTCGAGTACGTGTCCACCCCGAGGGGGTCGTCGATGATCGCGTCGGACGGCACTCCAGCACTCTCAGCCACTCGTCTCATCACGGTTGGCTCTCCGTACCCCGACGAGTCCTCGCCGGCGCCGCTCATGATGATCTGGCGCACGAGCCCCGCGCGATACAGCCGCACCCCGGTCACCACGCGCTCGCGCAGAAACTTGCTTGGCCGCCCGTCCGCCCACACCCGAGCGCCCAACACGAGCGCGGCGTCGGCCGGTTGAAAATGGCCCGACGCTATGGGGTGCCGGGCGCCAATCGTCGCCAATCGCGCGGTGAGGGCCGGGGTGACGGCGGCGAGCGCCGCAGGGCGACAGCCGTGCCCGCGGCGAGGGCCAGGGAGAAGGGCGGGTCATCCTCGACCCTACGTGCTCGTTGCCGTTACGGCTGGCGCCCTGACACGACGTCCATCCAGGCCTTTACTGCCGCGGCCAGCTCCCGGCCATTGCCCACCACGGTGCCCTTGCGCAGTGTGATTGGCGGATACGCGCCCTGCGTGTCAAGCCCTGCCCGGTCGCACAGCCACACCGCGCGCGGCACGTGGAACTCCTGGCTGACGATGATGACGGACTCGGCGCCAAACTCGGAGCGCGCTCTTGCGCACGACGAGTACGTGTCGACGCCCAGGGGGTCCTCGACGATCGCGTCGGCGGGCACGCCCATGCTCTCGGCGATCGCGCGCATCACCGTCGGCTCGCCAAATCCGGAGGTGTCGTTGCCGTCGCCGCTCATGATGAGGCGGTCGACGTGGCCGTCCTTGTAGAGCCGCACGCCCACCTCGACGCGCTCGCGCAAGAAAGGGAGACGCGTGCCGTCTGGTAGACGCGCGCGCCGAGCACGACGGCGGCATCGGCGTGGTCGAACGTCGCCGTCTACGGGGCCCACGTCCGACCAGGTGTTGATGCGCGATGAGGATCCACGGCGTAGCGACAACACAAGGATCAGCACCACGACGGCGGTGACCACGCGCGGCGCGAGCGATCCGCGGCGCGCGGGCGCGTCTATCGCAGCGAGTGCCGCCACGCGAGTCCCCGCGGCCGAGCGGCAGCATCAGCCGCCGTCCGCGCATGGTGCGCGTGCGATCCATCCACGCGGAGGTCGGCGAGCCGGGCGCGTCCTCGTCGGCGCCGAGGCCGCCATCGCGACCACGCCGGCCACGAGCGCCGCCAGCTCGTCGTCGTCGACGATGCCGCGCACCACTCGATCGACGCGGCGGCGGCGACGCAGCTCGTCGTGGCTCGCTCACAGCGGGATGTTCCCGTGCTTCTTGGGCGGCAAGGCGGCGCGCTTGGTGCGGAGCGCGCGCAGCGCCGCGCACCACCTGCGCGCGCGTCTCGCGACGGCTCGATCACGGCGTCGACGTAGCCCCTGTCGGCGGCGTCGTACGGGTTGACGATCGCCTCCTCGTACTCGGCGGCGAGGCGCGCGCGCTCGGCGTCGACGTCGCCGCCCGCCTCCGCCACGGCCGCGAGCGCGCGGCGCTGCAGGATGTTGACGGCGCCGCCCGCGCCCATGACCGCGATCTGCGCGGTGGGCCACGCGAGGTTGATGTCGGCGCCCAGCTGCTTGGACGCCATGACGATGTACGCGCCGCCGTAGGCCTTGCGCGTGATGACGGTGACGAGCGGCACGGTCGCCTCGGCGTAGGCGAAGATCAGCTTGGCGCCGCGGCGGATGATGCCCTGGTACTCCTGGTCGGTGCCGGGCAGGAAGCCGGGCACGTCGACGAACGTCAGCACGGGGATGTTGAACGCGTCGCACGTGCGCACAAAGCGCGCGGCCTTCTCCGCCGCGTTGATGTCGAGCGTGCCCGCCATCGACAGGGGCTGGTTGGCGACGATGCCCACCGAGTGGCCCTCGACGTGTCCGAAGCCGACCACGATGTTGGTGGCGAACAGCGGCTGGATCTCGAAGAACTCGCCGTCGTCGAGCACCGCCTCGATGACGGTCTTCATGTCGTACGGCTGGTTGTCGCTGTCGGGGATCGAGCGTGTTCGAGCGCGAGGTCGTGCGTCGGTCGGCTCCAGGTCCGCTGTCGACGTCCCACGCGGGCGCGTCGCGAGAGGTTGTTCTGCGGCAGGAACTGCAGCAGGTGCTTGCACGTAGTCGATCGCGTCGTCCTCGTCCGAGGCGAGGTAGTGCGCCACGCCGGACTTCACGTTGTGGGTGTGCCCGCCGCCGAGCTCCTCGAACGTCACCTCCTCGCCCGTGACGGACTTGATGACGTCGGGGCCGGTGATGAACATCTGCGAGGTGCCGTCGGCCATCACGATGAAGTCGGTGAGCGCGGGGGAGTAGACCGCGCCGCCCGCGCTGGGGCCAAGGATGATCGAGATCTGCGGGATGACGCCCGACGCGGCGACGTTGCGGCGGAAGATCTCGGCGAACTGGGTGAGCGCCGCGACGCCCTCCTGGATGCGCGCGCCGCCGCCGTCGGAGATGCCGATGAGCGGCACGCCGGTGCGCAGCGCGAAGTCCTGGATCTTGGCGATCTTCTGGCCGTGGACCTCGCCGAGCGAGCCGCCAAAGACCGTGAAGTCCTGGCGAGTAGACCGCGACCTGGCGGCCGTCGATGGTGCCGTAGCCGGTGACGACGCCGTCGCCGTACGGGCGGTTCTTCTCGAGCCCAAAGTTCTGGCTGCGGTGCCGCGTGAGGCGGTCGAGCTCGACGAACGAGTCCTCGTCGAGCAGAGCGTCAACGCGCTCGCGCGCGGTCTTCTTGCCGCGCGCGTGCTGCTTCTCTCTGGCCGCCGCTTCTGGGGTCGTGACGGCGGCGTCGGTCTTGCCGTGAAGCTGCTCAAGGGCGGCTGCTGTGGTCTTGCTCGGTTCGGTCACGTCACTCCCTTTGTGGCTGGCAGATAGCCTAGCCCCGTGAGTGAGCCAACGCCCGCAGCGATTGCCGCTTCGCGCGCGCCCTTGTCGCGCGGCGACTTCGACGACGTCGTTGGCGCAGGCAAGCCGCTTTCCCGGCTCGACGTTGTGGCCACGCTCTCCCTCCACCAACACCGCGCTGCTCGGTTTGGTTGCCAGCCAGCCCGACGCGTGGGGCCACTTGAGCGCCTACGTCGCCGACCATCAGACGGCAGGGCGGGGGCGCGCTGGGCGCTCGTGGGCCACGCCGGATCGCGCGGCGCTGACCGGTTCCTATGTACTGCGGCCCTCGGTGGCGCGGGCCGACTACGGCTGGGCGCCGCTCGTCGTTGGCCTCGCGACGGTGCGCGCGCTGCGCCGCCAGGGCGTTGGCGCGTTCCTCAAGTGGCCCAACGACGTGGTGGTTGAGCACGGCGTTCGCGACATCGCCGAATGGGGTCGCTGGCGCAAGTGCGTTGGCATCCTGTGCGAGGTGGTGCCCGGCCAAGACGCCATCGTCGCTGGTATTGGCATCAACGTGTCGCAGGCCGCTGGGGAACTGCCGGTGCCGCACGCCGCATCGCTCGCGACGCTTGGCGCGTCCTCGCTTGACCGCGTTGCCCTGCTGCGCGCCCTCGCCGCCGAGCTTCGCGACGCCGTGGCCGCGTGGGAGCGCGGCGACGACATCCCCGCGCTCGTCGACCGCCGCCTGCGCGACGATCGGCTGGGACGTGACCGTCGACGTGCCGGGTGGCACCCCGGTGACGGGTACCGCGGTGGGCCTGTCGGCGTCGGGCGGGCTGTTGGTAAGAACCGCCAAAGGCGACCGCGAGGTGCTCGCGGGGGATGTGAGGGTGCGGAAATCGTGACAATCACCGAGGAACGCACCGCGATGCAGCGACCCGGCTCGGCAGGCAGAGCCGCCATTGGAATGGCGGGAACTTCGGCGATCCTGGTGCTCGTCAGCGGCCTCGCCCTGGGACCAGTCGCCCGTCTATTGTTTGTTCGCGACACTACGGCGTACTACCCCTTTTTCGACTTCTGGGCAGTGGGATGGATGACGCTGGTGTTGGTCGCGCTTGTGGGGGTGCCGGTGATCTCGTTCACCGTTGGGAGACGCATCGATCGGCGATTGGCTGGGGCCGGCGCCGGAACCTCCGTAGCGCGATTTGCCGTCGCAGGTGCCCTGAGCGGGCTGCTCGTAGCGATGGTCCTCACCATCAATGAGGCGCAAAGCACGGCGCAATCCGACGTGCGTTTCGCTGTGACCGCGGCCCTGTTCTACATTGTGCTTTTCGCGGTTGCGGGAGCCGGCGGTCGTCTACTCGGGGTGCTCGCGTTCCGCGACGTGCGCTGGCGAGTCACCGTGTACGCGGTGTACGCGGTGCTCATGGTGCCGGTCGTCTATTTGTTTGTTTGGGCCGTGCAGCACTCGCGTTGGTTCAATTGACCGCAACTGTCGTGCGGGTGGGGCACCCATGAGCGCGTTAGGCGGATTCGCCATTGGACGAGCGGTGGCGCAGCGCGCGATTTCGTCACGGTCCTGGCGAATCGCTCTGGGCCTGGTGATGGCATTGCTCGCACTCGCGCTGCTCGGAGTGCTGCTCTGATGGCTGCGTTCCGCAGGCGCGAACCGGCGCCGTCCATCGAGCGCATCGGTTCGGCTCGGCGCGCGTGGGTGAGCGTGCGCAATGCGACCGTCATCTTTGCGCCGCTGTGGGTGATCAGCCTGCTTTTGGGCCCGACATCCAAGAACGGCGACTGGGCCGACCTCACGTGGGTAGCCATCGGCAGCATCTTCTACGTCGTTGCGCTCGTGGTCGTGTTGCCGCTGTTCGCCTTCACCTTGGGCCGCTGGATCGACAAGCGCACGTGGCGTAGCACCCGGAAGGCCGTTCTCACGTTTGGGTACTACGGGCTCGCGTGGGGTGTAGTTGCCGTTGGGATTTACGGGTTTGGTGGCAACCCGAGTCTTGGGTTGTTGCTGTGGCTAGCTGATTCCCGCCATCGCCGCGGCAGTGGCGCGCCTGCTGCTCGATGTTCGCAGCCCCATCTGGACCGTCATCTCATGGGCGCTGTACGTGGTGGCTCTTCTGCCGGTGATCTACGTGATCGTGATCCAACTGACTGGCGGGTTTAGCCAGGCGGATTAGGCGGGGTCAACAAGTTCCGGCCCGTTGTTGCGCACGTTGCCCACTTCAGAGCCCACCGCGTGCCACGTGAGTTCGGGGCTGTCGTCGGCTATGGCCGCGAATAGATCGTCCTGGCCCGACGCTGGGTCCAGCCACGTGTCCACGTTGGGCGCCGTAAGCATCACCGGTTCGCGGTCGTGGATGTCCTTCATGTCGCCGCGCGCGGCCTTCGTGACGATCGCGTAACTGACGAGCCACGGCGCGTCCTTGTCTGGCCGCCACACCTCTGTGAGCCCAGCGAATGCCAGCGGCGAGCCATCCTCCGTGTGGATGAATTGGGGCACCTTGCCGGCGTCTGTCACTTGCCACTCAAAATATCCATTAGCAGGGACGATGCAGCGTCGCTTGGCGAATGCGGTGCGGAAAGAAGGCTTCTCCGCGAGCGTCTCCGAGCGCGCGTTGAACATCTTGGCACCGATGCCCGGATCCTTTGCCCAGCCAGGTACCAAGCCCCACTTGGCAAGCTCGGCCTCCCGGCCGTCGGGCCGCTCGCGAATGATGACGCCCTGTTGCATGGGGCCGAGGTTCCAGTTGGGCGGGAGCAGGCGCGCCTCGTCCGCGATGACGGCGAGCGAGAAGGCGTCCATGAGCTCTTGCTCGGTGAGCACGTTGACGTAGCGACCGCACATGACTTCATGGTGGCACAAAGCTGTGACACGGCGGCGCTGACGGTATTCGGCGTCGGTCTCCGGGTCGGCTACGTCACAACGCATTGACATCGGCGACTGCGCAGCGGTTGAATTCGGGGACAGTGGGGGAGGCCTTAACCAGGGACGTTGCTCACACAGACGGCAATCGGCCCACGGAGGCAGACATGACAACGGACGGTACAAACCCACCACAGACGCCGGCCGGATGGTACCCCGACACGACCGTCCCAGGGACTCAGCGCTACTGGGATGGCACAGCTTGGACCCAGCACACCGCGCCTCTCGCGGGCGCGACGCCAATTGCCTCTGCACCCACGCCCGTTCAGCCTCACCCGGCCGTCTCGACGCCGCAACCCGCTGAACCACTCGCGTACCCGGCCGTCGGCTCCCTCAATGCGGCGGTACCCGTGAATGCTCCTGAAAAGAAGTCGAAGGCCGGTTTGATCGTCGGGTTGATTGTCGGCGGGATTGCGTTGCTCGTAGTTCTCGCAGTAATCGCTGCCTTCGCGACGCGCGGTGACTCTGACCCCGGCGGGGCGCCGACAAACGACGCGAGCGCATCGCAAACGCCTAGCGCGACGCCCAGCGAGGACGCCACCGACGCGCCGGTCGACGCCGCCGCCGTTGACGTGGTTGTTGGCGAGACCGCGTGGGGTGTCGACTCATCTGATCTCACGTGGTTCGCCGTGATTGTCCCTGAACCGAACGTCGCTATGTCTGACTTTGCTGAGGTATTACGGTCGCCGAGCGTCCCTGTAGAAGGTGACCGCTATCCACGTGGGGTACTTCCCGCGGCCCGGGGAAGTTATCCACAGTTGCCGTTGCGGAGATTGCACGTCTCCACTACCTTCGGCGGATGGGGGTGGACCCGGTTATCCGTGTTGAATCCCGCGTGCGCGAAGAGATTCGGCGCCGCGGGGTTGATCCCGTGCGCGACGGCGACGTGGTGAAGGCACTCGTTGATGAGGTGCTTACCGAGTGGGACAACCAGGCGCTCAGCGGCACCGTTACGCCCGTCGCCAATAGGGCCGACGCCGCGCGCAGCGTGCTCTCCAACGTGGCGGGTTTGGGGCCGCTCCAGCAATACATGGACGATCCGGAGGTCGAGGAAATCTGGATCAACCGGCCGTCGCAGGTCTTTGTAGCGCGGGCTGGCGTCTCAGAATTGACGCCCACAATCCTCACCGACACCCAGGTGCGTGACCTCGTTGAGCACATGCTCAAGATCTCGGGCCGGCGGCTGGATCTCAGTAGCCCGTTCGTCGACGCGTCTCTTCCTGGCGGCGAGCGCCTCCACGCGGTGATCCCGGATGTCACGCGCGAGCACTGGAGCGTCAACATCCGCAAGTACGTTGCGCGTGCCCAAACTGTGGGTGACCTGGTGACGCTTGGCACGCTCACGGAACAGGCGGCTCGCTTCCTCGACGCGGCGGTGGTGTGTGGCCTAAACATCTTGATAGCAGGTGGAACGCAAGCCGGGAAAGACCACAACGCTAGGCGCGCTCGCGGGCTCGATCCCGCCGCGCGAGCGCATCATCACATGCGAAGAGGTCTTCGAACTGAGCCTCGCTCATCGCGACGTCGTGGGCCTGCAATGCCGCCAGCCCTCGCTCGAGGGAACTGGCGAGATCGACCTGCGACGCCTCGTCAAAGAGGCGCTGCGGATGCGGCCAAGTCGCATCATCATCGGCGAAGTTCGCGAGGCAGAGTCTCTGGACATGTTGATCGCGCTCAACGCGGGCGTGCCCGGCATGTGCACCGTCCACGCCAACTCCGCGCGCGACGCGATCGTCAAGATGTGCACCCTGCCCTTGCTCGCGGGCGAGAACGTCTCCGACCGCTTCGTGGTGCCCACCGTCGCATCCTCCATCGACCTTGTGGTCCACCTCGCTGTTGATGCGCGGGGACGACGACGCGCCACCGAGATCGTCGCTGTGCCTGGCCGCGTCGAGGCCGGCGTCGTGGAACTCGAGCAGTTATTCATCAATCGCGGCAATGGGCTGCAGCGCGCGGACGGCTACCCGCCTCACCAGGAGCGGTTCGCGCGCGCTGGGTATCGCCTCACCGAGTTGTTGGCGGCATGACATGACGTTACTTCTTGGGCTCACGCTTGGACTTGGACTCTTCCTCGTGTGGACATCCTTCTGGGCGCCCGAGCCGTCGCGCGAAGTGAATGCGGACGGATGGAGCGCGCGCACGCAAGACCGGCTCACACGGGCGGGAGCGCCCGGCGTGACGCCTGCGGCTCTCGTGACGGTCGCGAGCGTTGGCGCGGTGCTCGTGTTCCTGCTGGCGGCGGGACTCACACGGTCCCCAGTGGTCGCGCTGTGTTTTGCGGTGATGGCTGGCCGCGCGCCTTTTGCGCTCGTCACCTCGCGTTCGCGTGCTCGTGTGCGCGCCACTCGCGCCGCATGGCCCGACGCAGTTGATCACCTTTCGGGAGGCATTAGGGCCGGGTTGTCGTTGCCGCAAGCAGTCGCGCAACTGGGCACGCGCGGTCCCGACGACCTGCGGCCCGCCTTCGCCGCGTTCGCGGAGGACTTCCGCGCCACGGGTCGCTTCGCCGAGTCTCTCGACGCCCTCAAGGACCGTCTCGCGGATCCCATCGCAGACCGCATCGTCGAAGCGCTGCGCATAACGCGCGAGGTCGGCGGCACCGACGTCGGCACGATGCTTCGAACCCTGAGCGAGTTCCTACGCGACGACGCCCGAACGCGCGGAGAGCTTGAGGCCCGTCAGAGCTGGACCGTCAACGCTGCGCGCCTCGCTGTCGCGGCACCGTGGGTGGTGCTTGCGCTACTTGCCACGAGGCCAGGCGGAGTGGCGGCCTACAACACTGCTGCCGGCGCATCGGTGCTCGCGGCGGGCGCGGTGGCATCGTTCGTCGCCTACAGGCTCATGGTGAGCATTGGCAGGCTTCCCGAAGAGGCAAGGGTGCTGCGATGAACGCCCTCGCCGCAGCCGCCTGCATACCGTTGGCCGTGGGAATGGCGCTGATCCTCGCGTGGCTCGCCGATCGCCGCCCCAGCCTCGATGCGCGCATTGCGCCGTACGTGCGCCCGGCCGACGGCAGCGCTTGGGTCGCGCACAATGCCGGGCCCAGATTCGCGCCCGCGCGGCTCGCCGCACCTGTGGTTCGGGATGTGGGCCGCGTCTTGGAACGGTGGGGATCCTCAGCGGCCGACGTTCGTTCCAGGCTTGATCGCGCGGGCTCGACTCTCACTGTGGAGCAGTTCCGTGCTCAGCAGGTGGCATGGGGCGCGGTGGGCCTTGCGGCGGGGGTCGCGGGCGCCACCTTCTTGCGCGTGGCGCGGGGAGCGCCTCTCGTGACCCTGCTGGTGCTCGTTGGCGTCAGTGCCATTGGCGGTGCACTGGCCCGTGACGGGTGGCTGACAAACACCGCACATAAGCGAACTCAACGAATCATCGCCGAGCTACCCACAATTGCCGACCTCTTGGCGCTATCCGTCGCGGCGGGTGAGGGAGCGAGGTCGGCGCTTGAGCGTGTTGCCCGGACAACGTCGGGCGCTTTGCCTTACGAACTTGGGCGCGCATTGGCCAACGCTCGCGCTGGGGAGCCGTTGTCGCGGGCGCTGCAAGAGATGGCGGCGAGAACGGGAGCTCAGCCGCTGCGGCGCTTCGTGGATGGCATCGTGGCGGCACTCGATCTAGGCACACCGCTCGCTGGCGTGCTGCGTGCTCAGGCGCACGACGCCAGGGTCGCTGGGCGCGAGCAACTCATGGAGCAAGGCGGAAAGCGCGAGATCGTCATGCTGGTGCCGGTCGTGTTCCTGATCCTGCCCGTCACCATCGTGTTCGCAATCTACCCAGGACTGATTGCGATTCGCCTCACCGGATAGTCCGGCGGCAGAAGGGGGTTTACCAATGACAACAGAAGAGTTCACTCGGTTGGACGATCGCGGTGACGTACCCGGTTGGGTGCTGATCACGCTCATGACCGCGGGGCTGGTGGCCGCACTCTGGGCGCTGGCAGGGCCCGCACTCGCCGATGTCTTCACGACCGCAATCAGCTCGGTCACGGGCGGCTGACGACGCGGGCAGCGCGGTCGTCGAGTTTGTGCTCGTTGGCGCGCTGCTTGTGTTGCTCGCCGCCGGTCTCTTTCAGCTGGCGCTCACGCTGCATGTGCGCAACATCATGTTGTCTTCGGCCTCGGAGGGCGCCCACGTTGGTGCACTCGCCGACCTCACCCCTGCCGACGGCGCGCGAGAGAGCCGCGCAGCTCGCGACCGAGGCCCTGGGAGGTCATGCTGTCGAGGCGCGAGCTCAGAACGGTGGATGGCGGGCGCGTGGTCGAGGTCACGCTCAGCGCGCCCGTCCCGGTACTGGGGCTGTGGGGCGCGGGCACCATGAGCGTCACTGCGCATGCGATCGCCGAGGCTGGCGATGACTAACTTGATACGGAGTCGTTTGCAGCGCGACGCGTGACGAAGGCTCCGCGGTGGTGGAGTTCGTCTTCCTCGCGATGGTGCTCATGATTCCGGTGGTGTATTTGGTGTTGACCCTCGCCCGCGTGCAAGAGGCCGCGTTCGCGGCCGAAGCCGTTTCTCGCGACGTGAGCCGAGCAGCGGTCGTCGGGGGAGTAGATGCACTGCGAGAGGGTGCGTCCAACGCGGACGCTGAGACTGCCGCGCGCGAGCGTGCTGACGCCGCGCTTGCCACGACATTGGGCGACTTTCACCTGGAGCGAGAAGCGGCGGACGTGCAACTTGAATGCACGGCTGACCCTTGTTTGACGCCCGGATCTGACGTCCAAGTGAGCGTCTCAATCGAAGTGAGCCTCCCTGGCATCGGCGCGCTTGTGCCACGCGCGCGGATCACGGTGGACTCCACCGGGTCTTCCCCGGTGGATGGGTACCTGCCGTGAAGCGTCTTGGGACCCGTGACGACGAGGGCACCATCATGTTGCTCACTTTGGGGTTCACCATGATCGCGTTGCTGCTGGTGCTCGTGATCTCCGCGGCCACGCAAGTGCACCTGGAACGCATGCGCCTCACCCACGTTGCCGACGAGCTCGCGCTCGACTCTGCAGACGCGCTCGATGTTGACGGTTACTACGCAGGCGACCTCGAGCCGCCGAGCGACGAGGGCGTCATTCGGCTCGCTCGGGCTGCGGTCAGCGCCGCCGCACAGGACCGAGTCGGCCGACGCTGCGGCTAGGGCTGGCCTCCCGCCCACCGAGGTGGTCGAAGCGGTCACGGACGACGGCTTCACGGCGACCGTCACCGTGCGCACCGTGGTCCACCCGCTGTTTGGGCTCGACGCCCTGCTGCCCTTTGCCGACGGCGTGACGCTCACGGCCACCTCGAGCGCGCGGGCCTACTGATGCATGGGGCGCACGCAGGAATACGCGCCTCCTCAAAACGAGGCGTGGGGCGCACGTAGGAGTTGGTGCTGGCGGTGCTGCGGCAAGGTGGCGCGGCGGCAATGTGAGCGTGCGGCCACCGCCACGCGAGGCTGGCGCACAGCGTCGGGTATGCAAAGGGGCGGCCCGCGCTTAGCGCGAACCGCCCCTCAGAGCGTGATGTAAGGACTAGCCCTTGACGGCCGCGTCCATGATGCCTCGCACAATCTGACGCCCTGCCACGAACAGCAGTGCGATGAGCGGGATGGTCGCGATGAACGAGCCCGTCAGAATGATGGAGTACTTAGGAGTGGAACCCGCACGGAGGTTGTGCAGCGCGGGGCCAATGGTCTGCCACGACGAGCCACCAACGGCCACGAGGGCCCAGATGTACTCGTTCCACGCACCCACCGCGGCGATGAGGCCAAGCACGCCCAATGCGGGGCGAAGCGCTGGCAACACGATGTTGGTGAACACGCGGAAGGTAGACGCACCGTCCACGCGGGCAGACTCGATGATCTCGTCCGGGATCGAGTCCTCGATGAATTGGCGCATATAGAACACGCCAAACGCCGAGACTAAGGGCCGGTATTGTCACCGCGAATAAGGTGCCGATCCAGCCGAGCGTGTCCATGATCTGGTACGACGCCGACGATGCCCAGCTGTGCCGGGATCGTGAGCGTGATGACCACGAAGTAGAACAGCGGGTCCCTGCCCTTGAACCGCAGCTTCGCGAAGGCGAAGCCTGCGATGGAGCAGAAGAAGAGCGTTCCGGCAACCACGATCGCCACAACGAGCAAGCGAGTTCATGAAGGACCGCATGAAGTTCACGGAGTCATACGACGGATAGCCAGGGACCTCGGCACCGTTGATGATGTTCCAGTTGAACGAGAAGTACGGGCCCGGCTTCCACGTGGGGAAGCCGTCTACATAGACCTTGTCTTCCTTCCACGTGGAGATGATGCCTGCCCAGTACACCGGCCAGAAGCCGATGAACAAGACGATGCACAACAGGATGTAGTTGACCCAGCCTGCAGGCGTGTCTTGAGGAGAGCGGCCGAGCAACGCCGCGCTGTTGGCCTTGGGGGCCTCTTTCTCGGGCGCCTGGCTGTCGGCGATCGCGGTGCTCACTTGCGGCCTCCGATCTTGTTAGAGATGAATCCGTTGAAGGCGGCCACAAGGACCACGACCACGAACAGCACCCATGACATGGCCCCAGCGAAACCGAAGTTGTGCTGGTTCCACCCTGTGTGCCAGATCAACTGGGAAACGGTTCTCCAGAGGTGTCTGTTGCCGCCGCCTAATCCCGACGCCGGGTTGCTGTCGAACTGCACGGGTTCAGCGAAGAGCTGCAGTGAGCCGATCGTTGACAACACCACGGTGAAGATCACCATGGGGCGAATCATCGGCACGGTGATGGACCACAGCTGGCGCCATGCGCCAGCACCATCGAGCGCAGCAGCTTCGTAGACGTCCTTGGGGATGGACTGCATCGCCGCCAAATACAGCAGGGCGTTGTAGCCGGTCCACTTCCAGTCGACCATGATGACCAGTGCGAGCCATGCGCTCCAGCGCTCGTTGCGCCAGTCGATGCCGTCAATGGTGACGCTGCCGTACGTGCTTTGCACGTGGAACAAACTGAGTATCCAGTTGGCCTGGCCTCCGTCGCGAGCGAAGAACGTGGAGAACACGATCGACGACGCGACGATGGGCGTGATGTACGGCACCAGGATGCCCACGCGGAACACGGAGTTCATGCGCAAGCGGCGGTTCAGCAATGAGGCAAGAATCAGCGCCAGAAGCAACTGCGGAGCGGCCGAGAAGATGAACAGGCCGAACGTGTTGATGAGCGCTTGCCAGAAGTCCCAACTCGTGAGGACTCTCTCGAAGTTCTCTAGACCAACCCAGCGTTCGGTGAAGGTGTTGATCGAGGTGCCATCGCGGCCCACGGGGTACTCGTTGCGGTACGACTTGAACGAGATCAGGGCGCTGTAGACGATCGGGAAAATACCGAAAGCTACGAAGAGTATGAAGAAGGGCGAAATAAGAACATAGGGAACGACTGAGTGGTCGAACCGAGCCCAGATCGAGGACTTGGGGCCTCTGGGCCTCGTGACTGCGGCGTCGTCCGTTCCGGCGGTTTCGGCCTCCGGGGCCTCCACGCTGTTTGCGGACATTTATTACCTCCGTTGGTAAGTAGCGCTGGTTATCCGATGGTAATCGCCATCACACGAAACGGGGGTAGGTCTCTCGACCTACCCCCGTTCGCAGTGATTGCGACGTGGGTCGGACTACGCAGCAGCGTCCGCGGTCTCGGCAGCCTTGACTGCCTGTGCCCAAGCGTCGGCAGGCGCAATGTTGCCCGCCTGCACGTCGTTCAGCACACCCTGGACGGCGGTCGAAACGGCCGCGTTCTTGGGTGCGTAGTAGATCGCCGAGGGGATGTCCTCTGCGGTCTTGGTGAAGATCTGGCCAACAGGAGCGTTGCTGAAGAATTCGCTCTTGAAGTCCACGATTGCAGGGTCGGTGTAGAGCGAGCTCTGCGAGGGCAGGTTTCCAACTTCCTGGAAGATGTGGATCTGCTGTTCGGGCTGGATGAGCCACTCGATCAGGTTGTAAGACTCCTGCGTGGTGTGCTCGTCGTACTGGTTCGGAATCGCCCAGAAGGAGCCACCCCAGTTACCGCCGGGGCCGGGGATGTCAGCGACGTCCCACTTGCCAGCGGTGTCAGGTGCCTGACCCTGGATGTAACCCATCATCCACGCCGGGCAGGCGAGGACGGCGAAGGAGCCGTTCGCGAAGCCCGTGTTCCAGTCGTCAGACCAGAGCGTGATACCCGAGGAAAGACCCGCGTTGATCACGTTCATGGCCACATCGAACGCCGGCTTGTTGGCGTCCATGTCGAGCTCGTTGTTCTTGTTGTACCAGGCGTAGCCGGTACCGAGCTGGGTCTGAACTGGGTTCAGGATGTTGGTGGCGTTGTCAACCCAGAACTTGCCTGCACCGGACTTGGCCTGGTACTGCTGGCCAGCCTTGATGAAGCCGTCCCACGTGTCGCCGATGAGCGAGTTGACGCCGTCGCGGTCGGCAGGAAGGCCGGCTGCAGCGAACAGGTCAGAGCGGTAGCAGAGTGCGAGACCGCCGACGTCGGTGCCAAGACCGATCGTGTCAGGACTCGTCCGCGTTGGAGGCCTGAGCCCACTTCCAGGGGAGGTAGCTCTCCTGGTACTTGCCGGCGCCGAGGTCGAGCAGGTTGACGAAGCCATCCTGCCTGTGCGACGAATCCGGTGATGTAGCCCTCATCGATGGCCGACACGTTTGCTGCGCCGGAACCTGCGATGAGTGCCTGGGTGAGTGCGTCGTGCTGTGCGGCATAGTCGCCGCTGTTCAGCTTGACAGTGACCCACGGGTGATCTGCTTCGTACGTGCTAACCAGCGACTCCAGGCCGAAGTTGCCCCAGTAGTTGACCGTAAGGGTCACTGGGGTCTTGTCGACGGGGGCCTCGGAGGAAGCCGAGGGCGACGACGTGGGCGTGTCGGAGGAGGAGCAGGCAGAGAGCAGGAGTGCCGAGGCCGTACCTACAGCGAGCACTGCCGCCGTACGGGATCGAGTCCACTTCATTGTTGAATCCCCTTTGGTGAATGCAGCGCCCCCTCGTTGGGACGCAATTGCCACTGTAGCGCTCTACCAAAACGTTTCGAACGCCCGGACGGTTACGGATTGATTACGATCCGGACGCCGAAAGGGAACGTTTCGACTCGGACGCTCGTTATACGCCCGTTTCGCGCCTACGTTCAGGCCTTGCGGGCCACCAGGGAGTTCACTGACACGAGCACATTGGGAGCCAGGAATGCCTCGGGCTCCACGTCTTTGCCCGACGCTATGGTCACCACAACGCTGTCGCCGGCTACCAGCGTCACGAGCGCACGGTCGACCACGGCATCTGGGTCCACCTTGTCGGCGAGGACAGTGAGGTCGCGTACAAAACCCGTGGCCCGCACGGTTACCTCATACCCGCCCGCAACGGCGCGAGCAGTGGCCGTGAACGGCGCCGCCTCGTACGCCAGGTCCTTGTCCTCCGCGAAGGTCCACACCGCACGCACGTGCTCGGCGTCGCCCGGGTATCCGGCGTCGGCAACGAGCAACTCAGCCCCAGCGTCGGCCGCTTCCCTGACGTGAGCGGGCACCGGGATGGTGACCGTCTCGCGAGCGCCGGCGCTGAGGTGTGCCGTGGCAACCGCAAGCTCCGTGCCGTCGAGCGTCATGCGCGTGAAGGTGAGGGTCTCGCTCCACCGGGTGTCAGTGTCGTTCACCACCACGAGGTGAGGCGCGCCGCTCACGTCGAGCGAGCCGTCGGCCGCTCGCGGCTGGAAGGTAAGCAAGCGCGGCGCGAAGACCTTCTGAAGCGCGTAGTAGAGCGGCTTCTGCCGTTCCTCGCCATCGATGGCTGCCCATGAGGTGACGGGCCAGCAGTCGTTGAGCTGCCACACGATGGCGCCAGCTGTGTGCGGCCACCACGAGCGATAGTGCGCGATGCCAAACTCGATGGCGCGCGCCTGGTTAAGGGAGGTGATCCAGTGCCAGGTCTCGAAGTCGTCGCTGTCGGGAAGGTGAGGGACGTAGCCGCGCAACAGCTTGTCGTTGCCCTGGTCCGCCTTCTGGTGCGCGAGCCACACTGTCCGACGTCTTGTCGAAGCCCTCCGCAGGCAGGTTGGCGAGCATCGTTGCCCATGTCGCGGGGCCTTGGAAGCCAAACTCGGAGCAGAACCGCGGCGCGTAGTCCGCGTAGTGGGTGTAGTCCACCTGGTTCCACACCTTCCACTCGTGGACGGTGCCCACCGAGGGGTCGTTGGGGTAGACGTCGTCCTTGTAGGGATGAGTCGAGAACGGAGACGACGGCGTGTAAGGGCGAGTGGGGTCCAGCTCCGCGAGGATCGTGGGCAGCACCTCCTCGTAGTACTTCTGCCCCCAGTCCGTGAGCCCGGCGGCCGCGAGCGCTTGCTGCCAGCCCCAGTCCCACCAGCCCCAGACGTTCTCGTTGGAGCCGTTGTAGATGACCAGAGAGGCGTGCGGGCTGAGACGGGTGACGTTCTCCCGCACCTCGGCGGTGACCTCTTCTACTGTCTCTGCATCCTCCGCGTACGCCGCGCACGCGAAGAGGAAGTCTTGCCACACCATGACGCCGCGCTCGTCGCAGACGTCGTAGAAGTCGTCTGTCTCGTAGATTCCGCCGCCCCAGATGCGCAACAGGTTCATGTTCGCGGCGAGCGCTTGGTCAACGCGGCGCTCGAGCCGCTCGCGCGTGATGCGCGTCATGAGGTGGTCGTCTGGAATCCAGTTGGCGCCCTTGACGAACACGCGCTGGCCGTTGACGACGAACGTGAACGCGCCGTCTTCCTGGTCCACCGTCACGCTGCGGAAGCCGATGCGCCGTGAGTAGACGTCAAGGTCCTCGTCTGGAGAGTGAAGTTCCACCGTGAGGTTGTGCAGGATCGGCTCGCCGTAGCCGACGGGCCACCACAGGGCCGCGTTCGGCACCTCCACCCGCACGGTGCCCGACGTCTCGCCTGGGGCGATCTCGACGCTCGCCTCTGCGGTGACGCCCGTTGCTCCGGCCACGCTCGCGAAAACGGTGAGCGGGGCGTCGGACGCACGCTCGACGTCTACGTGAACCGTGGCAACGCCCGTTGTCCCCTCCACAGTCACGAGCGGGCGGACGCTCGCGAGGCGAGCCACGCGCCAGCGCTCGATGCGCGCACCCTTCCAGAGGCCAGCTGTCTGCAGGTCCGGCCCCCAGTCCCAACCGAACGAGCACGCCATCTTGCGCACAGTATTAAACGGGTGGGGGTAGACGCGTCCCTTGGCGAGGATCTCCTCGGGGTCGCCGTCGATGAGGCCCTGTCGCGCGGCCTCTGCCATGAGTTCTGCGCTGGGCTGCGGGCGAGGGCGATCGCCCAACGTGGCCTCGCGGGCGAGCGCGTATTCAAGCGCGGAGCCGAAGTCCACTTCGACAAGGTTGTCGCCAGCGGCGAGCGCCTCGCGCACGTCGAACCGGTAGCTGCGGTGCATGTTCGCGGTGCGGCCAAGTTCGGTGCCGTTGAGTTTAACGGTGGCGACGGTGTCGAGGCCGTCGAACACAAGGTCAATGCGCTCGTTCTCCGTTGGCTCCGTCGCAGCGAAGTTCGTGGCGTATCGCCACGAGCAGCGCCACATCCACTGGAGCTCCTGCTCGTTGGTGCCGTAGTAAGGGTCCGGGATGAGGCCGGCGCGCATCAGGTCAACGTGCGTCGACCCCGGCACGACCGCGTCAACCGTGACACCCGCGACCGCGGCCGGCGCGTCGCCGCCCGTGTGCGTCAGGGTCCAACCCTCGCGGAGGGGGTTGGCGAGGAGCGTCACGGCGGTCATGGGTAACCCTTCAAGAGGTGAGGTGAACGCGAATAGTCTGCCACGCCACAGCGTCGATCCGTTGTGGGGTCAGAACGTTTCGGGTACTTAGGTCCCGAGCATGTGCCGTATTGAGTGCCTAAGTTGGAAGCACCGGTCAACGCGGACCATTCAGATCGCGAACCGAACGCCTCACAAGGGCACTGCTAGGGAGGCAGCAATGACTACACAAGCCGTCAATACCAGCGCTATCAGTGACGACGCGGGCGACCCCCGCGCTCACGCCTGGCGCGGTTTCACCACGGGCGAATGGTGCGACACCATCGACGTGCGCGGCTTCATCCAGGCCAACTACACCCCGTACGAGGGCGACGGCGCGTTCCTTGCGGACGCCACCGAGCGCACCACAGCGGTGTGGGACAAGCTCAGCGCGATGTTCCCCGAGGAGCGCGAGAAGGGCGTCTACGACATCGACTGGCAGACGCCTGCGTCGATCACGGCGCACGAGCCCGGGTTACATCGACGAAGGACAACGAGGTCATCGTTGGCCTGCAGACCGACGCGCCGCTCAAGCGCGCGATCATGCCGTTCGGCGGCTGGCGCATGGTGGTCAAGGAGCTGGAGACCTACGGCTACCCGGTTGACCCCGAACTCGAGAAGATCTTCAGCGAGTACCGCAAGACACACAACGACGGCGTCTTTGACGTGTACCCGCCAAACGTGCGCGCGGCGCGCTCGTCCCACATCGTCACGGGCCTTCCCGACGCATACGGCCGTGGCCGCATCATCGGCGACTACCGCCGGGTTGCGCTCTACGGCGTCGACGCCCTGATCGAGGCCAAGAAGGCAGACCGCATCGAGCTCGACATGGAGCGCTCCACGGAAGACGTCATTCGCGATCGCGAAGAGAACTCGGAGCAGATCAAGGCGCTCAAGGAACTCAAGACGATGGCCGCCTCCTACGGCTTCGACATCTCGCAGCCGGCCGCTACCGGCCGCGAGGCAGTGCAGTGGCTCTACTTCGCCTACCTCGCTGCCGTGAAGGAGCAGAACGGCGCGGCGATGTCGCTCGGCCGTACCTCGACCTTCCTCGACGTGTTCCTCGAGCGCGACATCGCGGCCGGCGTTCTCACCGAGGCAGAGGCGCAGGAGATCATCGACGACTTCGTCATCAAGCTGCGCATCGTGCGCTTCCTGCGCACCCCCGAGTACGACGCGCTGTTCTCCGGCGACCCCACGTGGGTGACGGAGACCATCGGCGGCATGGGCGAGGACGGGCGTCCGCTCGTCACCAAGTCCTCGTTCCGCTACCTGCAGACGCTCTACAACCTCGGCCCGGCTCCGGAGCCGAACCTCACGGTGTTCTGGTCCGACCGCCTTCCCCTTGGCTTCAAGGAGTTCTGCGCTCGCGTCTCGATCGACACCTCGGCCATTCAGTACGAGTCCGATGAGCTGATCCGCCCCGCATGGGGCGACGACAGCGCCATCGCGTGCTGCGTGTCCGCGATGTGCGTTGGCAAGCAGATGCAGTTCTTCGGCGCTCGGGTCAACCTCGCCAAGGCGATGCTCTACTCGATCAACGGCGGCCGCGACGAGATGACGGGCAAGCAGATCGCACCGGTCAGCGCTCCCGCAGCCGGCGACGTGCTGGACTACGACGAGGTGCTTGGCCTCGTTCGACAAGCTCATGGACTGGCTCGCAGAGACCTACGTTGACGCCCTCAACTGCATCCACTACATGCACGACAAGTACGCGTACGAGCGCATCGAGATGGCCCTGCACGACAAGAACATCCTGCGCACCATGGCGTGCGGCATCGCCGGCCTGTCCGTGGCTGCTGACTCGCTGTCCGCCATCAAGTACGCGAACGTCCGCCCGTGCGCGACGAGTCCGGCCTGATCGTCGACTACGCCATCGAGGGCGAATACCCCACGTTCGGCAACGACGACGACCGCGCAGACGACATCGCGGTGGACCTGGTAGGCCGCTTCATGGACAAGATCCGCAAGCAGCCCACGTACCGCGACGCGACACACACGCAGTCGGTGCTGACCATCACGTCGAACGTTGTCTACGGCAAGACCACCGGCAACACGCCAGACGGCCGCCGCACCGGCGAGCCCTTTGCCCCAGGTGCCAACCCGATGAACGGGCGCGACAACCACGGTGTGCTGGCGTCGGCCCTATCCGTGGCGAAGCTGCCGTACGACGACGCGCAGGACGGCATCTCGCTGACCACGACGGTCATGCCTTCGGGCCTCGGCCGCGAACGCGGCGGAGCAGGTCACCAACCTGGTGGGCATCCTCGACGCCTACAACGTGTCGCCACGGCTTCCACGTCAACGTCAACGTGCTCAACCGCGAGACGCTCGAAGACGCGATGGAGCACCCGGAGAACTACCCGCAGCTCACCATCCGGGTCTCCGGCTATGCAGTGAACTTCGTGCGGCTCACGCGCGAGCAGCAGCTCGACGTACTGAGCCGCACGTTCCACGCTGGCCTCTAGATACTCAGTGTGGGCGCCCCGTCCCGAATGGGGCGGGGCGCCCTTCCAACTCTTACCCTGGGAGAGGCGATGACACGATCCTGCCTTCGTGCCCTTCGCGCCGCCAATGCACGTGGCCGACGCGGAATTGGCCGCCAGTCTGAGGCGCTCGCGCGATCACCTCACTGGCTCCGTCCACTCGTGGGACCTGGTCACCGGCGCGGACGGGCCCGGCACGCGCATGACGCTGTTCATGGCGGGCTGCGGCATGCGCTGCCAGTTCTGCCAGAACCCCGACACGTGGCGCATGCGCGACGGCAAGCGTCACACCGTTGACGAGGTCATGGAGCGCGTCACGCGCTACGCGACCATCATGAAGATCACGGGCGGCGGGCTCACCATCAGCGGCGGCGAACCCCTGCTGCAGGCGAAGTTCGTGGTGAATGTCTTCAAGCGATGCAAGGAACTTGGGTATCCACACGGCGCTCGACACCGCGGGCTTGCTCGGCTCGCGGCTCTCCGATGACGACCTCAACTACGTTGACCTCACGCTGCTCGACATCAAGTCCGGCATCCCCGAGACCTACGAGCGCGTCACGGGCCGTCAGTTGCAGCCCACGCTGGACTTCGCCACGCGGCTGTCCGGCCTGGGCAAGACCATGTGGATCCGGTTTGTGCTCGTGCCCGGACTTACCGACGCCGAGGAGAACGTCGAGGCGATCGCGGCTTTCGTGGAGACCCTCGACTGCGTGCAGCGGCTCGAGGTGCTGCCGTTCCACCAGCTAGGTCGCGACAAGTGGGAGGCGACGGGGGAGCCGTACCTGCTCGAGGACACTCGAGCCGCCGACGCCCGAACTCATTGCACGCGTGAAGGGTCAGTTCGCCGCGCACGGCATCCCGGTGATGTGAGTCGCGCCACTCGCGCTGATTCCCAAGGGTCGATGGGGCGGGAGATGACGCGCGTGACAGCGAATCCCGCTGTCGGCCGTCACTCTGGTCACATCAGTCCCAAAGACCCTTGGGAATCAACCTCAGGCGGTGATTGCCGCCGCTAGCTCGTCAAAGACCGCGACGTACTTGTCAACGGCCTCAAAAGTGTGAACAACCGACAGCGTCCACTCCTCTTCGCGGCCCGGGGTCATGAAGATGCCGTGGTTCATGTTCCACAGCCACGCGAGGTCGCACAGCGGCACGTCCTGGTTTTCCTTGAAGGTCTCGTAGTCGACGATCTTGGTGGTGGCGAACGTCACGCAGCCCTTTGAGCCGATGCCGATCGCGTAGCCAGGCAGCTCGTACTTCTCGATGACCGCTTGGCAGCCAGCGACGATGCGGTCGTTGAGCGCGGCGAGGTGCTCGTACGCCGCGGGAGTGAGGATCTCGAGCAGCGAGGCGCGCGCGGCCACCATGGACAGCGGGTTCCCGTTGTACGTACCCACCTGGTAGACGCTGTGGTCCTCGACAACGCTCATCACCTCTTCGGTGCCGCCGATAGCGCCGGACGGCAGCCCGCCGCCAAGCACCTTCGCGAGCGTCACCATGTCTGGCTTCACGCCAAACTTCTCGGTTGCTCCGCCGGCCGCAATCGCGAGGCCCGTCTTGACCTCATCGAAGATCAGCACAATCCCATGGCGCGTGCAGATGTCACGCACGGCCTCGAGGTAGCCGGGCTCGGGGAGCACAACGCCAAGGTTCATCATGGCGGCCTCCATGATCACGCACGCGGGCAGACGCCCCTCGGCGGCAAGGCGGTCAATACGGCGCTCCATCGCAGGCGCGTCGTTAAACGGCACCGCGATGGTCATGTCGACCGTCGCTTGAGGGATGCCAGCGCCGTAAGCGAGCGACTCGTAGTTCTCGCGGTCGCCGATCTTGTCGTACTCCACGCCAATCGACACCATCACGGTGTCGTGGTGGCCGTGGTACGAACCGAAGATCTTGAGCACCGTGTCGCGGCCCGTGAAGGCGCGCGCGATGCGGATCGCGTCCATCGTCGACTCGGATCCCGAGTTGGTGAAGCGCCACTTCGGCAGGCCCCAGCGCCGGGCGAGTTCATCGGCAACTAGCACCGAGTCCTCCGTCGCCACGCCAAAGTGGGTGCCGAGCGGGAAGCGCTTGGCGACCGCGTCGCCGATGGCGGGGTGCGCGTGACCTTGCACCATGGAGCCAAAGCCGTTGTGGAAGTCGTAGTACTCGTTGCCGTCAACGTCGGTGATGCGCTCGCCCGCGCCGGAGGCGATGTAGATGGGCCACGGGTCGCGGGACTGGTACGACGACGCAACGCCGCCGCTCAGGTGCTGCGACGCGTGCGCGTACATCTCGCGTGACTTTTGGGTGCGCGCATTGAGCAGGTCTGTTTGCTCTTCGATGAGTTGGTCGATGCGTGCGCGATTAAGAGAAATGGCCATGGTGCCCTCCGCTCGCCCGGCCTGGCAGCGAGCCATTGTGCTGTGGTGAAGCCCCGCCGCCGGCCTGGCGCTGGTGGAGCATGAGCACTTGTCCTGCCAAGGGTATCGCCCTTGCTTGCCCGACGCCACGGCTGGCTCCACTTGCGCAAGAGCCACCGCGTCGGGCCGAAGGCACCAACCGCGGCCCTCCTCCACACTTTTGGTGTCAGCCGCCAGCGCCCAATTTCGGTACGCCTGGTAGGTCAGCCACAAAGAACACCGCCCACCCAATAAGTGTGGAGGAGGGCCGCGTTGGCGGGCGCACTTGCGCAACAGCCACCGCGTCGGGTTTGATTCGTTGTGTTGTCGCGTATCGCGCGGCCGACAAGGAGTGATAACCCGTGGTTGCCACGGTCTTCGAACGCCAGGCTCCGGATGCCGCAGCGGTTCAAGCGGCTCTCGCTCCCTCAAAACTCACGCCATTCTGGCTCGACGATGTCGCGCGCCCTGCGTACCCCCGTCTCGATGCCGACGCGGACGCCGATCTCGCGATCGTTGGCGCGGGGTACTCGGGGCTGTGGACGGCGATCCTCGCGAAGGAGCGGGACCCTAACCGCACCGTCATCGTGCTGGAAGCAAGGCGCGTTGGCTGGGCAGCGTCGGGCCGGAACGGCGGCTTTTGCGAGGCGAGCCTCACCCACGGCGAGGAGAACGGCGAGCGCCGCTGGCCAGAGGAGATGGAGACTCTGCACCGCCTTGGCCTCGAGAACCTCGACGAGTTCGAGGCAACCGTTTCGCGGTACGCGATGGACGTGGACTTTGAGCGCGGTGGCTCGCTGACCGTTGCCGTTGAGCCGTACCAGGTTGAGGCACTTGGGCCCGACGCCTTGACCGCCGAGCAGGTGCAGTCACTTGTGCATTCCCCCACGTATTTGGGTGGCCTGCTGGACACGGAGGGCTCGGCTACGGTTCACCCGGCCAAGCTGGTCGTCGAGCTCGCGAGAGTGGCGACGCAGCTGGGCGTGCAGATCTTTGAGTTCTCGCCGGTGCGCTCGCTTGAAGACGGCCCGACGCTCGTGACAGAGCGCGGCCGCGTCACCGCGCGCAAGGTGGCGCTTGGCACCAACGCGTTCCCCTCGCTGCTCAAGCGGAACCGGCTGATGACCGTGCCGGTGTACGACTACGTGCTCACGACCGAGCCGCTGACGGCCGCCCAGATGACGTCAATTGGCTGGGAGGGTCGGCAGGGGATCGGCGACGCAGGCAACCAGTTCCACTACTACCGGCTCACCGCGGACAACCGCATCGTCTTTGGCGGGTACGACGCGATCTATCACGCGGGCCGCAAGGTGCGGAAGGCGTACGAGGACAGGCCGGAGAGCTACGAGCGGCTTGCTGCGCACTTCCTCACGACGTTCCCGCAGCTGACTGGGATCACCTTCACGCACCGCTGGGCCGGCGCCATCGACACGTGCACGCGGTTCAGCGCCTTCTTTGGCATGGCGCGCGGCGGCGACGTCGCCTACGCGGTGGGCTACACGGGACTTGGCGTTGGAGCAACGCGCTTTGGCGCCAACGTGATGCTCGATCTCTTGGACGGCGAGGACACGGAACGTGTGCGCACGCGGATGGTGCGCGAGAAGCCAATACCGTTCCCGCCAGAGCCGCTGTCGTCCGCGAGCATCGCGGCCGTGAGGTGGTCGCTCAACAGGGCGGACCACCGCGGCGGTCGCCGCAATGTGCTGCTCAAGACGCTCGACGCTCTCAAGCTTGGCTTTGACTCATGAAGGCAGGGGAGCGGTACAGCAGCGGCGCCGAAGGCGTGCTTGGGCAGTGGCGCGGGGCGGAGGTTGGCGTCTGGGAGTGCGAGCCGGGGACGTATCCGGACGTCGAGGCAGACGAACTATTCGTGGTGCTGAGCGGCGACGCGACGGTCGAATTTGTGGAGCCGGCGCTCCCGGCAATCGAGATTGGGCCGGGCGACGTCGTCCGGCTCGAGGAGGGAATGCGCACCGTCTGGACCGTGCGCGAGACCCTCCGCAAGGTGTACGTAGGTTGAGAAAAGGAAGCAAGAAATGACCGTTGTCATGCATCACGTTGGCGGAGCCGAGTTTGGCGACGCCGTCGCCACAGGCGCCATCTATAACCCGGCGACGGGTGTCGAGACTGGCAGGGTCGCGTTCGCCACCACGGACGAGGTGAACCATGCGATCGCGGTTGCCGCCGCCGCCCAGAAGAAGTGGGCGGAGACCGGCCTTGTGCGCCGTGCAGACGTGTTCTTCCGCATGCGCCAGTTGCTCGTAGAGCGCCAGGACGAGCTCGCAGCGATCATCACGCGAGAGCACGGCAAGGTGCTGAGCGACGCCAAGGGCGAGATCAGCCGCGGCATCGAGAACGTCGAGTTCGCGGCTGGGCTAGTCCACCTGCTCAAGGGCGAGCACTCGGTTGGCGTTGCGGGCGGCGTTGATGTCCACACCATCAAGGCCCCGGTCGGTGTCGTTGGCTGCATCACTCCGTTTAACTTCCCCGTGATGGTGCCGCTCTGGATGAGTGCCTCCGCTCTCGCGTGCGGGAACGCGGTCATCCTCAAGCCGAGCGAGAAGGACCCGAGCGCGTCGATCTTCCTCGCCAAGCTGTGGGAGGAAGCCGGCCTTCCGCCAGGCGTCCTGAGCGTGATCCACGGCGACAAGGTGGCGGTAGACGCGATCCTTTCCTCGCCAACAATCGGCGCCGTGAGCTTCGTGGGCTCCACCCCCATCGCGCGCTACATCTACGAGACCGCGAGCAAGGCAGGCAAGCGGGTCCAGGCGCTTGGCGGCGCCAAGAATCACATGATCGTGATGCCGGACGCGGACCTCGACTCCGCGGCGGACGCTGCGGTCAACGCCGCGTACGGCTCGGCGGGCGAGCGCTGCATGGCCATCTCAGTTCTCGTTGCGGTTGGTGACGGCACGGCCGACGCGGTGATCGCCAAGATCGCCGAGCGGGCCGCCGGGCTTGACGATCGGAGACGGCACGGACCCCGCTTCGGAGATGGGACCGCTCATCACTCGAGAGCACCGGGACCGGGTGGCCGGCTACGTGGCCGGCGCAGCCGGCGAGGGCGCCGAAGTTGTCGTCGATGGCACCACGCAAGTGTTCGAGGGCGAAGGCTTCTTCATGGGCGTGAGCCTCGTTGACCGGGTGAAGCCGGGAATGAAGGTCTACGACGACGAGATCTTTGGCCCGGTGTTGGCGGTAGTTCGCGCCGAGTCTTACGACGACGCCGTGGCGCTGATCAACAGCAACAACTTCGCCAACGGCACGGCCATCTTCACGCGTGACGGCGGCACCGCTCGCCGCTTCGAGCAGGACATCGAGGTGGGCATGGTGGGCATCAACGTGCCGCTGCCCGTGCCGATTGGCGCCTACTCCTTTGGCGGCTGGAAGAACTCGCTCTTTGGCGACTCCCACATCTACGGGCCAGAGTCCATCCACTTCTACACGCGCAGCAAGGTCGTCACCACTCGTTGGCCGGAGCCGAGCGAGTCGCAAATCGACCTCGGCTTCCCGAGTAACCACTGAGGCATGAACATGTCTGAAGAACCCAGCACCCATTCTGAAAGCGCCGTCCGCGCCAACGACCGCGGCCACGTCTTCCACTCGTGGAGCGCGCAGGCGCTCATCGATCCGCTGCCCGTGGCCGGCGGTCAAGGCAGCGAGTTCTGGGATTACCAGGGCAATCGCTATCTCGACTTCTCCTCCCAGTTGGTGAACCTCAACCTTGGCCACCAGCACCCGGACCTCGTGAAGGCCATCCAGGACCAAGCGGGAAGGCTCGCGACGATCCAGCCAGCCATGGCGTCGGACGTGCGCGGAGAACTGGCGCGCCTCGTCACCGAGGTGGCCGGAGACAACTTCACCAAGGTGTTCTTCACCAATGGCGGGGCGGACGCCAACGAGAACGCCATTCGCATGGCGCGGCTCGTGACGGGCAAGCGCAAGGTGCTCACGATGTACCGCAGCTATCACGGCAACACGACCACCGCCATTACCGCGACCGGTGACCCGCGACGGTGGGCGAACGAGCCCGCCGACCCCAGCGTCGTGCATTTCTTTGGCCCGTACCTGTACCGCTCCGCGTTCTACGCGAGCACGCCGGAAGAGGAAAGCGCGCGCGCGCTCGAGCACCTTGAGCAGACCATCATCCTCGAGGGCGCCAGCACCATTGGCGCGATCCTCATGGAGACCATCGTTGGCACCAACGGCGTGCTCATCCCGCCGCCCGGCTACCTCGCTGGCGTGCGCGCGCTGTGCGACAAGTACGGCATCGTCATGATCTGCGACGAGGTGATGGTGGGCTTTGGCCGCGTTGGCGAGTGGTTCGCGTTCCAGGCGCACGGGGTGTCACCGGACCTCATCACCTTCGCCAAGGGCATCAACTCCGGCTACGTGCCGCTAGGTGGCGTGGTGATCTCGGACGAGATCGCCAAGGCGTTCGACAACCGCGTCTTCCCCGGCGGCCTCACCTACAGCGGCCACCCGCTCGCGTGCGCGGCAGGAGTCGCGACGTTCGAGGTATTCGAGCGTGACGGCATCCTCGAGCGCGTCCGCGAACTCGGCGAGCGCGTGGTGCGCCCCACCCTGGAAGGCTGGCTCGAGACCCACCCCAGCGTCGGCGATGTGCGCGGCGCCGGGCTCATGTGGGCCGTGGAACTGGTGCGCGATCGCGAGACCCGCGAGCCGCTCGTCCCATTCAATGCGAGCGGCGCCGACAACGCGCCCATGGCCGCCTTCGCCGGCAGCCGCAAAGAAGGGCGGCGTGTGGCCGTTCGTCCACTTCAACCGCATGCACGTGTGCCCGCCGCTGGTCATCACCGAAGACGAACTGCGGCGCGGGCTCGACGTCCTTGACCAGGCGCTCGCGGTGGCCGACGCGGAGGTCGTCGCGTGACTACGCTCGAAACCATGACATCCGTGGCTCCAGTTGGCGGCCCGACGCTGCCCCAAGTGCGTTCCCTCGTCACCGAGATCCCGGGGCCGGCCTCGCGCGCGTTGCTTGAGCGCAAGGCGGCCGCGGTTGCCTCTGGCGTTGCCCACACGGTGCCGATCGCGGCCGTTGCCGCTGGCGGCGGCGTCATCGTGGACGCGGACGGCAACTCGCTCATCGACCTCGGCGCGGGCATCGCCGTCACGAGCGTCGGCAACGCCCACCCCAAGGTGGTCGAGGCCGTGCAGCGACAGGCGGCCGCCTTCACGCACACGTGCTTCATGATCTCGCCATACGAGGGCTACGTCGCCGTCGCCGAGGCGCTCAACCGCCTCACGCCGGGCGACCACGCCAAGAAGTCCGCGCTGTTCAACAGCGGGGCCGAGGCCGTAGAGAACGCCGTCAAGATCGCGCGCAAGTTCACGGGCCGCCAGGCAGTTGTCGCGTTCGATCACGCGTATCACGGCCGCACCAACCTCACGATGGCGCTCACGGCGAAGTCGATGCCGTACAAGAGCGGCTTTGGGCCCGTTCGCGGGCGAGGTCTACCGCGCACCCGTCAGCTACCCGTTCCGCGACGGACTGTCCGGCGCCGACGCCGCTGCGCGCGCGATCTCCGTCATCGACAAGCAGGTGGGCGCCGCGCAACCTTGCCGCGGTGATCATCGAGCCGATCCTTGGCGAGGGCGGCTTCATCGTCCCCGCTGACGGGTTCCTGAACGCGATCGCCGACTGGTGCACGGCCAACGGGGTTGTCTTCATCGCCGACGAGGTGCAGACGGGCTTCACGCGCACGGGCGCGATGTTCGCCTCCGAGTTGTTCGGCATCGTCCCCGACCTCATCACCACCGCCAAGGGCATCGCGGGCGGCCTCCCGCTCGCCGCCGTAACGGGCCGCGCGGAAATCATGGACGCCACGCACGCGGGCGGCCTCGGCGGCACCTACGGCGGCAATCCCATCGCGTGCGCCGCCGCCCTCGCGGCCATCGAGGCCTTCGAGACAGAGGGCTTCATCGAGACGCGCAAAGTCGATCGGCGAGGCGCTGTTCGCTCGCCTGCTCGCGATCCAAGAGGCCGACGCTCGTATTGGCGAGGTGCGCGGGCGCGGGGCCATGGTTGCCGTCGAGTTCGTGAAGCCGGGCACTACGTCGTCGAACGGCCCCGAGCCGATGCCGCGCTCGCGAGTGCGGTCGCCAAGGCGTGCATCGCGCAAGGCGTGGTGGTGCTCACGTGCGGCACCTACGGCAACATCATTCGTTTCTTGCCGCCGCTGACGATTCCCGACGACTTGCTCGCCGAGGGACTCGACGTGGTGGCCGACGTGCTGGCAGGCATCTCATGATCGACCGAAGCAGAACTCCTCGCGAAGGTCCCGAACCAGCTGTTCATCGGTGGCGAGTGGGTCGATGCCGCGGCAGGCGAGACGCTCGACGTCATCGACCCCGCCACGGGCAGCGTCATCCGCACCATCGCCGCTGCCCGCGCGGACGACGGCATGCGCGCGCTCGACGCCGCGGCGCAGGCCGCCGACGCTTGGGCCGCCACGGCGCCACGTGTTCGCGGCGAACTCTTGCGCGCCGCGTTCGAGCTGGTCCGCGAGCGCACCGACGAGTTCGCCCTGCTCATGACGCATCGAGATGGGCAAGCCCCTCGCGGAGGCCAAGGGCGAGGTCGCTTACGGCAACGAGTTCTTGCGCTGGTTCTCCGAGGAAGCCGTGCGCGTGACCGGACGCTACGGCCTCAACCCCGAGGGAACCGGCCGGATGATCGTGAGCCAGCGACCCGTCGGGCCGTGCTTTCTCATCACCCCCTGGAACTTCCCGCTTGCCATGGCCACCCGCAAGATCGCGCCCGCGCTCGCGGCGGGTTGCACCGTGGTCATCAAGCCCGCCGAGCTCACGCCGCTCACCACGCTGTACTTCGCGAAGGTGCTGCAAGAGGTTGGCGTGCCGGCTGGCGTTGTCAACGTCATCACCACGCACCACTCTCGCGAGGTCTCCGCGCCCATCATCGCCGACCCGCGCCTGCGCAAGCTGAGCTTCACGGGGTCAACAGAGGTGGGCCGCACGCTCATCGCGCAAGCCTCCGAGCGCGTCTTGCGCGTGTCGATGGAACTGGGCGGCAACGCCCCGTTCGTGGTCTTCGAGGACGCGGACCTGGACGCGGCGGTCGAGGGCGCGCTCATCGCCAAGTTCCGCAACATCGGCCAGGCGTGCACGGCCGCCAACCGGTTCATCGTGCATTCGTCCGTCGCCGACGAGTTCGCGCGCCGCGTCACCGAGCGAGTCGTCCGCCATGAAGGTGGGCCGCGGCACGGAGGACGGCGTGAACATTGGGCCGCTCATCGACGCGCGCGCCGTTGAGACCAGCGCCGCCCTCGTGGCCGACGCCGTGGCAAAGGGCGCGCGCGTCCTCACCGGCGGCGAGGCGCTGGACGGGCCGGGCACGTTCTACGCGCCCACGGTCGTTGCCGACGTGCAGCCGGGCAGCGAGATTCTCGCCAACGAGATCTTTGGCCCGGTGCTCGCGATCGCGACCTTCGACACCGAGGAGGAGGGCGTGCGCGCTCGCCAACGACACCGAGTACGGGCTCGTCTCTTACGTCTATACCAGGGACCTTGCCCGCGGCCACCGCATGATCGACGCGCTGCAGACCGGCATGATGGGCCTCAACGTCGGCGTGGTCTCCAACGCCGCGGCGCCGTTCGGCGGCGTCAAGCTGTCCGGGCTCGGCCGCGAGGGCGGGCTCGAAGGCATCAACGAATATCTGTCAACGAAGTACACGCTCATCCCCACGACCTAGAACACGATCCCTTAACCCGGAGGAACCCGCCATGAGTGACTACGCCGTCGTCAACCCCGCAACGGGCGAGACGCTTGCCACGTACCCCACCGCGACCGACGCCGAGGTGACGCAGGCCGTTGCCGCCGCCGACGCCGCGTACCGCACCTGGGCGCGGACAACGTCGCCCGCAGAGCGCGCGGAGTTGGTGCGCAAGGTTGCCGAGCTGCACCGCGAGCGGCGCGACACCCTCGCCGCGATCGTGGTGCGCGAGATGGGCAAGCCGCTGTCGCACGCGGAGGGCGAGGTGGACTTCGCCGCGGACATCATCGAGTACTACGCCGACAACTATGAGGCGATCACGGCCGACGCGCCGTTCGAGATTCTGGGCGAGGGCACCGCGCTGATTCGCCGCTCGCCGATTGGCCCGCTGCTGGGCATCATGCCGTGGAACTACCCGTATTACCAGGTAGCACGCTTCGCGGCGCCCAACCTGGTGCTGGGCAACACGATCATCCTCAAGCACGCGCCGCAGTGCCCTGAGTCCTCTGCGGCCATTGCCCAGATGTACCTCGACGCCGGCTTCCCAGAGGGCGCGTTCGTCAACGTGTACGCCACCAACGACCAGGCGGCTGCCATCATCGCGGACCCCCGCGTAGCGGGCGTCTCGGTCACCGGATCCGAGCGCGCGGGGTCCGCCGTGGCCGCGCTTGCCGGCGCCAACCTCAAGAAGGTCGCGCTCGAGATGGGCGGATCAGACCCGTTCATCTTGCTCTCGACGGATGACCTCGACGCCGTTGTTGAGGCGGCCGGCAGAGGCGCGCCTCGACAACTCAGGGCAGAGCTGCAACGCGCCCAAGCGCTTCATCGTGATCGACTCGCTGTACGACGCGTTCGTGGAGAAGTTCACGGCGACCATGGACGCACCAGGTGGTCGGCGACGGCTTCGCCGAGGACACGACCGTTGGCCCGCTTTCGTCGCTCGCCGCGGCCGATCGCCTCGAGGACCAGGTCAAGCGCGCGGTTGCCCAGGGCGCAACGCTCGTGACCGGCGGCACCCGCGAGGGCGCGTTCTTCCAGCCCACCGTGCTCACCGACATCACTCGCGACAACGACATCTACCGCGAGGAGCTCTTTGGCCCCGCATCATCGATCTACCGCGTCGCGTCCGAAGAGGAGGCCGTTGCGCTCGCGAACGACACCGGCTTTGGGCTCGGCTCGTACGTCTACACGACGGACGAGGCGCAGGCAGAGCGGGTCGCGAACGGCATCGAGGCGGGCATGGTCTACGTCAACATCGTGCTCGCGGACAGCCCCGAGCTGCCCTTCGGCGGCGTGAAGCGATCCGGCACCTCGCGCGAGATGGGCCTGCTGGCCGCCGACGAGTTCGTCAACAAGAAGCTGGTGCGCGTAGGGCCGTAAGCGGCTAGAAGCGGAGTCCTACTGCCTCGGTGAGCGCAGCCGCCGTCGCGCGCTTGACGATCAGAGAGTCCGGCGACATTCGCACGACGTTGGCTTGACGTATCGCGCGCATGACGACGTCATCTCCACCCGCTATGTAACCGCAGGTCGAGCGCATCGCCACGCAGGTGTCCATAGCGACGCCAGCCGGGTTGGCCGGGTCCGAGGGGACGAGCAACGGGCTCCCGCGTGAGGTGCTCCGCCAAATCGAGCCGGGTCGGTACAGCTGAGCCGTCCAGTCGACTGGCACGCGTAGGTAGTACATGTCCTGACGCCACGAACGTATCGGGATTTCCGACGTGTATCCGAGCAGTGAGACGCTCAGTCCTCGCGCTGTCCGGATGGGCAGACTCTGATGCGACCGACGCTCGTGTCCGATCCGAAGCACTCCGATGGGCATTCCAGGCTCGAAGCTGGAAATGTCGTATCGATGATGGCACGCGATTCTCTCGCGGTCACTCGTGCCGGTGCCCATGCGATCGTCCGCTGGAGGCGTGGCAGATGCTTGACCAAGCACCCGGTGGCGCCTTTGAGGGTTGCGCTGATGGACGGCGCACGGGGGCTGGTCGAGGGCTCCAAACGAGCAACCGCCGAGCGCCGATCGAGACGCGAGAATCGTGACTGACATCTATCGAACGCCGCATGGCCACCACGCCTGACTACGGTTCAACCGTCGAGTCGCGCATTGGCCTGCGACGGCACTCAGCGACGCATTCAGCGCCAACGCTAGCCGGGTCCATGGTCACGCTCCCGCATCCGATGTGTCGGGAAGGATAGTCTCCGAGTGACGACCTAGAAGGAGTCCCGGATGCCTGTCTCGATCGGCGTCCTCCGCGAAGCCGCGGAGGGCGAGACCCGCGTGGCCCTGACGCCGCCTGTCGTCGCACTTCTCGTTCGCGACGGCCTCGGCGTCGTCGTTGAAAAGGGCGCTGGCACTCGCGCTGGCTTTGCCGACGCCGCGTACGTCGCCGCGGGCGCAACCCTCGCCACGCGCAAGGTGACGCTTGGCGCGAACGTCGTCGTCAGCGTCGGGCGGCCCGACGCTGCGTCCACCAAAGCACTCAAGCCCGGCCAGGCGCTGATTGGGCTCTTGGACAGCTGGCGGGAGCCGCAAGAGCTGGTCGCGCTCGAAGAGCGCGGCGTGCACGTACTCAGCCTTGATCGCTTGCCGCGGCAGATCAGCCGCGCGCAGACGATGGATGCCTTGAGTTCGCAGGCGTCGATCGCCGGCTACCGCGCCGCACTCGTCGCCGCGAGCTCCTATGGCCGCTATTTCCCCATGATGGTGACGGCAGCCGGTACCGCCAAGCCGGCATCGGTGCTGGTATTGGGCGCAGGCGTGGCCGGGCTACAAGCCATCGCGACCGCTCGCAGGCTTGGCGCGCGAGTCACCGGCTACGACGTCCGCCCCTCGGCGCGCGAAGAGGTCACGAGCCTTGGCGCCGCGTTCCTTGCCACCTCGGTGACGGCGGTTGGCGAGGGCGGCTACGCGCGCGAACTCACCGCGGAAGAGTCCGCAGCCCAACGCGCGGAACTGTCCGCGGCCATCGCCGGCTTCGACATCGTCATCACCACCGCCAAAGTCCCCGGGCGGCGCCCACCTGAACTCGTTGACTCAGCGACGGTCGCCGCGATGCGCGGCGGATCGGTCATCGTCGACCTCGCGGCGAGCGACCTCGGCGGCAACGTAGCCGGGGTGGCACCCGATGCGACCACGGTCACCGACAACGGCGTCACCCTCATCGGCGCGGGCGAGATCGCTCGCGAGATGGCGCCCGCGGCGTCGGACGCTTACGCGCGCAACATCGCTGCCGTCATCGCCGCTATCGTGCGCGACGGTGAACTTGACGTGGACCTCACAGACGAGGTCGTGAGCGCGCTCCTCGGCGTTGAAACACAACAAGCCGCCGCACCGCATCTCGCACAGCAGGAGGTCCCAGCATGACCCCGGAACTGATGGCGAACCTCGGCCTGTTCGTGCTGTCTTTGCTCGTTGGCTTTGAGGTGATCTCGAAGATCCCGGCCACTCTTCACACGCCCATGATGTCTGGCGCAAACTCGATTCACGGCGTCGTGCTCGTTGGCGTGATCCTCATCGCGGGCCTTGTGCACACGCCGCTCGGCTACGTGCTCGCGTTCGTCGCAGCGGCGTTCGCGGCCATGAACGTGGTGGGCGGCTACGTAGTCACTGACCGCATGCTCGGCATGTTCAAGGGCAAGGCGCGCACCGAAGAGCCCGCCGATGACGGCGGCGGCAAGCAGTGAGGTGTCGAAGTGACCGCCCTGCAGACCGCCGTCGGCATCATCTACTTGGCGGCAGCCGTCACGTTCGTGATGGGCCTGCACATGATGCGCTCGCCGGCCACGGCCCGGCGCGGCAACCTCGTGAGCGCCTCCGGCATGGCCGCGGCAATCCTTGCGACTGTTGCGCTCGTCGCCTTCGACGACTCCTTCAACGTCACCGCGTGGGGATGGGTTGCGCTCATCGCAGGCACCGCCGTCGGCGCGACCGCGGGCGCCATCGGCGCGCGCTCCGTGAAGATGACCGCGATGCCGCAACTCGTGTCGCTGTTCAACGCGGTGGGCGGCGGCGCTGCCGCGCTCATCGCCTTCCCCGAACTCTTGCACCGCTTCGAAGACCTTGACGCCGTCGGTAGCGCCTACTCCACCATCGCGGCGTCGGTACTGATCTTCGTTGGGCTCGACCTGCTGATCGGCTCCGTGACCTTCTCCGGCTCGCTCATCGCCGCCGGCAAGTTGCAGGGCTGGGTGTCAGGCGCTCCGATCACGTTCCTCGGCTCGCGCGTGCTGTCGCTCGGGGCCGCGGCAGTGGGCATCGGCTCCGTGGTGTGGCTCGTTGCCGCGCCAGGAATCGTGCCGATGATCGTGGTCACGCTCGCCGCGCTCGCGTTTGGCATCCTCATGGTGCTTGCCCATCGGCGGCGCGGACATGCCCGTTGTGGTGTCGCTGCTCAACGCCTTCACGGGCCTCGCGGTCGCGATGTCGGGCTTCGTGGTTGGCAGCCAAGTACTGATCGTCGCGGGAGGCCTCGTAGGAGCGTCGGGATCGATCCTCACGAAACTGATGGCCGACGCCATGAACCGTTCCGTACTCAGCATCATGATTGGCGGCTTCGGCACCGGTGACGCGCCCGCGGGTGCAGCAGCCGCGGTAGGCGGCGAAGTGCGCCGCACCGACGCCGACGACGTTGCTCTTCGCCTCGCGTACGCCTCGAAAGTGATCATCGTGCCTGGTTACGGCCTTGCCGCGGCCCAAGCGCAACGCGAGGCCGGCGAGCTAGGCAAGGCGCTGTCCGCGCGTGGCATCACCGTCTTCTACGCGATCCACCCTGTGGCGGGCCGCATGCCAGGGCACATGAACGTGCTGCTTGCAGAGGCCGACGTTCCCTACGAGCAGTTGCTCGAGATGGACGACGTCAACCCAGAGTTCCCCACGTGCGACGTTGCGCTCGTGGTGGGCGCCAACGACGTCACAAACCCTGCCGCGCGGCGCGCTGGCAACCCCATCAGCGGCATGCCCATCCTCGACGTCGACAAGGCGCGGTCGATCGTCGTGATCAAGCGCTCCATGGGACACGGGTATGCGGGCCTCGACAACGAGCTCTACACAGATCCCAAGACCGGCATGCTCTTCGCGGACGCGAAGAAGGGCCTTGGCCAAATCCTCTCCGCTCTGAAGGAGTACGCGGCCTAGCCGCCTTTCCCCATGTCACTTCTTGCTCCATCACGCGCTGTCGCGCCCGCAGGTTACAACCGGTGGCTCGTGCCGCCGGCCGCCCTCGCTCTACACCTCGCCATTGGTCAGGTGTACGCGTTCTCCGTCTTCAAGGGGCCGCTCGAGGCGCACTTCGACGTGTCTCACAAGGCGATCGGGTGGGTGTTCTCGCTCGCGATTGCCGTGCTGGGCCTCACCGCCGCGTTCGGCGGTCCGTGGATCGCCAAGCAAGGGCCACGCAAGGCGATGGTGCTCGCCGCCGGCTTCTGGGTTTCGGGCTACTTGCTCACCGCCCTCGCCGTGGCGACCGACCAGTTGTGGCTCGTCTACGTTGGCTACGGCCTCATCGGCGGCATCGGGCTGGGTATCGGGTACGTGGCACCCGTCGCGACCCTGATGAGCTGGTTCCCCGACCGGCCGGGCCTTGCCACCGGCATGGCCATCATGGGCTTTGGCGGGGGAGCGATGCTCGCCTCACCGCTCGCGACGGGCCTCATGGGCGTCTTCGCCACCGAAACCTCTGACGGCGTCGCCGCGACGTTCGTCGTGCTCGCGTGCATCAACGCGGTGCTCATGTTGTGGGCGGCCGCGGTCATCCGCGTGCCGGCAGCTGCCGGCCGCGCGCTTGACTCGCACGGCGTGCCCATTGGCGCAGGCAGCGACGCCGACGTCCCCACCCGTGCGGCAGTCCGAAAGCCCGTCTTCTGGTTGCTGTGGCTCGTGTTCTTCATCAACATCACCGCTGGTATCGGCATCCTCGAGACCGCCTCGCCCATGATCCAGGCGTACTTCCCGCAACTCTCCGTCGCCGCCGCGGCAGGCTTCGTGGGCCTGCTCTCGCTCGCCAACATGGGTGGTCGCTTCGGCTGGTCTACTCTGTCCGACAAGCTTGGGCGCCCGGCCACGTTCACCGTCTTTGTGGTGGTCGGCGCTGCGGTGTATGCGGCGCTAGCTCTCTCCGGCGCGGCCGCAGTTGGCGTGTTTGTGCTGCTCGCCTTTGTGCAGATCTCGTTCTACGGCGGCGGCTTTTCCGCGCTACCCGCGTACCTCAAGGATCTGTTTGGCCAGCGGTACCTCGCCGTGATTCTTGGCATAGCGCTCACCGCGTGGTCGGCGGCCGGCGTCACCGGCCCGCTCATCATCAACGGCATCGTCGATTCGCGAGAGGCCGCAGGCTTCGAGGGCGCCGACCTCTATCGCCCCGCGCAATGGGTCATCGCGGGCCTCCTTGGGATCGCGATCCTCGCGAACATCGGGGTAACCGTGTGGGGTCGCGCCTTGCGTAACGCGCAGCTCGCTGCGGCGCCGCTTTCCACCCCGCCCGACGCTGTGGTTACGTCCACTGCCGAACTTTCCACTGCGTCGGGCAGGCTTGGCCGTGAGGCGCTGCTGCCAGTTGGCCTATGGATCGTGGTGGGCGTTGGCCTCACGTACGGGATCGTGGAAACGGTCATCAAGGCGACGCAGCTCTTCGCCTGAGTTGTTCTCCTGCGTGCGGCGTCGGGCCAAAAGTCCCCGGGACCTTGGCCCGACGAAAGCGGGCCGGCACGGGAATACGTTCGAGTTACTCGACAGGTAATCCCCATCCCGTCGTCATCGGAGGAGAAGAAAACCCATGACCACCACCAGCCCTGACAAAACCGCGCAGGCACCTACTGTCACCGAGCCAACGGTCGCGCAAGCGATCGACGCTCTCGTCGTTAAGGCGCAGGTTGCGCTCAAGGCCTACGACACGTTCACGCAGGACGACATCAACCTCATCGTGAAGAAGGCGTCCGTCGCAGCGCTCAACCAGCACGGCGTGCTCGCGCAGCTCGCAGTGACCGAGACCGGCCGCGGCGTCTTCGAGGACAAGGCAGTCAAGAACATCTTCGCGTGCGAGCACGTGACCCACTCCATGGCACCCATGAAGACCGTTGGCATCATCAGCGATGACCCGCTCACCGGAATCACCGAGATCGCAGAGCCCGTCGGCGTGGTGGCAGGCATCACGCCAGTGACCAACCCCACCTCGACCGCGATCTTCAAGTCCCTCATCGCGCTCAAGACCCGCAACCCCATCATCTTTGGCTTCCACCCGAGCGCCCAAGAATCCTCGGTAGCCGCTGCGCGCGTTGTGCGCGACGCCGCCATCGCGGCCGGCGCCCCAGAGAACTGCATCCAGTGGGTTGAGGTGCCATCGCTCGAGGGCACAAGCGAACTCATGAACCACCCAGGCGTTGCGCTCATCCTCGCGACCGGCGGCAACGCAATGGTCAAGGCGGCATACAGCTGCGGCAAGCCGGCCCTCGGTGTTGGTGCAGGCAACGTTCCCGCGTACATCCACACGAGCGCCAAGCTCAAGCGTGCGGTGAACGACATCGTGGTCTCCAAGGCGTTCGACAACGGCATGGTCTGTGCTTCGGAGCAGGCGGTCATCATCGACGCCGACATCTACGACAACGCGCTCAGCGAGTTCGACCGCCTGCACGCGTACCTCGCCACGGCATCGGACAAGGCAAAGCTCGAAGAGTTCATCTTCGGTGTGACGGCAAACGGCGCAAACTGCTCCGGCGCCAAGCTCAACCCCACCGTGGTTGGCAAGTCCCCGCAGTGGATCGCCGAGCAGGCGGGCTTCTCCGTCCCGGAGGAGACCTCGATCATCCTCGCCGAGGTCACCGAAGTGGGCGAGAACGAGCCCCTTACTCGCGAGAAGTTGTGCCCCGTTCTCGCCGTGCTCAAGTCAGAGTCGACGGCCCAGGGCCTCGACTACGCAGAGCAGATGGTGGAATTCCACGGACTTGGCCACTCGGCAGCGATCCACGCCACCGACGACGCCGTCATCCTCGAATTCGGCAAGCGCGTCAAGGCGATCCGCGTGATCGTGAACTCGCCGTCAAGCCACGGCGGTATCGGCGACATCTACAACGCGTTCCTGCCGTCGCTCACGCTCGGTTGCGGTTCGTATGGCCACAACTCGGTGAGCAACAACGTCACCGCGGTCAACCTCATCAACGTGAAGCGCATCGGCCGGAGGAACAACAACATGCAGTGGTTCAAGGTTCCTTCGAAGACGTACTTCGAGCCCAACGCGATCCAGTACTTGGTTGACATGGAAGACGTCGAGCGCGTCACGATCGTGACCGACGCCACGATGACCCGCATCGGCGTTGTCGACAAGATCATCGACGTGCTTCAGCGTCGCTCCAACAACGTGTCGCTGCAGATCATCGACAACGTGGAGCCAGAGCCGTCCATCAAGACGGTAAAGGCCGGCGCCGAGGTGCTGCGGGCGTTCAAGCCCGACACGATCATCGCGGTTGGCGGCGGATCGCCCATGGACGCCGCAAAGGTGATGTGGCTGCTCTACGAACACCCAGAGGTCAACTTCAGCGACCTGAAGGAGAAGTTCTTCGACGTTCGCAAGCGCGCCTTCACGTTCCCCAAGCTGGGCGACCTCGCCAAGCTGGTCTGCATCCCAACGACGTCGGGAACCGGCGCGGAGGTGACCCCCTTCGCGGTCATTACCGACACCGAGACGGGACGCAAGTACCCGCTCGCCGACTACGCGCTCACGCCAACCGTCGCGATCGTTGACCCTGTACTCACCGCGTCGATGCCCGCTCGTGTTGCCGCGGACTCCGGCATGGACGCCCTGACGCACGCCACAGAGGCGTACGTCTCCGTCTACGCAAACGACTTCACCGACGGCATGGCTCTGCAGGCAATTCGCCTGGTATTCGAGAACATCGCGCAGTCCGTGAACGAGGGCGGCACCGCCGTTTTGGCTCGCGAGAAGATGCACAACGCCGCGACCATCGCGGGCATGGCATTCGGCAACGCGTTCCTTGGCCTTGTGCACGCCATGAGCCACGTGACCGGTTCCTCGTTCCACGTTGCCCACGGCCGCACCAACGCGATCTACCTCCCGCACGTGATCCGCTACAACGGCAAGGTTCCCACCAAGCCAACGTCGTGGCCCAAGCAGGAGAGCTACGTCGCACCGGAGCGCTTCCAGGAGATCGCCAAGATGCTCGGTCTTCCTTGCTCCACGCCGGAAGAGGCCGTTGAGGCTTACGCGAGCGCGGTCGAGGACCTCCGTGCGAAGGTTGGCATCGAGGGTTCGTTCCAAGAGGTCGGCGTTGACGAGGCGGAGTTCATGTCCTCGCTCGACACGCTCGCGATGAACGCGTACGAGGACCAGTGCGCACCGGCGAACCCCCGCCTGCCCATGCTCGACGACATGAAGATCATGATGGAGGCCGCGTACTACGGCACCTCCTTCGACGCCGTCAAGGCTGGCCTCACCAAGGAGGCTTCGCCCAAGGCTCGGGTGCGCAAGGCTGCCAAGGCCTAACGCCGCACCCATCCGGCCGGCGGCTGGGGACACGACTGCCGGCCGCGAGGCCCCGACGCTCTGCTAGCGTCGGGGCTTTCGCATGCCCGACGCCGTGGTTGCGTCAGGCGTCGTCGGGAAGTTCGGCGCCGTCTGGCCAACCGACGACGCATACGCGATTGCCCGCCCTGTCGGAGAGGATCCAGGCTCCGGGAGCCTCTTTGTCCTCGACGATGCGGCCACCCGCGGCGAGGGCGCTCGCGACTCGCGCCTCGGCCACGGAACGCGGCACCGACACGTCGATGTGCATCGCGTGACGTAGGGGACGGTCCTTGTCCAACTCCTGCATCCACACGGTTGACGAGTGCCCAAGCGGGTCCACACCGTTGTCATCGGATGCGGGGTCGTAGCCGAGAACCGCGCGCCAGAACGCTAGATCGGCGTCGTCCGGCTTCGCCGCGATCGCGAACTGGATCTCCTGTACCGCGGTGAGGTCGGCGGCGGCCCCGTGGGCTTTCGCCACCTCGGAGACCGCGCGTGCGAGTTCGATGTGCACAGGCTCGAGCAGCCACAGGTCCCGGGTGAGGCGCACTCCCAGGTTGTTGTCGCCAATCGTCAGGACCACACCAGTCCCGGCTAGCCTCGGAACCTTGGCCACGGCGTCGGCCAAGCGGGCGGCGTCTCCAAGCGACGCGACACGAAAGACGGCGGCGGCGCCGCCGTGCAAAACGGCCCAGTCTTCGAGGCCGTCGGCCGCGAGAAAGGCGCGCCAGCCATCTTCGCTCATGTGGCAACCGCCGCGTCGCTCGCGCACGATCATCGCGGGAGCCCGCGTCACGATCAGCCATGCGGGCAAGACCGCGAGGCAGAGGATGCCGAGCACGGTCACCGAGCCCGCGACGGCCGCCGCAATGAAGAGAGCGAGCCAGCCACTGCGGCTCACCGCGAGCACAAAGCCAAGCACCGCGCACGCCACGGCGAGCGTCACGGGGATGCCAGGGATCAGTGCATTGATGAAGAGTCCAAGCGCAACACCGATGAACATCGACGGGAAGATGCGCCCGCCGCGGAAACTCGCCGCAGCCGCGATGAGCAACGCGGCGACTTTGACGATCGTCACCAAACCCAGCTGTCCGATGCTCATGGTGGGGGCGTCTTGCGCCAGTTGGACGGACTGGTCAGCGCCCTTGAAGAGCGTCACGGGGCCTCCGATCACGCCAAGCACTCCGAGTAACAGACCGCCCACACCTAGGTACACCACCGGGTGCCGCAGGGAGTGGAGCAATCGGTGCATCGGAGGTAGGGCCATCGCGGTGAGTACTCCGAGCGCCGCGGCAACGGACGCGATGACGAGCGCGGAGAGCAAGTCAATTGCGTGGCCCTGTGAGTACGCGGGGAATGAGGGCAGTGGCATGCCCTCGCCAATGAGGATTGTCACGATCGAGCCAGTGGCGGCCGCAATGAGCGGCGCGAAGAGCTTGTCCCACATAGCTCCTGGCGCCCGGAACTCCGCGAGCATTTCAGTGAGCAGGAGGGCCGCTGCAACGGGGGAGCCGAACATCGCGCCCAGGATGCCTGCTGTGGCGACAATGACGATCGATTGCGCGGGCGTCTTGGGAGCCCACTTGGCCGCCATCCACACGGATAGACCAACGGCGATGGCGATGATGGGGTTTTCAGGGCCGAGGCTGACGCCGCCAGCGAGTCCAAGAATGAGAGCGATCGCGACACCGGGCAGCGCGTAGAGCTTGAGCGGCGCGGCAACGAGTTCCGTTGTCGCGGGATCTGTGCCGCCGTGCCCTGGCAAAAGCCACACCGTGACGCCCACCGCTACACCCGTCGCCGTCAGCACCGCCATGATCCAAAAGGCGCCGTCGGACGCGACTCCGAGCGCGTCGGGCAATGAAGCCCACAGCGCGTCTTGTAGCTCCCGGGCGATCCAGTTCACGGCCGCCATGAGAAGGCCAGCAAGCAGGCCGATGACGATTGCAGGCGCCACCTGTCCGACGAGCGTGCGGACCGACGGGCCGCGGTGAGGTTCTTCGGTCACGTTGCCCAGCCTAGGGTTGCCAAACTGACGGCGCGAGCCGCCGGTAGAGTTGCCTGTTGTGGCTACCGACTTTCCCGCCGAACTTGCGGCTCTCCGCTCGACCTTTGAGCAGATTGAAGCCGTCAGCGACCCGGATGCCATCAAAGCTCGGGTAGTGGACCTTGAGGCACGTGCGTCGGTCCCCAACCTGTGGGACGACCAAGAGAACGCGCAGGCGGTCACGAGCGCGCTGAGCGTCGCGAACTCGGAACTCGAACGGCTCGACAGCTTTGCTAGCCGCATCGACGACCTTGAAGTGCTGGTCTCGATGGCTGTGGAAATGGACGACGCGGACACCCTCGCGGAGGCGGAGGCCGACCTCGCGGCCTTGCGCAATGACCTCGCCGCGATGGAGATTCGCACGCTCATGACGGGCGAGTGGGACGAGCGCAATGCCGTGGTCACCATTCGCTCCGGCGCGGGCGGCGTAGACGCGGCGGACTTCGCGGCGATGCTGCTGCGCATGTACTTGCGCTGGGCGGAGCGCCACGGGTACGACGCCAAGGTGCTCGATACCTCGTACGCCGAGGAGGCGGGGCTCAAGTCCGCGACGTTCGAGATCAACGCGCCCTACGCGTTCGGCACGCTCTCGGTTGAGGCTGGCACCCACCGGTTGGTGCGCATCAGCCCGTTCGACAACCAGGGGCGCCGCCAAACCAGCTTCGCGGCGGTCGAGGTCATCCCGCTCATTGCAGGCACCGACCACATCGAGATTCCTGAGTCGGATATCAAGGTGGACGTGTTCCGCTCCTCCGGACCCGGCGGCCAGTCCGTGAACACCACCGACTCCGCGGTGCGCCTCACTCACCTGCCAACGGGCACCGTGGTGTCGATGCAAGACGAGAAGAGCCAGATCCAGAACCGTGCGGCCGCCATGCGCGTGCTGCAGTCTCGCTTGCTGCTCCTCAAGAAGGAACAAGAGGCGGCGCAGAAGAAGGAACTCGCGGGTGACATCAAGGCGTCGTGGGGCGACCAGATGCGCTCGTACGTGCTGCACCCGTATCAAATGGTGAAGGACCTGCGCACTGAGCACGAGACGAGCCAGACCGACAAGGTATTTGACGGCGACATCGACGGCTTCATCGACGCCGGGATTCGCTGGCGCCGCTCAGCCGACAAGTAGCCGGACCAAGCCGACACGCCCCACCCGCGCACGTCTTTGACTTCCAAGGGTGCTTGGTGCGCAAGTGACAGGTGTGACAAAGTTCGCCGCTTAGTTCTCCCCGTCCGTCACTCGTGTCACTCGGACCCTTGTTTGTCTCGTGAGTGTGACGACACGCACACCGATGGGGGCGGCGCGCCTACCTTGACCCAGCGTCGGGCCGTGTTTCTCTAGACGGGACACGAGTCCGTCCCCTCGTGCCCTGCAAACCCATGATCAGATTCGATAACGTATCCAAGGTTTACGCGCGCGGCGCGAAGCCTGCACTTGACGACGTCTCGGTAGAGGTTGAGCGCGGCGACTTCGTCTTCCTCGTTGGCTCCTCCGGCTCTGGTAAGTCGACGTTCTTGAAGCTCATCTTGCGCGAGGAACGGCCCACCGACGGCGACGTCTACGTCGCTGGGCGACACCTCAACCGCTTGTCCAGCTGGCGCGTGCCGCAGTTGCGCCGCGAAATAGGCGCGGTGTTCCAGGATTTCCGCTTGTTGCCGAATAAGACGGTGTACCAGAATGTCGCGTTCGCGCTGCAGGTGATCGGCAAGAAGAAGCACGTGATCGAGTCCTCGGTTCCCGAGATGCTTGAGCTCGTTGGCCTTGCGGGCAAGGAAAAGCGCCTGCCTCATGAGCTGTCGGGCGGCGAGCAGCAGCGCGTGGCCATCGCGCGCGCGTTCGTCAATCACCCGCCGATCCTGCTGTGCGACGAGCCAACCGGAAACCTCGACCCCGGCACGTCAGTTGGCATCATGCGCTTGCTTGACAGGATCAATCGCACCGGCACCACGGTGCTCATGGCCACCCACGACGACGAGATCGTTGACCAGATGCGCAAGCGCGTCATCGAGCTCAGCGGCGGCCAGGTTGTTCGCGACCAAGACCGCGGCGTCTATGGGATGGAGCGCGTATGAGATTGCGCTTCATCTTCTCCGAGGTGATGAACGGCCTGCGCCGCAACTCGACGATGGCGCTGTCCGTGGTGCTCGTGACCTTTGTGTCGCTCACCTTCGTCGGCGCAGCCGCGCTCATCCAATTGCAGCTTGGCGACCTCAAGAACGACTGGTACGGCAAGGTCGAGGTGTCGGTCTTCCTCTGCCCAAAGAACGCGCGCTCAACGCAGTGCGCCGTCTGGCGCCGTGACCGCGGATCAGCAAGAGCAGATCCGCAAGGTGCTCGAAGAGGGCCCTGTCTCTGACCTCGTCAAGAAGGTCTACTTCGAGTCCAAGGAAGAGGCGTTCGAGAACTACAAGCGCCAAGACAATCAAGACATCGCTGGCCTGCTTACCGCGGACCAGATGCAACCAAGCTTCCGCGTCAAGCTCAACGACCCGGAGCAGTTCCAAGTGGTGTCCGACGCTGTGGCAGGAATGCCGGGCGTGGACGTGGTGCAGGATCAGCGCGAGATCTTCTCCCAGCTATTCGCCTTCCTCAACGCGGCGACCCTGGTAGCCGCGGCTCTCGCCGGCATCATGCTGCTTGCTGCAGGGTTGCTCATCACCACCACGATTCGCCTCAGCGCCATGAGTAGGCGGCGCGAGACCACCATCATGCGCATGGTTGGCTCCTCGCGCACGCTGATCCAGGCGCCGTTCCTGCTCGAAGGAGCCGTGGCCGCGACCCTTGGCGCGCTCCTCGCCGTTGGCGCGCTCTACGCCTCCGTGCGCTACGTCGTTGGCGATTGGCTCAAGTCCTCGGTTTCGTGGGTTGCCTACGTCAACGAGGCCGACGTCCTGACGGTGGCGCCCTACTTGATCGCCATCGCCGTGGCGCTCGCAGCCGCCGCCTCGGTTGTCACGCTTGGAAAGTACACGCGCGCATGACGCTTCGGAACCGCTTCTACGCCGCCATTGCGGCGCTCCTTGCCGTTGCCGTGTGCTCTGGGTGGGTGGTCAGCGCGGCCATTGCTGCGGAAGCACCAACGGGCATTCACAACGACTCGAACTACGACGACGCAGATCGCCAAGGCCAACAAGAAGGCAAAACAGGTCAAGGACCAGCTCGATGGCCTTGAGAGCGATCTCGAGGACACCGACGCGGCGCTCGTCACGCACCAATGCGCAAATCACCACGCTCGAAGCCTCGCTGCCCACGCTCCAGAAGGAACTCGAAGGACGCGACCGAGCGCTACAACGCCGCGGTGGTTCAGCAGCAGATCGTCGCGGACAAGCTCACGGCGGCGATCGCGCAAGACGAGGACATCACCGCGCAGATCGCGGCCGACAACGATCGCATCGAGGAACTCAAGATCACGCTTGGCGCCCTGGCTCGCGAGCAGTACATGGGCGAGGGCACGTCCGATTCGCTCGCGATCGTCTTTGGCGCCGAGTCGTCGAGCGACTTTGTGCAGAAGTTCGCAGCGCAACACTCGGCCGCTCGCGTGCAGACCAATGCGCTCGACGAGATCGAGGACATCGCGGCGACCAACCGCAACCGTGGCGCGCGCCAAGACGCGGTGCGCGACTACATCAACGACCTCAAGGATCAGGCCGACGCTCTGCTCAAGGAAGCGGACGAGGCACAGAAGGTTGCGAAGCAGAAGAAGGAACAGGTCGACACTGCGCTCGCCCAGCTGTCCGCACTCAAGGTGACACTCGCGGCGCAACGTGCCGACGCCCTCGCAAAGCAGAAGGCAGCTCGAGAAGCAGAGCAAGACAAGGTTCGCGACACGATCCTGGAGCTGGTCAGGAAGAAGCTCGAGTCCGAGAACCACGGCAACCCCACGCCGCTCGGCGTCGGCTTCTTGAGCTTCCCCACCACTGTGCCGTACATCACGAGCAGCTACGGGATGCGCTTCCACCCGATCTTCCACTATTGGCGACTGCACGCGGGCACCGACTTCCGCGCGTATTGCGGCACCAAGATCTACGCCGCGGCCGAGGGTCGCGTGGTGTGGGCGAAGTACTTGTCCGGCCTTGGCAACGAGGTGCTTGTCGACCACGGTTACGTCAAGGGCAACTCGCTCATGACGAGCTACAACCACCTGTCGAAGTTCGCCGTGAAGTCGGGCCAATACGTTGCGCGCGGGCAACTCGTTGGCTACGCAGGCACAACGGGCGACTCGACTTCATGCCACTTGCACTTCGAGGTCTACGTCAACGGGCACACCGTTGACCCCATGTCGATCCTTGGACCCATTCCGTAAGCTCGATGCCGCCATCTGGCAGGGGACTACACTTCTCATTCGGCCCTGCGCACGGATAGAGGAGGTGAGTCATGGTCAAGGAGTCTCTCAAGGTCGTGGCGACCAACCGCTCTGCGCGCCACGACTACTTCATCGACGCCACATTCGAGGCCGGCATGGTCCTGACGGGCACCGAGGTCAAGGCGCTGCGCATGGGTCGCGCAAGCATCGCCGACGGCTACATCGCGATCGATCGCGGCGAGGCGTGGCTCGAGAACGTCCACATCCCCGAGTACACCGCAGGGCACGTGGACCAATCACGCGCCTCGCCGCAAGCGCAAGCTGCTTGCTGCACGGGCACGAGATCGACGAGCTCATCATCGCCACGCGCGAGAAGGGCCACACGATCGTGCCGCTGCGCGTCTACTTCGTCGACGGCCGCGCCAAGATCGAGATCGCGCTCGCGCGAGGCAAGAAGCTGTACGACAAGCGGCAGAGCCTCAAGGAAAAGCAAGACATCCGCGAGTCGGCGCGCGCTTTGGGCGTCCAGCGCTGACGCACCGACGCGCGCTAAGCCCGGCATGATGGGGGCATGAGATGGATTCTTGCCGCCTTGCTCACCGCTGTGGCGACGTTCGCCCCCTCCGCCGCCATGGCGTCGGGCACGCAAACGAGTACCGAACTGGACGGGCAACCAGATCACCCGGTGGAACGAAACCTACGACCTCCAGCCCGACGGCTCGGCGAAGGTGACCGTCGACTTCGACTTTGATTTTGGCGACGACCCAGGCCACGGTCCGTACTTCACGTTCCCCACGCATCAGGGCTATGACGACACCTACAACCGCGTGTACGACTACACGGACATCACGGCGTCGAGCAGCACGGGCGCGCCGGCAAACGTGTACCTCGAGGACGGCGACTACTGGCTAGTTGTGCGCATTGGCGACGAAAATCAGGGCAACATCAGCGGCAAGCAGACGTACGTGCTCACGTACACGGTGCACCACGTGATGAACGCGGTGACCGACGCCGTGGTGCCGGGCGAATCCACGCGCGATCGACGCGGACGAGTTCTACTGGAACGCGATCGGCGACGCCTGGGACATCCCCATTTCCAATGTCACCGTCACTGTCACGAGCCCCGTGGACGCTCTCGCGGCGCAGTGCTTTGCGGGGGCGACCGGAGTTGCCGCGGCGTGTGACTCGTCGGCGCTCGACGGCGCGCGCGCCACGTTCACGCACGGCACGTTGTCGCCCGGCCAGCCCATGACGGTCAACACTCTGTACCCATCCGGCAGCTTCGAGGCGACGCCTCAGCTGGAGATCGCGAATGACACGGCGCGGGCGTTCCGGCTCGACTGGGCTATGGGCGATTCCCGGCCTGGTGATCCTGCTTGCTGGCGGCGCTGTTGCTGTGGCGAGCGCTCGCCAAGGCCACGCGCGACGAGTACTACGTTGGCCTCACGCCGGGCCTCGCGCCAACTGCGGTCGACGGCGCGTGGCACGCGTGCAATGCGCAAGGCGCCACCGGTGGCGGTGCGCTTTGACCCGCCGAAGGGAGTGCAGCCCCGGCCTGGTAGGGACGCTGTGGGACGAGAAGCGCCGATACGCGCGACGTGACGGCAACCATGGTGGATCTCGCCGTGCGCGGCTACTTGCGCGTGGACAACATGGGGGCGGGCGACTACCGGCTCGTCAAGCTCAAGAACTCCGATGACACGATGCTCAAGTACGAAGGCATCTTGTTCGACGGGATCTTCGAGGGACGCAACGAGGTGCTGTTGTCCGAACTCAAGACGACGTTCTCGACGACGCTCGCGCGAAGTGACCGTGCAGATGTATTCGGACGTCGTGGCGATGGGCTGGTACCGACGCAACCCCTCCTCGACGCGCATGGGCTGGGGAGCGCTTGGCGTGTTGCTTCTGGTCGTGGGCGTTGCGCGCGTCGTTCGGCGTGGCGAGCATCGGCGGCTCAGTGCTGCTCACCGTGCCGCTCATCCTGATTGGCGCGGTTTTGCTGTTCACGACCAAGGCGGCTCCGGTGCGCCAAGCAGAAGGATCGCGCGTGCTCGCGGAGTCCAAGGGATTCGAGCTGTTCCTGCGCACGGCCGACGCGAATCAGTTGAAGTTCGAGGAGGGGCAAGACACGTTCTCCAAGTTCTTGCCCTATGCGATTGCGTTCGGCATCGCGGAGCAATGGACAAAGAAGTTCCAGGATCTCGCTGCACAGGGCTACAAGGTCGCTGAGCCCAACTGGATGACTGGTTACACGATGGGCTCGTTCTGGGCGCTCAGCAACGGGTTTACCGGGACGATCTCGCAGTTCTCTTCGCTCGCAGCGGCTGCCGTCTCGGCACCGACGCCGGGCTCAAGTGGAAGCTCGGGCTTCGGTGGTGGGGGAGGCGGCGGGTTCTCCGGCGGTGGGGGAGGCGGCGGAGGCGGCGGAGGCTGGTGACAGACCTGACTGGTGACATGCTCGGCGGGCGCGGGTAGACTGGTGTCATAACTACACAGGGGATGATCGGTTTCGACGTGTGTTTACTTCTCAGGGGAAGCGGGCCGAGGATGTTGGGTTATCTCGTAAACGATCCCAGCAAACCAATAGGTGCCGAATCTAAGCGCACCGACTTCGCCCTCGCTGCTTAAGCGAGCGCCATGAAGTCCGTCAGCCCAGGCGTGTTCCCGTCCTGGATCCTGGCGTCATCTAGGGAACTTGCTGATCGCCTTCGTCAACGGGGCGCTCGGGACTCTTAGTTGACTGAGCCCATCTCACCGGCTTGCCTGGTGTTGGTGAGGGGCCGAGAAATAGCAATCAGGCTGCGCCCGGAGAATACCTGGGTTTGGACATGCGGACGCGGGTTCGATTCCCGCCATCTCCACTTTTCACGGAATCATCCCTGACTGTACGGAGCCCCGAGGGCTGGACTAACCTCGGGGCTTCGTCATGTCATGGGGGTGCTGCGTGCGAGGCGCAATTGCGAGGTTCTTTGCCCGCGCGGGTTATGGTGGACACGTCCGGCGTTGTGCCGGCACTCAGGGCAGACCACTCGTTGACCGTTGGGCACACAGTGCCCGGCCACGATCCCGTCGCCTCCTCTGGGCCTTCTCAGAGGACTTGTATGCCCGCGCACGTAGATAATTTCCCGCATACCTCCGCGCCTTTCGCGCTGGTAGAGACCACGCCCGCGGCTGCCATCTCGCTGCCGGTTGGCTCTAGCGCCGTGGTCTACTGCGAGGCGCAGTTCGGTGAGCAAGATGGCAAGACGGGCAACGGTCTGGTGCGCCACTCGGAGAAGTACTCGATCCTCAGTGTCATCGACAGCAAGCACGCAGGTTTGGACGCGGGCGCCGTACTCGACGGGATCCCCAACGGCATCCCCGTGGTCGCGAACCTGGCCCAGGCCATCGCTCGCGCTCACGCCGTGCCGGACTATCTCATTTGCGGACTCGCCCCAGCTGACGGCCTGCTCTCGGCAACGCAGCGCATCGTCCTGCTCGATGGCATTGCCCGTGGCATGCACATCATCAACGGCCTCCACGAGTTCCTCAATGACGACGCCGAGTTCGTGGCAGCCGCGCTGTTCGCAGGCGTGACGATCACGGACGTGCGCCGGCCAAAAGACAAGCGCGACCTGCATCTCTTTTCGGGCCGCATCTTCGATGTGACGTGCCCACGGATCGCGGTGCTGGGGACCGACGGCGCCATCGGGAAGCGCACAACTGCGACCTTGTTGGTGCAAGCGCTCACTGCCGTTGGCATCAATGCCGTGATGGTCGGCACTGGTCAGACCACGCTGATCCAAGGGGGCAAGTACGGCGTTGCGCTCGACGCCTTGGTCCCACAGTTCTGCTCCGGCGAGGTCGAGCACCAGGTGGTGGCCGCATTTGAGGGCGAAGATCCCGACGTCATCGTCGTGGAGGGTCAAGGTGCGCTCAGTCACCCCGCATACCTGACGTCGGGCCACATCTTGCGAGGTAGCCGCCCTGAAGCTGTGATCGTCCAGCACGCTCCAAAGCGCAAGGTGCTTGGCGACTTCCCGATGATGCCCATGCCCACCGCCGCGAGCGAGATCGCCTTGATTGAAGCTTTCGCAGACACGCGGGTGATCGGCGTGACGATCAATCACGAGGAAATGACCGAGCTTGAGCTCGCTGAATCCATCGCGCTACACGCCGCGCAACTTGGGCTGCCGGTCACCGACCCGCTCACGCGACCTGGTCAGGAACTCGTCGACATGGTGCTGCAAGCGATGCCGGAGCTCGCGGCGCTCGCGGCTTCCCGTTCAACGCTGCTTGGGTGAACGCGCCGCGGATTGAGATCTCGCTCGGAAAGATCGAGCACAATAGCCGCGTGCTCGTAGACCGGCTGGCTCTGCGGGGGATCCGGGTTATGGGCATCACAAAGGCCGCGCTCGGGTCACCCGGAGTTGGTGCGGCAATGCTGCGCGGCGGTGCCGTGGGGCTAGGGGACTCGCGGCTCGAGAACCTCGCGCGACTCTCGGCGCTCCCAGGCGCCGCGCAGCGCACGTTGATCCGCTCGCCGATGATCAGCAGGGCGCGAGAAGCGGTGGCAGTCGCGCACGCGAGCCTCAACAGCGAGCATGCCGTGGTCGCGGCGCTCGACGCTGCCGCCGCCGACGCTGGTCTGCGTCACGGCATCGTGCTCATGGTCGAACTCGGCGACCTCAGGGAGGGCATCGCGGTGGACGACGTAGACGCGGCGGTGGGTCCCGTTCTCCGGTCGCGGTCGTTGCGACTCCTGGGCCTTGGCGCAAACCTCGCGTGTCAAAACGGTGTGGTGCCAGACGACACGAACATGGGGGTTCTCCACGAGTTGGTTGAGCGAACAGAAGCACGGCACAAGACAACGCTCGAGATCGTCTCAGGGGGAAACTCAGCTTCGCTCGAGTGGGCGCTGACGACCAAACACCCCGGCCGCACCAACGAGTTACGGCTTGGCGAGTCGATCCTGCTTGGCACCGAGCCTTTGGGCCGCACGCCAATATCCGGCTTACACACGGATGCCTTCACGTTGCTTGGCGAGATCATCGAGGTTGCAGACAAGCCCTGGAGCCCGTGGGGCACCCGAGCGCAATCCGCGTATGGAGAACCGCCTGCGCGAGGCCGCGGCGGGAGCGCTGAGCCGGGCATGCGTAGGCAAGCCATCGTCGCGCTTGGCCGTCAAGACGTCGACATCGAGGGGCTCTCGCCGCCTGGCGGAATGTCCGTACTAGGCATGAGCAGCGATCACCTCGTGCTCGACATCGGTGATCATGGGTCGCGCGTTGGCGACGAAGTGGCGTTCAGCCTTGGTTACGGAGCGCTCGTACGGGCTATGACGTCGCCGTATATAGCGAAGGTCGAGCTGTAGACCGATCAAGCAAGGGGGCGGCTAGCGCCCCATCGCCACGCGCTCTGGGCAGTCGAACGGGTCGCGAGCGGAAAGGCCAACCTCGTTGAGGTAGCGCACCACGATGCCGTATGACTCGAACAGGCCGGTCTCGGTGTAGGGGAGATCGATGTCGGCGCAGTGCTCGCGGACAATGTCGCGCGTGCGGAACAGGTGCGGGCGCGCCATGTTGGGGAACAGGTGATGTTCGGTCTGGAAGTTGAGTCCGCCAAGGAGGATGGTCATGAACCAGCCGCCGCGGATGTTGCGGCTCGTGAGCACCTGCTTGGACAAGAAGTCCACCTTGACGTCGCTTGGGATGAGCATCATGCCCTTGTGGTTTGGTGCGAACGAGGCCCCCATGTACACGCCGAAGACTGCCATCTGCACGCCGAGGAACGCGAACGCGAGACCGACCGGCAGGAAGAGAAACAGCGGCACCAAGTAGACGACGAAGTGCATCACGATCCCGGTGAGTTCAATCCAGCGCTGACGAACAGAGCCGCTCTTGACGAGGGTGACGATCGCCGTGCGGTGCAGGTTAAATCCTTCGAGGGTGAGAATCGGGAAGAACAGCCAACCCTGGCGCATCACGAACTGACGGAGGAACCCTTTGGTCTGCGCGGCATCGTCCTGAAGAAACATGATGGTGTCCGGCATGATGTCCGGGTCCTTGCCAACCGTGTTGGGGTTCGCGTGGTGACGCGAGTGCTTGTTCATCCACCAGAAGTAGCTCATGCCAACCACAAACGAGCTGATGAACTTGCCAAAGTTGTCGTTGGCGTCGCCGGACTTGAAGATTGCGCGGTGTGCCGCCTCGTGGCCAAGGAACGCGAACTGCGTCAGCACAATGCCGAGCGCGACGGCCATGAGCAGCTGGAACCACGAGTCGCCGAGTAGCACCATGCCCGCGATTACGCCTCCGAGCGCGAGCACAAGCGTGGACACGAAGACCCCATAGAACACGTAGCTGCGCTTCAGCAGGCCCGCGTCGCGAACGGTCGCGGCAATCTCGGTGAACGAACGGGTGATGTGGTTCACGGGGAACGCAGGTGCGATGAAACTCTTCGACGTCACGAGTGAGGCGCCTCTCGATTTTGGGGGACGTGATGAAAGCGACTTCCCAGTCAAGGGCGAACGGTCGCTCGTGGGGAGGATGTGCTAACCCTACGCGACCGTAGGTTAGTTGTCACCCGTTAGTCGCGTGTCACGTAGGTTTGGTGGTATGGAATTTCGCACACTTCAGTTCGCACCCTTCGCGGTTTCGGCGGTTGGGCTTGGTTGCAATAACTTCGGCAGAGAGGGGACCGCCACGCAGTCCCCCGACGGCACGGCGGCCGTTGTGCACGCGGCGCTTGACGCCGGGGTCACGTTCTTTGACATCGCAGACATCTACGGCGGCGAGTGGGGACTGAGCGAGACCTTGCTCGGCAAGGCGCTTGAGGGCCGGCGCGACGAGGCGATCATCGCTACCAAGTTTGGCCACTTTGCCGTCGAAACGCCGCTCGATGCGCTCGGCGCGAAGGGTTCGCGTGCGTACGTGCGCGCGGCCGTCGAGGCATCGCAAGAGCGGCTGGGAATCGACACCATCGACCTCTATCAACTGCACACGCCAGACGCAGCTACCCCCATCGAGGTGACGCTCGCGGCGCTCGCGGAGCTCGTTGATGATGGCGCGATTCGCGCCTACGGGCACTCACAGTTCACGGCCGAGCAGGTCATCGCCGCCAATGTCACTGCCGATTCGCTAGGCGTGCCTCGCTTCGCCACGAGCCAGGATCAGCTGAGCCTCAACGTCCGGGATGCGGAGACGGACGGTCGCCTTGACGCGGCGATTCAAGGCGGTCAAGGGTTCCTCCCCTTCTTCCCCCTTGAGAACGGTCTCCTCACGGGCAAGTTCACTCGCAACGATCGCCCAGCTGGCACGCGCATTACCGAGACTCGGCCACACATCGCGGACAACGCCAACTGGGAGACCATGGAGGCTTACCAGGCACTGTGCGATCAATGGGGCCTCACGATGCTTGGCGCTACCTTTGGTTGGTTCCTCGACAACCCGGCCATAGCGTCGGTCATTGCGGGCGCGACTCGGCCGGAGCAGGTGACCGCGAACGCGGCCGCAGGCGAGGTGAATCTGCGCGCAGACCAGGTCGCCGCGATCAACGATCTCTTCCCCGCGTAGGGGCACGATCGGCGTGAGGCGCAGGGTTACGCTGTCGAAATGACGGAAGCCGCCACGACGCAGCCTGCCGCGACTGCCGTCGTCCAGGCAATGTCGTTGCGCGGACTGACCAAGGTCTATGGGACGCTGCGCGCTGCGGATGCGATCGATCTCGACATCCCGGTCGGCTCGTTCTACGGGGTGGTTGGCCCCAACGGCGCGGGCAAGACCACCACGCTATCCATGGCGACGGGGCTCTTGCGGCCGGATGCGGGCACCGTCCACATTTGCGGCATCGACCTGTGGGCCAAGCCCGACGTTGCCAAGCCTTTGCTCGGCGTCTTGCCTGACGGGCTACGCACGTTCGACAGGCTCACAGGGGGAGAGTTGATCTCCTACGCCGGGCGCCTGCGGGGGCTTGCGCCAGAGGTGATAGTGCCGCGCAGGGACGACCTTGTGGCCGCGCTCGACCTCGATAGCGCGCAAGGCACGCTCGTCATGGACTACTCCGCGGGCATGGCCAAGAAGATCGCGCTCGCGTGTGCGCTTGTGCATGCCCCACGGGTGCTCGTGCTCGACGAGCCGTTCGAGGCAGTGGACCCCATGAGCGCCACAGCCATCAGACGGATCCTCATTGACTTCGTCGCGGGCGGTGGCACCGTTGTGATGTCTTCCCACGTGATGGCGCTGGTAGAGCGCCTGTGCACGCACGTCGCCGTGGTGGGAGCAGGGCGCATCTTGGCCGCGGGCGAGATCGACGACGTCAGGGCCGGTAGCGAACTCGAACAGCGGTTTGTGGAGCTCGTGGGCAACGAGCGCGTACACAGGGACTTGACGTGGTTGCGGCCGTTGTAGGTCTGCGCCTGCGGTCCACTCGTCACCTGCTCACGCGCGAGTGGTGGCGCATGCTTGTGCTCGTTGCAGGCTTCATTTGGCTGTTGACGCTTGTTCCTGGGGTGCTGTGGGCGCGCGATTCGCTGTACGGCGCGCAAGTCGATACGCGCACGGCCGCGCTGGCGAGCCTCGGCGCCGCGATGGCAATCGGCTGGGCGCTCGTGCCCGTGCTCGTCGCGGGCGGCGACGACACCCTGGACCCTCGCCGCTTCGCGGCGTTCGGCGTCAACGTCTCGCGGATTATGCCCGGGCTTGTGGTCGCGTCGCTCATCTCACTGCCAGCGATCTTCTTTGCGTTCATGTGGCTCACGCTGTGCTCAAGCTGGTTCGCAGAAGGTCCCGCGATAGGCACGCTCGGCCTTGTAGGCGCGGTGGTCCAGACCGTGAGTTACGTTGCGCTCGCCAAAGTGTGTTCGTCATGGGCTGCGCGGGTTTTCGCGAACCGTCGCGCACGCGCCTTTGGCTTTGCCGCAACCATCCTTGGCCTCATAGGGTTCGCGTTCCTCGCATGGAGCGCCCTTCACCGCGGTCTCGAAGCGCTCTTTGAGACCGACTTTGACACCCTGGTCAACTCGTTGGCACGCACGCCGCTCGTCTCTGCCCTCACAGCACCAGAGGCGGCGGCGAACGGTGATTGGGCGTTGGCGTGGTGGCGCCTTGGCTTGGGCGTGACGTGGACCGTTGTGTTGCTCGTCGCGTGGCGCGCCACGATTGCAGAAGCGCTCGTCACCCCCATCTATCGCAGTGCCGGGCTGCGTTCTAGGCCCGACGCCGTGGTGACCGCAGGCACGGGCGTCCCGTTCCTCTCCGCAAGCGATCGCGTAGGGCCCGCAGGGGCCGTGTTCGCACGGATTGGGCGAGCTTGGCGCGGGGACCCGCGGTATATCAGCGGCCTCACCGCGGTGATCCTGTTGCCCGCGCTCTTCGTCGCCGTCGTGATACCCGCATTCGACCTCGATCCGCGGTGGGCGCTCGCAGCGCCGTTCGTCCTCGCCACGTCGATCGGGTGGGGCCGGCACAACGACGTTGCCTACGACTCATCCGCGCTGTGGATGGACATCGTCGCTGGCACGCGGGGTGGTGCGGTGATGCGCGGGCGTTTCGCAGGGGTAGTGGTGTGGGCGTTGCCGCTCGTGGTGGTGGCGGCGCTCGTGGTCACGGGGTGGACAGGGCACTGGGAACTCGCACCTGCGATGGTGGGGACCGCAGTTGGTGCTCTTGGCGCATCGCTCGGGGTGGGCGCGATCACGTCTGTGCTCTTGCCGTATCGCACGCCAGCACCTGGGGAAAATCCGTTTGGGGCAGAGGTGGGCTCGGTTGGCGCGGGGCTCGTTGGGCAACTCGCGTCGTCAGCGGCCACCCTCGTGCTGATGCCGCTCGTCATCGTGCCGTGCATTTTGGCCGTCGTCGTGGACGCGCGGTGGGGGATCGTGGCGACCATCGGTGGAATTGGGATTGGCGTGTCCGCGTACCTCTACGGCCTCGTCGTTGCTGGGCGCTTGTACGACGCGCGAGCGGGAAAACTGCTCGCCGCCGTCCGTTAAGACCGGGTTACGATTGCCGGATGAGCGTCACACCAGACTCCCCACAGCCACAGCAACAGCCGCAGCACCAGCCACTAGAACACGGCGGAACCGCGACGATCGAGCGCACAGAGGTCCGTGAACTTACGGAGCCTGGCGACCGCGATCGCTTCTCGCATTATGTGCGCAAGGAGAAGATCCTTGAGTCCGCGATGACCGGCGATCCCGTGATTGCACTGTGTGGCAAGGTGTGGACGCCGGGCCGCGATCCCAAGAAGTTTCCCGTGTGCCCAGCGTGCAAGGAGATCATCGACGGTCGCTTTGGTCCGGAGGACGACGGCGAGTAGGGCCAGCTCCGTGCCCTGGCGCTCGTAGGCTGTTGCCGTGGACACGCAGCGCGAGACCCAACGCGAGGGCAACCTTGCGACGCGAGTCGATGATGTGTGGGTCACGATCGTCTGGAACGATCCCGTGAACTTGATGAGTTATGTCACCCACATCTTCCAGACTTACTTCGCTCTCTCCCGAGCGGTCGCCGAGGCGCGCATGCGTGAGGTGCACGAACACGGCCGGTCGGTGCTGAGTTCGGGTCCGCGAGAGAAGATGGAAGCCGACGTGCAGGCAATGCACGCGTACGGGCTGTGGGCGACGTTGCAACGGAGCGGCGAATGAGAGGCTTCGTTGCGCGGGGCGGCGACGCCGTTGCGGTCTTGGACGACGAGGAGCGCCTCGTCGTGGCGAGGATCGTCGCAGATGTCGCCCTGTTGCTTGGCGCCGACGCCTTTGGCGAGGCGTACTCGGATCCCGCTCCAGCGACGGACGTCGATGACCCCTTCGAATTTCTGCGGGGCCTCGAGGAGTCCATTCGTGAGCCGAGTGATCCCGCGATCTTGCGATTGCTGCCCAACGCGGCTCCAACGGAGCGCGAGGTGGCCGACGAGTTCCGGCGCCTCACCGATGGCGAGTTGCGGGCGATCAAGACGCGTCGCTTGCGCCGCATCTGGGATCAGCTCAGCCGCGACACGTACAGTCGTGACAGCGACAGCGACAGCGACGGCGCCGGCAGCGACGAATGGGTGGTTCCTGCCGACGAGGCGCTCGCGACCGCGGCAGCGCTCACGGACATACGGCTGGTCTTGGCCTCGCGGCTTGGACTGGTGACAGATGACGACGCGAATCGGCTTCATCACGAGATCGACCTCGCGGCGAGCGCGCTCGAGGGCGACGATGACAGCGCGTTGCCTGTCGATCACGAGCGCGTGTGGCTCGGCATGCTGTACCAGGCGCTTACGTGGCTGCAGGAATCGCTCGTGGAGTTCGTCGCGAGAACCGACGAGGAGACAGATGGCTGAGGCACCACATGACGCGGCGCTGAAGAACACCGCACCTATTGGCGTGTTCGATTCTGGCGTAGGCGGCCTCACCGTTGCGCGCGCGATGATGGCCCAGATGCCGCACGAGTCGATCCACTACGTGGGCGACACCTTGCATGGGCCGTACGGCCCTTTGCCCATCGCGGACGTGCGGCGCCACGCCCTCGGGATCATGGATCAACTAGTCGATGATGGAGTGAAACTCCTAGTAATTGCCTGCAATACGGCGTCCGCGGCGGTTCTGCGGGACGCTCGCGAGCGATTCTCGAAGGAGCGGGGAGTGCCGGTTGTCGAGGTCATCGTGCCGGCGGTGCGCCGCGCTGCGGCCCTCTCACGCAACCGGCGCGTAGGCGTGATCGGCACGGTCGCAACCATAACGTCGGGCGCCTATGACGACGCTCTTGCCGGGGCGCCGGACATTGCCGTGACGAGCCAGGCATGCCCTCGATTTGTGGAACTCGTTGAGGCGGGCATCACGAGTGGGCCCGAGGTGGTGAGCGTGGCGCGCGAATACTTGGCTCCCCTCGTCGCGGCGGACGTGGACACCGTGATCCTTGGCTGTACGCACTACCCCCTGCTGGCCGGCGCGATTGGCTACGTCATGGGAGAGGACGTCACGCTCGTGGATTCCGCGACGGAAACCTCCATTGACGTGTATCGCGCGCTCGCGGCGAGCGGGCTCGAGGCGCCAACGGATTCCGTGCCCGCGCACCGCTTCTTCGCGACGGGGGCGCGAGACAACTTCGAAGCGCTCGCCCAGCGCTTTCTGGGGCCGGTCGTGAGCAAGGTGGAGGCGCTGTGAGGCTCACGATCGTTGGCTCCGCGGGATCGGTCGCGGGGCCGGACTCGCCCGCCTCGTGCTACTTGCTTGAGGCCGACGCTGACGGCCGCACATGGCGCATGGTGCTTGACCTTGGATCGGGAGCAATTGGGCCGCTCCAACGATATTGCGACGCGGTTCGCCTTGACGCGGTGCTCATCTCGCACGGTCACGCCGACCACTGCGCGGACCTAGGAGCGTTGTCGGTGCTGCGGCGCTATGGGCCCGACCGCGATGCCCACTTGCCGCGCATGGCGCTCTTTGGTCCGCCTGGGATCGACACTCGCATCCGCGAGATCAGCGGCGACACGGGTCCAGAGCCCACGTACGACGACCTCACCGAGTTCGACTTCACGGCGCTTCAGCACGGGGCTCGCGTGTCACTTGGCCCGTTCGACATCGCGGTTGCGCGCGCGAATCACCCCGTCCCCGCCCTCGCGTATCGCATCGAGGGGCCGTCGCCGTATCAAGGGCGCGCGACGCTTGTCTTCACGGGCGACACGGATCGCTGCGTCGAGGTCGACGAGCTCGCGCGCGGCTGCGACCTGCTGCTTGGCGAGGCGGGCTGGGCCCATCGCTGGGAGAACCCGCCTGGCATCCACATGAATGGCGACGAGCTAGGCAAACTGGGGGCAGCGTCGGGCGCCTCGCAGGTTGTTGTGACACACATCGCGTCCTGGGTGCCCCCAGCCGAAACCATGGCGCAAGTGCACAAGCACGTGCCGGGCGCCGCGCACGCGTTGCCTGGGCAGATCTACGAGATCTGAGCCCCTCGCCGCCAGTAGGCTCGGTGCCATGACAATCGTTCGCGCGGACGGCCGCGCCCCTGACCAACTCCGCCCCGTGTCGTTTGAGCGCGGCTTCCAAAGCGCCGCAGAGGGCTCGTGCCTCGTGACGTTTGGCGGCACGCGCGTGCTGTGCTCTGCGTCCTTCACGCAAGGCGTGCCGCGCTGGAAGCAGGGCTCAGGCGAGGGGTGGGTCACCGCCGAATACTCGATGCTCCCGCGTGCCACCAACACCCGCAATGATCGCGAATCTGTACGCGGCAAGATCGGCGGGCGCACTCATGAGATCTCGCGCCTGATAGGCCGCTCTCTGCGCTCCGTGATCGACGTGAAGGGGCTCGGCGAGAACACGATCGTGCTTGACTGCGACGTGATCGACGCCGACGGCGGAACGCGCACCGCGGCCATCACCGGCGCCTACGTCGCCCTGGCCGACGCTATCGCCTGGGGCCGCGCAAAAGGCGCCATCGGCGCTGGTAAAGAGCCGCTGCTTGGCTCCGTGTCCGCGATTTCGGTTGGCATCATCGACGGAGTGCCGATGCTCGACCTGCCGTACGTCGAGGACGTGCGGGCGGAGACGGACATGAACGTCGTGATGAACGCGAACGGCGGTTTCGTTGAGGTGCAAGGAACCGCGGAGGGTGCGCCTTTCTCTCGCGCCGAACTCGACGAGTTGCTCGCTCTCGCGACCGCCGGCAACGCGGAGCTCGCGCTGTTGCAAGCCGCCGCGCTCGCACAGCCGCTGGCGTAGCGGGGACCGCGCCCATGCCACGGCTCGCGCTCGCCACGCACAACGCGCACAAGGTGGGCGAGATCCTTGCGATCCTGGCGCCGCTTGTTCCGGGATTGGTGCGCGAGGACATCGTGAGTGCAGGGCAGTTGGGCGCCCCAGAGCCGGTCGAGGACGGGGTGACCTTTGCCGAGAATGCGCTCATCAAGGCGCGCGCTCTCGCGGCCTCCTCAGGGCTGCCGGCAATCGCCGACGATTCTGGGATTTCCGTGGACGTGATGGGCGGCGCACCCGGAATCTTCTCCGCGTTGTGGTCTGGGCGCCACGGGGCGGACGCGGAGAATCTGGAACTCTTGCTCGCGCAGATGGCGGACATCCCCGCCGCCCACCGCGGCGCAGCCTTTGTCTGCGCCGCCGCGCTCGTGACCCCGGACGGCACCGAACTTGTGGAAATCGGAACTATGCGTGGGCGCTTGGCCGCCGTGGCGTCGGGCGGGAACGGCTTTGGGTATGACCCCATCTTCATTGCGGACGGCCAAACGGTGAGCAACGCGGGTCTTGCCCCGGAAGCGAAGAACGTGATCTCGCACCGCGCGCTCGCGTTCAAGGCGCTGGCGCCGCACGTGGCAAGCGTGCTCGCGCGATAGACAAACAAGGGTCCTAGGGACGTGAGTGACGCATGCGACTGGCGGGGCGCCTCCGGCGCCCACATCCGTCACATGAGCCCCAAGCACCCTTGATTTTCAACGTACGGACGCGCCGATTGCTACGGCAGCATGCCGCAGTAGGCGAGGCCTTGGCGTAGAAGTGCGTCCTGCCCGTGGGACATCTCGGCTGCGAGGTCGGGGCTCGCCGCCTCTTCCGGGCTCAGCCACACGATGTCGAGGGCGTTCTGCGATGGCTCGCAGTCCCCGTCGACCGGCACCACATAGGCAAGCGCGACCGCGTGCTGGCGCGCGTCAAAGTACGGCGTGACGCCTTCGGTAGGGAAGTACTCGGCGATCGCAAACGGCGTTGGCGACGTTGGCACGCGCGGTAGCGCAACGGCACCTAGGTCCTTCTCGAGGTTGCGGATCAGGGCATCGCGGACCGTCTCGTGGTAGAGCACGCGGCCCGCGACGAGCGCGCGAGAGATGACGCCTTCGTCGGCCCGCAGCAGCAAACCCACCTCGGCGACCTCGCCGCGGGGATTAATACGCACCGGTATCGCGTTCACGTACAACAAGGGAAGTTCCGACCGCACATGTGCAAGTTCGCGATCGCTCAGCCAGCCTGTGGGCTCGGAGGGGAGTTCGGCCATGTCGGTCATGGTCCTTTTCTACCGCGTCAGCGCGCTAGTTCACCAATGCGCGCCGAGGCATGACAACCTAAGAACCAAATGCACGGCATACGCCGACTGAGAGGACACCATGGCCACCGTAGATCTCACCACCGCAACGTTTGACGAGACCGTCGCGAAAGACGGCATCGTGCTCGTCGACTTCTGGGCGGAATGGTGCGGCCCGTGTAAGCGCTTCGCGCCCATCTACGACGCCGTCTCGGATGTGAAGACGGAGATCACCTTCGCCAAGGTCGACACCGAGGCTCACCAAGAGCTCAGCCAGAAGTACTCGATCACCGCGATCCCCACGCTTATGGCTTTCCGCGATGGCGTGATGGTCTTCAACCAGGCTGGCGCGCTGCCCCCGGCGCAGTTCAACCAGCTCATCGAAGCTGTTGAGGGACTGGACATGGACGACGTCCGCCGCCAGGTCGCCGAGCACGGCTCCGCTCACTAAGCACTTCTGAAGGACCGACGCTGGGGCTTGCAAAGGCCCCAGCGTTTCCTTATATCCGGGTGACGGCCGCGACCACCGCGACGATCCCGAGCGCGATGATCGCGCACGCCGCGATCAGCCCCAAGTTACGCACCGTTCGCTCGGTGACACGCGCGCCGACGAGCCCTCCAATGATCGCGAGCGCCGATTGCCACAGGAGTGACGCGAAGGCGGCGCACAGCACGAACACGATCGGACCGGCTGCAGACGTGGTCACCGCAGTGATCACTGCCGAAAGCGCCAAGAAATAGACGATGGTTGCTGGGTTGAGGGCGGTCAGCGCCACGAAGCGACCGTAGACAGCGAGCCTGCTGCCGGCGACCACTTCGCCAGCTTCGGCTGGTTTGGCCCGGCGCGCAGCGACGAGTTGAAGCACACCGATCCCGATTATTACCAGGCCAGATACTAAAGCCAAGACGGGAAGAAGTGCCTCCACGGCGTCGGCCACCGTGGCCCCTAGAGCCACGGCAAGCGAGCAATAAACGAAGTCGACGGTGGCGCAACCAGCGCCCGCCGCGAGCCCCGTGCGCACGCCGCGCACCATTCCCTCGCGCAGAATCAGCACGGCGATTGCGCCTACGGGCATCGCGATAGCGAAGCCGGCGGCGAACCCTGCGAGGGCGAGCGCTAGGACGTCGTGGGTCACGGATCAATTGTGCTGGTGCGCGAGGCGGGACTTGAACCCGCACGTCCGAAGACACTGGATCCTAAATCCAGCGCGTATGCCAATTTCGCCACTCGCGCGCGGGTCAAGAATACGCGGCCCAGCGCCGTGCCTGGGGTCGCGTCCACCGTTTGGGGTAGGTGACGGGCGATTGTTGGCGTGGAATCGCCGCTCACCTACCCCAACGGCGTGGGGCTCAGTCGATCCCTAGGTCGCGCCGCAAGCGCGCCACGTGCCCCGTTGCCTTGACGTTGTATCGCGCATAGGTGAGCTTGCCCTTGGGCCCAACCACGAAGGTCGAGCGCAGCGCCCCGGTGATGATCTTGCCGTAGAGCGACTTCTCTCCCCACGCGCCATACGCCTCGTGGATCGCGTGGTCTGGATCACTCACGAGCGTGTAGGTGAGTTGCTCCTTCTCGCGAAACTCGGCGAGCACCTCTGGCTCGTCGCGCGAGATGCCAACAACCTCGTACCCGGCAGCGTGCAAAGCGTCGAGACTGTCGCGGAAGTCGCACGCCTGAGTGGTGCAGCCCGGCGTCATGGCCGCGGGGTAGAAGAAAAGGATGACAGTCTTGCCGCGATGGTCCTTGAGCGTAAACGGGCTGGTATCGGTCGGAGCCGTGAAGTTTGGGGCGGGATCGCCGGGGGCGAGGTGACGGTCGGTCATACCGTCACGCTAGTGCGTGCGTTTCGAAACGGTCACATCGGGGTCACGCAAAGCGACGATTGCGTCACGACCAGGCCACGGTCGTCCACAGGCGCCTCGACGCTCAGGAATCCGTCGCTAGAGTTTGGTGGCAACGAGGGGGTAACGATGCCTACTGACAGCCGCCGGCTGGGCGCTTGCTTGGTGTGCGGATCCGTGGACGTTCCGGATTCGCGCGGACGGTGTGTGGTGTGCGGATCGCTCTCTCAGGGGCCCGACGCTATGGCAGTTCGCCAGGCAGACCTCGCCATTTCCGTACTCCAGAGCCGGTACGACGAGCTTGCGGGGGAGTGGAAGCAGTGGGCTGACTATCGCGCGTATTACGTCGAGGCGATGAAGCGTGAGGCGAAGCCGGTCGCGACTGTCGAGGCGGTTGTGGAGACTGTCCTTGAACCCGTTCCGGCGCCCGTTGCGGAATCGACGCTGGGCGAATTTGCGGCGCCGGGAGACATCGCGGGTGAAGTGAACGAGGGTGCACCCGAACGCACTCGCGTGTCGCAAGAAACGGCCGCGCCGGTTTCCACGGCCGTGCCGGTTCCCGCGGCCGCGCCAGCGAGCCGCGAGACCGGCGCCTCGCCGCTCAAGCCCCGCAACGGCGTCGGGCAGCCGCAGCGCGAGAGGCGCTTACCGCGCCCGCGTTGCTTGGCGTCGCAGGAGCATCACTCTTGGTAGCCGCCGCAATTGTGTTTGTGGCCTTGGCGTGGACGTCGTTTAGCCCAGCGACCCGCGGAACGGTGGTGCTCGCTGTAGGCATAGTCGTTGGCGCGCTCGCTGTGTGGGTGCGGCGCTTGGGCCTCACGGCCTCGGCCGGTGCCATAGGTGTGGTGTCCATGGGCTTTGCCGGGGTGGCGTCGGTCGCGTACTTCCGCGACTCGGGAGCGCTCGGCAGTTTCGACACCGCTGCCGCGCTGCTCGTGGCCGCGGTGGCCGGCCTGATCCTCTCGCGGTTCTCTATTCCGTGGGTTGGTTCCGCCGCCGCTTTGGCGATGGCAGGCTCCGTGGTTGGCTTCACCGTCGCTGCGACCACAACAGCAGGGCGGTCTGAGTCCACCGCGCCCGGTTTCAGCCCCATGACGATGTGGATCGTCGTTGGGACTGCGGGGGCCTCTGCACTCGCGGCGACCCATCGTCTGTGGCGGTGGGGGACGGCAAAGCTCATCGTGTCGTGGGGATCGGTGGTGTGGCTGACTCTCGTGGGGCTCTCGGTGCCCCTTTGGGTGTGGTTTGGTGACGGCACCACCTTGCATGCTGTGCTTGGCATCTTGCCTGCGGCCGCGCTCGCCGTGCTTGCAAGCCGCTGGCAGTTGCTCGCTACCGGCCCCGCGGCTCTGGTGCTCACGCTCATTGCGCCCGCGCTCGCCGCCTCTCTCGGCGCTGGGGCGTGGCCCCAGGCGGCAGCCTCCGTGGCAACCGTTACCTGTGTGCTCGCTCTTGGCCGCTGGTTGCCCCGCCGCGTGCTGCGACCACTGTTCATCGGAGTGAGTCCCGCGTACGCGATCGTGGCCGTCTCGAGCGCCAGCTATTCCGTAGCGATCACCGTCGCGCGAGTTGTCGCTGGAACGTACGTGCCAGACACTCAAATGTGGGCTGGCGTTGCTGCGCTCCTCGCGGGGCTCGCGATCGCGGCGCTGCGCCTGTGGAAACTCGAGTGGACGCTGCTGAAGGTAGCAACCGTGGTGGGCGCCGTGATGGTGGCTGTGGGTGCAGGCATCACCGCCTTTGGCCTCGCCGAACTCACGGGGCCGCGGCTCTACCACTCGTCCGTGGCCGTAGCCACGGCGATCGCCGGGGTAGGGCTCATCGCGATGACGCGCGTGTGGTGGGAACGGCCCGCGCGCATGGTGAGCGAACTAGCCGCCCTCGCGTTCCTCGTCACCTCGGCTGTACACGCGCAGTGGGCGGTCGTCATCGGCGAACTCGGGATCGTTTTCGCCGTGCTCATCGCGCTTGTTCCGCTCGCCGTCTTTGGCGCTCGCGCGGTGCGTGAGCCGTGGTGGACCTTGCCGTTCCTCGTAGCAGGAGTGACGGCCCTGGCCTCCAGCGTCGCCGCGCGGTACGGCGCTGAACTTGCGCTCATCGCTGCCGCAGCCGTGCTGACCGCCTGCGCGATCGCGTGGGTCGCGTGGCGCGCGCCGAGGCGCCTCCATGGACCACTCGTGGTTGGCCTTGCGCCGGCCGGCGCGATTGGCCTCGCGGCGGCGCTCGGCACGCTCGTTGTGGGCGCGGAGGCAGTGGCAAGTGGCGAGCCGAGCCGCATGGGCAGTGCGTGGTGGGACGTCGCGGTACTCGCGCTAGCTGCAGCGATCGCTGCCGCTCCGCGCTGGCATGTGCCTCAGCAAGCGCGAGTCATCGTGCCTAGCATCGGCGCTGCGTCGCTCTTGATCGCGGGCGTCGGTATGTCGTTGAGTGCAGCAGGTGCGTGGGGCGGAGGCGCGGTTGGCTCCGCAGCAGCCGCACTTCTGGTTGGTGCTTTGGTGGTGCTGCCTGGGTCCCTGATATGGCGCGAACCGCGTGCCGCATGGGTCAACGGCATCGGCTCCGCGGCGCTTGCCACGCTTGCCGGCGTGAACGCCTTGGGCCAGGTTGCCTCCACCAGCGTGCCACTGTGGTTGCCGCTGATCGTTGCCGTAGGGGCGACTGCCGTGCTCATGATCGGCGCAAAGTGGTGGCCTCAAGTCACGCTCGCACCCGCCGTCTTCCTCGCAACCGGAGTTGGCTATGCGCTCACCGCGCGCAACCTGGGCGAGATTGCGGCGATTGCCGTAGCGGCCACAATCGTAGCTGCGACGCTGTGGTTGCCGCTGCGTGCTGGGCGCCGCAGGCTCGCCGCCGTTGGGGCTGCCCCGGCATTCGCATTGGGATTGCTCACTGCCGCCCTTGGCGTGTTCGCTGCGGTGTGGTCCGTCGTCGGCGCACCAGTCATCGGCTCAGCCTTTGACGAGATGTGGTGGTTGCTCCTCGCCCACGCAGCCACAATCGCCGCACTTCTTGCCGTACCGCGCCTAGTAAAGGGGCGCGAGCGCGACTCCGCCGTGGCGGTCGATACCGCGGCCTGGGTGCTCGCTCCGCTTGCCCTTGGCCTCGCCGTGACCCTCACGGCGCTGGTGGGCGGCACAGACGCGACGTGGTGGCGCGATTCGTCCGTTACCGCTGTTGCGGCTCAGATAGCTGCTGTGATCAGTTCGCTTGGCATCGCCTTTGCGTTCTCGTCTCTGGTCAAAGTCCCGCTCGCGTCGCGGCCCGCCCGACGCTTCATCAGGATCGGCGCGACCGGATGGCCAACGTTTGTCGCGCTGATCGCGGCGTGGCGGGCGTATTCGGGAGGTCTGCTCTGGCAGGCGGGAGCGCTGGCGCTCGCAATCGCCTTGGTTGGCTTGCTTGCGGCAGCTCGTTGGTGGCCGCGCGCGGCCCTCGCGCCTGCGGCGACCCTCGCGACGGCGATCCCGCTCGTGTTCTTCCGCGACGGCACGTCAACAGGCGCGTGGGCTCTTCCTGTCGCTGCGGCCATAGTGGCCGCTCTCGTGTGGGCCGAACGGGTACCGGCAGTTGCCCTGCGCACGGGCCGACCGATCATCGCCGGGTTCGGCCCGCTAGCGCTCGGTGCCATTCCCGCGGGGATCGCGGCGCTGCCGCTTGCGATGTCCGGCGCGTTGCAATCGCTCGGCGCACTCATTCAGCACCTTTTCGCTGGTGCTTCCGATCAGGTGGACGTGCACTATGCATTGACTCTCTCCGCTGTTGTCGTGGCGGCACTGAGCGTCAGGCAACTTGCGCGACTAGCTCCCCTCATCTGCACTCTCTCGCTCGTGCTCGTGCTCGCGAGCGTCGATGTCCTCGTGGCTGCAGCGGTGCTCATGGTGGTCGAGGTGGGCCTTTTGGTTTCGCGCAGGGCCGTGAGGTCAAGCGCGCGGGCGGCCGCGATTTCCGGCGCTGGCGCCGCCACGTGGGCGAGCCATGACTGGCTCGCCCTGGCATTCGCCGCTGCGCTGCTCGCGGTTGTCGCTGTGGTTGTGGTGCGGCGACGCGGGCCGCGGTCGCCTGTGCTCGCCGTGCTCATGGGTCCCCTAGCGGCGGGACTCGCCGCATTCTCACTGGGCCTTGGGATTGCGCGTACCTGGGGCGAATGGGTTGCGGCTCCTGCTGCCGCTCTTGCCTTGGTCGCTGTGTGTGCTCTGATGTGGCGCCTCGCTCCAAGCGTGAGCGCTCGAGGTTTGCCGTGGGTGCTTGCTTTGTCACCGTTAGTCATAGCGCTATTCGCCACGTCGCTCGCCTCCGCAGGAACCGTGTTGCTCATTGCTGGCGTCGCGTGGCTTGGTCTCGTCACCAAACGCGTGACAGGGGCTCAGTGGTACTCGGCAACGTACGCGAGCGGCGGTGTCGCACTCATTATGGCCGGCGCGGGCGTCGGCGCTATCGAGGCCTACACGCTCGCGCCTGCCGCGTGCGCACTTGCCATCGGTATCCGAGCGCTGCGGACACATCCCGAGGTGTCGTCAATGGCGGCGCTTGGCCCAGGCCTCGCAATCGGACTCGTCCCCAGTTACATTGCGCTCCTCAACGCGCCCGAGAACCTTGCCCGCACCGCCTGGCTGACCCTCGTCATGGTGGCTCTTGCCCTGCTGGGCATGAGCCAGCGTTGGTTCGCGCCCGTAGCGGCCACAGCGGTAACTGCAGTGACCGTTGCAGTCATGCAAGTGCTCGTTGGCTCCAACCTCGTGTTCCGGCTGTTCTCCTTCTTGGTGGTCGGCACGTTGCTGCTCATCGCCGCGTCATGGTTCGAGAAGATCAAGGCATTGCGCTGACCCCCGGACGCGTTGAGGATTTCGCCCATACCCCTGCGTCCTGCTAATATCGGTACTCGCATTCATGCACCTCTAGCTCAATTGGCAGAGCAACTGACTCTTAATCAGTGGGTTCTGGGTTCAAGTCCCAGGGGGTGTACCAACAAGAAGGCCCGGTCCGCATGGACCGGGCCTTTTCTTTTCGCTCGGCGACGTTGTGGTTCAGCGCCTTTGCAACGCAGCGCCTTTGCAACTCAGCGCCAGCGGCCGCGCCACCACGACGACTGCGCGCCAGCCTCGGTCGCGGCAACGCGCTCAGCGCGTCCTGCTTCCTCGAGCTGAGCGCGGCGCCGGCGACGGCGTCGGCCCGTAGTCACGATGCGATAGAGCGCGATAGCCAAGAAGATGAAGAAGACCAACACGAGAATCGGCACGAACAGCGCAACGAGGCACAGGGCGATCGCCACCGCATCTTCCGCGAACGACGCGATAGGCGCGCCGGTGCCGCCCGTTGACGCGTTCACCGCAGGGCGCGCAACGGCCTTCCCTGTGTGCACGCCGAGCGCGATCACCGCTCCACCGACGCCTGCGAGCCAGGGGTGCTCAAACCAGAAGTCGGACTGGCCTTGGATGTCGGCCGACGCCGTCGCCACGAACATCACGCCGCCGACGACGGGACGCACGAGGAACTGCAGCAGATCGTTGATGTGGTCCACACCAGGGATCTTGTCGAGCACCAGTTCGCTCAAGAGCAAGACGAGGCCGATGATGATCACGGGCCACGACTCGAGCCAGAGCAGTTGGTCGGGGAGCACGATGACGTCGGTAAACCTCGCGAGGCCACCGACGAGCACGATGGGAATAAAGGCATTGAGGCCCGAGGCCGCGGCAAAGCCGGCGCCGGTGAGCAGCGCAAGCGCCCATGCCTCCATGCGTTGTTCCTTCCTCAGCGTGATGTTCGCACCCACGATAGCCTGCTTGAGGGGTCCGACGGTCGGGCCCCACGAGGGAGGAGCGTTCACCTATGACCATCATTGGGGCACTTATTGCGGGTGCCGTACTTGCAATTATCGCCTCGCTGATTCAGCGAGGATCTTCCGGGATGCCGTGGTGGGGAAACTGGATCGCCGGCATTGGTGGCGCGCTCATCGGGTGGTGGCTAGCAGGGCTGCTGGGCGCTCAGGAGACCGACGGAGTCGACTGGATCCGGTGGCTCATCTCGATCGCCGTGGCAGTGGTGCTGTTGGCCGTTGGCCGAGCGGTCTGGCCAAAGCGCACCTGATCGGTATTAGTGACGAAGAGGCCCCCGGATCTACCGGGGGCCCCTTCGGTCTTAACGGGTGGCTAACGGGACTTGAACCCGCGACCCTCGCGACCACAACGCGATGCTCTACCACCTGAGCTATAGCCACCATCGGCCCTGCATGCGGGCCAGCGAAAAGTGTACCTTCCCGGCATGGGAGGGGGCTACGCGCGAGCCCGGAGGTCTGCCTAGAGGGTGGGGGATACGCGAGCCGCTGCGGCCTTCGCGTGCTCACTGTCCGGTCCCGGGAGGGGAACGAGCACGGTCTCGCGGTAGTACCGCAGTTCGCGAATCGAGTCTTCGATATCGCCGAGCGCCCGATGTCCGCCCGTCTTGGCCGGGGCCTGGAAGAACACGCGCGGATACCAGCGGCGCACGAGTTCCTTGATAGAACTCACGTCGACCACGCGGTAATGCAGGTGCGCCATGAGCTCCGGCATGTCGCGCTCGAGGAACATCTTGTCCATGCCCACCGTATTGCCGGCGAGGGGGGCCTTGCCTGCCGTGGGGACGTATTGCTTCACGTACGAGAGCACCAAGGCTTGTGCCTCGTGCATCGTGAGCCCGGCGTCAAGGTCGTCGATGAGGCCCGACGTCGTGTGCATGTTTCGTACGAAGTCGCCCATGGCGCTACGAGCGGCGTCGGATGGCCGGATCACGACGCTCACACCGTCACCGAGCACGTTGAGTTCGGCGTCGGTCACGAGGCATGCCACCTCGATGAGCGCATCGTTCACGGTGTCGAGACCGGTCATTTCGCAATCGATCCACACCAGGGCCGTCTCAGACATATGCCCACTGTACCGGGGGTAATGCGGGGCTCGCGGCGAAGGACTTGACATGGCGTTGGGCAGGGTGTTTAGTTAGTTACTGAACCAATTAACCAACCCACCGGGAGGCGAGCATGGATGACGGGCGGCCGATCTTTGTTCAGATTGCCGAACAATTGGCGTCCCAAATCGTCGACGGTTCGATGCCCGAAGAGGGGCAAGTGCCGTCCATCAACGAGCTCGCAGCGTTCCACCGCATCAACCCGGCGACCGCGCTCAAGGGGGTCAACATGCTGGTTGACGAAGGGATTCTCTACAAGCGCCGGGGTGTAGGGATGTTCGTGGCTCCGGGTGCACGCGAGCTGTTGATCTCGGCGCGTAAGGACGCATTTATTGACGAGTTTGTGCGACCACTCGTGTTGCAAGCCAGGGCGCTCGGCATCTCGCCAGCGCAGCTATCTCAGATGATCGGAAAGGAGGCCGAATTGTGACGGCTGTGATCGAAGTATCGGGTCTTAGCAGGCATTTCGGTAAGGTGCAGGCGGTTCAGGACGTGTCTTTCACTGTCCAAGAGAATACGATTTGCGGTCTGCTTGGGCGCAACGGCGCCGGCAAGACGACTCTCATGCGCCTCGTAACGGGGCAAGAGTTCGCGTCCTCCGGAGAGATCCGGATATTCGGCGAGAGTCCGGTAGAAAATTCGAACGCACTCTCCCGCACGTGCTTTGTGCGCGAGACCCAGGTCTACCCGGATAGCTTCCGTGGCAAGCACGCGCTGCGAGCCGCAGAGCGCCTCTTCCCTAACTGGGACGCGGCGTACGCGGCTCGGCTCGCGACCGAATTCAACCTGCCGTTGTCGCGGCGCATCAAGAAGATGTCGCGCGGCCAGCGTTCCGCAGTTGGCGCCATCATCGGTCTCGCCGCGCGCGCCGAACTCACGTTCTTTGACGAGCCATACGCGGGCCTCGACGCGGTCGCTCGTGAGTTGTTCTACTCACATCTGCTCGAGGACTACTCAAACCACCCGCGCACCATCGTGTTTTCCACGCACCTCATCGACGAAGCTGCGAGGCTGCTCGAGCACGTCATCGTCATCGACGGCGGCCGTGTCCTCATGGATGCTGCTGCCGACGACCTGCGGGGCACTGCCGTGACCTTGGTGGGCGCGAAGTCGGCCGTGGACGCGTTCGCTGCCGGTCGCGAGCTGCTTGGCGCGGACTCCGTTGGCGCCATCGCCTCCGTGACGCTCACGGGGTTGACCGACGCCGACAAGGCGCTCGCGGTCAGTTCCGGACTCGAGGTGGCCCCAGTGTCTTTGCAACAACTCATTGTCAGCCGCACTCGCGGAACCATTCAGCCAGAGGAGGCTCGCTCATGACCGCCATCGCTCCCGCCATCCACGCGCCATCCTCGCGCCGCGTCTCCGCCACTATGCGGATTCACCTCGCCAATCCGTGGGCGATCATCATCACGCCATGGCTCATCACGGCCGCGATCTTCCTGCTGAACTTCGCAATCTGGCACATCGTGATTATGGCCGCGGGAAGCAAAGCCGTCAGCCCCGACGCGTTCCACTACAACGGCGGGATCACGTGGCTCGTGTTCTACATGGTTGTGGTTGCCGTCCAGGCCATGAACCAGACGTTCAGCTTTGTGGTTGGCCTTGGTGCCACCCGACGCGACTACTTTGTAGGGACGTCTCTGATCTTCGTGGGATTGGCAGTGATGTTCGGGGTTGGTGTCTCGCTACTTGCGGGCCTCGAGCGACTCACTGACGGCTGGGGTGTTAGTGGCTGGTTCTTCGCACCCGGCGCGTTCGCGACGATGCCGCTGTGGGAGGTCGCAGTGATCTACATCGTGGGGCTGCTGTTCATGTTCTTCGTGGGGTCTGCGGTGGCCGCGGTGTTCGTGCGCTGGGGCTCGAACGGGCTACTGATCTTCTTCGCGATTGTCGCGGTACTTGTCGTAGCGACGCTGTGGGGAATCACCCAAGCCAACGCGTGGAGCACTGTGGGGGAGTTCTTCACCTCGCGCACGCCGCTAGAACTTGCGCTCACGACCGTACCGGTCGCAATTGCCGGTGGTCTCGTTGGCTACGCGCTCATGCGGCGCGCGACGCCAAAGGGTTAGTCGACGTCCGGGCGGGCCGCAAAGTCTGCCCGGACGTACTGGTGCGGCCAGTAGTCGAGCGATTCGTCCAGTTCATGGGCCATCCGCAGCGGCAAGTGCGGGTCACGCAAGAATTCGCGACCAACGAAGACGGCGTCGGCCTCGCCTGACGCGACAATCGATTCGGCCTGGTGCGCGCCCACGATCTGGCCAACGGCGCCGGTAGGCACGTGAGCTCCGGTCCGCACTGCCGACGCGAAGGGGACTTGGTAGCCAGGTCCAGTTGGAATGCGGACTCCAGTGACCAGGCCACCTGAGGAGACGTCAACCAGGTCCGCGCCCGCCTCGTGCGCCCACGCGCTCACCTGTACGGAATCGTCAAGGGTCCATCCTTCTGGCTCGGCCCAGTCGGTCGCGGACAGGCGCACGAAGATGGGCACGCTTTCTCCCGCCTCCGCGCGCACTGCACTGATCACGGCGAGCAACAGCTTCGCGCGGTTCGCGAGCGAGCCTCCCCACTCGTCCGTCCGCATGTTGCTGAGCGGCGACAGGAATTGGTGCAAGAGATAGCCGTGCGCGGCGTGCACCTCAAGCACGTCAAAGCCGGCATCGATCGCGAGCCGTGCCGACGCTGCCCAGGTCCGGGGGAGTTCTTCGATCTCCTCGATGGTGAGTTCGCGCGGCGCTTCGTAGCCGGTGAACGCGAGAGGCGAGGGGGCCACGGAAACCCAGCCGCCGTCGGCGGGATGCTACCGAGCCCTTGCCGCTCCAATCGCGATAGGTGGAGGCCTTACGACCGGCGTGAGCCAGTTGGATTCCCGCGAGCGCTCCTTGGCCGTGAATGAAGTCCGTCACGCGTCGCCATGCGTCACGTTGCTGCTCGTCCCAGATGCCGGTGCACCACGGGGTGATGCGGCCCTCTGGTGCCACACCGCTCGCCTCGGCGACGACGAGGCCCGCGCCACCACGTGCGAACGAGCCGAGGTGCACTAGGTGCCAGTCCGTCGGGACGCCGTCTTGGTCCTCGCACGAGTACTGGCACATGGGGGAAACCCACAGGCGGTTGCGGAAGGTCACACCGCGCACGGTGAGCGGGCTGAACAGGGCACTTGTCATGGAGCAATCCTCTCGCGGGCGGCATGAGTGACTAACCCACCTTCGTCCCGGTCTGTTCCCCGGCGTCGGGTAGGCATACGCGCGGACCGCCGTGTTAGCGCCAAATGTTAGCGATAACGGAAATTCTGGAAACGTAACGTTTCGAACTTCTGCCAGGCTCCCGTCTGTACGGGGTACGTTACGAAACTGTGACCTGCCTCGACTTGCGTGAACGCTAAATGTTAGGGCTAATATTCGAGCACGGCCCATCCCAGAGTTGGGAGGGAGCCGCACCCGAGTGGCCACTAGGCCTGGCCAAAACAAGGAGGTTTTGGGAATGAAGAAGCGCATGTTCGCAACACTCGCGCTGGTGGGGGTTACGGCCCTTACGATCGCCGGCTGCTCGTCAGGGGACGACCCTACGACCGGCACAAGCGGAACCCCAGGTGGTGGGACCGATGGCCCCATCACCGTCGGCTTTGCACAGACCGGCTCTGAGAGCGGCTGGCGTAGCGCCAACACCGATTCGATGAAGGCTGCCTTCTCCGAGGAGAACGGCTTCAACCTCATCTTCAACGCAGCAGACAACGACACGGCAGCACAGATCGCAGCCGTTCGTAGCTTCATCAACCAGGGCGTCGACGCAATCGTCATCGCGCCCATCGTGTCCGACGGTTGGGACGACGTCCTTAAGGAAGCCCAGGCTGCGAAGATCCCCGTGATCCTCGAAGACCGCACGGTTTCTGCAGACGCCAGCCTCTACGCAGCGTGGGTTGGTGACGACTTCAAGAAGGAAGGCGAGACCGCCGGCAAGTTCGCAGCGGACAACTACGGCTCCACCGCAACCAAGATGGTTGTGCTTGAGGGCACCACGGGTTCTGCACCCGCCAACGACCGCGCAGCCGGCTTCGACTCCGCCATCGCAGGCACGCAGATCACCAAGATCGACTCCCAGACGGGTGAATTCACCCGCGACGGTGGCAAGTCCGTGATGGAAGGCTTCATCCAGAAGTACGGTCTTGACGGTATCGACCTGGTGTTCGCCCACAACGACGACATGGCGCTCGGTGCCATTGAAGCTATCGAGGCAGCCGGCGGCAAGCCGGGTACCGACATCAAGATCATCTCGATCGACGGTGTGCACGATGGCATGCAGGCACTGCTCGACAAGAAGATCAACTACATCGTCGAGTGCAACCCGCTCCTCGGTGACCCTGCGGCAGCGCTCGTCAAGGGTGTGCTCGCTGGCGACACTGTGGAGAAGGTCAGCTACGGCATCGACGGTAGCTTCACGCAGGACCAGATCACGCAAGAGATCCTGGACGCTCGCCCTTACTAGGCCCAAGCGCCCCAGGTACGTGATAGTCAGAATTGCCGGGGGCTGGTCGGAAGACCAGCCCCCGGTGGTTCGCGTCAGAACACAAGAAAGAAGTCGTCGTGACTAACCCACAGGACAGCGCTGTCCGCCCGCTCGTCGAGATGAAGTCGATCACCATTCAGTTCCCCGGAGTGCTCGCGCTTGACGCGGTAGATTTTTCGCTCCGCGCTGGCGAGGTGCACTCGCTCATGGGCGAGAACGGCGCAGGCAAGTCCACCCTCATCAAGGCGCTCACGGGCGTGTACTCCATTGACTCTGGAACCATCCGAGTTGGCGACTCCGAGCGAGAGTTCGACTCCACCGCCGACGCGCAAGCCGCGGGCATCTCCACGGTGTACCAAGAAGTCAACCTCTGTAGCAATCTTTCCGTCGGCGAGAACGTCATGCTGGGGCACGAACCCCGAAAGGCAGGCCGCATCGACTGGTCGAGCGCGCATCGCGCCGCCGCTGAGCACCTGCTGAGCCTTGGAGTCACGATCGATCCCAAGTCGATGCTGAGTGCGCACTCCATTGCCGTGCAGCAGCTCGTTGCCATCAGCCGAGCCATGGTGCTCGATGCCAAGGTGCTCATCCTCGACGAGCCAACGTCGAGCCTCGATCGCGGCGAGGTAGAGCGACTATTCGAGGTCATTCGCGGGTTGCGGGACAAAGGCGTCGCGATCCTCTTCGTGAGCCACTTCCTTGACCAGGTGTACGAGATCGCGGATCGCATCACTGTGCTGCGCAACGGGAAGCTGGTGGGCGAATACATGGCCGCCGAGCTTCCGCGCGATCAGCTCGTTACCAAGATGATCGGCCGCGCGCTCGACGACCTCTCTGCAATCTCCGATGCCGCGGAGCACCCCGTTGATCGCACGGGCATCCCGGTGGTCAATGCCACAGGGCTCGGCAAGCGAGGGTTCCTCGAACCCGCAGACATCGACGTTTTTCCCGGCGAAGTCGTGGGGATCGCTGGACTGCTCGGCTCCGGACGCACGGAACTGGTGCGCTTGCTTTACGGGGCGGACAGGCCCGACGCTGGCCAGGTAGAGGTCGAGGGCAAGCCAGTCAAGATCACCTCGCCACGGCACGCGATCGATCACCGCATAGCTTTCTCGTCAGAGGACCGCAGAGCTGACGGAATCATCGGCGACCTCACCGTGGCGCAAAACATCATGCTCGGCGTGCAAGCGCGAAAAGGGTGGTTGCACAAGGTCCCTGCCGCCGAGCAGGACGCGATGGTGAAAGAGTCCATCGCGGCCCTAGACGTTCGGCCCGCAAACCCCAACGCGCTCGCAGGCAACCTGTCGGGCGGCAACCAACAGAAGCTACTCCTTGCGCGTTGGCTCGCCACCGCACCCCAACTGCTCATCCTTGACGAGCCCACTCGCGGCATCGACGTTGGGGCTAAGGCCGACATTCAGCGCAAGGTCACCGAGTTGTCACAACAGGGCCTTTCTGTCATCTTCATATCGTCAGAGCTCGAAGAAGTGCTCCGTATCGCTCAGCGGGTTGTTGTGTTGCGGGACAGGAAACGCATAGGCGAGCTAGCCTCGAGTGCTGTCGACCTTGACGGACTTGTCGACTTCATCGCCAACGAGGGCAAAGGAACCGCAGCGTGAAAACCATCGCGTCACACAAGGTGTTTTGGCCCACGGTGTTGCTGCTGGCACTCATCGCCATCAACGCAATCGCGCGGCCCCGCTTCATCAAGATCACCGTTAACGAGGGCCACCTCTACGGGGCGTTGATTGACATTCTGCGCAACTCGGCGCCGCTGATGCTCGTGGCCCTAGGCATGACGATCGTCATCGCTACCCGCGGCATCGACCTCTCCGTTGGCGCGATCATGGCCGTGTCCGGGGCCGTTGCCCTGCAGATCATTGCTGGGTCTGACGAGCCAAACAACCTGGCAGTTGTGGGAATCGCGGTCCTGGCCGCGCTCATTGTGTCGCTGCTCTTGGGCGCGTGGAATGGGTTCTTGGTCTCGGTGGTTGGGATCCAACCCATCATCGCGACTCTGGTGCTCATGCTCGCGGGCCGTGGCGTTGCGCTCCTCATTACCGGGGGCCGCATCACGACCGTGAACTCGACGCCGTTTAAGTTCCTCTCGACCGGCTACATCTTGCTGTTGCCGTTCGCATTCCTGCTCGCCATGACGATCGTTGGGATCGTGGCGTTTGTGGAGCGACGGAGCGCGCTTGGCGTTCTCACCGAGGCCGTTGGCATCAACCCAGAGGCGAGCCGCCTCGCTGGCGTTCGCTCGCGGGGCATCGTGTGGGGTGCTTACATGCTCAGCGGTTTTCTCGCTGGCATTGCCGGCATCCTCTACTCATCGAACATCAGTGCGGCCGATGCCAACGCGGCTGGCAATCTCATTGAGCTCTACGCCATCCTCGCGGTTGTCCTCGGTGGCACGTCCCTCATGGGTGGCAAATTCACGATCGCGGGAACCGTCGTCGGCGTGCTGTTCATCAAGACCCTCGAGTCGACGATGTTGTTCTTCGGCGTGAAATCGACGCAGAACCCCGTGGTTTTTGCTGCGGTGGTGATCGTCGTGGTGATCGTGCAGTCTCCCCGCATCCATAGGTGGGCACGCAACGCCGCGCAGGCGAGACGCGTGCACAGCTCAACCCAGGCTCCTAGCGACGCGGAGGTCGCGGCATGACAACTCTCGAGACGACCCCCCCGAGCATGACTGCCCCCGCCGGCTCGGGGTATCGCACCTTCATGAGCAGGCACGGATCGCTTATGCCAACTTTTGCTGCAGTCGCGATCCTGTTGCTGCTCTTGGTGGGTGCGCAGATCTACTTTGGCAACTTTGTTACTCCGGGAAACATGTCGGCGCTGTTGCTCGACAACGCGCCGCTCATGATCCTCGCGGTTGGTATGACGTTCGTGATCATCACGGCCGGTATTGACCTCTCTGTCGGCTCCGTGATGGCCTTCACCGGGATCTGGCTCGCGCAGCTGCTCTCAAACGGCACGCCAGCAGTCATCGCCGTGCCCGCCATCTTGCTCGCAGGCGCCATCATCGGGCTGCTGATCGGCGTGCTGGTGCAGTACTTCAATGTGCAGCCGTTCATCGCGTCACTGGCCGGACTCTTCTTGGGGCGCGGTTTGGCGTACGTGGTGAGTACCGCGTCAATCAAGGTTGAGGACTCTTCGGTGCTCTGGCTCCAGTCAGCCCGAATCTACATTGGGTCGTGGTACATCACCCCAACGGGAATCATCGCGCTCCTCGTCGTCGCGATCGGCGCATTCGTGATGCAGTTCACGCGCTTTGGGCGCACGGTCTATGCGATCGGCGGCAACGAGCAGTCCGCGCGGCTCATGGGTCTCAACATCGCTCGCACCAAGGTCGCCGTGTACGTCATCTCCGGCATCTGCGCAGGCCTCGCAGGCTTGGTCTTGACCGCCTATTCAGGGGCCGGTTACCCGCGCTTCGGCATCGGTGTTGAGCTCGACGCGATCGCGGCTGTTGTCATCGGCGGCACGTTGCTCACGGGAGGCCGCGGCTACGTTCTTGGCTCCATGGTTGGCGTATTCGTGTTCGGAGCCATTAACTCGGTGATCTCGTTCATGGGCGCCGAACAGGCGTGGACGCGCATCATTATCGGCCTCCTGTTGCTCGTGTTTATCGTTGTGCAACGGGCGATCGTCGCGCGCGCGGAACGCCGGAGTTAGCCCGTTTGCTAGTCGTGCCTGGTGCTGGCCTAGATAATGGCACGGTGGACCAGGCACGACCGCTCCTAGAACTCACCGGCGCAACGGTGTTTTTTGGCGCGGATGCCGCGATCGACGGCGTGGACTTTCGCATGTTCCCCGGCGAGGTGCACTCGCTCATGGGAGAGAACGGCGCAGGGAAGTCGACGCTGATCAAGGCGATAACCGGCGTGCTCCAGCTCAGCGCCGGGGAGCTTTCGCTCGACGGCGCACCCTTGCTCTTGCATTCGCCAAGCGACGCGCTCCACGCGGGCATTTCTACCGTGTTCCAAGAAATCGAGTTGCTGCCCAACCTCAGCGTGGCCGAGAACATATGGCTCGGTCGCGAGCCAAGGCGAGCGGGGCTGATCGACGCGAAAGCGATGCGGCGCAAGGCGCGCCTCGTGTTGTCCGAGCTGGGCCTCGAGATAGACCCCGCGTCACTTCTGGGCACGCATTCGGTCGCTGTGCAACAGTTGGTGGCGATCGCGCGCGCTATCTCCACCGACGTGAGGGTGCTCGTGCTCGATGAGCCAACATCAAGCCTCGACGTCGATGAAGTTGCCGAACTCTTCAGGGTCATTCGTGAACTCAAGAACCGCGGTGTCGCGATTCTGTTCGTGAGCCACTTTCTCGACCAGGTGTATGAAATTTGCGACCGTGTCACCGTGCTCCGCGACGGCAAACTCGTTGGCGAGTACCTCACGCGCGAACTCTTGCGCATCGATCTTGTGCACAAGATGCTTGGGCACAAGGAGGCTGAACTCAAGACTCGTAGCCGTGCCGCAGCGTCGGACCCCTTGCATGAGCCGCTACTCACGGCCCGCGACATAACGGTGCCCCCCGGGATACGCGACGCTTCGCTAGAGGTCTACGAGGGCAGTGTGCTTGGCGTCGCGGGGCTGCTTGGTGCGGGCCGTACCGAACTTGCGCGCGCGGTCACGGGAATCGACCGGCTCCATGCGGGCGTGATCGTGATCGGCGGCGTACAACAAGACTTCGGCAACCCCCGCAAGGCCCTCAACAAGGGCGTGGCGTACTCGTCGGAGAACCGCCGCACCGAGGGCATCGTCGCCGAGTTGAGCGTGCTCGAAAACATCGCGCTCGCGGTTCAAGCCGATCGTGGCATCTGGCACCGCATGAAGCCAGCGCGGCAGCGTGAACTCGCGGCGAGCTGGGTAGAGGCGCTCGGCATCCGCCCTGCAGATCTAGATCGCCAGGCAGGCACGCTGTCCGGCGGGAACCAGCAGAAGGTGTTGCTCGCCCGGCTGCTTGCACTCGCGCCGCGCTTGTTGGTGCTTGACGAGCCGACGCGGGGAATCGACATTGGCGCGAAGGTCGAGATCCAGAACCTGGTTGGCGAACTGTCGGAAAACGGCTTGTCGGTTATCTTCATCTCCGCGGAGCTTGAAGAGGTGCTGCGTGTGAGCGATCGCGTAGCTGTGCTGCGGGATGGCCGGATCGTCGACACCCTGCCGTCTGCGGAGGTAACCGTTGACTCCGTGCTCGCCCTGGTGGCCCGTCCCAACCAAGACGAGGCGCGCGCATGACGGACGAGAAGCCGCCGCGGGCGGCAAACATCTTTGACGTGGCGCGTCTCGCAGGCGTCTCGCATCAGACGGTATCGCGCGTCCTCAATGGCTTGCCGAATGTGCGGCCAGCGACAAAGGAGCGGGTAGAACAGGCGATTGCTCAGTTGCGCTACAGCCCATCGCCGGCTGCACGCGCGCTCGTCACGCGCCGGACGCGCACTATTGGGCTCATCGCCCCTGGTATTGCCGACTTTGGTCCCGTCAGTGTCGCGATGCACTTCAACCTTGCCGCGCGCCTCGCGCGATACAACGTTGACACAGTCAGCACCATCGACTCGGATCCCGAGACCGTGCGTGCCGCGGTGGATGCGCTGCTGCGCCAGCGCGTCGACGCCATTGTGGCCGTGGTGACGGACTTTGGCGTGCTCGAGCTTGTGCGATCCATCGACGTCGCTATTCCTGTAGTTGCCTCCGCGTCAACGCCTAGGCGCTCTCCGCGAGTGGTCTCGATTGACCAGTACCGCGGCGCACGCGCTGCCGTCCGGCATCTCGCGGAACTTGGCCACACGCGTATTCACCACCTCACTGGGCCCAACTCGGCACCGGACTCCACCGAGCGCATTCGGGGATGGCGCGATGAACTGTCGGTGCACCGGCTCGACGCGCCAGAGCCCATCCCAGGCAACTGGACCGCCGAAAGCGGCTATCGGCGTGGGGCTGCAGCTGCAACTTGAACCCGGAGCCGCAGTGTTCGCCTCTAACGACCTGTCCGCGCTCGGCCTCCTGTCAGCGCTGCGTGAGCGCGGGCTGCGCGTGCCAGAGGACGTGTCGGTTGTCGGGCTTTGACGATGTGCCGGAGGCCGCCTTCTTCTACCCCCCGCTCACGACGGTGCGCCAGGACTTCGCGGCGCTAGGCAGGCAGATGATGCAGAAGGTGCTCCTCGCGCTCGAGGAGGGGGAGTCGGAAACGATGGACACGCCGCTGCCTACGGAGCTGATTGTCAGATAGTCGACGCGCGCGCAATCCTGACGGCGCTTGCCCGCGTCTTGTCGGTGTACATCGGGGAACTACCGCGTCGTGGCTTGCGACTTTGTTTATACTGAGTATAGTACTAAGTATTCCGAGTGAACGAGGTGTCTTATGACCGTCCGCCACGCCCTGTTGGCGCTCTTGACTGAGGGGCCCAAGATCGGGTTGCGCCTGCGCGAGGAGTTCGAAGAGCGCACGGGGGATGTATGGCCGCTCAACGTTGGTCAGGTCTACACGACGCTCCAGCGTCTTGAGCGCGACGGGTTGATCGAGTCCAACAGCGATGACGAGGACAGCCGCCATAAGGATTATCGGATTACCGTCGAGGGCAGCCGCGAAGTCGAGACGTGGTTGCGTACTCCGCCCGCCGCGATCCCTCCCCGGGACGAGTTGGTCATCAAGGTGCTAGTCGCGATTGGCGTACCCGGCGCCGACCTTCCGGCGATCCTGCAGACCCACCGGAGGCGACTCGTGGAGCTCATGCAGACCTATACGAGGATGAAGGAAGACGCGCTCGACGATGTGCGAATAGCGCTTGTCGTCGACGCAGAGTTGTTCCGCCTCGATGCACTGATGCGATGGCTCGACTCCGCGGACGTGCGGCTTCGCAGCATGGTCGGCCACTCATCGACGGAGCAGCCGTCGTCGCCAGTGGTCGTCACTCGCCGCACCGTCAAGGTGGTCGGCTGATGGCTGGCATAGAGCTCATCGGTGTGTCCAAGACGTACGGCGCCGATGCCAATGAAGTCCACGCGCTTCGCAATGTGGATCTTGCTGTGGCGCCGGGAGAGCTCGTGGCTGTCATGGGCGCGAGCGGATCGGGAAAAAGCACGCTGCTGACCATTGCGGGCACGCTAGAGGACGCCTCTGAAGGCACTGTGAAGATCAATGGCCGGGTGGTCTCGGAGCTATCCAAGAACGAGCGTGCGCGCTTGCGCAGGCAATCGATCGGCTACGTCTTTCAGGACCTCAACCTGCTCGCCGGCCTCACGGCGATTGAGAACGTTGCACTGCCATTGGAACTCGACGGCGTTGGCATCACCGAGGCCCGGCGCGCGGCCATGGGGGCGCTCGAACGCATGGGAATCGGCGATCGTGCCGATCGATTCCCCGATCAGTTGTCCGGTGGCGAACGGCAACGGGTCGCCGTCGCCCGCTCAGTAGTTGGTCAGCGAGACGTGCTGCTGGCGGACGAGCCCACCGGCGCGCTCGACTCCGTCAACGGCGAGGGCGTCATGCGACTGTTGCGCGCGGCCTGTCAGGGCGGCGTCGCGGGAATCGTCGTTACTCACGATGCGCAGCTCGCTTCGTGGGCCGACCGCGTGGTATTCCTTCGCGATGGGCGAGTGGTCGATCAGACCGTGCAGACGCCAAGCGTCAACTCGCTCCTTGTCGACGACGGCAAGCCGTGACAGCTCAGTTGCAGGAGCCCGTCGCCCGGCAGAAATCGTCGGGAGGGCTGACCGCGAGGCGAGCCGTGTCGCGCTGGGCGTGGCGGATGTTCCGGCGCGAATGGCGCCAACAGGCGCTCGTTCTGACGATGCTGGTGGTGGCGGTGGCCGCGACCGTCATGGGGTTGGGCCTCGCCGCGAACGCAGGCACAGGGACGGCGGCCCGGTTCGGGTCCGCGAATGTCTTGGTAACCCTGCAAGGAACAAGTCCGACGCTGTCGCAGGATATCGCCACGCTCACCCAGAAATTCGGCACGGTGGAGGTCGTCAACCACGGGACCATTTCGGTACCGGGAACCGTGACGCCGGTCGACATGCGCGACCAGGCGCAGGAAAGTCCGTTCTTGGCGGAGACGATGCGCGTCGACTCCGGCCGTTTCCCCACCGAGCCCGACGACATCGCCGTCACTGACGGCGTGCTGGAGGAATTCTCACTGAACCTTGGCGAGCCGTGGGCCGTGGACGGCCGCACGTGGAACGTCGTGGGTGTCGTGGAGAACCCGCTCGACCTCGTTTCCGACTTCGCGGTCGTCGCGCCCGGGGGCGTCTCTGCCCCCGCGACCGTGTCGGTGCTCGCGCAGGCGTCGTCGCCCGACGCTGTCCAGGGTCTCGGCCTCGACGGCGCCCAGGTTTTCATCCGGCCGGGCGGTGAGCCGCAACAGGCCGCATTGATCGTTATGCTCCTCGCCGTCGTCGGGTCGATCTTCGTGGGACTGGTCGCGGTCGCCGGATTCTCCGTGATCGCACAGCGCCGACTTCGCGGGCTTGGTCTGCTTGGCGCGCTCGGCGCCACCGGCAGGAACCTGCGGCAGGCTTTGGTCGCAAACGGCGCGATCGTAGGAGTTGCGGGTGCGCTCGGGGGCGCAGCACTGGGGTTGTCGGCGTGGTTCCTCGCGTCTCCCGCTTTGGAGCAGATCCTCAATCACAGGATCGACCGGTTCAACCAGTCGTGGTGGGCGATCGCAGCGGCGATGGCGCTCGCCGTGCTGACCGCGGTGGTCGGATCGTGGTGGCCCGCTCGCGCAGCATCACGAACGCCGATCGTGGCTGCGCTCGCGACGAGGCCCGCGCCGCCACGAGGCTCCCACCGCCTGATTGTGCCCGGGGCGGTGGCGATCGCCGTCGGCCTTGCGCTTATCTTCTTCGCGACCGCGTCCAAGCCGCTCTTTATTGTGCTCGGAGTGGCGCTCGCCACGGTGGGCCTCCTCTTCGTGGCACCCGTTGGGATCTCGGTGTTGGCGGCCACGTCCGCCAGAGCGCCCGTCGCGATCCGCCTCGCGGTTCGCGACCTCGCCCGATACCGCGCCAGGTCTGGAGGGGCGGTCGCTGCGGTGAGTCTCGCCGTGGCCATATCGGCCGCCATCTCGATCAGCGCAGGCGCCTCGCAGGCGGCCTCGAACACCGCGGCGGGAAGAGGCAATCTTCCCGACGATGAGATCGCGATCTGGTTGAGAGGCGAGGGCCCTGGCGGGCCCCTTCCGGCGCTGACTGCCGAGGCGATCGACTCCATACAGAGCGCGGTCACCGATTTCGCCGAGTCTGTGGATGCGAAGTCCACGCTTGCGCTCGAAGCCGCCGTCGACACCGAGATGCGCGGCGGCAACCACGTCGGGGACGGCGGCAGCGCGGGAGTTCCAACATACGACACTGTCGAGTTTGGAATTCCGCACGAGGTTTCCGAGGGAGGGCGCTCGGGGACGGAGTTCTACGGAAATGAGTCGATTCACGTGTTCGTAGCGACGAGCGAGGTGCTCTCGCACTACGGAATCGCGCCGGTCAGCAGCGGTGAGGTGTTTAGCAGGGGAACGGTGCCCCCGGCTGGATTCGAACCAGCAACCTACGGATTAGAAGGCCGTTGCTCTATCCCTTGAGCTACGGGGGCTTCGCACCAGGTTAGTGGCCCCGTTGGGCATGCCGTACCGGTAGCCTAAATCCGCTGGCTACGAGGAGGTGACGATGAGCATTAGGCCCATCAAGACCTGGTCCTATCCGGGCGCCCTCCTCGACGCACTGGTGGACACGCGCCGGGCGGTGGGTGAAATTGACCTGCCCATCCCCATGGATGGCGCCGAGCAAGCTCGCGCGCTCGTGACCCAGACCCTCGATCAGCTAGACCACCACCTCATTCCGCGCGTCTCCGACGAGGCCTCTCCGGCGATCGTGGTGGTTGCCGGTTCCACCGGTTCTGGCAAGTCAACCTTGGTGAACGCGCTGCTCGGCGAGCAAATGACGCCCTCCGGAGTCCTGCGACCAACGACGAAGGCGCCATTCCTTTTTCACCATCCGCTCGACACCCAGGTGCTCACCGCGATCGAGCAGCAAGCGACCGTGACCGCTACGGAGGCCGTCCCGCGTGGCCTCGCGATCGTCGACTCGCCAGACCTGGATTCGGTGCGCGGCGAGAACCGTGAGGTAGCACGCCAGTTGCTTGACGCCGCGGATCTGTGGATCTTCGTCACCACGGCCGCGCGTTACGGCGACGCGGTGCCGTGGGAGGCCTTGCGCGCAGGTGCAGAGCGCGGGGCATCAATAGCCGTCGTCCTCAACCGCGTCACGATGGATGTCGCGGCGCAAGTGCGCAGCGATCTCGTGGCGCGCCTCGCGAACGAGGGTCTCGAGATGCTCCCGCTGTTCGTCATTCCTGAGGACACCGCGGCTCGCGGCGCGGTTCCGCCCGACGTTGTTAGCGGCGTTGGCCGTTGGCTCGACTCGGTTGCTGCTGCGTCAGCTGCCACGATCGTCGAGCGCACGCTTGCACGGCAGTGCGGAGGCGCTCAAGGAGTGGCTAGAGCGTCTCGCCGAGCACATGGACGACCAGTCGTCGGTTGCCAAGGAGGTGCGCACTGTTGTGCGCAGGCGGGCCGCCCAAGCAGAGGCCGACGGCGGAGACAGTTGGTATGAGGGTGTCGCCACGGGCGCGCTCGAGACGCGCTGGCGGCAGGCTACGAGCGAGGGTGGGGCGCTCTTCCGGCTCAGCAATTCCTTGTGGGTCAAGCGGCGCGTGGCGCGAGAGGCGCGCGACGCCGCGCTGCACGCGATCGAGGCCGACGTGATCGCCGCGGTGGAGGCAACACTCACGTATGCAGCGTCCTCGGCCGCCGACGGGATGGTCTCCGACCTCGCGGTTGGCGGCGAAGGCCCCGGCACGTGGCTCGCGGCTCAGCGTGACCCGCGCGACGCCCGCGAACACAGGGAGCGCACCGCGGCTGACGCGACGCGGGCGTGGTTGGGCCGTTGCGACGAGATCGCTATGGGGCTGGAGGGCGCAAAGAGCGCGATCTCCGTGGTTGGGGAGACGGGCCTGCGAGCCACGCTGGCCTCCGCCTCGCTCGGTGTTACGCAGGCTCACGAGGCGCTCGTTGTGCTGGCCGGGAAGGGCACGGAGGGCGCGCTGGTAGCAGCCCGCGAGGAACTCGCCGCGGCGCGCCGCTACGCGATCAACCGCGAGGCGCTCGAGGTGCTCGCCCCTACCGAGGTCACCTCGCTCATGCCGGACGCGTCAGCCAAGGTGCGTTTGCGACGCGCGGAGCTCCGAGGCCTGTTGTGACGCCTGTCCTTCCAGGATCTTGGGCCAAGGGACGAGACGAGCGCTCTCAAGGAACGGGTCGCGCGGCTCAGGTCATCCATGGACTGGGCCTCAGAGGCGATTGAGCCCGGGGTGCGGTCCGAGGTGATGGCGACGATCGACCGCTGCGAACGGCGGCTCGCGCTTGGAGTTGATCACACCGTAGTCGCGCTCGCGGGCGGCACGGGTTCCGGCAAGTCGAGTCTGTTCAATGCGCTGACCGGCACGCAGTTCGCGGTGCCGGGAGTGGCGCGGCCAACGACCTCGGCGGTGAGCGCCGCGACGTGGGCGGACGACGCGTCGGCGCTGCTTGACTGGCTCGAGGTCGAGGCGTCCCGCCGGCTGGGTCTCCTCGGCAAACCGGAACTCGCCGGGGTGGTACTGCTTGACCTGCCAGACCACGATTCGGTAAACGGCGCTAACCGAGTGATCGTCGACAGGATCGTTCCCATGGCCGACCTTCTCGTGTGGGTCATGGACCCCCAAAAATACGCGGACAACGCACTGCACAGCGCGTACATGTCGGTAGCCTCCGACCACGGCCAGCCCTCGCTCGTGGTCCTCAACCAAGTGGACAGACTTGCCACGGACCAGGCGTGGGAAGTGGTGCGCGATCTGCAACGGCTGCTCGCCGCGGACGGGCTGACTTCGGTTCCCGTCATCCCCGTGAGCGCACGCACGAGGCAAGGCCTTGACGTCTTGCTCGACGAGCTCGAGGGCGCGGCGCAAGCCCGTACCGTCGCCTCTGAGGCAGTGCGTGCGGACCTCGTTTCCGCAGGGCGCGCGCTCGCCCGGGCGCTCGCTCGCGACGCCGACCCTCGGCTGCCGGACATCGAAGAGCTCGTGACGACGCTCGCGAGTGCGGCTGGCATCGACGCGCTCGCCGACGCCTCGGCATCCGTCGCCGCCGGGCACACCAAAGCGGTGCCCGTCTTGCTTGGCGTGCGTGTGGAGGCGGTCGAGCGTGAACGGCTGGATTGGGTCGATGCGGCCACCCACGAACTGCCTATCGCGTGGCACCGCGTCGTGGCCGACGCCGTGGCGGGGGCCGCACTTCTCGCCGAGGAGATTAATGCGGCGCTCGGCGCGATCGAGTGGCCCTTCATCCCACGGGGCTCAGGGATCAGAGGAGCGATGTCGCGGCGCGTGCGGGCGGCCTCCGCGGCCAAGGCCGTGCGGCTGCGCGGCGCCGACGCGGTGCGGTCGGTACTTGTGCCGCTCGTTCGCGAGCCAACCGAACTGATCCACCAGGCGTATCGCAATCTCGACGAACTCACGGAGCTGTCCCAGTCTGAAAGCCCGCGCGACTAGCGTCCACGGTGAGGACGCCAGCGCCGAACGGCGGCGACGAGTTCGTCTTACACTCGGTTGTAGTGAACGTCGTTGTGGCCTTTGTGCCTCGAACCTCTGGCACAAGATTGGTCATTCGGACGCTTCGGCGTCCTTTTTGCTTTCGCCTGAGCGTCAACCTGATAGGGCGGACACCTTCAAGAAGGAGAGGCAAGGAACATGGCAAAGTACGTCGATGGATTTGTTCTCGTAGTACCCGTAGGCAAAGAGGCCGAGTACGAGGAAATGGCGAACGCCGGGCGCGATTCCTGGATGAAGCACGGCGCTCTGCAGTACTTCGAGTGTCGTGGCGACGACCTCACGCAACAGGAGATGGGTGGAGACAAGTCACGAGCATTTGCCGAGGTGATGGGAGCCGCTGTTGGTGAAAACGTGTGGTTCTCATTCATCGTCTTCAACTCCAGGGAGCATCGCGACGACGTAAATCAGAAGGTGATGCAAGAGATGGGTGAAAGCTACAGCGATATGGGCGACTTCGAGATGCCTACGGACATGACGAGAATGGCGTACGGCGGATTTGCCGTCGCCGTAGAAGGCTGAACGGTTGCGGCTGGGACCGCAACACGTGACTCCAAGCACTAGCGTCCCCAAGTTGCCGTCCGCCGCCGCTTATCCACAGCCAGGACAGCTTGCGGCCCAGGACGCCGCGTGCCGCTGCCAGCCTTGCTCGCAAGCCGCATCGTGCGGCACGCGTCAAGGAGGCGCCATGAATGATCTGACTGTGACGGTCACCGGTTGGGTGGCCACCGATCCCAAATTGCATGTTGTGCCGAACGGCTCCGACCTCGTGAGCTTCAGGCTCGCCAGCACCTCGCGGTACTTCGACCGCCCCAACAACCAATGGGTTGACCGCGACACGGAGTGGTTCACGGTTCGCGTGTTCCGTGCCGCGGCATTCCTCGTGGAGCAATCGCTCCGCAAGGGTCAGCCCGTTGTCGTGGTGGGGCGGCTCCACACGAACGAGTGGACGGCAGATACGGGCACGCGCACGGATCTGGTGATCGACGCGCAAACCGTTGGGCACGACCTCACGCGTGGCGTCGCGAAGTTCACGCGCGCCGTGGTCGACGCCAAGCCCGCGCAGAGCGAGGAGGCCACTCAGGAGGAGGCGATTGAGGGCGCCGAGGTCGAGGACTCCGAGGTCGAGGATGCCAAGGCGCTCGAGCCGGCGCCCTTTTAGCAGCGCGCGCCGCTCGAGCACGACGGGTCCCGGCAACAGAGCCGGGGCCCGTTGGCGCGCTCGCGACCGCGTAGGCTAGGCGCGGCAGTTTCACGTGACGGGAGTGGCAGTGGCTGAGTTTATTTACACGATGCACAAGGCGCGCAAGGCGCACGGCGACAAGGTCATCCTCGATGACGTCACGATGTCGTTCTACCCTGGCGCCAAGATCGGCGTTGTTGGCCCTAACGGCGCAGGTAAGTCGACGATCCTCAAGATCATGGCGGGGCTCGAGCAGCCGTCGAACGGCGAGGCGCGCCTGACCCCCGGCTACACGGTCGGCATCCTCATGCAGGAGCCGTCGCTCAACGAGGACAAGGACGTCATCGGCAACGTCCGCGAGGGCGTGGCCGAGATCTACGCGAAGCTTGGACCGCTTCAACGAGATCTCCGAGGAGATGGCGAGCCCAGACGCGGACTACGACACGCTTGCTCGCCGAGATGGGCAAGCTGCAAGACGAGCTGGACCACGCGGACGCGTGGGACCTCGACTCCCAGCTGGAGCAGGCGATGGACGCGCTGCGGTGCCCGCCGCCGGACGCCGACGTCAAGGTGCTCTCCGGTGGTGAGCGCCGGCGCGTCGCGCTGTGCAAGCTCCTGCTTGAGAAGCCCGACCTGCTGCTCCTCGACGAGCCCACCAACCACCTCGACGCCGAGTCCGTGTTGTGGCTCGAGCAGCACCTCGCCAAGTACCCCGGCGCCGTGCTTGCCGTGACCCACGATCGCTACTTCCTTGACCACGTCGCGCAGTGGATCTGCGAGGTCGACCGCGGCCGCTTGTACCCGTACGAGGGCAACTACTCCACGTACCTCGAGTCGAAGGCCGCGCGCCTCGCGGTGCAGGGCAAGAAGGACCAGAAGCTGCAGAAGCGCCTCAAGGAAGAGCTCGATTGGGTGCGCCAGAACCCCAAGGGCCGCCAAACCAAGTCGCAAGCTCGCCTCAACCGCTACGAAGAGATGGCGGCCGAGGCGGAGAAGACCCGCAAGTTGGACTTCGAGGAGATCCAGATCCCGCCGGGCCCGCGGCTTGGCTCTACGGTGCTTGAAGCGAAGAACATCAACAAGGGCTTCGACGGCCGCACGCTCATCGACGGGCTCTCGTTCTCCTTGCCGCGCAACGGCATCGTCGGCGTGATCGGCCCCAACGGCGTCGGCAAGACCACGCTGTTCAAGACGATCGTCGGGCTCGAGCCGCTCGACGGCGGCGAACTCAAGGTCGGCGAGACCGTCAAGCTGTCCTACGTCGATCAGAGCCGCGGCGGAATCGACCCCAACAAGTCGCTGTGGGAGGTCGTCAGCGACGGCCTCGACTACATCAAGGTTGGCGCCGTCGAGATGCCGTCGCGCGCCTACGTCGGCGCGTTCGGCTTCAAGGGGCCCGACCAGCAGAAGGCGGCAGGCATCCTCTCCGGTGGTGAGCGCAACCGCCTCAACCTCGCGCTCACGCTCAAGGAGGGCGGCAACGTGCTGCTGCTCGACGAGCCCACAAACGACCTCGACGTCGAGACGCTCGGCTCGCTCGAAAACGCGCTGCTCGAGTTCCCCGGTTGCGCCGTGGTGGTCAGCCACGATCGCTGGTTCCTCGACCGCGTCGCGACGCACATCCTTGCCTACGAAGGCACGGAGGAGGAGCCGGCCAAGTGGTACTGGTTCGAGGGCAACTTCGCCTCGTACGAGGAGAACAAGGTGGCGAGGCTCGGGGCGGAGGCGGCGCGCCCGCACCGCGTCACGTATCGCAAGCTCACGAGGGGCTGACGAATGAGTGTCGGCAGGCGCCGTGTCGCCGTCACCTGAGCCGAGCTACAGCAACGACCCGTTCAACCCCGACGTCACCATCTGGCCGGAAGCGCCAAGTTGGCTGTTTCCCGCCGTGATGGTTGGCCTTGTGATCATCTCGATCGCGGTCGTCGTGCTGCTCCTCATGTGGCGCAAGTCGCTCGCGATGGAGAAGCAAGAGCGCGAGGCGAAGGGCCCCACGGACTGGATTGACCTATCCAAGCTGGACAAGAAGGGCCGTTGGGAAGAGGACGACGCCACCCCAAAGGACCCGGCACCCTAGTTCGTTTGGAGACCTAGTTCGGCAGCCGGAACATGCCCTCTTGAGCCGCCGACGCCACGAGGCGCCCGTCTTCGGAGAAGATCCACGTGCCCGTGAGTCCGCGCCCGCCTTGCGCGGTCGGCGCGTCCTGCACAAACAACAACCACTCGTCCGCGCGCGCTGGCCGGTGCCACCACATCGCGTGGTCGAGGCTCGCGAAGCCCATGTCGCGCGTGGCCCACGAGGCGCCGTGGCGCCGCAAGAGAGGCTCCAAGATGACTTGGTCGCAGCCAAAGGCGAGCAAGGCACGTTGCGTCAGTTCGTCGGCGACGATGGGCCGACGCACGCGCATCCACGACGGTTTGGTACGGCTTTGGCCGGGGATCGGAGGCAAGGAACAGCGAGCCCTCGACGTGGCGCACGTCGAATGGCGCGCTATTGAGCCAGAAATCTGCGGCCGCATGCCCCTCGAACGGAGCCAGCACGTCGAGGCCAGATGGCACCTCGCTTGGCGGTGGGACCTCCGGCATCGTGACCTGGTGGTCGGGGCCGGATTGCGTCTCTTGGAAAGACGCGATCATCGACAGCAGCGGCTTGTCGTCTTGGAACGCGTGGGTGCGCCTCGCTGAGAAGGAGCGTCCGTCTCTCAGCCGTTCCACCTCGAACGTGATGGGCCGCGATGCGTCGCCCGCGCGGAGAAAGTAGCCGTGCAGCGAGTGGGCTTGCCGGTCCGGATCCACGGTGCGTCCTGCCGCGATGAGCGCTTGCGCCAGTACCTGCCCGCCGAACACGCGCCCTCCGGGCATCGGGAGCGAATCGCCCTCGAACCGGTTGTCACCCAGCTGCCGCAAATCGAGAGCGGCCATGCCAGAGGCGACCGCGGCGTCGGCCCACGTGTCTTCGCGATGTTCCACGGCTCGTGCTCCCTCCTCAGTCGTCCGAATCGGCGAACGTGTTCACCATCGAGTATGCGGCTCGCTCCAGATAGTCCATGAGCGTCACCGCGTGGAGCGGGGAGAGGTGCTGGCTCGCGACGGCGTGACGCATGTGGTCAATCCAATGATCGCGCGCCTCGGGATTGACGCGGAAGGCCTGGTGGCGCATGCGCAAGCGAGGGTGGCCCCGCTTCTCCGAGTAGGTGGTTGGCCCGCCCCAGTACTGCTCAAGGAACATCGTGAGGCGCTCAATTGCGCCCTCGAGATCTTCCTCTGGATACATGGGCCGGAGCACGGAGTCCGCCTCAACTCCCTTGTAGAACGCGCGCACGATGGCGACGAACGTGTCGTGCCCGCCAATGGCGTCGTAGAAGCTTTGGCCTTCGGCGTGCGTTGGCCCTTGCCCGACGCTCATGCCGGGTGTCGTCACTCGTCGTCGCTCTCTGGGGGCAGAGCGTCGCCGGGGGTAGTCGGAACCTCGGGTTTGCTCGCCTTCTTGCGTGGGCCCGGCTTCTTCGGGTCCACCGCGACACCCGGGACGTGGACGCCAACCTGCGGCACGTTTTCCGGCGCGCTGATCTCGAGCCCGCGCTCCGAGAGGATGCGCCGCAAATGCCGGCGAATCTCGCGCTGGACCGTCCACTGAGTCGCGGGGTTGACCTGCATGACGAGGCGCAGCGTCACGGAGTTGTAGGCGATGGCTTCGATGCCAGGAACCTCGGGTTCGCCAAGGATCGCCGCCGCGATGTCCGGGTCCTTGCGTGCCTCCGTCACAGCGTCGAACATTGCCTGACGAGCCGCGTCGAGGTCCGTGTCGTAGTGGAAGCGCACCTCGATGAGGACGCGCGACCACGTGCGCGTCATGTTGCCAACGCGCACGATCTGGCCGTTCGGCACGTACCAGACGGTGCCGTCGAGCGCCCGCAGCCGCACGCTGCGCAGCCCCACTTCCTCGACCGTGCCGATCGCCTCGCCCACGTCGATAATGTCGCCAACGCCGTATTGATCCTCGATGAGCATGAAGACACCGGTGATGAGGTCCTTGACGAGAGACTGAGCGCCGAATCCAAGGGCGACCGACAGGATCCCGGCGCTCGCGACGAGCGCGGCAATAGGCACGCCAAGTACCGACAGGATGATCATGAAGGCCGTGACGAACGCGATGACGGTTGCTCCGGAGATGAGGACGGCGCGAATCGTGTGTGCGCGCTTCTTGCGCCGGTCCTGTTCGAGGCGGCGGTCCTTCTCGTAGTCCGGAGGCGGCGGAGTCTTGCCATACTTCGCTAGCCTGCGGACCTGCCGATCCGAGAGCTCAGCGCCGCGCTCGATGCCACGTGTGAGCCAAATGATGGCCCAGCGCACGATGAGCCACGCAATGAACACCACCACGATCGTGATGCCGATGGTGCCGGCTGCCTGGCCAAGCTTTTCCCAGAACGACGAGTCCGCACTGCTGTCGTCGGTTGCTTGGATCACCGTCCCAGCCTACCTAGCGAAGCGGGCGGCCACGGCGTCGATCGCTCTGGCAGGATTGAGCCGTGAGTCACGCAGCCAGCGAGGTGCCGTCCGACGCTCTTGTCGCGTTGGCTCGCGCGTGCGGAATTTCTATCGAGTACCGCGGACACGACGGCCTCACGCACTACTGCTCGGCGAGTGCGATGCGCGCTGCGCTCGCGGCGCTCGAACTCGATGCGGAAACCGACGACGCGTGCGTTGCGTCCCTTGCCGAACTCGAAGACCACGTGTGGCGGCGCATCGTGCCTCCTATCACCATGGTTCGGCAGGGCGAGACGCGCGAGTTCTCTGTGCACGTGACCGATGGCGACCCGGTGGCGGTCGCCTTGCAACTTGAGGCCGGCAACCTGATCGCCATCGAGCAGTTGGATCGCTACGTGCCGCCACGCGCAGTCGGGGGCTCGGCTGGTTGGGCGCGCAACGTTCGTGTTGCCGGCTTCGCTGCCGCTTGGGTGGCACCGCGTTGAGGCCACAACGAACGGGCGGCGCGCGCGCGGCTGGGTAGTGGTGACCCCGCAGCGTCTCGAACTGCCCAGCGCCGTGGCGTCGTCGCGACCGTGGGGATTCACCACGCAGTTGTACTCGTTGCGATCCTCTCGCTCGTGGGGCATGGGCGATTATTCCGACCTCGGCGAGTTGTGCGCGCTCGCCAAGCTGCGCGCGGGCGCCGACTTTGTGCTCGTCAACCCGTTGCACGCAAGCGAGCCGGTGTCACCCATCAGCCCCTCGCCCTATCTGCCGACGTCGCGCCGCTTCCTGTCGCCGCTCTACATTCGCGTAGAGGACATCGCGGAAGTCGCCTATGTGCCGTCACAGCAGCGCGCGGTGATCGAGTGGGAGGCCGAACGGCCGCGCCGTGCGAACGCCACGGCGGACCTCATCGATCGCGACGGGGTGTGGCGCGCCAAGTCCGAGGCGCTCGAGCAGATCTATCTCGTGGAACGCACCCCTGGTCGCCAAGCGCAGTTCGAGGCGTTTTGCCTGCGCAGAGGGGAAGTCGCTTGAAGACTTCGCGACATGGTGTGCGATCGCCGAGGCGCACAAGGGACTCCCGTGGCCCCACGAGCTCGACAGCCCGCTAGCGCCTGCGGTGGCCGCCTGGCGAGACGAGAACACCGAGCGGGTGCTGTTCTACGCGTGGTTGCAGTGGGTCGCCGACGAGCAGTTAGAACGCGCGCAAGCGAGCGCGCGAGCCGCTCAGATGAGCATTGGGGTGATGACCGATCTTGCCGTTGGCGTGCATCCGGAGGGTGCAGACGCGTGGGCACTGCAACGCGTGCTCGCTCGCGGGATGTCCGTTGGCGCACCGCCCGACATGTACAACCAGCAGGGCCAGAACTGGTCGCAGCCGCCGTGGCAGCCGCGTGCGCTTGAGGCGGCAGGCTACGTGCCCTTCCGCGATGTTGTGCGCGCCGCGGTTCGTCACTGCGGCGCGCTGCGCATCGATCACGTTATCGGGATGTTCCGGCAGTGGTGGGTTGGCGCGGATGCCGAGGCATCGGACGGTGTGTACGTGCAGTTTGACCATGAGGCGCTCATGGGCATCGTCGTGCTAGAGGCATTCCGCGCGGGCGCAATCATCATTGGAGAGGACCTGGGCACCGTTGAGCCATGGGTCGCCGACTACCTCGCGTCGCGCGGCATCCTTGGCACGTCGGTGGTGTGGTTTGAGAAGGAGGGTGACGGGCGGGCCAAGCGGCCGGAACACTACCGCGACGACACGCTCGCGTGCGTGAGCACGCACGACCTTCCTCCAACGGCGGCCTATCTCGCGGGCGAGCACGTGACGCTGCGCGCCGAATTGGGCCTGCTCACCGCCGACCCCGACGTGTTGCTCGCCGAGGCGCGAGCCGAGCGCGGTGACATGGTGGAGCTGTTGCAAGAGCGCGGCTGGGTGAGTCCGCATCCCACAGACGAGGAAATCATCGGCGGCCTCAATACTCTCGTCATGAACACTCCGTCGCCGCTTGGTTGGCGTGGCCATTACCGACGGGGTGGGGGAGCGCCGCACGCAGAACCAGCCAGGCACCTTCATGGAATACCCCAATTGGCAGGTCCCCTTGTGTGACGGCGAGGGAAACCCGGTCTTGCTTGACGACCTCTTTGACCACCCGCGCATGCGAAGGCTCGTGGAAGTCCTTCGCGACGCGAGGGCTTGAGTCCGCGACGTTGTCGCAACTTACAGACGGGTCTTCTGCGCGGTCTCTGCTCGCCGCGCATGATCGAGCCCTTCGGTCATGAGCTTGACGAGTACAGCGTGCGCTTCAACATTCTGCTCGAGCCACTGCTCGCCCATCGCGACAACGTCGACGCCGCGACCGACGAGGAAAGTGGGGTATGCGTATTGGACGATCCGGAGGCCGAGGTAGACGTCGCCCGCATCGAAGACGTCGCGCACGTCTGCGAAGAATGTCTCAGCGAGCGGCGCCATGAACTCCGCGTCAGTCGCTCGCGCGAACCCCATCGCTACCTCGTACGCGATCGCGTTGGCGAGTGGTTCGCCTTGAGGACGGGCAAGCAGATCCCACGCGCGGCGCTTGGCGTCGAGCGTAGAAATAGCAGCTCGCGCGCCTGCCGACCGACGTTCGCCAGCCGCGGTTGCGTCCTTGCTGAGGTACTGGTCGATTGTGCCGTCGTCGGCACGTCCGCACGAGGCAAGGGCGGTCAACAAGTCCCACGCGCGCTCCGTGTCCACCGCCAGGCCGTCAATGTGTAACAGGTCGCCAAGCAGAGCCTCCGCGCGATCGGCTTGCGACTCCGTACGAGCGAGCAATGCGAAACCTTTGAGGAACTGCAGTTGCGCATCGGAGCCCGCCGCAGCGCCCTCTAGTGCAGCCCATACGGACTCTGCGGCGTCCGCGCCAAGTTGCTGGGCGTCGGTGGTGGGCGTGTAGCGCGCGACGGCGGTGACGATGGTACGAATGTGGGATTCCCGTACCGCCGACACTGAAAGCCCTGGCAGAGCGGCAAGTGCGGCCTCCACATAGGTGCGTGCGGGTAGGGCGCCGTCACGGCACATGTGCCACAAAGAGTCGAGCACGAGCGCTTGCGCCAAGGGGTCCGCGATCGCCGCCGAGTGAGTGCTCGCCATCGCCGCGGAGCCAGGATCCAAGTGCACCTTTGCGTAGGTGAGATCTCCGGCGTTCGGCAAGAGGAGCGAGGGAACCGCTTGCGAGACAAGCGCGTCGACGTCCACGGAACCCGCCCCCAACTGGGCGGGTATCGAAAAGACCTCGGTGAGCTCGCCGTCGGCCAGTTGCAGGCCGGCCACGTTGAGAACGTGAGGCCGGGGCAATGGCCATTGGTCTGGCACTGCCTCCGAGAGCGTGAGCGCGGTGATCCGCTCGCCGTCGTCCACCGTGACATCCGCTCGGAGCGTGGTCACGCCAGGCGTTTCGAGCCACGCAGTTCGCCAGGCCGTCAACGGCTTGCCCGACGCCGCCTCAAGTTCGCCGAATAGGTCGCCTAGCGACGCGTTCGAGAAGGCGTGTCGCTTGAGATACGCGGATACGCCGGCAAAGAAGACATCCTCGCCGAGCGTCGCGGCGAGTTGGCGGAGCGCGGACGCGCCCTTCGCATACGTGATCATGTCGAACGCGCCAGCGACCGCATCGACGTCTGGAAGGTCGCTGAGCACCGGGTGCGTGGTGGGCAGCTGGTCCGTCGCGTACGCCACGGACTTGCGCTCCGCGGCGAAGGTCACCCAGGCGTCCGTCCACTGCGTGACCGTGGCGGCCGCGTACGTGCCCACGTACTCCGCGAACGCCTCATTGAGCCACAGGTCGTCCCACCAGCGCATCGTGACGAGGTCGCCAAACCACATGTGCGCGAGCTCGTGAAGTACCACGATGCTGCAGACCTCGAGCTCCGCATCCGACGGGCGAGTGCGGAAGAGCAAGCGGTCCTCTGACATCGTCACGCAGCCCGCGTTCTCCATGGCGCCAAAGTTGAATTGCGGAACGTAGACGTGGTCGTAGGAGTCGTAGGGAAACTCGGTGTCGAAGATTCGTTCGTAGAGCTCGAAACCTGCTTGCGAGTCGCTCAGCACCTGGTCCGCGGCGAAGTGCTCGATGAGCTGCGGGCGGCCGTAGACGCGCGCGGGGATCTCGCCCTTGACCGATTGCAGTGACCCTTCAACGTAGGCGTAGGGGCCGGCGCACACCGCCGTCGCGTAGGTGGGGAGGGGCACGGTGGGTTCGAACGCCCAGGTGAGCGGGCCGTCGGGCACTTCCGCCCGTGGCGAGGTCGTTTGTGGGGTCGGCGCCTGCGTGTTTGACACCACGACCCAGTGGGCCGGCGCGGTGACGGTAAAGCGGAAGGTGCCCTTGATGTCCGGCTGATCGAAGCACGCGAAGGCGTGGCACGCATACATGGTGGCGAACTGGCTGTAGAGGAAGACTTCGTCGTTCTCTGGATCCACGAAGCGGTGAATGCCGACGCCAGAGGTTGAGAACGAGTGCTCTGCGTCGACGATCAGCTCATTGTCCGCCAAGAGAAAGGGGAGGGCAATGCGGTCGTCGAAACGGCTCTGCGAGCACAAAGCCGTTGAGCACTGCGCCGCGCACGCGCGTTGCTACGACGTCGACGAACGTCGCCGCGCCAGGCACACTCGCGAAACGAATCGTGGTGTGTGAGCGAAAAGTGTGCTCGCCCGTGAAGTCCAACTCGACGTGATACGAAGCGCTCGCGATGAGTTGCGAGCGCTCCGCGGCGTCTTCCCGCGTGATGTTTGCCACCGAATCACCCTAGCCCGCGGCGCGCGAAGCGAGTGCACGCCGTCTTGGAGCACCTGACCGCCGCCATCCTCGCGAGACAATGCACACGTGCAATACACATGATGTCTGATGTATGCTGAATCCGCTGGGCGATCACCGCATGAACGAGCAAGGGCGACGATGAAGATCACGGGCTATCGCACGTTGCAGACGATCCACGACTGGGGTCGTCCTGTTGGCGACGTCAACGGACACATCGCATCGGGCATCACCGAGGTTCCGCTCGTCATCGTGGACACGGACGAGGGCGTTAGCGGCATCGGCATGGGGTCGCACCAAGACCTCGCGCGGATCTTCCCTGCGATCGAGGGCGAGGATCCCCGCGCGGTTTCCGCGCTGTACGACCGGATGCTCGCGCGCGTGTTCAAGGCGAGCCACGCTGGCGCCACCTTTGGGGGCATCGGCACGTTCGACATGGCGCTGTGGGATATCAAGGCCAAGCTTGCGGGCGAACCTCTTTGGCGGTTGCTCGGGGGCCGTGATCGGTTTGTCCCCGGGTACGCGTCCGGGCTGGACATCGCGCTCGACGATGACGAACTCGCGCACTTCTATGCCGATATGGCGAGCAGGGGATTCACGAGCGGCAAGCTCAAGGGCGGCAGCAGCGTCGCTACCGACATTCGGCGGTTGGGCATCATTGGCGACGCGTTGCGCGTCAACACCACGGAACCGAGTCTCATGCTCGACGCGAATGAGTCGTGGAGCCTCAAGCAAGCGGTGCGTTACGTGTCCCAGATCGAAGATGTCTACGACCTCGTGTGGATCGAGGAGCCCATTCGCCGCTGGGACGCGGAAGGCCATGCTCGGCTTAAGCGCGTCGGTGCGCGCCGCGGTGGCGACGGGCGAAAACCTCACAGGACTCGAGCAATATCGACCCCATTTCAACGCAGGCGGAATCGACATCGTCCAGGCCGCAGCCACGTGGGGCGTGACCCACTTCCTGCGCGTCGCAATCGCGGCGCATAGCCGCGACCTTCCCGTAAGCCCAGTTGGTCTCACTGCGAACTCAGCAGTTGCGCACGCAGCTTCGGCGGTACCGAATCACTTGACCGCAGAAATTCAGGACATCGGTTCGCCGTTTGGTGTCTCTCATTGATCAGGAATATCGCCGATGGCGGGATTGTGCTTGGGCGACAAGCCGGGTGCCGGCGTGGAACTGGACGAGGCGCTGATCGCCACGTTGGAACTCTCCGAACCGGGCTGGCGAGCGGAGGCTGGTCCACACGTGCGGCCCGCCCGCGCAGGCCTGCAACTGTCTGGCGGACCCGAATCCATCGCTTAGTCGGCGCCCGTGACCGGTCGCACCACGTCCCCGAGCGATGGGCGCGATCCTGCCCCAGAACGAGGGTGCGACCGAGTCACGGCTCGCGTCGCAACTCGCGGTGTCGCGTCGCCGCCGACGCATCGCCCCTCGAAAGTAGGATTGCACCATGGCGAAAAATCAGGTGGAGCCCGCGAACGTTGCCAGTTCACCGGGGCAGAGCATCTTCGGGGACAGCGTGGTCCGGGTGCGCGCGGCCAACCTCGGCGTCGCCGTTGTGCGGGACCTGGTGAAAGCGATCGTCACGGGCGCGGTGGCGCCGGGGGACATCCTTCCCCCAGAGGGCACCCTGAGCCAGCAGTTTGCGGTGAGCCGCACGGTGATCCGCGAGTCTGTCAAGCGCGTTGAGGAAAAGGGCCTTGTCACCGTGAGCCAAGGCCGCGGCACGGTCGTCAACCAGTCGAGCCAGTGGAACGTGCTGGATCCTGATGTGCTCTCGGCGCTGGTCGACCACGACGAGACGCTTGAGGTGCTCGATGAGCTCGCCATGGTGCGCGGGAGCCTTGAGGCGACCATGGCGCGGGCCGCAGCGGCCCGGCAGACCCCGGAGCTCACAGCAGCGCTTCGCGAGGCTTTTGACCGCGCAGAGGCCAACATCGACGACATCTCTGTCTACAACGATGCGGACGCCGCCTTCCACGACGTCGTCATGGAGCAGTCCGGCATTCGGCTCGCCGCCAACATCACGCGCATCATGTTTGAGCGCGCTCGCGAGAGCAGCCGGTTCACTGGTGTCACCACCGACGATGCGGCACACATGTCACTCGAAGAGCACCGCGCCATCTTCGACGCGATCGCCGCCGGCGACGGTGACACCGCAGCGAATGCCATGCGAGAGCACATCGCCAAGGCGTGGGCACGTCGCCGCGCGCCGGGCGTCGCGTAACTGACAGTTCGCGCCCCCCACACCTTCGCGCGCCTAGGCCGATCGCGGACCTACCTACCCCTTGGTTGCACCGGCGGTCAGGCCCGAGACGAGGAACCGCTGCGAGAACAGGAAGACGATCAATACTGGCGCAACGGAAATGATTGTCGCCAACGCCAACTGGGGAAGGGTCACGATGAGCGAGGCGATGTTGGTCGGGTTGAACTCGGGCGTGCTCGAGATCAGATTCCGCCAGACCAACCTGAATCGGCGACTTGCGGCCCTGCACCATGACAAACGGAAGGAAGTAGTTGTTCCAATTGGTCACAAAGGTGAAGAACCCGACGAGCGCAATCACGGGCTTCGCGAGTGGCATGGCTATACGCCAGAACACCGTGAACTCGCCGGCGCCGTCGACGCGTGCTGCATCCAGCAATTCATGTGAAATGGCTGTGGAGAAGTAGATGTAGGTGAGGTAGACGCCGAACGGGAAGAACGAGAACGGCAGAATGACCGCCCACGGCGTCCCGACGAGGTTCACCGCATTGATCTCGAGGAAGATGGGCAGGACGAGCGCCGTGTTGGGAATGAGCATCACCATGAGCGTCATAGCGAGCAGAGTGCGGCGAAGCTTGAATTTCATCAAGCCGAGCGCGTAGCCAGCGGGAATCGTCACCACCAGCGTGATTACTAGGGCGACGCCCGTGTAGAGCACTGAATTGCCAAGCCACGTAAAGATGACGCCGTGTTGAAACGTCACCAAGGCATTCCAGTTTTCCGCGAGCTGTCCGAAGGAGCCAAAACTCAAGGAGCTCTCGCCGCCGAGGCGATTGAGTTGGGTGTCGGACTTGGTGGGCGCGAGCAGAATCCATACAAGAGGGATGACGAAGAACAGCGTAAAGAACCCAATCAGCACGACGACGAAGACTCGGCCGAGCCAGCGCGCGGGCGCGAACGCGGAGTCAGACTTTGTGGCGGCCTCGGAGCTCGTGGCGGCCTTGGAGCTAGTGGCGGTCAAAGAGTCCCCCTCGGAAGACGAAGAATGCGGCGAGCCCCATGGCTACCACCAAGAGCATGACCGAGATCGCGGCAGAGCCATTGAAATCGGATTGCGGCCCGAACGCGAAGACGTAGGCAAGCTGATTCAGCGAATAGTCCTTGGGGACGGTTCCCCGCGTTGCCTGGCTGAGAATCCTGGGCTCGACGAACAGTTGGGTACCAGAGGCAAGCGCAATGATGCCCATATACGCGATCCACTTTTTCAGCAAAGGGATCTGGATGTACAGGGCCGTCTTCACGGCTCCTGCGCCATCGATGCGAGCCGCCTCCATGACCTCGTTGGGGATGTTGTTCAGCGCCCCGAACATGATGATGATCCATCCACCTGCGCCAGTCCAGAACGCGATCACAGTGAAGACCACGGGAAGGTTTTCCTGTGCCACGACCTGCACGAAATTTTCGAATCCCATTCGAGTCAGGAGTCCTGACACAGGGCTGACGGTGGGATTGAGCATGAAGAGCCAGAGCATGACGCTCGCGGCGCCCGCGAGCGCACCCGGAATGTAGAAGAGGAACCGCGACGTGGACGACAGCCACCTGACGCGTATCGCGTGCACGACTATTGCCAGCAGCACGACGAACACGATCAACGTCACTACCCAGATCACGACGAACGCTGCAACATGGATCACGGCGGGCTTGAAGCGGAAGTCGTCAAAAACGTTGACGAAGTTGTCGAGGCCTACGAACTTTCCAGCCTTGGTGAACGAGAGATACAGGGCGTAGACCATGGGCCCGATGCCGAACGCGAGCAGTAGCACGATGTAGCCGCTGGAAAAGGCGTACGCCATCCGCGACTGGACCTGGTCACGTCCCAGCGACTTCCCAGAAACCTGCTGCCGCCCCTGGGGAGGGGCGGCAGCAGGTGCTGTGGTTTCGATGTCAGAGATGGGATCTTTCCTTACTCTACTCGACGTCGTAACCGTTGACTTGGGCGTCATTCTTGTAGCGCTCTTCCCACTGCGGGACGACCGACTTGATGGTGTCGCCCTTGGCAAGTGCCGGAACCACGATCTCGGCCCAGGCAGGCTCAGAGCTGAAGGACAGGGTCGCACCCCAGCCGCCCCAGATGTTGCTGGCCGCGTCGGTGACAACAGCCTTGAACGTGTCCGAGTTGGCCCAGTACCCACTAGCCACCTGCGCGTCCAACCACTTTGCGGCGGTCGGTGCGTGGGCCGGGAGGCCCGTGATGAGTTCCACGGACTTGGGTCCGGACGTCGCGTACTCGAGGAAGGAACCGACAGCCTCAAGGTTCGTTGAGTGGCTGGATCCGTACCAGAAGCCACCACCGACGTTACCGGTGGCAACGTCCTCGCCGTCCCAGTGCAACGGGGCTGCCAGCACCCCACGTGCCAGGCGCGGCGTCGAGGATGCCGGGGTTCTGGATGATGCCTCCTGTGAACCACGTCGGTCCAGGAATGCCCAGCACCTTGTCCTTGTACTTCGCGGGGAATTCAGGCGTGAAGAGGCCTTCAGGCACGAGCGTCTTGTTGGCGTACATGTGGTCCATGAGGTCAATCATGCGCGTGGCGTGGTCATCCGAGAAGTCGGTCTTGAACGTGTTGCCGTCCACCTGATAGATGGGCGCCTGAGCACTCCACATGTTGGAAAGCACGGCCGTGAACGGGTCGCCGATCGAGCCCAGGATGTATCCGGGGTGGTCCTTCGCGACCTTGTCGCCAAGTGCCTCGTACTCTTCCCACGTGGTGGGGACCGTGTAGCCGAACTCGTCGAACAGTGCCTGGTTGTACCAGAACACGACGGGCGCCAAGTTGTCGCGCGCTCCGTACACATTGCCGTCAACCGTGACGGGGTCGAGCGCACCTGCCGTGTATCCGTCAAGGAAGTCCTTGGACACGACGCCCAGGTTGATCGGCGCGGCGAAGGCCTGGTTGCCGTTCATTTCCTTGGCTGCCCAGCTGGCGTCGTTCACCTGACCGGACCAGACGACATCGGGCCATCCTTCACCCGCCTGGTCGAAGAGCGAGATCTTGGTGCGGAACGAGTCGGTACCGCCGGCGTTTCCGTCGTAGGTCTCGATGTTGACCGTGTACTCGGGGTGATCTGCCTTAAACGCTTCGGCGATCTTCGCGCGGTCGGCGTCAACCCAGATGGTGATCGGGCTAGCTGGCGTCCTGCGCTGCCGTGTCGAATCCGTACGGGCTGTCGGGAGCGCACCAGGTGAGCTTGACGGGTCGCCGGGTGGATCTGCCCCGAGCAGCCGGCGACCAGCAGCGCGATGGCGGCGGCCGCTGCGGACACTCCCATCAAGTGCGGGGCGCACTGCCTTGATGCAAAGACATGTCGTTCTCCTCGTTCAGCTTCGTGTCGACTTCTTTGACGACTCGAGCCACCTCGCGGCGACATTCTGAAGTAAATCATACATGTGATGTCTTAGCAATAGGAGGCGTCGGTGTACAGGACTTCAGTCACATAACGATTTGGAAACGGGCGTTTACCATGCGCGAAAATACGATCAAGGCGCATCGACCGAACGCTGGTCGATGCGCCTTGATCACGGATGTAGAGCAGCGCGCGGGAGGCCGCTCTACTCGGTCCACGCGGCGTCGACAGCTTGGTTGTTGAGCGAGCGCCGCACGCCGTCCCGTGCCCTCGATCACCAGTCGCTTGAGCGCGTCGTGAGCGTCCTCGTTCGCGGCGAGCCACGCGTCGGCCTTGTGCCTGCAGGTCCGGGACGCGGCCCGCGAGCTCCGCCGGGTAGAGGCCCTCGATCAGGTTCTGGGCCATCTCGTTGGTGCTGCTCCGTGTAGTGCGTGCGCAGCATCGCGAAGTACTCGTCCACGAAGGGCTCGAGCAGGCGTCAGTGTCGTGCACGTCGCTGAAGCCCGCTGTCGCCTCGAACTGGATCGCGTTCGGCAGGTCCTTGCCCTGCGGCTGCGGGTTCACGAGCGCGTCCCACGCGGCGCGCTTTGCGCTCGCGGTGGGGATCGCCGCACGCGCGTGAGCCGCCCGTCGCTCGCCCGACGCGGTCGCGTCCTTGCTCAGCTGCAGCTCGATCGCGATCTCCTCGGCGCGGCCGCCAGCGACGAGCCAGACGAGGATGTCCCACGCGAGGTCCGTGTCGATGGGCAGGTCCTCGAGGTGCAGCTTGTCGTCGAGCAAGCGCCTGCAGGTTGTCCAGTTGAGCCTCTGTTGAGGCGAGCGCCGCGAACGCGCGCAGGAACTGCAACTGGTTGTCGCTGCCAGCCTCGGCCGCGAGCGTGAGCTGCCACAGGGCGTCGGCCGCCTTGTGCGTCTCAGCCTCCGCGAGGGCAGGGTCAACGTAGAAGCTGAGCGACGTCTGCGAGTTGGCGCAGCAGCATCAGCATCACGGTGGACTCGGATTCTGCCGCCGACGTTGCTCGAGCACCAGCTCGATGAACTGCGCGCGCGGGCATCTCGCCGTCGCGAGTCATGTCCCACGCGCTCGCGAGCACCAGCGAGCGCGGCAGCGCAGGCAGGGTGTGGAGCAGGCTCGACCGCGGTCGCGAGCGACTCGTCGTCGAGGCGCACCTTCGCGTACGCGAGGTCGTCGTCGTTCACGAGGATGAGCGCGGGGCGGTGGTTGCCATCGAGCCCGGCATCTGCGGTCAGCTCGCCGTCGATGTCGAGCTCCTCGATCCACGACCTGCGTGGAGGGCGCCGTTGACGACGTCGTAGCCGCCGATGCGGAGGCGGTGCGGGCGCTGCGTCGGCCACTCGGCGGGCACCTCTTGGGCGAATCGCGAAGTGCGCGATGTTGCCGTTCGAGTCCACCTCGATCACGGGGCGCAGCGTGGTGACGCCCGCCTTCTGGAGCCACACTTCGCTACCATGCGCGAGGTCGCGGCCCGACGCCTTCTCGAGTTCGGCGAGCAGGTCGCCGAGGGTGGCGTTGGCGTGGTGGTGCTTGCGCATGTACTCGGCGACGCCTTCGAAGAACGCGTCCTGGCCCACCCACGCGACCAGTCTGGCGCAAGCACCGAGGCGCCCTTGGCGTAGGTGATGCCGTCAAAGTTGACCTCGACGTCTTCGAGGTCGCGGATGTTCGGCCATGATCGGGTGCGTGCTCGGGCAGCTGGTCCTGGCGGTACGCCCACGACTTCTCGAGCGAGTTGAAGGTGACCCAGGCGTTCTTGTACTGCGTGGCCTCGGCGGTTGCGAGGGTGGACACGAACTCCGCGAACGACTCGTTGAGCCACAGGTCGTTCCACCACTTCATGGTGACGAGGTCGCCAAACCACATGTGGGCGAGCTCGTGCAGCACGGTGACGGTGCGGCGCTCGATGCGTGCCTTCGCGGTCTTGGAGCGGAACACGTACTCCTCGAGGAACGTGACGCAGCCCGCGTTCTCCATGGCGCCCGCGTTGAACTCGGGGACGAAGATCTGGTCGTACTTCTCGAACGGGTAGTCCATCTGGAACTTGCTCCTCGTAGAACGTCGAGGCCGGCTTCTGGGTGTCGTCGAGGATGACGTCGGCGTCGAGGAAGTCCGCGAGCGCCCTTGCGGCAATACACGTTGGCGCCGATGCGGCCCTTGCGAGACAGCAGCGAACCCTCGACGTGGTGGTACGGGCCGGCGACGATCGCGGTCACGTAGCAGGGGATGCGCACGGTGGGCGCGAAGTCCCAGCGTGGATGAACGGCGGTGCGGCGATGGTGACTGGTAGCGTCGTGAATGGGCTGCGGCGTGGGGGATGTTGCTGAGTCACGTGCCAGTGGCGCGGGGCGGTGACGGTGAACTGGAAGGCGGCCTTGAGGTCGGGCTGCTCGAACACGGCGAAGACGCGGCGCGTGTCGGCCACCTCGAACTGGCTAGTAGAGGTAGACCTCGCCGTCCTCGGGGTCCACGAAGCGGTGCAGGCCCTCGCCGGTGTTCATGTAGGCGCAGTTCGGCCACGACGGTGAGCTCGTTGTGCGCCTGCGAGGTTCGGCAGCGTGATGCGGCTGTCCTCGAAGTGGGTCGCGGGGTCCAGTTCCTCGCCGTTGAGGGTGATGTGAGACGACCTCGGGCGCGATGAGGTCGATGAACGTGCTCTCGCCTGGGGTGGCGGCGAAGGTCGACGGTCGAGGTCGAGCGGAAGGTGTCCTCCGGGTGTGGTGAGGTCCAGCTCGATGCGGTAGGTCTCGGTGGAGACGATGGCGGCGCGGGCCTCTGCCTCTGCGCGCGTGAGGTTAGTTCCTGGCATGGCGATAAGTCTTTCATGACACCACGTCCAGTGGGTTCCCTAGCGCTGGGAACGCAAGGGAAAGCCCGCGAGCAGACCTACCGAACGGTAGGCTGGGGAATGCCAGGAGCGTCGATTGCGTCTCCTTCACAAGGCCCGACGCCGGGTCACCCTTTTCACGAATGGTCTCGTCATGCCCTCGCTTAGCCCCGCCCGCACGCGCCTTGCGTTGCTCGCGCTCGCGCTTGGTGGCTTCGGCATTGGCACCACGGAGTTCGTGGCGATGGGTCTGCTTCCGCAGATTGCGCAGAACCTTGAGCCGGGTCTGTGGGCAACGGATCACGACGCTGCCATTTCGCAGGCAGGGTGGATCATCACCGCGTACGCGCTTGGCGTCGTCGTTGGTGCGCCAACGATTGCCGCGTTCGTTGCGCGCTTTGAACGCAAGAAAGTGCTGCTCTGGCTGGGAGTCGCGTTCACGCTCGGCACCATTGCGTCGTCCTTGGCGCCCACTTTTCAGTGGGCCATCGCCTTCCGGTTCCTCGCCGGACTGCCGCACGGCGCTTACTTCGGCATCGCCGCGCTCGCGGCGGCGCAACTCATGGGCCCGTCGCAGCGAGGCAGGGCGGTCGCCTTCGTTCTCGCGGGGCTCACGGTCGCGAACGTGGTTGGCGTTCCCGCGATCACCTACCTGGGTCAGCACGCATCGTGGCGCGTCGCCTACCTCGCGGTTGCGACGATCTTTGCGCTCGCGACGCTCGCCATCTTCGCCTTCGTTCCTCACGGCAAGCCCGACGCTCACGCCACCATGCGTCGAGAGTTGCGGGCATTCAAGCGGCCGGCCGTGTGGTTCGCGCTCGCCACGGGGGCGCTCGGCTTTGGCGGTTTCTTCGCCGTGTACTCGTACGTCGCGCCGCTCGTGACCGAATACACCGGAAAGCCGGAGGCGTTCGTGCCGTTTGCGCTGGTGACACTTGGCATCGGCATGACAACCGGCAACGTGATCGGGGGTCGCTTGGCTGATCGCGGCGCGATGAAGGCGATATTCCAGATGTTCGGCGCGTTCGCAGTCTCACTCGTGCTGCTCGCGGTCTTCGCGCGCAACGCGGGCGGGCTCCTCGTTGGGGTGCTACTTGTTGGCATGAGCGCAGCGGCACTTTCGCCAGCAATCCAGACGCGACTCATGGATGTGGCAGGGGACAGCCAAACCATGGCCGCGGCTGTCAATCACTCATCGCTGAACCTCGGCAACAGTCTTGGCGCTTTCCTTGGCGGCGCAGCTATCGCGGCGGGGTGGGGCTACCTCGCCCCAACGTGGATCGGGCTCGCACTCATCGTGCCCGGCGTGCTGTTCGCTCTCGCGGGTTGGGCGGTCACTCGCCGCCAAGACAACGCAGAGAAGCCGCATATTGAGGTGGAGCCCCTAGCTGCGGTGTAGGCATCGCCCGCCGCGTCGCTCGACCCGCACCATGATCTTGCCGCGCACATGCCCGGTCTCCAGCGCGCGGTAGGCCTCAGCAGCGTCGGCCAGTTCAAAGACTTCCGCTACCTCTACGTACAACCTGCCCGCGTCGATGAGTTCCGCCAACTCGGCCAGCCCCGCCGTGTCGGGCCGTAACCAGATGTACTGGCCGCCCAACGCGTTGGCAGCTTTTCCGTTGGCGATGGACGGAGCGCCGAGCCAGCGCAAAGTCGTGATTGCGCTCCGACTCGGCGAGCGCGATCATGCAGGCTCGTTCGCGTGACCCAGAAACCCCCACTTCCGCGTCAACCTAGACCCGCTCCAATATCGTCGTATGCATGAGGGCCCGAATCGCTCGGACTCGGTGAGGAACAACATGACCGCATCAGCGAAAGTCGCCTTAGCCATTGCACCGTTTGTCGTCTTGGCGCTCGCGGGTTGCACCGGCGGCGACCCCACGCCGGGATCAAGCGCTGAGGACACCCCCGCGCCCGACTCAACCGCGTCGGCGCCGGCCGATGAGCCCGCCGGTGGAGGTGACACGGCTTGCCTGTCGGGAGCCATCTGGGGGCTGGACGTGGCCGACGGCGCAGCGCAGCTTGGCGCGCATCTGTCGAGTTCCGGATTAGCGGTTATTTCGTCGGAAGGAGTCGGCTCGCATCGGATCATCTTCACCGGGGATGGGCTCGTGTCTTCCGATATCGACGTAACGAACACGATCTCCGTCGACGCATCGGGTGGCCTGGTAATGACCTTGGTGCAGACGCAATCGGGCGAAAGCGGCGGAGAGTGGTATTGGGTCGACGACAGCAATGTGGTGACGTTCGACAATTGGGACAACGGCACGTATCAGATTCAGTCGCAGACGCTCATCAACGACACCCCTTCGCCGAATTCGATCACCATCCCCACCGAAACGCTCGCCGGTTCGAAAATGCAGGTGTTGTCGTGCACTCCTGACACTCTCATGACTCAAGCGGAAGGCAGCCCGTTCACGCAAACGTGGCACGCCGTCAGCGAGTAGGGCCACCGCTCTGTAGACACCCGATCGGCTCCGCGAACGAGGCAACGCAGGTCGGGTGCCTGGATTCCGCGCGCTCCGACGCGGTCAAGAGGACGCCTACACTTTCCGGGTGACCGACGCTCCCGACCCAGCCCCAGCGTCGGGCACCGAAACCCGCAACCGCCACCTCGTTGACTTTGCGCCGCTCAAGGCGAGTCCCGCGTTTGCTCGTCTGTGGGTGGGCGGGCTGATCTCCGGGATCGGCACCTTCGTCTCCGCCGTGGCGGTTGGCCTGCAGATCTACGCGATCACAGAGTCGACTTTCATGGTTGGCCTCGTTGGCGGGGTAGCGCTGATCCCGATGATCATCGCGGGCCTGTGGGGCGGCGTGCTCGCGGACGTCTTTGACCGGCGACGCGTGCTCATTGCGTCGGCACTTGTGGCGTGGGCGTCGGTGCTTGGGCTGGTGGCGCTGTCCGTGTGGGAGGCGCACCTCGCGAGTAACGGCACTCACTCGCCGGTGTGGCCGTTCTTCATCGTCACGACGATCAACTCGGTCGCGGGCACCATCATGATGACCACCCGCGGGTCCGTGATTGGTCGCATCCTGCCTGCGGACATGATCTCGCGGGCCAATGCGCTCAACGGGATCTCGTTTGGCACGATGCTCACGGTTGGCCCTGCGCTCGCGGGCATCCTCGCGGCGACCGTTGGCCTTCCTTGGACGTTTGCTGTTGACGCCGTGCTCTTCAGCGCGGGCTTCCTTGGCATTTGGACGCTCCCCGCGCTACCGCGGCTTGGCGAGCAAGTGGATGCGGGCTGGCACCAGTTGGTTGAGGGCATGCAGTTCTTGCGCCGCTCGCCAAACATTCGCATGAGCTTCATCGTGGACATCGTCGCCATGACGTTTGGGCGCCCCTACGTGCTGTTCCCCGCGCTCGGCGCGACGGTGATCGGCGGCGGGCCGCTCACAGTGGGTGCCCTCACGGCCGCAGGGGCCGTAGGGACGGCACTGGCAAGCATCTTCTCCGGCCCTGTGGCGCGCATCCATAGGCATGGCGTCGCCATTGCGCGCGCGATCACCGTCTACGGCATCTTTGTGCTCATCTTCGGCATTGGCGCGTTCGCGGTGACGCGCGTGAATCACCACCCGTCGGCTGGCTGGGACGGCATTTACTGGCCGGCGCTCGTGGTGCTTGGCATTGCCATGGCCGGCATGGGCGCGTCCGACGAGGTGAGCGCAATCTTCCGCAGCTCGATGATCATTCAAGCCGCGCCCGATGAGATGCGCGGGCGCCTGCAGGGAGTGTTCATCGTGGTTGTGACTGGGGGGCCGCGTATTGGCGACCTCTACGCAGGGATCCTCGCGACCGCGGTTGCGCTGTGGTTCCCGCCACTTCTTGGCGGGATGCTGATCGTTGCCCTCATAGCCGTCCTCACGCGCGTGCAGAAGGGGTGGCGAGAGTACGACGCTCGCACGCCGACGCCGTAGGCGGAAGCTTTGTTTGCTAGGCCGCGGCCCGAGCGCGGGCGCGGCCCCAGAAGAGATACAGGATTGGGCCGATGGGGAACAACAACACCGTTGCTGCGATCCACGCCCATTTAGGGGCCACTTTGACGTCGTGACGAACGATGTCGACGATGATCGCAGCCATCACGATCACGATGACGACCGCGTACGGCGAGACGCCCCACGTGGTGGAACCCGAAATCTCAGCTGACATGCGTGTGCCCCCGGCTTACTTGTGACTGGTACCTACGTAGATAGTGGCAGTGGCGTCGCGTTCCTGCAACGGGTTCGGAAACGCGATCACCTCGGCGTCCACGTCGTCGAATACCTGGCGGAGGATGTCGACGTACGCGGCGTCTGGAGGGTCGTTTGACCACATCGCGTATACGCCGCCAGGTACAAGGTGCGACGCCACGGCGCGCATGCCCTCGAGTCCGTAGAACCCCGCGCTGCCATCGTCGAGCACGTGCCGCGGCGAGTGATCGATATCGAGCAGCACAGCATCGAACAAGCGGCCAGGGAAGCCAGGGTCATAGCCGTCGCCGAGGGACATCGCGAAGAAGTCGCCCTGCTGGAACATGCAGCGCGCGTCGGCCGTGAGCACTGGGCCAACCGGCACGAGCCCACGTTCGTGCCAGTCGATCACCGGCTCGAGGAATTCGACGACGCGCAGCTCGCGCACCCGGGGATCCTCGAGCGCGCGCTCGGCCGTGTAGCCAAGGCCAAGGCCGCCGACAACGACATCGAGCCCGTCTCGATCAAGCCGGGCGAGCCCAATGCGCGACAGCGCGATCTCGGCGGCCGTGAACATGCTTGACATCAGGAACTCGTCGCCGAGCTTGACCTCAAAGATGTCGACGCCGGTCGCAGGGTCAACGCGCCGGCGCAGGCTCACGTCGCCGATGGCAGTGGGGGAGAAGGCGAGCTCCTCGAGGCGCTTCCTCACTCCCCACCAACGAACCGGAGTTGCCGCCACGCCTCGTAGATCGCGATCGACGCGCTCGACGTGATGTTGAGCGACCTGCGCCCAGCGAGCATAGGGATCCGCACGCTCGCCGTGATGCGACGGTGCGCCAGGACTGCGTCGTCGAGCCCGGTCGGCTCTGGCCCAAACAGCAACACGTCACCCGCCTCGAAGGCGATGTCTGTGTACACCGCTGTGGCTTTGGTCGTGAAGGCAAAGACGCGGGCGTCTGGCATGGAATCGAGCATCTCGTCGAACGAAGGGTGCACGGTCACCGTGGCGAGGTCGTGATAGTCGAGCCCCGCGCGGCGAAGGCGCGGCTCGTCCATCTCAAAGCCGAGCGGCTCGATGAGGTGCAGGTGAGCGCCCGTCGCCGCGGACAGGCGAATCGCGTTGCCCGTGTTCTGTGGGATACGAGGCTCGTAAAAAGCGATGACTGGCATGGACTCGCTCACGCCGCTTGCGCCTCTTCCTCGATCAACCAATCAGGGTCAGGAACGGTGCGCAAGCGCCACAAGCGGAGAGAACACCAGCAACAACACGCCAAGCGCTTCGCCCGTTGCTCCAATCCAGAACGCGGAGGCCAGCCCCCAGTGGGTGGCGATGATGCCGCTGAGCAACGCACCAATGGGCCCGACGCCCCAGATCAGCATGCGGATCGACGCCGTCATGCGAGCGAGCATTCGCGGCGGGCACTGACGCTGCCGCATCGAGACCTGCACCACGTTGAACGCGACGATGCCTGCGATGCCCCAGAACCCTGCAATCGCCACGGAAACGATGGCCGCATTGCGAGGCATGAGGAACGACGCCGCCAAGAGGAACATGGGCACCGATGCGAACAAGTAGGTGACGGGGATCGCGTGCCCGTCGCCGAACTTCCTTGCCCACCACGGAGCGCTGAACGCGCCCGCGATGCCGCCGATCGACGTTAGCGTCAGCATCAGGCCATACGCGGCGGGCCCGAGCCCCAGGTGGCGCAAGAGCAACACCGGAAGCATCGTGAAGGCGATAGTGCCGAAGATGTTTGAGACAGTGGTGGAGAGCACCACGGGGCGGATGTACTTGTTGCTAAACACGAACTCCACGCCCTCGCGGATCTCGGTGCGGAACCGTGCGTCGTGGGCTCGCGGCGGCGGTTCATCTGCGGGAATGCGCCAAATGGCGAACGCCGACACGAGGTAGCCAAACGTCGCGGCGAGCGGCAACCACGCGGCGCTGATGACCTTGGCGAGCAACCCGCCCAACCCTGGCCCCGCGGCGCGTGCCGTCTCTGCGGAGATCTGCAGCCGGGAGTTTGCGTCGTTGAGTTGGTTGCGTGACACGAGCCCAGGCACGATCGACATGTATGCCGTGTCGAAGAAGACGGCGGCCGCCGAGATCACTAGCGCAATTGCCAACAGATTGGCGACGTTGAGCACGGGTTCGGAGTCCACGCGGGTGAACCACAAGATGGGCACCAACGCCATCGCCGCCGCGCGCACCACGTTTGCCCCGATCATCACGCGCCGCCGGGACACGCGGTCAACCCACGCGCCAACGGGCAGGGCAAGAACGAGGAACGCGAGCCCCTCAGCCGTTCCCAACAATCCGATCTGGAACTCGGTTGCTACCAGGTACGTCACGGCGATGATGGGGAGCGCGACCTGCGCGATTTCCACGCCAACCGCGGCGACTGTCTCGCCGGTGAGCAGGGCAACGTAGGGGCGGTTGCGCCACAGCGACGGCTCGCCAGGCGCAGAGTCCTGGGGCAATTCAGTGGCGTAACCGTGGGGCTCAGCTGACTCCGGGGTGGGGTCCAGTTGGTCGTCGCTCACTGGGTCAGTCTGCCATGCGCCCCCAACACGGGTTAGGGCGCTACTGACCAGGACGTGAGGCCCGACGCCGGGGAACCTTGCGTGGCCACAAGTCCACGCGTGGGTCCCGCCGGGGGGAGGGAGCCGAGGTCCGTCCACGCGTCGCCTGCGACGTCGTACGCCCATGCAGACGCAAGCGACAGGTTGTTGGCTTGGGTTGCCTCGATATAGAGCACGCCGTCGACGGAGGCGACGATGTGCGCCGCCCCCACGCCGGCGTCGGGCACCGAAAGGGGCTTGAACCCGGCGTTGCGCGCGATCCCGATGGCTGTGGCGTCAGGAGCGAGGCGAGCGTCCGCGTCGGCGGTGTATGGGCCGGCCCATACGCCGTCGCTCACAAAGAAGTCGGGCTGTACCCACGGTCCCGCCGTGGGAGGCGTGGCGGTCGCGGACTTGTTTTCCTTCAGCTCTTGCGCACCTGGCCCCAAGGTGAAGACGCGCCACGTCGCGCGCGTCAGGTCGTAGCACGAGAGGTCGAGGGCGTTGTCGACTCTCCACCTAAACGGCGTGCATTGGATTGGCTCTGTCCATAGCTTGGAGATGTCCGTCAGGGCACCCGTTGCCACGTCAACGACAGCTGCTCCCGCGGAGATGTAGGGGCTGAAGTCGTCGCCGCGTACCACCGCGAGGTAGGCGCCGTCTGGCGAGGCAGACACCGCGCGCCAGTCGTGCTGCACTACGGACAAGTGGCCCGCGCTTTCGAGCGCGGAGACGGTGGCGTCGTTTTGCCACCAGCGGTGAGAGCCCACAAGGGTGGCGCCAATGTGCATGTCCGCGTCAAGCGCGGGGCTCGAGGTCAGGCTCGTCACCGGGCTCAGTTCACCCGTGAGGAGGTCGAGGATCTCGGTAGGGGCGCCTGGGTCGCAGTCGAGCGGATCGCATTGCGTGACGTACGCGACCGATTCGCCGGCGGTCCATGAGTCGATGACGAGAGGCTTCGTGGGATCCAGCTCAAGCAACTGGTAGCGCTGGCCGGTAGGGCTTACCAGGTAGACCACTTGCACGGTCGCAGGGAACCCTGCGGTGACGCCCTCGAAGGTCGTGACCGACTCGACCTGCGGTCGATACGTTTGGAGGCTCCAGCCGGGGCCCGTTTGGCTCAGCACGCCTGCTGGGGCGGTCTGTGCGGCCGGGAGTTCGGCGCTCACGGTGACGAACCCCGGTAGCGCGCGCCCGTTGGCGTCTGTCGTCGCCGTTGGCTGCGGCGAGGGGATCGTCGAGGTCATGCTCGGCGTTGGGGTGGGTTCCGCGGAGGCCCTGTCGCATGCTGTGAGCACGGATAACGCGAGAATCGCACAGGCCAGCCACGCCGCGCGGCGGCGCGGTGTCGCACCGTTCACGCGGGCTCCCTCCGGAATGTTTCTTCGCTACCCTAACCGGCGGCGAGCGCTGGTTGGGATAGGCCCGACGCTGTTGTCGCCTTATCGTGACCCGCGGCTGGCATAGGGTGAACGAATGACCTTTGGCGGACGTCCCGGAATGGCAGGCGGCGGACGCGGCGACGAGGCGGCGATCCGCGCGTACAACGCGACAGCCCCGGAAATACCGCACTTGTGGCGACGCATCGCTGTGATGTTTGGGCCATACCGGCAGGGACTCGTTGTCACGGCCGTGCTCGTTGTGGTTGGCGCCGCGGCGGCAGTGGTGCCGCCGCTTGTGCTGCGCCGGATCTTTGACGACGCGCTCTTCCCGCCATCGGGCGTGGTGAACATGCGGCTGCTCGTGGAACTGGTCAGCATCACGGTGGTGCTGTACGTGGTGATCGCGGCTTTGGGTGTGTGGCAAACGTATGTCACTCAGCAAGTGGGCACCCAGGTGACGGGCGACCTTCGAGTGCAGCTGTTCGCGCGCTTGCAGTCCATGGAACTCGCGTTCTTTACGCGCACCAAGACCGGGACCATACAGTCCCGCATCCAGAACGACGTTGGCGGCGTCTCAGGCGTGTTGACCACCTTCTTCTCCACCATCCTTGGAAACGCCGTGACGGTGATCGCGAGCCTTGTGGCGATGATCGCGCTCGATTGGCGCCTCACGCTGCTCTCGGTGATCCTCATGCCGGGACTCGTGGTGGTGCAGCGCCGCGTTGGCCAGGTTCGCGCTCGCATCGCCACCAAGACTCAGGAGTCGATAAGCGAGCTCACCTCGATCACGCAAGAGACGCTGTCCGTGAGCGGGATCTTGCTGAGCAAGACGTACAACCGGCAGGGCTTTGAGGCGGATCGCTATGGTGCCGAGAACCGCACGCTCATTCGCCTGCAGGTGCAACAGGCCATGGCGGGGCAACGCTTCTTTGGCCTCGTAACCGTCATCATGTCGTCCGTCCCTGCCGTCATCTACTTGGTTGCGGGCATGCTCATCACTCGCGGCGAGGGCGGTGCCACGCCCATCACCGCAGGAACCATTGTGGCGTTCACGGCAGTGCAATCGCGCCTGCTATTCCCCCTCATGGCCCTCATGAGGGTGAGCCTTGAGGTGCAGACGTCCCGCGCACTTTTTGCTCGCATCTTCGAATACCTTGACCTTGTTCCTGCCATTTCTGACGCGCCGGACGCGGTGACAGTTGACCGCGCGCCCGGGCCGTTGGGCGCTATAGAGCTGCGCGACGTGACGTTCCGCTACCCGGACGCTCGCCCGGATTCTCGCCCAACGCTGGACGGGGTGTCGTTTGCCGCTCGCCCAGGCGAGTCACACGCGTTCGTTGGCCCCTCCGGAGCCGGCAAAACCACCATCGTGTATTTGGCAGCGCGACTGTATGAAGCGTCGGGCGGGCAGGTGCTGTTTGCGGGGGAGGATGTGCGCGCCCTCACGCACGGATCCATCGTTGAACACGTTGGCGTTGTGAGCCAAGAGACATACTTGTTCCACTCGACCATCGCCGCGAACCTGCGCTACGCCAAGCCGGAAGCCACGGACGAGGAGCTCGAGGCCGCGTGCAGAGCCGCGAACATTCATGACACGATCATGACCTTCGATGAGGGCTACGAGACCGTGGTTGGCGAGCGCGGGTACCGGCTTAGCGGCGGTGAGAAGCAGAGGATCGCGATCGCGCGCGTGCTCCTTAAGGATCCAGAGGTGCTCTTGCTCGACGAGGCGACGAGTGCGCTCGACACCGTGGGGGAGCGCGTTGTGCAGGTTGCGCTTGATCGCGCCGCGCAAGGCCGCACCACGTTGGTAGTGGCGCACCGCCTGTCCACCATTCGCGACGTGGACCAGATTCACGTAGTCGAAGCCGGGCGGATCGTGGAATCAGGCACGCACGCGGAGCTGCTCGCGCGCGGAGGGCTCTACGCGCGGCTCGCCGCCGAGCAAGACGGGGTGCGCGCGTGACCGCGCGGCCCTCGCGCGCGGACCTGATCCGCAACATCGTCTTTGTGATCGTGGTGCCAAGTGTGGTTGGCGGCCTGGTTCCGTGGCTCATCACGCGCTATGAGAGTCACGGCGTGCCAACCATCGTTGCGGTGATCGCGTGGGCGTTCATTCTCGAGGGCGCCGCGGTGTTGCTCTATGGGGTGTGGCACTTCGCGGCAGAGGGACGTGGCACCCCGGCCCCGGTAGCACCCACGCAGCGACTCGTGGTCACAGGGCCGTATTTGTATGTGCGCAATCCCATGTACCTGGGCGTCGCGGCTGTGATCCTTGGCCAGGCGCTGCTGTTTCCGAGCGCCGCGATCTTCATCTACCTTGCGGCTTTCGCCGTTGCCGTGTTCACCTTTGTCAAGGCATACGAAGAGCCGACGCTGCAACGCACCTTTGGTGATGAGTACACCGAGTACAAGGCGATCGTTCCGCCCTGGTTTCCCCGCCGGCCGCGCTAGTTAGGCGGCCGCTACCAAATCTTGACGCGCTCCGCCGGGGCGAGCCACAGGGCGTCGCCCTCCTTGACGTCGAAGGCCTCGTACCAGGCATCCACGTTGCGGACAACGCCGTTGATGCGGAACTCCTCCGGCGCGTGCGGGTCGGTGTTGATCTGGGTGATGAGGGCCTCGTCGCGGCGCTTGGTGCGCTCGCTAAGCGCAAAGCCAAGGAAGAACCGCTGTGTGCCCGTAAAGCCGTCGATGACCGGCGCGTCGGCGAGCGATCCACCCACCGCGATCTCATACGCGCGCAGGCCGATGACCACGCCGGCAAGGTCGCCAATGTTCTCGCCAACCGTGAGTGCACCGTTGACGGTGTGTTCGTCGCTGAGCTGCGCTGGCGAGTACGCGTCGAACTGCTCGATGAGCTTGCCCGCGCGTGCCATGAACGCCTCGCGGTCGTCCTCAGTCCACCAGTCGTCGAGTTTGCCCGTGCCGTCGTACTTGGAGCCTTGGTCGTCGAAGCCGTGGCCAACCTCGTGCCCAATGACGGACACGATGCCGCCAAAGTTCACCGCGTCGTCGGCGTCAGGGTGGAAGAACGGCGCCTGCAAGATGGCCGCAGGGAAGACGATCTCGTTGGCTACGGGCAGGTAGTACGCGTTGACGGTTTGGGGAGTCATGAGCCATTCGCTACGGTCAACGGGCTTGCCGATCTTTGCCCATTCCCAGTCCTCTTCGAAGGCCGACGCTTTGCGCATGTTCCCGATGAGGTCGCCTGGGTCCGCGGTAAGCGAGCCGTAGTCGCGCCACTTCTCCGGGTAGCCGATCTTCGGCGTGAACTGCGCGAGTTTGGCGAGCGCTTTTGCCTTGGTCGCGTCGGTCATCCACTCGAGCTCGGCGATCGCCGCTCCGTACGCCTCCACGAGGGTCGCGACGAGCCGGTCCATGTGCTGCTTGTGAGACGGCGGGAAGTGCCGTGAGACGTACTCGAGGCCAACGGCCTCTCCCGCCACGGACTCAACAAACGCCACCCCACGCTTCCAGCGCGCCCGCTGCTCGGTGGCGCCACTCAGCACAGTGCCGTAGAACTCAAAGTTGGCGAGCGAGATGGCCGGGGATAGGTAGGCCGCGTGCGACGCGACAACCTTCCAACGCAGCCACTGCTTCCACTGTTCGAGCGGCAACTCGCTCCAGAGTCGCGCGAATCCCTCGAGGAACGAGGGCTCGCTCGCGATTAACAGCTCTTCGGCCGCGGCTGGCAAGTGGATCGCCTGGCCCACGCCCTCCACGCGAAACCCGGGGCGTCCGCCTCTAGCCCTGCGAGCGTCGTTGGGTTGTACGTGAGTTCTGCCTCGCGCGTCTTGACGTTGTCCCAGTGGTTGGCGGCGAGCGCCGTCTCGAGGGCCATGACCTGGTCAGCGTCGAAGTCCACGCCCGTGAGCGCGGCCATGCGGGCCAGGTGCTCCACATACTTTGCGCGTGTGTCGGCGTGAGAATCGTCGCTATAGAACGCCTCGTCAGGCAGCCCCAAGCCGGACTGCAAGATGTAGACCACGTTGGAGTCGGGGTCAGCTTTCGCCGCGAAGACGTAGTAGCCAACCGCGCCGCTCGTGCCGTGTCGCTGGAGCCGGCCAACAAGCCCGGCCAGGGCGTCCGGGCTGTCCGCCGCGTCGATCTCTGCGAGAGCGTCGGCAAGGGGAGTCACGCCCACGCGGTCGAGCGTGTTTGTGTCCATGAAGCTCGCGTAGAGCGCGCCAACGAGCGAGTCCTTTGGCGCCTCCTCGATGATCTTCCGCACGGCGATCTCTGAGTCGTCGCGCAGTTTGTGGAACGTGCCGTCGGCTGCGCGATCCGCGGGAATCACGTGGCTGTCGAGCCACGCGCCGTTCACGTAGCGGAAGAAGTCATCCTGAGGGCGGATGGTGGTCGACAGGGAGGCGGCGTCGATGCCGGATGCGCTCGTCATGCGCCAACCCTAACGGGGCCGAGGCTGGGGTTCGTTCCGCGTTCGCGCACAGCCAATGCGTGGCTGGCACAATGGCGACATGCGTTTACACATTGGATCCGACCACGCGGGCTTTGAACTCAAGACTGCCCTCATCGAACACCTCACTGCTGCGGGACACGACGTTGTCGACCACGGGGCGTTCGAATACGACGCGCAAGACGACTATCCGGCATTCTGCTTGAGCGCCGCGGAGGCCGTGGTTGCCGAGCCGGGCTCGCTCGGCATCGTCATCGGCGGTTCTGGCAATGGCGAGCAGATCGCCGCGAACAAGGTCAATGGAGTGCGTGCCGCGCTCGCCTGGAGCCTCGAGACGGCAACGCTTGGCCGTCAGCACAACAACGCGAACGTGATCGCCGTTGGGGGCCGCATGCACCCGGAGGCGGAGGCGATCTCGTTCGTCGACGCGTTCATCGCAGAGCCGTTCAGCGAGGACCCGCGACACCAGCGCCGCATCGACCAGGTTGCCGCCTATGAGGCCGCGCGCTGATACGACAACGCGCTAGAAACTAGAAGTTCAGCGCACTGACCGGCTTCATGTCTCCTGCGAATGCCGCAGACAAGTCAGCCACGGCGTCGGGCTTGCCGGTGACGAGTCCCGCGTTTGCGAGAGAAGCGAACGTCACGCCGCCCAAGTACGCTGCGGAGAGCTCCTGAATCGACATCGTGACGTCGGCGCCAGTGCCATCTTCTTCGGCGCCTGTCCCTTTTGCAGCGATCGCGTTGCCACCGACGATTCGCAGACGCCACAGGCCGTCATTGGCGGGGAGTTGCTTGTCGGTGAGCGCGATGGTCACGTCGACGTCGGCCCCATAGCCGCGTGCAGCAAGTGCTTTGGGGAGGTCTAGGAGCCTCACCCACAGGTTGTCGCGCACCGAGAAGTGCGCGCCGCGAATGTCTTTGACGAGTAGCGTCAGCGGCGCGTCAGGCGCGATGTTCCGAGCCTTGACCTTGACGATGAGGTCGAGGTCGCTCACCACGGCGAACAGCCTGCGTTCTGCCGATGCAGTGGCTGCTGCCCAGGTCCAGAACGCCAACTCGCCGGCCGGTTCGCCGTTCTCCCACTTGCCTTTGCGGCTGAAGGTCGCGAAGGCGGCGGGGCCAACAGCGTCATATACGACGGCCATACGCAATTGTTCGCCGCCGTCGCGCCACAGCTCTGGATCGATGAAGATGTCACGCATGAGGGCCTCGGAGACGGTCACATGGGTACCTGGGCGCATGGAGCGCTCGAGCACCGCGCGGACGACGTCGGCATGCAAAGCGAGATCGGCGTTCGAGAAGTCGACGCGCAGGTCATCGGAGCCAGGGACGTCGCGCAGCTCGATGCCGCGACCGCTATCGAGCGCAAGGCTCGGAGCTGCAAGCCCATAGCCAAATCGCTGGTAGATCTGCGCTTCAGCCGCGAAGAGCGTGCTGATCGATTCGCCAAGGGCAATAGCGCGCGCAAAGTGGTCGTCGATCATCGTCGTGAGCAGACCGCGCCTGCGGTGTCCCGAGTGCACGCCCACCCACGTGAGCCCCGAGGTCAACGCGGTTCCGCCGCCCGGCAACCGCATCTCGTACGGGTGCGAGCTGTAGCAGGCGACGAGCGTCCCGACGGGCGCGAGGGCTCCGTCCGTGACTTCCACGCCGCGCGCGCGGTCCCAGTCGATGACTCCCTTGAGATCTTCGACCGTGGCGAGTTGGGGGGTGCCCGCAAAGGCCCACCCGTCCACGTCGAGCATCTCGTCGGAGCGCGCAAGGGGAATGTCGACTGGCGTGTAGCCGGACCTCAATGTCATGCGTCCAACTGTGTCAGCGTCGGGCACGCCAAGGCCAGTGGGGGCACCAACTCGTGACCAAAATGTTGCCAGTTAGGCGACGCGCGCGCTCTCGATGTTGTCGCGAAGCCGCGCGTACTCAACCTTGATGCAGCGGTTCTCGATGCCAGCGAGTCCGGAGGAGCGTGCGATGTCCATGGCCTCGTCATTGACCACGCCGAGTTGCAACCACAGCGCCGCGGCACCAGTTACGACGGCCTCGGTCGCGATTGCAGGTGTGAACTCCGAGCGGCGGAAGACGTCAACGATGTCGGGGACAACGGGGAGTTCGTCGAGCGACGAGTAGAAGCCGTGCCCGCGGATCTCGCCGTCGGTAGCCGCCGGGTTCACCAGGTAGACCTCGTACGGCGTGTGGTCCATGAGCCACACGGCGATCTGATGGCTGGTCCGGGACTCATTGGGGCTAGCGCCCACTACCGCGACCGAGGTGGCGCTCGCGAGCACGCGAGCCATCACTTCGTCGTCAGGAGCCTGGCTGGTTTGGGGCATGGGACACGCCGCCTGATCAAACTCGTTAGTCACGTCCATGGTGTCTGCAACACCCCCTAAGCCGCCATCATTCCACGAGACCAGGCGGCGGAACTGGCCCAACCACTGAGTTGTTACGCGATTGAGACCGCCGCGCTGCTGGACGAGAATCGGCCCCCCACCCGTAGGGGTGAAGGGCCGTTCTCCTGTGCGCGGCTGAGGGGGCGCGCCAGGTCGTGGCGACTCGGGCGATTCCCAAGCCCTACTGCAAGTAGACCACTGCGGGCGCTGAACCGCTAGGGGTCAGCGAACAGTCAGATGTAGTACATCGCGGGTTCGTGCGGAACCTGCGGGTAGTCGGGAGCAGGGTGCCGGTGCGAGTCGCCCATGTCTACGGCCGAGGCCGCGGTGTAGGCCTCTTTGGGCTTGGGGTGCTCGCGGATGACGGCCGGGATGCCAATAGCGGTGGCGCCGTCCGGAACGTCCTTGACCACCACGGCATTGGCGCCGATGCGAGCGTCGCAACCGATGTGCAGGGCGCCCAACACCTTGGCCCCGGCGCCGATGACCACACGGTCACCGACCGTGGGGTGCCGTTTGCCTTGGCTCATCGTGGTGCCGCCGAGCGTCACGCCGTGGAACAAGAGCACGTCGTTGCCCACCACGGCGGTCTCACCGATGACGACGCCCATGCCGTGGTCAATGAACAGCCGGCGCCCAAGGATTGCGCCAGGGTGGATCTCGATACCGGTGCGGCGTCTCGCGTACTGCGACCACAACCGTCCGTAGGTCTTGAACCCGTGGGTCCACAGCCAGTGCGCGGCGCGATAGTGCCAGATCGCGTGCACCCCCTGGTATGACGCGGCAATGACAAACCACGAGTGCGCCGCGGGGTCGCGGTGCCGAGCCGTGCGAATGTCCTCCAGCGCCAAGGCCAGGGGGTTGGGGCGATTAGGCATGAGGTGTAGTGCCTAGTCCATCAAGTCCGCGTAGAGCACGGAGGACAGGTACCGCTCGCCGAACGACGGAATTATCGCGACGATGAGCTTGCCCGCGTTCTCTGGACGCTTGCCCACCTCGATGGCAGCGTGCAACGCGGCGCCGGAGGAGATGCCAACGAGCAATCCCTCCATGCGAGCAGCTGCGCGAGCAGTCGCCACAGCGGTCTCCGCGTCAACGTCAAAGATCTCGTCGTAGATGTCGCGGTTGAGAATGTCGGGAATGAAGTTGGCGCCAATGCCCTGAATCTTGTGCGGACCGGGAGCGCCGCCGTTGAGGATCGCCGACTCCGCGGGTTCGACACCGATGATCTGCACGCTGGGCTTGCGGGCCTTGAGGACCTCGCCAACACCCGTGATGGTGCCGCCGGTGCCGATGCCTGCGATGACGATGTCGACCTCGCCATCGGTGTCGTCCCAAATCTCGACGGCAGTGGTCTTGCGGTGGATCTCGGGGTTGGCCTCGTTCGCGAACTGGCGAGCGAGGATGGATCCGGGCCGCTCTTCCGCAACGCGGTTCGATGCCTCAACCGCGCCGCGCATGCCCTCGGGACCAGGTGTAAGGATGAGCTCTGCGCCAAAAGCGCGAAGCAGCGCGCGGCGCTCCTTCGACATCGTCTCCGGCATCGTCAGCACAACCTTGTAACCACGAGCAGCTCCGACCATCGCGAGCGCGATGCCCGTGTTGCCGGAGGTGGCCTCGACGATGGTGCCGCCCGGCTTGAGCGAGCCGTCAGCCTCAGCGGCATCAACGATCGCTACGCCAAGGCGGTCCTTCACGGAATTGGCGGGGTTGTAGAACTCAAGCTTGCCCACGATCGTGGCGTTGACGCCCGCCGAGAGCTTATTGATCTTCACGAGCGGCGTGTTGCCGATCAGCTTTGTCGCGTCCTCATAAATGCGAGCCATGTGCTGTTCCTTTGCAGTGTTGGGTTCCAGGCGCTGTAACGCCCGCAAGCGGTGGCAGATTCCTTGGCTGAGCGCTGACGCGTGAATCGCCCGTGGCCGGGCCGCGTCAGAGCTCTAGAGACAGCGGCAGCACATGCTGCACGGAACGCACATGGAGGGGGCAGGCATGAGCGCGGGGGCGACAGTGCGCTCGATGCTCATGGGTCCCAGACCTTCCGTGTACGGGTTCGCACAATCTACCGCCGTGCCGTAGCCCGGGGCAAGCAGCGGCGAGGGGAAAGCGTCGGCGCGCCAGCGTCGGGCATGCCCGACGCTGCGGCACCATGGGCGCATGGCTTGGTTTGATCTTGGCGACGTGACGTGGCTGGGGGTCGCGGTCGCGACGCTCGCCGCGTTCACCTTCAGCTTCATTTGGTACCACCCGCGCGCGCTTGGCACGGTGTGGGCGAAGGCTGCGGACGTTGACATCGCCGCTCTGCGAGCCGGCATGGCATTGCGCGGCGGGATCTCCGTGGCAGTGTTCGCAGCCACGGCGGTGGTGATGTGCGTGTTGCAGGCCGAGCTGTTGATCGTTTCCATCGGCGGTGGGCTCGTGTTTGGTGCCGTTGTCGGCGCGCTATTGCGGCTCGCGTGGGGGGTCCTGCACGGAGAGTACGAGGCCCGTCCGGTCAGGCTGACGGTGATCGATGGCGCTCACGATGTAGTCGCGCTCGCGCTAGTGGGGGCGGTGCTCGGCGCGTTCTTGTGACGCGGGTTAGTCGCTCACGCGGACCGAGAGGCTCTTGAGCTTCTGAACCGAAATCAGAATGGCGCCCACGGTCGTGACGGCGAGCAGCACAAGGCCCGTCGCGAGACTCACGTCCGACGTCACGTTCCACGCTGGCGTGGAGCTGAGGAGCTCCTCTGCAGGGGCCAATGCCCACTGGCGGATGCTGAGGGTGCGCACGCCCGGCACGTAGCCGGCGAGCACGCCCTCCCACAACAGCGCATAGATGAGGCCCACGATGATTGAGTTCCGCGTGAGGACCGCGATCATAAAGAACACGCTTGTGTAAGCAATGGATGCGAGCGCCGTGGCCGCCCCCATGCTCATCGCGAGTTCTCCGTTGTGATCGCCCGCGATCTGCGAGGCGATGACGATCGACAACACGGAGAAGACCAGCGCGACAGGGATCGCGATGGCAAGTTTCGAGAGCACGATGGTGCGGCGGGCGATGGGTTTCGCGAGGATGTAAACGATGGACCCGTCCTCGATCTCGGGGGCGATCACTCCGGTGCCAATCAGCAGGCACATGATGGGGACCAGGGTGCCGAAGCCAAAGTTCACGATGAGACCCGATGCCGCGTCAGGCGTGCCGCCCGAACCCCACCGGGTGAGGCCGGCGACAGCGAAGAGCAGCAGCGAAAGGCCGATCAGCACCCACGAGCGGCGGCTTCCTAGCAGGGCTCGCAAGCCGAGCCGCATGACGACGACGTTGATGAGCGCGGGCTCGCGTGTGGTGGTCATCGCGCCACCAAGTACGCGAAGACGCTCTCGAGCGACTCGTCTGCCGGCGTGACGTCGTACAACGCGATGTCCGCGTCGTGCGCAAGTTTCGGCAGAGCGTGCACAAAGCGGCCGAAGTCCGCCGCTTGGACGTCCAGGCCGGTGGCCGTGATGCTCACGGCGTTGGCTGCGCCGTTGGCGATTATCGCGGCGGCTAGGGATCGGTTGTCGCTCGACGATAGTGAGTATTGGTGGGGTCGCTCTGTCATCAAGCGGCGGATGCTGCGGAAGTCCCCGGACGCGGCCTGTCGACCCGCGACAAGCACCTCGATCGTGCCCGCGATGTCCTCGACCTCTTCAAGAATGTGGCTGCTGAACAGCACTGTGTGCCCGTCGGCGCCAAGGCGTTGGAGCAATTCGAGCAGGTGCATGCGTTGGCGTGGGTCCATCCCATTGAACGGCTCGTCGAGCAGCAACACCTTCGGCGAATGCACCAGCGCGGTTGCCATCTTGATCCGCTGCTTCATGCCTTTAGAGAACGTGCCAATCTGGCGCGTGCGCGCGTCCATCATGTCCACTTGTTCGAGCGCAGCGATCGTGGCGCTCGAGGGGTCGGCAAGCCCGTGCAGCCGCGCGTTGGCGAACACGAATTCCTCGCCGGTCATCGAGTCAAACATGGCCTCCGCTTCAGGGACCAGCCCAATCGCGCTGTACAACTGTGGGTTGCGCCAGATGGCCTCGCCGTCGAGCGTGACGGTTCCCGAGGAAGGCGGCAGGAATCCACTCATCATGGACAGCAAGGTCGATTTGCCTGCGCCATTAGGGCCCAGCAAGCCGGTAACTCCGGGGCCGATTGACATGGTGACGTCGTTGACGGCGACAACGTTGCCGAACCAGCGCGAGACGCCAGCGAGTTCGATGGTGCTCATACCCCGCCCACCTTTCTGAAGCGGCGCAAGAGGATTCCCACCATGCCGGCAACGATGACAACGAGCGCAACGGTGAAGACAGCGGTGCCAAGCGCACCGTCAGGCTGGGAGGTCGAGTTCAATGGCTCAACGCCAAGCCAGCCTGCCGAGAGCCCGTCTACCAGCAGGTATGGATCAAGCACGGAGAAGAACGAGCCCTTCGCTCCCGACGACTTCATCGCCACCACGTTGACGAGCACGCTGGCAAAACCTGCGAGCAGCACGAGCGTCGCGAGCACGGCGGCCACGCCAAGCCCCCTGCGCTTTGTGAACGACGCGAGCACAAGCGAGATCGACGAAATGAGGCACGCGAGCACGGCGGTCATGAGCATTCCGCCAAGCCACGCCAACAGTTCGTGCCCCGCGGGGAACTTGGCGAGTAGCGCGCCAACGAGCAACACGGTCACGGGGATTGCCAAGAAGACCCACACGGCGAGACTTAGCCCAAGGAGCTTGGCGTAGACGTAGTCCTGACGCTTGATGGGGCGCGACAGGTACAGCGGCATGGTGCCGTCGCGGAGGTCGCGCGACACCGCATATGGCGCGCGGCCCGCGAGGAACAGCGACACGATCAGCGATAGCGCGATGGGGTACTGCGTGTAACTGAGCGGCAGCTCGTCGAGCTTCACCACGACGGTGACGGCGACCATTATCAGTGCGGGGATAGCGAAGAGCCCAACGAGGATCCAGGGCATGATCTTGACCTTTGCTGGCCGGCCCAGCCCAAATGCCCCGCGGAACGTCTCGAGCAGCAGCGACCGGAACGCCCAACCGCGGCCTAGGCGTGGGCCGTCGTAATGGCGGAACCCGATGTCATGGATGACGCTGTTACCAGCGGCACCGTCCGTCGGCGTCGTCATGAGTCACGTTCCTTCGCGCTTGCTTCGCCGCCGAATATCTCTGCGAGGTGGTGGCGCCTACGTTGCAGCCTCACGAGACCAACGCCGAGCTCGGCGACAATCTGCACGACCCACGTCTGCACCTCTTCGTCGGTGATCTCAACAACGAACCCGGCCGTCGCGAAACCCCCCGGCGCGGAGCTTGCGGCGACGTTCGCGCCGCGCTCCCGCAGCCGCGAGATCACGTCGTCCGCCCTGTCCGTAACCTCGACGAGCAGGGAACCACTCAGTTGCGTGGCGTCGGCCATCGATGTTGAGCGCTGTAGCACGCCCGCCTCGATGACAACGATGTGATCGCTGATACGTTCGAGCTCGCCCAAGAGATGACTAGTCACCACAACCGCGATGCCGAAGTCCGAGCTCACTCGCGCGATGAGCTCGAGCATCTCATCGCGACCCGCGGGGTCGAGGCCGTTGGTCGGCTCATCGAGAAAGACGAGTTTGGGGTCGTGGACGAGCGACTGCGCAAGCTTGACGCGTTGCTTCATCCCGGTGGAATAGCCCCCGATGGGCCGGTACCGCTCTTCGTATAGGCCCACGTGGCGCAGCGTGTCCGCGGTACGCTCGCGGGCGCTGTTGGCCGGCAGCCCTGACATCCGCGCCATGTGCACGAGGAACTCGGTTGCCGACACATCGAGAGGGAGGCAATCGCTCTCCGGCATGTAGCCGACGACTTCGCGAATCTGTAGCCCATCCGTGAGGCAATCGAGGCCAAGGATGCTTGCGGTTCCGGAGGTGGGGGGCATGAGGCCAAGCAAGATCTTGATGAGCGTCGACTTGCCGGCACCGTTCGCCCCGACGAGTCCAACAACTCCCGACGGCAACTCAACGGAGAGATCCGATACCGCTGTTACGGGCCCGAAGGTCCGGGTGAGGGAGCGCGTGCTGATCGTTGCCACGTGATCACCCTAGACCGCCGCACGACCTCGCGATATGGGGGTGTTACCCGGTATTTCGAGGTCGCCCGTCGTGGATCGCCCTGATGCCGGAGCGACGCGGGTGGGTTTTCAGGACGCGGCGGGCGCCGTTCCTGTAGCGTCGTTGGCGGAGACTGAGGAGTGACCATGGAGTGGCTGACCTTTGCTGGAGTCAACTGGATCGCTGTAGCGATTGCCTTCGTCGTGAGTTTCGCGTTCGGGTGGTGGTACTACTCTCCGGCTGGCGTGTTCCCGGTGTGGCGACGCCTTGGCGGCATCACAGACGAGCAGATGCAGAACGCAAAGATGGGCGTCGCGTTTGGCGGCACTATCCTCGCGAACGTCTTGGGTGTGATCCTGCTGGCAGTGCTCATGGTCCAGCTCGAGATTGACTCCTGGTGGTCAGGCGCGCTATTCGGCGCGATCATCGGGCTTGTCTACCGCGCAGGCGCACACGCCTTGCACAACGGTTTTGCGCTACGCCACCCAGGGATCACCGCCCTCGACGGACTCCACGACATCGTGACGCTCGCGCTAGCGGGCCTGGTGCTTGGCTTGTTCTGACGTGGATCTGGACACAGCCAGAACTATCGCCGAGCAAGACTTCGGTGTAAGCGTCGCGGGGCTGCGTGCCCTTGGCGGCAACGAGGACCTCAACTTCTTGTTGGTGGCGACCGACGGCGCGCGCTACGTGCTCAAGGCGACTGCGACGCCGCGCTCTGCGCTCGAGGCCCAATCTGCTGCCCTCGCGTTCTTGACCGACGCGGTTGCCACGTTTGACGTGCCGGCGCCCCGCCTGACGCTGAGCGGCGAATCGGTGGTGGTGACGCGAGGCTCGCACCCGTTTGTGCGCATGTTGTCGTTCGTGCCGGGCGAGATGAGTGTGGGATCTCGGCGAATAGTCCCTGGGGTGGGAGCCGCGCTTGGCGCTGTGTCTGGGGAGATGGTTGCCCAACTCGCGACCTTCACCCACCCAGGCCTTGTCGAGGGAGGGGACTGGGATCTCCGCGAGGCGCCGCGCGTCATCGGGGACGACCCCGTGTTGTCTCCGTTGCTTGCCTCGAGCATGGAGCGGACGGCACGTCTCACGCTGCCCGTGCAGGTGATCCATGGCGACGTCACTGAAGACAACGTGGCCTTGCGGCCGGACGACGACTTCGCTGGTGTCATCGACTTTGGGGACCTTGCGCCTGGCTGGGCGGTCGCCGAACTGGCGGTGACTATCACGTCGCTGCTCGCCCACGACGGACCTCTCATGGGCGAGGTGCTCGACGCGGTTGCTGCTTTCAACGCGCGTTCGCCTCTGACGCTCGACGCGGCTCGAGCGCTATGGCCCCTTGTGGTGCGGCGCGCACTTGTGCTCGAGGCCGGCGCCACTCGCGTGCTTGCCGCGGATCCGGAGAACGCGTATGCGCTTGCCCGCCGCCCGTTCGAGCGGCTCGTCTTGGCGCACGCGCTAGCGGTGGAGTACGACGAGGTGGAGTTGCTCATTCGCGACATCGTTGGCGAGCTGCCGGAGGTCGTCGCAAAGGGGCACCCGATCATTGAGGGCCTCGCCGATGCTCCTGAGTTCGACCTATCCGTCACGTCGCCGCTGCATGACGGCGGGGCGTGGTTGGATCCCGACCGGGCGCACCCCCTCGCAGAATGCGTCACGCGTTATGCAAGTCCGACCCTGGTGCCGGAGGCCGCAACGGATGCGGTTCCGCGTTCGATTCCGCTTGGCATAACTGCGTGCGTCGCCCCTGGCACGGCCGTGGTTGCGCCGAGCAACGCGTTGGTCCGGGCCATTCACGGCGGCGAGGTCGTGCTGGCCCTCGTTGACGGCGGGTGGTTGCACGTTGACGGGGTCGACGCGGGAGTCGAGGCCGGGCAGACCGTCTCTGCAGGCGAGGCCATCGGCCGCACCACAGGCCCCGTGTGGATCCAGTTATGCGTGAGCGCCGTGAGGCCCCCTCGCTATGTGGAGCCGGGGCTTGAAGCTCAATGGGCGCGGATCTGTCCCGATCCCTCGGCGCTCTTGGGACGCAAGCCGGCGACGGCGTCGGGCAGAAATGCGAGCGGATTGCGGCTCGCGCGCGAGAAGGTGATCGCCACGGTGCAGGAGCACTATTACGCGCGGCCGCCGCGGATCGAGCGCGGTTGGCGACACCACCTCATCGACGTCAACGGGCGCGGCTACCTCGACATGGTCAACAACGTCGCGATTCTTGGGCACGGCGAACCCCGCATTGCCGACGCTGCAGCGCGCCAATTGCGGTTGCTCAACACCAACTCGCGCTTCCACTACGAAGCGATCGTTGAGTTTGGCGAGGCGCTCGCCGCGCGATGTCCGCCGGGGCTTGACCAGGTTTTGTTTGTGAATTCTGGCTCGGAGGCGGTGGACCTCGCGATACGGATGGCGCGCGCCGCAACGCGTCGGCAAGACGTGCTCGCCGTCACCGAGGCCTATCACGGGTGGACGGTGGGCGCGGATGCGATCTCCACGTCGATCGGCGACAACCCTAACGCGCTCGAGTCGAGACCGGGGTGGGTCCACCTCTTGGAATCGCCAAATGCGTATCGCGGTCGCTTGCGCGGGGCGGATGCGGCGCGGTACGCCGAGGACGCGGTGGCCCAGATCGAGTCGCTGGTAGCGGGTGGAGTGTCGCTAGCTGCACTCGTGTGCGAGCCCATCTTCGGCAACGGGGGCGGGATGCTGTTGCCGCCCGGTTATCTCGCGCGCGTCTATGCCGCGGTGCGGGCCGCGGGCGGCAGTGTGCGTATCCGACGAGGTCCAGGTGGGCTACGGGCGGCTCGGCGCGCACTTCTGGGGCTTCGAACAGCAAGGCGTCGTTCCTGACATCATCGCGATCGCAAAGTCCATGGGGAACGGGCACCCGCTGGGAGCCGTGGTGACGACGCGGCGCATTGCCGACGCGTTCAGCGCCGAGGGCTCATTCTTCTCGTCCGCCGGCGGGTCGCCCGTGAGTTGCGTGGTGGGGTCTGCGGTGCTCGCGGTCTTGGACGAGGACGGCCTGCAGGAGCGCGCTGCGGTGGTTGGCGCGGAGCTCGCCGAGGGCCTGCACGCGTTGGCTTTGCGCCACCCGCGGCTAGGGGCTGTGCACGGAATGGGCCTCTACCTTGGTGTTGAGGTGGTGCGTGCCGGCCCTGATGACCCGGACCCGGCTGGCGCTCGCGAGATCTGTGACGCGCTGCTCGACGAAGGCGTCATCGTGCAACCGACCGGAGATCACAAGAACGTGCTCAAGATCAAGCCGCCGTTGACCCTCGATTCGGTCGCCGTTGAACGATTCCTCAGGGCACTTGACCACGTGCTCACGATGGCCGACGCGCGGAGCCGGCTGTAGCGTCGGGCCGGCTTTTGGGGGAGTGGAGCGGGCGACGGGAATCGAACCCGCGTGATCAGTTTGGAAGACTGAGGCTCTACCATTGAGCTACGCCCGCAATGCCGCCATGGCGGCGCGTACTAGAGTAGCCGAGCCCGCCGCTCGCGGGTAGCACGGGGTGTAGCGCAGCTTGGTAGCGCATCTGCTTTGGGAGCAGAGGGTCGCAGGTTCAAATCCTGTCACCCCGACTGAACGAGTGAGCCCGGAAGGCGGCCTAGCCGTCTTCCGGGGCGAACGAGTGAGGGAGGGGTTGAGCGTTCGCGCGAAGCGCGGACGCGATCAACCCGACGAGTGAGCGCCGTAGCAAACACCGCGACTAAACGCGGCCTCAGAACTCGATCCGCACAACGCGCCGCCGCTTCGATGGCACGTGCACTACCTCGAAACCAGCGGCCTCGAACGCTCCAAGCGGACCCACGAACACCTCGCCCCACGTGATCTCGCCTGCGCCCTCGGTGATGATGGGGTAGGCCTCCAATACGCGAGCACCGCGATCGCGAGCGAAGGGCACGGTTGCGGCCGCGAGCGCGTACGTCAGGTGCTCACCCTGGAACTCATTGCGCACCCGGAAACACGTGACGGCCCAGATGTCTGGATCGGTGCGGTCCTCGCGGCGGCCCCGCCAGACGGTCGCGGTTGCCTGGTTGATGAGGAAGATCCGGTAGAACGGCCGTGGTTCCACCGCGACCCATCCAGCTGGTTCCCCGTCCACATATGCGACGAGGCCCGAGGTTTCGCCGGAGTCAGGTTCGCCGCAATGTGTCTGCTCGCGCAGGGCCTCTGCGCGCGCCTCGCGCGGTTGGAGGGCGTAGCCCGCCTGGCCCATCTTGTAGCGCTGGCACTGACACGCGCCCGGATAGCCCCGCGTCTCCAAAGATCAGCTGCAGGTCATCCCACGAGGCCTCGTTGGCGGGGACTATGCGCACATCCATGACTAGAGGCTATGCCTGGGCACCGACACGCTCCCGGTACAGCCGGGTCACGGTCAGCACGCCAAGCACGAGCACCGCGGGCACGAGCAGCGCCACACGCATGTTGGTCGCGTCGGCGACGATGCCGGTTGCCGCAGAGCCGATCACGACGCCCACGTAGTTGAAGAGGTTGAGCCGCGCGACGATCTCGTCGATCTGCTCTGGCGCTAGGTCGCCCGCCGCTGCGAACGACAACGGCACGATCACGCCGAGCCCCAAGCCCGTGACCGCGAAGCCAGCGATGGCGAGCCAGGGCGCGGGCGCGACGGCAGCAAGCACAAGGCCCGCGGTAGAGAGCAGCACCGCGAAAGAGATCACCGCCACGCGCCCGATCGCCGCAACAACACGGTCGCCAATCAGGCGCGCGATCAGCACCGCGCCCTGGTACGCGGCGTAGCCAAGCGGCACCACAATCGCAGTGGCCATGAGCGTGTCCTGCAGGTAGACAGAACTCCACGTGCTGACCACGCCGTCGCCCACGTAAACCACAAGAATTACCAGGCCGAACAGTGTCAAACCGCGCCATGGAAGCGGAGGCTTGGCGGCGTCGGGCACGCCTTGTTCTGGGTCACGGGCAAGCCCGCGCCTGAGCCCAGGCAGCACGCTCAGCGCCACGACCGCACCAACAAGGAACGCGGTTTCAAACGGCAAGCCCGCCCCATTGATGCCAGCCACGAGCAGCGCGCCAACGATCGCGGCAGCGGTCTGGAACGCGTAGAACATCGTGATGATTGAGCGGCCGTACGCGCGCTGGATCGTGAGCGCTTGCATGCCGTTTCCCGCATCGCCAAGGCCAACGCCAAGTCCAAAGAGCGCGTAGACGGGGAACAGCGCAGCGAATGGCAGATTTGCCATCGCGAGCAACACCGCGACGGCCTGAATCGCGAAGGCGGGAACGAGCAACGACGCGGAGCCGCGGCGAATCGCCACGGAGCCGCCAACGAGAGAGCCGACGGCCGCCATCACGAGCACGGAAAGCACTACAAGGGACACCTCGGTGTCGCCAATGTTTGTGCGGTCCTCGAGGCCTGGAAGATTGGTGAGCACGAGCGCCTGCATGAGGCCTTGCAGCGCAAACGCAACGGTCGCCCACACTCTGGCGCGGGAGAGGGCGGCGTCGACCATTCTTACCTCCGGGGTGGCAGCGTGCGCCCACTGTAGCGCCGCGATGCCCGACGCTTCCCTCCCGGGCCGCGCGAGCGTCGGGCATGCGGGTAGAATCGCCGGGTTGCCCGCTCAGCGCGGGCGGTACCTTCCACCACCAGGAGTAAGCAGTGACCAGCGCCCTCGAGAAGATCGACGCCACGACCGTCAAGCTGACGGTCACCCTCACGGAAGAGGACATTGCGCCCACGATGGCGCATGCCTACGAGCACGTTGGCTCGCAAGTGCAGATCCCCGGCTTCCGCAAGGGCAAGGTCCCGCCGAAGGTGCTCGAGCAGCGCGTTGGCAAGGGTGCGATCATCGAGCACGCCGTGAACGACGGCCTGCCTGGCTGGTATTCGGAGGCCGTGCAAGAGCAGGGCATTCGCCCCTACGGCCAGCCAGAGGTCGAGGTGCTCAGCATCCCCGGCGTCGACGACGAGGGCCTCGAGTTCGTCGCCATCGTTGAGGTGCGGCCAGAGGTCACGCTGCCCGCCGCATCCGAGCTCGAAATCGTCGTCGCCCCCGCAGAGGTCAGCGACGAGGACATCGACGCTCGCCTCACGGCGCTTCGTGAGCGCTTCGGCACGTTGGCCGGCGTTGACCGCCCAGCCGCAGACGGTGACTTCGTGACCATTGACCTCGCTGCGGTTGTCGACGGCGAAGACGTCGACGCCGTGCAGGGCACGTCGTACCAGGTGGGTGCGGGCAACATGCTCGAGGGCCTCGACGAGGTGCTTGGCGGACTCAGCGCGGGCGAAGAGACCACGTACGAGGGCCCGCTCGCCGCAGGCGACCACGCAGGCGAGACCGCCACGATCACGGTCAAGGTGACGGCAGTCAAGGAACGCCAGTTGCCCGACGCTGACGACGACTTTGCGCAGCTCGCAAGTGAGTTCGACACGGTTGAGGAACTGCGCGAGGACCTGCGCGGCCAGGCGGCTCGCATCAAGACCAACAACCAGGCGATGGAGGCACGCGAGAAGCTACTCCAGGCGCTCACGGAGGCCACGGAATTCGAGCTTCCCAAGAAGGTCATCGAGGCCGAGGTGCACAACCACCTCGCGAACGAGAACCGACTCGAGGATGACGAGCACCGCGCAGAGGTTACGGAAGAGGCCGGCAAGGCGCTGCGCGTGCAGATCTTGCTTGACCAGCTTGCCGATGACTTTGAGATCGAGGTGGAGCAGTCCGAACTGCTCGACTACCTGCTCAACGCGTCGCGTCAGTACAACGCCGACCCCGCAGACTTCATCGAGCAGGTCGAGAAGGCGGGCCAGATCCCGGCGATGGTTGCCGAGGTAGCCCGCTCAAAGGCCACGGCCTACGCGCTCCGCCGCGCGACCGTGAAGGACGAGGCAGGCAACGCAGTTGACCTGACCCCGATCATCGGCTCGCTCGAGGACGAGGTCGCGAGCGAGGAAGAGCTCGAAGACTGACTTGTAGTGCACAAAGTTTGTAGTGCACAAAGCGGGGCGGCGCCGGTTACGGCACCGCCCCGCTTTTGCGTTCGGCATCGGACGTGTTTCGGCTACGCGAACCCGCCCGAAACACCGACAGCCACGATCGCGATGTATGCGATAGCGATGACGAGGAACACATAGCCGAACACGAGGCCGGTAATACCGGCACCCCTCGCATCCGCCTCGCCGCGCTTCGCTGCCGCCAGGCCCAGGTGGCCAAAGATGATCGCCGGGATGAATGACACGCACGTGAGGAGCGCGCCGAGCCCGCACCCAAAGGCGACCCAGTTCATCCACGTCTTTGGCTTGGTGACGGGATAGCCGTACGGCATGGGCGGGGGCATCGGGGCCGGATATCCGGGTTGCGCGTACCCCTGCTGCGGATATCCGGGCTGCGCATAGCCTGGTTGGGCTGGCGGTGGGGGCTGGTACGGGGCTGGCGGTTGCGGCGGAGCCGGCTGATATGGCGCCGGCGCCTGTGGCACCTGCGGCGGCTGCTGCGGCGTGTTGCCAGGTGGTGTGAGGAATGGATCGTCGGTCATCTGTGCCCCCTTCGGCGGTGACGTCTGTTGCGTGAGCCGACTCTAGCGTCGAGCACGCGCCCGTCGATCGCGATCTAGCGAGTAGTGGGGGCGCTGGGATGACCCGGCCATAGCGTCGGGCCGTTCTCCCAGTAGCGAAACCGGGGTCAAAACGGCATGGATGGGGGTGCCCCGCGCGTTAGTGTCACACGTGACGAAAGGACGCCAAGTGAGTGAATTCACCGCCCGAGGCGAGGGCCCAGGAATGGGACTCAGCGACTCGATCTTTAACCGACTCCTGCGCGAGCGGATCATCTGGCTGGGTGACGAGGTGCGCGACGACAACGCGAACGCCATCTGCGCCCAGATGATGCTGCTGGCCGCGGAAGACCCTGACAAGGACATCTACCTGTACATCAACAGCCCGGGCGGCTCCATCACCGCGGGCATGGCGATCTACGACACGATGCAGTACATCAAGCCGGACGTTTCGACGGTGGCGATGGGCATGGCGGCGTCGATGGGGCAGTTCCTGCTCGCGTCTGGCGCGCCAGGCAAGCGCTTCGCGACGCCGCACGCGCGGGTCATGATGCACCAGCCGTCCGGCGGCATCTACGGCACCGCGACGGACATCCGCATCAACGCGGAACTGATCGTGCACATGAAGAAGGTGCTCGCGGAACTCACCGCCGCGCAGACCGGCAAGTCGATCGAGCAGATCACCAAGGACGCGGACCGCGACCGTTGGTTCACCGCGCCTGAGGCGTTGGAGTACGGCTTCATCGATCAGGTGGTCAAGCACGCTGCCGACACCGGAGACACTTCGCAAGGAGGCAAGCGATGAGCGAGATTTACCAGGCCATTCAAGCTGCTGGACGCACGGTCGGCACGTTCGAGTCGCGCGTACATCAACCCTCAGTTCGAGGAGCGCACGGCGTACGGCACCAAGATCCGTGACCCGTACTCGAAGCTCTTCGAGGACCGCATCGTGTTCCTTGGCGTGCAGATCGACGACGCGTCCGCTGACGACGTCATGGCGCAGCTGCTCGTGCTCGAGTCGCTTGACCCCGACCGCGACATCACGCATCTACATCAACTCGCCCGGTGGCTCGCAGACCGCGCTGACCGCGATGTACGACACCATGCAGTACGTCAAGCCGCACATTCAGACGGTGTGCCTTGGCCAAGCGGCCTCCGCGGCCGCCGTGCTGCTCGCTGCCGGTTCGCCGGGCAAGCGTTTGGCGCTGCCGAACGCTCGCGTGATGATTCACCAGCCGCGCATTTCCGAGGGCTCGCGTGCGCAGGCCTCGGACATCGAGATCTACGCGGAAGAGATTCTGCGGATGCGCGAGTGGCTCGAGAACACGCTCGCCTTCCACACGGGTCAGACTCCGGAAAAGGTTCGCGGCGACATTGAGCGCGACACGTTCCTCTCGGCGGCGCAGGCCAAAGAGTACGGGCTGGTAGACGAGGTGCTGGAGTCCCGCAAGGGCGCTCTGGTGGTCAAGCCGGTTTCCTAGCCGAGGACCCCACGCAGGCTTGAGCGGCGGCGCGTCGCCAAGCCAGCGTCGGGCCCTCTCGCTAGGGTTGAGGGACACGTGAGGGAGGCAACATGACGCGACCAGCCGACAGTGGCGATCTGCTGAAGTGCACCTTCTGCGGCAAGACGCAGAAGCAAGTGCGCAAGCTCATCGCTGGCCCCGCCGTGTACATCTGCGACGAGTGCATTGGGCTGTGCAACGAGATTCTCGATGAGGAGCTCGCTGAGGCAGTCGAGCAAGAGTTCGTTGAGGTTCCAAAGCCGCGCGAGATCTTCTCGTTCCTCGAGCAGTACATCGTGGGCCAGGACTCGCGCGAAGCGTGCGCTTTCAGTGGCGGTGTACAACCACTACAAGCGCGTCCGCGCGGGCGAGACCAAGCCGCGCGCCAGACGAAGAGACCGTGGACATCGCGAAGTCCAACGTGCTGTTCATTGGGCCAACCGGTTGCGGAAAGACGTACCTCGCGCAGACGCTCGCGCGCATGCTCAACGTGCCCTTCGCTATCGCCGACGCTACGGCGCTTACCGAGGCCGGTTACGTTGGCGAGGACGTGGAAAACATCCTCCTCAAGCTGCTTCAGGCTGCCGACTACGACGTGGATAAGGCGCAGCGCGGAATCATCTACATCGACGAGATCGACAAGGTGTCACGCAAGGCCGAGAACCCGTCCATCACTCGCGACGTGTGCGGCGAGGGTGTGCAGCAGGCGCTCCTCAAGATCCTCGAGGGAACGGTCGCTTCGGTGCCGCCGCAGGGAGGGCGCAAGCACCCTCATCAGGAGTTCATCCAGATCGACACCACCAACGTGCTGTTCATCCTTGGTGGCGCGTTCGCGGGGCTAGAGGACATCATCTCGTCGCGCGTTGGGCGCAAGGGGATCGGGTTTGGGGCCACGCTGCGCGAGGCCGACAACACCGACCTCTTCTCGCATGTCACGCCCTCGGATCTGCACAAGTTTGGGCTGATTCCTGAGTTCATTGGTCGCATGCCGGTGATCGCCACGGTCTCGCCGCTCGACGTGGAGTCGCTCGTCTCGATCCTTACCGAGCCCAAGAACTCGCTCGTGCGGCAGTACCAGCGGATGTTTGAGCTTGACGGGGTTGACCTCGAGTTCGACGTCGACGCGTTGCAGGCCATCGCGGAGCAGGCGCTTGAGCGCGGGACCGGTGCGCGCGGGTTGCGCGCGATCCTCGAAGAGGTGCTGCAGAGCGCGATGTTCGAGGTCCCCGGTCGCGACGATGTGTCGCGCGTGGTGGTCACCCGCGACGTTGTGTTGGAGCGCATCGGAGCCGGTGTACATCGCGCTCGAGCGCGAGGCCGGCGCGGCGTAGGTCCGCTGAGCCACCCAGCCCCACTAACTCCACCCGCGCCGCTCCCCACCCATCGCCTAGGCGCGCTATGAGGACACCAGGTCCGGATTCTGGCAGTTCTCGGTCTGCCGCGAGGACATCTGGTCAGCACGCCGCTCGCGTCCCCAGCCAGTCCCTGAGCCCGCAGTCTCCCCAGAACCAACTCGGACGGCTCGACGGCGAGCGCCTCTGCGCGTTTGGTGGCGAGATGACCACAACGGACACCGACCACGATTCCCTGACCAGTTCGTCCTAGAGTGCGCCGAGGCGACTCCTGGACGAGAAATGCGGCGGAGGTTTGGCGCGAGCGCTGTGAAGCGAGCGGTCGCGCGCGGTGATTTGGTCGCGCGTCCTTCCTGACATCTATGCGGCGAGGGTTCACGCCCGTTCCTTTCACGTCCGCGCGAAGGCAGCCTCGATCTGGGCCGACGCGCCCGTCTCCGGCCTAGCGGCCCTCTTCCTTTGGGGGCTGGTCGATGACCCGCCACATGAGATCGAACTACTCGTTCCGCACGGACGCCACCCGAGGCCGCGGCCCGGTTTCAGCTTCAGGCAGTCGACTGTGGAACTGCCGCGCACGATGCGAAACGGCGTGCCCGTCGTGAGCCCCGCAGCGGCGGTGGTGCTGGGATACGGGCAAGTTAGCAAAGCTGACAGATCGGCGATGCTCTACGGCGCGATACGTAGAGGGCTTGCTGGGGTCAAGCAGCTTGAGGTGGTCTTAGAGACGGTGTCACGAGTCAACAATCGCAGGAGTCCTGGAGCGCAGCGTGCGTGCTGCGGCGCGCCGGCGCACAAAGCTATCTTGAGGAGAGGGCCGTCTACAAGGTGTTCAACACCGCAGAGTTTGCGCGATTTGTGCGGCAACATGAGCTGGTCATAGAGGGCAACCAGTTCTTCCTCGACATGTTCGATCCCGCCACGAAGACCGCCCTGGAGCTTGACGGTCGCGACGGCCATCTCAACGAGTTCCGGCAGAAGAACATCACACGCGATTGCTGGGTCGCGACCATCGGGATTCAGACTCTGAGATTCAGTTACGCGGACCTCGTTGAACGCCCTGAGTGGTGTCGCGCCGTGGTGCGCGAGGTGCTCCAGGTGCGTGCAGCCCAGCTTGGCGTGCGGACTCGCTCCTAATGTCCTCGCAGCACGCAACAAAGTCCAAAATCCGGACCTGGTGTACTCGCGGGGCGCTGGGGGAGCGCGGTCCGCGCCGGGCTGGAGCGGTGCGCGGCGGGCTGGAGCGGTGTGGACTGGGCGCGCGCGGTCCGGGGTGGGGTGGGCGCGCCCTAGACCTCGGCGAGAATCGCCGAGGCCGTGACCTCATTCACGTCAGCGCCAACGAGGTCAAGCGACTCCACGCGCCCCGCGGCCATGAGGTCACCGCGCGCCGACGCCACGAGCTGCAACGAGGCTTCCGGCACGGACAGCGTGACGGAGGAGATCACGGAGCGCTGCGACACCTTCGCCTCTGACTTCACCTTGCGGAGCGCGGCCAGCGCGGCTCCGGCGGCGGCCAACGTCTCTGCACCCTCGGACGGCAAACCACTGGGCCATGGAGCCCGGTGCACGGACCCCTCGCGGTACCACGACCACACCTCTTCGGTCGCGAACGGCAGCACCGGCGCGAACAGCGCGAGGAACACGTCAAGCGCGTACACAAGCGTGGCGCGGGCCGACGCCGCGCCGGCAGAGCACTCGGCCTCCGGATCCACGGCCTCGCCCAAGGCAACGCCGTCGTACGCGCGGTCCTTCACGAGTTCCACGTAGTCGTCGCAGAACGTCCAGAACAGGGACTCGGTGACCTCGAGCGCGCGCGTGTGGTCATACGCCTCGAGCGCCACGGTTGCGGCGGCAACAACGGAGTCGAGCGCACCAACCATCGCGATGTCGAGCGGCTCCGTCACGGCGAGCCGGCGCACGCTGGCGGCGGCCGCGACGCCAGCCTCAAGCGACTCGTCGGCCGCCGTGCCAACGCCGGTCGCGCCCAGCACGAACTTCGAGGCATTGAGCACCTTCATGGCGAGGCGACGCCCCACCTTCATCTGCCCCTCGTCGAACGCCGCGTCCGTCCCTAGCCGCGCGGAAGCCGCCCAGTACCGCACCGCGTCAGAACCGTGAGTCTCGAGCAGGCCCATGGGAGTGACCACGTTGCCCTTTGACTTCGACATCTTCTTGCGGTCCGGATCGAGGATCCAGCCAGAGATCGCCGCGTGCTTCCACGGCAGCACCCCGTGCTCAAGGTGAGAGCGCACCACCGTGGAGAACAGCCACGTGCGGATGATGTCTTGCCCTTGTGGACGCAGGTCCATGGGGAACGTCTTGGCAAACAGCGACGGGTTGTCGCGCCAGCCGCACACGATCTGCGGCGTCAGCGAGGACGTCGCCCACGTGTCCATGATGTCCTTCTCGCCCGTGAAGCCGCCCGGCACGTCACGTTGTGCCTCTGTGAACCCGGGCGCCGCCTCCGCGGATGGGTCCACGGGCAAAGAGTCCTCGGTCGGCACAATCGGCGCGTCCCAGACGACCTCGCCGGAAGCGTCGAGCGGGTACCACACGGGAATCGGCACGCCAAAGAACCGCTGGCGCGAGATGAGCCAGTCTCCGGTCAGCCCCTGCACCCAGTTTTCGTAGCGCTTGCCCATGTGCGCGGGCACAAAGTCAAGTTCTTCACCGCGAGCAACGAGCTCGTCGCGCAAGCCAGCATCGCGGCCGCCGTTGCGGATGTACCACTGCCGCGACGTCACGATCTCAAGCGGCCGGTCGCCCTTCTCATAGAACTTCACGGGGTGCGTCACGGGCTTCGGCTCTCCCACGAGCGCGCCGGATTCGCGCAAGCATTTCAACAATCCGCTTTTGCGCGGCAAAGACCGTATTACCAGCCAGTTCGGCATACGCTGCAAGGCCTTCGCCCGACGCTATGGCGGCGGGGGCCTCGGCAAGGAACCGGCCGTCGCGGCCCAGTACGGCACGCGTGGGAAGCTGCAGCTCGCGCCACCACGTGACGTCGGTGGTGTCGCCGAAGGTGCAGATCATCGCGATGCCTGAGCCCTTGTCTGGCGACGCCAAGTGGTGGGCAAGGATCGGCACCTCGACGCCGAACAGGGGAGTGACAACGGTGGTGCCGAACAGGCCCTGATAGCGCGGGTCGTCCGGGTGCGCAACGAGCGCAACGCACGCGGGCAGCAGCTCTGGCCTCGTGGTCTCGATGAAGATCGGCTCGCCGCCGCCAGACGGGCACAAAGCCCACCCGGTGGTACGCGCCGGGACGCTCGCGGTCCTCAAGCTCGGCCTGCGCGACCGCCGTGCGGAACGTGATGTCCCACAGCGTTGGCGCCTCCGCCTGGTACGCCTCGCCGCGCGCGAGCGATCGCAAGAATGCTTGCTGCGCTACGGCCTGCGATGAGGGCGAAACCGTCTGATACGTCCGGGACCAGTCCACGGACAGGCCCAAGTGCCGCCACAGAGACTCGAACTGTCGCTCGTCGTCAGCTGTGAGGCGCTCGCAGAGCTCTACAAAGTTGCGTCGCGAGATAGGAATCTGGTCGCCGGACTTCCCTTCGCCACCCTCAAATGGCGGTGCAAAGGACGCGTCATACGGCAATGACGGGTCGCAGCGCACGCCGAAGTAGTTCTGCACGCGACGCTCTGTTGGCAGACCGTTGTCGTCCCAGCCCATGGGGTAGAACACCTCGCGCCCGCACATGCGTTGGTAGCGCGCGACGACGTCCGTGTGGGTGTACGAGAACACGTGGCCAACGTGCAGCGAACCGGAGACCGTTGGTGGCGGCGTGTCGATCGAGTACACCTGCTCGCGCGTCGCGTTCTCGTCGAAGCGGAACGTGCCTTCGCGCTCCCATACCCCTGCCCAGCGGTCTTCAAGTCCGTCGACGGTGGCCTTTTCGGGGATGCGGGAAGTCATGGCGGACATTCTCTCAGAACTTACATAGGCCCGACGCTGGGCACCCCGGGGCGGTCGGGCTCGCCTTATGTCGGGGGAGGCGAGGCACATCGCGCATGTTCGCTCACAGCGAAACCGCGAGACCCGTGCATCCAAAACCGCCCGTCCGGCGGAAGTACGGGGTGAAGCGATCGCACAGGGCGGTCGCGGAATGGAGAACGACATGCGTAAGTCAGTCATCGCCGGTCTTGTAGCGGGCACTTTGCTCGCTGCGGGCGCTGGTGCACCCGCGTTCGCCGTCGATCCGGGCAAGGCCGATCTCTCGGTGCTGCACGGAATTCCCGGCACCACAGTTGACGTGTACGTCAACGGAGCCCTCACCCTCAACGACTTCACCCCTGGCACCTTGACCGACCCCCTGAGCCTCGCGCCCGGTGACTACACCGTTGCTCTCACGGCGCCAGATGCCGCTGACGACTCAGCCCCGCTGATCCCCGCGGTCACCGTGACCCTCGCCGCAGACATGAGCTACACCGCCGTGGCTCACCTGAGCGCAAGTGGCAGCCCCATGCTGTCGCTCTTTACCAATGACATCTCGCCGACGGCTGCTGGTGAGGGTCGCCTGACAGTGCGTCACGTTGCCGCGGCTCCCGCCGTCGACATTCTCGCGAACGGCACCGCCGCGTTTACGGACCTGGTGAACCCCGATGAGGCCAAGGCTGACCTCCCGGTGGCCACGTACTCGGCTGCCGTAGCCCTCGCGGGCACCACTGCCCCCGTCATTGGCCCCGCGGATGTCCCCATCTCGGAGGGCGTCAACACCATCGTCTATGCATGGGGAAGCGCCAATGACGCCAACCTCGCGCTCGCTGTTCAGAACGTGAACACGGACATGGGTGCGCCGTCTGGCGTCGCCGCTGGCTCCGCGCCTGTCCCAGCCGATGGCAATGCACCGATGGTGCTCATCATCGTCGCGGCACTCGCGCTCGTTGGTGCAGGGTTTGCCGCTCGCACAGCGGTCACGTCGCGCCGCTAGCCATCTCTCCCAGGCGGGGGCGTTCCGGATCTCCTCCCGGATCGCCCCCGCCGCTCCACGATGAGGCAACCATGAACCCAAGATCAGCGACAGTCGTTGCGGCGGCGCTCGCCGCGACTGCGGTGCTCGCGGTCGTGGCGTTTGTTGCGTGGCCCGGCGCGCGCTCAGAGGACTTCGGAGCCACGTCGCCGGGAGACGCCGATCTCTCGGCGAATGATGTGGTGCCGGCGATCACAGCGCGGAATCTTGGGCCCACAATCACCTTCCGTTCCGCAGCCCCAGAGGACGTAGCCAAGTACGAGCCTGCGATACCCGAGAGACTGGCTATCCCCGCCGTCGGACTGGCGATGAAAGTGGAGCCGAAGGGCCTCGCAAATGACGGCTCGATGGCGCTGCCCGATGTTGCAGCTGTCGCCGCCTGGTACAGCCACGGCGCGGTGCCAGGTGACAGGGACGGCGCCGCGCTGATCGCTGCCCACGTGGCAACCGACGCCGACGGCGTTGGCCCGTTTGCGCGGCTTAGGGACTTGCACTCTGGAGACGCGGTTTCGGTCACGCTCACGGACGGATCCCAGCAGATCGTTCGTCGTGGTCAAGCGGGAACGCATTTCGAAGCACGTCGTTGACTACGACTCGATCATCGCGGACAGCGCCGGGATGCTTGTGCTCGTCACGTGCGGGGGAACCTTTGACCAAAGCAGCCGTCATTACGACGACAACGTGATCGTATGGGCGGCCTCGACCGAGGTGCCATGATGGGAGTTCTACGGGTGATACGCAGGGGAGACGCGATGGAGCGGCCTGACGATTCGGCTGGGGCGAGTCTCGCGCATGCCTTCGCGGCCGGGGCGGATGGAGCCCTCGAGGAGCTGTATCGCGACGTGTCGCCGCTTGTCTATTCGCTCGCGGTCAGAGCGCTTGGCGACCCAACAGAGGCCGAGGACGTGACGCAGCAAACCTTCGTTGCGGCCTGGCGCTCGCGAGGGGCGTTCGACCCCGAGAGGGGAGCGTTGCGGGGATGGGTCGTCGGGATCGCGCGGCGGACCATCGCGGATGCGTTCGAGGCCCGTAGCCGTGACCACCGGCGATTGCAGGCCGTAAGGGACGACGTTCGCGTTGGCGAAACGGACCACGTCGACGATCTTTTGCTCGCGTACGAGATCGACGCACTCGGCGACCCACGGCGCACCATCATGGCGCTCGCGTTCTATGAAGGCCACACTCATGAACAGATTTCCGCTTACCTTGCCATGCCGCTTGGAACAGTGAAGAGCCACATTCGGCGTTCACTCTCAACGCTGCGCAACCGATTGGAGGCCGCAGATGTCGCATCTTGATGATGAGGTGATTGCCGCCGCCGCACTGGGCGAGCAGATCGACGCCGAGCAACGCGCACACCTTGAGGCATGCACCTTGTGCGCAGGTCACCTGCACGATATCGAGGACCTCGCCGCGCGCGCGGGTTCCGTGCACAGGCCGGAGCCGCTGCTGGTTCCCCCCGCCCGAGTGTGGGACGCCATCGTCGCGGAGCTCGCTTCCGATGAGCCGCAGCCGGCTGCCGCTTCAGGAACGGCCCCACCAGGGGAGCTCGCGCCGGTGACGCCCATCAGGCGGCGATTCTCCGGCTGGCTCGTCGCCGCTGCAGCGTCCGTCGGTCTCGTTGTTGGTGGCGTGGGCGTTGGCCTGTTCCTCGCAAGCGCCGACGACGTTGTCGTGGTCGCATCGGCTCCGCTAGCCAACCTGCAGACCGAAGCTCCTGCTGGCACCGCGCAGGTTGAGAATCGGCCGGACGGTTCGCAGGTGCTCGTGGTCGACACGGAATACAAGACGGTTTCAGACGGGGACCTTGAGGTGTGGCTCATTGATCCCAATATCGAGGGCATGGTGTCGCTCGGATTCTTGACGTCGTCGCACGCAGAGTTTGCTATCCCCCCCGGTTACGACCCCGCCGCGTATCCCATCGTCGACATCTCAATTGAGCCTCGCGACGGGGTGCCCACCCACAGCGGCGACTCGATTGTGCGAGGCGTGCTCGTCGTCTAGCTTGCCAACGACGTCGGACAGCTTTTCCGCCCTCCCACAACGGTCTTGCGCGCGCGCACCCGGGCCCCAGGTCCCAGGTTCTTGGCTTCCCGCGGACGTACCGTCAAGGTGGTTGCGCCGTGCGCGACCTTGATCAGCGAGGAAGGTGATCTCCATGGCCCGCGTCGTAGTCCTCGGGGCCGGCGTTTCCGGACACACAGCAGCCCTTTACCTGCGCAAACGGCTTCCACGCACCCACGATGTGGTCGTGGTGAGCCCCAACTCCAAGTACAACTGGATTCCCTCCAACATCTGGGTGGGCGTTGGCAAGATGAGCGCCGACGAAGTGCAGTTCCCCTTGGCTCCCATCTACGCCAAGAAGGGCATCGAATTTGTCCAGGCGAAGGCTGTTGCCTTGTGGCCGGAGGGGGATGCGGAAAGCCAAACCGGCGCCGTCGAAGTTGAGCACACCGACCATGACCGGCGCGGCGAGACCTCGCGGATCCGCTACGACTACCTCATCAACGCGACGGGGCCAAAGCTGAACTTTGCAGCTACGCCAGGGCTGGGACCCGAAGAGGGCTTCACGCTGTCCGTGTGCACGCCGAACCACGCCACGCAGGCTGCACTCGAGCTTGACGCGTTGATCGAGAATCTCAAATCCGGCGACAGCGCGCGCGTAGTCATCGGTGTTGGCCACGGCACGTGCACGTGTGAGGGCGCGGCCTTCGAGTACACGTTCAACGTGGAGCACCAACTTCGCGAGATGGGCGTGCGTGACAAGGTTGAGTTGGTCTACCTGACCAACGAGAACGAGCTTGGCGACTTCGGCGTTGGCGGCATGGAGTTCGAGGCGAACGGCTACCGCACCACGAGCCGACGCTGGACGGAGAGCCTGTTCCGCGAGCGCGGGGTGAAGGCCGTCACCGGGGCCGCGGTCACCACTATTGAGCCCGGTGTCATCCACTACGACCAGATTGATGGCACCCACAACGACATCACGTTCGACTTCGCGATGCTGCTGCCGCCGTTCCGCGGCGCTGACTGGAAGGCGTACGACCGCGCAGGTGACGACATCACTGACCGCATCTTTGCGCCGAGCGGCTTCCTCAAGGTCGACGCCGATTACACGCCAAAGCCCTACGAGGAGTGGAGCGCAAAGGACTGGCCGCGCACCTATCAGAGCCCCTCGTATCCGCAGATTTTTGCCGTCGGCATCGCGTTCGCGCCCCCGCACCAGATCTCGCGGCCTCGCGCCACGCCAGACGGGCTGGCAATCGCGCCAAGCCCACCACGAACGGGAATGCCGAGCGGGACCATGGGCAAGGTCGTTGCTCACTCCATCGCCGACATGATCCTGCATGGCGACACCGAGCCAAAGCACAGCGTGTCGATGGCCGAGATGGCCGCAGCGTGCGTCGCCTCCGCCGGGCACGGCATGTTCGGCGGATCCGCAGCTGCCATGACCATGAGCCCTGTAGTTCCCGACTGGGACAAGTACCCAGAAACCGGTCGCAACCTCAAGGAGACCTTCGGGATCATGGGCCTCAGCGGTCACTGGGTGAAGCGCATGCTTCACACACTCTTCATCTACAAGGCGAAGGCCCGCGCGGGCTGGACCTGGATTCCGGAGTAGGCCATGGACTACACAAACGAGCGAATCGGGCGCGCGCTACTGCCCACGCCAAAGGAGCTGCGCAGGCGACGCAACCTCTTCATCCAGTTCGGCTACTTTGTCCGCACGTCGTGGGCAATGTGGCGACTGGCGCGGCGAACTCACTGACCCCGCTCGCGCCTAGAGTTCTACGGCCGCGAGGACTTCCGTTGGGGTGGTTGAGCCGCCCTCTGGTTCAAGCGACACCGCGATGGCAGCCGCTCCGTCGAGGTCGGTGAGCCACGCCGCATCGGTCTCGCCGCCCGCCATCGTTGGCCCTGGAATGGGTGCCGATCCGTCAGCAGGCACCACCCACAGCTGATACTCCTTGCCCTCCGCGGGCGTTGGCATGTCGCCCTCGACCGCTATCCCGCCCTCGGAATCGGACACGAACACCGATACGTCGGCGATGCCGGTCTGCAGTTCGACTACGTCCGAGGCCGCGCGAATCCGGTCGGAGTCTGAAGGCTTGTTGAGCGACACGAAGACCGATGCCGCGATGGCGAGCACCGCGACGGATGCCGCGGCCACGGCGAGTATCCGGCCCACACTGCGCTTGCGAATGGGCACCACCTCGGCGATGGGGGCGGCGGCCATTGGAGCCTCGGCGAGCGGGGCGTCGGCCACCACAACGTCTTGGGGCGTGACGGCCAGTTCCGCCGCAATCCGCGCCGTAAGCCCGGCAGGAACCTCGCCAGATTCGCCATCGTCAGCCAAGGCGTCGAGCACGTCGGCGAGTGACGAGAGTTCCGCTTGGCACTGCTCGCACGTGGCGAGGTGTGCCTCAAACGCCGCGCGCTCGTCATCGGAGAGGGCGTCCAAGTGCGTAGGCGCCTACGAGTTCATGCATGTCCATGGTTTACACCTCCTCCATCACGTCGCGAAGTTTGATGAGCGCATCCCTAATGCGCGTCTTTGCCGTGCCGAGCGGCACGCCAAGTTCCTCAGAAATTTCCGTATGTTTGCGTCCGCGGTAGTACGCGAGCTCGATCACCTCGCGCTGCTTGTCGCTGAGCTTCTCCAAGCCTGCGCGCACGCGGCCACGTTGCCAATCGGTGAAATCGGCCTCGATGACGGAATCCGCTGGCCCCTCCACGACCGTTGGCGCGGTGAGCGATTCGGCCTCGATTTGGTCGCGTTGGCGCTGTTCGCGCCGCACCTTGTCAACGGCCCGACGGTGGGCGATCGTCAGTACCCACGCCTTGGCTGTGCCTTTGGTTGGGTCAAAACTCGCGGCCTTTCGCCACGCCTCGACCAGGGCTTCCTGGGCAACGTCCTCCGCGAGGTTCTCGTCCCGAACTATGCGCAAGGCGAGCCGATAGACCACGGGAAGGAGTGCAACGTACACGGCCTCGTATGCGGCCGCGGAGCCTCTGCCTGCTGCCGCTGAGCAGATCCTCGATGCGCTGCGCGGAATTGAGATCCGGTGCCGCCCTGCTCACGTGGGGCTCGTCTGGGTCTACTGCGCGCAGGTGCCTTGGCACGCTCACGTAGACCTCCTCCCGCCACTGCACCGGGTACGACAGCAGCGCCAATGTGGTCACGGTAGCCGCTCCGTCTCTTGTGGTGGTAGTTGCTGTTGGAAGTTACAGGAGTAGTTCGCGCGGCGGGCACGATCGGATTGGCTCAATGTGGTGTCAAGCGAATTTCGCCAGATGCGGAATGGAAGATCGTCAGGTGTAGTTGTCAGTGCTGTCCCGTAATGTTTGTCTCGGCCGCCACTGATGGCGTGCCTCCCCATAATTTCCGGAGGTCGGCTATGGCCGAATTAATGAGTTCTGCGCCCGCAGTGGTCGCCAACCGTTGGCGCATGCTCGCCGTCATCGCGGTCGCGCAACTGATGATCATCCTTGACGGTTCCATCGTCAACGTGGCGCTGCCACACATTCAAGAGGCGCTTGGCATCTCCGACGCTGACCGTCAGTGGGTTGTCACGGCGTACATCCTCGCGTTCGGCTCGCTGCTACTCCTTGGTGGGCGCATCGCCGACTACTGGGGCCGCAAGCGCGCGTTCATCGTTGGCCTGCTCGGCTTTGCCGCGGCGTCCGCGCTCGGTGGCCTCGCGCAATCGCAGGGCCAGATGTTCGCCGCTCGTGGGCTGCAGGGTATGTTCGCCGCGCTCCTCGCACCCGCCGCGCTGTCGCTCGTTACGGTCGCGTTCACCGAGCCCAAGGAGCGCGCAAAGGCGTTCGGCGTGTTCGGCGCGCTGTCCGGCGCAGGCGCGGCGATTGGCCTCATCCTCGGCGGCATCCTTACCGACGGCCCCGGCTGGCGCTGGGTCATGTGGGTCAACGTTCCCTTCGCGATCGTCACCGCGATTTTCGCGATCTTCATCGTGCGCGAATCCAAGGCGGCCGGCCACCCGCACTTCGACATCCCGGGTGCCGCTCTCGCGACGTTCGGCCTGCTGTCGCTTGTGTACGGCCTCTCTCGCGTGTCCTCCGTGCAGCACGGCTGGGCGGACCCGTGGGTCATCGTCACGCTCGTGCTCGGTGCGATCCTGCTCGGTGTCGTTCGTGCTTGTTCGAACGCCGCACGGACCACCCGCTGCTGCCGCTGCGCATCCCCTCGGACCCAGTCCGCGGTGGCTCGTACCTGACCTTCCTCATGGTGGGCGCGGGCCTCACGGCCATGTTCCTGTTCCTCAGCTACTACATGCAGGCCGTGCTCGGATACTCGGCGCTCAAGACCGGCGTGCACTTCTTGCCGTTCTCGATCGGCATCATCCTCACGGCGGGCATCGTGGCTCGCGTGCTGCCCAAGGTGGGTCCGCGGCCGCTGATGATCATCGGCCTTATCGTCGCCGCGTTCGGCATGATGTTGCTGCTGCGCACCACGCCGGAGGACCAGTACTGGACGCACGTGTTCCCGTCTCTCGTGATCATCCCCATCGGTATGGCGTTCGTGTTCATCCCCACGTCCTCGACCGCGCTCATAGGCGTCGCTCCGCGCGATGCCGGCGTGGCGTCGGCCCTGCTCAACACGTCCCAGCAGGTGGGTGGGTCCATTGGACTCGCACTGCTGTCGACGCTCGCGCTGTCGCGCGCAGAAGCGCGTCGATCGCAGAGCTGGGCGTGCACGCCAACGGCGCGCCATTCCCCGACTCGCTCGTTGCCGGATTCCATGTTGGCTATCTGTGGGGCGCGATCCTGCTGCTGCTCGGCGCGCTCATCGCGTTTGTGTTGGTGCGCATCAAGAAGCACGAGTACCACGCCAATGCTCGAGGACGAGGCTCCGGCACTGGCAATTTAGGCCCGTTTCGCCGCCGGCATTTCAACATGCGGCCGCGGGGCCAAAGCAGTAGCGTTCTGATCATGATTAGATTCCTGATTCGTATCGCTATCTTCTTTGGCTCCGCGCTTGTCGCGCTGTGGGTCACCGACCTGATCATCGCCGATGACTTCAACGCTCACGTATCCCAGAAGGTCTCATCGTCGCGGCCGTGATCTACGCGCTTATCCAGGCGATCCTTGTCGCCGCTGATCTTCAAGATGACGGCGAAGAACGCGAGCGCGCTCATGGGCGGCGTTGGCCTCATCTCGACGTTCATTGCCCTGTGGCTCACCACGATCATCACGGGCGCCGATGGCCTGACGATCACGGGCGCGTCTGCGTGGCTGTTTGGCACGCTGCTCGTGTGGCTGATCACGGCAATCGCCGGTTGGGTGCTGCCGCTGATCTTCCTCAAGAAGGCCGTCACCAACAACTAGCTCGCCGCTCAGTTACGAACATTGAGCGTTCCGCTCACTGGTTGAGCGGTGCACCGCCCGGCGTGACCGCGTCGATCATGATGTCTGCGACCTCGTTGACGCCAACGATCACGCGGCTCGCGCCGTGCCCAGTGAGGTACGTGACGTCGGAGTCGCGCAGCCCGCGCGCAAGGATCACGATGTCCGGATTGAGCTTCTGCGCGGTGTCGATGATCGCGCCGCCGTTGAGCGGATCCGGGATCGCGATGATGAGCGCGTGGGCCGATGCCACCCCGGCCGCGCGCTGCGCCGACGCGCGCACCGCGTTGCCAAGCACGGCGTCGTGCCCTTGCGCGCGAATGGACTCGATGCGCGTCTCGTCGTCGTCGATCACGGTGATGTCAACGCCGGCGTCCCACAGGCCCTGCGCCACGCGCGCGCCAACCCTGCCGTAGCCCACGACAACGACGCTCGCCTCGCCTGCCTCAACCGCGTCGTCCCCACGGATCCGGCACGCGCTGCGGCGCGATACGCGCGCGACGCCCACGCGAAGAGCGCGGGATTCAAGATGATGGAGATGATCGCCCCGGCAAGGACCAGGGCCGTAGCGTCCGCATCAATGATCTCGAGTTCGCCGCCGAGCGTCATGAGGATGAACGAGAATTCGCCGATCTGTGCGAGCGATGCCGCGATCACGAGCGCCATCGTTCCCGAGTAGCGCAGCGCGCGCACGAGTCCGTAGGCGACCGCGAACTTGCCCACCACGATGACGAGCACGGTCGCCAACACCGCGAGAGGCCGCTCGATCACGATGTGCCAATCCGCGAGCATGCCAACGGAAACAAAGAACAGCACGGCGAAGGCGTCGCGCATGGGCAGGGAGTCGTCGGCCGCGCGGTGCGACAGTTCAGATTCCTTGAGGATCATGCCGGCGAAGAACGCGCCAAGGGCCATCGAGACGTCGAACAGGTAGGCGGCACCTACGGCGACGCCGATGCCGAGCGCGAGCACCCCGAGCGTGAACAGCTCTCGAGACCCGGTTGCCGCAACCTTGGCGAGCAACCACGGCACCACGCGGCGACCGACGATGATCATCAGCGCCACGAACGCGCTCACCTTCACCAATGTCCACAGCAGCTCCTTGGCCAGCTGGCCAGGATCGGCAGCATCGGCTGCGATGACGGGGATCGCAACGAGCGCGATGACCATCGCGAGGTCCTCCACGATGAGCCACCCCACGGCGATGTGACCGCCGCGCGTGTCAAGCAATTGCCGGTCCTCGAGCGCGCGCAGCAGCACCACGGTGGACGCGACGGAAAGCGCGAGACCAAAGAGCAGCGAGGAACCAAGGCTCCAACCCGAGGGCGATGCCCAGTGCCGCGCCGAGCACCGTCGCCACGAGCATCTGCACGATCGCTCCCGGCACCGCAACGCGCCGGACGGCGAGCAGATCCTTCATCGAGAAGTGCAGGCCCACGCCGAACATCAACAGGATCACGCCGATTTCCGCGAGCTGAGAGGCGATGTCGGTGTCGGCCACGTACCCAGGAGTGAATGGGCCAATGATGATGCCCGCCACCAAGATATCCGACGATGGGGGACAGGTTCGCCTTTTGCGCCGCGAAGCCAAGAATGAAGGCCATCACCAGGCCCACCGCGATGGTCATCAGCAGGGGGGCATAGTGCAACATTTACTCATTTTACAGGCAGGGTTTGCCAGGGCTTTCACTGCCCGACGCTGCATACGGCGCGCCCGTCGAGTCGCGTTTGTCCGTTTTTGGGGTTACGGTGGCCGCAGGTTCGCACAATGGCGTGAGATACGCGCGCCGGAGATCTCTCCGGCAGATTGGCGCACCGGTAGGAGAAATCCACGATGGACATCCCTAACAAGAATCGATTACGGATTGGCGCTGTCATCGGAGCCACGATGATCGCGGGACTCATAGGAGCACGGCGGCAACCGCTAGCTCCGGTTCCGGCGGTCCAATGCTCGAAGGCGTTGGCGCCACCCACGCGAACGTCGTTGTTCCCCAAGATGTGTGGTCCTCGAAGTGCGGCTTCCTGGTGGCGCAAGCTGCTGAGGTAGCAGCGAAGGAGAAGGCGGCGGCGCACGCGGCGCGGAACTCAAGGCAGCCGAACTCAAGGCTGCGGAGAAGGCCGCCGCCAAGGCAGCCAAGGACGCCAAGGCGGAGAAGGCAAAGTCCAAGGCCACTCACCACAAGCACCACAAGCACCACGCGTGGTCACAGGCGGCGGACGCAAATAAGTCAAAGCACGACGGCACCTGCGACGGCCACAAGGGCGATGCGGGCAGCGGCGACGCAGGCACCTCGGATAGCAAGGACTAGTTAAGTCCGATCCGAGTAGGGGATGGCGCTTTCAACCCCCGGGAGCGCCATCCCCGCTTTTGTGCCCAGGGTGTGGCAGGCACCTATTCGGCGGCGGCGATCCTGGCGTCGAACGCGTCGTGTTCGGCCTGTACTGCGGTTGACACCGCTTCCGTTTGCTCGTCGGTCCAGCCGTCGATGTCGAAGACTCCGGCCCAGGACTGGGTGTAGTCATGAACCGAGTACTCGTGACCAAAGCCGCTAGGGGCACCGCCGGCGCCTGCGAGGTCCATCGCCACTTGCCACATCGTGATGACCGGATACCAGGTCATGTGATCGGAGACGTCAGGCGCGCGCTCGCCGGGCTTGAGCCAGTCGGGCGAGCGATACAAGAGGCTCGCGTTGAACCAGGTCACGCCGTCGGAGCCATGCTGGAGGTACACCATGCGGGTGTTGGGTCCCCAAATCCCCTCGTTGCGATGGAGCAGGTCTTGCTGCGCGGTGAAGCGCACCGTGCGGCCGTCGCCGTAGGTGGGGTTCCACTCAGGCGTGCCCGCCTGGCGCCTGTCGGTGAGGTACGTGTGTAGCGGGTTGAAGAATGGCGGGCCGGCCAGCAGTGAGCCGTTCATTGGGGCGTTGATGATGTTGGGGTCGGTCAAGACCGACTCCGCCCCGAACGAGCCGAGCGACAGCCCAAACATGTAGAGCTCCGGCCGCGAGTCCTCTGGCAGCGTCACCCAATAGTCGTGAATCGTGGTGAAGACCGTCTGGGCGGTCTCTTGCACGATCTCTTGGTCGGCAAACAGCGAGATCCAGCTCGGCAGGTACGAGTACTGCACGCCCGCGATCGCGTCGTCGCCGTTGTACATGTAGTCGATGGGGTCCATCGCGTTGGGGTCAAGCCAACCGGTACCTGTGGTGGAGCCAATCACGATCGCCTTGCGATCGAAAGCGCCCGTGCGCTGAAGTTCTTGCAGCACGAGGTCTGCGCGCCCCTGAACGGTGTCCGCGGACTTGAGCCCAACGTAGACGCGGATGGGCTCAAGTGCCCCACCGCCGCTCACTGCGTTGATGTCCTCAACCTTTGGCGTGCGCGAGATGAAGTCGCGGCCTTGCCGGCCCAGGTCATCCCACTTCACGAGAGAATCTCGGGCCGCCAGATCGGTACTCGGACGTGGTCTCGGTTGCGAAGGGCTTATCGCCGCTGTCGCGCGTGGAGAAGATCGCATTAGCGCCGGCGAAGAAGACGTCGAGGATCGCGCCGGAGAGCAGTCCCCAGATGATCAGCAGCGTCAGGATCGATGACAGGGTGACAGCGAGGCGGCGCGGCAACCAGCGGTCAACGAAGTCCGCCGACTTGCGGAAGAGCGTGCGGAAGCCGCGGCCCACCGCGAGCAGCAACCACGCAACCAGCAGGCCGACGATGACGATCTGCGGCCACACCGCGGGCGAGATCGGCTCCATGCCAAAGATCTGGCGAGTGTCGTTCTGCCAGCCAACGAAGTTCCACACGGACACGGCAAGCACCACCGTCAGGAGGCCGGCGATGACAAGGATGCGTCCAGCGTCGGGCATTGCCGTGCGGAACCGGGCCTTCCATGTAGTGCCACAAGCGCAACGAAAGCGCACGCGAAGCCGTAGCCGATGACCGCGGTGATGCCGCTCACGAGCCCTTGGGCTACGCCCGAGCGTGGCAACAGCGACGGCACGAGCGAGCCACTGAAGAACAGCAGCGCGCCAAGCAGTCCCCAGCGGCTATAGGTGCGCTGAAAGGCGCGCGGGGGGCGACGACGCTGTGACGTGACGGTGGCCGTGGGATCCGTAGGCGGCGGGTCGCTCGGTGGAGCGGAAACAGCGGTTGCGGTCATCGTCGCCTCCTTGTGGCTGAAACGCAGATTACCGCGCGCGACGACGCTCGATCAGTGCGCGCCACGAGCGCAATCGTCACCATCGTGATGACGGCGGCGAGGACGATGATGCACGCGCGCCACGGGAAGGCAGGATCGAGCCAGTTTTCGGTGGTCATGGACGGGAATGGGGGAGGAGGTGGGGCCGTCCGGCAACACGAGGGCGCCGGGAAGCGCGACCGCCACCGCAAGGCTCACGCCGAGCACCAGCAGCGCGGTCCCCGCGACAACCCACCAGATCTTCACGGCTTTGAGACTAGCCGCCCTGTGCCCGATCACTCTCGGCACGTGGATGTTGTTTGCGCGGCGAGGGCGATTTGACTTTGACGGGCAATCTACCTAATGTCTACCACACCGATAGGAATAGGCCGGTCGGGAGACCATTGGAGAACGAAATGAGTAGGCGGACACGAGCAGGTTGGTTGGCGGGTGCAGTGGCGGTTGCGTCGATGATGCTCACAGCCTGCTCGGCTGGCTCCGGTGACCCCAGCAGCAAGCGGTGGGGCCGACGGTCCCCAGGCTCAGCTTGCGATCGTCGCCTTCTCGGTTCCCCAGGCCGCAAACCAAGCCGTGCAGGCGGCTTTCGCGAAGACCGACGCCGGGCGCGGGCGTCACGTGGACGGAGTCTTATGGCGCATCCGGTGACCAAAGCCGCGCCGTTGAGTCCGGACTCGAGGCCGATTACGTGCACTTCTCGCTCGCGAGTGACGTGACGCGCCTGGTAGATGCAGGCCTCGTCGATGACACGTGGAACACGGGCCCCACAAAGGGCGTCGTGACGAGCTCCGTGGTGGTGTTCGCGGTTCGCCCCGGCAACCCCAAGCACATCGACAGCTGGGACGACCTCATCAAGCCCGGCGTTCAGGTCATCACGCCCAACCCTGGTTCCTCCGGCTCTGCCCGCTGGAACATCCTTGCCGCATGGGGCTCTGTCATCGCCGCGGGTGGCTCTGAGAGCCAAGCCAAGGCGTACACCACCAAGTTGTTCAACAACGTGGTGTCGCTGCCCGGTTCCGGGCGGGACGCGACCAGCGCGTTCCTCGCGGGCACGGGTGACGTGTTGCTGAGCTACGAGAACGAGGCGATCGCCGCCCGCCAAAACGGCGCCGAGCTCGACTACGTGGTTCCCGACGCGACGCTGCGCATCGACAACCCCGGTGCTGTGCTCAAGGATGCTGACCCCAAGGCGAAGGCGTTCCTTGACTACGTCCTCTCCCCGGACGCGCAGGCGATCTACGCAGGGTTCGGCTTCCGGCCCGTGGTGGACGGCGTCACGCTTCCTGAGGTGAAGGGCGCGAACGACCCCTCGGATCCCTTCCCCACACCGACTACTCTGCTCACCATTGACGATTTCGGTGGCTGGAAAGACGCCAAGAAGAAGTTCTTCGACGACAACACCGGCATCATCACCTTGATTCAAGTAGATACGGGTAAGTCCTCGTGACAGCGGTCCAACTCGATGCGGAAGGCGCGGCTCCCCTAAGGGGCCGCGCCTCTCGTACGAATCTGACAAAGGGCGCCGGGATCGGCCTTGGCGTCGTTGTGCTGTGGTTCTCCGTGCTCGTGTTGCTGCCGCTGTCCGCCGTTGTCGCGGTTGCGGTGAATGGCGGATGGGACGGCTTCGTCACCACGCTGACCAACCCGCAGACCGCCGCCGCGATCAGGCTCACGGTGTTCACCTCGCTAGGCGTCGCCGTCCTCAACGTCGTCATCGGCACCCTCATCGCGTGGGTGCTCGTGCGCGAACGCTTCCCTGGATCGCGCCTGCTAGAGGTGGTGATCGACGTCCCGTTCGCGCTGCCGACGATCGTCGCCGGCCTGGTGCTGCTCGCGCTGTACGGCCCAACGAGCCCCATCGGCGTCAACGTTGCCAACACCCGCACCGCGGTCTTTCTCGCGTTCGCGTTCGTGACCCTCCCGTTTGTGGTCCGCTCGGTTCAGCCCGTGCTCGAACAGCTCGATCGTGAGGCCGAGCAGGCGGCCCATTCACTTGGCGCGTCCGCCGGCACCACGTTCCGCCGCATCGTGCTCCCCGCGCTGATCCCCGCGATCGCTGCAGGTGGCGCGCTGAGCTTCGCGCGCGGCGTGAGTGAGTACGGCTCGCTTGTGCTGCTGAGCGGCAACCTCGCGATGCGCACGGAAGTCACGAGCGTGCGCATGCTCACCTACGTCGAAAACGGCAACCTCGCCTCCGCATCCGTGGTGGCCACTGTGCTGCTCGGCATTGCTCTGTTCGTTCTCGTGGCGATAGACCTGCTCCAACGGTGGCTGGTGCGCCGTGGCTAGTACTGCAGCGGCTGACACAGCAACAACAGGCCCGACGCTCGTTCAGCCCTCCCGCCCCGTTGGCTCCGGCGCCGGGCGGGTTGCGCGCCAGGCAGTCATCACCGTCTATCTGTCCGCGCTCGTGGTGTTCCCTGTAGCGCTCGTGTTCTGGAACGCGTTCAAGGACGGACTCCAGCCGGTCCTCGACGCGCTCACCGATCCCCTTGTGGTCCACGCGCTGCAGCTCACATTGGTCGCGGCGCTGTGGTCTGTGGCGCTCAATGCCGTGTTCGGTGTTGGCGTCGCGATTCTGTTGGTGCGGTACGAATTCCCAGGCAAGCGGGCATTGAGCGCCTTCATCGACCTGCCCCTCTCGGTTTCGCCCGTGGTCGTTGGCTTGGGCCTTGTGATCGTCTACAACGTGCGCGACGGATGGTTTGGCGCGCCGCTCGCGGAGATGGGCATCCACGTGCTGTTCTCCACTCCTGGCATCGTGCTTGCCACCACGTTCATCTCGATGCCGCTCGTGGTGCGCGAGGTGGTACCGGTACTCGAGGAACAGGGCACGGAACAGGAGCAAGCCGCTCGCAGTCTGGGGGCGGGCGGTTGGATCACCTTCTGGCGCATCACCATGCCGGGCATCCGGTGGGGAGTTATTTACGGAGTGGTGCTGTGCTTTGCACGCTCCATCGGCGAGTTTGGCGCCGTGAAGATCGTCTCCGGCAACATCACGGGCAAGACCCAGACCGCGACGCTCGCCGTAGAGCAGCTCTACCAGAACTTCAATCAGGCACAGGCGTTCACCGTTGCCTCGGTGCTCGCGCTTGCAGCCATCGTCATCATTTCCGTTGTAGCGGCCCTCAGGGTGCGCGTAGAGAGGAGGGAATCGTGAGCATTCACGTCGATTCCGTCACCAAACGGTTCGGAAGCTTTGTGGCGCTCGACGACGTCTCGGTGACCATCCCGTCGGGCCGCCTTACGGCTTTGCTTGGCCCAAGTGGTGGCGGCAAGTCAACGCTGCTACGGGTGATCGCCGGCCTCGAAACCGCTGACGCCGGCACCGTCACGATCGAGGGCGTGGAGGCGACCGACCTGCCGCCGCAAAAGCGGAATGTTGGCTTTGTGTTCCAGCACTACGCGGCGTTCAAGCACATGTCCGTGGCGAAGAACATTGCGTTTGGGCTCGAGATTCGCAAGCGACCAAAGGACGAGATCGCCGACCGAGTCAGCGAGCTCCTCAAGCTCGTTCACCTCACGCAGTTTGGCGACCGCTTGCCTTCGCAGCTCAGCGGCGGCCAGCGCCAGCGCATGGCGCTCGCACGTGCCCTTGCGGTGGAGCCGAGCGTGCTGTTGCTCGACGAGCCGTTTGGCGCCCTGGACGCGCAGGTGCGCAAGGAACTGCGGCTGTGGCTACGGCGGCTCCACGACGAGGTGCACGTCACGACGGTCTTTGTGACGCACGATCAGGAAGAGGCGCTCGAGGTTGCCGACGACATCGTGGTGATCAACCAGGGGCGCGTGGAGCAATCGGGAACGCCGGACCAGATCTACGACACGCCTCAGAGCGAGTTCGTGATGCGGTTCCTTGGCCCAACGACCGTTTTCGAGGGCTCCGTTGTGCGCCCTCACGATCTTGACGTGTTCTCGATGGCGGTGAGGGACGCCGTGCGCGCGGACGTCACGGACGTGCAGCGCGTGGGCCACGAGGTGCGGCTGACGGCGGACAACGGCACGAGCGTTGCTCTCACGCGCGCACACTTTCGCGACCTCGAGGTTGAGGTGGGGGACACGGTGTGGCTGCGGCTTGCGCCGGGCGCGTCCCATTTGGCCGCTAGCGACGCCGGATAGGGTGATCTCATGCACGTTTCAGCCAAGGGCGACTACGCCGCGCGAGCGGCAGCTTATCTCGCGAGCGTGTACCCCGAGCGAGCGTCGGCCCAGGTAATTGCCGATTCCTATGAGCTTCCACGCAAGTTCCTCGAGGCGGTGCTTGCCGACCTGCGCCGCGCGGCGATCGTCACGGCCACCCGTGGAGCCGACGGGGGATACGCCTTGCGTAGGCCGCCGAATCAGATCACGGTTGGCGAGGTTTTGCGCGCGATAGACGGCCCACTCGCGGACGTCCATGGACTGCGCCCAGACGAGGTCACGTACCCGCCCGCGCTGCAACACCTGCAAGAGGTGTGGGTCGCCGCGCGGTCAGCTGTGCGCTCTGTCTTTGACGAGGTGACGCTCGACCAGCTCGTGACGGGGGTCTTCCCACCGGCGATCAGGCGGCTGTTTGCCTCCGACGACGCATGGGCGCCTCGCGTTGGCCCGCAGCAGCCCAAGATTCCGCGCGGCGAAGACCCGGAGTTCCGGATCTAGGACTTTCCGTGTTGGCGTGCTCCCGCGCGACGGTAACGTGGCCGCATGGGTTTGTTCAGCAAGAAGCGCACGCGAACCGAGCCGTACGGACTCTGGGCGGCCGACGCTGAGCAGCTCGCCGAGTTCGTCTCACGGGGCGCAGTTCCCGAGGCTCCACGTGAGTCCGAGTTCTTCTTGTGCTTCACCTCGGACGTGAAGGCTAGGGCGGCGGCCGATGAACTGCGGTCAAGGCGGCTCCGCTACGAACTCGTAGAGCCCAGCCACGACATCCCAGAGTGGATGGTCTTTGTGCGCGGACGCAGCCCGCTCGTGCCGGACTTTCTGCGCGAGACCGTTGACCTGTGCGAGCAGTTCGCGGCAACGTACGGCGGCGAGTTCGAGGGCTGGGCGGGGCTGCTGACCGAGCAGGAAAAGGGCTAGGCGATTCCGGCAGCGCGCTGCGCGTTGACCTGGCGAAGCTGCGCGGGCAACGTGAACAGATCCACCCACCAACCAACGGTCAGCAGGGCGCCCGTAAGCAGCCACAGAATGCCGCGCCCGGTCTTGCCAAGGTAGAAGTGGTGGATGCCCAATATGCCAAAGAAGAACCACAACACGTACGCGACACCAAGACTCTTAGGAGGAAGCATGCGGCAAACATAGCGGTTGGGCGGGCGTTTCGCTTGGTGGTTGCCCGACGCTGCGACCATGTCGGCATCGTCACGTATGTTGGTATTGGCAACGGCCCAGTTGCTAGCGTGATCGGCGCGCACCGCGCGCAAGCTCGGGAGGAGCAAGATGACGGTGAATGGCGAACGGCCGCTCGCGCCGCGCCTTCCCGATCCCGGGTGGTTGCCCGATCCTTCCAGCACGGATGTTGAGCGTTATTGGGACGGCCGCTCCTGGACGGCACGCACTCGCGATCGCGCGAGCAAGCGCGAGCATGGTGTAGCGCCGTGGGACCTTCAGCCGGTTGACGTACAACCGTGGCAACGAGGCAGCGTCACGCGCTCCCGGCGCCAGCGTGGCGGCTCCGCGCGGCTGATTGCCCTCACCGCGATCCTGATTGGGCTGTTGTTCACCGCGGCCCACGTGGGGATCCTGCCGGAGTGGGTGCCGATGCGTTCTGCGCTCGTTGGCCCGCAACCGACAGCGCCCCAGGTGGCGTACCCGGTGTTCGGCTCCGACGACCTGGTGAAGTACCTTGCCGCGAGCATGATCGCGCAAGAACCAACGATCGACGTCACGTATTGGGCGAACCAAGCAGGCGTTGGTAGCGAAGGCATCTTCGACGCGATCAACGAGGCCTCGGTGCAGAACCCCTACCTGTTCGTCGACGCGTGGACGTACGCCACCACGCTTAGGGGAGTGGTCGTCACGCCCGAGTACGCGCACGACGCAACGGAAGCCGCGCAAAGGCGAGTGGCGACGGCAGCTGCCGTGAGCGTCGGGCTGAAGCAAGCTGGTGTGACGTCAGAGCAAAGCGAGCAAGACAAGGTGCGGGAAATCCACGACTATGTGGCGAGCGTCGCGACCTATGACTCCGACGCGGCGGCGGCCATCACGGCCGGTGCTACCGACAGCTCGCAAGTGGAGGAGTCGCAAGAGGCGTACGGAATTCTCGTGGGCGGGAGCGCCGTGTGCAACGGTTATGCGCAAGCGTTCCAGGCGATGGCGCAGGCCGCCGGAATCGACACCGTGATCGTCACTGGCAATGCGTGGAGCGGCGCTACGAGCGGCCCGCACGCGTGGAACAGGGTGTTGGTTGACGGCCAATGGCTCACGGTGGACGTGACGTGGGACGACGCAGACTCATGGGGCACGCAAGAGGAGTACCTGCTGCTCAATGCAGGGGACCCTGCGCTTGCCACACGTAGTGCGGACCTCGATTGGGTGGTCGACACCCAAGCGGGGAACTACGGCGCGTAGCGCGGCTCACCGACGCCGAGTTCCACGAGCAGAGCCTCAACCAGGCGCCGGGGCGCTAGCGCGCGTCCGGTGAGTCCACGATTTCAGCCAGCAGGTAGTTCTCATAAGTGAACGGCTGCGGGTTGCTGGGAAATACCGAGTGGGTCAGCCGCTCGCGAATTGTGATGCCATTGGTGAGTTGCAGCAGGGTTACCGTGCGAGCACTGGGGTCCGCCCAGCCGTCACTAGCGCGCCAGGCGCAGTTCGCAGTGCGCGAGTGGTAGAAGAACACGTCTGAATAGACGTTGATGTCTTGCGTGAGCGACGTACTCCTGGCGTAGCGGCACCACGATGACGCCGGATTCAGAATGCGCCTCGTGTGTGGTTCCGGGGTAGCAGCGGTCGGATTGGAAGGGCCCAAAGCTCGGCACGAATCCCTCGCCGTCTAGGTAGAGCCACGAATCGCGGATCAGCCAGTTGGCGTCCATCGTGGGGAGCGTGGTCACGTCGATCGCGGCCTTGACGCGCAAGTACTTTTGTGGAGTCTCAAGGACGCCGTTGTACCAGGTGTCCGTTCGTGCCACACCGGAGGCCGAGGGTGGGGCCGCGATACCCGAGTGGCCGTCGCCGTCGGTGAATCGCACCACCACGTTGTAGCGAGTGCCAGGGCAGAGGCCCGTGAAGTTGACCGTGCCGCGAGTCACACCCGTCGACACCGGCAAGGAGCGGCCGGTGGACGGTGGAGGTCGTAGCACCGTCCGTGTAGCACGGCCCCACTGCCTCCGCGGTGAAGGTCACCAAGCGGTCGAACTGAATGGTGCCGGTGGCAGTGGTGCGGAAGTTGTCGTTCCTCGCGAAGTCGCTGGTAAGGGTCGAGTCGACGTCGAATCGCGGCGTCTCCGGCGCAACGGATGAGGTGTCCTCGTCGCTCGTCGCGCTCACGTTCCACGATGTCGCGTGGCTGTCGCCGCTGCTGCGCCACGTGACATCGATGGTCGCCAGTGCGGCCATGGTGCGCCGCGGCGTGTCGCAGGTATCGGTTGCGGACCCTGGGCACGGGTCCTGGCCCAGGCCCGGCAATGGCACGGTGTACGTCCGGTTTGCCGGTGCGGGGCAGTCGCCGGTGCAGCTGTCGCCCATCAACAAGAATTGCGCACGGCTGGCTTCCCTGGATCCCGTCCCATCTTTCTTTGCGTGCCAGGTTTCGGCGCTAATGCGGATGTTCTGCCCACCAAGTTGGCAGAGTTCTGCGTCGGCGGGCGTGATGGTTGGAGTGTCCGACGCCGCGTGGTCAAGGTTCCATGACGTGGCCCATCCGCAGGAGTCGCCCAACTGGCCGCTCGCAGCGAGCTGGACGGATCCCGGCCCAAAGGTGGAGAGGTGGCGCACTGTGACAACGGCTTCCCACCCGTCGGGTGCCGTGACGTCCGCCGATTGCACCCGATCGGGCACGTTGACGTCCCAGCTGGGCTCGCGCTCGTTGAAGGTGGCGCCACAAATCCGCGCGCCGGTGCCTTCCGGCAGGTAGTAGATAGCGGACGTGGAGCGCGTGAAGGCGCCGTTGTAGTTGTGGAGCGCGAGGGACGCCGCGGTGACCTCGGAGGTGTGGGCGGGAAGCGCTTGGCGCATGGCCCTCGGCCGTACCCGGTGTCACTGCACGAGAGGTCGGGATAGATGTCCGCCGGGTAGGCCTGCAGCAGCGCCCGCTCGTATCGAGTGTGCATCACGCCCACCCACACCCAGTTGTGTCCAAGCGGCACCACCTTCATGTTCGGGATGGTGGGTGCGCCGCGGGAGTCAAAGGTGAAGCCGTAGGGCTCGGAGATGCGTTCGTCCCGGGTTTGGACGGTGGCGGTCGCGTTGTAGAGCCCAGGCTCTAGTGGTTCGGTGACGCCGCAGTGCCGCGCGCTCGCCCTCGGAGTACAGCTGGCTCTGGTCCATGACGATCTGGCGCACGGCGGAGGGGTTCAGGTGAGGCCAGTAGTTGACCGTCACGGTGCCGGCCTCGTCTGTGAAGGCGCCAATGGAGAGCGCGCCCTCAGGGATGGTGCCGGTGTCGCTTGCGCTGCACCACGAGATGGTCCCGGAGCCTTCGGCTGTGGGTGGGTCGGCCTGGGCGCTGATGTACAGATCCGGGTCCAGCTCGATGCTGTAGAGCGTGGCGTGCAGGCCCGCTGGGCAGCCCTCGGCGGGGTCAGTTCCCGTGCCTTCGGCGCACGGGTCCGACGCTGGGTCGCCTTCCTCGCTCGGCTCGCCGGTGCTTGGGTCCGGGCTGGCGACGGGTGCGGGCACGATGTCTGCGGTCTCGCCCGAGGACGAGTCGAGCGCGGCTGCGGCCTCGAGCACGGAGGCTGGCGGCTCGGCGACGAAGTCTTCGTCAGGAGGCGTGGAGTCTCCGGTGGGCTCCTCGCCAGGCTCGTCGTCACCAGGCGCGATCGTCACAGTCGCGGTGCCGACGATAGGGGAGGCCTCCGGGATGTTGCCAGACGCGTCGCCCAACGCAACCGGCATCAACACCTGCGCGGAGGCAGTGGCGGTGGCCGGCACCTCGATAGCGGCGTCGATGGGCGTGATGCCCTTTTCCGTGGACGCCTTGGCTACGCCAAAGCTCACGGCGAAAATGGCGACGGCCGTGCCGGCGGCGACGAGGTAGCGGGTTGAGGTTCTCATGTCGCTATCCCAGGCATGTTGAAGTTCGAGGACGACAGTGATGCTCGTCGCGGACTTCGTGTGCCGTCTTGCCCGCGTTGTCGTTGGCCGTGAAGGTCACCGTGACTGTCTTGTCGGGCCGTTGCCGCCGTAGGTGGCGCTGTAGCTGAAGATCCAGTTGGAGCCTGAGTGGCTGTCGAGTGAAGCGTCGTCCGAGCCGTAGTTCGAGGACGCCGGTGACGGTCACGGTTCCGTCTCAGTGGCCTTGACGGTGATGTGGGTGAACTGGGATCCGTGCAGGCGAGGTCAGCCGAGTACCGGATGCCCCAGATCTGGATGGGCTCCACTTGCCCACCGTGATTACCGGTGCAGGGTTGGGCTTCGGAGTCGGCTTCGGCGTCGGCTTGGTGGTCGGCTTCGGCGTCGGCTTGGTGGTCGGCTTCGGAGTCGGCTTAGTCGTCGGCTTGGGAGTGGGCTTGGCGCTCGGCGTCACGGACGGCGTGATCGAGGGCGCTGGCGACGCCTCGTCGCAGGTCAAGGTGGGCAGCGCGTTCACGTCCGTGCCGTCGTCTGGCGTGGCGAGGCTCGCGCTCACGAACACGACCTGGCTGAGATTGTGGGGGTTGCGAACGGCCAAGTAGGCCGCGTCGTCCGAGCGGCCGACTGCGAGCACCCGAGCGCCGGGGTCAAGCTGCGTGGCGCCCGCGCCGCCAGGGCACAGTGATGCAGGAATGCCACCCTGGCCCTGCACGGTAAGGGGAGCGTAGGCGGCACTGGACCCACCGTCGGCCTTCGCGGCACCTAGCACCAGCCCGGTGGTGAGCGCGACGATGCCGATGATGGCGGGAACGATCCACGCGGAGAAACCGGCGGTGCCGCTGGCCCCACCATCAATGGGTGGCACGCCGCCAGCGTCCACGCGAGCCTGAATGGCCGCGGAGACGCCCGAGGGATCGCCGGGTTCGGCGAGGCGGACGAGCGACTCGCGCAGGGTGGTGTCGAGGTCACTCATCGGTGGCCTCCTTTCCGAGCTGCGGCGGCCAACGTTTGACGCGCACGGTGAAGTTGGGTCTTTACGGTGCCGGAGGAGATGGACATCGCCTTCGCAATGTCGTCCACCGAGTGATCCAGCAAGTAGTGGTGAATGCAGATGTCGCGCTGACGATCCGGGAGCGCACGGATCGCGGCGGCGACGTCCAAGTCGAGCGCACTGAGTTCGTCTGTCGCGGCGTCGCGCTGCACGGGGAGCTTGTCGTAGGCGCGGCTCTCAGCTCCGCGCCTCCGCTGCAGATCCCGCACCTTGTTGGAGGCAACCACCGTCACGTAGGCGGCGAGGTTGTCGATCTCCTTGCGCGGGGGAGAGGCGATGATGCCGGCGAGGGCCTCTTGCACTGCGTCGGGCGCTGCATCGTGATCCCCGGTGATGAGACGGACCGCCGCGACCACGCGTGGATACTCGTTAGCCACGAAGGCCTCGAGGTCTATGCGTGTAGCAACTTCCACCGTCATACCTCAACGACGAAGGCGAGCGCGTCCCGGGTTGACACGCTCTGTTCCTGGGAGCGTAGCGGGAGTCATAAAGAACCGCGCGGGATGGGTATTAAGGCGCCGACGGTAGTGTCGGAGCGTGAAGAAAACCGCGCGCGGGAGCTGGCTCGCACCGGAACACGTGATCGACGTCTTCGTCTACGTCGTGGTGCTCAATCTGGTTGCACAATTCGCCCCGCACGTCATGACAGAAACCTTCGCGATGTCGCTCGTGGTTGCCGTGCTCTTGAAGGTGGTGTTGGAACTGGTCCTGGTGCTCAAGAAGGGTGCCATGAAGCGGGTGCGCGGGGCGTCTACCGCGCCCGGCCGTGCCATTGGAGTCGTCACGTTGCTGGTGCTGCTTCCCGGATCCAAGTTTGTAGTGCTGCTGCTCGTGGACGTGATCTTTGGCGACTACGTCTCACTCGGTGGGTTCTTCGCAGTCACTGGGCTCATCATCGCGCTCATGCTCGCGCGCGCCGGCGTGCGGTGGCTGCTTGGCGAGCCAGACCCCGCACTCGTTGGGTGACGCTCGGCCTACTGGTCCTGCGCGGCGCGGCTACTCGTCGACGAGCTCTCCGCGCAAGTGGATCGTGTAGCGGAACGTCTCATTTATGTACGCACCACTCCGGTCCGTGCCTTGGTAAGTCACGAATCCCGTCAGTGTTGTGCCGCCTAGCAGCACCGAATGCGGAATGACCTGTGCCGGATCTTGGTCTCGCCACGTGGATTGCGATCCAAACCGGCAGCTCGTGGCGGGCACAGTGAAGATGTCACTGTGCACCATGATCACTGGGTCCGCCGCGTACTCGCGGGTGACGGGCACCAGGTTTGATCCAGGGTTGGTGCTCGCCGAGCGGGTGCTTGGCGGAAGGCAAATCGCCCACCCGTCGTCGTATCGCGAGTTGACTCGCACGCCGTCAATCTGCACCTCTGGAGTGTCCACTAGCCAGGTGGCGGTGGGGTAGCGCAACTTCTCAACGGTAATCGTCGAGGTGACATTGATGTGGCGCTGCGGCATCACCGTCTCTTCCCACCAGTCCACGTCTTGGCTGACGCCAGGCGTGCCCGGGTGGGCAACGATCACGGTGTGACCGTCTGCGTCGGTGGCGCGAAGGACGTACGTGTAGCGGCTGCCAGGGCACAAGCCTTCTAGGCGAATGCTCGCGATTGACACGCCCCCGGACGCGACGCTCGACGTTCCCGATTTGCGCGACGAGGTGGCGCCGTTGGTGAAGCAGCTCCCGATAGCGTCGATCGTGTAGTCGACCTTGCGATCGAACTTGATCGTGGTGCTCGCGACGGCATCGAACATGCTGGTGCCAAACGCGGCCGTTACCGGCTCAAGGTCCACCTGCGGGCGTTCCGGAACCGCATCGTCGGGCCGCGTTTCAGACGTGCCGCCGATACCCCACGCTTCGCGCGCACCGTCGCCTTCTGCCACCCAGTTGACGTCGACCAAGGCGGTGGCATTGAGAACTCGCCTTGTATCGCAGTCGCTGTCATCCGCCGCGCACTCATCGAGGCCCAGTCCAGGTAGCCGAACGAGGTAGGTCTCCATGGGCGGCGGTGTGCAGGTGCCCGTGCAGTTGTGAGAGTTGACGTAGAAGGTGGCGCCGCTACGTCCCTCGGCGGCAGTCCCCTCGTCTTGGTAGGTGGTGTTGACGACGAGCCTCACATTTTGCCCGGAGATCCGGCAGATCTCCTGGTCGAAAATCGTCCTCGTGTGGCCGCGCACCTCCGCAGGCTCCGCGATCGTGACCTGCATGGGGGTTCCACACCCAGCGCCAGTCTGCCCGGTAGCTGTAAAGGTCGCCGTTCCGCCGTGAAACGTGGCCACGGTGCGCACAGAAACGATGGCGGTGAGAGCGTCGGGAGCTGCTGCGGTGGCGTATTGGACACGATCTGCCGCGAAGAGGTCCCACGGGGTGTCTACGTCGTTGAGGGTGAGGCCGCACACGCCAACGCTGGTTCCCTCGGGAATGTAGAAGAGGCGTGACGTCATGCGGTTGAACTCGGGAGCAACGTTGAGGTTCTCCATTGCCTGTGGGGATGCGGCAACGCTGTGGTACCTACGGGCCGCAGAGTGAACTGCAACGTATCCCGTGTCGACACTCGCGCACGAGCCCGTCTCGCCGTCAGTTAGCGGCACAGTCTCGATGAGCGCTGTTTGGTAGGCGCCGTGGCCAACACCAACCCACAGGAAGTTGGTGCCAAGGGGAACCACTCGCATCGGCGGTTCGATTGGGCGCCCGCGATAGTCGAAGGAGAAGGTGGAGATGGGGGAGATCTCGCCGTCGGCGCTGATGGCGATCGCGGTTGCGTCGTAGTCCCCCTCTTCCAGCACGCCCGTGACACCGCATTGGCCGGCGCCGTCGTCACCGTAGTTGCGGGTCTCGTCCATGAAGACTTCGCGGATCGCGGTGGGGTCGCTTTGCGGCCAGTAGGTGATGGTGACTGCCGCGGGTTCTGTGGTGACGGAACCGAGCCGCAGCGCGCCCTCTTCAGTGGCCACGTCAGGGCAGTAGATCGACTGTCCCATGCCCGCCATCGTTACGGGGTCGGCAGTTGCCCAGACCTCGAGCGGGTCGCCCATCGTGTCCGCGAAGAGGGTGACGGTTGCGCCGTCGGGGCACGCTTCGTCGTCACCTGTGGCACAAGGGTCCGACGCTGGGGTAGCCGGCTCAGATGAGCTTGGCTCCGGCGCGGCCGACGGCGTGGCTGAGGGGTCCGTATCTGGCACCGAGGGCGTCGTCACGCCGAGGTTCGAATCGAGCGCGGCGGCGGCCGCGAGGATTTCCGGGGTGGGTTCGCCTGGTTCGAGTGCTTCTTCAGGCACCGTCACGTTGGCGGTGCCCACGACGGCGGAGGGCTGCGCGGTGGCGTCGTCGTCTGCGGATTCCACGGGATCGCCGAATGAAACGGGCCTCAATACCTGCGCTTGTTGCACGGTGCTAGCGGGAATCGCGAGTGGCGTGTCCGCGGGGATCTCGTCTGATCTGACTGCTTGGACTACCAGGTACGACGTAGCGAAGACCGCGACGGCAGTGCCGACTCCGATGAGGGTGCGAGTGAGAGTGTTCATGTCTATCCCAGGCACTGATCGCCGGAATTTTTGACCGTGATCGTCGCCGTCTTGGTCGCCGTCTGGCCAGCGTTGTCGGTGGCTTTGAAGGTGAGGGTGACGGTCTTGGGTGAACCGCTCGTGTAGCTGGCTGCGTAGCGGAAGTTCCACACCGAGCCCGAGTGGCTCACTTGCGTCAGCCCTTGGTTGTAGAAATTGGCGCTGCCGGTAACGGAGACCGTGCCATCATCGATCGCTTGGACCTTGATCGTGGCGAACTTGGGGTCGATACATGCGCCGTATTCGTCGTTGATGTCGCCGACTATCGTGTTGCTGCTCCACTTGCCTACGGCGATCTGCGGCTTTGCGTCAACGGGCTCTGGCTTCGGCGTCGGCTTCGGCGTGGGCTTCTTGGTCGGCTTCGGCGTGGGCTTTGGCTCGGGCTTGTCTGTCTCGGTTGGCTCCGCCGAAGGCGTGACAGAGGGCGTCACGATTGGCGAAGGCGACGGATCGGCGATTGCCTCGAGGCAATCGGTGACCGGCAAGCGCTGCGACCGCGGCATCGTCGTCGGCCTCGCCTGCACTGGCGCTCACCCACACGATCTGGGACACGTTGGCAGGGTTGCGCACGGCCAAGTAGTTGCCGTCTTCGGTGCGGTGCAGCGCGAGCACGTGGGCGCCGGGATCAAGGGTCACCACCGCTACCCCACCGGGGCATGTTGAGCCGGGAATTCCGCCAGCTGCGCTCAGGGACATAGGAACCAGGGGGACAGCCGCGGAGGCAGGCTCGTTAGCCAGCGCCAGAGCCGTGCCGCCCGCAAGGGACAGCCCGATGAGGATTCCAAGGGCACCCCAGCTGCCGAGGAATCCAGTGGTGCCACCACCGCCACCCACGACACCACCACTACCGGCACCGCCAGCGGCCTCCACGAGACCGCCGACAGCGTCGGCAACGCCCGCGGTGTCGCCGGGTTCGGCGATCCGTCCGAGCGATTGACGGAGGACATCGTCGAAGTCACTCATCGCCGGCCTCCTTTCCCAGCCGCGCGGCCAACGTTTGGCGCGCACGGTGAAGTTGGGTCTTTACGGTGCCGGAGGAGATGGACATCGCTTTCGCAATGTCGTCCACCGAGTGATCCAGCAAGTAGTGGTGAATGCAGATGTCGCGCTGACGATCCGGGAGCGCACGGATCGCGGCGGCGACGTCCAAGTCGAGCGCACTGAGTTCGTCTGTCGCGGCGTCGCGCTGCACGGGGAGCTTGTCGTAGGCGCGGCTCTCAGCTCCGCGCCTCCGCTGCAGATCCCGCACCTTGTTGGAGGCAACCACCGTCACGTAGGCGGCGAGGTTGTCGATCTCCTTGCGCGGGGGAGAGGCGATGATGCCGGCGAGGGCCTCTTGCACTGCGTCGGGCGCTGCATCGTGATCCCCGGTGATGAGGCGAACCGCTGCGACCACGCGTGGATACTCGTTGGCCACGAAGGCCTCGAGGTCTATGCGTGTAGCAACTTCCACCGTCATACCTCAACGACGAAGGCGAGCGCGTCCCGGGTTGACACGCTCTGTTCCTGGGAGCGTAGCGGGAGTCATAGAGAACCGCGCGGGGGAGCTGGCGCGCGCCAGGGTGCGGTGGCTACTTGGCGAGCCAGACCTCGCACTCGTTGGGTGACGCTCGGCCTACTGGTCCTGCGCGGAGGCTGCGGGGTTCCGGATGCCGATGAACGAGATGGCGCCGCCAGCCAGCATGAGGATTCCCGTAAAGGCCGTGGCCCTGTGGAAGCCGTTGAGGTCCAGACTCCCCGCGACGATGGTGCCAAGCAGGGCTACCGCGACAAGCCCGGCGATGCGCGCCACGGCGTTGTTGACGGCCGACGCTATGCCCGCTCGTGCCGGTTCGATGGCGCCAAGGATGCCAGACGTGAGGGGCGCGACCGTGAGCATGAGCCCGGTGCCGAACACCAAAATGCCTGGTAGAGCCTGCGTCCAGTAGTTGAAGTCGTCGCTGAACATCAGCAGCAGGAACGCCCCGGCGGCCATCACCAGCGGCCCAACGGTCATAAACAGCCGCGGCCCAAGGCGGCCAGCGAGCGCCCCCACGCGCGAGCTGCCAAGGATCATCAGCACGGTGATGGGCAGGCTCGCGAGCCCGGCCGCGGTGGCGCTGAGGCCCGCGCCTTGCTGCAGGTAGACGGTGACGATGAAGCCGTTCAAGCGCGAGCGCGCCGTAGATGAACCACGTTGCGCCGTTGCCCCACGCAAAGTTGCGCACCCGGAACAGCGACAGCGGCAAGATCGGATTGCTGATGGTTGCCTGGCGCCAGAAGAACCACCCGAGTAGCAGGGCGCCTAGCACGAACGATCCCCAGATCGCGATGTTGCCCCATCCCATGTTGGGCTGCTCGATGAGTGCGTACACGAGCGCCCCAAGCCCCAACGCGCACAGGGCGGCGCCAAGGATGTCTATGCGAGCGTCGGGCAGGCGGGTGTCTTTATGGGTGACCCGCGTGAGCATCAGCAGGGTGATGGCGATCGGTATGAGGTTGATGCCGAACGCCCACCGCCACGAGGCGTAGTCCACGAACACGCCGCCGAGCACGGGTCCGATCACGAACGCGACCGTGGTGGCGCCCGTCCACGTGCCGATCGCCTTTGCCTGGGCGGGGCCGCGGAAGGCGGACATGATGAGCGCGAGGCTCGAGGGTACAAGCAGCGCTCCCGCGAGGCCCTGCGCGAGGCGGGCGCCAATGAGCACGCCGCCCGTGGGCGCGAGCGCGATCACGAGCGACGCGATGCCGAACCCGATGAGGCCAATCCGAATGATGCGGATGCGGCCGTAAGCATCGCTTAATGAGCCCGCTACCAGGATGAACGCGCCAAGCGTGATGAGGTAGGCGTCCACCGCCCACTGTTGCAAAGCGATGCCGCCGCCCAGCTCCTCGGAGATTGCGGGCAAGGCAACGCTGATGATGCTGCCGTCCAGAAACGCCACGAAACTCGCGAGGATCGCTATCCACAGGAGGAGGCGTTGCTCGCGAGTTTGTGGCACTACTTCGTTGGCTTGCCCTGACATGAGTCCAGGCTACGACTCCTTACCGCACGGGGTTCCCGCTGGCGTCCAGCACCCACCACACGCCGCCGGAGCCCTGGCCGTTGATGTCGCCAGCTGCGGCGTCGCTCGCGTAGTAGTAGAGCGGCCAGCCGTTGAGCGTCAGCTGCTGAGTGCCGTCGGTCGCGGTGATGCTGCCCACCTCGCCCGTGACGCCCGTGAGCTCGGGAGCGCCGCTGCCTGCGGGAACCGGTGGCCATGCGCTGAGGCAACCGCCGGAGCAGATGGACTTGCCGGAGCCCTGCTTGTCTGCGTCGTACATGTAGACCGTCATGCCTGCGCTGTCGGTGACGATGTCGCCGAGCGAAGTGCTCGCGATCATGAGGCCAACGCCATGGCCGCAGCAGGGGCCTCGGTCGTGCCGGGGCGGCAGTGGGGGCGGCGGTGTCGACTCGGATGGCGGGCGCGGGATCGCCGGAGGTGTCGTCGTGCCTCCGGAGTTGCATGCTGACAGCGCGAGGGCGGCGAGCGAGACGGCTGCGAGGCCGAAGACTTTACGTACATTCATGGTCACTCCTGGTTTGTAATGTTGCTGTGTGTTGGTGTGAAGCGTCGGGATGCGCTTATCCATGACACGAGACAGGCGCCGCGAATGGTTCACGCGGTCGCGGACAACACCGGCTCGCCAGCTGCGTCGCGCACCTCGATGGTCGCGATGTGGTCAACAGGGGTGGCAGTGCTGGCGTCGAGCGTGACGGTCTTGCCGGGCGTTGCCGTCCACGTGGAGACCTGCGTTTCAACGCCCTCGGTATCGGTGATTACCAGGGAATATGTGGCGTTGCTTGGATAGTTTGGGCCCTGCGCGGTGGCGGGGTAGTCGCACACCATCGAGATTGACGTGCCCCAGGCCGCCTCGGTGAGGTCAACCGATGCGGTGAGCGGCGAGTCCCCAACCGGCGCCAAGGCGACGGTCGCGGCCGGGAGGGCAGCGTCGGACGTTGTTAGTGCGGGGATGGCAACGGCGAGGGCGATGGCAGCCGCGATGGACGCCACCGCAACGGTGACGCGGCGGCGCACTGTTTGCTTGCGGCGCGCTTCGCGGCGCTCAACCAAACTGATCAGGTTGATGGGTGGGCCGTCTTCTGGGGTGGCGGCGGAGTCGGCCTCGATGATGGGGCGCGCGCGCGAGAGCAGGCCGGGCATGGGCGCCAGCTGCGCCACCGAGAGGCGGCAGGCCTCGCACACGTCGAGGTGGGACTCGAAGGCGCGGCGGTCGTCGGGAGTGAGGGCGCCGAGCACGTAGGCGGCGCCCCATTCTGCGTACGCGGGGTGGTCGGGGTTCGCGTACTCGTTCACCGCGTTACTCCCTTTTCTTGGAGGGCGAGGCGCAGGGCGCGCAGGCCGTAGTGGAGGCGAGACTTGACGGTGCCCTCTGCGATGCCAAGTCGCTGGGCGAGAGCCGCGGTGTTGTGGCCATTGAAGTAGGCGTCGACGATCACGGCGCGGTGGTCTTCCGAGAGCGAGGCGAGGGCGTCGGCGATGAGGAGGGAGTCGAAGATGGCGTCTGTCGCTTCGCGGCTGGGCGTTTCTGGCGGGTTTTCTGTTGGCGATTCGTGACGCCTGCGCGCGCTGCGCGCCTCGTCGATCACGAGGTTGCGGGCCACGGTGAAGAGCCAACTGCGCGCCGTGGCTGGGTCTTGCTCAAGGATGCGGGGATTGCGCCACGCGCGCAGCAGGGTCTCTTGGACCACGTCGTCGGCCGCCGCGGGACTGCCGGTGAGGTGCACGCTGTAGCGCCACAGTGCGGAGGCGTGGAGGTCGTGGAGCTCGCGCAAGACGACGGCCTTGTCTGTTGCCACGTCGCCTCCTCACCGCTGTTCGCAATCCCCTTGTATGAGTAAACGCGATGGGCGCGGTTTTGGTTCAGTTCCGCTGCAGCGCCGCGTGTCTCATTGTTCACAGTCCCTCGCCGTGCGCCCGGCACGTTGTTACGTTCATTACAAAGGTGAGGAACGGGGCACAGCGGACATGGACGGCGATGGCAGACGACGGGTAACGCCCCGCTTGCCCGACGCCGGATGGTTGCCTGATCCCGCCAGCTACGACATCGAGCGGTATTGGGACGGCAGCGCGTGGACCAAGCGCATTCGTGACCGCGCAACGGGCAGCGAAGACAAGGTGCGGCCGCTGACGTTCAATCCGGTGGCGTATCTCCCGGGCAAGCATGGGCTCGGCGGCGGGCCGTTGGACCCGTTGCCGCTGCACGGGATGGCGCTTGAATACGGGTGGGTACCAACCCACCCCTGCCGAGCGCGCGCCGTGGCTCGTACACCCCTCACCGCATCGGCGGCATACCAAGGCTCTTCGCTGGTTGGTCTTTGTGGTGGCGGTGTGCGTGTTCGCGCTGCCCATCATGGTGCGGGCGGGATACTTGCCGGAATGGGTGCCGGGCGGACGCATCCCCTCGGCTTCAGCGGAGTTCACCAAGCCGCCTGCGGTGTTGCCGGCGGGGTACCCGGCGTTCGGCTCCTCCGACGATGTCAAGTACTTGGCGACGCAGCTCATTGCTGACGCGCCGTCGATCGATGTGTCGGAGCTGGTGGGCGAAAACGGCGACACCACGGCGGTCGAGGACGCGATGCTTGAGGCCTTGCAACAGAATCCGTACGCCTTCGTTGGCTCGTACGTGATTACGTCTACGACCTGGCGAACCATTGTGGAGCCCAGGTATATCTACGGCAAGATTGAGTCGCAGCGCAGGCGGGCTCTTCTCAAGGAGGCGCTCGCGTTGGCGGTGGCAAACTCTGGGGCGCTCGAGGCTTCTGGGGATAGCGCCAAAGCGCGCAAGGTGCACGACTATGTGGTCTCGATCGCCGTCTATGACAGCCACGCCTATGACGAGATCAACGCGGGTGCGACCATGCAAAGCTCGCGCGAAGTTGCCGCTTCACAAGAGGCGTATGGCATCTTCGTGGACGGCACCGCGGTGTGCAATGGCTACGCGGAGGCGTATCTGTTGCTTGCGGACGCGGTGGGCTTGAAAGCCGTGGTGGTCACGGGGAACGTGAGTTCAGGCATAACAACTGGGCTGCACGCATGGAACAAGGTGCGCGTTGGCGGCGAGTGGCTCAATGTGGACACCACGTGGGACGACGATGGGGCAACGATCCTCACCCAGTACTTCTTGTTGCCGGACTCCGCGCCAGAGTTGGATACGCGGGTCGCCGACCTCGACTGGGTCGTTGACGCGAACGTGAAGCTTTACGGCGCGTAGCGCCGGCTACTTCCGGGTAGCGGCTACTTCCACGTAGCGGACTCGCTCGCGGTGTCGTAGAGCCAGTCCACGACCTCATCCGCGTAGACCCGTGGCATGCGCTGAAAGTAGTTGGGAGCGTCGGATCGGCGGATCACCAGCACGTCCTTTGGCAAGCGCTTCACCACATAGGTGTCGGAAATGACGACAACGGTTGGCGTTACCGGCACTGTCCATGGCGTCTCTCGCTTGAGCACTTCTGCGACGCGATGGCCCTTGGAGTAGGTGGTCTCCAGATGATCCGTTTGGTTGTCATTGACGAAGATCGCCTCTTGCGAGACGGAGACCTTGGAACCGCCGTGGTCCTTGGTTGAGATGGCGAACACGCCGCCCGGGCCAATCAGCAGGTGGTCAAGGTAGTCGGTGCCGCGGCGGCCGATAGTTACCGCATGCAGCACGCGCCAACCCCACCCCTCGAGGTGCTCAAGGCGAGTGCTCACGGAATCCTCTCCGTCGGCTCGGTGCACGTACGCGTCTAGAGAATCGATGCGCGCAGAGCCTGTAGCGATCAGTTCCGTCATGCCCACAAAGTAGAACCGCCTTTGGGGAAATACCAGGGGTTGTGATAAGAACCACAATCGGAGACAGTTAGCCGGAAATCCGCTCGAGTTCCGCCTTCAGTTCTTCGCTCGTGTGAGTCTCTTGGTCGAGGTTGCTCGTGAGCAGCGCCAGGACGTCGGAGGCGCCCATCTTCGCCACGGGGACGATGAGCGAGGTGTACGCGGCGATCTCGTAGTGCTCGTTGCCGAGTGCGCTCGAAAGCACCACTTGGTCCCGCAGTTTGCTGTCGCTGCGCATGATCAGGCTTTCCGCCTGCTTGCTGATGCCCTTGGTGCTTGGCGAGGGAGCAGTGGTCTGCTTGAGGTCCAGCAGCTTAAACACCTTGTGGAGGTTCTGAATCTGCTCCTTGGTCTCGTCGGCGTGGTGCTTGAACATGTCTTTGATGTCCTTGGACTTCGCTGCCTTCGCGAGCACGCCGAGCGCGGCGAGAGAGTCGTCCTCCATCGTCAGCGCGGTGCGCAGTTGGAAGTGCAAGAGCTCGTCAGGAGTGGAGAGGGTCTGTGTGGCCATGGTGTTGCCTCCGGGAATCGGTCGATGTGCGCCGTGCCTTGTGACGTTTGTGTGCCCACAACGGGGGCGCGGCTAACGAGTAGGCGCCAAATTGGTGCAGTTTTTGGAGGGCTTCAAGACTTGAGCGTTGGCCGCTCAACTCTTATAATTCTGGGTATGAGCGAGCCTTCCGCTCGCTCTGGCCGGAGGACGTCAGACACCTCCGGACACCAACGATCAGGGAGGTCTGAAATGGCACGAGAAATCCTTCGTCGTCCGTTGCCCGCCACCGCGTGGCCGGACGACTTCCAACGCATCGTCACCCAGTTCTTCGCGGACTCCGAGGCGCCGCTGCGAGGCTCGTTCGCACCCTCGCTCGACGTCGAGGAAAACGACGAGCAGTTCACGTTGCACGTAGAAGTTCCCGGCGTGAAGCCCGAGGACGTGGACGTCTCCATCGAGGAGAGTGTGCTCACCGTCGCCGGCTCGCGCAACTTCTACGAGGACAAGTCGGCAGACGGCTTCCGGCGCGTGGAGCGTAGCTTCGGCACGTTCCGTCGCTCGGTGCGTTTGCCTGACCGCGTTGACCCCGACGCCGTCACCGCCGAGTACAAGGACGGCCTGCTGACCGTCACCGTGCCGAAGGCCGAGTCGGCAAAGCCGCGCCGCATTCAGGTGGCGGCGGCATAACGCCTGGGCCATGTGCCCGACGCTGGGGCCGGGTTCGCGCAAGCGGCCCGGCCCTTGCTGTCGCTGCGGTTTGGCGTAGTTCTCAGGCTTTTGGGTCGGCGGGAAGCGCCGGGCGCACGTCCGTGTGGATGAAGCCATCGCCAACGAACAGCAGCGGCTCATCGCGCGCTATTGCCAGGGCGTAGCTGAAGGTATCGCCCATGTTGAGTGAAGCCGGGTGGCCACTGCCGCGCCCAAAGTCGCGGTAAGCGTCGGCCGCTATTTTTGCTTGGGCCGCGTCAAACGGAACGAGTTCTATTCGAGCCTTGGACATGACGCGCTCGGCGTGGCGCGACGCCCCCGCGGTAAGCGAGCGCGCCAGCACTGCCGCCAACTCGACCCGGCTCGCGGCTGACATCACGCAAATGGGTGCGCGCGCCAATGCTTCCTCGACGCGAGCGCGCGTGGGCTCATCCTTGACAATCGCCATGATCGCCGAGGTGTCGACGATCATCGGTAGAGCCCCTGCTCGTCGTAGAGGTCGGCCTCCGCCGTGCGAAGGGCCTCGCGTTGCTCGTCCGTCATGGATGCGTGGAGCTCGTCGATGGCCTCGCGTAGTTCGCTCAGGCGGATCGCGATCGCGGCCTCGGATTCTTGACTGCGAACTTGCTCAAGTTTCGCGATGATCGCCTCCTCGACTGCGCTGGTCATGTTTTGGCCGGTAGCGTCGGCGAGTTCGCGGATCAAGGAGACTGTCCGCTCGTTCTTGATGTTCAGGGCCATGGGTAGAAGTCTACCTGTATTGGGGTAGACGTGCTAGCCGACCGGTGAGGGTGGTTGGTGGCACAGTTAACCCATGGCAACACCTTCAACAGACGTCGCGGCTTGCGGTCCTGATTGACGCCGACAACGCGAGCGCCGAGCACCTGGCGAACTTTGCTCGTCGAGATCGCCAAGTACGGCACGGCGACTGTGCGGAGGGCGTACGGCGACTGGACGACGACCCAGTTGGCCAAGTGGAAGGCGGAGTTGCTCGCGCATTCGGTGCAGCCCATCCAGCAGTTTCGGCTACACCACGGGCAAGAACTCCACCGACAGCGCGCTCATCATCGACGCGATGGACCTGCTGCACGGCGGCACCGTGGACGGCTTCTGCCTGGTGTCGAGCGACAGCGACTTCACGCGGCTCGCGCGCGGATTCGCGAGCAGGGCTTGGTGGCGTATGGCTTTGGCCAGGAGACGACCCCAGAGCCGTTTAGGGCGGCGTGCACCAAGTTCGTCTACGTGGAGAACCTGGTTGCGCCCACCACCGCTCCTGCGAAAGCCGCCGACAGCTGCCAAAGAAGCCGCCGATGCCCAACAAACTCTTGGCCGAGGCCGTGGAAACAGCGGCCGGCGACGACGGATGGGCGCATCTCGGCGCTGTGGGCTCCAACCTGTCGCGGCTCAGGTCCGACTTCGACTCGCGAACTTGGGGCTATGACAAGCTGGGCGGACCTGTTCAGGGCGCATCCGGGGTACGACGTTCGAGTCACGCCCCACAGGCGAGGGCAAGCCGCCGAACGCGTTTGTGAAGCGGAAGGGCGCATGACGAACGCACGTCCTCGCGCTCGACCAAGGCACCACGTCCACGCGAGCGATGATCTTTGATCACTCCGCGTCCGTCGTGGCATCCAGCCAGGTAGAGCACCGCCAGTTCACGCCGCAGGCGGGCTGGGTGGAGCACGACCCCGTCGAGATCTGGGACAACGCGCGCAACGTCATCGGGCAGGCGCTGGCCGGCCGCGAACCTCACGCACAACGACATCGCCGCGATAGGCATCACCAACCAGCGCGAGACCACGGTGGTGTGGGATCGCCGCACGGGCGAGCCGGTCTACCCCGCGATCGTGTGGCAAGACACGCGGTCGCAAGCTCTGGTGGACGCTCTCGCGAGCGTCGGCGGCGTTGACCGCTTTCGCGCGGCGACGGGTCTCCCGCTCGCCACGTACTTCTCCGCCACCAAGATCGCGTGGATCCTCGAGAATGTTGACGGCGCGCGCACCCGCGCGGAGGCGGGCGAGTTGCTGTTCGGCACCGTCGACACGTGGCTCGTCTGGAACCTCACGGGCGGCGTTGATGGCGGCATCCACGTCACGGACGTCACCAACGCGTCGCGGACGCTGCTGATGGACCTCGAGACGCTCGACTGGAGCGACGAGCTGCTCGAGCGCCTTCGGCGTGCCGCGCGCGATGTTGCCGCAGATCCGGTCGTCGTCCGAGGTCTACGGGGTCGCGAGTTCGCGGTCCTTGATGGACGGCGTCCCTATCGCCGGCATCCTGGGCGACCAGCAGGCGGCGACGTTCGGCCAGTCGGCATTCGACGCTGGCGACACCAAGGTCACGTACGGCACGGGCAACTTCCTCATCGTCTCCACGGGCGAACGCGTTGTGCGCTCGCAGCACGGATTGATCAGCACGGTGGCGTTCAAACTGGGCGACGGCCCGGCGCGCTACGCGCTCGAGGGTTCAGTTGCGGTGACCGGATCGCTGGTCCAGTGGCTGCGCGACAACTTGGGCGCCATCAACACCGGCAGAGGACATCGAGCGCCTTGCGGCGACGGTGCCCGACAACGGCGGCGTCTACTTTGTCCCCGCGTTCTCTGGGCTCTACGCCCCGTATTGGCGGCCCGACGCTAGGGGAGCGGTCTTGGGCCTCACCCATTTCGCGAACAAGGGTCACTTGGCTCGCGCGGTCTTGGAGGCGACGGCTTTCCAGACCGCGGACGTGCTTGCGGCGGCGGAGGCGGACTTGGGCGTGCGGCCGCGGGAGTTGCGCGTTGACGGCGGCATGACAGCTAACTCGATCCTGATGCAGTTCCAGGCGGACGTGTCTGGGCTGGATGTGGTGCGGCCGCGCGTGCCGGAGACGACGGCGCTTGGCGCTGCCTATGTGGCGGGGCTAGCGGTGGGGTACTGGACATCGCTTGACGAGGTGAGGGACAACTGGCGCGAAGACGCGAGGTGGTCTCCCGAGATGCCGCGCGAGGACGCGGAACGCCTGCTGCGCAACTGGCACAAGGCTGTTACCAGGACGTATGACTGGGTGGATGAGGACGTGCGTTAGCCGAACGGGCGTAATCAGTCAGTGTTGCTTCGATGATCCGTGAGGACGTGAGGCACGTCTGTGGCAGCCGTCTCGAGCACGATTGTGGGGTCCACAAACGTCATACCCGTGCGCGATGCGGTTACGCATCGCGCGCATGTGCGTCCACGCGTCGCCGAACAGCTCCGCGCGGCGCTGGGATTCGAGCTTGTTGAGAGCCTCAACGCCAGCGATGATTCGCATACAGATGGCGTCGAGAACGAGTTGCTGTTGTGCGATCCTCGCGGGCGATGTAGGCAGCGACGAGTTCATACTGTCGAGTGCCTCCTCAAGAATCTCCTGCTCGGTGCGGGTCACAGCGGCACAGCCTCGGCGAGCACGCGCTCCTTGATCCGTGGCCGGAGCGACGACTCCGGCACCAGGTCCACGTCTATGCCGATGAGCTCAGCGAGATGCCGCTCAATCGCACTGAGTTGCATGAGGCTCACTGGCGTTCGCAGTTTGAAAAGGATGTCGATGTCTGACTCGTCGTTGTCTCGTCCTGTGGCGACCGACCCGAACACCCGCACGTTATCGCCACCTACCGAACGCAGAAAGCGCACGACGTCCGGAGCGGCATTGCGAAGCGCCATCGCACGCGGGCTGGTGCCGTGAAACCGCAGTAGCCGGTTGACCTCGGGCTGGCTCCGACCGATCTCGCGCGCGATCTGGGTCTGAGTCATGCCGGCGCGCGCGGCCTCGCGGACACCGCGCACGAGTTCCGCGCGCGCAGCCGCGATGGCGGCATCGGTACGCGTCGCGAGCTCGGCCAAAGATTCCGTCATGGTTCGACTATAGCAAGACCTATAATGCGCGATCAGAGCGGCTGTGGATAGCGCCTTTGTGATCGCTAGTCGGTGACCGGAAGGCGGCGCGCGATCTCGTAGGCCGCTCGGACCTGGTCGGGAGGAGGGTCGCGGGCTGCCGAGCGAACCAGCGCGGCACGTCGGCCTTGGTGAGGACAGAGACGCCGATAGGGCGGTTTTCGTAATGGATCTGCGGCTCGTGTGAGCCCGTGAGCAACACGACGCATGCGCGGACGGGAAGGTCGAAGTCGACGTGCTCGCCGATCGCCCTGGCAATCTGTTCGGACTCGAACTTTGCCTGGCGTAGGTGCGGCACCGCCAATCCGTCGACCGTCATGCTGAAGTGGTCAATGTGGATGTCGCGGCTGCGCTCCTCGTGCACGGTGATGGTGAAGACACCAGCGGAGTTGATGAGTACGTGGTCGATCTCGCAGCCACCGGCTCCCACCCAGACCGACTCCAAAACCCGCGTGTCGCCGGAGTCGAGGGCCAAGATCTTGGCGCGTACGGCGTCGGCCGCGTGACCGGGGCGGCGCCCAAAGCGCGGCCTGTCCGCAATCGCGATCGTCATGATGCCTCCGTTCCGCGCGTTGGTGCGTGGAACATCCTTCTTGCATCATGAGAGGCGGAATGTCTGGATTTATGACGGTGTTGTGAGGTGGCGCGACCCGACGTGTTGAGTCGGCGCGCTTCGAACGAAGGGATGATGTTCCAGCGAGCGAGATCCCAGGTGTCGTTTCCGGTCCCGAGACCCGCTTGGTGGAACGCCGTGCGACCCATCACGAGTGCTGTCCGCAAAGCCTCGTCCGGCTGGTGGTTGCCTGCAAAAGTGAACGACATGGTCACTTCACGCGTCGCAAGGTTGAACGCGATATCGCGCACCGTCCGGTCGGGCAGCGCGTGAAATGCGTCAGCGAGAGCGACGAAGATTTGTTCGGGATCGCCAGCGCCAGCGACGTCGAGGCCAATGTGAGCCTCAAGGTACGTGGTCGAGATCATGGCGACGACTCCCAACACTTACGCGCGGGCGCGTTCGCGCGATTCCGCAGCCTGGGCAGCCGTTGCGCGCAGCAATGCGGTGAGGGCGGGGATCTCCGCAGGCGCTGACTCCAAGAGAGCTTCGAGGCGCGACGCTTCGCTTGGTGTGAGTCGCGTCACCCGGCTTTCGAGCACAACTTGTCGGGCGCGGTCGAGCGCTGCGCCGAGCACAAAAGACGTCATGTCCTGACTGTTGGCCTCGGACGCCTCACGGATGAGGTCGAGGTTGTCAGGGGTGATTCGCATGTTGATCCGCTTGGACTCGGCGGTCATTTCAGTTTCCTTTCGCCAGGCGCGTACAGCCTACGTATGTACAACGGACGGCGCAAGTGCGCCGTTGCAATTGGCGTTCAATGTGCCGATGCATGACTTGCACGCAGAACGGACGTTGCCAGAACCATGCGCTTACCTCCGTCGACCAGGGGGACGAAACCGTACTTTGCGTAAAACGTTTGCGCGGCGCCGTCTACCGCATCGACGACAACGGCCTCAAATCCCAACGTCTGCGACGTCTCCGCCAAGCTGGCGAGCGCAGCCCCAAGCGTGAGAGCACCGAGGCCTTTGCCCTGGTACCTGATGTCGACTGCCAACTGCGCGATGAGAATCGCGGGAATGGGATACCTTCGCGCCGAGTAGACCGTGGAGCGCGCGAGTTCGTCCAACTCGATCCGGTGCGCAACGAGGCTGTAGAACGTCGCAATGCGGCCGTCGAAGGTCTCCAGGCCGAGCGTTGTCCGAACGTTGTCGGAGCGCTCTTGTTGCCCTGCTTGCTCGCGGAACCATCGCGTGACGCGCCTCGATGCCGCAATCGAAGTCGCCGCGCGGGAGATCCGCGTTGAACGGTGAAAACACGATCATGCCCACGGGCGGCTCCTCTCCAGCGTGAATCCCGGTAGGGCCAACCATGCGCCATACGTCTGACATTCGCGCCAGAACTAGTCACATTGACGATCTGGTGCGGCACCTACACCCGCAACTCAGCTTTCACGCGGTGCGACGTCACGTGCCATGCGTGGCATGCAGCGCAAGGTTTGGAGTCACGCCTAGCGCAACGTCCGCTCTGCAACCCGGAGCCGCCGCGAAGCAACACCAAGTTCAAGCAGTTGCCCGTGAGCCACCTCGATGCGGTCGGCCTCAATCCCATCCCCAAACGCCACGAGCGAGTCCGACATCACCGTCAACGTCAGCAGTTCCGGCGCAACGAGCGCTCCGGCGGTGAGCGACGCCTGGGTGAAGGGCGACGGCCAGGCCTCGCGCACAAACCAGGCCAGACTTGGCATCGTCGCGTGGGCGAGGCAGATCAGCCCGCAGCCCCTGTCGTGGGCGAGCGACCGCATCCATCCAGTAGCGCCGGTGCCCGTGCCCACGATGATGCCGCTCGAGGATTGACCTCAACCCCGCCCCCGGCCGCCGCCAGCTCGTAGCGCGCGCTTTGGTGCCCGGATCGCCTAGGTACACGTCGTTGAGGGCGACCATCTCCTGCCCGTCGTCCGTGCGCGCCGCCACCATGGTCCGCTCCTCGATGGGCATCTGGCCGCGCACGACGGCCACGAGCAGGGCGGGCGCCGACGCCGGGGCGAAGGGCGTGAGCACTCCCGCATTGACTCGCGGGAACGGGTTGAACCCCACCACCGGCTGCTGGCCAACGTACTTGGCGACGTTCGCCACCAGCCCGTCGCGGCCCACCACGGCGACCATGTCCTCGGGGCCGAAGAGGAACTGCGGAAGGTCCTCCCTTTCGACCTCGGCGCGCCGCCAGTCGACGCGGATCCCGGAGCCGATCCCCTGCGCGCGCGGCGGTCGCCTCGGCGTCGGCGACCTCGACCGACGCGAGAGACCTCCCCCGCTGCTTCAGGAAGAACTCGACCTGGCCGCGCGTCGAGTGACGCTCGGTGAGTTCGGCGAGCTCGCTGCGGCGGTGGACGACGACCACCCTGGTGGCGAGGGCCATGGGTTATGCCTGACCGCCGCGAGCGCCGCCCAGGAACTGAGCAAGCATGTCGGGCGTGATGGTGATCGAGCCGCACGTAGCCGATGTTCTCGGCGGCAGTCGCGGCCGCACGAGCGAGCAGCACCGAAGCGTCGGCGCCGTTGTAGGCGTCTACCAGGGCCTTTGCTGCCTGCGGCGCGGGCCTCACCGAGCACGCGCTCGCCGCGAGCGGCGGCGTCGTCGGCGATGCCTTGGGCGGCTGCGGCGTCCTCGGCGCGGGTGCGTGCGTTGGCGCCCTCTTGGGCGAGCAGGTCCTTCTCGCGGGTCGCGAGCTCGATCTTGGACTGCAGCTCGTTCTCCGAGATGGCCCGCTCGCTCTCGACGGCGAGCGCGCGGCGCTCGTACGTGGCGCGGTCGGCCGCCTGCTGCACGGACTCGCGCGTGGGGGTCTGGAGCGCGCGCTCCATCTCGGCCTCGGGCTTGATGGCGAGTACGCGCACGCCCACGATCGCCACGCCGGTGTCGCGCAAGCGCTCGTCGGCGTCGAGCCCCGCGGTGATCGCCTCGCGAGTGGCGCCGATGCCCGCCGACAAGGCCTCGGTCAGGGTCATCGTGGCGAGCGTCGCGGTCGCGTGCTGCTGGCCGGTCTCGGACACCAGCTGGCCGAGCGCGGCCAGCGGGTCCGCCTCCATTGCCCGTCTCGGGGCTGATGGAGAAGTCGACGCGCTTGTGACGCGCGGTTGGGATCCGCGATCCGGTAGCTGACGGTTGCCTGCACCCCGGCATCCTGGAAGTCCGACGTGCGCGTGTGGAAGAACAGCGACATGTCCCTGTTGTCGATGGGCACCTCGCTGAGCGAGCTGTGAGCGGCCGGAACTCCGGTGGCATAGCCGGCGCCAACGATGAGCAGAATCGTCAACAACCAGAACCCGGACCCGGGAATGATCCCGGCAGCCGGCATGTCGTGCTCGATCATCGAGGTTCAGCCACCGACCGGGCGCGCCCGAACAACAGCACGATCCCGACGACGAGGCCGAGCGCACCGCTGATGTTCCAGGCCAGGTCGTAGGGTGTGAGGTCGACGTCGTACCGGATCTGGTGCAGGCCAAGGACTTTGTGCTGGAACAGACCGTCATACAGTTGGAAGCCGCCCCAACCCGTGAAGGCGCCGGCCCATACCCGTTTCGGGACGGTGCTGCGGCGGCGCTGCAGGTCTGCGAACAGGAACAAACCGACCACCATCGCCAGCCAGCCGCCGGCGTGGAAGATGCCGTCGGAGACCAGTCCCACGTCCGGAGTGGATTTGTCGTTGGAAGTGATGCCAGTGCAGCAGCTGGTGAAACACGGTCTCATCGATGAACGCTGCCACCCCGACGCCCATGAGCGCGCCGGCAGTGATCGACCTGCCGACGGCGATCGACTTGCCGGCGGCTCTGCTGGTGGTGGCCGCGGCGGGATCACCGGTGCTCATGATCACTCGCCTTTGGCAGGGCGCTCCCCGTGCAGGACCGCTGTGTCGTTCTCGGCGAAACCCGAGGCCACCGGAGTCTTCGCTTGGGGGTCCGAAGCGGCATCCGGCTCGGTGAGTGGCGATGATTCCCAGGTCTGCGTGATATCGGCGACCCGCTCGGTGGAATCTTCGTCTTGAGTATTGGTTTTCGGGTCCATTGGTTCCTCCCGGTCGAGCCGTCGGTGGTTGCACTGGTCGTGACCCGGACGCCGTTCGAACCAAACCGCTGATCATCGGTTGTCGACCGCCGGGTAGATAAGGCCACGGCGTGGCAGGGGCAGCCGACTTCCTGGTTTGGCCGTCGCCAAGGAAGGGCACCGATGTGCCAATGGAATGCTCACCACCCGCAGTCGGGTGCCCGGACCCTTGGAGGTAGAGATGAAGATCGGTTATTTCTTGTCTTCCGAGGAAGCCAGGCCGGCGGACCTGGTGAAGCAGGCCGTGCTTGCCGAGCAGGCAGGGTTTGATGCCCTGTGGATATCGGACCACTTCCATCCGTGGAACGACGAGCAGGGGAGAGCCCCTTCGTCTGGTCTGTCATTGGGGCGCTGTCGCAGGTCACGTCACTGCCGGTGACCACTGCCGTGACGTGTCCGACGGTGCGCACCCATCCCGCTGTCATCGCGCAGGCGGCGGCCACCGCCGCCGTCATGCTGCCCGGCGCATTCCAGTTGGAGTCGGCAGCGGCGAGGCCCTGAACGAACACATCACCGGCGCGCGTTAGCCAACGGCTGACGTCCGGTTGGACATGCTTGAAGAAGCGGTCGAGGTCATCCGTGCACTGTGGACTGGCGAGTCGGTCCACCACCACGGCGAGCACTACACGGTGGAGGACGCCCGGATCTACACGCTCCCCGTCAGCCCACCTCCGATCTACGTGTCCGGTTCGGGCCGAAGGCGGTCGACCTGGCCGCCCGGATCGGTGATGACTTCGTCTGTACCAAGCCGGACGCCGACCTGGTCAGCAGATTCCGGGAGAACGGCGGCGGCGACAAACGGCCCAGGCCGGGTTCAAGGTGTGCTGGTCGCAGGACAGGGAGAAGGCCATCGACACCGCACATAGGCTGTGGCGCAACGCAGGTGTGCCGGGGGAGTTGTCGCAGGTACTGCCGAGCCCGCGGCACTTCGAACAGGCTGCGGAGCTGGTCACCAGGCAGATGACTGCCCAGTCCACGACCGTGGGCAATGACCCGGACGAACACGTGCAGGCGTTCAAGCCATTTGTCGAGGCCGGATTCGACGAGATCTTCGTGTCCCAAATGGGTGCGCATCTACCCGACACCAACGCGGAGGGATTCTTCGAGTTCTACGCCGACAAGGTGCTGCCGCGGCTCCGCGACACCGCTAGCTGACCGCTGGTGGCCCTGCCATTGGGGTCACCCTTCGATGCCGGTGGCGCTGTGTGGGGAACCGACGGGTTTGGATTCTGGTGATCCGCGTTGTCGCAGTAGATGGACAGCACCACCATGCTGCCGACGGCGAGGAATTCTGATTGCCAGTTTTGCAGGGTCCGGATTCCAGAATTCGGCGGAGAACAGATAGTTCAGGTAGCTGGCAGGGTCCCGCAATTGGTTGAGCCTTTGTTCGTTGGCGGCGGCATGGCCGGCGATGGACTGAGCGAACCAACTGGCTGCGAAGATCAGGCCCATGACGATGCCGAGGGATCGGGAATACAGGCCGAGCTTGAATCCGCGTCGACGCGCCCATAGCGGTGAGTCGGGGCCGGCACGGTCGGCGACCTTCTGTTCCTTGTCGGATTCCCCTGTTTGTCGACCGCTTTGGATTCGCGTGAACCCTGTTGCACCAACCAGACCGTGCCGATGTTGTACAGGAAGAACTGCAGGTACTCCGATTGCCAGTTCTCTGCGACGTCGACGGCGAAACTGGAAGAGGTGAAGTCTTCCCCCAGGGTGATCTGTTGTAGCCCCTCCACGATCTGCTGATTGTTGTATTCCGCGACGCCGGTCAAGGCCTGGCCGATCAGGGCGGCAATGAAATCAGCCCGAAGAACAGTGCGAGGCTGTTATTGCGGAGTGCGGTTTTCACGGCTCCACCTGGCGTCAGAGCAGCCCGATGACGATGAAATATGCCAGGCCGGTGATGATGACGGCGAGATAACCCCAGAACGCGGTCCGCATGTCAGCCGCCTTTCATCTGGCAGTCTTAGGGCTGCGCGCCATTGCCTTCGCAACCCGCCGCGGTGATCAGCCATAGACCATCGAAAATCGCGAGGAACAGCACGTCCCCATCCATCACGACCTGCGCGCTGCGACCGACGCCTGGCTGACTTCCACGGCAGAGGCATCGAAACGCCTGATCGACCACCGCATCCGGGCAAGCACGTTCGGCGGTCGTCACCACCTCGGCCGCGGTCTCCGGTGCCAGCAGGGCACATGCCGCTGCCCGTCGGAGACAGAAAGAGCCTGATGAATGCGACGGCGACCGTGGCCGCAGACGCTGCGTCCGGGCCGACTGCGTCGCAGGAACTGATCCAGGGCAGGACGACGACAGTCAGAATCAAGCCGGGCCGCCAGTAGTTGCTCGCTTTGGCAAATCGGCCGTCGTTCAGAGGGGATATGTACCCACCGACCGCCTCGACCAACCCCGAGGTTCAGCCCCAGGGATGGCCCAGCGGCTCGATGATGCTTTGCTCAGCCGCTTGCCGCCTGGACCACCCCGCAGGCCGCCCGTCCACCGGAGTCACCGGTCGCTTGGGTTTCCGCGTCGGGACCGGTCGGTGCGTACCGGGTCGGAATATTGCCGAAATTGTCCGGACCTACATGAACCATGACGGCGCTGCCGTCCGCGTCCAGCAGCTCATCGACATCGAAGGCGTCGGTGGTGGTGACCAGCTGGGCTGAACCGTCCTGGCCGACCTGCAGCGAACTCAGATCGCCTTCATGGCCCGGGTGGGCGGCGGCGTCGGCGCCGAGATGCCCACCTGCCGAGAGGAAGTCACCGACCTTGCTGGGATCGGTTGGGTTGGCACTGTTCGGCTCGCACTTGCCGATCGAATGAATGTGGAAACCCTTGAATCCGGCGGGTAGCCCCTCGACGTTGGCGGTGACAGTGACGACAGTGCCATTGACCGAGAATTCGACAGTGCCGACCTGGGCACCTGCCGGGTTGACCAAATCGGCCCTGACTGTCACATCGCCCGCGGAACCGGTTGACCCGCCGCTGTCTGATGTGCCCGATGTCCCAGCGGTTTCCGATGCCGGTGACAGGGTCGTTTGGCTTGCCGGCGCGTTGTTTCCGCCGACCACCGAGGTCGGCGAGGCCGCGCTGCTTTCGCCGGCGGTCAGGGAAGCAGCCGATTCCGCAACCCGCGCTACCCACGCCGCTGCTACAACCGGTGAGAGCTGCACAGGCAACTGCCGTCGTCGCGGCCACCGCTCGAATGCTTGACAGGGTGGTGGTCATGGCATCCCCAATCGTCGTAAAACCCAGCGTCTCGTGAAGGACACTGCTCGGTGGATCAATTTCCACCAACGGACGCGTTTCAAACCGGGATCTGCTCCCGCGTCGCGGTCGATTTCCGATGTTTACCCCGCCCGGTGTCCGGGCACATCTGGGCGAGGTTTGCATGCCAACAGGACATGAGGTGACGGCTCATGTGCGCAGGCCGGGCGCGCAACTCAGCGGTACTTCGGGTGAACCAACGAGGGGTGATTTCCGTGACCGGTTCGATCGGCACGTTGCTGGTGTTGGGAGCCAGCGGTGATCTGGCCGGGCGGCTGTTGCTGCCGGCGGTGGGCCAGTTGCTGAGCAGCGAGCATGGCCCGGCAGCGTTGACCTTGGTGGGTGCCGGCGCCGAGGACTTCGACGAGGCGACGTGGCGGTCGCGGGTTGCCGGAGCTTTCGCCACGGTGCGAGCAACCGGCCCGCGGGTGGAGGACATCGTTGCCACGTCAACGTATCTGACCGCGGACGTGACCCGCCCGGAAGATCTGCAGCGGCTGCTGGATGCATGTGTCGGGGCGCCGGCGATCTATTTCGCGTTGCCGCCGGCGGTGACCGCGAGGGCGTGCGCCGCGCTCGGAAGGTTGTCGCTGCCGGCGGGCACGGCGTTGGTGTTGGAGAAACCGTTCGGAGTGGACGAGGCCAGCGCGGCCGATCTGAACGCCATTGTCGGCGCGCTGGTGCCGGAGGATCAGATCCATCGGGTGGACCACTTCCTGGGCAAGTCCACGGTGTTGAACCTGCTGGGTTTGCGGTTCACGAACCGGTTGTTGGAGCCGCTGTGGAGCGCCGACCACATCGAGCGGGTGGACATCGTGTTCGACGAGCCCTTGGGTTTGGAGAACCGGGCCAGGTACTACGACGGTGCCGGCGCCCTGGTGGACATGATCCAGTCCCACCTGTTGCAGGTGTTGGCGTTGATCGCGATGGACCCGCCGGCGAGCCTGCACGCCCGGGACCTGCGGGACCGGAAGGCGGAGGCGCTGCGGGCGTGCCGGGTCTGGGCCGGGGACCCGGTCGCGGCGAGCCGGCGGGCCCGATACACCGCCGGCACCATCGACGGCCGGCGGATTGCCTGGGTACGCGGACGAACCCGGGGTCGACCCGGACCGGAACACGGAGACCCTGGCCGAGGTGGTCCTTGAGGTAGATACCTGGCGGTGGGCAGGTGTCCCGTTCCGGTTGCGCTCCGGAAAGGCGCTGGCCACAGGGCGGAAGGAGATCGTGATCACCTTCAAGCAGGTGCCCCGGCTACTGCCCGGGCTGACCGGACAGGCCGAGCCGACCCGGTTGCGGATCTCGATGGGACCGGACCGGTTGGCGCTGGACCTGAACATCAACGGGCCGGACGACCCGTTCGGCATCGACCGGATCACGCTGGACGCGGACTTCAATCCGGGCCGGTTGCCGGCTTACGGGGAAGTGCTGGCCGGCGTCTTCGACTCCGATCCCACGCTGTCCGTCCGCGGGGACACCGCCCAGGAATGCTGGCGGATCGTCGACCCGGTGCTGCGGGCGTGGCGGCAGGGCGCGGTGCCGCTGGAGGAGTACCCGGCCGGATCGACCGGCCCAGCCGAACTGGAACCAGTAGAGACCGGCCAAATCAAAGCGGTTCGGTTCGAGTTCGTTAAGGAGGCAATACATGTCGACGGACGAGGTCAACACTGCCGTCGCCGGTTCAGCGCGGAACGGTGGCCCTGAACGTCATCGGGACCCGGAGGATCCCGGTAAGCCGGATTCACCGACGAAGCTCACGAAACCGTCGTGGAAATACATTGCCGGAAAGACGGTGCGGGAATTCTCCGACGACCAATGCATCGACTTGGCCGCAGCCCTCACCTACTACGCGGTGCTGGCGCTGTTCCCGGCGTTGCTGGCGCTGGTCTCATTGCTGGGGTTGATCGGGCAGCAGAGCACGGTCGAGCAACTCGTCGGCATCCTCGATCAGATCGGCGCCGGTTCGGTGGGCGACACGATCAGTGAACCGCTGGGAGCAATTGACTCAGAACTCGTCGGCCGGCCTCGGCCTGATCATCGGCATCGTCGGTGCGCTGTGGTCCGCGTCCGGCTATGTCGGGGCCTTCGGCCGGGCGATGAACCGGGTCTACGAAATCGAGGAGGGGCGTCCGTTCTGGAAGCTCCGACCGTTGATGATCATCGTCACACTGGTAGCGGTGATCCTGGCCGGCATAGTCGCCATCGGCCTGGTCGATCACCGGCCCGCTGTCCCGGGCCATCGGTGACGCAATCGGTCTGGGTGACACGGCCGTCACGGTGTGGAACATCGTCAAATGGCCGTTGCTCGCCGCCCTGGCCGCGTTGGTGGTGGCGGTCCTTTACTACGCGACACCCAACGTGCAAGCAACCCAAGTTCCGGTGGATCAGCATCGGCGCCGTAGTCGCGATCGTCACCTGGATCCTCGCCTCGGTGCTGTTCGGCTTCTACATCTCGCAGTTCTCCAATTACAACAAGACTTACGGTTCATTGGCCGGAGTCATCATCTTCTTGTTGTGGTTGTGGATCACCAATCTGGCGTTGTTGTTCGGCGCCGAGCTGGACGCCGAAATGGAGCGAGGCCGCCAGCTTCAGGCCGGGATCGCCGCAGAACGAGACTTCAACTACCCGCGCGGGACACCAGGGTCAGCGACAAGAAGGCAGCCAAGGACGCCGCGATATCCAACAGGGAGAACAACTCCGGCGCACTCGGGGCGCCACCGGCAATGTCGAGCACGACACCTGAAGCGGTGACGGTAGGGATCAGGGAAGTGCCGCGGTCCGCAGCACTTCCACCCACTCGAAGTCGATGGCCTGGGTCGCTACCGTCCGGGCGGTGCGCAGCGTAGAGAAGTTCGGGCTCGACGGGCCGATCGAGCAATCTAGCGAGCTTCGGCGATCGTGCCCCGAGAGCCCGTCTAGAGGTGTTGTACCCAGGGAGGTTGGTGACACGCCGGGGCCCCGGTTGAGGGCATGAGGGAGGGCCTCCTGGTGAGGTGTGAAGCGACCAAGCAAACACACCCGGATCACCAAGGAGACCCTCGTGGCCCACCGTAATGCCCCGCTGACCCCTGAAGGACGCCGACGCCTCTGCGAGCGGGTCGATGCCGGCCGCCCGATCTGTCACGTCGCGGCCGAGGCCGGCATTGCCCGGCAGACCCTGGCCAAGTGGCACACCCGGTGGCTGCTGGACGGCGAGGACGGCCTGCAGGACCGCTCGTCCCGGCCGGAGCAGTTGCCCGCGGCGGACCGACCCGCAGATCGAGGACCTGATCGAGTGGTTGCGGCGCGGGATGATGCTCGGCCCGGTCATGCTCGTCGCCGAGCTGGCCGAGTACGGCGTCACGATGGCCCCGTCGACGATTCACCGGGTGTTGTTGCGGCGCGGGATCTCTCGGCTGCGGGATTTGGACGTCACCGGCGAGGACATGCGGGAAAAGCCGAAACCCCACCGGTACGAGCACCCGGTCTGCGGGGACATGGTGCACGTCGATGTGAAGAAGATCGGGCGGATCCCGGACGGCGGCGGGTGGCGGGTGCACGGCAAGGGCACCGACGAGCACCGCGCCTCGAAACGTGGTCAACGACCCGGGTACGCGTTCCTGCACACCGCGATCGATGACCGCTCCCGGCTGGCGTACACCGAAGAACTCACCGATGAGAAGTCCATCACCGCAGCAGGTTTCTGGGCACGGGCCGTGGAGTTCTTCGCCGCCCACGGCATCGAACGCATCGCCCGGGTACTGACCGACAACGGGTCCTGCTACCGCGGCAAGGACTTCAACCAGGCCCTCGGCAGCACCGTCCACAAGTTCACCCGGCCCTATTCGCCCGCGTACGAACGGCAAGGTCGAGCGGTTCAACCGGACCCTGGCCCGGGAATGGGCCTACCGGCAGGCCTGGTCGTCGAACGACGAACGAACCGCCGCGCTATCCGGATTCCTGCACCGGTACAACTACCATCGACCCCACACCGCACTGAAGGGCCGTCCCCCGGTCTACCGCACCTCGATCGTCACCAACCTCTATGGATGCAACATCTAGGCGCTATTGCTGGCGGGGGAACCAGGATGTCGGGGGACACAACACCAGGATCCTTGCGATGGCGTAGGCCAGGAAGACCGTCCCGTAGATGATCATCATTACACCTGCGGCGAGTACTTCATGGACAACGGCGAAGCCGACCAGCGTCAGGAACATTCCCAGCCACAGGCACGCGTGCGCCACTGCCAGCGGCCGGCTGCGGAGCCTATCTGCGCCGGTGAGGGTCAGCCTCGCGGCGAAGTCGGGATCTTGATCGCGTAGACCGCTCTCGATCAAGCTCAACTGGTACTGCTCGTGGGGTGACAGCGGCATTGACTTAATCCTTTCCGCGTCGGTGGCCGCGGCCGAGCACTTGCCCTTCGTTGCTCCGGCCCGTCGGCCCGATACAGACATTTACCCCAATCGGCGCGACAACAAACCCGAATGACCCAGATTTGTTGGGCTATTCGGGAGTGGTCGGCGAGCCGGCTCGCCGCGAGCTGAGTTTGTGGGTGCCGTCGCAAAATGGAGTGAGGCGGGATTTGCCACAACGGCACAGTGCGATGGTTGGCCTGTACCTCGGCACGATTTCCCCTGTGCTGTCGACGATCTGGACAGGCGTAGCGGGCGGTCCGGCTGGCCACCCTGCTGGACCGACCGGACCTGGCACGGCAACCCCTCCGGATGGGCCAACCGGTGCCTCCGGCCAGTACCCAGGTCTCCCAGCGTTTATCTCCGAATGCGTCGCGACCGGGCCAATTCACCCATGTGCCCGAGGCGTCACTTCTTCGCCTTCTTCTTTCCGATGCTCGGGAATCGCTTCTTGACGGCCGCCTTGACCTTCTTCTGTTCGGCAGGTGTGCCGTGCTGCGCAACACGGGCGAGTGCATTGCGGGCGTGCGCCTTATCCGGAATGGGGTACTTGCTTTTCCCCGGCAGCGCAAAGGACTTCTTGCTCAACTTCTTGCGGTTCTTGCCGCTCAGATCCTTGGACATGCCTGATATGTCACCAATTTTCGGCCGGCCAAACCTCTGATCAATTCCTGTGACGGCTGTTCACAGCTGCGCCGATTCCGCTGCCACCCCTTGCGCGATCTCCAGTGTCCGATCGTCGAAGAGGACCAGGCTGACTCGCTCGACGGTGGTATCCGCAGTGCGGAGTGCGGTGAGCGCCTGGCGTACCGCGTCATCCTTGGGCCAGCGGTAGACACCGCTGGAGATGAGCGGGAAGGCAATGGTTTTGGCACCCAGTTCGTCGGCAACGGCGAGGCTGGTGGAATAGCAGGAGCGGAGCAGACTCGACTTGTCTTTGGTCTTGGCCCAGGTTGGCCCGACGGTGTGGATGACCCATCTGGCCGGCAATTCACCGGCAGTCGTCGCCACGGATTCGCCGGTGGGCAGGCCGTCGGGATAGCGATCGGCTCGGATCCGGCGGCATTCCTCAAGAATTGTCCGCCCGCCGGCGCGGTGGATGGCGCCGTCGACGCCACCGCCGCCGAGCAGGGAATGGTTGGCAGCATTGACGATGGCATCCACCGGCTGTTTCGTGATGTCGCCCTTGACCACATCGATGTGCAACTACCCCACCTCTCGATTCGGGCGGTCACCGCCGGCGAACTCCCCGCCGCTATAGGAACCGTCCCCGTGGAAGGCCGTCGTCTCAGCCTCTTCACCGCGTTCGGTAAGCGTGCCCGGCGCGAACGGCTGCTCGTCAGCAGGGTGTTGGGCCGGTTTGCCGGCCCGCTCAGTCTTTAGTCGAGGCGCTGGTGGTGCTGGTCGGGTCACTGGTCATAGAACAGGGGTTCCCCACGGACAATGGGTATGAAACCACCGACCTGCGGAAAGCATGAAATAGCCCATTAGTTGGGCCGTCACTAGGTTGAATCAACCTGACCGGACTACTTCGACGGACCATTCTCGGGCGGGAAGCGTCTGCGCCGGGCGCCTGAGCAGGTTCAGGAGCATCACCAAAGCTTGCTGTCCGTAGTCGATGTGGGCTTGCGGCGGCCAGCAGCACCCGTGCCCCGGCCGATAACCGCTCCTTGTCCCATTTTGTTCAGTAAATGCACTACGTCCGGGTCGCCACCGGGAATGCATCTAATGCTGTTGTCAAAAGAATGCGCGAAGAAATTCGTGTTGAACCGTGCCCCAACGGGGAGTCAACGGGGCACACGCGCTGCCGGGATCTGCCCGGCGGTCAACTACGACTCGAAAGGGTGCCGTCATGACCGAAGGTTTCGCTTCACCACCAGTAGCCGGGCCGCGCGGGTGGGCGGGACACCCCCGCCAGTCGCCGGCAGGAAGTCACTGACACCGTGCAGCGGATCATGGGGGAGGACATCGCCCCGCCGCCGCATGCGGCCACCACGACCGCCTACCCCTTCAATCTGTCCACCTCATCGAACGGAAACGGCTCCACCACGGATGTCGCCAAAGAGCAGGCGGCCGAGGTCGCCGACACGGCCAAGGAGGCTGGTGTCCAGGTCACCGAGGCGGTGAAGGAACAGGCCGGGCAGGTCACCGCAGAGGCCACGCATCAGGCGAAACAATTGTTGTCCCAGGCGCAATCGGAGCTGTCCGAGCAGGCGGCCACTACCCAGCACCGGCTGTCCCAAGGGTTGCACGCGTTGGCCGATGAGCTGTCCGGGATGGCCAGGAACTCCGAGCAGGACGGGGTGGCGACCGACTTGGCCCGGCAGGCCGCGGACAGGGCCCACAGTGCGGCCGGGTGGCTCGCCGATCGGTTCTGGGACAGTCTGCTCGATGAGGTCCGGGCTTTTGCCCGGCGAAAGCCAGGTACATATCTGGCCCTGGCTCTCGGGGCCGGGGTTGTTGCCCGCCGGTTGACCCGGGGACTCACCGCCTTCGAGTGACGGCAGCTCCTCCGCAGGCACGGCGAACCTGGGCACACCGAGCCCATCCGCGTATCCGGCTGATAGCGGCCGGCCGCTGACCGGAACTGAACTGGCTGGTAATCCGGGCGGCTACGAACCTGTACCGATCGGCGATCCGGTGCTTCCGGTATCCGCACCTATCGGCGTCGGTGCGTTGGCCGGCGGGCGCGGTGACCTGGCCCCATGAGTACCTCAGCAGATGTAGGCGCCCAGTCCCAGGAATCGGTGGGTGACCGGTCACTGGGTGAGTTGATTTCCGAGGTCACCACGGACCTGTCCACCCTGATGCGGCAGGAACTGGAACTGGCCAAGGCCGAATTGCAGCAGACGGCAACCCGTGCTGGTAAGGGCGCCGGGATGCTCGGTGGTGCTGCTGTCGCCGGATACTTTGTGCTGCTGTTCGTGTCGGTCGCGTTGTGGTGGGCGATCGGCTCCGTGACCGGTCTGGGTTGGTCGGCGGTCATCGTCGCGGTGATCTGGGCGGTCATTGGTGCCGTGCTGTACGTCTTCGGCCGGATTTGAAATCCGTGCGCGGCCTGCCCCGGACGACCGACACCGTGAAGAAGATCCCGGATGCCCAAGGGCAATGACTGAACCCGCCGCTCACGATCGCGGCACCAGAACAGTCCTCCATTCCGATGTGGCCGAAAGGAAACCAGCAAATGAGGACCGATCCTGAACAGATTCGTCGCGAGATCCAACGCACCCGCGGCGATCTCAGTGACAACGTCAATGCCTTGGGTGACAAGGTCAGCCCCGGAAGTATCGCCAAAAGGCAGGTCGGCCGGGTCCGCGGCGCCGCGACATCGGTCAAGGAGACCGTGATGGGCAGCGCCGCCGATGCCGCAGACAGTGCCAAGTCCGCCGCCGGTACGGTCGCGGAAACCGTGTCCGATGCACCCACCGCGGTCACCCGAAAAGCCCAGGGCTCGCCCATCGCGGCTGGATTGATCGCGTTCGGCGCCGGTTTGCTGGTGTCCTCGATGCTGCCTGCCAGCCGGGTGGAACAGCAGGCCGCGGAGAAGGTCAAGGACACCGCCCAGCCGATGGTCGAGGACCTCACCGACACCGCCAAAGAAGTGGCCTGGAACCTGAAAGAGCCGGCACAGCACGCCCTCGAGGAAGTGAAGAGCACAGCGACAGACGCTGCCGCGACCGTCCAGCACGAGGCAACCGCCGCAGCCGACGACATGAAAAGCCAAGCACAGGACGCGAAAAGCAACCTGCAGCACGCGGCCCCGTAACCAGCGAACGCATCATGCGGTCCAGCACCCCCGCCCCCTCGCGCTTGAGGGGGACGGGGGGCAGCGGCCACCTCACGTAAGGAGTGCGTGATGAATCAACCTGCGCAGCAGCAGGATCCGCCCGGTGTGCAGTCTCGGATGGACCCGGTGCCGGACTGTGGGGAGCACTCCTATGTCGGTCCGGTCGGTTGACGGACAAGGTCGCTGTGATTACCGGCGGTGATTCCGGGATCGGCCGGGCGGTGGCCATCGCGTATGCCCGGGAGGGCGCGGACGTCGTGATCTCCTATTTGAGCGAACACGACGATGCCAAGGACACCGCGGGTTGGTCGAGCAGGCCGGTCGCCGGGCGGTCTTGATTGCCGGGGACGTGTCGAAGGCCGGACATTGCCGGCGGATTATCGATACGGCTGTTGAAGAGTTCGGCCGGATCGACATTCTGGTTAACAACGCCGCCTTCCAGATGAGCCACGAGACGTTGGAGGAGGTCTCCGACGAGGAGTGGGAATACACCTTCGCGACGAACGTTTCCGCGATGTTCTACCTGGTGAAGGCCGCTTTGCCGCACATGGGGCAGGGTGGGTCGATCATCGGGAGTTCTTCGGTGAATTCCGACATGCCGTCCCCGGCGCTTGCCCCGTATGCGGCGACGAAGGCCGCGATCGCGAACTTCGCCGCCAGCTTGGCCGGGATGCTCGGCGATCGGGGTATTCGGGTGAACAGTGTTGCGCCGGGCCCGATCTGGACACCGCTGATCCCGGCGACGATGCCCGAGGGCAAGGTGGAGAAGCTTCGGCAGCGGACACCCCGCTGGGCCGGGCCGGGCAGCCCGCGGAGCTGGCCCCGGTGTATGTCCTGCTGGCCTCTGAGAGGGCAGCTACATTTCCGGCGCCCGGATCGCCGTCACCGGCGGCCGACCCATCCTGTTAGCAGGCCGGACCTTCGCGGGGGCGTTTCCCAATGTACGTCCATCGTCGAGTACCACGAACCCTCCGGCATGGTAGAACGTCAGGATTAGGTCCGGCAAATTCGCGGGCACACTACACATCGGTGTTTAGCGGAGGGGCAACGAACCTTCTCCCGAGAGGCACCCGATGCACGCCCGGCGGGGACATTTCCCATGCCCCGGGTGTGCCGCTCGGGGCGGAGCAGCTCACTGCCAGCACCGTCGGGGTGGTCGCCGAGTACACATCGACCCGGCATGCGACCAAGAGAACACCGATCAGACAATCAAGAAAGGCGTGCAAACCAGATGTCCACCGATGCCATCGTGCTGTTGAAAGCCGATCACAAGGAGATCCGTGAGCAGTTCCGGCGTTTCGCTGCGGCCGGGGAGAACGCCGGGCCGCGAAGGGCAAGATCGTCGAGAAGATCATCGAGTTGCTCACGGTGCATACCTTCATCGAGAACGAGGTGATGTACCCCGAGGTGCGCCAGCTGTTGCCAGATCTGGAAGACGACGTGCTTGAGTCCTACGAGGAGCACCATGTCGCCGATGTGCTGGTGGCCGAGCTCGCTGCCATGACCGCCGGATGCGGAACGGTTCGACGCGAAGACCACGGTGCTGATCGAGAACGTCACCCACCATATGGACGAGGAGAGCAAGACTGGTTCCCGAAGGTCCGAGAAGGCCTGGGACGCAAACAGCTGCAAGACTCGGGTGCGCGGATGGTCGAACTGAAGAAGACTGCCCCGACCAGCCCGGCGCAGCCAAGCGCGTTGAAGAAGGCCATCGACGCCGTCATCGCGTGACCGCCTTCGGTGACAGGCGCACCCAGCGGCGTTGATGCAGAGCAGAGTCGATGCACTGCAGAACTGTCGGTGCGGTCCGTGGTCGTTGATCAGTCGGTGAGACTCCGCAGCACCGCGCGCTCGGCGATCGGGGTGCCGCGGATTTGCGGCGACAACTTTCGGTTCAGCGGGTTCTCTGTTGCTCGCAGTCAGTGTGCGTAGGGAACGGCGAGCACGGGCGACCGCGCGGTCAATCGTCGTGCCCTGCCGGAATAGGTCCAACACACGGGGATTGATGTAGGAGTTCCGGCACACAGCAGCAGTGTTCCCGAGGGTCGCCGCGATGGCTGCGACGGACCGTCGTCCCGCGGCGTCCAGGCCCAGGTTGCTCCATGGTCTATGCCTGGGGAGGTACGGCGCCAGCCGGCGGCGTCCGTGCCCACCGCCTGCAAGTGCCCCGTTCGCCGCCGGGAGATCCAGACGTCCTGCCACGCCGGAGGTATCACCAATTTCTTGATTCGCTGCCGGGTGCCGGGATCAGTGATTCGCGAGCCGTTGGCGTCGAGGTACTCCCAGCCGGAGCCGCGGTGTCGCCGGGTGAGGCCTGGCTGTCCCGGATGGGTACGACGCAAACGAGCCATGCTTCCCATTCGGGTTCGGACCAGAATCCCGCGGCCTCGATCTGATGCTGTTTCAACCCGAAGGTTCCTGGATATTGACAGTGATACCGCTCGCCGCCGTGGCGCGTGGGTTGAGGTTCCCTAGAACGAGAAGTTGTGTGTCGCCATGGACGCCCGGGACGAGTTGGCGGCGATCCTGCGGGATGCGGCGGACGCTGCGGTCGATGCCGGGTTACCAGTGCTGACATTTGACGGATATGCCGAGGCTGTTGTGGCTGCAGGGTGGCGGTCCGCGCCGACGCTGATCATTGACCCGGCGGAACTGGATGACCTGCCGGAGGGTACCGTGATCCTCGACCCGATGGGCCTGCCCATGCAGCTGTGCGACAACCGCGGGTCACAGCGGCATCCGCACCATCGGAGACCCAGCAGGTGCCATTGCCTGCCACCGTCCTGCACATTCCGTCATGAAATCCCGATCCACGCCGGGTGCTACTGAGCTCTCCAAAGCCGGCTGGGCTACCCTGGGCACGGCAACATCATTCTGCTCGGCAAGCGCCCGGGCCCACTCACGGTCGTTAGCCTTCTGTAGCGCGGTGATTAGCTCCTGTTTGGTTATGCTGGATCGCCCATGCACCCCCAGCCGAGTTGCCAGGTCGTACAGGTGCTTCTTGGATGCGTTGGCATCGACTCCACCGGCCGTCGGCCTTGAGGTGTTCTTGCCACCTTCGGCCTGCGCGTCCGACGGCCCGTACTCCGCTTTCGGCTCCCAATGGTCGCCCACCTTTTCGTGAGTGTGCTTCAACGAGGCAAACGCCACCTGATGGGCACGCTTCTCGTCGCCGTCGTACTGCTTGATGGCCGAGTCGTACGTCTCGGCGAATGTCTGCTTGGCCTTCGCGTTGACCGCTGCAGAGTGCTGGGAAGCTCGTCTTCGATGGCTTTGCCGCTCTTTGTCGTTTTCGGCATCTTGCTCCACCTCCTGAGGTGCAGTACAAGTACCCCGACGCGCAACCTGTCAACCCGCAGACGGTAATAATGGGGGCGGCCCGGTCGCCCTCGGCCCGCTGTGCCGGTATCGGCCGACGCCGGAACCGGTACAAGGACATCACCGCGGGTGGTCCGACGACGGACCGTTTATCCGGGTTCCAGCTTGACTGGATCGGTTGACGTCCGGACGATGGAGCACGATAGATGTCTGATCTGACCGAACTACACCAGGCGTTGGCCGGCGTCGTCCTTGGCGGTCGTGGTCTGGCCGAGGTGCTGACCGAGATCGTTGGCATCGCCCGGCGGGCGATGCCCGGCGCGGAGGCGTCGTCAATCACCCTGATCCGCGGCGAGACCGCCTTCACCGCGGCCTTTGATGGGCAGATGGCCATGGACGCCGATGAATTGCAGTATCAGCGTGGCTACGGGCCGTGTGTCGACGCGGGCCGGGCGGGTCAGGTCTTCCTGGTGGAGGACATGCGCAACGAGCAGCGGTGGCCCGACTATGCCGAACATGTTGCCGCGCTCGGCGTGCGTAGCTCGCTGTCGGTGCCACTGCCGTTTCAGGGGGTGACGATCGGTGCGCTGAACAATTACGCCGCCGTGCCAGGTTCATTCGGCGAGGAGGATGTGGCTGTGGGCCAGGAGGTCGCGGCCTGGGTGGCGCTTGCGGTGGGCAACGCCGACATGGTCGCGCGGACTGTCGAGGACCTGGCCGGCATGCAGGCGGCGATGGCCTCCCGGGCGGTGATCGAGCAGGCGAAGGGCATTCTCATGGAGCGACGGAAATTTACCGAGGACCAGGCCTTCACCGCGCTGACCCGTGCCTCGCAGAACACCAACATCAAGCTCAGGGATGTGGCCGACGAGCTGGTTCGCACCGGCGCACTCCCCGAACGACCCCCGGCAGTTCGCTGACGTAGTAGCGTCCCTGCATCGACCGCTCGCCGCCGAACCGCCTGGTCACGGACAGTCAAGTGACCGCTCATCAGCGGCCGAGGCGCGGGCCGAGGTCGCTGTCCCGCCTCGACGGGAGAAATGCCCGGCCCGCCGCGTTCGCGATGGCGAGCGAATATGGAGTCGCCCTTCGACGTATCGATTCTCCAATTCTTCCAACCATGACAGCTGCACCTTTATTCTGGTGGTGGATATGGGTGCGCGACGATCCCGTCCGTGTCGTCGGTGATGAGCCACGTTCTGATATCCCCTCCGTCCCAGCCGATGTCCTGTTGCGGGAACTGCACGAGTTCGGCGTCTAGCTGACCGTAACCGAACACCCGATAAGTCAGATCGCGATTGATGACGGTGAATGTGGTGACTCCAATGAAGTCATCCAGCCCTGCCGGACGGCGGCCATTGACCTCACCAACCAGGAATGGACCCGACTGCAACGCTGAATCCGCTGACCGCCGTGAGCGGTCAGGATGGGCGGGAGCGTGCGGTGGTAGCACCCCTCGGCATCAGCCGGCACCCATCGCAGCGTGCCGTCACCGCGACCGGGTCCGAATCGGTGAAACCAGCCGGTGTACGTCATCACCGATGCCCTGGGTGCAGTGCCGCGCCGGCCGATCTACTGCGGACTACCGAGCTGTCTGCCGACTCCGTGCTCTGCATGACGACAGCCCCACTCCGGTCTCGATCATCCGGTCCTCCCGTGCCGCGTGGGTGGCCCCAGTGCCAACCCGCTCAGTGTGGGACTACCCGCAATCCCGAGAACTGAATCCCGACATCGGTGCGTATCCGGTCGACGCGCCGAGTGCGGGTGCTAGCTGAGATGAACCGACTTCCGCGGGATTGTTCCGGGGTTCTCGCTGTCATGCTGATCTTCGTGTACACGATGATCGGGTACACGCTGATGCCCAGCAGAGAAGCTTGCGGAGACCGTCGGTATCATTCGGGCGTTGTTCGACGCAGGTACGTGAGCCGTCAGGGTGCATTTCAGAATGGATTCCGCAGAGCTCTGGATTTACCGGAAACGAGGGTGCCGATCGGCATCGCGGTGTCCGTTCAGCGGAGTGGTCAGGCGTTTCCAGGAGCCCCTTGTGGCGCTGCCTAGGATTGGTCACGTAGGTCGGAACGTGGAAGGGCAGGTGCGTCGTGGCGTCGACGGATCCGGGTGCGGATGTGTTCGACGGTCCCGGCGCAGGTCCGGGAGTTGACTCGGGCGATCGAGTGGTCGGAGACGCCATTGGGCCCGGTCGGCTCCTGGTCGCCGGTGCTGCGGACGATGACCCGGGGGTGTTTGGCATCGAGTTTCCCGATGGTGATCCATTGGGGTCCGGAGCGGGTGGCGCTGTACAACGACGCGTTCGCGGACCTGATCGGCGGGAAACATCCGGCGGCCCTGGGACACCGGCGAAAGACACCTGGCCGGAAGCCTGGGAGATCGTCGGCGGGCGACTCGATGAAGTGATGGAACGCGGACACACCATGCACGCCAAGGACGAGCAACGGATCCTGTCACCGCAACGGGTACCCGGAGGAGTGCTACTTCAGCTTTTCGCACAGCCCGATCGACGACGTGGACGGCACCACCGCCGGGGTGTTCACGGTGGCCACCGAGACGACCGCGAAGGTCCTGCTACGAACGACGGATGCGGGTGGTCCGAGAACTGGGCGCGGTGTCCACCACCGACGCCGGCAGCCCGGCCGAGACCTGCCGCGCGGTGCTGCGGGTGCTGGCCACGCCGCGGGAGACGATGCCGTTCGCGGTCGCGTTCCTGCGGCCGGACGACGGGCCGATCGAAAAGGTCGCCGACTACGGGCTCGCCGCAGGCGCCTGCGTCCCGGGATTGACCGACTCTGGTGGTGACCCGACAGGGTTGGTCGCCGCGTGCTGGAATCCGGCCAAGTGCAGGAGGTCGGCGGGCTGCGCGACATCGTTCCCGGGGGCGTTACTGCCCGGTCCGCTCGGCCCGCTTGACCCCGGAGACTGCGGTGCTGTTGCCGCTGACGGTGAGCGGACGGCCGAAGCCGATCGGTGTGCTGGTGGTGGGGGTGAACCCTTACCGGCCGTTGAACGCGGAGTACCGGGAATTCTTCACCGTCGTCGCACGGCAGGTGCGGGTGGCCTTGGCCGACACCGTCGCCTACGAGGTGGAACGGCTGCGGTCGTCGATGCTGGCCGACCTGGACCGGGCGAAAATGGAGTTCTTCCAGAACGTCAGCCACGAACTGCGCACCCCACTGACCGTGCTGCTGGCGCCGCTGCAGAACCTGCTCGCCGTGTCTGCGGATCGGCCGTAGCAGAGCAGCAGGACTTGCAGGCGGCGGTGCGGGCCGCGGAACGCCTGCGCACGATGGTGGACGCGTTGCTGGACTTCTCCGGGGCGGAGGCCGGCACCCTGGACCCGGACCGGCAGCCCACCGACCTGGCCGACTGACCGCGCAGACGTGGCCAGCATGTTCCGCGCCGCCGCCGAACACGCCGGCCTGGACTTCACCGTCGAGATCCCCGACGCACCGATGACTGTCGCGGTGGACCGGGCGATGTGGTCCACGATCGTCACGAACCTGGTGTCCAACGCCATGAAATACACCACCGCGCGGGGGCATCCAGATCTCGCTCACAGCGACCGACGACCAATGTGGTGCTCACCGTCGCCGACACCGGCGGCGGTATCGACGCCGACCAGCAGTCGCTGGTGTTCGACCGGTTCTACCGGGCTCCGGCAGAACCCCGAGGACGGCGCCGGGATCGGGTTGGCCGTCGTCACCGACCTGGTCAACGCCCACCACGGGCACGTCGACCTGGCCAGCACACCCGGGTTTGGGCAGTACCTTCACCGTCACGGTCCCGATGGTCCGAACCTCCGGACACGCCCAGCCCATCCCCGCGAACCGGAGCCAGCCCACTGGTGGATTCGCTCGGGCATCGGCTGCTGGTTGTCGAGGACGACACCGACCTGCGGGAGTTCCTGACCCGGCTGCTCACCGCTGACGGGTGGGCCGTGCACGCCGTCGCCGGACGCCGAGACGGCGCTCGAACTTGGCGGTCTGACCACCGCCGGTATACCGGATCTGGTGCTCACCGATGTGGTGCTGCCCGGTCGGGACGGGCTGTACCTGGTCAAGCACTTCGGCAGCAGCCCGCCACCCAACGGACACCGATGGTCGTGCTGACCGCCCGGCACGGCGCCGACGCCACCGCCGAGGGGCTGGCCGCCGGCGCCGACGACTACATCACCAAACCCTTCTCCTCCGACGAGTTGCTCGCCCGGGTGCACGCCAACCACGAACTCGCCCAGCTCCGTGAAAAAGCCGTGAGCCGGGCCGAGGCCCGAGGCGAACAGATCCGCGCCGGGCTGGAAAGCAACAGGATCATCGGCACCGCCATCGGGATCCTGATGACCGAACATCACCTGGCCGCAGCCCCGGCATTCCAGCTACTCGTCGAGGCCAGCCAACACAGCAATCGCAAGCTCCGCGACATCGCCACCGACGTCACCACCGCCGGGCGACTACCGCTCCGACCCACCCTCACCGACGAACTACTCGTCCACGTCACCAGTACCACCGCTGAGACGACCGGCCGACCAGCGGATGTCGCCGCAACCCCCGATGCCGCGGCGGCGGGAGTCGTTCAGAGCCATTGATGAGCCGGCGATGCCAAATACATGCGGCATCGCGGCCCCGGCAGCCCACGAGGCACGCGGCCCAGCAGCGGCGCTTACTGACAAGCACCTCGTGTCGGTACGTACCGCTCGATCGCCTGCACCCGCGCGGTTGTCATGCTGAGTCCCTTCCGGCGGACGCCCTCGCCAATCCGGAGTTGGTAGCGACGCGTGGACATCCAAGCCCGGCCCGAAGTAGTGACGGGCGGGTGAGGGCGCGGGAAAGCGGGTACATGACTGCGAAGACAACAGCAAGGAAGGAGCCTCATCGTGGTCATCGAGCAGTTGGAACGGGAGACGAAATACGACGCCGCGACCGACTACGTGCTGCCGCCCTTGGACGGTCTGGACACGAGCACCGGTGCCGAGGGTGGTCGGGTGGGATGGAGACCGTTCGACTGGACAGCGTGTATTTCGACACGGCCGATCACGATCTGCTTGGCAGAGGTATCACGTTGCGGTGCCGAACCGGTGATGCCGACAACGGGTGGCAGCTCAAGGTCCCCACCGGTGACGCCCGGACCGAGATTCGACTCGGACCCACTGGCAGCCAGACCACCGTCCCCGAGGAACTCGCCGCTCTCGTGACTGGTACCCGGCGGGAAAAGCGTTGCGGCACATCGTCACCGTCCGCACCGCGCGTACGGTGCATCGCGTCACCAACGCTGCGGGTGAGGTGGTTGTCGAGATCGCAGACGACCACGTTGATGCCGTCGCCTCCGACCGCGGCGCCGCGACGCTGTCCAGCTGGCGAGAGCTCGAGGCCGAACTCGGCCCCGCAGGGACGCAGAACACGCTCACCGTGATCGGTGAGCGGTTGACCAAGGCCGGCGCCACCGCCTCGACCAGCCCGAACAAGGTGGCAAAAGCCCTCGGAATGGCGCCCGGCACGGATCAGCCGGCTGGGGCCACCGAGCAGAAGACCACAGCCGGTGACGTCATTCGGGCATACCTGGCCGAGCAAGACAAGGCCCTGATTGGCGGTGACCTGACCCTGCGTCGCGGCCTCGGCGGCATCCACCCCACCCGGGTCGCCACCCGCCGGCTCCGGTCCACCCTGCGGATCTTCACCGACTATTTCGACCACAACCGGGCGCAGGCCTTCGATGCAGACCTGGCCTGGTATGCGGCCCTGCTCGGTGAGGTGCGGGACCGTGAGGTGCAGCGCGCAAGATTCGGACAGATGATTGCTGACCTGCCGCCCGAACAGATCCTGGGACCCGTCGCCGCCCGCATTGAGGAGCACCTGCTGACCGAGCAGGTACGGCGTCAGAAGAAGCTGGACACGGCCATGAACAGTCGCCGGTACCTGGGCTTGCTGCGGGAATCCGCTCGGTGGGTGACCGAGCCGCCGTTCACCGACCTCGCCGAGCAGAAGCCCGCCGCCCTCCGCCGCAACGTGCGGTCAGCGGCGAAGAAGGTGCGAAAGCATCTCGCCGCGGGGCTCGGCCGCACCGGTACAGATGAAGAGCTGCACAAAGCCCGCAAGGCTGGTAAACGCGCTCGGTATGCCGCCGAACTCGCCCACCCGGCGCTCGGCAAGAAAACGAAGAACGCGGTCAACCAGTACAAGGAACTGCAGGACATCCTCGGTGACCTTCAGGATGGGTTCGTCGCCGCCGAGGTCCTCCGCCGAATCGCTGCAGGCACGGCTCAGCACGCCAACGAGAACGGTTTCACCTACGGGCTGCTGTACGCCCAGGAACAGTCCCGCGCCCAGCGCTGCCGACAGCAGGCCATCGCCTGGGTCGACAAGCTATAGGTTGCCCCACGACGGCGGCATCGGCCCGCAGTTCCCTTCTCCCTGTTGGAATGTCGACCGTCCTGTGGCTGAGCTAGGACTCTTTCTGATCCGGCACCGGCTCCGTCGCGCCGTCCTTGCGGCGGATTGCCAGCCGCTGCACCAGGTCGAGAAATGTTGCGGCAAAGGGATTATCCACCGCTTCGGCGTGAAGTCTGTCCCAATCCAGCTGTTCGCGGACTGCGCGCACCGGGGGCAGGAGTTCGCCGAAGTCGCAGTACCGCTCGGTCAGCGCTTGGAGCTTGGTGGAGATCACATCGGTCGGTTGCAGGACGGGTATGCGAAGCCCCAGGACCTCGCCGGCAACTCGTCCGCATCAGCCGATCTGTCCTGCTCGCCGAGCCGGTCATCCTGATGGGCGATCTCAACATGCCCAGTCCGCGGCCCGCTGCCATCACCGGATACCGGGCCCTGGCCGACCACGCCACGTTTCCCGTCGAACACCCCTACCGCCAACTCGACCACATAATGCTGCGCGGCAATATCGGTGCGGTGACGGGCAGCAGCGCTGCCGCCCTGCCGTCGTCCGACCATCGAGCACTCGTCGTGGACCTGGCCGAGAACGAATGTTGAGAAGACCACCGTCGGCGGGTGCTGCGCCGGGCCACGTCCGGCGGATCCGTCCGTGTCTCAACGGTCACCTGCGCCCGTGGTGGCCGTTCTCCTCGGTGATTCCTACACCATCCCAGTGACAGTCGGCTCACAGCGTTTTGCGGGCCACCATCCGGGGTACCGGGATTGAAGGTTCAGTCCCGTGCCGGGAGGTTGCCGATGGTCGACGACGGGCCGGCGCCCGCAGCCGCCTTCGCTGCGCCCGTCGGTGACATCGACCTGGCCGAGTGTGACTCAGCGGCCATGCCGATCGGACCACACAGCAAATCAGCAGTCAAGAAGGCGCTCATCCAACTGTCCGACCGCCTCGTCGAACTGCAGGCGATGTTGCTCGCCCAAGGCAAATCGGGGAACCCCCGCCGTGTGCTGCTGATCCTGCAAGGCATGGACACCTGCGGAAAGGACGGCGTGATCAAGCACGTCCTTGATGGTCTCAATCCCGCCGGGGTGCATGTGGCGTCCTTTGAAAAACCGACCCGCGAGGAACGAGCGCACCATTTCCTGTGGCGTATCGAACGACAGGTTCCGGGCCCCGGCATCATCGGCGCGTTCAATCGCTCGTATTATGAGGACGTGCTCGTCCCGCGGGTACACAGCCATTTCGCAGTGAGCGTCTGGCTTCGGCGGTACGACGAAATCAACAGCTTCGAACAGCGGCTCACGGAACAAGGCGTGCTGCTCATCAAGTGCTTCCTGCATATCTCACCACGTGTGCAAGAGAAACGACTTCTGGACAGGCTGGACAATCATAAGAAGTCCTGGAAATACGATCCTGACGACGTTACCGAACGCGCCAGTTGGAATTCCTACCTGACCGCCTACAACGACGCCATGACCGCCTGCACAAGCCCGGATTCCCCCTGGTGGATCATCCCGTCCGACCACAAGTGGTACCGGAACTGGGCTGTCGCAGCACTGCTCGCCCAACGATTGCAGGACCTCGACCTGAGCTACCCACCACCGCCTCCGGACACTCAAGGCGAGCGGGAGCGGATCATCGCGACCCGGGTTGATACCCGCAGTGGCACCGCTGACAGGCGGGCGGAGTAGCCCAGCACATGAGCCGCGGGGGTGCCGGAAGTGACCTCTCGACGAAGGAGGATGGCTAAGCGTGGCTGGCGAAGAAGACGACAACGCGCTGCGCGACGACGGTTGGAACGAGCAGGCGCGCGATGAGACTCCGATGCAACGATTGGACAGAAACTGGGCCGACCTGCTCCAAGAGCTACGGGTCGTGCAGACCGGTGTGCAGTTGCTCACTGGCTTTCTGCTGACCTTGCCGTTCCAGACCCGGTTCGAACAGCTCAGCGCCTATGAGCGGACGATCTACCTGATCACGGTGGCCCTATCGGTTGCCGCCACCGGATTCCTCATCGCGCCGGTCAGCCTGCACCGCATCCTGTTTCGCCGGCACGCACGCGAACTGATGGTCACCGTCTCCCATCGGCTGGCGATCGTCGGCCTTTTCCTGCTCGGTGCCGCCATCGTCGGTGTCGTGCTGCTGACCTTCGACGTGGTCGCCGGCACCGCAACCGGCGTCGTGGCCGCAGTCGCGACGTTGTTGCTGTTGGTCACGCTCTGGGCAGGTCTGCCGTGGATTGCCCGCGCCCGCTACGGCAACACTGCCCTGCCGCGTTCCGATCCTGCGCCAACGAAATGAGGGCGCGGCGGCCTGATAAGGAGCGGTCGTGGTGCCCTGCGGGCGGTCCGTAAGGGGGTCACCGAGGTGTTGGGCCCGACCGCCGAACACCACGGCACAGACCAGGAACCAGCCGTATCCAATCGCCAAGCCGGCGACGATGTCGGTGAACCAATGAACTCCGAGCAGTGCTCGACTGGCCGCCACCGCGATGGCGATCAGCGCGGCACCCGCGGCCAGCAGGGCACGGATCGGTCGCCCGCAACCACGTCCCAGGACCAGCGCGATCGCAGGCCATGCGGCCGCTGCCGCCGCGGCGTGCCCCGACGGAAAGGACGGGCCGTCCCAACCGATCAGTTGCAGCACGTCGGGGCGCCCGCGTCCGATGATTCCCTTCAGGCCGTTGACGATCAGCTTCTCGCCGATGATCACGGCGGCCAGGAACGCGAACACCTCGCCGCGGCGGTGCCGCAGGAAGTCGATCACTCCCGTAGCAAGCAGTGCTGCCACGACGACCACCGTGTCGCCGAGATAGGTGATCACCGTGAGGATCTCGACGCTGGCCGAGTCGGCATGCCCGACACCCCAGCGGGCGACGTCGCCGTCGAGGGACGCGAACCCGAAGGAACCGCCGATCATGTCCAAGACGGCACCGACAAGGAGGGCGACAACAAACGTCACGAGCAGCGACACCGTCAACACGAGGCCGCCCGCCGTCCGGCGGTCGAGTCGCTGGCGCAGGAACCGTCGTAGCCGGGGGTGGCGGGCCAGCCGGCGACGCACGGCCCGCTCCTGCCGGGCCGGGTCGATCGGGTCCGGCAGCGCCCGCACCGCCGAGAGGACGAACGCGACAATGCCGGCCGCCGCACCCGTAGGACGACGATCATCGTGACCATCACCGGGGATCCGGCCCCGGTGACTGCACGGGTGCCGAACGGGGGAGTTCCGATTCTGGCCGCGGGAGACAGCGTCGGATGATCGCGTAGACAGCGACGACGCACGCCACACCGAGCCCGATGCCGGCGATGACGTCGGTGAGGTAATGCACGCCGCGGTACATCCGGCAGATGCTGACAATCACCGGAAGCCCGACCGCAACGAGGACCGTGATCACGCGGACCCAGCGGTTGCGGGTGCGTTCGAAGATCACGACGGCGATGGCGCAATACGCCGCTGCCGCGGCGGCATGCCCCGAGGGGAAACTGGTGTCAACGGACACCTCGTCGAGCTGGGCGACACCCGGCCGCGGGCGCCCCACGATCCCGGTCACCGTGATGAACACCGCGGCCTCCAGGATCAACGCGGAGCACACCAGCATCGGCTCCCGCCAGGATCGCCACCCGACGAGCATGGCGGCCGCGATGATGGCCGTGGCGATGATCTTGACCCGGGTATCTGCCGGCATCGTGCCCAGACGCGACCAGTTATCCAGCACCGGTGTGCGTTGGGCGACGAGCAATCCGGCCACATCCTGATCCACGGTGCCTACCCAGGAGCCCGCGAGCGGTCCCGTCACCAGCAGGCCCAAGCCCGTCCAGATCGCGGTCAAACCCACAAAGGCGATCACCAGCAGAAGAGCCGCGAACGCCACGCCGCGTCGGGTGACCTGCGCCGGGTTTCTGCCCGTGCGCCCGGCCGTAGGCAGATCAAGCCGACCGGCGGTGTGCGCTCCGGGTTCGGCGTGAACTGCAGGGTCGTTGGGCGGCAAGCTGATCATGGGAACGTCAGACCTCCTCCCGGGTGCTCGAGCCACTACCCACGCCCGGCGCCTGATCGGCCACGTTGGTCAAAGGCGAGGGACCGCCCGTCGTTCACCGCGACCAGGCTCGCGGGTCGGCTCGATGGACGCCATTCGCCATATCTAGTTCCCCGGTTCGCCGATCGTCAACCCACGGCTGATCCGGGCTGCACGAGACTGCTGCCCGCGGCGATCGGTGTCTTGCGCGGGCCGAGATCAATTTCTGGGTTCCACCAACTCGCGGTCGACCGTGACCGACCTTCGCCCGGATTTGACTCATCGTCGATGAGGTGCAGCAACTGCTGCTGGCAGGTACCGCGGCATCCGCCGGTTGATCTGCCCTTTCCGCGCCAAGGGAGTCAGGACCACCCCACTCGCTGAGAGTCTGCGTCACCAATCCTTCAGATCAGTTCCCCGAAGAGCGTTCATTGTTGCGGAGGGGTTCGGCCCAGAAGATTTCATTACCATCCTCGCCGATGGCCCATTCTGCAACATCGGTTGCATTTGCATTTGCGTCGGTGGCGCCCTGGTGGAACTTCAAGCCGCGATCGGTCAGGTCGCCAGAACCGGCGAGCTGCTGGGCTCGCCGGCCACTGAAACGGTGATCGTGCTGGCTCCGATGAAGTCGGTCGGGATTGCGGGAAGACGGCCGTCAACATCGATGACCGGGTAGAGACCGGTCCCGGTCGGAACATTGGGAAATCGTTTCATTGCCATTCTCGGCCTCCCTAGATGCAGGGGTGCGGTTGATGCGGATCATCGTCATCGCCCCGGGCATACGGTCGCTCACCTTTTCGGTGTGACCCTGGCATGCAGCCGGTAAACCGGTGCTGTCGCATCAGCAACAGAATGTACCGAGATGGCCGGACCGACCACCGGATTGACCCCTGGCGGTGGTCGTTCCGTAGACTCCCGGCGCAATCTGCACCGACCGCCGGGGAGTAAGAGGTCAGCTACACCGTCACCCAAGGCAACAAGAGCCGACCTACAAGACCACCGGCCCACCCTCAGCAGGGGTGAGGCGGCCGCCGATGCGATCCGTCAGGTGCTGAACGAGTCCGTCGACCCGGAGGCGGTTCTGCTGCATTTCGCCAGCACCGTCACCGATGACGAATCGAAGGTGCTGAGGTCCGGGCTCCGCCGCAGAAAACGTCCACGATGATCATCGCGGCGGCGCTGCTGGTCGGGTCGCTGATCGTGGCCACCTGCGGACACCGGCCGCTGCTGGTCCTTCTCAGGTTCAACGGTGATCCGCGGGTGAGCATCGTCGCCTGGCTGGTTCGGACTATTCAGTGTGTTCGCGACCAGCATCGGCGGCGTGGTGCTACTCGGTTTACCAGGGCACGGCGGAGTGGCCGAGTTGTTGGAGACTCTGCACAGTTGTTGGTCCACTCTTCATCACGGGGCGGTGCCGGAACTGGAAAGCGCCCTGGCGGTTGCGGGTGCCCTCACGTTGAGCGCCATTGTGGGCAGGCTTGGCTGGGTCGCTGCCCGGCAGACCAGGGTGCGTCGCACGCGCCGGGAACGGTATCGGTTCCTCATGACCGTCGCCGATTCGAACCGGGTGGCCGGGACGAATGTGGTGTGGCTGGATCATCCTGATCCGATCGCTTTGAGTGTGGCCGGCCGGCCCGGGGTGGTCGCGGTGTCACGAGGTGCCCGGGATTTGCTCCCGCCGGCCGCGCTGGCGGCGGCGTTGGAACACGAACAAGCCCACCTGCGTGGTCGTCACCATTTGGTGCTGGATGTTGTGGACGCCGCGGCCACAGTTGCGTAAGTCGTGCCGCTGTTTCGTGAAGCCCCCCGTGCGATGCGGGAACTGGTTGAACTGGCCGCCGATGAAGCGGCGGTCCGTCGGTGCGGGTCCGCAGCAGTGGCCGATGCGCTGCGAGTGCTGTCGGCCGCGCCACCGGCCGTGAGGGGATCGCGATGGCCAACCAGGCGGTGGGCCGCCGGCTCGCTCATTTGGCTGCTGCACCCGCGCACCGTGGTGCCGCGGCACGGACGCTGGTGTGTTCCGCTGCTGCGTTGGTGGTGGCCTTGTTACCCGCAACGCTGGGGCTGGTTCTGTGGGCGACAGTGGCCTGCTCGGTCGGTTGAGCGCAACCATGGGGTGGGCGTAGGCCCACGTTGTGCATGGGTCCACTGAACCACCCCGGGTTCGGTGCACCCTTCGTTATGTGAGCGACCGGTTGGTCGTCACGGATTCGAGCGAAGTAGTTGGCCTCGTGCTCGACCGGTGGGCGCCGGCCGAGGCGGTGCATCAGCCGGTCGTTGTTGTACCAGGCCACCCAGGAGCTGGTGGCCTGCTCGATGTCGCTTAGCCGGGCGAACGGACCGGTCCGGAACGGTGACCCGGCCCGGGTGCATTCGGTCTTGTAGAGCCCGATCGTGCATCTGTTGCGGTGCCCGGTCAGCTACCGGGGGTGGACCCGGAGCAGATGGACCTGATGTTCCGGACCCTTTACATCGTGCTGCGCGACACGGGTCGTCGTCCCGGGGAGGTCTGCAGCCTGCGCGTGGAATGCCTGGAACACGCTGCCGACGGTATCCCTGTTGATCTGGGACAACCACAAGATCGGGAGACGAAACCGCCGGCTCCCGGTCACCGCAGCAACCGCGCAGGCCCTTTCCGACTGGCAACAGGTGCGGGCCGATCTGACCAGCGGCGACCCGCGGGACCGTTACCTCTTCCCGGCCCGTGTCCTGGGTGTTCCGAACCCCTACCTCGCCCCGACGACCTTGGCCGCCGGGATCCGGGACTGGGTCGACGACCGCATCCCCGAGCTCCTGGACGACACGGTCGATCACGACGGGCAACGTCGGCCGTTCGACCGGAAAAGGATCTACCCCTATGCGTTTCGGCATACCTACGTTATCTCCCCTGCCGTTGCCGTCTGAGGGACGTGCGTTTCGGGGCGAAAGCTCACGTGCCTGACAAGTATTCGAACCTCTGTCGGTACCCCGAGTTACGTTCGGCCGGTGACAGATTCGATGAGTTCTGTGTTCCAGGCCGAGCGTGCGGTGTCGCCGGTGGACGGCAGCGAGTTGTGGGTGGTGCTCGACGCGGAGTTGCTACTGCACCGGGAGGCCAGCGACTTCCTGCGGTGCCTGCAGGGCGCCACGCGGTCGCCGCACACGATCCGGGCCTACGCCGGGCGGGTGGCGCTGTTCCTGGGCTGGTGCCAGGCCCAGGGAGTGAATTGGGGCGGATCGGCCTACCGGATCTGGCTCGGTTCAAACGGTGGCTCGAGCTCTGCCCGGGCCGGGGCGGTCGGATCCGGTCCGGCTCGACGGTCAACGCCGTGCTGACCGCGGTGTGTGAATTCCTCCGGTTCTGCGCGCGGACCGGGCTGGTCGAGCCGATCGTCGCCGAACGGCTCTCCGAGCCGCGGTGGTTGCGTTTCACCCCGCCGGGCTTCGACACCGGCGAGTCCGGGCAGTTCCGTGCGGTGCGCGCCCGCTCACTCAAGGCGAGAGCCGAAACACCCTTCCCTGAAGCGCTTTCCGCGGAGCAGACCGCGGTGGTACTGGCCTGCTGCCGCCGGCCGCGGGAGCGGTTCCTGGTGATCCTGTTGCTGCACACCGGCCTTCGTATCGGTGAGGCCCTCGGGTTGCGCAGATGCGACATGCACCTGCTGCCGGACTCCCGCGGTCTGGGATGCGCCACGGTAGGTGCCCATGTCCACGTCCGGCACCGGGCGAACCCGAACGGTGCGTTGGCCAAGTCCCGGTTCCCCCGCTCGGTGCCGGCCAGCGACGCGGCGCTCGCCGCTTACGCCGATTACCAGTACGAGCGCGCCCAGACCGTCGGTGAGAACGGCAACGACATGGTGCTGGTCAACCTCTACCACGAGCCGCTCGGTGCGCCGATGAATTACCGGGCGGCGAAACGTTTCTTCGACCGGGTGGCCGGGGAGTGCGGCTTCCCGGTCCGCCCGCACATGCTGCGGCACACCGCGGCCACCAACTGGATCCGCGCCGGTGTCGACATCGATGTCGTGCGAGCACTTCTGGGTCACGTGTCGTTGGCATCTACGACGGTTTACCTGCACGCCAGGGACGAGGACAAACGCCGCGCGGTCACGGCCGTCGCGGCCGGGGAGCAGTACCGATGACCGGGCCCGCTCCGCAACTGATCGGCATCCCCGGCCGGGACCGGCGGCCCGGCGGGAACCGAAGACCCCGGCGGGGCCGGCTGGTTGGACTGGTTGCGGGCCCACCTGGATCCGGTGTGGCGGCCGGGGGAATGGGACGTCAACGCGAAACTGTTCACCGGTGATCTGCACAGCGACCGGACCGCGGCGTGGCCGTGCCGGACCCCGGGCTGCCCGACCGCGACCCGCCGGCCGCACGGACGCTGCGACGGGTGCCGGCGGGCCCGCACCGGCGCCGGGCTCAGTTGGGAGGACTACGACGCCGACCCGCCCCGGCATCCCCTCCGCCCGCTGCTGCCTACGGGGCGTTGCGCGGTGCCGGGTTGCGAGAGCGAGTTGCACTGCTCCGGGTTGTGTTTACGGCACGAACACGCCTGGCGGCGTCCCGGGTCGACCGAGTCCGTGGCCGATTTCGCCGCCCGGGCCCGACCGTTCCCACGCGCCCAGGACTGCCTGGTCGCTGGCTGCGCCCGCGAGCAGCTCGCCCGCCGCGGGCTCTGCCGTTTCCACGACAAGCGTTACCTGCGAACAGATCCGGATCGAAGGTCGGACGGTGGGCTGGCCGGGTGGGTGGCCGCGGCGCAGCCCCGGCTCGGGGGGCATCAGTTCTGCCTGGCCGGGCTGCCCGAGTTGATGGGCGTCGAGGTGCTCTACGCGTTGCAACAACGTGACCTGTCCCCGCTGCCGATCGATCCGACGCAGGTGCGGATCCTGCTCAGCAGGCTCACCGGGGCGGCCTCGGTGCGCGAGGCCAACCCGGAAGCGGTCTGCGAAAGCGGTGGCGTGCAATACAACTCGACGACCCGTGCGTTGTTCACCGACCTGCGTCGGCACCTGGACCGGGCCTGGGTCCAGCACACCGGTGCGGACCCGTTCGCCGGTGACCTCTGGCAGGTGGCGCTGCTGGGCCTGCACGCCAACGGATCACGTCGCTGGCCGGCGACCCAGGGAGTCGTCGATTTCCGGCCCGTCGAGCTGCCGTGGCTGCGGGAGTCGGTCAAGGACTGGGCCCGCACCACCCGGCCCTACCTGCAGCGGCTCCGCGAGACGGTGCGCGCCTGCCGGGCCGCCTCCCAGACCCTGACCGCCGCCGGCCGGGTGGACCCGACCCAGCTGGGTGCCGCCGACTTCACCCGCATCATCGACACCATCTCCGACCTGCGACGGGCCGACGGCAGTGTGTACTCGGCGAGCCGTCGCACTCTGCTGCTCTACCTCCTCTGCGAGGTCATCGAACATGGCCGGGCCACCGGTCTGCTGGCCCAGGTCCCCGACCAATTCCGCCCGGCCCGCCGCCGCCACCGGGTGACCGACGAGCCCAACGAGGACGAACTGGGCAAGGCCCTCCCCGACACGGTGATCCGCCAACTCGACGACAACCTGCCGCTACTGGGCCCAGCCGCAGGGGCCGGCTTCATTACCCCCGACGACCTGCAACGAATGCACCGCACCATCTATCAGCTCCTGCGCGACACCGGCCGGCGCCCAGGGGAAGTCGTCAGCCTGCACATCGACTGCCTGGAAATCATCGACGGCCAGCACAACCTCATCTACGACAACCACAAAGCGGGACGGCTCCGCCGCCGGCTGCCGATCACCGCCGCGACCGCCCAAGTCGTGATGGCCTGGCAACAGCAGCGCGCACTGCTACCCGCCCCACCGGCGCTGCGTGACTGGCTGTTCCCGAGCCCGCAGCTACGGGCCAAACAGGGGCACGGGCATCTGACCACCAGCTCCGTCGGACGGGCATTCAAGGTCTGGGTCCACAAGATCGAGAGGATCGACGGCGAACTACTCGGACCCGACGGACAGCCGGCCCCGTTCGACCGGTCCCACGTGACGCCATACGCACTGCGCCACTCCTACGCTCAAAGACACGCCGACAGTGGAGTACCCGTCGACGTGCTCAAAGAGCTCATGGACCACGTCTCGATAACGACCACGATGGGCTACTACCGAATCAGTCTCAAACGCAAACAACAAGCCATCCGCTCCGTCGGATCACTGGCCACCGACGCCAACGGAAACCCCGCCCCGTTCACCAGTCCCACTGCCTACCAACGGGCATCGGTGTCCGTGCCGTTCGGCAACTGCACCGAACCGTCGAACGTGACCGCCGGCGGCGGTGCCTGCCCGATCCGTTTCCAATGCGCCGGCTGCGGCTTCTACCGACCGGACCCCTCCTACCTACCAGCCCTGCAGGAGCACATCGCCAGCCTCCGCGCCGACCTGGAAACCGCCCGCGCGATCGGCGCCGCCGACTACGTGACCGCAAACCTCGCCGCGCAGATCGACGCCTTCACCACGGTCTCCGACATCATGCACCACCGGCTGTCCGAACTCGGATCCGACGAACGCGCAGAGGTCGAACAGGCCAGCCGCCTGCTGCGCCGGGCCCGGGCCGGCCGGCGGCTACCACTGACCGTGAACCCGCCACCCTCCACCCAGACCGGATGACCACCATGACGAACCGCACCGCAGCGCTGAAAGCGGCCCGAGCCAAGGACAGCAACGACAAACGCCGCCGAGTCCTGCAAACCATGAACACCATGGAGAGCGACGGGCAACCCATCACCGCCGCCGCGGTCGCCGCCGCCGCCGGCGTGTCCACCTGGCTCGTCTACGCCGACGGCATCCGAGAACACCTCGACGCCGCCCGCCAACGCCAATCCACCGACGACCCACCCGCCGCGGCCGACACCCGCACCGGCCACCAGCCGTCGGTCACATCCGCCGGCCTGCGCACCGACCTCGCCGTCGCTCGACACGAGATCCACCGGCTAAGAACAGATCTCGACAGACTACGGGGCCGACTGCGGCTGCAACTCGGAGCCGAGATCGAACAACCCGACCGAGCCGAACTCATCGCACGGGTCGCCGCGTTGGAAGCCGCGAACCGCCAGTACCTCGCCGAACGCGACGCCCGCGCAACCGAGGCCGACACCGCCCAACGCCGCATCGCGCAACTCGAAGACGACCTGACCGCCGCCCGAGAAAGCCTCCGACGAGTAATCAGGGACACCAACCGGTGACGACCAAACAGCTACCTGACCGGGCGCTCGGGCCACGTCGCTCACCCCGTGCCTCACCGTTCCTCACGTGCCTCGACACCGAAGATGCCTTCCGACCAGGCAATACCCCGGATCCAGGGGAGATAACCTACGCCCAACGGCACGCCGACGCCGGGGTCGGCATCGATGTGCTGCGGGAGTTGATGGATCACCGAAAACTCGACACCACCAAGGGCTACTACCAGGTCGGTCAGACCCGGCGCCGGGAGGCCGTCGACCGGGTCGCGGCGATGCAGTTCGACCGGCACGGCAACCGGATCTGGCGGCAGGCCCAAGCGCTGCTGGACTCCCAGCACACCCGCCGAATGCTCGGTGAAGTGGTCGTGCCGTTTGGGGTCTGCACCGAACCGTCCAACGTGAAGGCCGGCGGTCACGCCTGCCCCTACCGGTTCCGTTGCGCCGGTTGCGACCACTTCCGCACCGATGTGTCCTACCTGCCCGACCTGCACGCCTACCTCGACGACCTACTCCGCAACCGGGAAAAGCTGTTGTCCAGCAGAGACATTGACGACTGGGCACGCGCTGAGGCCACCCCATCCGACGGAGGAGATCACCCGGATCCGCCGGCTGATCACCCGGATCACCACCGATCTTGACGAACTCACCCCGAGCGACCGCGCCCAAATCGAAGACGCCGTCGCCGCGGTCCGCCGGCACCGCGGCACCGCGCTCGGCATGCCCACCATCGGCAGGCCCACCACCGATGCCCGACCCAACCCGGGAGCACACCCCATGACAACCGCCCAGACCGCAGCAATGACAGCCGGACGACGAGCCGACACCACCCGACGCCGCGAACGCGTCCTCAAAGCCCTCCGCGACACCACCGGCAACGGCGGGGAAGTCACCGTCAGCGGCATCGCCCGGCACGCCGGCATCGACCGCACCTTCCTCTACCGGCACCGAGACCTGCTCGCGCAGGTTCACGCCGCCGAGGCCGAAGCACCCATCACCCCCGGCGCCGGGCCGACGGTCAGCCGGGCTTCGCTGCAGGCGGACCTGCTCGCCGCGCAGGAACGCACCAACCGGCTCACCGCGAGGATCCGTCAACTGGAGAAACGACTCTCACACGATATCGGCGAGAAAGCCTGGCACGAATCAGGACTCGGCGCCCCGGCCGATATCGACCAACTCCAGGTGAAGATCACCAACCTCGAACAACAAGCCGTCGACCTTCGTCTGCAACTCGAGGAACGCACCCAGGACCTGGCCGCCGCGCGGGCGGCGAACCGCGAA
>CAVWSW010000009.1:0-97556 GCA_963757685.1 uncultured Actinomycetota bacterium | reverse complement strand
ACGTCTCGTTGGTGGAGAAGACGAAGGCCGCGCACGCGAGCACTATCAAAGACCACACGGCCCGACGGTGTGGCATCGGTGGCGCTTGGCCGTCCACTTCCGTTTCGCTCGAGAAGACGGCGACCTCGGCGAGCCCGGGCGTTGCGGTCACGATGACTTCCGGAGTGCCGGCCGTGACAGCGGGGGAGTCTTCGCGGGCGGGCAACGGCGGACCAATCATCAGTGGGACTCGAGCGGGTCATCCGCCGCACTCATACTAGCGTCACTTTTACCACCTGGTAAGGGGGGTTAGGCTATAGGGCGGGGGCGGCGGTCAACGGCGACGGTCGCCCTTCCTTGAGGGGGCCCACGTCGTTCAGGAGGCGCAGTGTTCACCGGAATTTCTCGCGAGATCTGTGCCACGGCATGGTCCGTCATTGAGCCCGCGATCGCGCAGGCCGCAGCAGGTTGGTGTGGCGAACGGCCCAAGCGGCAATCTGGTGGTGCTAGACCCCTCTGCTGCCGAGTTTTCGATTCTCTTCACCGCCCACGCGGGCGAGCCGAACGAGGTCACGCTCGGGTACGCGACAGCGAAGGCGAAGCTCGTGAAGCGCACGGGCCACGACACGTCGTATCTGCGCGCTCACGCGCCGCACCTGTACAGCGCGGGCGACATCAGCTTCCCCGGTGGCATCCTGCGCGACGGCCTGATCGTCGCGTACTCGGGCATCCAGGGTGAACTCGACGAGATGATCTCCGAGTGGTTCGTCTCCGCGGTGCGCGGCATCTGCCGGCTTGGCTTCAACGGGCCGGACGGGCCAAGCGGCCAGCCGACGCCTTACTTGGGGCGCGAGGGCTAGGCCGGTTTACGTTCTGACGTCGTGACTAACGCGACCGAGGCGGCTGCGGAGGCTCTGGCGAGCGTTTGAGCCAGCGGAAGAACACAATGGCAGTTGCTGTGGCAAGGACCAGTGAGAGCAACAGGCCTGCCAAGACTTGAGTGCGGAAGTTCACGTTGAGTGCGTTCGCACATGACGCGGCAACCACCGCCAGGCCGATGCTCGCGGCGATACCCGCGAATCCCTTGTTCGGGCTCGCAGTGAACATGGCAAGCGCCATGATCAGCGAACAAACGACACTCAAACTCAACGCGAAGGCGTTGCCGGGAAGCGCGATCGGAAGTGGGTCAGCGAGGAACTCGGCAACCCCGTCGACGCTGCTGTACAAGGCGGCCCAAGCGACCACGCTTGCCCACGCGCCGATCTTCCACCAGATGCGCGCGGCGCGAGGTGCGTTCGAGTTAAGAGCGACCACGCCTCCGATTGCGAGCGTTGCTGTCAAGAGGCCCATCGCGAATACGAGTTGGGTCAGGAGTTGGCTTTTGTACTCCGCAGGCGTGAGCAACGGCGCCAGGGCGGGGGCGGACTTCCATTCTTGGTACCCGGGACTTCCGATGCGATCCCACGTGCCGTCCGGAGAGCGCATCGAGACGCCGTCGACGCCATTGGCGGCATAGACGTAGTACTCAGACGCATCGCCGATGATCGCGACCTCTCGAGTTTCGACGAGCTCAGGATGTGCGGCGCCGCCGTCGACGTCGTAGAGGTCGTATTCCTTGACGAGGGCTGCCTGCTGAACGGGAAGGACTTCCCAGTCGACTTTCCACGTGGCGCCTGCGTTGTCAGTGCGCTCCACGCCGAGATGACCCGCATACGCGCGGTAGCAAACGCTGCGGCTCCACTCGAGGCATGCAATTTGGGCGCCGGAGTCGTTAGCGCGGACCATGCTCACTGGCACCTCCTCGAAATGCGCACCGGCCGTACTCGCCCACCACGAGCTCGGCGTCGGCTCGTAGTCCCACATCTCGCCGTCCCCGGCGACCACCTGCCCGTCGACAGACTGGACCGTCATCACGCCGTTGGCCTAGTTATAGGGTGCGGTCGTAGCTGCCGTCGCGAGCACGGCCACTGGCAAGACGAGCGCGACCTTCCACGCGCCGCGCGCGCGCCGGCCTTTGCGCCACGAGAGCAGCAATGGCGAGGAACGGGAGAGCCAGTAGGTCGGTGGCGTCCTCGCGGATGATGCCGGGTCCGGTGAGGCTGCTCAGCAAGTCCGACGCAGCGGCGGCACCGCCCGACGTCACCTTCACCCATGCGAACCCGGCCGCGGTGGCCCCCAGTGCTACCGCGACCGTAGTGCGCCACCCCAACCGGGGTGCCACAACCGCAACCACGAACCCAAGGAGCGCCGGGAAGAAGACGAGGCCGGCAGCGTCGGACAGCTTGCCTGTCCACCACGTGCCGTATGTCTGCTTGAGGACGTGATCGTTGAGGATCATCACCACGAGGGCGACGACCGAGACGGGGTGCGCGAGCCAGCCGCCAGCGCGGCGTGCCGACTCCCATCGCGTGCTCCCCGAGGCGTCCATAGCGCTGACGCTAGTGCCCATGAATATCCAACCAGACCTGGCGTGACGCTTTCGTGACCGCTCGCCGCTCAATCGTGACCTGCCGACGCGCGATAGGTTCAACCCATGACCAAGGTGACCGCGGCAACTGAAGCCCTGGAAGCGTCGGGCATTGATTTTGTGCTCACGGAACACGGGCCCGTGAACTCGCTCGAGGAAGCCGCGGCCGCGCGCGGGCTTGAGCCGCGGCACATCCTCAAGACGCTCGTGGTGCGGCGAGGCGAGGGCGACTTCCTGTTTGTGCTGGTGCCCGGCGATCGCGAGATCAGCTGGCCCAAGCTGCGCGCGCTGCTGGGCGTGAGCCGGCTGTCGATGCCGGACAAGGAGGTGGCGCGCGAGGTCACGGGCTACGAGCGCGGCACCATCACGCCGTTCGGGTCCTCGACCGCGTGGCCCGTGATCGCCGACGCTCTGATCGTTCAGCGCGAAGGCCCCGTGAGCATTGGGGCTGGCGCGCACGGCCTCGCCGCGACGGTGGCGACGGAGCAGCTCGTTGAGGTGCTCGGCGCGCAGGTCGCCGACGTCACGGAGCCGCTCGCCCCACGCGCCTAACTCGCGTTACTGGAGGCAGAACTCGTTGCCTTCGGGATCGCGCATTTGGTAGTAGTGCTCGGGCCACGGCCCCCAGTCCTGGTCAACGAGCCGCACCACGCTCGCGCCCAGCGCGACGAGCCGGTCGCGCTCCGCGTCCAACTCCTCGTGCGTGGGACGCCGGCCGGGCGTCGCCTGGATGTCGAGGTGGATGCGATTGCGGCCCGCCTTGGGGCCCTCCGCGTGATGGAAGAAGAGGCGCGGGCTCCCGCCCTCTGGATCTTCGACGAGGCCGCGGTGCGCGAGATCCTCGTCCGTGAGGCCAGTTGCGAGTAGCTCCTCGCGGAGTTCGCCGTCGAACGTCGCCGGCTTCACGCCGTAGACGCCCGCCCAGAATGCGCTGAGCGCAATGGGGTCGTTTGCATAGAACACGATGTTGCCAACCTTGGAAGCCATGGTCTCCACCGTACGCTTTGGGGATGCTTTATGAGCGGCCAACGGTGGAGTCCGCGACGTTCGTCGACGACGACGGCGCGGATATTTCCTACGGCCGACGCTGGGGCATGGGTCACCCGCCAGAGGACACCTATTCGGTGACGCGGCACCCCGCGCGATTCGCGCCCTTGCTGGATGTGTCTCGCGCGCTCGTCACGCACATCACGAAGGCCTACGAGGTGGACGTGGTGTCTTCGCATGAGCCCCTGGCGGTGACGCGGCTCACGCCCCGCAACCCTGAGGCCGCACCGCTCGTCATCATCGAAACGGCGTTTCCCCAGGTAGAGGTGCGTGCAGGGGCCGCCGGGTTGGAGCGATTTCCGCAGTGCGGATGCGACGCGTGCGACGAAGACCTCGAGGAAACTGGCCCAGACCCTTGAGCGGTTCGTGTTTGCCGTGGTTCAGGGCAACTTTCAAGAAGAGCTGACGCGGCGCGACCTGAACGTCACGTGGTCCGACGGCGAAGGCTGGCGCGGGTCGGCGAACCCCCCGTGGGGCGCTTCGTCGCTCCGATATTGACGCACTGAAGGCGGCGCGGCGCCACAAGGGCGCCCGATGGGAGCCGTGGGCGCTGCGCGCCTAGCCCTTGGAGCTGCCGTCTCCGCTCAGGAACGCCTTGTACTCGGGGCAGTAAAGCTGAATCCCGGCGGAGACGCTGAATGCGGCGTCATACGTGTCGATGCCGTAGGTCTGGATCGCGTCAGCGCCCGCCTGCGGAATTCCCTTTTCGTCCATCGCGTCACACGCGGCGTTGAGGATGACCTCGATCTGGTCATCCGACATCTGGGCGTAACTGGGGAAGCCAGAGCGGAGCGCGTTGGAGACGTTGGCAAGGTCGAACCCGGGCTGAATGGCGCGGATCTCGCCGTGCGGCTTCGACGCGTCGGCGGTTGGCGCGGCGCCGGCTGTCGTGGTGGGCGCGGGGGTTGGCGCGCCGCCCGTGGGATCGGCGGGGGCATCGCTCGTGCACGCGCTCAGGGTGAGTGCGAAGGCTGCGACCGTGACGACGGCGATGGCGTGGCGGACCTGCATGGAGGCTCCTCGAAAGCGGGGCTTATGGGGCGGCGGCGGCGCCGACGCCGCGGCCCAGTGTAAGTGGGTCGCTGCTAGCGAACGAACTGGGCGGGCGCGCCGTTGCGGGAAACAGAAAATCGTTTCGATTCCGTGACCTTTGAGCGCGTGGGCGTTCGCGCGGTGGCGCTAGAGGCGGTGCCCGGCGAGCTGGCTCTCGGCGGATTGCTCGTCGAGGTCTTCTAGCCAGGCCTCAAGCCGCTCCTCGAACTTGTCCGCAGCGTCGGCGTCGTAGTCCTTGCTGCAGGGGTCTACGAAGAGGTGACCCTTGTTGTTGTAGCGATACACGTGGGCCTGGGGGGCGTGATAGAGCAGGCTGTCGAGCTCCACCTGGTCCACCCATTCGTCGGGGTCCGCGAGGTGGATCTCGAGCGCGACGTTGGATCGCCACATGCCGCCGAGCGCCTTGGGCGGCAACGCGCCGCCCATGAGGAGGCACCCGCGCACGCGCCGCAAGTCTTGCGCGAGGATCTGCGCCGGCATGGTGCCCAAACTGAACCCCATGACAACGTCAGCGCTGGGGAATTCGCGAGCGGAGCGTCGGGCAACCTCTTCTACGGCGTCGTGGCCGATCTTCTGCGCGTGCCGCACGCCGTCGTCGAGGCGGCGGAAGGTGACGCCCGCGTAGCAATCGGGGCAGTGAACGGTGTGGCCGTCCGCGGTGAGCCGCGCGGCGAGTCCGCGGAGGCCATCGGTGAGGCCGTACGCGTGGTGGAAAAGCAGAATCTCCGCCATGTCTCCAGTGTGACCCCGCGGAGCGATCCTCGCTTACCGAGCGGGGTGCAGGGCACAAAAAACCCCGCGCGATGGCGGGGCAAATAAAGAGCGACGCGCACGAGGCCTCGGGGGGTGATGGCATCGCGCGCGTCGCGTTCGATAACTATAACTCCCACTACCGAGGGGAACGCAAGTGGGAATCGAAACTTTTTCTGATTTCTCTGTGGGCATAGCCTTGGCGCGTGGATTCGATCCGTGACGAGGTGCGTGGGCGCGGGGCTTGGCTTGTCGCCGTGCAGGGGCTGTTGTTCCTGTGCGTTGCCGTAACTGCCATTTTACCAGGCCCGACGCTGTTTGCCAGTTTGCCACTTGGGTATTGCTTTGGTGGTGGTTGGCGGCGCGGGAGTGTGGTGGTCCGGGCGTTTTTTGGGGCGCGCGCTCACGCCGATGCCGGTGCCGAATGGGGCCGGACTCGTCGCAGCGGGGCCGTATCGGCTTGCGCGGCACCCTATGTACACGTCGCTCGTGCTGATCTGTTTGGGGCTCGCGATTGGGTCCGGCGCGCTGTGGAGTTACGTGTCTGTGCTGGTACTTGCGGTGTTCTTTGAATTCAAGGGGCGGGTCGAGGAGCGGTTCCTGATTGCCGCCTATCCGGGGTATGCGGAGTACGCGGCGCGAACGGGGAAGTTTGTGCCTGGGGTGGGGCGGCGGAGGTTTTCCACAGGCTGAGGTGCTCGGGGTGCGGGCTCTGGGGCGTCGGCGCTAGGGTGCTGATACCTGATGGGTCCGTTCGTGATGCGGGCCAACAAGGGGGGAACCGTATGGACAAGTGGCGCATCTTCGGCGCGGCGGTTGTGTGCGCCGCCGTGCTGGTGCTCGCGGCGTGCACGCCGGGGCGCGAGCCGGTGGTGACCGAGTCGCCGAGTGCTGGCGTGCCTGACTTCGGAGTGCTCCGGCTTCGCCGTCGCCTTCGCCTTCGCTGACTGGGACTGCTGCTTTGTTGGCGCTGATGCCGCGAGGGCGCGACTATCGCCGGATCTTGAGGGGGCGATCGTGACTGCGGAGTTCTTCGTGGAGCTGTACGGCGAGATGTTCCAGACCGGCGACACCGCGCTGTGGGATGCGCTTGAGCGGGCCGGAGTGCGACTATTGCGCAGACGGGTCTGCGAAGTGCCGCGGATATCGCGGATGCACGGCATGCGAGTTGCGAGGGCGGCGAGATCGTCGTCGACTCGCAACCGCGACGCGAGCGAATGCTGAAGCGACGACGGCTTCACGTACGTTCGGCCGCTTCGCCGACGCGATCGACGCGAGGACGACGCAACGCCGGAGACTCGTCGAGCGCCGAGCGTCGGACAGGTGCAACATGGAATTGTCCTCAGGACGGGTTTGGCGGGTCACTGGGTCGTGCTCGGGGTCAAGTAGTCGATGCCGGCGAGATCTCCGATCACGTCGTCGCGGTCGCGCTGCGTCGTCGGCGGTCTTCGCGGCTGCGCCAGCGACGATCGCGACGGCCACCCGACTTCGATGGCACGCTCGAGTACCGACGACCGCCTATTACGTCGATGCGCTTCAGCAGGACACGTGGCTCGCGGCGCACGGCGCAGACATCGCCTCATCAAGCAACGGCCCACCAACCGAATACGTCCGCGCCGCCCGCTGCGCAGCGTCAACCGACGCAGATCGCTCGACCTCAGCCCCACGTGCCCCAACAACGACCCGATCGTGCAGTTCTGCCTCGACGGCTCGAAGCGCAAGTCCCACTGTGGTTGCGCACGCAAGATGCGACGGCACATGGACTTGGTCCATGGAGGTGATCAACGACTACTTCTGCCCCAACGACGCCCCACTCCTCGCCGCGATCGAGCGCGAGTGGACGCAGCTCAAGCCCCAGCCCTCGGACATCGCGCTCCAACCCAATACCGGCTGGGTCATCGCCACCGTCCCCACCGTCGCGATGGCCGCCGATGCCCCTCGGCTCCACGCGGCCACCCTCTTAGGCGCGGCGGTAGATATCCGGGCCACAGCGTCGGGCTACAACTGGCAATGGGGAGACGGCAGCCACACCGCGACCACCGATCCCGGGCGGCCGTATCCCAACGCGACCCTGACGCATACCTACCCGCACGCGCCGGACGCCGCTAACGTCGCGCTGACCACAACGTGGACCGGCGAATTCCGCATCAATGGCGGCCCGTGGCAAGACTTCGACACGACCATCAACTCCGCGTCGAACCCGGTGGCCCTCACCATCTACGACCCGCGCTCGCGCCTCGTCGACTGCGACCTCGCCGGCCAGTGCCGCGTCGAGCCCACAACCTAGCCAAACCTCGGCGCAAAGCCCACAATGGTCACCATGGAGCGCATCGAACTGGCGCTGGAAGTGGGGCCAATCCCTCTGCCAACTGTCGCGCGCCTCAACGATGCCGGATACGCGGTTTACCAGGGGCCACACATCATGGCGCGTGATCGCCGAGACCGAGGCCGACGGCGGTCGCGAGCAGCTTCTTGACCGAGCCATGACGCTCGCGAATGACATCCTCATCGACTTCCGCCTTGACCCGCTGCACCGCCCGCCGACCGTCACCCTGCGCTACCCGAACGCGGCGATAGACCTCGCGGTTGGGTCCCTCGTTCTCGAGGACGCGCGGCGTGCGAACGACCCCGACCCACTTGCCGTGCACACGCGCTCGTGGTGGCACAAGGCCAGAGACCCCCTCCTCAGAGACACGCAAGATGGATAGCCTCGACACGGCGGAAAATCGCGTCTTCCACCTCGCGCTCGCCGACGAATGGGCCGCGGCCTTCGCCACCGGCGAGTACCGCGAATCGACCCTTGGCCTCTCGTTGGACCAGGTCGGCTTCATCCACATGTGTCACCTGAACCAATTGCGCGGCGTCGCCGACACCTTCTATCGCGGGCGCGGCGACGTCATGCTGCTCGTGATCGACCCGGCGCGCGTGGGCGCGCTCCTCATCAACGAGCCGGCAGCCGAATCGGGCGAGATCTTTCCCCACCTGTATGGCGCCCTACCTGTGGCGGCAGTGACGGCCGCGGTCAGCGTCGGGCAAACGAGCGACGGGCGACTGGACCTTGACGCGATACTTGCCCCATAGATTGGTGACGAACATAGATTGGTGACGAACAAGGAGTAGCGGATGGGCGAGTTGCGCGCAGTGGTGACGGGGGCTTCGTCGGGCATTGGGGCGGCAACGGTCCGACGCTTGGTCGCCGACGGCTGGCACGTCACCGCCGTTGCGCGGCGGGTTGGGCGGCTCACCGAGCTCGCGCGCGAGACAGGTTGCGACGTGTTTGCGGCTGACGTCACGTCCGATGGCGAAGTGGCCGCGCTCGCGGACCACGTGGCGCGCGCGCGGGGGAGTCAACTTGCTCGTCAACAACGCGGGCGGCGCCGTGGGACTGGACCTGATCGCCGACGCGCCGCTCGAGGCGTGGACCGCGCAATACGAGCTCAACGTGGTGGGGACCGTGCGCGTGACGCAAGCGCTGCTGCCGCTGCTCATTGAGTCGGGGCGCGGCGACGTGATGATCGTGACGTCCACCGCCGGGCATGAGGCGTATGAGCGCGGCGGCGGCTACGTCGCGGCGAAGTCCGCGGAGGCGGCGATGGCGAAGACCTTGCGACTTGAACTCACTGGACTTGGCGTTCGCGTGATGGAGATTGCGCCCGGCATGGTGGCGACCGAGGAGTTCGCACTCAATCGCTTTGGCGGCGATTCCGAGCGCGCGGCCGCGGTCTACAACGGCATAAAACCCCTGGTAGCGGAGGATATCGCCGACGCTATTGGCTGGATGGTTGGGCGGCCGCACCACGTGAATATCGACCTCCTGGTGGTGCGCCCGCGCGAGCAGGGAAGCGCGACGAAGACGGTGCGGCACAGCTGATTTCTGAAAGTTATCCACAGTTTTCCCGTTTGTGGACTTTGTGTCAGACCCTTCTGTTTGACTGAAGTCATGACCTTTCAGACGCAGCAATTCGGTGAGCTTTCGGCCGCCGTTTGCGCGCTCGACGGCGCGGATCTGCCGCGCGTTGGCCGGGCCCGTCTGTTTGAAATCCAGGGCGCAATCGGCGCCGCTCGCAAGGCGCTAGATGTTCTCGCGGCAGAGGTCGCAGGCGCCATCTACCAAGACACCCTTGCGGATCCCGGGCCCAGCAACGTCGCGCGCGCGTCTGGTTTTCGCAACGCCAAGCAGATGATCGCCGACTCTCTTGGCACCTCGCAGTCCGCCGCCCAGCAACTCATCGACGTTGGCGTCGCCTTGGCTAGGGCCGACGCTGATGCGGGTTCTGATGATGTGTCGCCTGCGGATTTGCCAGCGGCTGACGCGCCGGTGGGAGAAGTTCCCGGAGCCGGAGTTCCGCAACCACGCTTGCTGGTCGCCCAAGCAGTGCGCGAGGGAACTCTCGCCATTGATAAGGCCCAACTGGTGACCGCGACCCTCGACACGTTAGGGGCGGGTCCGGACGTTGAGCTCGCGCTGCTCCGGATGGCCCATCGCCTCAAGTTCTACGACCTTAAGCGCGTGTGCGCGCGAGAGGTGACCCTCAACGACGCGGAAGGCTTGTTCGAACGCGATCGTCGGCTGTACGCGCAGCGCTGCCTCACGCTGTTTGACGATGCCAACGGCATGACCGTGGTTCAGGGACTGCTGGATCCGGCCTCCGCGGGGCACCTGCGGGCGTGGCTCGACAAGCAAGTGTCGGCCGCGATGCGCGCCAAGCGACTCACGCCCGGCGACGAGCGAACGCCGGCGCAAATGCGCGTGGACGCGCTTGCCGCGCTCGCCCACCATGGGATTGGATGCGACGACCCTGGCTCGGGTGTGAAGACGGTGCTGATGCTGCGCACCACGGTGAAGGAGCTTGAGGCAGGCGTTGGCGTGGGCACATGCGACAGCATGCAGACGCCCATCTCGGTCGGCACGTTGCGCATGATGGCCGTGGACGCGGGCGTTCTGCCTGCGGTGATGGGCGGCGAGTCCGTCCCCTTGGACGTAGGCCGGGTGCATCGACTTGCCACGTGGTACCAGCGCATGGCTGTGCTGGAGCGGGACGGCGGTTGCGCGTGGTGTCACGCGCCGGCGTCGTTCTGCGACATCCACCACATAACGTCATGGAGCAACGGCGGGCCTACGAATATCGACAATTTGGTTGCCCTTTGCGTGAGCTGCCACCATCGCATCCACTACGGCGGCTGGGTCATAGAAGTCGAGGGCGGGAGCGTGTACTTCACGCCTCCAGCCCAGATCGATCCCAACAGAACCCGCAGACGCGGCGGACTTGCAAACCTTGACCTCATGGCGGAACTCGGGCTGGAGTCGGAAGCCGACCTCGCGGCGGTGTTTGCCTGACCTGTGTTGCCGCGCGCACGTGTGCCGTGGAAGCGCTACATCGCGTGGGGTGCAGTGGTGGCGCCCGTGACCGTTGCGGTCACCACGGCGGCACTAGTAGTGACGAGCTGACAAGAACTACTCGTTGGTAGCAGCGGGCGTAATACCCACCGCTTCAACGAGCTTGCGCATCTTGACCGCGTCGATGATCCAGAACACCAACAGCGCCAGCACGATGATGCCGCCTGCAATCCGCGTAGCCGGGGTGTTCACCACGGACAAGGCGATGGCCGCGATGGTGCCCACGAGGAACAGCAGTCCCTTGAGGAACTGCCCCACGTAATAGCGGTGCGCTCCAAGGAATCCGAAGAAGAACCATAGGAGGTAAGCCATCAGCAGGTTCTTGCCCGGTCGGGCCACGGACATGTCGCGATATCCACCAGTTTGCATGCTCATATGTCGCACCATAGCGCCTTGAGGACTTGCGCGCGAGAATGATCGTATGGTTTCGACAGTTGCCGAGTACATCGAAAATTTTGACGGCCTCACGCGTGAGCGGCTTGACGAGTTGCGTCGCCTCGTCCTGGACATTTTGCCCGACGCCGTTGAGGGCATCTCGTACGGCATCGCCGAGTTCAGAGTGCAGGGAAAACCCGTGGTTTACCTGGGCGGATTCACTAAGCACGTGAGTGTTTTCCCCATTACAGACCTGCCCGCGAAACTGGATGCCGAAGTCGCACAGTTCCGGTCCGGAAAGGGAACAGCGAGGTTCTCAAACACCGAGCCGCTGCCGCGTGACCTCATCGAGAGACTCGTGCGTTACCTCGCGGATCGAGGTGCGGGCGCATAACAGTGCCACACCGCGTTGTCGACAAGCGGCGCTGAACTATTTCCCGCTGATAGAAGACCAGTTGCCAGCTGGGTCGCGGAGCCACGCGCGAGGTGGAGTGGCGCCGCTGGGGTCCCTCGCCACGTCGTCGTCGCCAGTCCAGTCCATCTTCTCGAAGGTGACGCCGCGTGAGCGAAGGTCTTCCATGGCGGCGTCGAGGTCATCGACAACGAAGTTCAAGATCGTGTGGGTTGCCGGTTCGTGATCGGCCTTGGGGTAGATGAGGGTGCGCATCCCGTCCGGGTGCGTGATCCACAGCATCTCGCCCATCCCTTCCAGGGTTTCAACCTTGACGGACAGTCCAAGGCGATCGCCGTAGAAATCCCTGGCCGCCGCAATGTCGTTCGTCGACATGCTGACGTAGGTCTCGCTGTTGTTGAGCATTGCGATTTCTCCAGTCGGTGTTGGGGTGAGCACCATCGTTGACTCCAGTGTGTGCTGGTTTGGCCGAATGCGCGCGTTGGCAGACGCCGCAAGGCGCCCGTACACTCGTGGCAACAGCTATGACCCGGTCATCACCGGTGAGCTTCCGGAAGAACGGCATCGCAACCCGAACGGGGTTGTCGCCAAGTAGAACCGGACGGGCAGCCCGTCACAGCGGCGCTCCAGTGGTTGCTGGGGCATGAGTGGTTGTGGCGGTCCGGCAACACCTGGGCAGTCATGGCAAGCGAGGTGGTACCGCGCTAGCGGGGGAGTTCCCCGAGAGCGTCCTCGTGACAAGTGTGATGACTTGAAGGACGCCATGGCCCAGGACAACGCGACCAACGCTCGCTACCCGCTGCACCGCAGCTCCGCAGACGGGCGCGCCCCTGAAGTGCCGGCCTCTCCCAACTTCCCGTCCCTCGAGACCGAGGTGCTGAAGTACTGGGAGCTCGGACGGCACGTTCCAGGCGTCCATCGACAACCGCGAGGGTGCCGACGAGTTCGTCTTCTACGACGGGCCTCCCTTCGCCAACGGCCTGCCGCACTACGGCCACCTGCTCACGGGCTACGCCAAGGACGTGGTGCCGCGCTTCGAGACCATGCGCGGCAAGCAGGTGCACCGCCGCTTTGGCTGGGACACCCACGGCTTGCCCGCCGAGCTTGAGGCAGAGCGCGTCCTTGGCATCACCGACAAGTCCCAGATCGAGGAGATGGGGATCGCGGCCTTCAACGAGGTCTGCAAGCAGTCGGTGCTGAAGTACACCAAGGAGTGGGAGGAGTACGTCACCCGCCAGGCTCGCTGGGTGGACTTCGAGAACGACTACAAGACGCTTGACCCCACCTTCATGGAGTCCGTGCTGTGGGCGTTCAAGCAGCTCTACGACAAGGGGCTCGCGTACGAGGGATACCGCGTGCTGCCCTATTGCTGGCGCGACGAGACACCTCTCTCCAACCACGAGCTGCGCATGGACGACGACGTGTACCAAATGCGTCAAGACCCCGCGCTGACGGTGCTGCTTGCCGCTATTGCCCGACGCTGCGCCTGTAGACAACTACTGTGGCCGGGTCGGGACTAGACGAGGCAGCCAAGGCGGCGCTCGCCGACGCGAGCTTGCTGATCTGGACCACCACCCCCTGGACGCTGCCGAGCAACCTGGCCGCGGCCGTCGGGCCGGAGATCGAGTACTCGGTTGTTGAGCCCACCGAGGGCGCGTTCGCCGGCCGCACGGCTGGTGCTTGCTTCTGCGCGCGTCGGCGCCTATGCGCGCGAACTGGGGGAGGAGCCGCTGGTGGTGGCAACCGTCACCGGCGCTGACCTCGCCGGCCTGCGCTACGAGCCGCCCTTCAACTACTTCGAGGGCCGCGCCAACGCCCACCAGGTGCTCGCCGCAGACTTCGTGAGCACCGAGGACGGCACCGGCATCGTCCACCTGGCCCCCGGCTTTGGTGAGGACGACGCCGCTGTGTGTGCCGAGCGTCGGGCATCGAGACAGTGGTGCCGGTCGACGCGCACGGCCGCTTCACGTCGGAAGTGCCCGACTACGAGGGGTTCAGGTCTTCGACGCGAACAAGCCGATCATCGAGCGCCTCATGGGCGACGGCAAGGTGCTGCGCCGCGAGACCTACGACCACTCCTACCCGCACTGCTGGCGCTGCCGCACGCCCGCTGATCTACCGCGCGGTGGGCAGCTGGTTCGTGAAGGTCACCGAGATCAACGACCGCATGGTGGAGCTCAACGAGGACATCACGTGGGTCCCCGAGCACATCAAGGAGGGCCAGTTCGGCAAGTGGCTCGAGGGCGCGCGCGACTGGTCCATCAGCCGCAACCGCTACTTCGGCACCCCCATCCCCGTGTGGGTGAGCGACAACCCAGACTTCCCGCGCGTGGACGTTTACGGATCGGTCGAGGAGATGGAGCGCGACTTTGGCCGCGCCCCCACCAACGAGGCAGGGCGAGGTTGACCTGCACCGCCCGTTCATCGACGAGCTCACGCGCCCCAACCCCGACGACCCAAGCGGCGAGTCCACCATGCGGCGCATCACCGACGTCTTCGACGTGTGGTTCGACTCCGGCTCGATGCCGTTTGCCCAGGTACATTACCCATTCGAGAACCACGACTGGTTCGAGTCCCACAACCCGGCGGACTTCATCGTGGAGTACATCGGGCAGACGCGCGGCTGGTTCTACGTGATGCACGTGCTCGCTACGGCGCTCTTTGACCGCCCCGCCTTCACCACGTGCATCAGCCACGGCATCGTGCTCGGCAGCGACGGCCGCAAGATGTCCAAGTCCCTCCAGAACTACCCGGACGTCAACGAGGTGTTCCACCGCGACGGCTCCGACGCGATGCGCTGGTTCCTGATGTCGTCCCCGATCCTCCGCGGCGGCAACCTCGTCGTCACCGAGGAGGGCATCCGCGAGGGCGTTCGCCAGGTGATGCTCCCGCTGTGGTCCACGTACTACTTCTTCACCCTCTACGCGGGCGCGGCGAACGGCGGCGACGGTTTCGCGGCAGCGCGACGTGGCCGACGCGGAGGTGTCCGATCTCCCCACCATGGACAGGTACGTGCTGGCCAAGACGGCGGAGCTCATCCGGACGGTCACCGTCCAGATGGAGGACTTCGACATCCCCGGCGCGAGCGAGTCGCTGCGCGTCTTCTTTGAACTCCTCACCAATTGGTACGTGCGCACCCAGCGAGACCGCTTCTGGCAAGAGGACGCCAACGCGTTCAACACGCTCTTCACCGTGCTCGAGCGCGTGTGCAGGCTCGCCGCGCCGTTGCTTGCCGCTCGAGACAGAGGAGATCTGGCGCGGCCTCACGGGCGAGCGCTCGGTGCACCTCACGGACTACCCCACCGCACCGCTCGCCTGGGACGCACCGGAAGTCGCACCAGTGATGGACCAGGTGCGCGAGGTGGTCTCCGCCGCCCACGCGCTGCGCAAGCGCGAGCAGATCCGCGTGCGGCAGCCGCTCATGAGCCTTGAGGTGGCGGTCGACGATCCCAAGGCGCTCCAGCCCTTCGTTGGCCTCATCGCGAGCGAGCTCAACGTGAAGTTCGTCGTTGGCGTCACGCCGGCAGCGTTCGTCAAGGCAAACCCCGTGGAGCGGCGCCTCACCGTCAACTCGCGTGCCGCCGGCCCGCGCATCGGCAAGCAAGTGCAGCAGGCGATCGCGGGCGCCAAGTCGGGCGACTGGAGTGAAACCGCAGGCGGCGTCGTCGCCGGCGGCATCGCGCTCGAGCCGGGGGAGTACGAGCTCACCACCGTCATTGGCGGCGACGGCCCCGACGCCGTGGTGGCTTCCGTGCTGCGCGGTGTCAATGGCACCGCTGGCGGCTTCGTGCTGATCGACACCACGATCACTCCGGAACTCGAGGCCGAGGGTTACGCGCGCGACCTCGTGCGCGCCGTGCAGGACGCGCGCAAGGCGGCCGGGCTCAACGTCGCCGACCGCATCGCGCTCACCCTCACCGTGCCCGAGGAACGCGTGTCGGCAGTGAACACGCACGCCGCTTTCATCGCGCGCGAGACGCTCGCGCAGGATCCGGCGACGGGCGACACGCGCGTTGCGGTCCAGGGGGCGACGCCCAGGACATCGCGCTGGAACGGATCTAGGTAGCGAGCAATGGGCGAACCTCAGGTCAGCCTGCTCGCCGATGCCACGCGGGAGAGCTGGTCCGCGCCCGGTACTCCGCGTCCTTTGCGTGTCACCACGTGGCTCCCGGAAGCTACGGGGCCGTGGCCGGTCGTGGTGCTTTCGCACGGCACCGGCGGCGCGATTGAGGACCTCGCATGGCTCGCCGAGCCATTGTGCGCGGCAGAATTCCTGGTAGCGGGAGTGGACCACCACGGCAACAGTTACCAGGACGAATATCTTGCCCAGGGCTTCGCTTCGCCGTGGGAGCGGCCCCGTGACCTGACCGTGTTGCTTGATCACCTGATCGCCACCCAGCCGGTGGACAAGGACCGCATTGGTGCCGCGGGATTCTCTCTTGGCGGCTACACCGTCGCGGGACTCCTTGGCGCCCGTCTCAACCCGCACGTGCTCGCAGGCATCCTCGAGGGCTGGATCCCGTCGCCTCCGCTTCCCGAGTTCCCAGACTTCATCGACGTGCTGCGGGAGAACAACTCGGCACAGCAACTCGCAGCGATGCTCGCCGACTCCGGCGCAGACGTTCGTGACGAGCGCGTCCGCGCCGGCTTCATGATGGCTCCCGGAGTGGCGCCCCTCGTGGCCGCCGAATCCCTCGCGCGCGTCACCGCTCCCGTGCGCATCGTGTGGGGTGACGCCGACGACAACTCGCCGCCGGAATCCAACGCGCTGCTCTACCTAGGCGGGATGGCGAACGCAACCGGCCACAGCGTCGGGCAAACGGCAGGCCACTACGACTTCCTTGGCAGTAACGAAGACGGCGAGGCGATGCGCGCGGCCGTCGCGGACAGAGGCGGTGGAGTTCTTCGCCAACACTGCTGGCCGCTGCGCGCTAGTCCGACCGCAGTCGCCTTCGGAGGCGTTGCCCGTCTCGTCGACTTGGAACGAGTTCTCGCTCGAAACCGAATTGACCCACACGCAATACGTGCCAGAACCAGGCGTTGACGTGTACCCGCCGAACTCTGTGCGCTCGCTGAGCTGCACCACCTGGTCGGGGTTTGAGGGTGAGCTCACGATGATCGTGTCACCGGCGGCGATAACGGAAATCGGGCCGTTCGCGGGGTCCTCGACGTAAGGCCGACATGATGGCGAGATTGAGCGACATCAGGTCCGACCGCGCGGCCGCGTCGTCGGCCTTCTGGCGCTGATTGAGGAAGACCGGCACGGCGATCGCCGCGAGGACCCTGACGACGAACAACACCACCACGATTGATCCCACCACGATCGCAGCGATGACCCCGCCGGACATCCCCTTGCGCGGCGCTGGTGCCGCGTGGCGGAAGCGGAATTGTTGCCGGGTGCGGTGTGCTGGGTCCAGTTAGCGCCGTCCCAGTAACGGACCATTCCCTGGCGACCGGGATCCGGATACCACCCGCTTGGCGGCGTAATGACGCGCGTTGGATGGTGTTGCGACATTGGTTCCTCCCCGTTGGTTAGGTACAGGGCGTCGAGGCTACAGGGCGTCGACGCTACAGGCCGCCCAGATCCGCGATGACGGTTCCGGCCACGATGACTCCCGTGGGCAATCCTGGCGCCTGCGGCGCCACGGGCGACAACGGCGCGCCGCCGGGGGCAGCATCCGCACCGGGCGCGGGGGCAGCGGGAAGCGGCATGGTCTTAGCCGTCCACACCCTGCCATTCCAATAACGCTGCACGTTCTGTGCGTGGGGATCGGGATACCAGCCGGCTACGCGGCTTGGGGGAACGGCCATGATGCGCCCTTCCTGTTGGCGTTGGAGTCAGATTACGCTCCGGCGGCTCGACGCTAGCAACCGCCAACTTGTGGCTCGCCACTGTGGTCGGTATGCATCATGATTCCGTTGGCGGCCGTGACCCACACGCAATAGTCCTCTCCGGTACTGCCGGTGATTCCCGCCGCGCTGACTCCGGCGCTGGCTGGCACGGTTTGGATGTCGGAGCTTGACGACTTCACAGCGTAGGTACCGCCGCTAAAGCTCACCGTCGGCACGTGGCCCCCGGAGTCAACGACCGCCGTCTCGACGGCGAGCCGGATGTTCTGTGCGTCTGCTGCCACGGCAACGATGTTTGCCGCCGCAGGGACACCCGTAGCAAGGTCGGCGCCCGCTTGCACGGTGTCACGCGCGCTATCCATGTACACGTACAGGCCTGCACCCATGAGGATCACGCCAAGCGCAACCAACACCGCAGTGGATAGCCTGGACGGCACCGGAGTCGCTGCGCTTCGTGCGCACGGTTTTTACGCGCACTGTTTTCATGCGCACAGTCTGTCCGGAAAACCGCCACGGGGGCACACGAGTGTGAGCGAATCCTCTTGAGTCGCGCGTGGGAGACTATTCGCCATGACCGAAGCGGCCCTCGGCGGGCTCAGCCTCGATGATGCAGAACGCGAGATTTACGCGAGCATCGTCGCCCGCAGCCCAGAACACGACTTTGAGCCAACGCTCGATCGCGTGGCGGAAGCGTGCGCGTTGCTCGGCGACCCCCAGAAGGCCTATCGCGTCATTCACATCACGGGCACCAACGGCAAGACGTCTACCGCCCGCATGGTGGAGGCCCTTGTCCGCGAGTACGGCCTGCGCACCGGGCCTGTTCACGTCGCCTCACCTCAGCACCGTGCGCGAGCGCATCCAGATCGACGGCAAGCCCATCTCGCAGGCAGCGTTCGTTGAACTGTGGCTAGACGTGGCTCCCATCATCACCCTCGTCGACGAGCACTCGCGCGCCAAGGGCGGCCCTCGCTTGTCCTTCTTTGAGGTGTTCACTGTGCTCGCGTTTGCGGCGTTCGCCGACGCTCCCGATCGATGTTGCGGTCATCGAGGTCGGCATGGGCGGCGGGTGGGATTCCACCAACGTGGCCGACGGCGAGGTGGCAGTCATCGCTCCCGTCGCCATGGACCATGCCGCAGTGGCTGGGCGACACCATCGCCGACATCGCCGCCGAGAAGGCGGGCATCATCAAGGACGGCGCCGTCGTGGTGGTCGCCGAACAAACCGAAGCGGCCACGGCAGCCATCTCCGCCGCAGCCGAGGAGCACGGCGCCACCGTGGAGTGGGAGGGCGAGCGAGATCGAGGTCGTTGAGCGCCAGCCGGGCGTTGGCGGCCAGCTGCTCACGCTGCGCACGCCCGCCGCGACCTATGCGGAGATCTTCTTGCCGCTATACGGCGAGCACCAGGCGCACAACGCGCTGCTCGCGCTCGCGGCCGTCGAAGCGCTCTTGGCCGACGGCGGTGCCCCGCGCTCGCTCGAGGCGGACCTCGTGGAGGCCGCCTTTGGCAACGTGACCTCGCCCGGTCGCCTCGAAGCCGTGCGCACCTCGCCGCTCATCTTGGTGGACGCGGCCCACAACCCGCACGGCATCGACGCGCTCGTCGCTGCGCTTGGTCGAGGGCTTCGCGTTCTCGTGCCTCGTAGGCATTGTCGGCGTGCTCTCTGACAAGGACGCGGAGGGCATCCTCGGCGGCCTCGAGCCCGTACTCGATCACGTGGTGATCACCGAGGTTGGTTCCCCACGAACGCTCGCCGCGGAGGATTTGGCGCGCATAGCGTCGGGCATCTTTGGCGAGGACAGGGTGACCGTGCAGGCCAAACTGCCCAACGCGATCGACGCCGCTACCGGCATTGCCGAGCGGGAGACCGATCTTGGCGCGGGAGTGATCATCGTCGGCTCCGTGATGCTCGTCGCCGAGGCTCGCATGTTGCTTGAGGCCGGACAGGCCCAAGGGGATTGGGCACATTCGATGACCGACGCTGCTGCACCGGTGGCAGGAGCCGGAGCCGCAGGCGCCGCGCCCGCAGCGACCCGCCAAACTCGTCTTCACGCAGGCCGTGCTCGGCTTGCAGGCGATGGGCGCGCTGTTCGCGACGACGTTCGTTGCCGGGATGTCGAACGCCGGCGCCGTGGACGCGTCTGCCGGAGCCATCTGGGGACTGGGCCTGTGGCTCGTGGTGATGCTCGGCTACGCCGCCGGCCAGCAGAAGAAGCGTTGGGGCGTGTGGCTCGGTTGGGTACTGCAAGTGCCCATGATCGTGGGGTTCCTCATTGACCCAGCGATCGCCATCATTGGTGTCATGTTCTTGGCACTGTGGATCACCGCCCTGCGGCTCGGCGGGCGCATCGACCGCGAACGTGCGGAGCGCATCGAGGCGGCCAAATTTGGCGACGCGGAGCACGCGGCATGAGCGGCTTCTTGTGGCGCATGGCGGGAGCGCTCGTTGGCGTGATGATTGGCCTCGCGATGCTGTTTTGGGCGCTCGAGCTCACGTCGCTCGCGGCGCTCAATGCGAGCGACACCGGCAGCGACCCGCATCCGCCCACCTCCACCTATCTGCTGATGTTTGCCGGCCTGGTGTTGGTCAATCTCGCGACGTTCTACGCGCTCACGCGCTGGAGCCGCTACCTGCGCGAACATCCCAACACCAAGCAGTTGCCCGTGTGCGCTGCTCGTTGGCGTGATGATTCTCGCGGGCGCCGCGGTGATCATCGGGGTGGCGGTGCACTCGTCGTGGCTGCACGCGCAAGATCCCGTGCCGATGTCGGTCAAGCAAGGCTTTGTCGCGTACCAAGTGGTGTTCGCGAGCATCGTGATCTCGACCCTCGTGTTGCTCGCCGTGCGCTGGTCGCCCGGCTACAAGCGCAGGCCCATCGAGGACTGAGCGTCACGGACCGGCGACTACGCCAGCACCGCGGATTGCACCGCGAATCCCTGCTAGCGCGGCTCGCCCATTCAGCGCAGGCAGCTCGAGCAAGAACGAGAACCGCACGCTCGCTGCGCCCGCCGGCGATGCAGCATCGACGCCACCGCGTTCGCCGTGCCTCCGGTAGCGAGCACATCGTCGATGACCAAGACGTGCTTGCCCGTCGATGCCGTCTGGGCTGACGACGAGTTCCGAGGCGCCGTACTCGATCGTCGCTTCTGCCTCGAGCAACTCGCCTGGCATCTTGCCCTTTTTGCGCACCATCGTCATGCCAACGCCGAGCGTCTGGGCCACCACGGGCGCAAAGATGAAGCCGCGCGCGTCCACGCCCGCCACCAAGTCAACCGCGGCGTCGGCCGGCGGCATCAGCTCAATGCACGCCTCGCGGAACATCACCGGGCTCGCGAGGATGGGCGAGATGTCAAAGAAGAGGATCCCTGGCTGGGGAAAGTCCTGGAAAGTGGCGAAGTCCGCGAGCGTGATCACGCGCCCATCGTGCCACCAGGCGAGGCGCAGGGGCCGCGTCCGCCGGTAGGCTCGTCGGCATGACCGAACGCACCCTTGTCCTTGTGAAGCCAGACGGCGTTGCGCGCGGCCTTAGCGGCGAAATCGTGCGGCGCATCGAGGCGAAGGGCTACACCCTCGTCGCCGTCGAACTCCGCACCGCGACCCCCGAACTGCTCGCCGAGCACTACGCGGAGCACGTGGGCAAGCCGTTCTACGGCCCCTCGTGGAGTTCATGCTCTCCGGCCCGACGCTCGCGATAGTCGCGCAAGGGGAGCGGGTTATCGAGGGGTTCCGTTCGCTCGCGGGCACCACAGACCCCACCACCGCGGCGCCCGGCACCATTCGCGGTGACCTCGGCCGTCACTGGCCAACCGTGGTGCTGCAGAACCTCGTGCACGGGTCTGATTCGCCCGAGAGCGCCGAGCGCGAGATCGGCATCTGGTTCCCTGGGGTGAACGCATGAGCTCGCGCAAGGACTTTGAGCACCGGATGGAGAGCGGCATCTTCGCGACCCGCTGGCTGCTCGCGCCCATCTACTTGGGGCTCGTCGTTGGCCCTCGTCGCTCATCGTCATCAAGTTCTTTGAGCAGCTGTGGGACGCTCATTACGGACTTTGGCTCGAGCCTTGACGGCAGGACCAAGTCACCGTGGCGTCCGTGCTGACGCTCGTCGACATCGCGCTGCTTGCCAATCTGTGCTCATCGTGGTCTTCGCCGGCTACGAGAACTTCGTGTCCCGCCTGAGCGTCGCGGACGACCACGAGGACAAGCCCGCGTGGATGGGTCACGTCGACTTCTCGGCCTCAAGATCAAGCTCATCGGCTCGCTCGTCGCGATCTCCGCGATCCTGCTGCTCAAGGACTTTGTCAACATCGGCAATCCGACGGCGCGAACGGTCGACTACCACGCGGTCGGCTGGCGGATCGGCATCCACCTGACCTTCGTGTTCTCCGGGCTCGTGTTCGCGATCATGGACTACTGGGGCGCCAAGCGGCTCAAGGTGCTCGCCGAACTGCACTCGCCGGATGCAGCCGCACTCGGTGGCCGAGCCCTTCGACCCTCACGCGTCCTGACCTCCGTGCCCACCAACCTCACTAGTCTTTCCCCATGCACCTCAAGACGCTGACGCTGCGGGGCTTCAAGTCCTTTGCGTCGGCGACCACGCTTGAGTTCGAGACCGGCATCACGTGCGTCGTTGGCCCCAACGGCTCCGGCAAGTCCAACGTCGTCGACGCGCTCGCGTGGGTCATGGGGGAGCAGGGCGCTAAGACGCTTCGCGGCGGCCAGATGGCGGACGTCATCTTTGCCGGTACCGCCGGCCGCGCGCCGCTTGGCCGCGCGGAAGTCTCCCTCACGATCGACAACACAGACGGCGCGCTGCCCATCGATTACACAGAGGTGACGATCACCCGCACGCTGTTCCGCTCTGGCGGTTCCGAGTACGCGATCAACGGCTCCGCGTGCCGCTTGCTCGACATCCAAGACCTGCTGAGCGACTCTGGCCTTGGCCGCGAGATGCACGTGATCGTTGGCCAGGGTCAGCTCGACGCCGTGCTTGCGCGCCACGCCTGAGGAGCGCCGCCACTTCATCGAGGAGGCGGCAGGCATCCTCAAGCACCGCCGCCGCAAGGACAAGGCGCTGCGCAAACTCGACTCGATGCAAGGCAACCTCACGCGCATCCAGGACCTCACCGCGGAGATTCGCCGCCAACTGGGCCCGCTCGGCCGCCAGGCCGAGGTCGCTCGCCAGGCGCAGACCATCCAGATCGACGTGCGTGACGCCCGTTCTCGCTTGCTGGCCGACGACATTGCCCAGTTGACCGATGCCCTCACCAAGGAGACGGCGGACGAATCGGCGTTGCTTGAGCGCAGGGCGGCCGTCGAGGCGTCACTTGCGAGCGCGCGCGGTCGGCTCGCGGACCTCGAGCGCGACTCCGCGGAGGCCACCCCCGCCCTCACCAAGGCGAACGACATCTACTACCGCCTGAGCGCGATCCGCGAACGCCTTCGCAACCTCGAGACGCTCGCGCAAGAGCGGCTGAGGATGCTGGGTTCGTCAGTGATTGAGTCCACGCCCGCGGACCTCGTGGACCTTGACGAGCAACTCGCGCGGGCTCGCTCCGCGCAAGCTGAACTCGATGCAGAGGTCGCGGCCGCGCAAGCCGCGCTCGAGTCCGCTGAGGCGGCGCGCGTCGAGGCCGAGCAGTTGTCCATGGCCTCCGAACGTCACCTCGCGGACCTGCTCCGCTCCGTCGCGGATCGCCGCGAGGGCGTAGCGCGGCTCGCGGGCGATGTCGCGGCGCGGCGCTCGCGCGTGGAATCGACGGAGGCCGAGATTGGCCGCTTGCGCGAGTCCCTCGCCGCCGCCGAGCGGCGCGCCCACGAGGCGAGCACCGAGTTCCAGCACCTCGAGACCACGGTCACCGACGTTGAGGACGGCGAGGAAGACCTCGACACGGTGTTCGAGGACGCGACCGCTGCGCTCGAAGCCGCCGCGCGCGGAGCTCTCCGCCCTCAAGGACGCGCTCAACGTCTCGATGCGCGAGCGCGACACGTGGGCGGCGAAGGCCGAGGCACTCGAGCTGTCGCTCACGCGCAAGGACGGGGCTGGCGCGCTGCTCGCCTCCGGCTCGCGCGCGGTGCGCGGTTCCGTCGCCGCCCTCGTCGAGGTGCAGCGGCGACGCGGCCGACGCTATTGCCGCGGCGCTCGGCCCCCTCGCCGACGCGTTGGCCGTGGACTCGGTCGAGGACGCGGTTGACGCGATTCGTTGGCTGCGCGACGAGGACGCTGGGCGCGCTCGCTTCGTGGTCGCCGACCGTTCCGCAACCGTCACCAACCCCAACGTGACGCTTCCCGCCGGAGCCGCGTGGGCGTCGGACCTCGTAAGCGGGCCTGACGGCCTGATTCAATCCGTGCGGGCCGCCCTTGGCGGGATCGCGGTGGTCGATGACCTCACCGCGGGCCGCGCGCTCGTCGCCGCGCAGCCGCATGTGATCGCGGTGACGAAGCGTGGCGACGTGCTTGGGCTCGCGCACCGCGTCCGGGGGCGCAGGCGATGCGCCGAGCGTGCTGCAACTCCAGGCGGCTCTCGACGACGCGCGCGCAAGCGCGACGACGGCGGCGGCAGAGGTGGAGAAGACGTCGTTCGCCATCCGCGCGGCGGAGGACGCCGAACTCAAGGCGCGTAGCAGGCATGACGTTGCGCTTGAGCGGCTCAACGAGTCCGACGCGCGCATGGCTGCGGTCGCCGAGCAGCTTGGCCAATTGGGCGGCAAGGCTCGCGCGGCGAGCGGCGGAGGCGGAGCGCGTCGACGGCCCAGATCGACGCGGCGCTACGCGCGCATGGAGGCCGACCAGGCAGACCTCGCGAGCCTCACAGAGCGTTTGCGCGCCGCGCAAGCAGAGCCAGAGCAAACCGAGTCGGAGACCGCGACGGCACACGAGCGGCGAGACGCAGAGGGCATCGCCGCCACGGCGGCCCGCGCCCACGAGACGGAGGCGCGGCTCGCGCTGCGCACCGCGGAGGAGCGCGCGCGGGCGCTGTCCGCAAGGGCAGAGTCTCTTGAGCGAGCCGCCGTTGCCGAGCGCGACGCGCGGGCGCGCGCGCAAGAGGCAGCCGAACGCCGGGAACGCCAGGCGCAGGGAGCCCGCGAGGTCACCGCGGGCGCTCGCGAGGCGCTCGCGCTCATCGACGTCTCCGTTCAGCGCGCCGACGACGCGCGCGCCGAGGTTGAGGCCGCGCGTTCCGAACGCGCCGGGCGCCCTCGCGGACGTGCGCAGGCTCGTCGACGAATACAGCGTCGAACACAGCCGCCTCACCGACGACGCCCACCGCGACGAGGTGGCGCGAGCCGAACTCCGCGTGCGCCTTGAGCAACTGCGCGAGCGTGCCGTCGACGACCTTGGCATTGACCCGGATCAGCTCGTCAAGGAGTTTGGCCCACACCTCCCCATCCCGGTGCTCGGCGGCGACGAGGGCGAGACCCAGCCCTTTGTGCGCGAGCAGCAAGAGAAGCGCCTACGCACCGCCGAGCGCGCGATGTCCCAGCTTGGGCGCGTCAACCCGCTTGCGCTCGAGGAGTTCGAGGCGCTCGAAGAGCGTCACAAGTTCCTCACGGACCAACTGGGCGACATCAAGAAGTCTCGCGAGGACCTGTTGACCATCGTCAAGGAGATCGACGAGCGCGTTGAGCAGATCTTCGCCGAGGCGTATCGCGACACGGCCGCGCAGTTCGAGCTGATCTTCCCTCGCCTGTTCCCTGGCGGCGTTGGCAAGCTCGTGCTGACGGACCCGGCCAACATGCTCACCACGGGCATCGAGGTCGAGGCGAGCCCCGCAGGCAAGAAGGTCAAGCGGCTGTCGTTGCTGTCCGGCGGCGAGCGCTCGCTCACGGCCGTGGCGATGCTCGTGGCGATCTTCAAGGCCCGTCCCAGCCCGTTCTACGTCATGGACGAGGTTGAGGCGGCGCTCGACGACGTCAACCTTGGCCGCCTGCTCGAGATCTTCCGCGAACTCCGCAACGACTCGCAGCTGATCGTCATCACACACCAGAAGCGCACCATGGAGATCGCCGACGCCCTGTACGGTGTCACTATGCGCGGAGACGGAGTTACGACCGTCATCAGCCAGCGGCTCACCGACGAACCGGTGAGTGCTTAGGGCCTTGCCCAGGCGTATTCGCCGCCTGCACTTGCAATCTGCACCGTCCTGGGTGACGATGGATGCAATCCCAATTGTCCGAATTTCGCGCGTGCACGCGCGGGGAGGAGAACGCTTCAGCATGCTCTCTCAAATGCTTCCGTTTTACGTAATTGGCGGCCTGATCGCCCTCGGCATGTTCCTCGCGGCGATGGCCGCGGAGGGCCGCGCCACGCACATCTTGCGCGTATGGCTCACCGCCGGGCGGCGAGAGGCGGTGCAGACCTTGCGCGAAGAAGCGCTCGTTGGTGACGTGGAGCGTGAACCCAACGACCTCAACCTTGTGGGCGCGCTTGGCGCCTCTGAGCGTCAGTACACCGAGATCGCCGCGCGGCGCGAGCGCGCGGAAGCTCGCGCGCGCCGACGCAGCGTAGCGCAGCCTGATACGCAGCGACGCGTTGTCTGAAACGCGGTGTTCAATGAAACACTGTCGCCATGGATGTTTCGTGGATTCCTGGTGATGCCGACGCCGTTGTAGTTGCCGTCGTCGCGGTACTCGCCATTGGTGGGGCGATCGTTGGCATTGCCCGACGCTCGCGCGGCTCGAGCGCTCGCGTTGACGAGGCGCCGGTCCAGACTGCGCCGCCTGAGCCGCGCCGAGAGCGCGCCCGCGGAGAGCGCCCCGCCGCGATGCCCCGCGCCTCTCGCCTCGACACCTTCGTCGAGACGCCGGTGGCCCCCGTGCCCGACGAGCTGTTCGAGCACCCAGAGTCCACCGCGAGCCGCTTTGCTCGCTTGCGCGGCCGTCTTGGCGCCACCCTCAGCGGAGTGCTGGGGCGCACCGCGATGGCCGCCGACGACTACGACGCCCTAGAAGAGGCGCTGTTGCTCGCTGACGTTGGCGCCGCAGCGACCGACGACGATCCTCGCGGGCGTCAAGACCCGCCTCGCATCACAGCCGGACCTCGCCCCAAAGGAGGCGCTTCGTGCCGCCCTCATCGAAGCGCTTGACGCCGACGCCGACCGCGGACTCGCGCTCGGAGAGCCAGGGGAGGGCGTCACGCGCTCCGTCATCGTCGTGGGAGTCAACGGCGTGGGCAAGACCACCACGGTTGGAAAACTCGCGCGAGTCATGGTCGCCGACGGCTTCAGCGTGCTGCTCGGTGCCGCCGACACCTTCCGTGCGGCGGCAGCCGATCAGCTAGAGACCTGGGGAGCGCGCGTTGGGGTCCCAGTTGAGCGGTCAGAGCGCGACGGTGCAGACCCCGCCTCGGTGGCGTTCGCCGCGGCGGAGCGTGCGGTGGGGGACAGCACCGACGTCCTGATGATCGACACCGCGGGCCGCCTCCAGAACAAGCAGGGCCTCATGGACGAGCTAGGCAAAATAGTGCGTGTCGTCGGCAAGGTTGTGCCCCGCGCGGAGGTGCTGCTGGTGCTCGACGCCACGACAGGGCAGAACGGACTGTCTCAGGCACGGGTCTTCGCGCAGGCGACAGACGTGACGGGCATCGTGTTGACAAAGCTTGACGGCTCCGCGAAAGGAGGGATCGTCATCGCCGTGCAGCGCGAGTTGGGCGTTCCCGTGAAATTCGTTGGCTTGGGGGAAGGGGCCGACGACCTCGCTCCGTTCGACCCGACGGGATTTGTCGACTCGCTGATAGGCGACGAATGAGCGACACCCCAACTCACCGGTTCGCCGAGGGTTGGTATGACGACGGTCACGGGGCCTTGCGCTATTGGGACGGTGTCTCCTGGACCGAGCATGTCGCGACGGCCGCGCCCACGGCCGCCCCTGCGTCGGGCAAGCGCAAGGGAATGCCGGTGTGGGGCTGGGTGCTCCTCGCCACAAGCGTGTTTCTCATTGCCACCGCCGTGGTCGCGATCGGCGTGCTCGCCGTGGTGGAGCACCGCAAACCCATGATCGCGGCCGAGGCCGTGCTTGATACCTACGACGCGGCCTGGGTCAACGCCGACTGCGGCGCGCTTAAGGAATCGACTACCGATGCGCTGCGGTCCGATTGGGGCTACGACGATTGCTCGGTGTTCGTTGCGGACGCCACGGATTTTGACGAAGGCAGCCGCGACTACCAGACGACCATCTCGTCAACCGTCATCGCTAACGGACAACTCACCGTGCGCACCACGGAGTCGTATACGGACGTCGACGGCAAGGAATACACAGACGAGGTGACGTACACGCTCATCAAGGATGGCGACGAGTGGCGCATCGATTCGATCCACTTTGCGTCCGACGGCGACGGCGGAAACGGCGGAGTCGACAACGCTTAGCCGCGCGAGCCCGCTCCCAGCCCACGCCTACGCAACACACCTTTTACATTGCGGCCGATACTGTAACGCTCCGGAAACTTGCGAGAGGCGCAGGGGAAACACTCCTGCGGGACATTGGCTCCACTGCTAGCCGCCCGGTTGGCGGAGGGAGAAAGAAACAATGGATTTCACGCTGGATAGTGGTAACACCGCGTGGATGATCACTGCGACCGCACTCGTCCTGCTGATGACGCCGGGTCTGGCGTTCTTCTACGGCGGCATGGTTCGCGCGAAGTCCGTGCTCAACATGATGATGATGAGCTTCATCAGCATCGGCACCGTCGCGCGTCATCTGGGTCATCTACGGCTACGGTCTCGCCTTTGGACATGACACGCTGGCGGCCTCGATCGGCAGCCCGTCCGGGCTTCGTTGGCCTCAATGGCGTCCCGGACGGCGACTCGCTGGCGGCGAGCGTCGGCGTTCCGTTCCTGGTCATGGTCGCCTTCCAGGCCACCTTCGCGATCATCACGGTCGCGCTCATCTCCGGTTCGATCGCCGACCGCATGAAGTTCTCCGCATGGACGCTGTTCACGGTCCTGTGGGTCACGCTGGTCTACGCCCCCATCGCTCACGGCGTGTGGGGCGGCGGCCTTGCTCGGATCGTTCTCACCGCACGCCAGTCATCGACTTCGCCGGTGGAACCGTTGTGCACATCAACGCCGGTGCCGCCGGCCTCGCGCTCGCGCTCCTGCTTGGTCTGCGCAAGGGCTTCGGCAAGGAGCCGTTCAAGCCGCACAACCTGCCGTTCGTCATGCTGGGCGCCGCACTCCTGTGGTTCGGCTGGTTCGGCTTCAACGCCGGTTCCGAGTTCGGCGCCGACGCCACCGCCGGTCGCGCGTTCCTCAACACGACGATCGCCCCGGCGATCGCGATGCTCGGCTGGCTGCTCGTTGAGCGCATCCGTGACGGCAAGCCCACTTCGCTCGGTGCCGCTTCCGGCATCGTCGCGGGTCTCGTCGCCATCACGCCCGCCGCGGCGTCGGTCGACACGTGGGGCGCTCTCGCGATCGGCTTCATCGCCGGTGTCATCTGTGCGCTCGCGGTTGCGCTCAAGTACAAGTTCGGCTACGACGACTCGCTCGACGTCGTGGGCGTCCACCTCGTCGGCGGCATCGTCGGCACCCTGCTGATCGGCTTCTTCGCGAACCTCGACGAGGGCACCACGTGGGCAGCTAGACGGTGCCAAGAACGGTCTGTTCTACGGCGGCGGCGCGGAGCAGCTCGCCTCGCAGACCATCGGCGCGCTCGTTGCCGTGGTGTACTCGTTCGTCGTGACGCATCATCATTGGTCTCGCGCTCAAGTACACGATTGGTATCCGCGTGAGCGAAGATATCGAGATAGCTGGTCATTGACCTCGCCGAACACGGCGAGACCGCATACGAGGAGGCGAAGTAGCCATGAAGCTGGTCACTGCGATCATTCAGCCCCACCGCGTTGACGAGGTTCGGGCAGCGCTCGAGGCCGTAGGCGTCAAGGGCATCACGGTTTCGGAGGCTGCCGGATACGGCCGCCAGAAGGGCCACACCGAGGTCTACCGCGGTGCCGAGTACACCGTTGACCTGGTTCCCAAGACGCGTCTTGAGATCCTCATCGACGACGCCGACGCTACCGCTGTCACCGAGGCAATTGTCGCGGCCGCACAGACCGGCAAGATCGGCGACGGCAAGGTGTGGGTTGTGCCGGTTGACGACGTTGCACGTGTTCGCACGGGCGAGCACGGCGCCGACGCCCTCTAGTTCCAAAGCAATAACTACATCATGACGAGCCGCACGGCGGGGATTGTTCCTGACGGCGCTGCTGGTGATGAATCACGCGCTGAGGTCCCGCATCCCCCAGGGGTGCGGGACCTCAAGCGCGTCCGGCGCGAACTGCGCCGAGCAGCTCTACGCGACGGCGTGCCGGGGCCCGAGCGTCGGGAGTCCTGTCGGCACTCGTGCAACGACAAGCCTCGCGGCGCACTTCGACGAGGTGGCGGGCGGCGCCACGGGGGTGACGCTCGCGGCCGTCGGCTCCGTTGGCCGCGGCGACGCGGGCCCCGCCTCCGACCTTGACCTGGTGCTGCTCCACGACGGCCAACGCCTCTCGAAGGCCGCAGTCGCGGAACTCGCGCAGAGACCTCTGGTACCCCATTTGGGACGCGGGGCTCGAACTCGACTACTCGACGCGCTCCATCACCGAGATGCCGCCAGGTGGCGTCGAAGGACCTCGCCGCCGCCGCCGGGCTGCTTGACCTTCACGCGATCGCCGGCGACGAGGCGCTCGCCAAGCACGCGCGCGGCGCTCATCTACCAAGACTGGCGCGCGCGCCGCGCGCAAGCGACTCCCTGACCTGCTTGCCGCCTCGCGCGCTCGAGCCGAGCGGTTCGGCGAGCTCGCGTACCTCATCGAGCCCAACCTCAAGGAGTCGCGCGGCGGCACGCGCGACTTCATCAGCCTCGCGCGCGCTCGCGGCAACGTGGCTCACCGACCGCCCGCACGGCGCCGTCGACGCGCGCCGCGCAGACGCTCATGGACGTGCGCGACGCGATCCACATGGTGGCGGGACGCCCGCAGAACGTCTTGGGCCGCCACCTCGCGGACGACGTCGCCGAGCTGCTTGGGCTACGCCGACCCGGACGACGTGCTCGCCGAGCTCGCGGAAGCGGGCCGCACCATCGCCTTTGCGCTCGATGCCACCGAGCGCACGCGCGCGCCGCTCGGTGGAACGTCCGGCGTGGGCTCGCGCGCGTTCATCGCGCGCCGCCGCGCCGCCGCGCCGCGCCACGTCTCGGTCGGACAGGGCCTCATTGACGTTGACGGCGACCTCGCGCTCGCGCCGGACTACGACGCCGACGCAACGACGCGGTGCTGCCGCTTGCGCGCGGCCGCGGTCGCAGCCACGACCGGGCTGCCGTTCACGCCGAGCCTGCTCGAATCCCTCGCGCTGTGCCCCGACCTGCCGGAGCCGTGGCCAGCGAGACGCGCCAGGAACCACCTGCGAGACCTGCTGCGAGCGTCGGCCCATCTTGTGAGCGTGTGGGAGGCGATCGACCTCGCGGGCCAAGTGGTGCGCTGGATTCCCGAGTGGGAGGGCGTGCGCAACCGGCCCCAGCGCTCGCCCGTGCATCGCTTCACCGTCGACCGCCACATGGTCGAGACCGTTGTGCTTGCGGGCAAGCACAAGCGCGACGGTGCCGAACCTTGACCTGGTCCTGCTTCACGGCGCTCGCTGCACGACATCGGCAAGCGCGCGGGCGCCACGGACCACTCGGTCGACGGGCGCGGCGCTCATTCCCGGGATCTGCGCGCGCTCGGCATGAGCGCAGAGTCAGCGGCCGACGTCACGGTGCTGGTGCGCGAGCACCTGACCCTCGCGGGGCTCGCGACCACAGAGGACGTCAACGATCCGGCGACGGCTCGCGAACTCGTCGATGCGCTTGGCGGGCGGCTCGACTTGCTCGAGGCGCTGCGGGCACTCACCGAGGCCGACGCGATAGGCAGCCGGCCCCAAGGCGTGGACCACGTGGCGGGCTGCGCTTATCGAGACGCTCACGGAAAACGCCCGGCGGGCGCTGGCGTAGCGAGAGCCCGCGCCGGGGCGCAGGTACTCTTGTACGAGCCCCACCCGAAGGGAAACAGGTGTTCGCCAACCTCTCCGATCGTCTCACCGCAACCTTCCGCAACCTCCGCGGAAAGGGTCGCCTCAGCGAAGCCGACATCGACGCGACCATTCGCGAGATCCGCCGCGCGCTGCTTGACGCCGACGTCGCGGTCAGCGTGGTCCGCACGTTCACGGGCAATGTGCGCGAGCGCGCGCTCGGCGCCGAGGTGTCCGGCGCGCTCAACCCCGCGCAGCAGGTCGTCAAGATCGTCAACGAGGAACTTGTCGCGATCCTCGGCGGCGAAACCCGGCCGCTGAAGTTCGCCAAGACTGGGCCAACGGTCATCATGCTCGCGGGCCTGCAGGGCGCGGGAAAGACGACCCTCGCCGGCAAGCTCGCGCATTACCTCAAGGAGCAGGGCCAAACGCCGCTGCTCGTCGCCGCAGACCTCCAGCGCCCCAACGCCGTCACCCAGTTGCAGGTGGTTGGCGAGCGCGCGGGCGTGCCAGTGTTCGCCCCGGAACCGGGCGTCACGCGCGAGGACGAGAAGGTGCGCGGCAACCCCGTCAAGGTTGCCAAGAACGGCATCAAGGAGGCGGAGAAGCGTCAGCACTCGGTGGTGATCGTCGACACCGCCGGCCGTTTGGGCGTCGACGCCGAGCTCATGCGGCAGGCCGCAGACATCCGCAAGGCGATCGACCCCAACGAGGTGCTGTTCGTCATCGACGCGATGATCGGCCAAGACGCGGTGATGACCGCCCAGGCATTCCAGCAGGGCGTCGACATCACGGGCGTTGTGCTCACCAAGCTCGACGGCGACGCGCGTGGCGGCGCGGCGCTATCCGTTGCCGAGGTCACGGGCAAGCCGATCATGTTCGCGTCCACGGGCGAGAAGCTCGAGGAATTCGAGGTCTTCCACCCCGACCGCATGGCGAGCCGCATCCTCGACATGGGTGACATCCTCACGCTCATCGAGCAAGCGGAGAAGGCGTTCGATCAGGATGTCGCGGAGCAGATGGCCGCCAAGGTCACCGCGGGCGAGGACTTCACGCTCACCGACTTCCTCAGCCAGATGCAGCAGCTCAAGAACATGGGCTCGATGAAGAAGATGCTCACGATGCTCCCCGGCATGGGGCAGGTGCGCGACCAGATCGAGAACTTCGACGAGCGCGAGATTGTGCGCACGGAGGCGATCATTCAGTCCATGACGCCTGCAGAGCGCGACAATCCGAAGGTGCTCAACGGTTCGCGGCGCACGCGCATCGCGCGCGGCTCCGGCATGCAGGTGTCCGACGTGAACTCCCTGGTAAAGCGCTTCGAGGACGCCCAAGTGATGATGCGCGCCATGTCCAAGAACGGCGGCGCCATGCCGGCCCTGCCGGGCGCGGGCGGCGCTCCCGGATCCTTTGGCGGCTTCCCCGGCGGCAAGAAGTCGAAGGGCAAGCAAGCACCGCAGCGCAAGGTCAAGGGCAAGTCCGGAAACCCCGCGCTGCGAGCGCAGCAAGAGGCGGCCGCGCGCGGCAAGGCCGACGCTGCGCCAGCTGCTCCCGGTAGCGCCTTTGGCCTTGGCGCGCCACAGCAGCCGGCGGAGGTCGACACCGCGGCCCTCAACGCTGACCTCGGTAAGTACTTGCGTCGATAGTGGGCACTTTCCACTTCACGGGTCCCGTCATCGTCGATGACGAGACGGTCCTCGACGAGGCGTGGGTCCAAGGTGGCGTCTTGCGCCTAGCCGCCCCAGCGTCGGGCGAATTCGAGGTTGTCGACGGCTTCGTAGTTCCCGGGCTCGTGGACGTTCACTGCCATGTTGGACTCGACAGCGGCGGCGAGTTGCCGCCCGAGCTCGCGCTCAAGCAGGCGACGATGGACCGCGACGCAGGCACGTTGCTCATCCGCGAGCCAGGATCGCCAAGCGACACCAGCTTCATTCATGGCATTCCGACCGCCCCGCGCCTCATCAGGTCAGGCCGCTTCATCGCGCGCCCACAGCGGTACATCAGGGGTTATGCGAGAGAAATTGAGGTTGCTGACCTGCCGCGCGTTGCCGCGGAGGAGGCCAGAGCCGGCGACGGCTGGGTCAAGACTCATCGCAGACTGGATCGATCGCGACGTGGGGATCTGACGCCGCTGTGGCCCGCGGACTTGCTCGCCGAGGCAGTCGCGGCCGCGCATGCAGAAGGCGCTCGCGTCACGGCACACGCCTTCTCGACGGAGGCGATTGACGACCTCCTCGACGCTGGACTCGATTGCATCGAGCACGGCACGGGGATGACGGGGGAGCAGCTCGCGCGCGCCGCAGCCCAGGGCGTCGCCGTGGTTCCGACGCTCCTGCAGGTTGACAACTTCGAGGGCTTCGCGGCGCAGGGCGAGGCAAGGTTTCCTCGTTACGCGGAGCGCATGCGCGCAATGCGTGCAAGCCGGTACGAGCACGCGAACGCGATGTGGGAGGCGGGCGTGCAGATCCTCGTAGGCACGGACGCGGGGGGCGAAGTTGGCCACGGCTCGTTGCCAGCGGAGTGCGCAGAGCTCGCCCGCGCGGGCATCCCCGCCGTCGACATCCTTGGTGCGGCCTCGTGGAGCGCTCGCGCATTCCTTGGTGTGGACGGCATAGCCGAGGGCGCGAGCGCGGATGTGGTGGTCTATCCCACGGATCCGCGCGAGGACATCGCGGTGCTCGCACACCCGAGCGCCATCTTCTTGCGCGGGGAACGCGTCGCCTGACTCCCTGCTAAGTGACGAGTGACTCCCAGCAAAGTCACAGTTTCACGTGCGCACAATGGCTCCATGAAGATGTCACGAGGGGTCAGTCTGGTGGGGCTTTCTGCCGCCGTCGTTTCCACCGGATGGGTAATGGGCTCCGACGTGTTCACGCCGCCGCAGCCCACGCCGTTGACTGCGCACACCGTCTCGAGTACTGGCACGACGACGGGTGCTGGCACGACGACCACTAGCCAGAGCACCCCTCCCACAAGTTCCTCGCCCACAAGTTCCGCAACCACGCCCGCAGCGTCCGCCACCGCGAGCGCAGCCCCTGCGCCGGCTCCTGCTGCTCCAAGCGGCACATTCGACGGCCCCTCCGTGAGAACTCAATACGGCACCTTCCAAGCCGAGATCACGGTGGTAAACGGCAAGATCACCGACATCACGCTGCTGAAGGACGGAGCGCACGACGGGAACTCGCGCAGCATCAATAACTACGCGGTCCCGCAACTCACCAAGGAGGTGCTGTCCGCACAATCGGCGAACGTGCAGGCAGTATCGGGCGCGAGTTACACGTCCGAGGGGTTCCTCCACACGGTGGCGTCCGCGATCGCCGCGGCAGGGTTGTCGTGACCGCCGTGGGTACGCGCCCGTCGCGCCAGGTCGCCGCGCCATCGCGCCCGCGCTTGCGGTCCTGGTGGAAAGACTCCCTCGAGGCCACAGCGTGGCTTGCCGGAGTGGGGGCAATCGCCTTCATGCTCGCATCGGGAACGGCGACGCTTCACGACCTTTGCTGGGCTGTCGACCTCGATAGGCCGCATCACGGGCATGGTCGCCTCAACGATGATCATGGTGCAGCTGCTCCTCGCGTCCCGCGCCCCTTTCGTTGAGCGATCGATTGGCCACGACAGGGCGCTTGGCGATGCACGGACGGCTCGGGCGCATCGGCTTCTTCGTGATCCTGCTCCACGCAGTTGCGATCACGGTCGGCTACGCGGCGATGGGCCACTCCGGAGTGCTTGACGAGGCGTTGACGCTGACCTTGCACTTCGGCGGGCCGATGACCGCAGCCGTTGGCGGTTTTGCGTTGCTATGCGTCGTCATTGTGACGTCGCTCGCGCTCGTGCGCTCCCGGTGGCGTTATGAAAACTGGCACGCTGTGCACCTCTTCTCCTACGCCGCGATCATCCTCACCATCCCGCACCAGTTCATCAACGGGTCCACCATCGCAACCTCGGCGGCACGCGTGGTGGTACTGGGCGGTGCTGTGGGGCCTCACGGTGGGCGCCTTCGTGATGTTCCGCGTCCTGCGCCCCCTGTGGCAGCTGGTGCGCTACGACCTGCGCGTGGCGTCCGTCACGCGAGTGGCCGACGGTTCTGCCGTGATCGTCATGAAGGGCAGGCGCCTGCGCACCCTCCACCCTTTGCCAGGGCAGTTCTTCCTGTTCCGCTTCCTCACCGGCGATCTGTGGGACGAGGCGCACCCGTATTCGCTGTCGCGCGCCCGCAGCGGAGATTGGCTACGCATTACGGTGAAGCCGCTCGGCGACCACTCGGCCGCGGTCGCGGCTGTCCCCGTCGGCACCAAGGTGTCGGTCGAGGGTCCGCTCGGCGTGTTCCACGAGCGCACGCGCACCGGCACGGCACCTGGTGCTTGCCGGCGCCGGAATCGGCGTCACGCCCCTGCTCGCGATGCTCGAAGCCTCGGACTTCGCGCCCGGAGAGTGCACCGTGATCGTGCGCGCACGCAACGAGGCAGAGGCGCCCCACCTCGATGAGATCGCGCACTTCGCCAGGGAGCGCGGCGCGAACCTGTACGTGCTGCTGGGTCAGCGAGGGTTCGGATGGTCGCCGAAGGACCAACCGGTGCGGCTGCGCGCTCTCGTGCCTGGCATCGCGGCCGCCGACGTCTACGCCTGCGGGCCAGAGAAGTGGGTAACTGCCCTTGAGGCAGACGCGAAGGCGAGCGGCGTTCCTCCCGAGGCTTTCCACGCGGAGCTGTTCGCGTGGTAGCGGGTGTCTCGACTCACCCGTGACCAGGCACAATGGGGCATGGCCGCAGCTTCCACGACCTCGCGCAGCCCCGTAGCTCGCACCCGCGAACGCAAAGCAGACGCCCTCGTCGCCGCCTTGTGGTGGGTGGGTGCCATGGCGATCGCGTTCTTCATCGCACAAGGCGGTCTCGACCACCACCACAGCCGTCGACTACGTGTACTCGCTTGGCCGCATCGCGGGCCTCGTTGCCGCGGTGCTGGTGATGAATCAGGTGCTGTTGATCTCGCGCGTGCCGTGGATTGAGCGCACTCTTGGCCACGATCGCGCCGCAGCAACCCACATGCTGATGGGCAAGGTCGCGTTCATCGCGATGCTCGTGCACGCCTGCCTGATCTTGATCATGACGGCCCACTACGACGGCCGCTCCGTGCTCGCGGAGATCCCTGCGCTGTGGGATCTGGGCTGGTACATGGTGGCCGCTCAGGCCGCACTCGGCTTCTTCACGCTCGTGGTGGTGACGAGCCTGCTCATCGTCCGCCGCCGCTGGAAGTACGAGAACTGGCACACGGTTCACTTGTTCGTGTATCTCGCGATCGCGCTGGTGATCCCGCACCAGTTCATCGAGGGCTCCACCTTCCGGTCAAAGGGCGCGGCGTGGTGGTTCTGGCTTGCGCTGTACGTGATCACGTTCGGTTGCTGGCTCAGCTTTCGCGTCGCGCGGCCCGTTGATACATGCCGACGCCGCCACCGGTTGAGGTGACAGACGTCACCGTGAATTCGGACGGCTCGGCGAGCATCCTGATGGCGGGACGCGACCTCGCGCGGATCGGCGCACGGTCCGGCCAGTTCATGCTGTGGCGTTTCCTCGCGAAGGGTTACTGGCGCGAGGCGCACCCCTTCTCGCTGTCGAGCGCGCCGGGCGAAGACGCTGCGGATCACGGTCAAGCCCTCTGGCGATGGCTCCACCGCGCTCGCGCACGTTCCTGTCGGTACACGGGTGCTGTTTGAGGGACCGCTCGGCGTGTTCACCTCCGCCGCGCGCACGCGTCCCGGGGTGGTGTACGTCGCCTCGGGAATCGGCATTACACCGCTGCGCGCGATGCTCGACGACGCCGCATGACGGGACCGGTTGACGTGATTCTTCGCGCGCACAGCGAGGAGGCAGCTCCGTTGCGCGCGGAGGTCCACGACACTGGCGCAGCGCCACGGCGCCACCGTCCACGAGTTCTTTGGCCCCCGGGGGTTTGGCTGGAGTAGCGAGCGCGAACCCACCTCGCTGCGCGAGCTCGTCACGGACCTCCCGCAGCGAGACGTCTACATCTGCGGTCCAGAGAAGTGGGCAGACGCCGTGGAGGCCGACGCTGTGGCAGGCGGTGCAGCCCCCGAGAGTATTCACCGCGAAAAGTTTGGGTGGTCATGATGCGTGGATCGCACACCGCAGTGGTCGTAGGAGGTTGCGCCGTGATCGTGGCGGCAGGCTTTGCGGCGGCGCCGCCCCTGAGCGCCGAATCGGTGACGCCCGACCCGACCGCGAGCGCTGCGCCGGGCGGCGCAGACCTTCGCGGGGCCACCCATTTCCAACGCACGCGGCACCTACCAGGCCCAAATCACGGTGGAAAACGGAGTGGTCACGGACGTGGTCGCTCTCCAAGCTGGCACGTCGGCGCCAGAGTCAGTGCAGGTCAATTCGATGGCGATACCCGCGTTCCGCGCAAGAGGTGCTCGACGCCCAGACCTGGGACGTGGCGGCGGTCTCTGGCGCATCCTTCACGTCGCCCGCCTTCACCGAGTCGCTCCAGGGAGCGTTCGAGGACGCGGGGCTGCCGTGATGGAGCAGCCAACGTGACTGAGCCCGTGCAAGGTGCGCCTACGCGCCATGGCGATGCCGTTCGACGTGACGCTCTATGGCGTGAAGAGCGAAGCCGCGGCGAAGTCCGCCATCGAAGCCGTCCACCGTGAACTGCTGCGCGCCGACGACCTGTTTTCGCTCTACCGATCCGACACCCCCATGGCGGCGCTCGCGAACGGCACCGCCACGCTTGCCGAGATGCCGGATGAGGTGCGCGAGGTGCTGCGGCTGTGCGAGAGCTATCGGGTCGCGACCAACGGCGCCTTCGACGCCAATCGGCCGGACGGCGTGATTGACCCAACGGGGATCGTCAAGACGTGGGCCGTTGCGAACGCAACCAGACGACTGGGTGCGGTGCCACGGTGGCTCATCTCAGCGTCGGGCGACGTTGTTGCGCACGGCGGCGAGTTCAGCGTGGGCATCGCGGATCCGAGCGTCAAAGGCGACCCGGCGGGTACGAAGGTGCTCGACGTTGTCACGCTCGGCGGCGATTTCGCCGCGGTGGCGACCTCGGGAAGCGCGCAGGTAGCCGACCACATCTGGGATCCCGTGACGGGAGAGCCCGCGCGGCACTATCTGCAGGCGTCGGTTGCGGGCAACGACCTCGTGGAGTGCGACGTGTGGGCAACCGCGATCTGCGCACGCGGCGAGCAGGCGGTGGAGCGCGGCGGTGGCGGCGGGGCTCGAGGTGCTCATCGTCGCTGGCGCGCGGTTCGCAGGGCGGGTACGAGGCCGTGGCGAGCGCAGGGTGGCCACGAGCGCAAGGCTAGCTGAGCGCGGTTGGTGCCGCTCGCCAGGGTCTGGCACAATAGACCGCTGGCGCATTCACGCGTCACCCGTCTTGCCAGTCGTTGTTTAGCACGCGACCGGCTCACACCGGATACAAGGAGATACAGCCATGGCTGTGAAGATTCGTTTGAAGCGCTTCGGCAAGAAGCGCGCCCCGTACTACCGCGTCGTCGTCATGGACTCGCGCACCAAGCGCGATGGCCGTGCCATCGAGGAGATCGGCAAGTACCACCCCACCGAGGAGCCCTCGGTCATCGAGATCAACTCGGACCGCGCGCAGTACTGGCTCTCCGTGGGCGCTCAGCCCTCCGAGCAGGTTGCGGCGCTCCTCAAGCTCACGGGCGACTGGGGCAAGTTCAAGGGCGACAAGGACGCCGTCAGCACCGTCAAGGTGAAGGGCGCCAAGGCCAGCCCAGAAGAGCAGATCAAGGCCACTGCCGACGCTGCGGAGAAGCTCAAGGCCGCTAAGGCTGCCGAGAAGGAAGCCGCCGCCGCTGAGGCGAAGGTCGCCGCCGACGCCGCCGCCGCTGAAGAGGCCGCCGCTGCTGAAGCCGCCGCTGCTGAGGTTGTCGAGGAGGCGCCCGTTGCCGAAGAGGCCGCCACCGAAGAGGCTGCTGCCGCTGAAGAGGCTCCTGCCGCTGAAGAGGCTCGCGCTGCCGCTGAAGAGGCTCCTGCCGCTGATGAGGCCGACGCCGAAGAGTCTGCTCCCGCCGAGGAGAAGTAGTCCATGGTCACCGAGGCGCTTGAGTTCTTGGTGCGGTCTATCGTTCGCAACCCGGATGACGTTCGCGTCACGGAGCGCTCTGGTCGCCGCGGCGTGACGCTCAACGTGGTGGTCAATCCCGACGACCTGCCTCGCGTGATTGGCCGTCGTGGCCGTACCGCGCAGGCGATTCGCACTGTGATCGACGCAATCTCGCGCGATGAGGTGCGTGTCAACATCGTTGACGTGGCCTGACACTCGTTTCGCGCAAAGCTTTAACGCACAGCGGCCCCGGACCTCACGGTCCGGGGCCGCTGTGCGTGCGGGGCGCGGTGGCGCGGCCGCTACTTCTTGACGCCGGTAAGGAACGCGGTGCTCTCGCGGCTGAAGAGCAAGATGAGCACCACGGTCGCGATGAGGATCTCGATCATCGCGATCGCGGCAGCGCTGGATCCCACGGAGATCCACGCCAACACGTGCGCGACGATGCGCAAGATCATGAAGAGCGCGATAAGCGTGCGCGCGATGCGTGAACCGCTGAAGAGCATCGCGACGAGGGCAGCGGTGCCGAGGCCGATCAGGAGCGTTGCCCACGCGATGTAAGCGGCGGGCGCGGTGGTACTTTCGCGCTCGATGAGCCATGCCGTCCCCGCGATGACATCGCCGAGCGCGGCGACGAGGCCCAAGATCGTGACGATGACGACGTCGGTGGGGCGTGGCGCGGCGGATGCGGGACCTTCCTCAGGAGCCTCGGCAGCGGGCATCGCGACAGGCGCTTCCGCGACGGAGCCAATGATTGGCTCCCCAACGTGTTCAACAAAGGGCTCAGCGCCCATCTTCGGTGTGCCCGCTTCGTCGGTCATAGGTACTCCTAGTCCAAGCGCCCCGGCGGGGCGCGTTAGGTCGATAATCGCACGCCTGGGCGGCGAATCACGTGCGCTTGCGGAAGTAATCTGACGCGGACCTGTTGGTAAGCAACGCGATGATGAGGATCGCGATAGCAAGGTCGAACACGGCTGGCCACAGTGTCACGTAACGAATGATGATGAGCGCCCACGCGGCGTTGAGCACTCGGAGCGACATCACGAGGATCGTGAACACGCGCGCGAACTGACTTCCCTTGCTCAAGCCGAGCGCCACCATGATCGTCAGCAGACCCAGCACGAGCGCGATGAGTCCGTAATACCTCACCAAGGACGCAGAAACCGAGGTGTCGGAGAACAAGCTCTTGTCGAACGAGAGCAGCAGCAGCACGATCCCGCCAACCAGATCCACGATCGCCGCGACCCACGTGAGAATCAGCACAAACGCCACCCCACCAGGGCGTGCTCGCGTTGTGGCAGTAGGTGCAGCCTCGTGATCGCCGCACGTGGTCCAGTTCCTCGCTCATGACTCCACGCTAGCGGGTGGGCCTGCCTTGCGCGCGGCTCTCCTAGACTTACCGCCATGAAGGTGACAGTGGCGCGGATAGGGCGCGCGCATGGGCTCAAGGGCGACGTGGTCGCTCGACATCCGCACTGATGTCCCAGAGCAGAGGCTCGTCGTGGGCGCCACTTTCGAGACGGAGCCGGCCGACGCTGGCCCTCTCACGCTCGTGCGCGTGCGCCAGCACGGGGTGACGTGGGTGGCGGGCTTTGACGGCATTGCCGACCGCGACGCGGCCGAGAACGCCAAACACATCGAGCTCGTGATCGACGCGGACGAATCCGACGAGGAGGGCGCCTGGTACGTCCATGAGCTTGTTGGCCTCACGGTGGTGCGCCCAGACGGCACCGTCGTTGGCGAGGTCGTTGACCTGCTCGACATGCCGGCCCATGACGTCCTCGTGGTGCGCCAACCGAGCGGGTTCCGCGCGATGATCCCGTTCGTGGAGCCGTTTGTGCCGGACGTCGACCCCGAGGCGCGCACGCGTGACGATCACGCCGCCCTACGGCCTCCTCGACGGCGAGGAGCCCGTCAACACGGGCGAGACGGCTGGCAACGTAGTGCGGATCGACGTCGTCACGATCTTCCCCGAGTTCTTCTCTGTGCTCGACGTCTCGCTGCTGGGCAAGGCGCGCGCCGCGGCACTGGTGCAAACCGCCGTTCACGACCTCCGCGACTGGACCCACGACGTCCACCACACCGTGGACGACGCTCCGTTTGGCGGCGGTGCCGGGATGGTCATGAAGCCAGACGTGTGGGGTGAGGCGCTTGACCAAGTCCTCACAGCGTCGGGCGTATTGGTGATCCCAAGCCCCGCCGGGGTGCCGTTCACGCAGGCGCTCGCCGCGGACCTGGCAACCGCAGACCAACTTGTGTTCGCGTGCGGACGCTACGAGGGCATCGACGCGCGAGTGGCCAGCCACTACGAACAGCGCGGCTTCCGCGTGCTCGAGGTGTCGCTCGGCGACTACGTGCTCAACGGGGGAGAGGTCGCAGCGTTCGCGATGATCGAGGCCATCACGCGCCTCATCCCGGGGTTCATGGGCAACGCGGAGTCCATCGTCGAGGAGAGCCACGCCGACGGCCTGCTCGAGTACCCCTCGTACACTCGCCCGGCCTCGTGGCGGGGTTTGGACGTGCCAGAGGTCCTCTTGAGCGGTCACCACGGCAAGATCGGTGAGTGGCGCGCGGAGCAGCAGCTGGAGCGCACTCGGGAGCGCAGGCCCGACCTTCTCGCCTGAGCGCGTCTCGCAACCGCGCCGCGCGTATGGCACAATAGACCCTCGGTGCCCGCGGAGCGTCGGCCTGCCACAGGGGGCCAAGCATTCACTCGCAGTGCACCATCATCACCAATGCCCTCTAGGGCAGATACCGCGCAGGACCTGTGGCGTGTGCGAGGAGTAACGAGTCATGCAGAAGCTTGACGGTATTACCGCGGCCCAGCTCCGCGACGACATTCCCGCCTTCCGCGCCGGCGACAACGTCAAGGTGCACGTGAAGGTCATCGAGGGCACGCGCTCTCGCATCCAGATCTTCCAGGGCGTCGTCATCCGTCGCCACGGCGGCGGAATTGGCGCAACCTTCACGGTGCGCAAGATCTCGTTCGGCGTTGGCGTGGAGCGCACGTTCCCTGTGAACGCGCCCACCATTGACCACATCGAGCTCGTGAGCCGCGGCGACGTGCGCCGCGCCAAGCTGTACTACCTGCGCGGCCTGCGCGGCAAGAAGGCTCGTATCCGCGAGAAGCGCGAGAACTGACATCAGCACAGGGGACGACGCGCCGGCGGGGGCAGGGCCTTCCGCCGGTCGTCGCCTGTGGGGGTACACCAAGGAAGTGCTGATCGTCGTGGTCAGCGCCTTGGTGCTCTCCTTCTTGATCAAGACGTTCTTCTTCCAGTCCTTCTGGATCCCCTCTGGCTCCATGGAGCCGAACCTTGTGTACGGCGACCGCATCCTCGTGACCAAGTGGCGCCCGGACCCGCTCCCGTCTGCGCCGCGGCGACATCATCGTGTTCAGAGGACCCCGGCGGCTGGCTTGAACAATCTCCTGAGGACGCGACGGCGACCAAACCGCATCGGCAAGGACATCCTGACCTTCACCGGCCTGCTGCCCGAGGATGCAGGCACAGCACCTCGTGAAGCGCATCATCGGGCTACCGGGAGATCACGTCGAGTGCGACGATCCCGACGGCAAGGTCAAGGTCAACGGCGAGGAACTCACCGAGACCTACATCGCGCCTGGCTGCGCGCCCGTGCGGCGTGACCTTTAGCGTTGACGTTCCTGAGGGCCGCCTGTGGGTTATGGGCGACAACCGCGACAACTCCGCGGATTCGCGCGCTCACATGGGCCAGCCGGGCGGCGGCACCATCCCGCGCGACCAACATCGTTGGAGAGGCCTTCGCGCTCGTGTGGCCGTTCGATCGCTTTGGCGGCCTCGGCAATCCGTGGGGCGCCGACGCCCTCGTCGGAGGACGACCTCGCAGCACCTCCACGTTCTCGCCGGTTCCCTCAGTCACCCCGTGACCGTCTCGCTCGCGCACGAGCGCGCCGCGTGGGACGCGGGCGCCGTAACGGTTGCGGGCATCGACGAGGTGGGGCGCGGGGCACTTGCCGGCCCCGTTTCGGTTGGCGTGGTGGTGCTCTCGCGTTGCGACGCGTGGCCAGAGGGCCTCGCGGATTCCAAGGAGCTCACCCGGCTGCAGCGAGAGAAACTGTGCCCGACGCTCGCCGACTTTGGGGTGGCACGTGCGGTTGGGCACGCCTCCGCCTGGGGAGATCGACGAGGTGGGAATTATCGCCGCGCTGCAGGCTTGCCGCGCTGAGGGCTCTTGGCGGCGTCGGGCCTGTTGACCACGTCTTGCTCGACGGAAAGCACAACTGGCTCACGCTGGAACCCACGCTGCTTGACCCCGATCCCGTGCCAACCCCTCCCGTCACGATGATCATCAAAGGCGACACGCTGTGTGCGTCGATTGCCGCGGGGTCGGTGCTCGCGAAGGTAGAGCGCGACGGGCTCATGCGCGCCGCTCACGCGACTCATCCGGCGTACGGGTGGGACGGCAACAAGGGCTACGGCGCGGCGGGTCACCTTGACGCCTTGCGGTCGCTAGGAGCCACCGAATTTCATCGGCGCTCGTGGGCGTTGCCGGCTCAGTCCGTCCAGCCGTAGCGGGCCGGACCGCGTCAAGTGCGTTGCCGGGTAGACCGTCGGCGGTCTGTCCGTAGGCGAAGTGGCGCTGCGCAACCGCAACGAGAGCCCGCGCGCATCCTTCCGGGTCGCCCTCGAGGGCGTCCGCGAGATCTGCGGCGAGTTCTGGGAAGGCGCGCTCGACGCGGCGGCGGATGTCGAGACGGTCCAGGAGCGTGGGGTCCGTTGGCGCGAGTCCCGCGCGCGCCGCGCGCAACATGGCGGCCGCCGCTTCGGAGCGAATGATCTCGCCTCCGCTCACGACTTCGCCCCTGCGCACTCGCCCCATTCCGTGGTGGATCGCGAACACGAAGGTGGCCAGCGCATCGTCTCTGTTCATGTCGTTGAGGGGGTACGGATTGGCCTGGGCGCTCGCGATCGCCTCGGCGACGCCTGAGTTGACATGGTCGAGCAACACCGCGGCGTCGTCCGCAAGCCACGTCGAGACGGCCTCCGGCGTGCCGACACCCCACTCGATCATCCGTCCGTCACCGAACAGCACCTTTCCGCCGCCATGCCACTCCACGAGGTGCAGCACCACCTCATCGGCGTCCGGGAGCCAGTCGATCTGATGCCGATACCTGTCCTCGGCCCCGGGCAACACGAGGATGAACAGGTCGAGGTCGGAGAACGTGTCGGCCCGCGCGGTCGCGGCGGTTGAGCCCGCGCCCGCAACCCCAACGACATCGTCCCGCTGTGCAAGGGACGCCACCACGGCATCTCGCCACTCAACAAACTCACGCGCCATGACACGACCCTGCCACAGCGTCGGGCAGGCGCAAGCCGACTTAGGATGGGCTGGTGAGCAGCGAAGACCTTGAGAACTACGAGACCGAGGCCGAGCTGGCCCTGTATCGCGAATACCGCGACGTCGTTGGCTTGTTCCAATATGTCGTCGAAACGGAGCGACGGTTCTATCTCGCGAACAAAGTGGACCTCCAGGTGCGAGCGTCCGGGGGAGACATCTACTTTGAGGTCATCATGGCCGACGCGTGGGTGTGGGACGTTTATCGCTCCGCGCGGCTCGTGAAGAACGTGCGGGTAGTGACGTTCAAGGACGTCAACATCGAGGAGCTCGCCCACGACCCAGACTCGATGCCGGACATTCGGCAACTGCGTTCTCGCTAGCGCCGCTTGACAGAAAGTGCAGAGTCTGCAAAAATGCAGATTATGCAAAACGCGACGGTTCCGCCGACCACGCCTGTAGTGGTCCTGCGAAGCCCCAAGAACTTGCCGGCCGTGAGGCCAAGCGTGAGCGTACCTATCGGCGTATGGAAAAGGCGGCTGTGGAGCTCGCCCTCCAATACGGCTCCGAGCACGTCACCGTGGAGCAGATCTGCGCCGCGAGTGAGGTGTCCGCGCGCACGTTCTTCAACTACTTCGGCTCCAAGGAAGCCGCGCTCATCGGTCGCGGAAAGCGCACACCGACGCCCGAACTGCGCGAGGCATTCATCAACGCGGACGGCCCCATTCTCAGCGATCTGCTGAGGCTCATCACGCAGTCGGCGCATTCGCCAATCAGCCGGACGTCGACCTCATCCGCAGCCGTCGCCGGCTCTTCGAGAGCGAGCCCGAGCTCGCTGATTCAGAGCTTCGCGCGCACTGCCGGGGTGCGCGACGAGTACATGGCGATCGCGCGCGAGCGTATTCGGCGCAACGAGCCAACCATGTCTGACCCCGACGTCGACGACGAGGCTCGCGTCGCCACCGCCGTGCTCATGGGCGTGATGCACGTGGTGGGCAACCGCTGGCTCGAATCTGACGGCACCGCAGATCTTGACCACCTCATTGATCAATCCCTAGAGCGCCTCAAGCGACTCATGAAGTAAGTCCATCCCCGGAAACCTGGGCCGCGATCCGGCCCAATTGCAAGGAGTAACGATGTCTCGCTCACCTAAGGCGGCAGCTGCGCGCAACGCGGCGAGCCACCCAGATGCGGCGCCGGACCGGCGCCACATCATCTTTGTCCTGATCGGCCTGATGACCGCGATGCTGCTCGCATCGCTCGATCAGACGATCTTCTCCACCGCGCTACCCAACGATCGTGGGCGAGCTCGACGGTGTGAGCCACATGCTGTGGATCACCACGGCGTACATTCTCGCCGCGACCATCATGATGCCGGTGTACGGCAAGCTCGGCGACCTCATGGGTCGCAAGAGCCTGCTGCTCATCGCGATCGGGCTGTTCATGGCTCGGCTCCATCGTCGGTGGCCTCGCGCAGAACATGCCAGAACTCATCGCAGGGCGCGCCATCCAGGGCCTTGGCGGCGGTGGCCTCATGATCCTTTCGCAAGCGATCCTCGCCGAGGTTGTGCCAGCTCGTGAGCGTGGACGTTACGTGGGCTTCATGGGCGCGGTGTTCGCCGTATCGTCGATCGCCGGTCCGCTGCTTGGCGGCTGGTTCACCGAGTCCATCGGATGGCGCTGGTGCCTCTGGATCAACATCCCGCTGGGCCTTATTGCCTTGGCCTCGGCGATCTTTTCATTCACTTGCCTCACCGCGAGCGTGGAAAGGTCCGCGTCGACGTCCTTGGCATGGTGCTTCTCGCCGTCGCCTCTACCGCGTTGATCCTCGTGACCTCGTGGGGTGGCAACACCTACGCGTGGGGCTCAGCCGTCATCCTCTCGCTGATCGCTGCTCACGGTCGTGACCGCCATCGCGTTCGTCTGGGTGGAGCGCAAGGCGGCAGAGCCCGTGATGCCGCTTGCGATGTTCCGTAACAAGAACTTCAACCTCGTCACGGCCGCAGGCCTCCTGACCGGTATCGCGATGTTCGGCGCGCTTGCCTATATGCCCACGTACCTGCAGATGGTTGCGGGCGTGGACGCGACGCGTGCGGGCCTGCTCATGATTCCGATGATGGGCGCTTTGCTCGTCACCGCGATCGGTTCGGGCCGTGCCGTTACGCGCACGGGCAAGTACAAGATGTTCCCGATCGTCGGATCGGTGTTCATCGGCGCGTCGCTCGGCTTGCTCTCGACGCTTACGGTCGCGACGCCACTGTGGCTCGTGTGCACGTACCTCGCGTTCATGGGTATTGGGCTTGGCCTCACGATGCAGATCCTCATCCTCGATTGTGCAGAACTCGTTCCCGCTCGCGATGGTGGGCACGGCGACGGCGTCGAACAACTACTTCCGGCAGATCGGCGCCTCGCTCGGCGCCGCGATCGTCGGTTCGCTGTTCACCGCGCGCCTGATCAACCTGTTGGGAGAGCGCCTTCCGGCCGGCGGCGGCAGCGGCGACCTGAACTCGCTCACGCCTGACTCTGTGCAGAACCTGCCGGATGGGTTGCGCGACGTCATTGTGGGCTCGTACAACGACGCTCTTACGCCGGTGTTCCTGCTCATGGTGCCGGTCGCCGTGATCTCGTTCTGCCCTCCTGTGGTTCGTCAAGGAGGTGCCGCTGCGCACCACCATCGACGTTCCAGAGACCGTCACCGAGGCGATGGGCATCGAGGAGTCGCACATCGCAGAGGGTCACCGCGAGACTCACGAACTCGCGGCGGTAGGCGCAATGTCGCCAGAAGGCGGCTTGCCCGACGCCGGGGACGGTTCCGTTGCGAACGTCGACAGGACGCAGCGCTAGTCCCGAACAGTTCCCAGTGAGCGGCCCTCGAGGAGAAATCCTCGGGGGCCTCTCGCGTTCCGCACGAGGGCACTCGATGCCACGCGCCGCGCGCAGCGCGCCGCCCCTCCAGCTGGTGGATCCCGGGTACTCGGCGCGACTTATTCACGGCGCGTCCACCAGCAGGAGTGTGGGGTGATGATGAACGCGATTCAAACGCAAAGAAACTATTGCAAAGAATACCTTGCAAAGAATCCTTTGCACTGCTAGCGTCGTCTTCCATGAGCACAGAAGAAGGCCCCAAGGCGGACCACGAACGCACCGAACGCATCGTCGATGCCGCCGCCCTCAAGGCGCTTGCGCACCCCCTGCGCGTCGACATGTTTGACCGCCTCGCGATGTTCGGGCCAGCCACTGCGAGCCAGCTCGCCGAAGCCCTCGGCGAGTCGTCCGGCGCCACGAGTTATCACCTGCGCCAGCTCGCTCGTCACGGATTCATCGCCGAGGATGACACCCGCGGTAGTGCGCGCGAGCGCTACTGGCGTGTGGTCCCCGGCGGCTTGACGATGAACCCCACGGACTTCGAAGAGGGATCGGCCGAGTTCGAGGTCGGCGCCCTCGTTGCCCGCCAGATGATCGAGCAGCGCGCCCGCCACGTGGACGCCTTCCTTCGCCGTGGCGCGGCCGAGTTCGGCGCCGAGTGGCTGTCGTCCTCCACGTTCATGTCCGCGCGCTCGCTGATGACCGCCGCCGAACTTCGAGACTGCTAACTACGAGATCGCCGCCGCGATCGACGCCGTGCTCGAGCGCTATCGAGACCGCGAACCGGTTGCTGGCGCTCGCGCCATCGCCATCCACTTCAACGCATTCCCCATCGTCGGCGCGCCGGAATCGCCCGCGCCCGCGCAAGACCAGGAGCACGAATCATGACCGATCAACGCAACCACACCGTCGGCCAGCGTCTTCAGCGGTGGCTTCGGCCGCCTGTGGGCCGCGGCCATGACCTCCAATCTTGCCGACGGCATCGCCAGGCTCGCCATTCCTCTCGCCGCGGTAGCGATCACCAAGGATCCGGTCGCGATTGCTCTGCTTGGCGCGCTCGCGTTTGTGCCGTGGCTCCTGTTCAGCGTGCCGTCCGGCATGATCGTCGACCGCATGGATCGGCGCATCGTGATGGCGATCGCGAACGCGGCGCGACTCCTCGCTGCCGTCGGCTGTCGCGCTCTTCATCGCTACCGACAACATCACCATCGCGGTGCTGGCGATCGCGACAGTGGTATTCGGATTGGGCGAGACGCTCTTCGACAACGCCACGACAGCGATCACGCCGTCGCTCGTGCGCAAGGGAGGGTCTCGACAAGGCGAACGGGCTCATTCAGGCGGCCCAGGTTGGTGTCGACATGTTTGTCGCCACGCCCATCTCTGGCGTGCTGTATTCGCTCGCCGTGATCCTGCCGATGATGGTCGGCGGAGCCGGCTACCTTGTCGCAGCGCTCTTGGTTCTCACGCTGCCCATGGCAGCCGCACGGGCGCGGCACGACAACGGTGAACTCATTGCGTCCGTACCTCTCAAGGAGGCCATCGGGTTCGTGTGGCACCACCGGTACTTGCGCTCGCTCGTGCTCTTCACCACGCTCATCGGCACCGCGTTTGCCTTCTCGCAAGCCGTGACGGCCCTGCTATTCCTTGACCGATTCAACGTCAGCCCCGCCATGTTCGGTGTGGTGACCGCTGGAATCGGCGTGGGCGCGGTGGCGGGCTCGTTGCTCGCGGGCCTGGCGGTCAAGAAGCTTGGCCGCGGCCACACGATGCTGTGGTCCACAGTGCTCGGCGGTGCCGGGTTGTTTGGTGTCGGATTCGCGCCCACCACGTGGGTTGCGGTTGTGGCCTACGGTTTGGCCGCCGCCGGTGTGTCGATGTGGAACGTGCCGTGGGGATCGCTGCGCCAAGCGATCATTCCTGGCCACATGCTCGGCAGGGCGGTAGGTGCCATGCGCACGTTCGGTTGGAGCCTCATGCCGATTGCCACGCTTGCCGGTGGCTATGTCGCGAAGGTGGACCTGCAGCTGCCCTACATCATCGGCGGTGCGATCTCCGTAGTGCTCGCGCTCAGTGGTGCCAAGTTGCTATTGCAAGCCGACAAGCACTTTCCTGATGAAGACGGCGTGGCTGCCGACGGCGCGCTCGCGCAGAGGCGACGACGCGGCCACTGCCTGATCTCGCGACGCCGATTGCCTAGCTGTCGCCCTTGACGCTGAGGCCCCGCACGAACTCCACGCTCGCATCGGAAATCTGCTGGCGCGCATCATCGTGGCTGATGGTGGGAACGCCGTCGCCAGGTTGTGGTCCGTAGTCGCCAAAGTACGCATGCACGGCGCCCTGAATGACGGTGAACGTGCTCCCGGCGGGCAGGTTGGCCTTGGACGCCTCGATGTCGGAGGGTGTTGCGAGTCGGTCGTTGCTACCGGAGACGGAGAGCACGGTAGCGGCGAGCGACGAGCTGATGTCGCTTGCGGGGTACGACGCGTACAGAAGCAGTCCTACGGCTGGCGCCGCGGCGTCCGCGTCACCGGAAATCTGTCACCGGAATCCGCCTGCATCGAGGCAACTGTCCCACCGAGCGAGTGGCCCTCCGACCACCCACTCGGTCACGGCAGGGTAGTGGGGCCGCGCGGCATCGAAGGTGCCGATCGCGAGGAACGCGATGCCAAGCGGCTGCTTGGGAATGATGACGGTGAAGCCGGCCTCGGCGAGCGGGCGCAAGACCGCGGCGTAGGCGCGCGCCTCGACCTTTGCGCCGGGCTGGAAGAACACGGCCGTGGTGCTTACCTTGCCGGTTGGCGTCATGACGATTTGCGTTGGCGTCTCTGAGACGGTGACCGCTGCGTCAGAGGCTCATCGCTGCGAGCGCGGGCTCCTGTGCGGTAAATGGACGCAACCACGCCATGAGCGCAATCCATGCGATGGAGGTGACGATGAGGGCAACACGGCCCACGCGGCGCCACCCCGTTCGCGATTGGCGCTTGCGCGACGTACGCAAGCCAACGCCGACTGAACACCACGAGCGTGACGGCGAGCAGGACCGCGTAGAGCGGGTAGCCATGAACGACCGCGCCCCAACCGGTCAGTGCGGCCCACACGGATACGGCGACTCCGGCAATGGCGACAGCGCGCACGGTCCAGGCGAGCCCCCCGGGACGTGCGGGCTGTGCCGGGTCGGCGTCGGCTGGCGTGGCGTCGGGTGGTTGCTCGGTCATCGTGTCAGCCCTCCTTAGTGACGGTCTCCTCGTCACGCCCGCGACGACTGCGTGCTGGCCGCGCGGCGCTCTCGTGAGGGTCGGCTGATGGGGGCAGCGGCGCGTGCGGCAGTGCCAGCGTTGCGGCCAATCCTAGGCCGATAATGATGGCTGCGACGCCTGTGGTGACCTTGCTGGCGGTGATCATTCCTTCCGCCGCTGCATTGCCCGCGTTCGCCGTGCTGGGGTGCGATTGCAAAGACGGGATGACTGCTCCTGCGGAGCTGGTCACACCGGCAACTACCTGTGACGCGGCCGCTGGCGGAACCCCGGCGGCATCGAGGTTTGAACTGGTGGCACGGCCAAGCGACCCGATCAGTAGGGCGCCGAGGATGGCCACGCCGAGAGCGGAGCCGAGCTGACGAAAGGTGCTTTGTAGCCCAGACGCTTGGCCCGACTCGGCGACGGGGATGTCCGCAAGAATCACACTTGTAAGCTGCGCCGTGGCCATGCCCACGCCAACGCCGTAGAGGAAAAGCCACAGCGCGATGAGCCACCCGCTGATCGATGAGGACAAGGTCAACGCCAATCCGGCGACCGCGATCGCCTCCGTGCCAAGCCCCATGCGCACAACCGTTCGCCCACCGAACCTCCTCGTCAGTTGAGGCGAAGCGCCAGAGATGACGAACGTCCCAATTGCGAGCGCCACGATGAGCCAGCCTGTGCCAAGGGCGGAGTACCCAAGCGCGTTCTGCAGGAGCAGTGGCAGCGTGAACAGCAACCCAAATTCGCCAAGCGCGACGACGAGCGCCGCGAGTGATCCGTAGCGGAAAGACCTGACGGACAGGAGCCGCAGATCCACGAGCGCCACTTTGCCCACGCGGGCCCGGCGGCGCTGCGACAGCAACGAACACGACCATCAGCAGCACGCCCGTCACGAGAGCGATGGGGACAGGGGAGATCGCCCCATTTGCCTGGCGCCCCCAGCCATAGTGTTGGCCCTCGATCAGCGCGAAGACGATGAGCCCGAGTCCTAACTGCGGAAAGGGCGGCGCCAGCAATATCGAGCCCGGGTCCCGTGGACTCGTCACGAGTCTCAGGCGTCCAGCGGGCGATGCCGAACAGGATGAAGAGTCCTACGGGCACGTTGATCAAGAACGCCCAGCGCCACGAATACTCCGTGGTGAGCCATCCCCCAACGAGTGGCCCCAGCGCCGCCATGCCCCCGATGGTCGACCCCCACACCGCGAACGCGATGGCGCGCTCGCGGCCACGGAACATCGCGTTGATGGTGGACAGCGTTGCGGGCAGGATGGCGGCAGCGCCCGCACCCTGAAGTAGCCGGGCCGCGATCAGCGCTTCTGGACTTTGTGAGATTCCGGCGGCGATGCTCGCGAGGACAAAGACAGCCATTCCAACGCCGAACAGTTTGCGGCGGCCGTGAAGGTCGCCCACGCGGCCAAGCGTGAGCAGAAGTGCGGCGAACATGAGCGAGTAGGCGGCATTCATCCACTCCGCCTGGGTGGCGTTGAGGTGGACGTCTTCGATGATCACGGGAAGCGCCACATTCACGACGGTGGCGTCCATCACGATGAGCGAGACTCCCAATGCGATGGTTGCGAGTGCGAGCCAGCGGCGATTCGACAAGGCGGGGGAAGGTTCGTCGTCGCGATGGCTAGAGTTGTCGACAGTCATGTCAGTATCATATCGACAGACTTGTCGACAAAATGATTGCAGGCGTCATTCAGCGAGTGCGAGACAAGGAGGGCAGCAATGCCCAAGATCGCCGCAGCAACCGTTGCCGAGCACAACGAGCAACGCCGCGCCGCGTTGCTTGCCGCCGCAACGGAGCTGCTCGCCGAGCAAGGCATTGACGGCGTCACGCTTGGCGCCGTGGGTGCCGCGGCTGGGATAGCGCGCTCCAGTGTCTATCAATACTTCGACTCGGCGCCCGCACTGATCGCCGCCGTTGTCGAGGACGTCATGCCGAGAGCTGGCGCGCAATTGGCGGAGGCCATGGCGAGTGCCGATTCGCCTTGGGGGAGGGTCGATGCGTTCGTGGTCAGTGTGTTGGACACGGCAACGGACGCGACCCACCGCTCGCTTAGGGCTCTGGAACACTCGCAGCTTCCGCCGGAGTGCCTTGCCCGCGTCGCGGAACTCCACCGCGAGCAATACCAACCCCTCGCAGCCGCGCTCATCCAGCTCGGGGCTCAAGAGCCGGAACTGGTGATGCGATTTGTGCTCGCCACGGTGGGTGCGGCTTCGACCGCGATTCTCGCGGGGGCGCCCAGGGACGTTGCGCTGACGCAGGCGCTGCGGTTCATTCACGAGGGTATTCCCGCCCTCACGGTCTGAGCGCACCCGCGTCCCCAGGCTGACGGCACGTTGCGGCTATCCCCAGCCCAGGCGTCGGGCCGTGGCGCCTTCGCCGTTGCCACCCCACCCTTGGGCGTGGAGGTGGCCATGGCCGCGAAAGACGAGGTGGGTCGGCACGGCGAGCGGGTGGTCGCGCGGCGGCTCGAGGAGGCCGGGTGGGAGGTCCTCGCGCGCAATTGGCGCTGCGAGCGCGGTGAACTCGACATCGTCGCTGTCGACGGCGATTGCCTCGTCGCAGTGGAGGTAAAGACGCGGCGCACCGCAACGTTCGGTTCGCCCCAAGAGGCAGTGACTGCGGCGAAACTTGCGCGGTTGCGTCGGCTCACCGGTGCATGGCTCGCGTCGCAGCAGCGGCACTTCGGTGCCATACGCATCGACGTGTGCGCAGTCACGTTGCCTCGGTCGGGCCCGGCCGTCGTGGAGCATCTGCGAGGCGTGGGGTGATCGGGCGCGCGCGGGCGATAGCGCTCGCGGGACTTGCCGGGCATGTTGTGGACGTAGAAGCCCACCTCGCCGCCTCGTTGCCAGGGTTCACGATTGTGGGGCTGCCCGATGCTTCGCTCCAGGAATCCCGTGACCGCGTGCGCGCCGCGGTGGCATCGTCTGGGCTCGAATGGCCCAACCGGCGCATCACCGTCAACCTCTCGCCCGCCTCGCTTCCGAAGTCAGGGTCGACGACGGACCTCGCGATAGCTGTAGCGATCCTTGCCGCGTCTGGCGACGTAGACGCTGGCAAGGCCGCGCTCGCCGTCTACTTGGGCGAACTCGGCCTCGACGGTGCCGTGCGCCCTGTAAGAGGCGTGCTGCCGGCGGTCGCCGCGGCGATAGCCGCAGGCCTCCCACACGTAGTGGTTCCCGCCGCCAATGCGGCAGAGGCACGGCTCGTCACTGGCGCTCACGTGACGGCTGTTGCGTCGCTCGGGGAACTGGCCCAACTGCTGGGGAACGAACACGCGATCCTGGCACCGGCGTCGGGCGCCTTGGTCGTCCCGGACCTGCCAGCCTTGCCACCCGTCGCCGACCTGTCAGAGGTGCGAGGGCAAGAGGGCGCCAAGTTCGCACTCGAGGCCGCGGCCGCCGGCGGGCATCACCTGCTCATGGTGGGCCCGCCCGGCGCGGGGAAGACGATGCTTGCGTCCCGCATGACCGGGCTCTTGCCCGATCTCCTCGTGGAGGACGCCGTGACGGTTACCGGGATCCACTCACTGTGCGGCACGTTCGATCCCCACGAGGGGCTCGTGCGGCGGCCGCCGTTCGAGGCGCCCCACCACTCTGCCTCGGCGGCGGCGATAGTTGGCGGCGGCTCGATGATCGCCCGTCCCGGTGCTATTAGCAGGGCACATGCAGGTGTGCTGTTCCTCGATGAGGCTCCGGAGTTCCCTAGCCGTGTGCTCGACACCCTGCGCCAGCCGCTCGAATCGGGAGAGATCGTGTTGCACCGCGCGTATGGAGCAGCCCGCTACCCCGCGCGCTTTCAGCTGGTACTTGCGGCGAATCCGTGTCCGTGCGGCAACAAGGGCGTCCGCGGCAAGGACTGCGTGTGTAGCCCACTGCAACAGCGCCGGTATTTTGGGCGTTTGTCCGGGCCGTTGCTCGACAGAATCGACATCCGCATCGACGTTGCCCCCGTCCGTCGCGGGGCACCGGACGGCGACCCCACGGCGGTGGTCGCCGATCGCGTTGCGCGCGCACGAGTCGCCGCTCGCGAGCGGCTCAACGGCACGGGGTGGGCGCAAAACTCGCAGGTCAGCGCAAGGTGGCTGAGGGCCAATACGCCTGGGACATCTCTCGAGGTGGGGCAAGCAGCGCTCGACAGGGGAGCGCTTTCCGCGCGCGGACTCGACAGGTCGTTGCGCGTCGCGTGGTCCATCGCGGACCTCGCGGGCGCGCCCGCGCCGGCCAAGCAGCACGTCAGCCAGGCTTTGAGTCTGCGGAATGGCGGCACGCAATGAGTGCGCTAGACGATGCGCGTGCGGGCGACGAAGAAGCGGCCCTCATCGCGTGGAGCGGGATCTCGGAGGGCGCCGACGAGGTGGCCTCGTGGATCGTCGACGAACTTGGCGCGAGTGGCGCTCTCGCGTGGCTGTACGACGCCGCTGCGGATCCGGTGTCCGCCACGATCCGGCTCGCGCCGCTAGCTCCGCCCCAGACGATCGACAAGGCCGTCGAGGCCGCGGGGAGGTGGATCGGGCGCCTCGCAGACGCTGATCCGGAGGCCGATGAGCGGCGCGCCCGCACGGTTGGCGCGCGGATCGTGACGCGGCGGAACGCAGAGTGGCCGGACGTCTTCAGCATTATGGGCTCGCGCGCGCCATATGCATTGTGGGTGCGTGGGGAGGGAAACCTTCGGTCACTCTTGGGATCGGCCGTGGCCGTGGTTGGCTCGCGCGCCTCGACCGGTTACGGCGAGCATGTCGCCGCAGAGATCGCAGGCGGCGTGGCCGACGCTGGGTGGTGCGTTGTGTCCGGCGGCGCCTACGGCATTGACGCGGCGGCGCATCGCGCCGCGCTCACGAGCAACACGCCCACCGTCGCCGTTATGGCCGGCGGAGTTGATCGCCTGTATCCGGCTGGCCACACCGACCTTCTTGAGGCGGTGATGGAGAGCGGGGTCGTATTCGCCGAGGTGCCGGTCGGGTTCGCGCCTCACCGGTCGCGCTTCTTAGCGCGCAATCGGCTCATCGCGGCGGCAGCGGCCACGTGTGTTGTGGAGGCGGCCGCGCGATCCGGCGCTCTCAACACCGTGAATCATGCTCTTCGCTGGGGCCGACCAGTTGGCGCCGTTCCGGGCGCGGTCACGTCTGCAAGCTCGCACGGCTGCCACGCACTTATCCGTGATGGCCTCGCAGTGCTCGTCACCGACGCTCGTCAAGTAATCGAGCTAGCGGGGCCAATCGGACCGGATGTCGGCGCTCGAATCGCAGGCGGCTTCGGCGATCCAAGTGAGCGAGCTGCTTTCGACGCTATCGCGTCGCGTGGCTCACGCGTGGAAGCCATTGCAAAAGGGGCCGGATTGACTATTCCGGAGACCTTGGGCGCTCTCACTGCCCTTGAAATGGCGGGGTTGGCACGTGCTAGAGAAGGAGTGTGGCGGCGTTTGAACCCCGCGACCACCTGATGCCGCGTCGAAACTAATATGCCTCAAACTAGGACAAACTATGTCAAAAAATGCGTTACTGATGTGATTCATGTGACAAATGTGGCTGAAGGTATTGATTTGACAGGTGTGACGGTGCCAGATTGTGCCCATGCCAACTGCGGTCGTTGCGAGCGAGCTGCTTGCAGACTTCGAGAGATACCTGCGCCATCAGCGCGGCCTCTCGGAGAACACCGTGCGCGCCTATCACGGCGACCTCATGCACCTCGCGGCCTTCGTCGCCGGCTGGTTCGGCTGAGTCAATTGGCATCGATGAGGCGCTAGAGGACGCGACCCTGAGCGATCTGCGCGGATGGCTTGCGGCGATGGCCACAGACGGTTTGTCCCGCACCACGCTTGCGCGCACGGGGTGCCGCGTCTCGCGCGTTCTATGCGTGGGCCGTCGACACGTGTCGAGTCGCGACCAACCCCGCCCTACGCCTCGCCTCGGCGCGCCCGTCGGTCACGGTGCCAACGGTGATCTCCGCCGACGCTGTTGTTACCTTGCTCGAGGTGGCCGAAGCGCGCTGCGATGACGAGGACGCGATCCATGTGCGTGATTGGGCCGTCGCTGAACTGCTCTACGCAACGGGTATGCGCGTGGGCGAGCTCGCGGGTCTCGACGTTCGCGACGTGGACCTGGATCAGCGGCTCGTGCGTGTGCTTGGCAAGGGTTCGAAGGAACGAGTTATCCCGTTTGGTGTCCCCGCACGTCGCGCGCTGATCGAGTGGCTTGACCGTGGCCGGCCCGCTCTCATGCGCAACGGCACGGACGGTGCCCTCTTCTTGGGACAGCGTGGACGCCGCGTGGACCAGCGCCAAGTGCGGGCTGCCATTCACGAAATGTGCCAACTCGCGGGGATAGACGACATCGCGCCGCACGGCCTGCGCCACACGGCCGCAACTCATTTGCTTACCGGGGGATCCGATTTGCGTTCGGTCCAAGAGGTACTTGGCCACGCGAGCCTTACGACCACCCAGCGCTATACCCACGTATCCGCCGAGCGGTTGCGCGCCACCTACCAGCTGGCCCACCCGAGAGCCTGAGGAGAACCATGTCCGAGTTGAACGCAGTGTTGCGCGCGCAGGAAACCGATGACGTAGTCGCACACGACACGAGCAAGGAACTGGCGCAGCTGTGGAAGGACCTCGGCGGCAATCGCCGTGCGCCACGTGCGCAGGCACGCGAGTCGCTCATCACGCACTTCGCCCCGCTCGTCACGCAAGTGGCGATGCGCATGATCGGTCGCCTCCCTGACACCGTTGAACTCGGTGACCTGGTCTCGTACGGCATGTTCGGCCTCATCGACGCTGTTGAGCGCTTCGAGGTCGAGCGCGGCTTCAAGTTCGAGACCTACGCATCGACCCGGATTCGCGGCGCGATCATCGACGAGCTCCGTGCCGCCGACTGGGTGCCGCGCTCCGTGCGCTCCAAGGCGCGCATTGTTGAGCAGGCAACGCGCGAGCTCGAGCAAGAACTCATGCGGCAAGTGACAGACGAGGACGTTGCGAAGCGGCTCGGGTGGGCGACGCTCGAGGTGCGCACCGTGCGCGCACAAGTGTCGCTGAGCCACGTGGCTGCCCTGGATTCGATGGGCGGCTCGGACCCAGACACCAGCCAACTTGAGACCGCTGATGTCGCTCTCGGTCCCTGGGGCGGCGAATTCGATCGAGGCCACTGAGCGGCGCGAACTCCTCGCGTGCGCCGTGCAGCAGGTTCGTGACCGCGAGCAAGAGGTGCTGCGTTTGTACTACTACGAGAACCTCACGCTTGCGCAGATCGGCCAAATTCTTGGCGTGACCGAGTCGCGCGTCTCGCAGATCCACTCCGGCGCAGTGAAGAAGTTGCGCGAGAGCCTCGTAAAGACCGGCGCGTTCGAGTAGAGCACCTCCCGGCGCTTGTGGCCCGTCACTCTCGTAGCGGCAACAGCCGAATCGGGCCGTAGCCGCGCGTGCAGTCGAGCGGGTCGAGGTAGGTCGTCGCCGCGGCGCACGCCCCAGTGGAGACACGTGCGCGGCGCGCAGTGCGAGCCTGTCGCTTCGAGCGTCCCCACGGTCTCGCCCGCGCTGACGTGCTGGCCAACCGTGACCGACGCCGCTACTGGCTCGAGCGTTGACCGCAGCCCCGAGGGGTGTGAGACAACAACCACCCCGCGGCCCGGCAACCCGCCCGGCGAACGTCACGATGCCGTCCCCCGGCGAATGTGCCGGCGCGCCTGCCTCGAGCCACAGGTCGATTCCACGGTGACCGGGCCCCCACTCCGACTCCGGCCGGTCAAAGACGGCCGGCAATTTCGAGCGGCGCTGGGGGGTCGAGCCAGTCGCCATTGCCGTGGGCGTCACTGTCGCGCGCGGCCGCGGGTCCAGCCGGGGATGTGACGGCGAGCGTCGCACACGCGATCGCGAGGCCAGAGCGAGGCGGCGGCGCGGGCCGAACGGTACGTTTTCGCATGAACCCGAGCCTGCCAACGCGAGCCAGCCAGTACGAGCGGCGAGCGCCGACGCTGGGGAGCGACAGCGTCGGGCCGGCGCCTGGGGACGCGGGTACGGCGACGCGGGTAGCCGCGCCGCCGCCAGTCCGGTACGATTGAACCCGCATCCGGCCTGCCCGGGTGACATCGCGCACCATTCGCGTCCTTACCTCATTAGGAGAGGGCGCGCCGGCAAGGCGAGGTCCGAGTTCGCTCGGTGCCACACCGCGTTGGTGCCAGGGATTCCGCCACCAGGCGGCATCGACAACCGAATCTGCGGGGCTCGCCCTCGCGCAACACAGCACGCTCTCGCGTGCGGACAAGGACTGCCATGGCCGTCGTGACCATGCGCCAGCTGCTCGATTCCGGTGTTCACTTTGGACACCAGACCAGCCGCTGGAACCCCAAGATGAAGCGCTTCATTTTCACCGAGCGCAACGGCATCTACATCATTGACATTCAGCAGTCGCTGACCAAGATCGACCAGGCGTACGAATTTGTGCGCGACACCGTCGCTCACGGCGGCACGGTGCTGTTCGTTGGCACCAAGCGCCAGGCGCAAGAGGCCATCGCCGAGCAGGCAGCTCGCGTTGGCATGCCCTTCGTGAACGAGCGCTGGTTGGGTGGCATGCTCACCAACTTCCAGACGGTCTCCAAGCGCGTGCAGCGCCTCAAGGAGCTCGAACTCGTCGACTTCGACGACGTTGCCGGCTCCGGCCGCACCAAGAAGGAACTGCTCATGATGCGCCGCGAGCGCGACAAGCTCAGCAAGGTCCTTTCCGGCATCCGCGACATGGCGCGCACGCCTTCCGTGGTGTGGATCGTCGACACCAACAAGGAGCACCTCGCCGTTGACGAGGCCCGCAAGCTCGGCATCCCCGTTGTTGGCATCCTCGACTCCAACTGCGACCCCGACCAGGTCCAGTACGGCATCCCGGGAAACGACGACGCGATCCGCGCCGTTGGCCTGCTGACGCGCGTGATCGCCGACGCCGTGGCCGAGGGCATTCGCATGCGCTACACCGCGAAGTCGGGCGACGAGGCAGAGGTTGCCGAAGAGCCGCTCACCGAGTGGGAGCAGGAGCTGCTTGGCTCCGCGACCGACGAGGCGGCGGTTGTTGCCGAGGCAGAGGCCGTTGTTGAGGCCGCCGCCGGTGGCGCCGACGCCGACGCTCCTGCCGACGCCTGCGCTGCGCCGACGCTCCTGCCGCAGCGGAGGTCGCCGAGGCGAAGCCTGCAGCCAAGAAGCCCGCAGCCAAGAAGCCCGCAGCCAAGAAGGTTGCCGAAGCGGCCCGCCGAAGAGGCCGCTGCCGCCGACGGGCGCCTACTGAAGAGGCCGCTGCCGAAGAGGCACCTGCCGAAGACGCACCTGCCGAAGAAGCACCTGCCGCGAAGCCGGCAGCCAAGAAGCCAGCGGCCAAGAAGCCGGCCGCCAAGGCCGCACCCAAGACCGAAGACAAGTAAGGAACGACATGGCGAACTACACCGTCTCTGACATCCAGGCGCTCCGCGAGCGCACTGGTGCCGGCATGATGGACGTGAAGAAGGCGCTCGACGCCTCCGACGGCGACCAAGAAAAGGCCGTGGAGTTCTTGCGCGTTGCGGGGCTCAAGGGCGTCACCAAGCGCGAGGGCCGCTCGGCTTCCGAGGGTCTCGTCATCACGCAAATCGAGGGCGACCTCGGCGCACAGGTTGGCACGCTCATCGAGCTCAACTCTGAGACCGACTTCGTCGCCAAGAACGACAAGTTCATCACGCTCGCGCAGGCAGTGCTTGCCGCGCGGTCGCGGCCAAGGCCGGCTCCGCAGAGGCCGCGCTTGCCGCTCCCATCGACGGCAAGACCGTTCAGGAGTTCATCGACGAGAACGCAGGCGTGCTCGGCGAGAAGATCGTGCTGCGCCGCGTTGCTCGCGTCGAGGCTCCGGTCGTGACCGAGTACCTGCACAAGACGAACAAGGACCTGCCCTGCTCAGGTGGGCGTGCTCATCGGTACCGACACCAAGGCGGCGGACGTTGCCAAGGACGTCGCGATGCACACCGCCGCGTACTCGCCGCTCTACCTGACCCGTGATGACGCTCCGGCGGACACGGTCGAGAACGAGCGTCGCGTCGCCGAAGAGGTCTCGCGCGCAGAGGGCAAGCCCGAGGCCGCACTCCCCAAGATCGTCGAGGGTCGCCTCAACGGTTGGTTCAAGGAGAACGTGCTCGTGGAGCAGGCGTTCGCCAAGGACCCCAAGACCACTGTTGGCAAGGTCGTGGAAGCGACCGGCGGCGAGGTGACCTCGTTCGCGCGGTTCCGTGTGGGAGCCTAAGCTACTAGAGGTCCAGCACCTAAGCCATTCGCAACGCGCCGCCAGGAGGATCGATGACCGAGACCAGCACTACTGACTCGGGAGATTCTCCGGTGGCGCGTCGCGTTTTGCTCAAGCTTTCCGGCGAGATGTTCGGTGGCGGCTCCATTGGCCTCGATGCCGACGTCGTTGCGCGCATTGCCCGTGAAGTGGCCGACGCCGTGCGAGCGGGCGTCCAGGTCGCCATCGTGGTTGGCGGCGGCAATTTCTTCCGCGGTGAGGAACTGAGCCAACGCGGCATGGAACGCTCGCGCGCCGACTACATGGGCATGCTCGGCACGGTCATGAACGCGCTCGCGCTTGCAAGACTTCCTTGAGCAGGCGGAGTCGCGACGCGCGTGCAAACCGCGATCACGATGGGCCAGGTCGCGGAGCCGTACATCCCGTTGCGCGCCATTAGGCACCTCGAAAAGGGCCGCGTCGTGATCTTCGCTGCGGGCGCCGGAATGCCGTACTTCTCGACGGACACGGTGAGCGTGCAGCGCGCCCTCGAGACGTCATGCGCCGAGGTGCTGATGGGCAAGAACGGGGTGGACGCGGTCTACAGCGCGGACCCCAATATCGACCCCACGGCGGAGCGGCTGACGCACCTGACCTACCGCGACGCGCTCATGAAGCGCCTCGACGGTGATGGATCAGGCGGCGTTCTCGCTCGCGATGGACAACAAGGTGCCGATGGTCGTGTTTGGCCTCGACGCCCCTGGAAATGTGACGCGTGCTCTCCTCGGTGAGAGAATCGGCACGCTGGTAACGGCGTAAGGAGCCACACGTGATTGACGAGATCCTCTTTGATGCCGAAGAGAACATGGAACGCGCGCTCGGCGTGGCGAAGGACAGCTTCGCGTCCATCCGCACGGGCCAGGCGTCGGCGGCGATGTTCACCCACATCACCGTTGACTATTACGGCGCGCCAACGCCCCTTCAGCAGCTCGCGTCCATCGCCGTCCCTGAGGCGCGCACCGTGCTCATCTCTCCTTACGACCAGGGTGCCAAGCGCGAGATCGAGACTGCGCTGCGCAACTCCGACATGGGCGTGAATCCCTCTGACGACGGCAACGTGATTCGCATCAACCTGCCCATCCTCACCGAGGAGCGGCGCAGCGACTACGTGAAGCTCGCCAAGGCCAAGGCCGAAGAGGCCAAGGTGACCGTGCGCAACATGCGTCGCAAGGCGAAGGACCTCATCGATGCCGCCGTCAAGGATGGCGACATTGGCGAGGACGAGGGTGGCCGCGCGGAGAAGGAGCTCGACGCCCTTACCAAGCGCCACGTGGACGCGATCGACACTCTGCTTTCCCACAAGGAGAATGAACTTCTTGAGGTCTGATGGTCCAAGACCATCAGATGGAACACACTGTGGACCTCGACGACACCGCGGTAATCCCCGCGACACCCCCCAAGCGCAACCTGTGGGTCGCGACGGGGGTAGGCACGCTGATCCTCATCGGCGCGCTCGTTGGCGGCGTGGTGGAGCCCGCTTGCGTTCACCGTCGGGCTGTATGTCGTCTGCGTCGGCGCCACGATCGAGTGGCGTAGCGCGCTGCGCGCTTCCGGCAGGCGCGTCTCTCAGTGGCCCATCACGGTTGCCATCGTCGGCATGGGCGTCGCCACCTGGTACGCGCAAGCCGAGGGGCTCATCGTGGCGCTCCTTGTCGGTTGCGCAGGGGTGGTCGCGTGGCGCGTCGTCGACGAGCGGATTGAGAACACCCTCGCAGACTCGCTCGCATCAATGTTCACGCTGCTGTGGATCCCGTTCCTCGCCTCGTTCTTTGTGCTCATGGTGCAGGCTCACGACGGTTGGCAGCGCGTGTTCATCGTGATCCTCGCCGTCTCGGGAAACGACACCGGCGCGCTCGCCGCGGGCATGGCCTTCGGCAAGCACAAGATGGCGCCACGGATCAGCCCCAACAAGACGTGGGAGGGTTCGCCGGCGGCGTTCTGCTCGGGACGGTCGCCGCGGCAGTGCTCGGGTACTTCATCCTTGACGGCGCGTGGCTCATTGGGCGCGCTCGCCGGAGCCGCCGCGGTCATCGCCGGCGTCGTTGGTGACCTCGCCGAGTCCGCGATCAAGCGCGACATCTCCGTCAAGGACATGAGCTCGTTCCTCCCAGGTCACGGCGGCATCCTTGACCGCATCGACTCGATGCTCGTCGCCGCGCCCGTCGCCTACGTGGTGTTTGCGCTGCTGGTGGGAACCACATGACCGAGCCTCCCCATACTCAAGATGGCCGCGCCAAAGCCAGGCAAGGCGCCCGTCCACTTCGCGGACATGGACGACGCGCAACGGGCCGACGCCATGGCGGGCTTGGGCCTGCCCGGCATTCCGGGCAAAGCAGCTGGCCAACCACTACTTTGCGCACCTCACCACCGATCCAGACGACATGACGGACCTGCCAGCGGCGACGCGAGAGGCGACCGCGCAAGCCCTGTTCCCCACGCTCATGAGCGAAGTCCGCTCGCTCGAGGCGGACAGGGGCGCTACCCGCAAGACGCTCTGGAACCTCCACGACGGCGTCAAGGTGGAGTCCGTGCTGATGAAGTACCCAGAGCGCGCAACGCTGTGCGTCACGAGCCAGGCTGGGCTGCGGCATGGCGTGCCCGTTCTGCGCAACGGGCCAGATGGGCCTCACGCGCAACCTCAGCGCCGCGGAGATCATCGAGCAGGTGCGGCTCGCGGCGCGATCGGCGAGGGACGGCGGGCTCGGCGAGAGCGTGCGCCTGTCGAACGTGGTGTTCATGGGCATGGGGGAGCCGCTCGCCAACTACAAGCCGGTGATGGCGCGGTGCGCGCGCTTGTGGCTCCCGCGCCGCACGGTTTTGGCCTCTCTGCCAGGCACGTTACGGTTTCCACTGTTGGCCTCGTGACGGGCATCGACCGGCTCGCGAGCGAAGGCATCCCGGTGACGCTCGCGCTCTCGCTGCACGCGCCTGACGACGAGCTTCGCGACGAACTTGTGCCCATCAACACGCGCTGGAAGGTCGATGAGGCGCTCGACGCCGCCCACCGCTACTTCGAGGCCACGGGCCGGCGCGTGTCCATCGAATACGCGCTCATCAAGGACATCAACGATCACGCGTGGCGCGCGGACCTGCTGGGCAAGAAGCTCACCGAGCGCGGCGCCGGCTGGGTGCACGTCAACCCCATTCCGCTCAACCCCACTCCCGGGTCCAAGTGGACCGCGTCTGACCCCGCCGTGGAGCAAAAGTTCGTCGACACGCTGCGCGCGCACGGCATCCCCACGACCATTCGCGACACGCGCGGCTCCGACATCGACGGCGCGTGCGGGCAGCTCGCGGTCGAGGAGCAGAATCGCACCGTCGGCCCCGCCGCCCGCTTGCGCCGTGAAGGCCCTCGCATCGGGAATACTGGGGTCGACTCAGCCAAGGAGACCTGATGAGCGACCTCTTCCCGCGGACCTCTGCGTTGCAAGCATGGATACAGCGCGAACAAGTGGACCAGTTCTTCTCGCTCGCGCGCCAGGCGTACGAGAAGTCGGGAGAGCCCGGCACGGAATTGGCGCCGCTTGACGTTCGTCGCGCGTCCTTTGACCTCAAGCGCGGCGGGTATTCCACCGCATCAGTCGACTCCGCACTTGACCGCCTAGAGGTGGCGTTCTCGAAGCGCACTCGCGACGCCTTTGTGCGCGAACATGGCAGGGACGCGTGGATGCAGCAGCTCGCGCAGCGCGCCCAGGTGCTCTACCCGCGGCTTCGCAGGCCAAAGGGCAACCGGTTCGCGCATCCGCGCTTCGTGAGCCGCGGCTATGACGCTCGCGAGGTGGACAAGGTCCTCGCCCGCATCACCGACCTTCTTTGACCGAGGCGAGCCGCTCACCGCGGAACAGGTGCGCATGGTGTCGTTCGCGCAAGCGACGGGAAAGCGCGCGTACGACGAGGCGACGGTCGATGCCTTCCTCGCGCGCACGGTGGACGTGCTGCTCGGCGTCGGCGAGGGATGACCCGCACCGTCTCTTTGCTGGGCTCCACGGGCTCCATCGGCACCCAGGCGCTCGAGGTTCATCGCGCGTCACCGCGACTCATTTGACGTGGTTGCGCTCGCGGCTGGCGGCGCGCGGCCCGACGCCGTGATTGAGCAAGCCTCGCGCTTCCGTCCGCGCCTTGTCGCGCTCGCAGACGACGGCGCGCTCGACGCAGGTGAGAGACGCCCTGCCGGGCATCGAGGTGATTGCGGGGCCCGACGCCGTTGTCGCGGCCGCGGCGATCGGCGCCGACGTCGTGCTCAACGGGGTGACGGGCTCCGTTGGGCTGCGACCAACGCTCGCGGCGCTCGCCGCGGGTAGCACGCTCGCTCTCGCGAACAAGGAGTCTCTCGTCGCCGGCGGCCCGCTCGTCACCCGGTCTCTGCAACGAGCTGACCAGATCGTGCCTGTCGACTCCGAGCACTCCGCGCTCGCCCAAGCCCTCCGCTCGGGCACCCACGGCGAGGTGCGGCGCTTGGTTGTCACAGCGTCGGGCGGCGCCTTTCGCGGCCGCACGCGAGCGAACTGGCGAATGTCACGTACGCGGACGCCCTCAAGCACCCAACGTGGGACATGGGCCCCGTCGTCACGGTCAACTCCGCGACCCTCGTCAACAAGGCGCTCGAGGTGATCGAGGCGCCCTGGTTGTTCGACATTCCTATTGAGCGCATCCACGTGGTGGTGCATCCGCAATCGGTGGTGCACTCGATGGTCGAATTTGTCGACGGCTCCACGATCGCGCAGGCGTCACCCCCGGACATGCGGCTCCCGATCGCGCTCGGCCTCAGCTGGCCGGACGCGGCTCGCCGACGTTGGCATCGCCGCCCGATTGGAGCGTCCCGCAAGCGTGGACCTTTGAACCGCTCGACGAAGAAACGTTCCCCGCGATCGCGCTCGCGCGCGAGGCGCTCGCGGCCTCGGAGCTCCACCCAGCCGTGTTCAATGCCGCGAACGAAGAGTGCGTAGCCGCGTTCGCCGTGGGGGATTTGTCATTCCTCGGGATCGTGGAGACGGTGCGGGACGTTGTGGAGGCGTACGGCGGCGCGGACGCGGCGTCGGTCGAGGCCATTGAGGCCGCGGAAGCCTGGGCGCGCAAGCGCGCGCAGGCAGTCATCGCGGCGACGAACGTAGGGTGTGAACATGCTGCAGGTGCTGGGGATCGTCATCTTCATTCTTGGACTCGCGCTGTCCATTGGGCTCCACGAGTTGGGGCACATGGTGCCCGCCAAGAAGTTCGGCGTGCGCGTGAGCGAGTACTTCGTTGGCTTTGGCCCCACGCTGTGGTCTCGCAAAGGCAAGGAGACCGAGTACGGGCTCAAGGCCATTCCGCTCGGCGGGTTTGTGCGCCTGGTCGGCATGATTCCGCCTGAGGAGGCCGTCAAGCCCGTGAAGGTTGGCGGCCGTATTGGCCGCATCATCGCCGATGCGCGCTCCGCTTCAGTTGACGAGGTGCTCGACGGCGAGGATCACCGCGCGTTCTATCACCTCACGTGGTGGCGCAAGGTCATCGTGATGTTCGGCGGACCGTTCGTGAACCTCGTGCTCGCGATCCTTGCTTTCACCGTCGTCTTCGTCGGTATCGGTGTCCCCACCGCGACCACCACCGTGTCGGAGGTCGCGGTCTGCGTGCCGGCTGCCGGCCAGAACGATTGTGCTACAGGCGATCCGTCGTCCCCAGCGTCGGAGGCAGGTCTCGAAACGGGCGACGAGATCACCGCGATCAACGGCGAGCCCGTTGAGAAGTGGACGGACATCACCACGGTGGTCGCCGCGAGCGCAGGGAAGGAGCTGACCCTCACCATCGTTCGTGACGGTTCGACGATCGAGGTCCCCGTTACCCCTGCGACCTACGAGCGGCCCGACGGCGCTGGCGGCACCACGACGGTCGGTTACCTTGGACTCGTTCCCACCTCGGAGGTAGTCAAGCAAGATCCGCTCTCAGGTGTCACGTACGCATGGACGGCGACCAAGCAGACGGCAGCTGCGATCATCACCTTGCCCGTGCAGATCTATCACGCGTTCCTCGCCACGATCGGCGTTGAGGAGCGGTCCACGACCTCCGTCATGGGCATCGTTGGGGTCGGCCGCATCGCGGGCGACGTCACATCGGCGCATGTCGACGGCTACGGCTTCGTCGAGAAGATGGGCGACATGCTGCTGCTGCTCGGCGGCCTCAACCTCGCGCTCTTCGCGTTCAACATGATCCCGCTCGTGCCGCTCGACGGAGGGCACATCGCGTCGGCATTCTGGCAAGGAATCAAGAACGGCTGGGCGCGACTGCGGCGCTTGCCCAAGCCGCGTTACGTCGACGTCGCGCGCATGATGCCGCTCGCGTATGGCGTATTTGGCGCGCTCATCATCATGGGCGCCGTGCTGGTGATCGCGGACATCGTGGCGCCAGTGACCTTCAGTTGATTCCTTGGGAGACAATGGAACCGTGACTTCCATAGCTCTGGGGATGCCAGCTCTCCCCGCCCCCACGCTGTCGCCTCGCAAACTGACCCGCAAGATCAAGGTGGGTTCGGTGTATGTGGGCGGCGACGCACCCGTCTCCGTGCAGTCCATGTGCACCACCAAGACGGAAGACATCAACGCGACACTGCAGCAGATCGCCGAGTTGACGGCCTCTGGATGCGACATCGTGCGCGTTGCGTGCCCCACGCAGGACGATGCGGATGCGCTCCCGACCATCGCGCGAAAGTCCAACATCCCCGTGATCGCCGACATCCACTTCCAGCCAAAATACGTGTTCGCGGCAATCGACGCCGGCTGCGCCGCTGTGCGCGTAAATCCGGGCAACATCCGCAAGTTCGATGACCAGGTCAAGGAGATCGCGGAGGCGGCGAAGGCCGCTGGTACGTCGATCCGCATCGGCGTCAACGCCGGCTCGCTTGACCCGCGCTTGCTCGCGAAGTACGGCAAGGCAACCCCAGAGGCGCTCGTCGAATCCGCCGTATGGGAGGCGAGCCTCTTTGAGGAGCACGACTTCCACGACTTCAAGATCTCCGTGAAGCACAACGACCCCGTGATCATGGTGCGTGCCTACGAATTGCTCTCAGAGCGGGGCGACTGGCCGCTGCACCTCGGCGTCACCGAGGCAGGCCCGGCGTTCCAGGGCACCATCAAGTCCGCAACCGCGTTTGGCGCGCTCCTGAGCCAGGGCATCGGCGACACCATCCGCGTCTCCCTCTCTGCCCCTCCCGTCGAGGAGGTCAAGGTTGGCATCCAGATTCTGCAAAGCCTCAACCTGCGACCGCGCAAGCTCGAGATCGTCTCGTGCCCTTCATGCGGGCGCGCTCAGGTAGATGTCTACGAGCTCGCCGAGAAGGTTACCGCCGGCCTCGAGGGCATGGAGGTGCCTTTGCGCGTTGCCGTCATGGGGTGCGTCGTCAACGGCCCAGGCGAGGCGCGCGAGGCGGACCTTGGCGTTGCATCGGGGAACGGCAAGGGCCAGATCTTCGTCCGCGGCGAGGTCATCAAGACGGTTGCCGAGAAGGACATTGTCGAGACGCTTATTGAAGAGGCCATGAAGCTTGCAGAGACCATGGAGCCCGTCGAGGGGTCACGACCACAGGTGATCGCGGCTTCTTAAGCGCCCTTACAGCGGGCTCAGCGGTTTCGGCCCACTCTGTGCTGTAGCCGAGTTCGCGCGCCATGTCGTCAAGGAAGCGGATCACCACGTCACGTTCGGCAGGCGACAACCTGGCGGCCGCGTAGAGCCTGCGCGCTTGCTGGCGCCCAACGGTATTGCGCGCGGCTTCCCGCGTCTCGGGCGCGATGGTGATGGCGAGCGCGCGCCTGTCGCTTGGGTGCGGGTGGCGCTCAATGTGGCCGGCCTTTTGCAGGCGATCAAGCAACTTCGTGGTCGACGCCGCGGAGATGCCTAGGTGCGTCGCGAGCGCGCTAGGGGTAGTCACGAGATCGCGGTCCCCGGCGACAATCGAGATAGTGCAAAGCCCGCATATCCGTATCGTTCAGCCGCATATAGCGCTGCGAAGCTTCGGCGAGTTTGCGTTCCGCAACACGCAATCGTCCCAGCGCGGCCATCAACTCGCTGATGTGGGAAACGGTGGCGTCGTCCATGCCGGTGCGGTCAAAGAGTTGTGATCGCGAAGCGTTCAGATCCACGTGATACAGCATCGACGCCGCCTCGTCACGCGGTGGGGATGTCTGCTGCATAGCTATGACTCTATACCAAGCATGCTTTATGCTAGGCTAAATATATGCCTGATTCATAAAAGTCCGGCGTCGAGTAGCCGCAATCCGCGGTGGATGAAGAGGAAGGCCTTGGGGTGCAGATCGACAATCGAGTAGTGCTTGTCGATAAAGACGGCAACGCGGTGGGAACCGCGAGCAAAGCCTCCGTACACACCAAGGAAACACCCCTCCACCTTGCGTTCTCGTGCTACCTCTTCGACTCCGACGGGCGTGTCTTGCTTACTCGGCGCGCGCTAGCCAAGCGCACGTGGCCAGGCGTGTGGACCAACAGTTTCTGTGGGCACCCGGCCCCCGGCGAGGACATGCAGTCGGCTATTCGCAGGCACGCGAGGCTGGAACTGGGCATCGATATTGCTGACGTCGTCGAGGTTTTGCCGACGTTCCGTTACTCAGCCCGCGACGCGTCGGGCCTGCTAGAGAACGAGATTTGCCCAGTGTTCACCGCGCGCACCGTCGAGGCCATTTCCGCGAATCCCGCGGAGGTCGCAGAGTGGGTGTGGGTAGAACCAGGCTCCCTTGTGGCGGCGGTAGCCGCTACGCCGCGCGTCTTTAGCCCGTGGTCTGTATTGCAGGTACGGGAGTTGAACGATGTCCTGCAGGGCGCGTCTGCCGCAGACCGATTGGCGGATCGCGGTGACCGCAACCCCGCAGCGTGTCGCGTCGCGCACTTGATGTGGCGCGACGCGGTGCGCGAGGCATTGGGCGAATACGCAAATCAGCGAGCGGACGCTGCTGGTCGCTACGGGCCAGAGTTCCGGCACCTGTGGAGCGTTGCCTCGCAGACGATGCTTGGCGGCAAGTTCATACGGCCGGTGCTCCTCGTCGAAGTCAGCCTCCGCGTTTGCGCGTGCCGGAATCACACAGCCTGCGAAGTCGATGAACGGACGATCGTGCGCGCGGCTGCGGCGGTCGAAATGCTCCACTACTCGTTCGTGCTTCACGATGACGTGATCGACGGGGACATCGTGCGGCGTGGGCGCCCAAATCTGATCGGCACCGTCGCCGCCCAGCACCCCACGCAGGCAACGCCGGCTACGCACCGCTGCTCGGGCCGAACACCGAGCCGTAGCCATGCATTGGGGTACCAGCTCCGCAATCCTCATGGGTGACCTCATGCTGTCTGGCGTGTACCAATCGTTCGCTCGGCTCGATGTGCCGGCAACGATGCGCGAACGGATCTTCGACCTGCTTGGGCACACGATCGACGAGACAGTCGCTGGTGAATTTGCCGACGTCGGGCTTGGCGATGGCTGCCTTGAGCCGGAGCTCGGAACCATTCTCGAAATGTCTGCAAACAAGACCGCTACCTACACGTTTGAGCTTCCCACTGCGGATGGCCGCGGTCCTGTGCGGTGCGCCACGCGACGTAGAGGAGCGGTTGGCGGTCGCGGGTAGGCACCTTGGCCTCGCCTTCCAACTGCAAGACGACGTGCTGTCCGTGTTTGGCGACCCGGGCAATCACGGCAAAGACGAGAACTCGGATTTGCGCGAGGGAAAGCAGACCGCGCTCATCGCGTATGCGCGAATGACTGGCGCGTGGAAGCGCATCGAGCCCCTACTTGGTCGCGCGAACCTTAGCGCGTCGGACGCCGACGCTGATTCGCACTCAACTTGCCGCGTGTGGCGCGCGGCGATACGTCGAGGGTCTCATAGACGACTCGCTTGCCGCATTCGCGCAGAGTCTGCAACGACGCCGACGCAGACATCCCTGCCGAGGTCCGCGCGGTGCTCATCGAGACAGCGGAGCGGCTGGGGCGGCGCGAGTCATGACCGCGCACACCGCACTCGAGACGTTCACGGAGACGTCGCATCGGGCGGCAAACGAGGTGATCGGTAGCTATTCCACCTCGTTTGGGCTCGCGACCAAGTTGCTTGGCGCGCGCCACCGTCAGCACATTCGCAACGTGTACGCGCTGGTTCGCGTGGCCGACGAGATCGTGGACGGCGTGGCGAAACAAGCGGGCCTCAGCCTCAAAGAGCAGCGCGCATCGCTAGCGCGTTTTCGCGAAGAGACAGAGCGTGCCATCGCGTGCGGCTACAGCGCAGACGTCATCATCCATGCGTTCGCGGGAACGGCGCGGCTCAGTGGCTTCGGCGCCGAACTCACCGGGCCATTCTTCGATGCCATGGCGATGGACCTGGAGTCCCCTGAAGACGCCGGCCCCCCCGTCGTCGGATTCGGCGCGGAGCGGCACGACACCTATGTGTTCGGCTCCGCGGAAGTCGTTGGGCTCATGTGCCTGCGCGTTTTTGCGCGCGACGAGGTACTGACGGACGCCGATGTGAAGGCGCTCGATCGCGGCGCATGCCAGCTGGGCGCGGCGTTCCAGGACATCAACTTCTTGCGGGACCTGCACGACGACCTGGAGCGCGGACGCAACTATCTTGGCGACGAGGGCGAGATCGATGGTGAGGCCAAGGATGCGTGGGTCGCCAAGGTGCGCGCGCAATTGGACGACGCCGAGCGCGCGATACCACTCCTCCCCAAAGACGCGCGCGCCGCGGTGCGATGTGCCCACGCGATCTTCGCGAACCTCGTTGACCGGATTGACGACGCTCCGGTGGCGGAGCTCTACGAGGACCGCTTGCGGGTCCCGGACCCCGTAAAGGCTGTGGCTCGCAATCAAGGCGGTGGCTACCACGGCGAGGGAGCCCCGCTCATGACGACGACCGTTGTCATTGGCGCAGGGGTGGGTGGCCTAGCGACAGCGGCGCTGCTCGCGCGCGAGGGGCACGACGTTGTGGTGCTGGAGCGCCTTGACCGCGTGGGCGGCCGGGCAGGCGTGATCGAGCGCGACGGATTTCGCTTCGACACGGGCCCCTCGTGGTACCTCATGCCGCGCGTGTACGACCACTTCTTTCGCGATGCTCGGCACCACCACTGCAGAGCATGTTGACCTCCGCACGCTTGATCCCGGTTACACGGTCTTCCCCGAAGCCCGACGCCGCAGAGGGCGGATCGACGCCCGTCACCGTGCCGCATGGCAGGGACGCGCGTGCGCGCCGTATTCGAGGGCCTTGAGCCGGGCGCAGGCGAGCGGCTGGACGAGTACCTTGACTCCGCGCAGCACGGCCACGTCGCTCGCGGAGCGCCGATTCCTCTACAACCCCTTCACGAGTCATCAAAGCGTTGTTCTCTGGCGAGGTGGTGCGGTCCTCGCCCCAGCTCTTTCTCGCTGCTCGGCTCTTCCCTAGAGAAGTATGTGGCGCGTAGGTTCCGCCACCCGGTGATTCGCCAGATCCTTGGCTACCCCGCCGTGTTCCTTGCCACCACTCCGGCGGATGCGCCAGCGCTGTATCACCTGATGAGCGCGCTTGACCTCGACGACGGAGTCCAATACCCGATGGGCGGCTTTGGCGCCTTGGTCGCCACGTTCGGAGACCTCGCGGTGCAACAAGGCGCTCGGGTCATCACGGGCGCGGACGTGGTGCGGATCGATACTGGCGTGGCGGCAGCACGAAGGAACTGGCCGCGCGAGCAAGGCGGTCACGGGCGTGACCTGGCGTGACGCGGACGGCCAAGAACACTTCCAGCCCGCGGACATTGTGGTGTCGGCTGCAGATCTCCACCACACTGAAACGCAAGCTGCTCGAGGCGGAGGATCGGTCCTTTCCCGCCGAATGGTGGACCCGCCGCGTGAGCGGACCAGGAGCGGTGCTCGTGATGCTTGGCGTGGAGGGGGAGTTGCCGCAACTGCCTCACCACTCGCTGTTCTTTGCGCGGGACTGGGACGCAAACTTTGACGACATCTTTGGTGCGGCACCCCGCGTTCCTGACCCGGCGTCGGTCTATGTGTGCAAGCCGAGCGCAAGCGATCCCTCTGTTGCGCCAGCGGGCCACGAGAATATCTTCATGCTCATCCCTGTGCCGGCAGACCCTGACTTGGGCGGCGGGGGAGCCGACGGCGGTGGAGACACGCGCATCGAGGACATCGCGAACGTGGTGATCGAGCAAGTCGCGCGCTGGGCGGGAATTCGCGGATCTCAGCTCGCGCATCGTGGTGCGCGAGACCATTGGCCCCGCAGACTTTGCCGAGCAATATCACTCGTGGCATGGCGGCATGCTTGGCCCCGCACACACGCTGCGGCAGAGCGCGATGTTCCGCGCGCAGAACCAGTCGAAGCGCGTTGACGGTCTCTACTACGCGGGAGCCACGACGGCGCCAGGTGTTGGGGTGCCGATGTGCCTTATCAGTGCGGAACTCGTGCTCAAGCGGATCCGTGGTGACAAAACCGCGGGCCCGCTCGCCGAGCCAGGGCGAGTGAAGGCGCATTCGTGACTCAGCTTCGCCTACTTAGCGGCGCTGATTGTGTCCATCGCGGGCATGCTGTGGCTCGACTTCAGATTTCGCCTGTTCTTCTGGGCTGACGCTCGCCGCGCGCTCGCTGGTGACGGGGGTGGGCCTCGTTGCCCTCACGCTCGCTGATGTGGGCGGGATCGCCTTTGGCATCTTCAAGCGCGGCGGCGCCGACATCGCGACGGGGATTGTCATCGCGCCGCAACTTCCGCTTGAAGAGCCGGTCTTTTTGGTGCTGCTCATCCTGTGCGTGATGATCTGTTACACGGGCACAATGCGGTTGCTCGCTCGCAAGGACCAGGGGGCAGGACTCATGAGGTACGCGGCGTTAGCCACGACGCTCGTGGTGCTCGCGGCGGTTGTCGCTGTCCTTGGTGCGCGCCGCATCGATAGCAAGGAGAAGCGGCGCAGGCACTGGGCTGCGGTTGGCGTCACGCTCGGAGTGGTCGCGGTGCTCACCGCGGTGTTCGACAACGTCATGATCCGCGCCGGGCTGTTCTGGTACGACCCCTCGACCATCAGCGGGCTGTTTGTTGGCGTGGCGCCCATCGAGGACTTCTCGTACGCGATTGCCGCGTGCCTCGCGCTGCCGGGCCTCTGGCTCCTGCTTCAACCGAGGCGCCCCCGAGGCGACGATGGCTGATCTCAAGGGACTTGCGCGTTGGAGCCCTGAGGGCCTCGCGACCCGTGAGTTGGATCAATACCGCGTACCCGTTTGCCGCCGCGATGATCATGACAACCCGCGAGGTCTCGTGGGAGGTCGTCGTGGGGACGCTGTTCTTCCTCGTGCCGTACAACCTCGCGATGTATGGCATCAACGACGTCTACGACTACGAGTCCGACGTGAACAATCCCCGCAAGGGCGGCATCGAGGGCGCCCTGTTGCCGCCGCGATTGCACAAGCCTCTGCTCGTGCTCATCGCGGTGGTCACGGTTCCGTTTGTCATCGTGTTGGGTGCCGCGGGCGGCCCGCAGACCTGGATCGCGCTCGCGGTGAGCCTGTTCGCGGTCGTCGCGTACTCCGCGCCGGGCCTGCGCTTCAAGGAGCGCCCCGTACTGGATTCGATCACGTCGAGCACCCACTTTGTCAGCCCCGCAGTGGTTGGCCTTGCGCTCGCCGGCCACGCGTTGACGCTCAGCACCACGCTCATCCTTATCGCGTTCTTCCTGTGGGGAATGGCCGCGCACGCGTTCGGCGCGGTGCAGGACATCGAGCCGGACAGGGAAGCGAACATCGGATCCATTGCCACGGCTTTTGGCGCGCGCACAACGGTGAGGCTCGCGCTCGCGCTGTGGGCAGCGTCGGGCGTCTTGATGCTGTTTGTGCCGTGGCCTGGCCCGCTCGCCGCCCTGGTGGCCGTGCCATACCTGGTTAACTGCGCACCGTGGCGCAATGTCAGCGATGCCAAGGCAGCCGCCACCAACGCCGCGTGGCGTCGCTTCATTTGGCTTAACTACGCGTGCGGGGCCGGCGTTACGTTCATCCTGATCTATGCGTGGTGACGCCGAGTAAAGTCGAGAGCATGACGGACTCGCTGCTCAGGCGCGTGCAACACAGCGTTGCGCCCCTGCAGCGCCGTGAACTCGAGGCCGCGCTTGCCTTGTGCGCTATCGACCCTGTTGCCTCCGTTGTGCCAGCGATGCACCTCGAGACTGCGCTCCGGTCGGGGCACGTTTCGGCTGGGCTCTGGGCGGTCCGACGCCGGGCAGGCCTCGGTCGCGAGCTTTCCGGGATGGTGTGGAACGGCGCTAATTTCACGGCAGTTCTCCCTGCCACGGATGAGCTCACGGCTGATTCCCAGCGAGCCGACGTCGCGGCCGGGTCCGTGTCCCGGCTCGCCCGCCCAGCGGCGATGGTGGGCAGTGCTGAAGTCACGCTCGATTTGTGGGGCAGGCTAGAGCCCTGGTGGGGTCCCGCGCGCGAGATTCGGCCTCGGCAAATTTCGATGGCGATCGCCGGTTCGGCGAAGCACGTGGGTGCGATCTCAAGCGAGGGCCTTGACCTCGAAGCGGTGCGTCGCGCGACTCTCGACGACTACGACGACCTCTTGCCTGCTTGCGTGCACATGTTCATTGGCGAGGTGGGGTACGACCCAATGCGCCACGGACGCGTCGCGTACGAGGATCGCTTGCGCAGCTTGGTGCGCGCAGGCAGGGCCTTTCTTCAGTACGGCACTGTTGATGGGCGTCGGGCCGTGGTTTTCAAGACCGAGGTGGGCGCGCTTGGCGGATCCGTTGCTCAACTACAGGGCGTATGGGTGCATCCGTCGTTGCGGGGGAGGGGACTTGCGAGAGCCGGAATTGCCGCGGTGATCGCGGGGACGCAGGCCACCTTGGCTCCAACGGTGTCGCTGTACGTCAATGACTACAACACCCCTGCAATCGCCGCGTATGAGGCGGTCGGCTTCGAGCGTGTGGGATTGTTCGCAACAGTCATGTTCTAGGGCGGGTTTGCCGCTAGCATGTGGGCACGAGCCGCCGGGGGCTCACGGTGGCCGTAGGGGGCACGGGTGGGTAGTCATTCCAGACTGCAAGGGTTTCTGAGCCTTGCCGCAGTAGCGCTGACCGTGGCGACGATTGGGCTGGTCCCCGTCGCGACGCCTGCCGCTGCGGATGAGGCGACGGGGTCGATCGTTGTGACCGCGACGGCGTGGGCTGGTGGCGCGCCAGCCACTACAGGGTGCGTGAAGGCGTACTCAGCAGAGTCGACTGTTGCCGCGACACAGTGCGCCAACACGGGCGGCGTGTACACAATCGACGCGCTCGCCCCAGGCAACTATCGCCTGCAGTTCTCGGGGTTCACTAGCGTTGGACCCGACCAGTGGTACGACCGCGCCAACTCCTACGGCAAGGCGAAGGGAGTCACCGTCGCGGCTGGCACTCCCGCGACCGTCTCCTATGGCCTGTTGCCTCCGTCGTCTGTCTCGGGAACGGTGACGAACGCTTCCGGTGCACCGTTGGCTGGCACCACCGTGCAGACGCGATGGAACGCCGACGTCTTTGAGCAGGTCGTCACAGATGCCGCGGGACGGTACGTCATTCAGGTCGACGCGAGCGTATACCGCGCACGATGGCTCGACCTCCTCGCGCCGAGCGGTTACGCGAGCGAGTCGTGGGACGACCAACTGCTGGGCCACCTCACTGCGCTTACGTTCTACTCGCGCGAGGCCTATATGAACACCGATGCCGTTCTGGACACGGGCGGCTCGATATCCGGTCTGATTGCCGCGCCGCCCGGCACGCTCGCGGACCACAACGGTTGCGTCGTCGCCTACTCGTGGGATCACCAGGGCGAGCAGGTTGGTCGCGCATGCGGCGACGTCGGAACGCCTTTTTCCATTGCTCATCTGCATGCAGGTCCCTACTCGCTGTGCATACTGGACAACCCAGCTGCCGCGGAATGCTCCGACTATTACGACCCTTGGTACGGGGCAAGCTACAGCTCGAGTGGGGCGGACACAGAACCTGTAGTGGTGCAGCAAGGGCAGGACACGGCAGTTGACATTCGATTCGGCGGCGTCGTCAAAGTGACATTGGACCGCGATGATGGCGGCCGCGTCCTCGCGGGATGCCTCTCCTCCCCGGAGCTCGCCGCCGCGGGCGCTGTAGAGGACTGCGCGCCGGTGAACGGTGTGTTCACCTTTAGCGTTCAGCGCGATCTCAACTCCGCCTTTCGATTCGTACTAGCAGGTGCGGCAGGGGTCGAAAATAGGACCTACTCAAGCTCCACCGTGGAGCTTGACGCGGGGCGCACCGTGACCATTCCGCTAGCCGTAGATTCGCTTGGCACGGGCGGCGTGCGAGTCACGATAAGTCGCGACGACTCGCAATCGATCTCTCAGGGCTGTGTTGATGCCAACCTGATTGTTCCTGGAGGGTCGATTCGTAAGCGCTCGACCTGTTCGTGGGATCCCGACGGTGTCGTCGAGTTCACAGGACTGCCCGCAGGCGACTACACGTTCGGGGTGCGCGGCGTGCCGGGCACCTACCAGTACGTGGGCTATCCCAGCGCCGTTGGGTCGGAGCCGCTAGGCATTGTGCACTTGGCCGATGGTCAGCAGTTGTCTCTCAACGTAACGCTGCCGACCTCTCTCCAGATCAGCGGCAAGGTGGTCGATCCTGATGGAAACCCCGTTGCCGACGCTGATGTCACCTTCGGTGGATCGGCAGCGCCCTCCGCGAGTGCAACGACACGAGTGGACGGCACATACGATCTCACCGTCCCCGTCGTGTCCGGCCTGGTTCACGTAGCCGGAGTCGGCGCTCTTGGCGCCGGCTGGTATTCGACCGGCGCACCGGGCACCGCCACATACGTTCAGCCCAGCGGACGGCATGTGACGAACGTGAACATCTCTCTGCCGCTTGCGGCGCGGGCCCTCGGTGTCCTAGCGGCACCTCCTAACAAGCATTGGGACACGGTCTGCGTAGCCTTCATGGATCCGGTGAACGGGGCGATCGCCGCGCATCAGTGCGGCAGCGCGGGCACGCCATTCGCCGTCGGCGGGCTGGCTCCATCCAGCTACACAATCTGTGTTGCGACCCCAGCCGCGTTGGACTCCTGTGCATACCTGCTGCTTCCGGACGCACTGAAACTGGGCGGCGGTAACTACTACCACTTGGTAGCCGGAGACAACGCCGTGTCGTTGGTGTACGGGGGTAGCCTGCGTGTCAACCTCGGGACAGGATCCGCAACTCCGGCCAGTGGATGCGCCGAACTCACGGTGGCGGGCGCCACGGTAGCCACGAGCTGCGAACTGGTGGGCGGTCACATTGATCTTGCCGTGGCGTATGACGTCGGCGCGGGAGTTGGCACCGTTCGCGTTTTCGACGTTGAGGGGTTTGTGGCCACGAGCGGCTACGCGCCTGCCGTCCGCGGTGGTTGGAGTTCCGCGATGACCATCACTATGAGTCCCTGGCGGTCGGTGCAGGGCACGATTACACGACCTGCGGGATTCGCCAACACCCACGCGTGTGCCTTGGTCACGAATCTGGCGACCGTGTTTGAGGAATCCTGCGTAGACCCTGGAGTCTCGACGTACTCCCTGCAGGTTCCTCCAGGCGACTACTTCGTGGCGTTCTACACGATGGAGCCGGGAGTGTCCTTCGAGTGGTACAACGACAAACCAACTCTCGCCGGTGCACAGCTCGTGAGCGTCACTGGCTACTCCGGCGCGGTCGCCAATGCTGCGCTCGTACCGAGCGGTCGCATCGGCGGCACGGTGCTCCTTTCCGATGGCACCGCGGCCACCCAGGGTTGCGTTACCGCATACGCCGCAGATGGTTACGGCGTGCAGAGCGATTGCGTCGACGGGGATGGCCACTACGCACTTGAGGGCCTCCCCGGTGGCGTGTACTCGGTGGAGTTCTATGACTTCCCCGACCACGCCAGCATGTGGTTCAACGGCGCGGATACCTACAGCGCCGCGACCGCCGTCAAGGTCGTTGCCGGCACTACGACCACGGTTAACCAGACCCTCGCGCTAGGAGCGAGGCTGCAGGGAACAGTCACTTTCGATGGCCAACCCGCGACCGGCGGTTGTGTCACCGTGGTCAACCTTGCCGGCGACTCGGTGGCGGAAGACTGTGCAATCGATGACGGCACCTACGTCGTTGATGGCGTTCCCGTGGGCACCTTCACCGTGCTCTTCTCGGAATTCGACGGCGCGGCGGACGTCTGGAACGGCCCCAGTGCCACGTTCGAAGGCGCGCAGAAGGTCACGTTCACTGCGGGACAACAGGCGACATTGGATGCACAACTCTCGCGAGGGGGCTCGATCGCAGGTCGCGGAGGAAACTTTGACACCTCAACGAAGCACACATACGTCGTTTCGCTTTACGAGCCAGACGGCGCCTTCATTGCCAGTGTGACTCCAACTATGGACCCGCTGACCGGTGACCTTAGTTATCTCTTCGACCACCTGCCTCAGGGCAACTACATGTTGGCCATTTCCCGCGACGGCGAGACCTACGACAGGTACTACTTCGCCGCGGGCGATATTGCGCGCAGCACCATCGCCATTCCGACCGGTACCTCGTGGGATGTTTCCGGGATTGACGTGGGCGTTGGGGGCGGCTTCGGCACCTACGAAGACCAGGCGGGAGCTATTGCGGGCTGGCTCAATGTTCCCAGTCAGTGGACTAGCTCAACCGTCTGCGCTGTCGCAGTCACTTTGGCCGGGGTACCAACTAGCGCGTCCTGTGGCCACAAGGGCGATTACTTCGAGCTTCCTCGGTTGCAGACTGGTGTGGGGTACCGCATCGTCTTCACCAACGGCGAAGTGCGCACAAGGGCTCAGTTCGCGGCATTCCCGGGCGCAAGAATCTATTACGGCAATACCTCAGTTCCCAGCACTGCTCCCGCCTACCTCGCTCCAGTTCATTCCGTTGCGCAATTGCCGGTGTGGTTCTTTAGGGATGTCTCCTACAAGACCCCCAGCTTCCAGGCGATCCAATGGATGGCCGACTACGGGTTCTCAACCGGCTATTCCGACGGCACCTACCGTCCAGCGGCCCTCGTGATGCGCCGCGACCTCGCCACGTACCTCTACAAACTGGCAGGCAGTCCCAAGGTCACGCTGCCGGCCAAGAGCCCATTCACGGACGTCAAGGCAGGTGCCACTGGCTACACAGCGATGGTGTGGATGTACCAGCGGAGTCTGTGGACCTCTACGACGTTCGGCCCCACCAAGGCTGTAACGCGTGCATCCCTGGCGCTCATTCTCTATCGGATGGCTGGCCGCCCCGCGGTCGCCCTTCCAAGCAAGTCGCCCTATACGGACGTAGGCAAGAGCACGAGCATCACGTATAAGGCCATCATCTGGGCGCGCACCACCGGCGTCATGGGCGCGGCGAGCGGCAAGCAGTACAAGCCGAATGCGTACGCGTCCCGCGGGCTGCTCGCTGCAGGCATGTACCAGTGGTGGCGGCGGTACGGCTGACCGCGGTAAGTGTCGCCACTACGCTTGACCCATGCTCCGCATGTCCACGCTGTTCCTCCGCACGCTCCGTGAAGACCCTGCAGACGCCGAGGTCGCCTCCCACCGGCTGCTCGTTCGTGCCGGCTACATCCGCCGCGCCGCGCCTGGCATCTACTCGTGGCTGCCGCTTGGCCTCAAGGTGCTCGCCAAGGTAGAGCGCATCGTGCGCGAGGAGATGGATGCGGCGGGCGGCCAAGAGGTGCACTTTCCTGCGCTTTTGCCCAAGGAGCCCTATGAGATCTCCGGTCGCTGGACCGAGTACGGGCCCAACATCTTCCGCCTCAAGGACCGCAAGGATGCCGACTATCTGCTTGCGCCCACGCACGAAGAGGTCTTCACGTTGCTCGTCAAGGACCTGTACTCCTCGTACAAGGACCTGCCCCTGACGATCTACCAAATCCAGACCAAGTACCGCGACGAGGCGCGCCCGCGCGCCGGGCTGCTGCGCGGCCGCGAATTCATCATGAAGGACGCGTACAGCTTCGACTACACCGATGCCGGGCTCGACGCGTCGTACAACGCGCAACGCGCAGCGTATGTGCGCATCTTCGAACGCCTTGGACTCCACTACGTCATCGTCTCCGCGATGTCTGGCGCGATGGGCGGGTCTCGCTCCGAGGAGTTCCTGAGCCCAACGCCCATCGGCGAAGACACGTACGTTCGCTCGCCCGGTGGATACTCGGCAAACGTTGAGGCCGTCACCACTCCCGTGCCACCGAGCATCGATTGGGCCGACGCTCCGGCGGCTCACGTTGAGGACACCCCCAACACGCCAACCATTGACACGCTCGTGGCCGTCGCAAACGAGCGTTTCCCGCGCCCGGACCGTTCGTGGACGGCCGCAGACACCCTCAAGAACGTCGTGCTCGCCGTGAAGCCGCCAACGGGCGAGCGAACGTTGCTCGTGGTGGGCCTACCCGGCGATCGCGATGCCGACATGACGCGGCTCGAGGCCGCCTTGTCGCCCTCGCTCGTCGAAGCCGCGAACGAGGACGATTTCAAGGCTCACCCCGCTCTGATCAAGGGCTACATCGGCCCCCAAATTCTCGGCGAAACGGCCGACGCTGGCATCAGGTACCTCCTTGACCCCCGCGTCGTCCCTGGTACCCGCTGGATAACCGGCGCCAACCAGCCAGGGCGCCACGTCTTTGAGCTCACGGCTGGGCGCGACTTCACTGCGGACGGCACCATCGAGGCGGCCACCGTGCGCGCCGGCGACCCCGCGCCAGATGGCTCCGGTCCGCTCGAGCTCGCGCGCGGCGTTGAGATTGGCCACATCTTCCAGCTTGGGCGCAAGTACGCGGAGGCTCTCGACCTCAAGGTGCTTGACGAGAACGGCAAGCAAGTTGTCGTCACGATGGGTTCGTACGGCATCGGCGTGACGCGTAGCCTCGCGCTCTTGGCGGAGAACAACAACGACGAGCTGGGCCTCAAATGGCCCATCCACGTGGCGCCGTACCATGTGCACATCGTCGCGACCGGCAAGGAAGACGCGGTCTTCGAGGCGGCCGCTGCGCTCGCGGCGGAACTCGAGGCCGCGGGAGTCGAAGTCTGCTACGACGATCGCTTCAAGGTGTCGCCCGGCGTGAAGTTCAAGGACGCGGAGCTCATTGGCGCACCCTTCATCCTCGTCGTTGGTCGCGGACTCGAGACCGGCGAGGTGGAACTGAAGACGCGGGCCAACGGGCACGAGCGAAGTGCTGCCGGTCGGCAACGCTGCCGCACACGTTGACCGCTCGCGTTACCGAGGCTCTCGCAAGGGCGAAGTAGGTTTCGATGCTGAGCACGGGGGGCGCAGGCGACGTCCTGGCGTTTGCGTTCGCTGGCGCCACCGCCCAGGCACGGCAACACGCCGCATCACTCCTTTCCGTCCCCGGCATCGACGACTCCGACAGGGCCTCTGTGCTCGCGGCTTCTGTGCTCGCTGACTACTTTGACGCCCGCTATGTTGACGCGCTGCTCGTTGCGCGGCGAGCTGTGGAGCTCGCGGAATCGGGAGGAAGCGAGGCGGCGCGGCTCTTGGCGGCCGTCGTTCATGCGCTTGCGCTTGCCAACGCCACAGACCTCGAAGGCACCCTTGGCGACGCAACGTTCGACGTCGCATTTGAACAACGCCACGTGTTCTCCGACTTTCCACAGCCGATGCGCGACTTCACGCTCCGCGTTGCTGATCGAAGCCGCTTTCGCGAACGGGCGGATTGCCCTCGCGGCTGAGGTGCTTGCCGAGCGATCGGCGCGTGCGCCGGACGCGTTCGTCGCTTTTCCCATGTTGAATTTGCAGCCGGTCCGAGTGCATATCTTCTCCGGGGACACAGTGGCCGCGCGTGAGCATTGCGAGCGTGTCCTCGCGAGTTGCGCTGACGATGACCACACGGCAAGGGCACTCGCTCATGGGTTTCTTGCTCTCGTCGCGGGGTACCAGGGAAACGCAGAGGAAACGGAGCAGCATGCCGAGGCGGTGCGCACCCTCGCGCCACGGCCAAGCACGATGCGTGATGGTGGAGCGCACACGGTCTCCGCATATGGCTTGGCGGCGCTCGAGCGGTTTTCCGAGGCGAGAGCGTTGGTGCTTAGCGGTGGGGGTGGCCCCGATCTTCACTTGTCGCAGCTCGTCGACAGGGCAATCGGGTACGACATCTTGGTGACCGCGGCGTTGGCCGAACACGACATTGACGCAGCCGTGCTCTGGGCAAGAAGGGCCAAGCCCTTTGCGGTCAGGGTGTCGGCAAATCACGTCATCGATCAGATGGAGGCGCGTATCGCCTTCGCGCTCGGTGACGCGGAGAGTAGCGCGAGTCGGTCAGCGCAGGCGACTTCGGGCGCGCGCTCCATTGGGCGCCACCTTGAGGCGACGTCGGCTGCTCTCTCGCACGCGCGCGCCTTGATCGCGGCCGGGCGCCCCGGCGCCGCGGTGTCCCCGCTCAACTTGCTTGCGCAAGACGCGGATCGGGGGGGTAGCGAAGTACTCCGCAAGCGAGCCGCGGTGGAACTGCGCCGATTGGGGCGTCGGGTGGAGCCACGTCATGGGGCAGGCGCGACGGCGCTATCCGACCGAGAACTCGAAGTGGCGAACCTCGCGGCGGAGGGCTTCACCAATCGCCATATCGCCCAGTCGTTGTTCCTCTCGGAGCGCACTGTGCAAATTCACCTTGGCAGGGCCATGAGGGCGCTCGGCGTCTCTAGCAGATCAGCGCTGCCCGGCGCATTCGGCGACCTAATCGCCAGCCCGGACGCGGAATTGTTTCCGCTCACTGACCGGCAGCGGGAAGTATCCGAGTACATCCATGCGGGCCTCACCAACGCCGAGATTTCTGCGCGCATGGGCATCGGCGTGAAGACGGTGGAGAAGCACGTCGCCTCGATTTTTGAGCGGTGGTCAGTGACATCGAGGACCGCGATATCGCGGCGCGTGGCCGCAACCTTTCAGGGAGCTGCTTCCACGGAGCCTTAGGCGTCGCACCTGCGTTTACGCCATTTCCCTACTATCGCAGCCGGGTCGCAACGCACACACTCGCGTTATGAGAAGCCTGCGCCCCGCCTTTGCCAGTGTGTCCGTAGTTGTGTGCGCGCTCGCGCTTGCCGCGTGTTCGGGTGGCGACGCTCCAGCCGCGCCCGCCGGTGACCCCACCACGGCTACCGGCGCCACCCTGCCCGCGACCGACCCAACTGATGCCGGCACCCCAGTTGCGGCGTCGGGCGGCACCTGCCCAACCGTGCCGCAAGAGGGTTATGAACTGTTCAGTTCAGACGCGATCTCCAAGGCCCCCGCTGACGCCGGCGCTGTATGGGGTGACGGCACGCCATCTCGTGGACATTTGCCGACGGCGGGGAACACATCCCGGCGTCGACATGTCGTACGTCAACGAGGCAGGCGACGCCATCCCGATGGGCGGCATCTTCCTTGACGACATGGGCGAGGGCAGAGTCGGCTCGGACTTGCTCGTTTTTGATTCCGACGCCGATGGCCGCCCAGGCTTCATGACGCTCACGGGTGAAGGGCGCCGACATCGTGGATGGCGAATTGCGCGGCGACACCATTGTGCTCGGCGTCTACTGCGTCACCTTCAAAGTGGGCGAATGACCTCGGACAGGGGGGTCGCCGACAAGCCCGCGGGCGGAACCTTTCTCGCTTCACCGTGGACGGCGGTCATCGCCGTGGTCGTCGCGCTCGCCCTCGTCGTTGCCGGCTCGTTGCGGTGAACCAGCGCACGTCCTCGCCAGTTGCGCCCGTTCCGGCGGTGTGGGGTGAGACCGCGCCCAGCGACTTCACTTTTGACCTCCAGGTGGCCTCGGCGCCCATGGTGAAGCGCGGTCAGACGGTCTCGCTCACCTTCGCAGGGCCGACGGACGACGACGTCAAGCGCGTGGAGCTGTGGCAAGACGGCAACCTCGTCTACCAGCTCGACGACACGGACACGGTGAAGGGCGGCCAGACGGGCCAGGTGCGTTTCGCCATGGACGTGGTCAACATGAACGCGGGCGGCCACCTGTTCATCGCTAGGGCGTACGACGCGGACGGCAAAATGGCGCAGTCCCAGCCGTTGTCGTTGCCGACGATGGATCTGCCGGAAGACCTTGGCACATTTCGTTGCCAAAGACGCGAGCGGCACGGGAGTCTTTCCCGGTTTCTCGCTCGCGTCCGCGCCGGGCGACACGCTTACGAGCGTCGGGAAGCGGCTTGGCGTGGATCCCAAGGTGCTGGCCGCCGCAGACGGCACCAAAGACGTTGCGAAGCCGCTGCCTGACGGGCACAATCATCAAGGGCACGGTGCCCGCACCGGATCTCGTGAAGACGACCATCTGGGACTCTCCTGTCGACACCGACATCAAGGCGGTCCTCGACGGTTGCGACGTTGTGGTCACATCCTCAACGCCTGGCGCTCTGCGCGTGTACGGCGGCGCGGGCATGGTGGCGCTCGGCGATCTGCCGCAAGGCGGCGAATTGAGGCTCACGAACCTGCCGATAGGCCCGACGATCCTGGCCGCCTACGCTCCAGAGGGCACGGATCCCAAGGTTCCCCCGAGCATCCCGATCACCGTGACGATCCCCGACGAGTGCGCTCGCGACGGGTGGACGGGCGACGCCTATATCAACGGCGGAATCATGCTCGCCGACTACTCGGTGAGCCAGTCGTATGTCTACCTCGCTGTAGACAAGGGACAGTGGCAACGCGTTCCGCAAAAGGAGGGCACCTACCTCAACGGCGCCAGCACGACGATGGCCGATCTACGGCAATACGTGAACCTCGACACCTACGACCAGCTCGATCTAGAAGTCTGGTCTGGTGGTACGGGAGAGGGACCCGTAGCGACTGGTCACTATTGCCGCGCGGATTCGAGCCACACACAGACGGGAGGCTCGTCCGCGAGCGGAGGAGAGTGCACGCCAAAGGGTGCCACCACCCCAGGGGCGCCGGGGAGCGCGCCGCCAGCCACGCTGACCATCAACGCGGTGGCGGTCAAGGACAAGAAAGAGATCCAAGACCCGTCGCGCTTCTTTGTCGCCATTCAATTGAGTACACCTCCACCCGGGATCGCCTTCAACTCTCAACAGAAGAGTTCAGTTGACGTGCAATTCAGCACGAATGCCAAGGCACTTGGCGTTCCGGGTGACGTGTATTACCAGTTCTCGTATCTACCGTTAACGGCGGGCTCTACCGGCGCAAACCTCCCTGGCGTCTTCTACACAGCGCAGGCGAACGCCAAGGGCGAACTCGTCCTCGATCCGTGGGCTGGCACTCGGCGAAGGTCACGCCGGAGAGCCTGGACGACGTTGATCACCTGTCGCTGACGGACGAAATTTCGTGGGGAATCGCCCACCAACGTCTGCTCGAGGGCCGCAGCCTCATCGACACCGTCTACGTGCGTGCGATCACGATGACTAAGGTCAACGGCAAGCTTGTGTACGCGGGGGCGGCGTCCGCCGCCGGGGTCATCGAGATGCCGCCGACCTTTGCTGGCGACTTTCCCTCGATCGACAATCCAAAGCTGACGATCCGGGCGGGGCGCGAGTTGCCACAGCTACTCAACCTGCCAACCACGGGAAGTCTTGGCGAAGCCACCACTCCCCGCGAGCCATGCGTGCAGGTAGTGAAGTACCCAGAGCCCAACGTGTACGAGATGTACCCAGGCAGCATGAGTTACAAGGGGCCGGACGGCAAGACCTATGCGTATCCCGGAATCAATGAAGAGGGATACACGCCCATCTTCAACTCTGGGATGTCGGACCTAAATGTCGCGCTGGCAACCTGGCCCTCAGACAAGGTACATCTATTGCCAAGACTTCAAGGCTGGCCTCAAACGAGAGGCCGCGCAAAATGCTGAGGCGAGGGAGAAGGCGCAGTGTGGCATCGGCTGCATCTTCTCGATGGTCGTGTTTGGCGCGATGCAGGGCTTCCTCTTGGGAGGGCCATATGGAGCGCTGATCGGCATCGCCTCTGGGCTAGCCATCGGGATTGCGTCCGCTCTGGACCCCAACTTCTACGCGCTCGTGACGGCGGCATGGGATGCCATAGCAAGCGTGTACAACGGCGTCTTCACTGCCGTCTGGAAGGTCGTCGACGCCATCAACCCCGTGTGTCAAATCGCCGGCGCAGCATCCGCGGAAGCCCAGTCGGTGTGCGACAACGGCTTCCACGCCGTAGGCAGCGCGGTGTACACGTACTACACAGGGGTACCGCCGTCGCTGCCCAACTCCAAAGCCGCGCTCGCGCTGTCAGAGGGAGACCTCAACGCGTTTGTCTATGCGCAAGTTGACCTCTTGTTGAAGGAGCTAGGTCTTAGCTGCGACACGTTCACCATCCCCACCGCCACGCTCAATTCCGTCAACGAGCAAGCGGGAAGCAAAGGCATCGACACGAGCGATGTCAAAGTGGTGATGGACAAGGACGGCAACATCTCCGGATGTGCCGCCGTCGCGGGGGTGTTCTCTAAGGCCGTGGCAAAGATGGCGGAGCAGCGTCAGGTCCAGATCATGGGAGATGTCACCGGCACGATGCAGATACCGGGGATGGTGCTTGGTCTCGTTGGCAACGAGGAGCCGACGCTGGTGATCACCGCACCGCGCGACCAGTCGGCGGGGAACGGCAAGGACATGCAGTGCCCGTTTGTCGCGAATATCGAGGTGACAGAGAAGGGCGAGACCCGACGCATCGTGCCAGTGAACGGGGTGATGTGGTCCAAGTCTGCGTTCGACCCCGCGACCGGCGTCAAGTCGGCGGGGCAGTGGACCGCAGAGTTGGCGATCCCGCAGAGCAACGCCTCGTATTCACAGACCAACGGGGCCTCATGGTGGACCGAACCGCCGTCGCACAACGTCCGTGAGGTGGTGAAGGCTGCGGCCAACGCTCCCTATCTGCGAGTAGCTGTTGACTCTCCGTGCTTCGATGTCACGCAGTCGATTTCCGTAGACCAGTACGCCCAGACCTTCGGCGGCATCACGGTGTCGTCCGGCGCGTATTACCTCGATACTCGAACCATCAAGACGTACTGGTAGCCGGCATGCATCTCACAGCACTCACGAGCGTCGCGGCGGCCGTCACGGGCACGGTCGCGGTGGTGGCGACCGGCGCGATCCTCGCGTTCTCGCCTCCAAACGACAAGCCCAACATCTGGTTCGACTTCCCGGTTGCCGCCGGCACCATTTATGCGGGCGACGTTGTGGTCAGCGTTCACACCAATGAGCCAAAGGCCACGGCGATCTCGATAGCCCTTTCGCAGAACGGCAAGGTGGTCGTCTCGCTCACCGATTCCGCGCTCGAAAAGTCAGGAATCGGCGCCGGAGCGGACATTCTCTACACGGCATCGTCCGATTGGGATGCGCCAGTGGGCGTATACGACGTTACGGCGAGCGTGTACAGCGGCTCCAAGGTGGTGCAAGAGGAAAAGTCGAAGCTCACGGTCGTCGGCTTCAAGCCCACCGGCAGCGGCGCGTTGCCCGGAGGTACTCAAGGCACTGACCCCAGCGCCTCGCCGTCCCCGAGCCCGTCGCCCACTGCGTCGGCATCCCCTGATGCAACGCCAACCGCCGCTGCGTCACCCACGCCCAAGCCGACAACGCCGAAGCCGCCGAAGGCCACGCCAACTCCCCAGCCGACAACGCCGAAGCCGCCAAAGGTCACGCCAACCCCTGAGCCGCCTCCGCCTCCGCTCGGCGGCAAGGCCGTTCGCTCGAATCCGACAAACTACGAGTGGACCAATACCTTCACGGTGACCGGCTTCCGGCCCAGCACTGCACAGGTGTTCGTTGACATCAAACTGCACAACACTCAAGAGGCGCCGTACTACAGACCCCGCCAGTCGTATCCTTGCGGCTCTCCGACCCTCTACTCAGGCAGCGGAGCAAGCGCAACATATCAGTGCACCGTCACGGTCACGATTGAGCCGCCAGGAAATTGGAGAAGCGGCGAGTTTTGGCGCGCGATGCCGGGCTCGACATTCAGCTCACGGGTTGTAGTCGGCCGGCAAGGACTACCCGGGCCTCGGGGGCAACTGGAACATCCCGCAACGGCCCGTGGGTTAGCGCGCAGTCACGCCGCCGGGGAGTGCCGGCACCGCGTCGGCGGTGACTCCGTAGCCGGCAGCAGTTGCGTACTCCTCGAGCGCACATTCATAGAGCCAGCCGCGGTCGTCGGCGCCTGCTTGCACCATCAGTGCGGCATACGCCTCGCCGAGCGTGACGAGCGCCTCGCGCGCCGTCGCCTCCCGTGCCTCTGGACTCGCGACCGACGTCGCGGAGACGTCGTAGGTGGGCTGCCTGAGATCCTCGACGCCGCCGAGCGCGAGAAGAGCGGCGACGAGTTCTCGTTGCCGCGCTGATTGGGAGAGGGCGGCATCGCGGTCGTCGCCCGCGGCCCGTGCGGCGATAGTCTCGAACAAGGCACGGGCCTTGTCGTGTTCGAGCGCCAGTTGGGCGAGGGTGCTCACCGCGACCCCAACACCAGTCGCGGGCACAGTGGCCCTCGGCGGGTTCGCGTCAGCGGCGAGGGGCGACGTCGCGGAGATCGCAGAGTGCGAGAGCAAGATTGATGCGCACAGCCCACCCAACGCATCTTCGCCAGCCTCGTCCACGCATCCGCGCGCCGCTTCCTCTGCGGCGGCGATTGCTTCGTCGAGCTCGGCGGATGGGCGCGGCGACGACGTGGGGGACACCCCGCCAAGTGCGGCGAGACGAACGGGCACTGCCGCGGCTTCTGCGCTCGCGGCATCGCCAGTTGCGGAGCCTGCGGCCACCCCAACCGCTGCCTCCGCCGCGGCGACCTGATCGCGCAAAACGGTCGTGGGTGACGGAGTGCGGAACGGGGGCGGTTCGCTATCGACGCGCCAGTCACAACCGGTGCCGGCAAGTGCAAGGGCGCTCGCCATCGCGGCTATCGCGAGTCTCCGGCTCCACGTCATGCGCGACATCATGGCATGCACCGCAGTTCCCACCAGACTGCTCGTCCCCTCTAGACTGTGAACCAACTTCAGTAACGGCTAAGGAAGGCGATGACATGGGTCTCGAAAACCGCATTGCCGATCTGGCCGCCCCCGCCGCAACCGCCGCAGGGCTCATCGTTGACACAGTCGAGGTGGACAGGGCCGGTGGTGGCCAGCGCGTCCTCGTCACGGTTGACCTGCCGGACGAGGAAATTGGCTCGGCTTCACTCGATTCCGTCGCCGCAGCGTCAAGGGCCATTGGTGCCGCTCTCGACGAGGCCAACGTGCCCCCAGACGCCTACACACTCGAGGTCTCAACGCCCGGCATCTCGCGGCCGCTGACTGAGCGTAGGCACTTCTTGCGCGCGCGCACTCGGCTCGTGTCGCTTGACCTCACAGACGGCACCATCGTCAAGGGCCGGCTCACCGACGTGGAAGGTGACGAAGCCGTGCTCGACGGCGAACGCCGCGTCCCACTCGCGACCGTTGTGGTTGGCGCCATCGACCTTGATTTCAAGGGCGCGTAGGGAGGCATTCGTGGACATCGACATGCAGGCCCTGCGCGGCCTCGAGAAGGAAAAGGACATTCGCTTCGACGTCCTCGTTGACGCGATCGAGCAAGCTCTGCTTTCCGCGTATCACAAGACGCCTGGCGCCCACCGTGCCGCTCGCGCTCATCTTGACCCAACGTCGGGCGTAGTGACGATCTTTGCGCGCGAAGAACTGAGCGTTGACGAGGATGGCATCGTCACGCTCAGCGACGAGATTGACCACACACCTGACGACTTTGGTCGCATCGCCACCTCGACGGCACGCCAGGTCATCTTTCAGCGGCTTCGCCAGGCTGGGGACGAGGCCGTGCTCGGCGAATACGCAGGCAAAGAGGGCCACTTGGTCTCGGGCGTGATCCAGCAGACCGCGGACCCACGCAACGTGCACGTCGACATTGGCGACATCGAAGCCGTGCTGCCCGCGCACGAGCAGGTACCCACGGAGACGTATACGCACGGCGAGCGCATCCGCTCGTATGTGCTTGACGTATCGCGCGGGATGAAGGGGCCGTCGATCACCCTGTCGCGCACCCACCCTGGGCTCGTGCGGCAACTCTTTGAGCTCGAGGTACCGGAGATCGCCGACGGCACGGTGGAGATCATGGCCTCGCGCGCGAGGCTGGCCACCGCACCAAGATGGCGGTGCGTGCCACGGTTCCGGGCGTCAATCCGAAGGGCGCATGCATCGGCCCCATGGGTGCCCGCGTGCGCGCCGTCATGAGCGAGCTGCGCGGCGAGAAGATCGACATCGTCGATTGGGACGAGGACCCCGCGACGTTCGTCGGCAACGCACTGTCGCCGTCGCGCGTCGTCTCGGTGACGGTCGTGGACGAAGAGGCGCGCGCGTGCCGCGTCATCGTTCCCGACTTCCACCTGTCGCTCGCGATCGGCAAGGAGGGCCAAAACGCGCGCCTCGCCGCCCGGCTCACCGGCTGGCGCATCGACATTCGCTCCGACGAGGCGCCGGACGGGCCGGACACGCCCGTTTCGGACCAGTAAGGCAACCGGGTAGACTGGTGGAGCCGAGTACGTCGTCTGCGTACCCCCACCGCACCGCGACAGGCCCCATGGGTCCCGTTCGCACGTGTGTGGGATGCCGAGAGCGGGCGGCCCGGTCTGACCTGGTGAGGGTGGTGCAGACAACGGCCTTGTGGTCGTTGACGAGTCCGCCATCCCGCCCGGGGCGCGGAGCCTGGTTGCACCGCAACCCGAGTGCCTGGGACTGGCGATCTCGCGACAGGCTTTCCCGCGCGCACTGCGAGTGGGCGTGGCTGACGTGAGTTCCCTTGAGTCTCAGCTAGCCTTGTTTGTGCCAACTGACCATCGACAGACGGGACGAAAGCCCATGGCCACCCGATGAGTAACTCAGCAATGAGTACCCAGCAGTAACGATGGTTCGACCCTGTCTTGGGCGAACCGAGACAGGAGAATTGTGGCAATCCAAAGCCCCGCGTTCATGAGATCGCGAAGGAACTCGGATTCGAGCAAGGACCTGATGACCAAGCTCAACGAGCTTGGCGAATACGTCAAGGGTCCGTCCTCGACACTGGAAGCACCCGTCGTGCGCAAGGCGCGCGAAGCTTCCCCAACAAGCCTGCCGCTCCGGCGCCCGCGCCCGCGGCGAAGGCGCCCCTCCGGCTGCGCCAAGCCCGCGGCACCCAAGCCCGTGGTTCCCGCGGCCCCAAGCGTGCCCGACGCTGCTGGTCTGCCGCACCTGCCAGCGCTCCCAGTGGCGTCGGCCCCAGCTCTGCTGGCGCGCCCGACGCTCGCGGCACCGCGACGCGCAAGCTACCGGTGACCGCGCTACGCCAGCGACATGCCTCGCCCTCGCCCGCGTCCCGGCGGCAACAACCCCTTCTGGCGACCCGACGGCCGGACCGCGTCCGCGTCCCGCGTCCGGGTGGCAATAACCCGTTCCAGGCGCCCCGTGCACCGGGACCGCGTCCCGCTGGGCGCACGCTGCAGGCGCTCCGGCGCTCCCGGCGGTGCCGGCACGTCCGGGCGCTCCGGCGTCCAGGCGGCGCAGGAGCGCCTCGTCCCGGCGGCTTTGCTCCGTCGCACCGGTGCCCCGGCGGCGTCCCGGTCGGTCCAGGCGGCGCTCCCGGTGCTCCTGGAGCAGCCGCTCCAGGAGCCGTCCCGCAGCTGGCAGCCGCGGTCGCGGCGGAGGCACCGCAGGCGCCTTTGGACGCCAGGGCGGAAAGCCCGCGCGCTGGCGCAAGTCGCAAGCGCGCCAAGCGTGCAGAGTACGAACAGCAGCAGGCGCCATCGATTGGTGGCGTGCAGATCCCTCGCGGAGACGGCACCACGCCGATTCGTTTGCGTCGCGGTGCGACGCTGAGCGACTTTGCCGAGAAGATCGATGTCAATCCCGCGTCGCTCGTGACCGTCCTGTTCCACCTGGGTGAGATGGCCACCGCCACGCAGTCGCTCGACGAGGACACCTTCGCGGCGCTCGGCGCCGAGCTCGGCTACCGCATCGAGATCGTGTCGCCTGAGGACGAGGACAAGGAACTGCTCGAGGACTTCGGCCTCGACCTTGAGGCGGAACTCGCCGCGGAGACCGACGAGGACCTCGAGGCGCGCCCACCGGTCGTCACCGTCATGGGTCACGTCGACCACGGTAAGACTCGCCTTCTCGACGCCATCCGCAAGTCCGACGTCATCTCGGGCGAGGCGGGCGGCATCACGCAGCACATCGGTGCCTACCAGGTGCGTCACGAGCACGAGGGCACCGACGCGCGCCATCACGTTCATCGACACGCCTGGTCACGAGGCCTTCACGGCCATGCGTGCCCGTGGTGCCCGCGTCACCGACATCGCGATCCTCGTGGTCGCGGCAGACGACGGCGTCATGCCCCAGACCATTGAGGCGCTCAACCACGCTCAAGCGGCCAACGTGCCGATCGTGGTCGCGGTCAACAAGGTCGATAAGGAAGGCGCCAACCCCGCCAAGATCCGCCAGCAGCTCACCGAGTACAACCTCGTGGCGGAGGAGTACGGCGGCGACACGATCTTCGTCGACGTGTCCGCGCTCAAGGGCCTGGGCATCCACGACCTGCTCGAGGCGGTGCTGCTGACCGCCGATGCGGGCCTTGACCTGCGCGCCAACCCCAACAAGGACGCTCGCGGCGTCGCGGTCGAGGCTCACCTCGACAAGGGCCGTGGCGCCGTGGCGACCGTGCTCGTCCAGTCGGGAACGCTGCGCGTCGGCGACGCGATCGTCGCGGGTACGGCCCACGGCCGCGTGCGTGCCATGTTCGACGAGCACGACGAGCTTGTCGAGGAGGCGCTTCCCGCGCGTCCCGTCATGGTCATCGGCCTCACGTCCGTGCCCCGCGCTGGAGACACCTTCTTGGTGGCCGACGACGACCGCACGGCGCGTCAGATCGCCGAGAAGCGCGAGGCGGCAGATCGTGCCGCTCAGCTCGCGAAGCGTCGCAAGCGCATCAGCCTCGAGGACTTCAACCAAGGCCCTCGAAGACGGCAAGGTCGACACCCTCAACCTCATCATCAAGGGCGATGTGTCCGGTGCCGTCGAGGCGCTCGAGGACGCGCTGCTCGCGATCGATGTGGGCGACGGACGTCGACCTGCGCGTCATCCACCGTGGTGTGGGTGCCGTCACGCAGAACGACGTCAACCTCGCCACGGTCGACAACGCGATCATCATCGGCTTCAACGTGCGTCCCGCCGAGCGCGTCCAGGAGCTCGCGGACCGCGAGGGCGTCGACATGCGCTTCTACTCGGTCATCTACCGCGCGCTCGAGGACGTCGAGGCGGCGCTCAAGGGCATGCTCAAGCCCGAGTTCGAGGAGACGCAGACCGGCGCCGCCGAGATCATGGAGATCTTCCGTCAGCTCCAAGTTCGGCAACATCGCCGGTTGCCTGGTCCGCGAGGGCACCATCAAGCGCAACGCGAAGGTGCGGGTCACGCGAGGCGGCAACGTCATCGGCGAGGCCACCATCGACACGCTGCGCCGCTTCAAGGACGACGCCACCGAGGTCCGCGAGGGCTTCGAGTGCGGTATTGGGCTCGGCAAGTTCAACGACATTCAGGTGGGCGACCTCATCGAGACCTTCGAGATGGTCGAGATTCCGAGGACCTAATGGCTGACTCAGCCCAGAGCACTCCGGATCGCGGGCACGATCAAGAAGATCGTCGCCCGCGCGCTGGAGACCGAAATCAAGGACCCTCGCCTGGGGTTCGTCACCGTGACCGACGTTCGCGTCACCGGTGACCTCCAGCAGGCGTCGGTCTTCTACACCGTCTATGGCGGCGACGAGGAGCGCGCCGACACGGCCGCCGCCCTCGCCTCGGCCAAGGGCCGCATCCGTTCGACTGGTGGGCGGTGAGCTGGGAATCCGGCTCACCCCATCGCTCGAGTTCCACCTGGACGCCGTGCCCGAGACCGCGGCAACGCTCGAGAAGGCGCTTCACGAGGCAGCCGTGCGCGACGCCGAGCTCGCGAAGCTGCGCGAGGGCGCCCAGTTCGCGGGCGAGGCCGATCCGTACCGGCGACCTGCGGACGAGCGAAGTACGCCGACGAGGACGAGGACTGACGAGTGGCTCGCGCCGCCGATGACCCCACTCCGGGTCTGTTGCTCGTCGACAAGCCTCAGGGCTGGACGTCTCACGACGTCGTCGCCCGCATGCGCCGCCTCTTGGGCACGCGCAAGGTGGGCCACGCGGGCACCCTCGACCCGATGGCCACGGGCGTGCTGATCCTTGGCGTCGGCAAGGCCACGCGCCTGCTCACGTACGTCACGGGTCACGACAAGTCCTACGACGCGACGATTCGCCTGGGTCAGGCCACGGTGACGGACGACGCCGAGGGCGAGGTCACGACGACGGCCGATGCCTCGGGCGTCACGGACGCGGCCATCGCGGCCGCGATCGCGACGCTCACGGGCGACATCATGCAGGTCCGAGCTCGGTGAGCGCGATCAAGGTCAACGGCGAGACGCGCCTACGCCCGCGTGCGCGCGGGCGAGGAAGCCGTCGGCGGCCAGCGCCGCGCGGCGGCCCGGTCGCCCGTCAGCCACGCGTGCTCGACGCGGGCGGCGGCGGTCGGGCCGACGCGCTGGATGCCGCCCGCGCGGAGCGCCCACCGCCAGGCCTCCTCCAGCGTCGCCCCCGCGTCCTCCTCCCCGCGCCGGGACTGCAGCTGCCCAGGGTAGCAGACGCCGGTGCGGCGAAGATGCCCGAGGTCGCTCGCGCTGAGCACCGCGCCGCGTCCTGCTCGGCGGCTTCCCACCGGCCGAGGTCGGCGAGGCTCTGTGCGCGGCGCGAGCGTCTACTGCCGGTGGCCGACACCTCGTGCGCGTCGGCGTACGCCAACGCCTCGGCGAGCGCGGGTTCGCCTGGTCGGCGCGGTAGCGGTAAACCCACGCCCGCGCCCGGAACGTGAGCGCCAGCGCGGCGACGTCGTCACGGCCCGCCCCGTCGGCGAGCCGGTGCGCCGTGAGCAGCGTGGCCGTGCCCGCGTCGGGGTCGTCGTCGGCGGTCGCGACGCCCACCTGGACGAGCGCGAACGCCAATGCGGCGTCGCTGCCGAGCTTCCTGGCGAGGTCCGGGCGCGCTCACCCCGGCCCGGCCCTCGATGTACGCGTCGCTCATGTAGAACAGGCCGCGACCATCCGTAGGCCATCGCGAGCTCGGGCCCGGGATCGAGGCTCTCCAAGATCCCGACCGCGGTCCGCGCCGCCTTCAGGCCACCCGCCTGGTCGCCGGAGCGCCACTGCGCCTCGGCCTGTGGGCGAGGCTCGCCCCGGCGGCCCGCCGACCCCAGCGCCTGCCACAGGCGCGCCGCCTCCTGATCGCCGCCAGCGACTCGCGGGTCCGGTCGGTGAGGTGGGCTTCCATGGCGAACATCTCCAGGAGCCCGGCGCGTGCGCGCTCGTCGAGCAGTCCGGCGTGCTCCAGCGCGGCGCCGAGCTGCGCGGCGGCTTCCCGGTGCGACCGGGCGGCCGCGGCGCTCCGGCCCGCCGCCACCGCGTGGCGCAGGATCGCCGCCGCGTCGCAGGCGGACCGGGCATGGTGGGCGAGCCGGCCGGGTCGACGCTCGGCACGCCCCTCCAGAACCGCGAGGATCTCGCGGTGCAGGGCACGGCGGCGCCGGACGAACAGCGCGTCCTCGAGACGCGGCGGGTCAGCTCGTGCCGGAAGCGCACGCCGCTCGTCGGCGACGGGCCAGCCCGGTGCGCATCGCCGCCTCCGCGGCGTCGAGCCCTCGTGGCCTCCACCAGCCGCCGCTCGGTCACGCCCGGCACGAGTGCGACGACGTCGATCACCGGACGGCTCCCTGGCGGGGCGGCGGCGAGCCGCCCGAGCACCGACTCCCGGATGGAGAGCGGCGCCTCCGTCCGCCGCCCGCGGGCAACTCCGTGACGAGCAGCGGGCTGCCGCCGGTGAGCGCGTACACCGCACGGGCACGTGGTCCCCCCGAGGACCGCGACCGCGTCCGGTGACAGCAGCGGCAACGGCAGCCGCACGACGACCCGCCGCGGCAGCACGGCGAGCACCCTGGCGATCCGGGTCATGGGCTCCGGGTCGTCGTCGCGGAAGGTGCACCGGCAGCACGGCAGCTCGGCAGACGGCGGCCCACGTGCGCGAGCCAGTCCAAAGTGGCCTCGTCGGCCCAGTGCACGTCCTCGACGACCAGCACGGTGGGCTCACCGCGCAGCGCCTCGACCACCGCGCGGTAGAGGCGCTCGGCGGGCGCCGCCCGTCCAGCAGCCCGCCGACCTCGCCACCGAGCCGGTGGGCGATGTCGTGCAACGGGCCGAGCGCGCGCGGGGCGAGCAGGTCGTCGCAGGCACCGGCCAGCACCCGGCCCCAGTGAGTTCCGCGGCCACGAACGCCTCGACCAGGCTCGTCTTCCCGTGCCCGCGTCGCCGCGGCCGCGACCCGCCCCGTTCCGCCCAGCGCCTGGTCGAGAGCCGAGTGCAACGCGGCCAGCGCGGACCACGTCCAGCAGGTCCACAAGAAGATGCTAGATCGCCCGGTCAGGA
>CAVWSW010000008.1:0-9999 GCA_963757685.1 uncultured Actinomycetota bacterium | reverse complement strand
AGCCGTTCGGCGCTGAACGCATCGCGATCAACTACTCCACGGCCGAGCTCAATGACGCCGAGCAACTGTGGCAACTTCGCGAGGACTGCGAGCGGTTTGGAGTAGCGCCGGAGCGCGTGGCCCTCGAGGTCACCCATACCTCTGCGCTCGCCGACGACCCCGGCACACGCCTTGCCCTGCACCGACTGCAACGCGACGGCTTCCACCTCGTCATCGACGACTTCGGTACGGGTTATTCCACCGCAGCCCGGCTCTCTGCCCTCCCCTTCTCAGAGGTGAAGATCGACACGCGCTTTGTCCGCAAGTGCCTGCGCTCGGATGCCGCCGGAACGCTCGTGGAGTCTTTGATCAGCACCGCGCGCGACCTTGAGCTCGAGTGCACCGCGGAGGGCGTGGAGAACCAGCAGATCCTGGACAAGCTTGCGGCCTATGGCTGTGACTACGCCCAGGGCTACTACATTGCCCGCCCGCTCCCGGCCGAGGAACTCGAGGCGTGGCTCGCGACCACTTGAGTCCCGCTAGCGACCGTTCAATTGCTTGCGCTTCGCCTTCCAGTCAGGCAAGTAGCGATCCATGATGGCGTAGAAGGCAGGGCCGTGGCCGCGCTCATACAGGTGCGTGAGCTCGTGCACGATGACGTATTCGAGTAGCTCGTCGTCTCGCCGCGCGAGTTCGAGCGCGAGCGTGATGTGGCGCCGCTGAATGTTGCATGTTCCCCAGCGGCTCGTCATGCGACGCACTCCCCACGTGGGCTCCGTGAGTTCCATGCGATCCGCCCAATAGGCGAGCAATCCCGGAATCTTGGCCTTGAGCTGTGCGCGCAGTTCCTCGGCGACCGGCCCTGGATCCAGCGGAGCTGGCCGCGCGGCGATGCGCTCTTGGGTCTTCGAGATCCATTCCGCTTTTTGTGCCACGAATGCCGCGATCTCTCGCTCGCTCACGTGACGAGGGGCACTCACGGTGACCCGGCCGTCGGGCGCCAAGACGCGAATGCGCGTGTACTTCACGGGCTTGCGCGTGACGGTGTAGGCGGGGAGATTCATGGTGCGTCAAGGTTACGGCCCGGCACCGACACCCAACCGCAGGCTGTGGATATGCGTATTTACTGACATGACCGCGAGACTTACCTCATGAGCGATTGGTCGCTGACGCTTGACGCGCTCGTGCGCGAGCGCGGGCCCGCCTTGTTCGGCTACGCCTACGTGCTAACTGGGTCCGCCACCAAGCGGAGGACCTGCTGCAAGACGCGCTGCTGCGCACGTTCCGATCTGGCCGGGGCTCCCGGGATCTCAATTCCGCCCACGCCTACGTCAAGCGGGCGATTAGCAGCGCCTTCATTGATTCTGGCCGACGCTCTGCCGCGCGGCCACGTACCGTCACCCAAGCGGGGCTCGAGCAAGCGACGACGGCCGACCACGCCCCAGCGTCGGACGCCGCAACCGACCTCCATGCAGCCTTGCTGACCTTGCCGCCGCGTGAACGCGCATGCGTGGTGCTGCGCTATCTCGAGGACATGCCGGTGGCAAGCGTCGCCGCGGAACTTGGCATTGCCGTCGGCAGCGTGAAGCGGTACTTGTCAGACGGTCTGGCGCGCCTCCGCGCACTGAACCTTGATGTCGACTTCTCAGAGCAAGACACGATTCCCGTCACGGAAGGGCGAATTCGATGAATACTGCACACGATCTCCTTGACCAATTGCGACTCGACGGCGCTGCACGCTTCGCCAACACAGACCTTGCGAGTAGCCACGCGGGCCTCACGCGTCGAGTGCGCCGTGATCGCGCCGTGCGCACGTCGGTGATGTCCGTTGCCGGCATCGCGGTTGTGGGTGCGGCCGCCTTTGGCGTCTCGCAGCTTGGGAGTGCTCCGGCAGATCCGGCCGCGACGCCTAGCGAGGCGTCCCCCGTGCCGAGTGCCAGCGTCGCGGTCGTAAATGTGACCCAGGAAGAGACCGCCTCAGAGATCGCCAGCGATCTCGCGGCGGCACTCGGCGGGTCAGTGGAAGGGGCGAGGATCGCCTTGTTTGGCGCTCTGCCAGCGGAGGCAAACGGGTCTATCGATGGATGGATCATCCCCGGCGAGTACAGCTTCCGCAATGGCGAGACGCCGGAGGAGGCGGCGCAGCAGATGCTGCTCATAGAGACGTCATACCTCGAATCCCTCGACCTGCCTCGCGAGCGGTGGCATGACACGGTTGTGCTCGCCTCAATACTGCAAGCGGAGTCCGCGGTGGTCGCAGATCAGCCGTCGATCGCGCGCGTGCTGATCAACCGCATGGACGCAGGCATGCCGCTGCAGGTCGATTCGGTGCCGGATTCGTATTCGCACCTTGGTCTGCCCGTAAGTGGAATCGGCGCTCCCACCCATGAGGCCATTCGGGCGGCGGCTCACCCTGCGGACGGCAACTGGCTCTACTTCTTGCGCAAGGACGACGGCAACGTGCTGCTGTTCACCGAGTTCGCGGACTTTCAGACGGCGGTGCTTGCGCAGAACGCGGGCTAGCGTTGCGCGGCGGCGATGCGTGCGTCGCGTCGCTCCGCAAAGCTGCGCGGCCGCAATTCCGGTGCTTCAAGGCCATCCACGATCTTCGCCGCCGCCAGGTCCACGTTCCGGCCCAGCCGGAACATGCCGACGATGAACATGACGAGCCCGGCCACCGAAGTGACGAGGCCGAGCAGCCACAGAGGGTGTTGAGTCACTCCGTATGCGTCCGTGATCGAGATACCCGCGACGAGCGCGCCGCCAGCCATTGCCGACAGTCCGCCGGCAAGCAAGCCAGCGCTTGGTTTGATCCTCATGTTGATTCCCCTCCGTGTGGCGCGGCGTAGCCGCGGTCCCATTCAACCGCGTGAGGCGCGCGCCCGCTAGGGCAGCCTAGACAACGAGGTTTTTCAGACCTGCTGCACCCTCGTGGTGTCCGCGATGAGCTCGTGGAGTTCGAACACATTCGTGCGAGTGACGTACGCCGGGGTGTCGCGTTCCACGAGCCATGACTGGCTCAGATCGCCGATGGGCACCGCGTCGAAGCCAATGGAGTCGAAGAACATCCCTACCAGCACCATGGCGTCCGCGTCGTTGCTCGCGACGGGAAGCGCGCGGCGATTCTCGGACCCTGCGGGCATGCCGTCTGCGGGGATATCGCTTGCGCGAATGTTGTTGAACCCTTTCACCACGCGCGCATCGGGCAACTGCGCTTGAAGTAGTTCCGAGACGGTCATTTCGTTCGAGTCGAGCGCGGCGATGCGGCCGTCTCGCTGCGGGTAGTAATTGTTTGCATCGATGACGATCTTGCCCGCGAAGTCGCGCGCATCCAGGCCGCCAATCTTGCCGAGCGGGATCGCGACGAGCACCAACTCGCCCGACGCTGCGGCATCCGTGACCGTCGCGGCACGCGCCTTGGGGCCCAGTTCCGCGACGAGTTCCGCGAGGGACTCGGGGCCGCGAGAGTTGCTGATCACCACATCGTGACCCGCAGCAATTGCCGCGCGTGCCACGTTGGAGCCGATGTGTCCTGAACCGATAATTCCTACTGTTGTCATGCTTGCGGAAACGTCGGCGCGGAGGCGCGCATTCCGTCGGGCACAATGTGCAACTTGGGGGTTGCACTCGTGGATCACTAGTGCAACACTGTGGTTGCACTAGTTTCCGTTCCGAGAGGTAGCCATGCCAGCCACACCCAATCCCCCAGCAACGATCGATGCCGAGGCGTTCTCCGTCTCGCGCACCGTCACCATTGCCGCCCCGCAAGACAAGGTGTGGGCCGCCATCACCGAGCCCGATCACATCGCCAAGTGGGCCGGATCCCGTGCCAGCATCTCGGCAATTGAGGTTGGCGGCTCCGGCACCTGGACGTTCGAGGGCTACGGCACCGTGCCGCTTGTCATCGAGGAAATCGATGCACCCCGGACGATTTCGTATCGCTGGGGCAACTTGACGTCACTCGACATCGACCCCGTGGCTTCCACGGTGTTCCAGTTCACCTTGGCGCCCGTCGCGGGTGGTACCCAACTGACGGTCGTCGAGACCGGCTTCCAGAACCTTGATGACCCGCCCGCGCGCATGGAAGACAATCGCGGCGGCTGGACCTCGGAGATCGACGAGCTCATCGCCTACCTCGAGGGCGCGGCATCGTGAGCGCCGTTACGAACGAACTTTCCGTGACGCGCACGGTCACCATCGCAGCGCCGGTGGAGAAGGTGTGGGCTGCTATCACGCAGCCGGAACACATCGTCCACTGGGCGGGAGTTGAGGCAAGTATTTCTGCCGTGGAAGTTGGCGGACGCGGAAGCTGGCGCTTTGAAGCCGTGGGGACGCTGCCGCTCATCATTGAGGCGATAGACGAGCCCCACTCCATCTCCTATCGATGGGGTGGACCTGAGTCCCCCCTCTTAGATCCGGCGGTTTCCACGGCCTTCACCCTGACTCTGGAGGCTGTCGACGGTGGCACTCAGCTCACGGTCGTGGAGACCGGGTTCCAGAACCTCAATGATCCTGACGCACGCATGCAGCGCAATGGCGCCGGGTGGACGCAGGGCTTTACCCGGCTCGCCGACTACTTGGACGGCGACTCATGACGGCCGACGCTGTAGTTGGCAGCGCTGTGGCCGACAGTGGGCTCGTCGCCACCTTCGCCGCGCTTGGCGATCCGACGCGGTGGGCGGTTTTGGCCGCGCTCGGAGAAGGCGATGCCTCGGCGTCGGCGCTTGCGGCGCGCTTGCCCGTGAGTCGCCAAGCGATCGCCAAGCACCTTGCCGTGCTCTCCGAGGTTGGGCTCGTTGAGCAGGTGCCCGCCGGGCGTGAAGTGCGCTACCGAGCGCTCGGATCGCAGCTCTCGGCAACCGCGCGCGCACTCGAACGCGTTGGTGCGCAGTGGGATGCGCGCCTTGCCCTCATCAAGGAGATTGCCGAAGGCCTCTAGGCGTTAGCGGCCACCGAAGCGAGCCAGTCGAGTGCTTCGGTGGCCCTTCGCATCACCGAGATGTGGCCAGCGCCTCTCACCTCGAGCAAGTTCGCGCCTTCGATGTTTGCAGCCAGCCACCACGCGTGCGTCACCGGAACCACGCGATCTGCCGTGCCATGCATGATCAGCGTGGGGATACGAATATCTGCCGGCGCGAAGCCCCACGGGGAGACGCTCGCCACGTCATCGTCGATGAACGGCCCGCTCCCGGACGGTTCGGCGCGTTCCACGACGGAGTTGAACCACGCCCAGTCCGTCTTGAGTGCATCCCAGTCGCTATCGATGAACATGCTCGCGTCAAACTCTGCCGCTGCTAGGTGCGCGGCCAGCGCCTCAGCGCCCTGGGTCGCCGCGCTTAGTTCCGCTTCGCCGCCGGCGTTGATCCCGGCAAAGTAGTCGAGCCCGGGCGAGCCCCATGGCGCCAAGCCCGAGATCGATACCGCGCCGACGACCCGCTCAGGGGCGAGCGCCGCACACGCGAGCGCGTGCGCTCCCCCTCCGCTATGCCCGAGGACGGCGAAACGCGCAACGCCGGCGGCGTCGGCCACAGCAACGGTGTCAGCTGCCGCATCGGCGATGGTGCGGCCGGGCGCGCGAGTGGAGCCCCCGTACCCGGGGCGGTCGTATCCGAGCCAGCGCAATCCGCGCTCTGCGGCGGCGTCGAAGAGCGGCACGGGCGGCTCGCCGATGTTAGGTGACCCGTGGTGATAGATGACAGGCACGGCGTCGCGCGCGTCAGGGGTGGCGTCGTAGTACTGGAGGTCGCGGCCGTCAGGGAGTGTGAGGGTGCCGATGTGCATCGTCTGACCGTAGCGCGGGCGCGGGATGAGTGCCGACCGGAAGTTTGAGTACGGATGCGATGAAGTGCCTGGCACTTGCAAACATGACGGCTACATTATTCCTCATTGTGCGCGCTCAAAAAGCGCGCTGGACGAATCGTCGTATCGATTTTTCTGTGTTTGGCGCCAGCAGTTTATCTCTCTCGGCAGTCCTACCAGGCGTCAATGGTGACGCACCTCACACCCGACGCACATCATCCCTGGTAACTGTCTAGTTGCGGAGCGTGTATTGACGTGTCAATTGCCGTCCCCCTAGGAGCATTTGTCCATTTTGGTGTAAAATTCAAGTTAGCGGAATATGCACATATTCGCGGTCATCCTCAGATTTCCGGAATCTTCCGTCAAATCTCTCGGAGCCAAAAATGTCAATTCAATATCGAAATTCCAACCCCGCACAGCGCGGGATGAAGCGCCCCCTTGCGCGTGCCACCTTAGTGGCGATCGCTGCAGGCGCACTCTTCGCCGTAGGCGGAGCGGCAGCCGCTCTCGCATTGCCCGTACCCGTTGGCAACGCAAGCAACTTCGCTGTTCTGGCGGGGTCAACCGTGACCAACACGAACACGTCAACCGTTACCGGTGACATTGGCCTGCACCCCGGAACCTCCCTCACGGGGTACGGACCGGGGGCGGACTCAATTGTTCAGACCGGCGTGGTGAACCTCACCTCCTCGGTTGCGCTTGGCGCAAAGAATTCGCTCACCACCGCGTATAACAACGCTGCCGCGCAGGCTACGGAGTTCGTTATCGGAACCGATCTGGCCTCGCAGAACTTGGTGCCAGGGGTCTACTCCTCCAACGCCCAGACCTTCACCAATAGCGGCAGCCTGACTCTCGATGCGGGAGGTGACGCCAGCGCGATCTTCATCTTCACGATGGATTCGACGCTCATCACCTCATCGGGCAGTACGGTGACGCTCCTCAACGGCGCGTCGGCGTGCAACGTGTTCTGGCGTGTGGGTGAATCGGCAACGCTTGGAAGCGGGTCGCAACTCGTTGGCACGGTGATGGCAGACCAGAGCATCACGATGGACTCGGCGGCGACCATCAGTGGGCGCCTCTGGGCGCGCATTGGTGCCGTCACCCTTGATAACAACGTCATCACCAACCCGTGCTTCGACGCCTCGTTGAGTCGCGCCGACAGCAGTGCGAGCAGGCGTCAGATCACCGAGGCTCCGTCCGGATCGGCTGCTACGGGGGACGGCATCCCGTTGACCGAGTCGAGCACTACGCCCAGTCTGGTGGGCGCGGGCATCGTGCTCAGTGCGCTCGCGGTCGGCATCGTGATCGTCGCCCGACGTCGCACGAGCTAGCCACTCACTATGAACCTGGCAGAGCGCGGAGTGCAGCACACTGCACTCCGCGCAGTTGCGATTGTCGCCGCCCTCCTGATGCTGGGCGCAGCTGGTCCACATGCGAGCACCTCGCGCGCGGAACCCGCGGCATTCACCGAGTCACAGTCGGTGGTCGCCAAAACCGCTTCAGCTCCTGAGGCCGCTCCAGCGACAGCGGTGTCGCTTTCAGCATCGGACTTTGTGATGCCGGCATCGGCGCCCACCAGAGTCACCATTCCCGCCATTGGCGCGGAGTCCAAGCTCATGGACCTGGGATTGCTCAGCGATGGCACGCTCGAGGTGCCTCCGGGCGCCTTCCCCGCAGGTTGGTACACGGGAGCGCCTACGCCGGGAGAGTTGGGACCGGCGATCCTTGCTGGTCACGTGACACTCGACGGCAAGAAAGGTGTCTTCTACCGCCTCCACGAGCTCAGGGCAGGCGACGAGATCTTCGTTACTCGCGCGGATGGCACCGTTGCGGTCTTTGCGGTCACCAACGTGGGCCAGTATCCCAAGACGGACTTCCCCACGGAACTCGTGTATGGGGACATCGACCACGCGGGCCTGCGCATCTTGACGTGCGGCGGCGAACTTGATTCTGGCGGGTTCGTCCACAAGGACAACATCGTGGTGTTCGCCGCACTGGTGCGAATGGAGCCCGCTCCGTAACGCAGGGGCCTAAGCCTTGACGCGCCCCGAGTAGATCTCGTCAACGACGTCGGCGTAGTGGGCGATGATGTTGTCGCGCCGCACCTTGAGCGAGGCGGTCATCTCCTCGCGGGCCTCGGTGAAGCTGCTTGGCAGAATGCGGAACTCGCGAATCGACTCGGCACGCGACACGTGGGCGTTGGCCATGGCCACCGCTCGCGACACGAGCTCGCGCACGCGCGAATCCTTCGCTGCCTCCTCCACCGTCATGGACGGCAGCTGGTGCGCCTCGAGCCACGAGGGCAGCATCGCCTCGTCGAGCGCAACCAACGCAGCGACGAAGTGCCGCCCCTCCCCCACGACCACAGAATCCTGGATCGCGGGATGCGTGCGAATCGAGTCTTCGAGCACCGCAGGCTGCACGTTCTTGCCCGAGCTCAGCACCAGAATCTCCTTCTTGCGGCCAACGACGCTCAAAGACCCGTCCTGGATGCGCCCAAGGTCACCGGTCGCAAACCAGCCGTCGCGCATTACCGCTGCCGTGGCGTCGGGCGCATTCCAATAGCCCAAGAAGACGTTGGCGCCCTTGAGCATGATCTCGCCGTCTTCGCTGACGGCGGCCGACGTCCCTGCAAGCGGGCGACCTACCGTGCCCATGACGCGGGTTGGCTCTGGCGTGCCCAGTGCGGCGGCCGTGGATTCGGTGAGCCCGTAGCCCTGCAGGATCGTGACGCCGACGCCCTCGAAGAAGTTGCCGATGTCCTCGTTGAGGCGCGCGCCGCCGCTGAGCGCATAGCGGAGGTTGCCGCCCGTGGCGTGGCGAATCTTGCTGAGTACCAGGCGGTCCGCGACTTTGTGCTTGGCCTTGAGGCCAGCGCTTGGGTTGCCCGACGGGCGGGTTGCGCCGTACTCGCGCGCCACCTTGGCGGCCCAGCGGAAGATGCGCTTCTTGGTGCCGGTGACCCCGGCGTCGGCCTTGTTGTAGATGGTTTCGAGGACGCGCGGCACCACTACGAGGACCGTGGGCTTGAAGGTTTGCATGTCCGCGGCGAGGGTCTTGGGGTTGGGCGCGAAGGCCGTGACCACGCCTGCGCGACATCGTGAGCATCATCGCGATGCGGCCAAACACGTGCGCGAGGGGCAGGAACAGCAGCAGGCGCGCGTCGCCTTGGACGAAGCCGCCGAACGCGGGGTCGCGCTCGATGTTGCGCACGTGGTCAACGAAGTTGGCGTGGCTCAGCATCGTGCCCTTGGGGCGGCCCGTGGTGCCCGAGGTGTAAATGATCGTCGCGAGGTCATCGGGTGCCACGTCCGCGGTGCGTTCGGCGAGGTCTTCGTCTGTGACTGCGGCGCCCTTGGATTCAAGTTCGCTCAGTTTGCCGAGGTCAAGCGCTGTGCCCGACGCTTGGGCAACGGCGTCTGCCCGCTCAGGGGCGTCGGTGGCTACGTAGGTGACGCCGGCGTCGGCCAAGATCCACGCGAGTTGGTTGGCGGAGGACGAGGGGTAGACGGGGACCGTGATGCCGCCTGCCGCGAGGATCGCGAAGTCCATGACGGCCCACTCGAAACGGGTGTCCGCCATGATGGCGACGCGGTCACCTGGCGCGACCCCGAGGGCGATGAGACCCTTCGCTACTGCGGTGACTTGGGCCTGAAATTGTGCGTACGTGACGGGTCGCCAGGTGTCGTCTTCGTTCTTAAGCTCGGCGTAACTCCGCTCCGGCGATTGCGCCGCGCGCAAGGCAAGCAGCTGGGTCAGGTTGCAGCGCTCCTCCGCCGTCACCAGCGACGGCGAGGACATCTCGGTCCACATGCTCCGAGTCTAACCTACGGTTGCGTAGGTTATTCGTCGGTGGGGGCGTTTGTGGGGGTTGCGGTCGCCACGCCGGCTTCGTCGAAGGGCCAGCGGGTGGCGATCGCGGTGCCCACGATTGCGGCGGCCGCGGTGGCGATCCCTACGACGTGGTTGCCCGTGGCCCACCACGCGGCGGCGCCTGCGAGGAGAAGAACGAGGCGCACCGTGGACTTGATGGCTGGGGGGAAGGGGCGGGGCGCTCTGGGCGAGAGGCTGAGGCTCCAGATCACGGACACGAAGAACGGGATCGTGAGGCCGTAGAGCCAGCTCCAGTAGCCGTCGAAGTTGGTGTAGCCCCACCAGAAAAGACCCGCGAGCATGGCGAGCTCAGCGAGGAAGACGAGGGTGCCGCCGAACCATTTCATG
>CAVWSW010000007.1:0-108407 GCA_963757685.1 uncultured Actinomycetota bacterium | reverse complement strand
CGTAGAACTTGCCGCCCGTCCGGTCACCGTCTCGCGATTTGAGGTTACGGCTTCCCGACGCTCTGGTGAGGTTGTCGACATTGACGTCACGGTCGACGTCACCACCGGCACGTACGTCCGAGCACTCGCGCGAGACCTTGGCGACGCACTCGGAGTGGGCGGCCACCTCACGGCGCTGCGTCGCACAAGAGTGGGTGACATCTCGCTTGACCGGGCGACGACCCTCGACGAACTGGAAAGGCTCGGCGCTCTCACGCGGGTGATCCCGCTTTCCGAAGCTGCCGCGGCGACCCTCCCCGTGCTCGTCATCGACGCCCAAGCCGCGACCGCGCTCGGGTACGGGCAACGCATTGCAGCAAGCGGCGTCGGGCCAGCGGTGGCGATGTACGAAGGCGACGCAATTGCGATCGTCAATAGGGCTGACGGAAACGCGAGCCCCGCGATAGTGTTCCAGGCACACGGCGCCTGATTCCGGCGGCGCTGAGGGGAGAGGGATGTCCCGAGAGCGCCTTGATTGGGTAGACGCCGCGCGCGGCGTAGCGCTGACCGCGGTCGTCCTTCACCACGTCGTGCAGTACGTGACAAGCAACGGCGAGCGCGCCGCCCACTTGCTGCGTGAGGCGGATGTGGTGCTCGACGGCTTCCGCATGCCGACTCTCGTTGCGCTGTCCGGGATGCTTGCCGCGGGTGTGTCAACCTGGCCGTGGGAGCAGGTGTGGCGACGGCGGGTGGCACCCCTCCTGCTCATCTACGGTATTTGGGCTGTGATCGGCACCGTCGCCACAGCTGCGGTAACAGAGAACGTAAGCGTGGCCGACGCCGTGACGCGGATCCCGCTTGGCGCGCTGCGTCCCGACGGATGGACCTGGTACCTCGCCGCGCTCGCCATCTACATCGCCCTCGCGCGGGCACTGCGCTCGGTCCCCACTGCGCCGCTGGTCGTCGCGTCGGCGGCTGTCTTCCTCGTGGCGGTGTGGACGTGGCCGAGCCATCTGCCAGGTTCCCTCGACTGGTGGTGGTACGTCGCGGAACACTGGGTCTTCTTCGTGTGCGCGCAGCGGTGGGCGCTCGCATACCGACGAGAGGCCGAACGCGCGACCACCCGCCGCGCGCTGCTCGCGCTCGCGGTGTTCGCGGTCGTCGGCACCGCGGCGGCCGTGTTCGATCTCGTCGAGGTGCCTCTCGTCCTTGGGGCGCTCGCACTGTGCGGAACCTGGGTGTCGTTGGCATGCGCAGGCGCGTGGGGAGGCGCGCTTGCGCTCGGCTGGGCGAGGGCGATCGGCAGGCACTCACTTGGCGTCTACGTCATTCAGTCGTGGCTCGCGCTGTGCCTGTGGGCCGTGATCGCTTCGCACGTACCGGAGTTCGCGTTCGATGGCCTGGTGGTTCCGTTGGCGTTTGCCACTGCCGTGCTCGCGCTCAGTTACTGGCTCACGCGCGCAATCGAGCGCTGGGCGCCGGTGCCGCTGCTGAAGCCGTGGTGGGATACGTCGGCCCGGCACGAGCCTGCCGTCGATTCGAGGTCTGCCGCTCAGGCACAATAAGGCGCATGCATGTGTGGCGCTCGCTCGCGGAGATTCCGCACAACTTAGGCCCGTCCGTGGTGACCGTCGGCAACTTCGACGGCGTACATCGAGGGCACCAGGCGGTTCTTGAACGCATGGTCGCCGATGCTCGCGCTCGCGGGCAGGTTGCCGTCGCCGTCACCTTTGACCCCCACCCCAAGGCAGTCCACGATCCCGCGCACGAGCCGGAGCTCATCACGGGACTCGAGGATCGACTCGATCGCCTCGCCGCCACCGGGCTGGACGCGGTGCTCGTCAGTCACCTACACGCTCGAGTTTGCGACGCAGACCCCCGCGGAGTTCGTGTACAACTACCTCGTCGCTGGGCTCCACGCCGCGTGCGTTGTGGTGGGGCACGACACGCGCTTTGGACGCGGAAACGCGGGCGACGTTCAAACGATGCGCGAACTCGGGGCGCAGTACGGCTTCGAGGTCGAGGTGATTGACGACGCGGGCGCACTTTCGGAAAGCGGGCGCCGCTGGTCATCTACGTGGGTGCGCGAATTGCTTGACAAGGGTGACCTGCCAGCGGCTGCCGAGGTGTTGGGGCGTCCCCACCGGTTGCGCGGACGCGTGGTGCATGGCGACAAGTTGGGGCGTGAGATCGGATTCCCAACGGCCAACATCGAGGTGTCCGCAGGGATGATCCCGCGTCACGGGGTGTATGCCGGCTTGCTCACTGTCGTGGACGCTCGGGACAACGTGGCCGCAGCCCCGTTGCTTGGGCAGGCGCTGCCAGCTGCCGTGAGCCTCGGATTCAACTACACCGTTGGAGGCACCGACCTGCGCGTGGAGGCGTTCGTCATTGACCACGACGGGCTCTCGCTCTATGACGCTGAAGTGACGCTTGACCTCGTCGCGTGGCGCCGCCCCATGCTCGACTTTGGCGGGCTCGACGCGCTTATCACCGCGCTTGGCGAAGACGTCGCTTGGTGCAGGGACGTGCTGTCCTAACCCGCGCTGTTGTGCCGGGCTTCGCGCTGGTATCATTGATCTTCGCCGTATAACGGCCGCGGTTTGTAGTGCCCCGGTGAACAGGCCCGGGTGCTCCGCGCAACTACCTTGAAAAGGGAGACACAGTGCCGCTCGAAGCAGCAGTTAAGCAGTCCATCATGACCGAGTACGCCACGCACGAGGGCGACACCGGCTCTCCCGAGGTTCAGGTGGCAATGCTCACGCGTCGCATCCTCGACCTCACGGAGCACCTCAAGGAGCACAAGCACGACCACCACACGCGTCGCGGCCTGCTGCTGCTCGTCGGTCGCCGCCGCAACCTGCTGAACTACCTTCAGCGCGTAGACATTGAGCGTTACCGCTCGCTTATTGAGCGCCTGGGGCTGCGTCGCTAACGACGCCTCCTGCGCTCCCCGGCCCGGTTCGCTCGCCCGCTGTACTTGCTAAGTACAGGGACGCTGAGCGGCCGGGCCGCTGGCTTTTTACGCCCCGACGCTTGGTTAACTGTCCGACGCTGGGCTAGCCGGAGGTTCTGGCTCCGTTGGTTGCTGCTCTAGTGGTTCCTGCTCTAGTGGTTCCTGCTCTAGTGGTTCCTGCTCTGCCGCGGCGCGGCCTGCAAAGTGGGCCTCGACGAAGTAGAAACCCGCTGCGATGAGGCACGCAGTACCAACCGCGAGGATTAACACCACCGCGCCAGGCTTGCTGTCGTCACGGACGGCGTTGATCGCCACGATGCATACGACGATCGCAGCGGCGAGCATGAGGGCCCCACTGACCTTCGACGGCGTCGGCTTGCCGGAACGGCCCCACTGGGATCCGAGCCAACGAAACCCTTCGTAGCGAGGGGCAGCTGGGGGAGGGGTGACGTCTTTCGGCATGGCGCCAAGGGTACGCGGTAAGGGGCATTCGGTTGTTGGGCTGGTAGACTGTTCAACCGGTCACGCTCCTGCGTAATCGCGAGACGCGGCCACACACAACACACCAGCAGGCTGGCTGAACGCTGGTCATCGGTGGAGACGTGCGGATTCCTTGCGGAATCTGACCGTGTCGACTGACGATCAGTGAGGCAAGCGCCCCTGTTCTGCCTGCCTGCTCCTTCATGAAAAGGAGTGACCATCCACATGGAAGGTCCCGAAATCCAGTTCGCCGAGGCCGTTATCGATAACGGTTCGTTCGGCAAGCGCGTCGTGCGCTTCGAGACGGGCCGCCTGGCCCAGCAGGCCGCGGGCACCGTTGCCGCGTACCTCGACAACGACACGATGCTGCTGTCCGCCACCACGGCGGGCAAGAACCCCCGCGAGGGCTTTGACTTCTTCCCCCTGACGGTTGACGTCGAGGAGCGCTCGTACGCGGCCGGCAAGATCCCCGGCTCGTTCTTCCGTCGCGAGGGCCGTCCCTCCACCGACGCGATCCTCACGTGCCGCCTGATCGACCGTCCGCTGCGCCCCACGTTCGTCTCCGGCCTGCGCAACGAGGTCCAGGTGGTCATCACCGTCCTCGCGATCAACCCTGACGACTCGTACGACACGCTCGCGATCAACGCCGCTTCGGCGTCGACGCAGCTGTCCGGCCTGCCGTTCACCGGCCCCATCGCCGGCGTGCGCATCGCGCTCGTCGACGGCCAGTGGGTCGCGTTCCCCAAGTACTCCCAGAAGGAGCGCGCGGTGTTCGACATGGTCGTGGCCGGCCGCATCGCCGGTGACGACGTCGCCATCATGATGGTCGAGGCAGAGGCAACCGACGACGCCTTCAACCTGATCTCCGAGGGCGCCACGGCGCCCACCGAGGCGGTCGTGGCCGAGGGCCTCGAGGCCGCCAAGCCGTTCCTGCGTGCGCTGTGCGAGGCTCAGATCGAGCTCGCAGGCAAGGCAGCCAAGGAGACCCGCGGAGTTCCCGCGCTTCCTCGACTACCAGGACGACGTCCTGGCCGCCGTGTCCGGCGCGATCGAGGCGGACCTCGCTCAGGCGCTCACGATTGCCGACAAGCACGAGCGCGAGAACCGTCTCGACGAGATCAAGGTCGCCGCTCACGCCGCGCTTGACGATCAGTTCGAGGGTCGCGAGCGGCGAGATCAGCGCTGCGGTGCGTTCGCTCACCAAGAAGCAGGTGCGCCAGCGCATCCTCAAGGACGGCGTCCGCATCGACGGCCGTGGCCTCAAGGACATCCGTCCGCTGTCCGCGGAGGTCTCGGTCCGATCCCGCGCGTGCACGGTTCGGCGCTGTTCGAGCGTGGCGAGACGCAGATCCTGGGCGTCACCACGCTCAACATGCTCAAGATGGAGCAGCAGATCGACTCGTTTAACCCCGAGAAGAAGAAGCGCTACGTCCACCACTACAACTTCCCGCCCTTCTCCACGGGCGAGACCGGCCGCGTGGGTAGCCCCAAGCGTCGCGAGATCGGCCACGGAGCGCTCGCAGAGCGTGCCTTGGTGCCGGTGCTCCCGTCGCGCGAGGACTTCCCCTACGCGATCCGTCAGGTCTCCGAGGCGCTGGGCTCCAACGGCTCCACGTCCATGGGTTCCGTGTGTGCCTCGACCCTCGCGCTGCTCAACGCCGGTGTGCCCCTCAAGGCCCCGGTCGCCGGTATCGCGATGGGCCTCGTGTCCGACACCGTTGACGGCGAGACCCGCTACGCGGCGCTCACCGACATCCTCGGCGCGGAAGACGCGTTCGGCGACATGGACTTCAAGGTCGCCGGAACGTCGGAGTTCGTCACCGCCATCCAGCTGGACACCAAGCTCGACGGCATTCCCGCCTCCGTGCTTGCCGGCGCGCTCGCTCAGGCGCACGACGCTCGCATCCACATCCTCGGCGTCATGGCGCAGGCCATCAACGAGCCCGACGAGATGAGCGAGTTCGCTCCTCGCGTCATCACGGTGCGCGTGCCCGATCGACAAGATCGGCGAGGTCATTGGCCCGAAGGGCAAGATGATCAACCAGATCCAGGACGACACCGGCGCGGACATCTCGATCGAGGACGACGGCACCGTGTTCATCGGCGCCACCGACGGCCCGTCGGCGGAGGCCGCTCGTGCCGCCATCAACGCGATCGCCAACCCGCACATGCCCGAGATCGGCGAGCGCTTCGTCGGCACGGTCGTCAAGACGGTCGCCTTTGGCGCGTTCGTCTCGCTCAGCCCCGGGCCGTGACGGCCTGCTGCACATCTCGCAGATCCGCAAGCTCGTGGGCGGCGCCCGCGTGGAGAACGTCGAAGACGTGCTCTCCGTTGGCCAGAAGATCCAGGTGGAGATCACCGAGGTCGACCCGCGCGGCAAGCTGTCGCTCGGCGTGGTCGAGGAGGCGGGCGCCGAGGCTCCTGCCGAGGTCGATCAGCCGACGTCGAGGCGTAGGCCTCGATCTGAAGTGCGCGAGGGCGGTCCTGGGAAACCAGGGCCGCCCTCGTTGCGTTCCTGCTTTGGTGGGCGTCAAACGATTGCAGTTGACGCTTGAGTAAAGTCCAAGGGCTGTTCTGGTTCCGGAAGTTCATGCACACTTGGCGCATCGGACACCAACGCCACGTTGCACGTGTTCTGCTGATCTCGAGTCAGCTGTGAGCCGTGGCGTCGTATTGCTCATCGTCGCGCTCAGTGTGGCGTTGACCGGGTGCACGTCCTCCGATAGCGACGCGACCGACTTCCGCCCCGCACTTCAGCAAGTTCTGGATGAGGCCGACGCCAAGGGCATTGACGCCCAGGCGCGCGCCGTATTGCTAACGCCCTCAGTGCGAACCGTCCTGTCTCCAGGAGCAGGTCACACTCATTGCACCGACCTGGCGATGGTCAGCGCTAACCCACCGCACGACGAAGGTAAAAAGGCTCTGCCTCATGCCCACACCGCTTCCACTTGTACCCGGCACGCTCACTATCGAGCAGGACCACGGCGCCGTCATCCGCCGCACCATCCTCCCCGGCGGCGTGCGCGTGTTCACAGAAACGATCCCTGGCATGCGCTCGGCGACGCTCGGCGCGTGGGTTGGCGTCGGCTCTCGCGACGAGGCGCCGCAGCACGGCGGCTCCACCCACTTCCTTGAGCACTTGCTCTTCAAGGGCACGGCCCGACGCTCCGCTTTCGACATCGCGGAGGCCTTCGATCGCGTAGGGGGAGAGGCAAACGCCCTCACCGGCAAGGAGCACACCTGCTACTACGCGCGCGTGCTCGACTCTGACGTCCCCATGGCGATCGACATCATTCTGGACATGGTGACGTCTGCGCGGCTTGACGAGGCCGACTTCGAGCTGGAGCGCGGCGTCATCCTCGAAGAGATCGCGATGAACGAGGACGATCCGAGTGACGTTGCTCAGGAGCGCCTCACTGAGTCAATCTACTTAGGTCACCCACTCGGCCGTCCCATCGGCGGCACCCCGCAGCTCATCGAAGATGTGAGCCGCGACGCGGTGTGGGAGCACTACGGCCAGCACTACGTCCCCGCTGGCCTCATCGTCACTGCAGCTGGCGGCGTTGACCACGACGTCGTGTGCGCGCTGGTGACCGACGCGTCTGGTGACGGGCGGCTGGGACACTCAACGACGGCGCGTTGCCGCTTCCGCGGCGCGATGCCAACACCTCCTTTGAGGCGGGCTTCCGCGAAGAAGTGCTCATTACCAGGCCCGATCTAGAACAGACCCAGGTCATGGTTGGCGTACGTTCGTACAAGTCGACGGACGAGCGCAGGGCCGCGCTCGGCGTCTACAGCGCCATCCTTGGCGGCGGCATGAGCTCGCGCCTGTTCCAGGAGATTCGGGAAAAGCGCGGCCTCACGTACTCGGTGGGCTCGTATCCGCGCGCCCAGTACGGAGACTGGCATGTACGCGCTGTACGCGGCGTGCGCACCTGCCAAGGCCGCGGCCGTCGAGCCTTGATGCTCGCGGAGTTTGAGCGCATGGCCGAGGGCGTCACCGACGGCGAACTAGAGCGAGCCAAGGGCCAGATCGCTGGGTCAACGGTGCTGCGGCTCGAGGACTCGTACTCGCGCATGTCTCGCCTGGGCAAGGCGAGCTCACGTTTGGCGAGTTGTGGAGCATCGGCGAGTCGCTCGACGAGGTGCGCGCGGTGACCGCCGAGGACGTGCGCGGCCGTCGCCGCACGACCTCGCGACGCCGCGAGCGCTCCACCGTGCGGGTCGGGCCCCTTCGCTGACCGCCTGCGGCCTGCGCTCTAGAGTGGTGGCCATGATCAACGTCGCTGTGCTTGGGCGCCGCCGGGCGCATGGGCGCCACGGTGATGCGCGCCGTCGAGGCCGCGGATGACCTGGCGCTCGTCGCCGCTCTCGACGCGGACGACGCGCTCGGCGCTCGCGGGAGCGCAGCGTCGCCGTCGACTTCACCGCCCCGTCTGCCACCGAGGCAAATGTGCACGCGCTGATTGACGCGGGAGTGCACGCCGTCGTCGGCACGTCCGGGTGGACGGAGGACGCGCTGGCGCGGGTGCGCGACCACCTCGCGGCCGCTCCAGGTGTCGGCGTGCTGATCGCCCCCAACTTTGCGCTCAGCGCGGTGCTGTCGATGCGCTTCGCGGCCATGGCCGCGCCGTATTTCGAGTCCGTGGAGATCGTGGAACTGCACCATCCGGACAAGATCGACGCCCCGTCCGGCACCGCGGTACATACGGCCAAAGGCGTCGCGGCAGCGCGAGCGGCCAAGGGCGTCGGGCCATCGCCCGACGCGACCACGCACGATCCTGACGGCGCGCGCGGCGCGGTCGTTGACGGAATCCACGTGCACGCGGTGCGCCTGCGCGGGCTCGTCGCCCACGAGGAAGTGCTGCTCGGCAACCCCGGCGAGCAGCTCACGATCCGTACCGACAGCTTTGACCGCGCGAGCTTCATGCCAGGCGTGCTGCTCGGCATTCGCGAGGTCGCGGCGCATCCCGGGCTCACGGTTGGCCTCGACGGCTACCTTTCGCTGTGAACGTGGCGCCATGAAGTTGTTCCGCAACTCCGCGTTCCTCGCGGCCACGGCCGTGACGGTGCTGCTGGCTATCTACCTTGGGTCTCGTCACCCAGCGCGCGGTGTTGCTCTTGCAGTCCGACGCGCTGATTGGCAAGGCGATGGGCGCCGCGCTCGTGGTGCTGCCTGCGATCGGCGCGTGGTACCTCGTCGCCGAGTGGCGCCTTGGCACGCACCGTGCAGCGGATGGCGACGCGGCTCGAGGCGGACGGTCGCTTGCCGGTGTTCGCGGGGGAGGCGTCTCCAACCGGTCGCTTGCCGGAGGCAGCGGCCGCCGAAGCTGTGGAGTTCGCCGTCTCGCGAGGTGGAGTTGGCGCCCGAGGACTGGGCCGCATGGTTCCAGGTGGCATGGGCGTACGACGCTGCGGGGGAGCGATCGCAAGCCCGCAAGTGTCTGCGGTACGCGGCGGACCTCTACCGCCGCTCGCGCAAAAGCCGAGCCCTAGAGCGAGGCGCGCCACAGGCGCTCGGCGAGGTCGCCGTCGGGCCCGGCAAGGACGCGACGCACGCCGCCAATGCCAAGCCCCGCGTCTGCGAGGAATGCTTCTCGCGCCGCGTCTCCCTCGAGCGCCCACGCGCGCACCTCCTCCGCATTCGCGATGCGCAGGGTGTCGACGCACGCGGCGAGCAGGCGAGACCCGTGCCCCGCTCGGCGATGCTCCGGCGCTACCTCTAGCGCGATGATTTCCGTGGGCGCGAGGGCGGCGAAGCCAACCACGTGCGGGCCATCGGTCGCCACGAACACGCGGTGCTTGCGGCTGGGTGCCTGCGAGATCGCGGCTGCCCACTGGTTGTGGATGTCGTCGGCGGGGAGGGCATCGACGGCCGCGCCCATCCACCCGCGCCATGCGGCAATCTGAATCTGCGCGATCGCGGTCTCGTCGCCGGGAACGGCTGGGCGGGCGGAGACGTCTGCGGTAGGCACCCGCAAAAGCCTACGTGCAGGTTGACTCCCAAGGGTCACTGTGGCTGATGTGACTGGTGGGACGAGAAGCCACTTGACGTTTGTCACTCGGTCCCCATGCGTCCCAAGGACCCTTGGGAATCTACGCCCTACGGCAGGCCGGCCCAGCGCAGCAGCGCCGCGGTTGCCGCCGCAGCGAGCACAACGAGCCAGAACGGCGCCTTGCGCCACAGCAGCACCACGGCGACGGCTACCGCCGCAACGCGAGAGTCCAGCTCGAGTACGCCTCGCGTGGTGAAGGCCTGCACGGCGAAGAGCGCCGCGAGCATCGACACCGTGACATATCCGGCGATGCGGTGCACGCGAGGGTTGTGCAGCCAATGCTCGGGTACGGAGTGGCCCGCGTACTTGATGCCCCATGCGAGCGCGGCAGACGCGATGATCGCGACCCAGATCCAGGCGTGGTGACTCACGGCGCTGTTCCCATTACTCCGGCACCTTCTCGCCGGCCTTGGGAGCGCGCCACCCCGCGATGATCGCGACGACGGCCGCCGCGAGAATGGGCATTCCCGCAGGGAGAACGGGCGTCAGGGCCAGGGCAACAACGGCGGACACGAGAGCAACGAGCTGCGTGTGGCGCGTCGCGAGCCGTGGCCACAGCAGCGCGAGGAACGCAGCAGCAGCCGCGGCGTCAAGGCCCCAGCGCGACGGGTCCCCGATCGCGCTTCCCAGGGCCGCCCCCACGATCGTGAAGAAGTTCCACGCGATGAAGACGCCAACGCCGGTCCACCAGAAGCCGGTACGTCGCGCGGGCACGTCATCGGCAGGCTGCGCGAGCGCCACGGCAGTTGACTCATCGATCGTTACCTGGGCGGCCCACGCCTTGCGCCAGCCGCTTAGGGGCCTCATCACGGGCGCGAGGGCCACCCCGTAGAACCCGTTGCGCACACCAAGGAAGGTAGAGGTGAGGATCGCGGCGGCTGGCGCCCCGCCAGCGCCAATCACCCCAATGAACGCGAACTGCGAGCCCCCAGTGAAGACCAGCAAGCTGAGCGCCATGGTCTGCCACACGTCGAGACCAGCCGCGACGGCTAAGGCGCCAAAGCTGATCCCGTACGCGCCCGTGGCGATGGACACCGACACCGCCTGCTGGCGAGCGGGGGAGTCCAGCTTCATACGGGCCACGAGAGCGGCGAGCCGTTCGCGTCGTCGATCTGCGGGCGCGGTTCGGCGCTCGCGGGGGAATCGAGGAAGGCCTCTTGCGTCAGTTGCCAAAACTCGTGCGGCTCGCCGTCGACGTCCTTCATGCCCGTAAGTGCAAAGCCGAGGCGCTTAGGGACCCCGCGCGAACGCGCATTAGCCGGGTGGCAGCAGATGGCCACGTATGGCGCGTGGGCAAACTGCAAGGCGACCCTGCTGAGCGCGCCCGCGGCCTCCGTCATGAGTCCCTGGCCCTGCGCGTGCTCTGCAAGCCAATAGCCGATCTCTAGGTGGTCCTCGCGCACATGAAAGCCGGTGCCACCGATGTACTGCTCGCCGCCGCGCGCGTGAAGATGCCCATCGTGAAGTCAGATCCGTCCGCGTATCCGGCGATGAACTTCTCGACGAGCGCACGCCGGTTGTCCATGCCAATTGGCTCGTCGTGCGCCCACGCCATGAACTCGAGGAGGTACTCGCGGTTGGCGGGGATGACCTCATCCATCGCGTCCGCGTCGCCGGCCACGTAGCACCGCACCACCAGCCGCTCCGTCTCGATGCGCGCGGGCACGCGCCACTTTCGCGGCACTCGTGCTGGCTCAGCCATGCGCCCATCCTGGCACGCGCACGGGGTGCCGCACGGAGCGCGACTGGCCCCAGCGTCGGCCCTGCCGGCAGCCCCGTACGCACATGAGCGATGCCGTCCGCCCCCACCTGAGCGCTGTACGCACATGGGCGCCGCGAACGGGCCCCGAGCGACGTCGATGTGCGTACAGCGCAGGCGGACGCACTAGGGCCGACGCAGGTGTGCGTACAAGGTGCAGGCGCCGGGGTGGCGGCGGGGGAGCGGGTGCTCCCAGGCACTAGGCTGGTCGCCGTGACCGACGCTGAAATTGAGTTCCGCACGGACGTGACGGTGGACTTGGTGCGGGCCACCGCGCAAGACGCTGACGTCCTGTTCGCCGCCCGGGTATCGACGAAGGGCGAGCAGTCGCTCGACGACGTTGACGGCGACGCCTCCAAGAGCTCGGGCCTCATCAACTACCTCATGCGCGACCGCCACGGCAGCCCGTTCGAGCACAACTCCATGACGTTCTACGTGCAGGCGCCCATCTTCGTGTTCCGCGAGTTCATGCGTCACCGCATCGCGAGCTACAACGAGGAATCGGGCCGCTACCGCGAGCTTCGGCCCGTCTTCTACTACCCGGGCCCGGACCGCAACCTCGTGCAGCAGGGCAAGCCAGGCGCGTACGAGTTCGTGCCAGGCACCCCCGAGCAGACCGCGCTCGTTGAGAGCGAGATCAAGGCGCAGCTGCACGGCCGCGTACGAGTCGTACCAGCGCATGCTCGACGCCGGCATCGCGCGCGAGGTGGCCCGTGCCGTGCTCCCGGTCACCATCTACTCGTCGATGTACGTGACCATGAACGCGCGCTCGCTGATGAACTTCCTGAGCCTCCGCACCACGCGCGAGGGCACGCACTTCCCCTCGTTCCCGCAGCGCGAGATCGAGATGGTCGCGGAGAAGATGGAAGACTTCTGGGCCGGCCTCATGCCGCTCACCTACCAGGCCTTCAACAAGAACGGACGCGTTGCCCCATGACCGACTATGAACCCCGGGCAAAGGCATGCGCTTCATTGCGCGCAGTCACCCTCATCGCTCTCGTCGTTGGCCTCACCGGCGGCTTCCTCATCAGAATGCTGACCGCCGGCTATCGGTGCCGTCCAGCAGCACCTCGTGACCCAAGAACGGACCCGCTCCCATGACCGAGTTTGAATCCCGCCGCAAAGGCACAAAGGCCGTCGCGTGGATCGTCATCATCACGCTCATCGTCGGCGTCGGCGGCGGCTGGTTGATCTTCTCGCTCACGGGTGGCAACAGCGGCAGTTCCACGCCTAGCTCCGTCTACGTGACCACAGCCAACGGCGGCTCCATGGTCGAGGACAAGGGCAACACGCTGCTGACGCTCAAGGCTGTTGGCAACACAGTCGTCAAAGTCGACACCGACACCCAGGCCGCCACGCCAACCGACGCGGCCGAGTTCTTCAAGGCGTGGAATGACACCTACGGCGACGAGGCTCGCAGCGCCATCGTCACCGCCACTTCGGCCGACGGCGATGTTCAGTTGGTCTTGAAGGTCACCAATGCCACGTGGAGCGACCTCGGCTACGTACTGCAGTTTGACGCCGAGGTGGTCTCTGGGCCCGCGGAGGCTCGCGATCTCACGGACGTCACCCTCGTCATCGACGCGGACTGAGCAAGCGGATGCGGGACTCCGCACCCAGCCCTCACGATAGGTTTAGCCCCATGACCGATCCCACCCGCCCGTTCGGGTCTTTGCTGACCGCGATGGTCACGCCGATGCACGAGGACGGCGAGATCGACTTCGCGTCCGTGCAGAAGCTGGCGAAGTTCCTGGTGCTCGCAGGGCAACGACGGCCTCGTGCTTGAGCGGCACCACGGGCGAGGCGCCCACGACTCACGCCCCGAGAAAGTCGACCTCATCCAGGCGGTGCGCGAGGCCGTCGGCCCGGACATCTTCGATCGTTTCCGGCGCCGGCTCCAACGACACCGCCCACGCGGTGCGCATGGCGGAGCAGGCGGCAGAGGCGGGAGCCGACGGCATGCTCGCCTTGGTGCCCGTACTACTCCAAGCCGCAACAGGCAGGCATCGTGGCGCACTTCAAGGCCATCGCCGGCGCGACGCGACCTGCCCGTGATGCTCTACGACATCCCTGGCCGAACGGGCATCGCGCTCTCTGACGACTCGTACGACGTGCTCGCCGACGTGAGCAACATCATCGCCATCAAGGACGCCACGGGCCAGGTCGAGGCCGCCAAGGACCGCATCGAGCGCACGGGCCTCGCGTGGTACTCGGGCGACGACCCCCTCACGCTCGACTTCCTGCGCGCGGGAGCCGTTGGCGTCGTCTCCGTGTCAGCCACATCGCGTCGCGCTGGATTCGCGCCGATGATCGCGGCCCACGACGCCAACGACGCCGGCCTCGCCGACGCATGGCACGAGAAGCTGCTTCCCGTCGTCGACGCCATCATGGGCCGCGGCCCCGGCGGCGTGATGCCAAGGCCGCACTGCAAGCGGCGGGCGTCATTCCGACCCGCGCAACCCGCCTTCCGTACCTCCCCGCAACCGACGATGAATACGCGGCAATCGCCGCGTTCCTCGACGAAGCGGGCCTACCCGTTCAGGAGTAGCAATGCACTTTCACCCCGAATTGCCTCAGCCCGCCCGCGCTCGAGGCCGGCACCCTGCGCCTCGTTGCGCTCGGCGGCCTCGGCGAGGTTGGCCGCAACATGCACGTGCTCGAGTACAACGGCCGCCTGCTCATCATCGACTGCGGCGTGCTCTTCCCCGAGGACAACCAGCCGGGCGTGGACCTGATCCTGCCCGACTTCGGCTACCTCGAGGACCGCCTCGACGACATCGAGGCGATCGTGCTCACCCACGGCCACGAGGACCACATCGGCGCCGTCCCGTACCTGCTGCGCCGCGCGCCACGACATCCCCATCATCGGCTCGCAGCTCACGCTCGCGTTCATCGAGGCAAAGCTCAAGGAGCACCGCATCAACCCCGTCACGCTCGCCGTGAAGGAGGGCCAGCGGGAGAAGCTCGGCGACTTCGACCTCGAGTTCGTCGCCGTCAACCACTCCATTCCCGATGCGCTCGCCGTCTTTGTGCGCACGCCGGGCGGCACGGTGCTCAACACGGGCGACTTCAAGATGGACCAGCTGCCGCTCGACGGCCGCATCACCGACCTGCGCGCCTTCGCGCGCTTGGGCGAGGAGGGCGTTGACCTGTTCCAGGTGGACTCCACCAACGCCGAGGTGCCCGGCTTCACCACGTCCGAGGTGGAGATCGGGCCCACGCTCGACCGCCTGTTCGCGGACAGCGAGGGCCGCATCGTGGTCGCGTCGTTCGCGTCCCACGTGCACCGCGTGCAGCAGGTGTTCGACGCCGCGCACGCGCACGGCCGCCGCGTCGCCTTCGTGGGCCGCTCGATGGTGCGCAACATGGGCATCGCGGCCGACCTGGGCTTCCTGAAGATGCCCGGACGGCATCCTCGTCGACCCCAAGAAGGCGGACAACATGCCGCACGAACAAGGTGGTCTACATGTCCACCGGCTCGCAGGGCGAGCCGATGGCGGCGCTCAGCCGCATCGCGAGCCACGACCACAAGGTCGAGCGTGGGCGACGGGCGATCTGGTGATCTTCGCGTCGTCCCTCATCCCTGGCAACGAGAACGCGGTGTTCCGCGTCATCAACCAGCTCGATGCGCCTTGGCGCGCACGGTGGTGCACCAGGGCAACGCGCGCGTGCACGTTTCCGGCCACGCGAGCGCGGGCGAGCTGCTGTATTGCTACAACATCGTGCGCCCAAAGAACGTGATGCCCATCCACGGCGAGGTGCGCCACCTGCTCGCGAACGGCAAGCTCGCGATGAAGACGGGGATCGCCGCCGGAGCGCGTGATGTTCGCCGAGAACGGCGTGGTCGTTGACCTCAAGGACGGGCGTCGCAAAGTGGTGGGCGCCATCGAGTTCCACAACGTCTACGTTGACGGCTCCTCGGTTGGCGAGATCACGGACTCCGAGCTCAAGGACCGCCGCATCCTCGCGGAAGAGGGCTTCGTTTCCGTGTTCGCGGTTGTCGATTCCAGCAACGGCAAGGTGGTCTCCGGGCCCGAGGTTCACGCTCGCGGCATTGCGGAAGACGACGCGGTGTTTGACGCGATCCTTCCGGAGATCAAGAAGGCGCTCGAAGAGGCCGCTCGCGGAGGGGCCGACGCTCACCAACTTCAGCAGGTCGCTCGCCGAGTCTTGGGCCGGTTTGTCGGCACCAAACTGCGCCGCCGCCCCATGATCATCCCGATCGTGGTCGAGGCGTAGGCGCTACCGTGACCGTCGCGCCTTCATTCGGGTGGATCGCGTTGTTGGCGATCGCGTGTCTCGCCGCGGCGATCTGGGCGATTGTTGACATCGCGAAATCCACCACACTGACGTCAGGCCCTAAAACGGCGTGGGTGATTATCGTGATCGTCCTGCCCTTGGTAGGGGCCGCCGCGTGGTTGCTGACGCGCGGATCGCTCACTCTGCGCGAGGAATGAACACCCTCATCGTCGACGGCCCGCGATTGGCCCAGCGGTAGTAGGGGAGCAGTTCCACCTGGCCAAGCGGGGTTGGCTCGTGCTCGTCGCGCAGACCCGTACGGCCAGCCGAGGGCGGTGTCACCCAGTGCGATGAGCGTCACCTTCGCGCCGGCTTCGGTGGCGATTGCGCCGCGGGCGACATCAATCGCGACGTCGTTAACGTCTTGACCATCCGGTAGATCCGCGGACTCGAGAGCCAGCACGAGCGGCCCGCGCTCCACCGCGACCGGTCCCTCGCACAGCGTCGATGCGCGGGTCCGGGTAAGTGATGCGCGGCTCGCACGGCAGCATCAACTCAATGACGTCGCCCGTCCTCACGCCGCCGACTACGAGCACGCCGTCGCCGAGCGCAGCGGTCGCCGAGGTAGAGGACAGCGTCCAGGCGGCCTCGTTCTGTGCCCAAGCGGGGATGCGGAGGGAGACCCTTGCCCCAGCGTCGGGCGCCTCTTCGACGAGCACCGAAATGGCACCATCGAATGGGTAGCCGCCAGCTGACCGACGAGTGCAACGTGGCCCAGCATCGATGCTGGTATCTACGCGATATTCGCCGTATTGGTGCAGCTGGATCCCAGCGTCATCCGCGGTGGCGAAGTACAGCCCGACGCTCGCGAGCGTGCGCGCCACGTTGGTGGGGCAACACGAGACCTCAAACCACGGCGCGCGCAGCGTCGAGTCCGCACGCACGCTGGTTTGGTCCTCTGGCGGCGCGGTACCCGCCGTGCGCTGGTGCAACGTATTTGCGTAGAAGAACGCGCGGCCGTCTTCGCGAGGCGAGGCGAGGATGTTGTTGAGCAGCGCGCGCTCCATCTCGTCCGCGCGGCGAGGGTCTCCCGTGGCAAGCAATAGTCGCCACGACAGCATGACCGACGCGATCGCCGCGCACGTCTCCGAGTACGCGCGGTCCGGCGGCAGTTCAAAGTCGGCACCAAACGCCTCGTCGCGGTGGTGTGAGCCAACGCCGCCTGTGATGTACGCGCGCCGGGTGACCGTCGCATCCCACTGCGCCTCGACGGCCTTCGCGAGGCCGTCGTCTCCCGTGTCGACGGCGACGTCGTACGCGCCCGCCGCGAGGTACAACGCGCGCACAGCGTGGCCGCGCAGCACGGTGGCGTCGCGCACGGGAAGGTCGTCCTGGAAGTACTCCTGGCCGTAATCGATGGGCTTCAAGAGTGCCCGTGCCGCGCCGCTCAACGAACAGCCGCGCGAGTTCGAGGAAGCGCGCGTCGCCTGTGGCGCGCGCAAACTCGGCGAGCGCCACCTCCACCTCAGGGTGACCGCACACGGCAACCCGGCCGTCGGGCCCAAACTCGCTGTACAGCTGGCTCGCGACGCCACGCGCAACCTCCACCAAGCGGTCGTCGTGCCCGGTCCGCAGGCGCGCGACGGCGGCCTGGAGGAGGTGGCCGAAGCTGTACATCTCGTGACCCCACTCGAGGTCGCTGAAGCGCGCGCGCTGTCCCGCGTGGCCAAAACTCGTGTTGAGGTAGCCGTCCGCGTCTTGCGCGGCGGCGACCCGGTCAACGAGCGCGTCGTACGTGGCGGCAAGCGCGGCGTCGCCGGTGCGGCCAAGCTCCCACGCCATCGCCTCGAGCAACTTGTAGACCTCGGAGTCCACGAACTCGATGCCGTGGTGCGGCTCCGCCGTCGCCGCTCGCGATCGCGTCGAAGTTGCTGAGCCAGCCCACCCGCTCCATCCACGCGAGGCAGTGCCCGATGATCACCGTCGCGTTGAGCGCCTGGTAATCCGCCCACAAGCCGCCCGTTATGGTCACCTCGCTGTGGCCCAAGCGGGCGCAGCAACGACGTCGCAGGCACAACCGGTCCGGCCACACGCGTGGTGGTGTGGCCCGACGCCGGGGTAGGGGCAGTCACAATGCTCGCTTTCCATGAGGTGGTTCAGTCCTTGACCGCGCCGGCGGTCACGCCGGCAGCGACGTAGCGCTGGGCGATGACGAGCAAGAACGCCGCGGGGATGGAAGCGACCACGGCGGTGGCCATGATCGCGTTCCAGTCCTGGGTGTTGTTGCCCAGGTACCGGTAGATGCCGATGGTGATGGTCTGGAGGTCGCCGCCGCGGTTGAGCGTCGAGGCGAAGAGGAAGTCCGACCACGACCACAAGAAGGCAAACAGCGACACGGTGACGATGGAGTTGCGGCTCACGGGCAGCACAACGGATCGGAAGGTGCGCCAGTAGCCCGCTCCGTCGATGCGCGCCGCCTGGATGATCTCGTCTGGAATTCCCATCATGAACGCCGTGAAGATCAGCACGCCAAAGGGCACGGCGAGCGTCGAGTCCGCGATGATGAGGCCCCAGCACGTGTCGAGCAGGCCCCACGTGTTGAAGATGAGGTAGAAGCCCATCGCCATGATGATCCCGGGGATCATCTGGGCAACGAGAAGGCCAAAGTTGAGGGCGGTGCCGCCGCGTGGGCGCAGCTTCGCGAGCGCGTAGCCGGCGGGAGCCGCCACGATAAGCGTGACCATCACCGTGCCAAGTCCAACGAGGAAGCTTGTGCCCAGATACGGCATTTGCTCGTGGATGACCTTGTCGTACCCCGCGAAAGTTGGGTGGCTGGGGAACAGCGGCGGGGGATCGGCGCGCAACTTGTTCGGTGGGGTGAGCGAGACGTTGATCATCCAGTACAGCGGGAACAGCATGATCGCGGTGAAGATCGAGTGCCACCACAGTGGTGCGCCAGGTGCGCTGCCTTTTCATCAGCGCATCGCCTTTCGCTGGGCGCGGATATAGAACATGCCAAAGATGAACGCGATGACGATGAGCACGTTGCCGACGGCCGCGGCCGGGCCCAGTTGCGGCGAGCCGCCGCCAAAGCCGAGTCGGTACGACCAGATCGCGAGGGTCGTGGACGAGTTACCAGGTCCGCCGAGCGTCATGACCCAGATGATGTCGAACACCTTGAGCGTGTAGACGAGGCCGAGCAGCAGCGTGATCGCGCTCACGGGCCGCAGGAGCGGGAACGTGACCTTCCAGAAGGCCTGCCAGCGCGAGGCGCCGTCGATGGCTGCGGCCTCGTGGATCTCCTCAGGGATGGCCTGCAGTCCCGCGTAGAGGAGCACAAGGTTGAAGGGAATGCCGATCCAGATGTTGGCGATCGTGACCGCAGTGAGCGACCAAGTCGGGGACGTCAACCAATAGATGGGGTCCAGCCCGATGCGTCTCGAGGAAGTAATTGATGACGCCGGAGTCCGAGTTCATCATCCACGCCCACACAGAGGCGGAGACGAGCAGCGGAAGCAGCCACGGCACCAAGAAGAGCGCGCGCAGCGTGGTCGAGAGCGGGAAGTTGCGGTGGAAGAACACCGCAAGCGCAAGGCCGATCGTGTACTGGAATACGAGCGACATCGCGACGAAGAGGAACGGTGTTCCGCAGTGCCGTGGGGAATGCGGGATCGGTGAAGATCTTCACGTAGTTGTCGAACCCGATGAACTCCGCGTTGCCCGTGATGAACGAGCCGAGCGTGTAGTCGCGGAAGCTCAGGTCGAGGTTGCGGAGCAGCGGCCACGCGTAGAACGCGAGCATGTAGATGAGCACCGGGCGTGAGGAACGCCCATGCTGCGAGCTGGGCGTTGCGTGCCGCGGTGCGCGCGGTGACCGTCTTGAGGTGGGGAGGCGACGGCTTGCGCCGCCGCCTCCCCAGTTGCGCCGTCGATGACAGTTGCTCGCTGAGGGCGGCAAGGGACGTTCGGTCATCGTCGACCTCCTGAGATGCGTAGACATTCGTGAATAAGTGTCTGTCTACAGCGCTCAGCCGATGTTCTTTACTGCAGCCGCCTGCGCCGCCGTCGAGAGCGTCGGTAGGCGTTGCTCCACCGGACAGCGCGAGCTGAATGGCGGTGTACAGCTGCTCGGAGATGATCGGGTACTTGGTGCCCAGGTTGTCTGCGGTGCGCGGCTTTGCGTCGCCCACTGCGGTCACCCAGAACTCGTTCGCACCGGCGGTGTTTGCCGCTGCCTGAGCTGCCGCCCCGTCGGCCGTAGGTGCAACGTAGCCGAGCGCCGTTGCGCCAGCCGATCCATCTGCGAGGCACTCGACGATCTTTGCGGACATCGCGTAACGCGAGGTGTCCTTCTGGATCGGGAGAGTCATGAACTCGCCGCCCGTGGGAGCGGGAGCGGCGCCACCGGACATGCCGGGGATCTGGATGACCTTGTAGCCGTTGGTCGTCCGCGTCGCCCTGGAACCACGAGCCGTTCTCGGCGAAGCCGAAGTCGCCCGTCTTGAACTCGTCCCAGCTGGTGCCCTGCGTGTTCGTGATGACTGACTGCGGGGCGATCGCCGTCCTTGACCCAGTCGGTCCACAGCGTGAGGGCTGCAACGGACTCGGTGGAGTCAAGCGCGGTCAGGTCAGCGCCTGCACCCCAGAACCACGGAAGGAACTGGAACGTGCCTTCCTCGGTGCCAACGGCGGAGAACGTGATGCCCTTGTGGCCGGCGGCGACAACCTTCTTGATCGCCGCGGTGAGCGACGGGTAGTCGGTGACGGTCGCGATGTCGACGCCCGCATCCGCGAGCACCGTGGGGTTGTAGTAGAGGCCGAGCGTGTTGGCGCCAACGGGCACGCCGTAGACGTCTTGCCGTCGATCACGCCTGCGCTGAGGATGTTCTCCAGAGATGTTGGAGACGTCGAGACCGTTCGTGTCGGCTGTCGGTGAGCAGGCCCGCGTCGGCAAGCGTCGACACCTTGGGGTTGTCGACCATGGCGATGTCGGGAAGGTCGCCTGCCGCGGTGGTCAGGTCCTTCACCGTGTCGCCGGTGTTGCCGCTGTTGCGGTCGATCGTGATGCCGAGCGTTGTCGGCACAGGCGTTGATCGCCTGGGCCCAGGTGCTCGATGCGTCGCGGTCGGGGTACGGGTCCCACAGCGTGTACGTGCCGCCAGCGGCGGGCGCGTCGGTGTGGTCCCGCGGTGGGGGTGTTGTCGGTGGTGCTTGAGCACCCGGCGAGCACTCCGACGAGTGCGAGGCCGAGCGCGGCTGCTCCTACCGGAGTCAGGCGACGTGCCTTCCTAGTCACTGTGTTCCTCCTTGAACGTCGTGCACTTGTGACGGTGGTGCCGGGCTGGCATTGCCACCGCAGGCGCGTCCCGGGCCGATTGGCCCCGGGGTGTGGCTGCGCTGTCACCGTAAGCGGTTTCGGTAGTTTCGTCAAACGCCAATGTGTGAGAGCATGGTTTCCGCCTTTCCAAGCACGAAGTTAGGGGATGAAGTGGACCGAAACCGCGTAGGGCCTGATCGCAACACGGCAACATTGTCCGATGTTGCGAAACTTGCTGGGGTGTCAACGGCAACCGCTTCGAAGGCACTCAACGGCCGGGACCAGGTGAAGGCAGAGACCCGCGAGCGGGTCTTCGCCGCCGCGCAGCAGCTGAACTTCACTCCCAACCCGTTTGCCCGGGCGCTCAACGACAAGCGCACGGGAACGATCGGCATGCTCACGAGCGATCTCGACAACCGCTTTGTGCTTGCCCGTGCTGCTGGGAGCCGAGGACGCGTTCGGTGCCGGCGCAACGTCGGTGCTCTTGTGCGACGCGCGCGGCGACGCGATCCGCGAGCAGCACCACCTCCGCACCCTGCTTGCCCGCCGCGTCGACGGCATCGTCATTCTCGGCCGCACCACGAACCCGCGCCCGTCCATCACGCAGGGCATCCCCGTGCCGGTGGTGTACGCGTATGCGCCCTCCGACGACGACGCCGACACGTCGTTCACTCCCGACAACTACCTCGCGGGCAAGCTCGCCGTTGAGCACTTGCTCGACCGCGGCCGCACCTCGATCGCGCTCGTCAATGGCGAGCCGTCATACACGGCGGCCACGGACCGTGCCGCCGGCGCGAGCGACGCGATGGCCGCGCGCGGGCTCTCCCTCAGGGAGGCGACGGCCTCTACGGCCAATGGAGCGAGAGTTGGGGGCGCCAAGGCACGCGCACGCTACTGGATTCGGGCTTGTCCGTTGACGGCATCGTCGCCGGTTCCGACCAGATCGCGCGCGGCGTGCTCGACCAGTTGCGCGAATCGAATCTGCGCGCGCCGCACGATGTCGCCGTCATCGGCGTCGACAACTGGGACATCCTTGGCCGAGGCGTCGCGCCCTCCGCTGACGAGCATCGACATGCAGTTGCAGGATCTTGGGCGCGCCGCCGCGAGGGCGCTCTCCACGGCCATCGGCGGCGCCTCGAGCCCTGGTGTCAACCGCCTACCCGTGCGCGTGGTGCCTCGCGAGTCAACCGCGAGCGTGTAGCGGGGAGCCTCCGCCACATCCCGCAACGCGGGAGTAACGTCGAACCATGGCACAGACCCATCAGTCGCGCCCCAAATCGGGTGCTCCGCAGCGCAAGCCGCCAGCTAAGAGGCAAGCGGCCAAGTCCCAGCCGCCCGCCGTTGTGCGCGGTGCGTCAGCGGTGGGCCGCGGCACGTCCGCCGCGGTGGGTGGCGCTGTGCGCTCCGTGGGTACCGGCGCGAAGGCCGTGAGTCCAGAAGTCCGCCGCGACGGGGTTGCCCTCTTGCTCTTTATCGCCGCCGTGCTGGTCGCCGCGACGGAGTGGTTTGGCGTTGGCTCGTGGGCCGGCACCGCTATCCACGCCGTGTCTGCCGGTCTCTTCGGCGTGCTTGCAAAGTTGCTGCCACTCGCCCTCCTTGCGCTGTCCTTCCGCCTCTTCCGCGCACCCCAAGAGGGCCACGCGAACCACCGCATCATGGTGGGCCTGCTGTTCCTCGCGCTCACGGTCGACGGCATCATCCACATCGCCAAGGGCCAGCCTGCCCCCACGGGTGGTTGGGACCTTGTGATGGCAGCTGGCGGCCTCCTCGGCTTCCTCGTCGGCACGCCGCTCGCGTCGGTCTTAACGAGCGGCCTCGCGGTATTTGTGCTGGTAATGCTTGGCTTGCTTGCGATCCTCGTCATCATCGGCATGCCCGCTCGCGAGTTGATCGCTCGCGTCAAGGGCCTCTTCAATCGGTCCGACGCCGGTGATGGCGAAGACGAAGACGGCGAGTCCGACTTTCCCGAGCACGGCACGTTGCGCCGCCGCGGCAAGCGCGGCAAGGCCGACGTGCTCGACAGCTACGCGGGTGACGAGGCCTTCGCGGCGGCGGTCGCGCGCACGGACTTCGACGACCTCATCGCTCCTCACGAAGGTGACCAGACGCCCGCGTATGGCGTGCCGCTGCACGCAACCCCAGCGTCGGGCATTGGCATGGTTCCCGGCGCCGTCTCTCCGTACGCGCCACACGACTACTCGCCGGCCGCGGAGGATGTCGACACGCAGCCGACCGAGCTGCTGGGCACCGAGCACATGAACACCACGGTGTCGCCGGCCCCGCAAGCGCCGCCTACAGGGATCGTCCCGCAAGGCGTGCAGGGCCAGCTCGAGAACGCGACGCCCTATGTGCTCCCCAACCCGGACATGCTCGTCAAGGGCACGCCCCACAAGACGCGTTCGGCGGCGAACGATCGCGTGGTCGAGTCGCTGACGAGCGTGCTCGAGCAGTTCGCAGGTGGACGCGGAGGTCACGGGCTTCACGCGCGGGCCGACGGTGACGCGCTACGAGGTCGAGCTTGGTCAGCGGCGTCAAGGTCGAGAAGATCACTCAGCTGTCGCAAGAACATCGCGTACGCGGTGGCGAGCCCGGACATGCGCATCCTCTCGCCCATCCCAGGCAAGAGCGCGATCGGCATCGAGATCCCCAACGTCGACCGCGAGACGGTCGTCGCTCGGCGACGTGCTGCGGTCAACGGCGGCGATCAAGAACGACCACCCCATGGCGATCGGCATCGGCAAGGACGTCGAGGGCGGCTACGTGATGGCGAACCTCGCCAAGATGCCTCACCTGCTTGTCGCGGGAGCCACCGGCGCCGGCAAGTCGAGCTTCGTGAACTCGATGATCACGTCCATCCTGATGCGCGCAACGCCCAACGAGGTGCGCATGGTGCTCGTGGACCCCAAGCGCGTCGAGCTCGTCGATTTACGAGGGCATCCCGCACCTCATCACGCCCATCATCACCGACCCCAAGAAGGCCGCGCAGGCGCTCGAGTGGGTCGTCAAGGAGATGGACACGCGCTACGACGACCTCGCGATGTTCGGCTACAAGCACATCGACGACTTCAACAAGGCCGTGCGCGCGGGCAAGGTCAAGCCGCTGCCTGGCTCCAAGCGCGAGATCACGCACGTACCCGTACCTGCTGGTGATCGTCGACGAGCTCGCCGACCTCATGATGGTCGCGCCGCGAGACGTCGACGACTCGATCCAGCGCATCACCCAGCTCGCGCGCGCGGCGGGCATCCACCTGGTGCTCGCCACCCAGCGGCCGTCGGTCGACATCGTCACGGGAACCATCAAGGCCAACGTGCCTTCGCGGCTCGCCTTCGCGACGTCGTCCCTCGCGGACAGCCGCGTGGTGCTCGACATGCCTGGGGCCGAGAAGCTCATCGGCCAGGGCGACGCGCTGTTCCTGCCCATGGGGGAGTCCAAGCCGATGCGCGTCCAGGGCGCCTGGGTGACGCGAGAGCGAGATCCACGCGGCCGTCGAGCACGTCAAGAAGCAGGCGCGATCCCGACTACCGCGACGACGTCATCCAGGCGAGCATCAGTCCGTGGTCGTGTCCGAGGACATCGGCGACGATCTCGACGACCTCTTGCAGGCCGCGGAGCTCGTCATCACCACGCAACTTGGCTCCACCTCGATGCTGCAACGCAAGCTGCGCGATGGGCTTCGCCAAGGCGGGGCGACTCATGGATCTGCTCGAAAGCCGCGAGATCGTCGGGCCCATCGCAGGGCTCCAAGGCACGTGAGGTTTTCGTCACTCCTGACGAATTGGTGTCCACTCTGGCTATTCTTCGGGGAGTTTCCGCCGATACCTTGGGTACACCCACCTTTCCCGACGACGCTGAGGATGGATGCATGGGGGATCTCGTAGAGCTTTATCAGCAGTCCAGCTTTCGTCGTCGTCGCCACGGCGCTGCTCGTTGTGCTCGCGGGTGTCCGCGTTCTTCTACTTCTGGCGCTCCGGCAAGGCGCGCAAGGCGCACGCAGAGCGTTGCCAAGGCGAGCGCGAGCTCCGCAAGCAGTTCGAGGCCGTCGTGTCCTCGACTCGCGACGGCGTCCTCGTACTCACGGAGGCGGGCGAGGTCGCGATGATCTCGGACGTCGCCGCGCGCATGCTGGGCGTACGCAGGGACGACGCGATCGGCAAGCTTGGTCCCGCAAGCTGCCGTGCGCGTGGTGGACCCCAACATGCATCAGATCTTGGTCCTCGAGGCGCTCGCGCCGACGGGACGACGCAGCCGCGCACGGTCGGTGTTCCCGGCCGGCGCGGCGCGGACGACGTCCGCTGGCTCCACGTGCGCTCGCGCGCTCGTGTCGCGACGGCCCTGAGGGCGGCCCGATCACGGTTGTCACGCTCTGCCGACCCCACGGGGCTCCGCGAGGCCGCGGAGGCGATCTCAACCGCTCCGACGCCCAGTTCCGCAAGGCGATGGAGAACGCGCCAACGGGCATGGCGCTCGTGGACCTCGAGTGGCGCCTCATGGAGGTCAACAGGGCGTTCGCCGAGATGATGGGCTCCACGGTTGCCGCGCTGAGGGGCACGCCGTTCTCCGCGCTCTCGCACCCGCAGGACCTCGCAGGCCGAGCGCGACCAACTGCAGCGCCTGTACGACGGGCCACCAGACCCACTTCTCGCGTGGAGAAGCGCTACGTGCGCGCCGACGGCAACGTGGTGTGGGCCGTGCTCGACGTTGGCGCTCGTGCGCTACGCGGGAGGCGCGCCCGACCACTACGTGGTGCAGGTCCGCGACTCGACTGACGACCGCATGCACTCCGAGTTGCTCGCGCACCGCGCGATGCACGATCCCGCTCACCGGGCTCGCCAACCGCACCCTGATGCAGGACGTGCTTGCAGCAAGTGCTCGAGCAGCCCGACGCGGAGAGCCGCGTGGGCGTCATCGCCGTCGACCTTGACGGGTTCAAGGGCCTCAACGACCGCTTTGGCCACGCCACCGGCGACAGCGCGCTCGTCCACGTAGCAGGGGTGTTGCGATCGGCAACCGCCGGACGCGGCACGGTCGCGCGCATCGGCGGCGACGAGTTCGTCATCGTGGTGCAAGACCCCGATTGCTCCAAGGCGCTCTTCGAGATCGCCGGCGCCATCCACGCGGGCCTCAAGCGCCCGCTTGCAGGTCAAGCGCCACCAGATTCACCTTGGCGCGGCCTCGGCATCGCGATGGCGGACGCGGACACCATCGGCGGCGGTGCGCCGGGCCTCCTGAGCGCGGCGGACGCCGCGATGTACCGCGCCAAGGCGCTGGGCAAGTCCCGCACCGAGGTCTTCGACCCCACGATGCGCACGTCGCGCGACAGTCAGACGGCGCTCGCGGCGGACCTTGCGCGGGCGATCGAGCACGGCGACCTCGTGCTGCACTACCAACCCATCCATCGAGCTCGCGACGCGCGCCGTTGTTGGCTACGAGGCGCTCGTGCGCTGGCAGCACCCGACGCGCGGGCTGCTTGCTGCCTGGCGCGTTCTTGCCGCTGATTGACGACCGCAACCTGTCAACGGTGCTCGGCACCGCTCTCGTGGAGCAGGCGGCGACGTTCCTCGCGCGAGAGCCCCACGGACACCACGTGGGTGTCCATCAACGTCTCTGCCGACCAACTGGGCGACTCGGAGTTTGCCGACAAGGTGCTTGGCGCGATCGGCGCGCATCACCTCAGCCCGCAGCGCATCGTCGTGGAGCTCACCGAGGCCTCGCTCGTGGCGCCGAACACGCGCATTCGCCACGAGCTCACGGAGCTGCGCAACGCGGGCGTGCCGATCCTGCTTGACGACTTCGGCACGGGCGTCTCGCCGCTGTCGTATCTGCGCGACCTCCCGGTCTCCGGGGTGAAGCTCGACATGTCGTTTGTCGCGGGTATCCCGGAAGACCCTGCGGGTGCGCGCGTGTCTCGGGCGCTCGGCGCTCTTGCGCGCGAGCTGGGCCTCGCGACCATCGCGGAGGGCATCGAGACCGAGGCTCAGGCGGAGTTCCTGAGCGCGTGCGGCTGGCGGTACGGACAGGGCTGGCTGTTCGGCGTGGCTCAGCCTGCCGCGACGGTGCTTGACTCGCACCCGCACTTCGCGGCGAGCCTTATTGACCCTCGCCCGCAAGAACACGACGACCCGCTCGACATCTCTGGCGCCGCGTTCGGCGCCTAGGCGAGCACTCCTGCGAGGACACGAGGGTCACTTTCATCTGGTCTCAGGTTCCTGCGAGGACACCAGGGTCGAACTTCACTTATCAGCACCCGACGTGCGCCGGCTCGCACCGGGGTCGCAGTTGGCACAGGGCGAGCGGTCCTGATGTCCTCGCAGGACGGCAGAATCTTCCGCAAACCGGTCCTGACGTCCTCGCAGGGCGCGCACAGCAGTTTCGTCGAGGCGCAGATCCCGGCGCCCGCCCGGCGCAGATCCCGGCGCCCGCCCGTAGTGGTGTCAGCGCACCCACCCGCGCCGGGGCCAGCTACGGCGTGCGCGTGTTGTGCGTCACGTAGTCGGCAAGGGGCGTGCCGGCCGCGGCGATCTCTGGTGCTGCCTTGCCAACGGCGTCGGCCACTAGCTGCCACCGTTTCTTCACCGCGGACGCGCTGAGTTTGCCCACCTTGCCGCTATTGGCGCTGATGGGATAGACAACGTGCCCGCCAGTGCGGTCAACCGTGAGCGCGGTCCAGCCAACGTCAACCGCGACGTCGTCGTCCGGCGACACAGTAAATGTCGCCCTGAGCATCACTCCGTTTGCTGTCTCCTCGACCCCCACGGTGCTGCCGTCCTGGTTCGACACGAAGTTGCCGAGGCCATACGCGACCCACATGCCCTTGCCGTCGGGGCCGCCGTCGAGCCGCACAATCGGCTGCGGAACGTGCGCGTGGTGTCCAACATAGAGATCAACGAGTCCGGAGTCGGCGATCTTCTGCGCGATGGTGCGCTGAGCGGAGCCGGGCTGCGTCACGTACTCGACGCAACAGTGGACGGACGCGATCACAATGTCCGCGCCATGCGAGCGCGCGTCGGCCGCGGCGTTGAGAATCGGCTGCACGTCGGTCTTCTCCGCGTTGAACACATTTACAGACCACGGCTTGCCCTTTGGCACTGGCAGGCCGTTCAGCCCGTACGCATACGAGATGTGCGCGACCTTCACGGTGCGTCCATTTTCGACCACGTTGTAGAACTGCACCTGGGTGGACTCGGCTTCGGAACGGGCCGTGCCCGCGTGTCCCAGGTTCGCCTTCTGGAACGCGTCGGCCGTCGCCGTGATCCCCGCAAAGCCGCGGTCAACGGAGTGGTTCGACGCGGTGGAACACCCATCCCAGCCCGCAGCCGCGAGATCGTCGACCAACTTGGCAGGCGCGCCAAACATGGGATACGTGGACACCTTGGTGCCAGGCGGCGCCACGGGCACCTCCATGTGGCAGATCGATACGTCGGCGCCCTCGATGTACGGCTTTGTTGGGGCGAACAGCGGCCCAAAGTCGTAGCTCTTGCCGCTGCGAGCGGAGTCAAGCACTGGCTGGTGCGGCAGCACATCTCCCACGGCAACGAAGCTGAACGTGACGGTCGGCACGGTGGGGATGGGCGGGGGCTGCACCGGTAGCGAATCGAAGTCGGGTGCGCCCACGCTGGCCGACGCTGTCGGCGAGGCGGGCGGCGAACTCGCCGGAGCGTCGGGCGAGCTTTGGGCAAAGGCGAGCGCTACCGAACCTCCGAGGAGGGCGGCAACCACGGATGCGGCAACTACCCAGCGAGCGCGCAGAACCCGGCTGGCGTGCGCTGGTTGGGTGCGGGGCATGCGCACATTATCCAGGGCGCCGAGCCTCCCCCCTGTACGCCGCTAAGGTGATGCCATGGAACGCCTGCCGAACTGGCTGACGTGGGCCAGGCTCGCCGCCGTGCCGCTCGTCATGGCACTGCTTGCCATCGATGATGGCCAAGAGGGTGCCGCGCGCTGGTGGGCGCTCGCAGTCTTCTTCCTCGCGTGCATGACCGACTTCCTTGACGGCTATCTTGCGCGCCGTTGGCACGTGATCACCTCGTTCGGTAAACTCGCGGATCCCATCGCGGACAAGGCGCTCGTGCTCGGCACGCTGCTCATGTTGTGCCTCACAGACGACCTGCCGTGGTGGCCTCTCGCGATCATCTTTGTGCGCGAGGTTGCGGTGACGATTGGGCGCCTGCGCGTCGCTTCGCACGTCGTCATTCCCGCGTCGCGCGCGGGCAAGGTCAAGACGATGGTGCAACTCTTCGCGATCGGGCTTTACCTCATTCCGAGCATGCCGGCGTGGGTTGACACGGTTGCGTGGTGGCTCCTCATCGCGGCCGTTGCCCTCACCGTTGTGACGTGGGTCGACTACGAGGCGCGGCTTTCGCGAGCACGCAAGTCGACGGCCGATGCGGCCTGACGAGGTCATCCTCGCGGCCCGCGAGCGAGGCCTCACTGTCGCATGTGCCGAATCCGTCACGGGCGGCGCGGTCTGCTCCGCCCTCATTTCCGTGCCAGGAGCGTCAGACGCTGTTGCCGGGGGAGTGGTCGCGTACACCGTCGCCGCCAAGACGGGGGTACTTGGAGTCGACGCCTCGGTGATCGACGAGCACGGCGTGGTGAGCGAAGCCGTCGCGCTCGCGATGGCGATTCGTGCTCGAGAGCTGTTCGGCGCAGATGTTGGCGTTGGTACGACAGGCGCCGCGGGGCCCGCCCCCCACTGGGGAAAGCGAGCCGGAACGGTGTGTGTTGCGAGCGTCGGGCCGGCGGGGCAGTTTTGCGCCACCACCGTTCACGAGGGCACGCGCGCGGCCGTGCGCGAGGCCGCCGTCGCGGATGCGCTCTGCCGTTTTGGGACACGCCCTTGGCGAAACGCGACCACACGAGTTAACAAGCCTGGAACAACCGTGAGGTAATGTGCGTTGTGACGTTCATGATCAATGGACAGACTCTGAGGGGAGGGCGAATGCCTGTTTTGCGTAACGAGATCGGCGATGTCCTCCGTGACGCGCGCTTGCTGCAAGGCAAGACGTTGCGAGACATCTCTTCCGAAGCCCGCGTGTCGCTTGGCTACCTTTCCGAGGTCGAGCGCGGCCAGAAGGAAGCTTCGTCCGAACTACTCGCGTCCATTTGCTACGCCCTCGACGTCCCCATGTCAGCGATCCTGAGCGCCGTCTCCGATCGCTTCGCGATGGCAGAGTCGCTCTCTGACGTTCCGGTTCTGCCAACGATTCCGGACACCGTTCCCGAGCTGCTGAACTCTTTCCGCGGACGCTGATGCGGCTGAGCGAGTTCTGGGGACTCGCCGACGCCGTTTTCGGCCCCGACATATTCGCGCACCCTTGCGCGCGAGATGGCCGCTGAACGGCCTCGACTCGATGACTCCCGCAGCCGCGCTTGAAGCGGGCGTGCCCCCGCGCGACGTTTGGCACGCATGGTGCGACCAGATGCAAGTGCCATTGGCGGATCGCGATGGTCGGCGATCGCGAACGCATGGTGCCACCACCTCGCTGATGAGTTGCCGCGCATATTTTGGCCCGGCGTGTCGCTTCCATTCGAACAGACGTTCGATTAATGTGAAGTCCACAGGGCAAAGCTCCTAGCCGCTCATCCACAGGGCGAGCAAGGTCGCCGATCCCATGTCAGTGGTCGCGAGTAACTTCGCCACAACAGACGGATACGGCAGCGATGCCACGAACGATGGGACAGAAGATGGCGAACGGGGCAGACCGCACCAAGGCGCTCGAGGCGGCACTGGGTCAGATCGATAGGCAGTTCGGCAAGGGCTCAGTGATGAGGCTTGGCGACAAGGAAGCGCGTCGCAGTCGAGTCGATTCCCACGGGTTCGATCGCGCTGGATATCGCGCTCGGCATCGGCGGGCTCCCGCGTGGCCGCATCGTCGAGATCTACGGCCCGGAGTCCTCTGGAAAGACCACGGTCGCGCTGCACGCGGTCGCCAACGCGCAGAAGGCTGGGCGGCGTTGCCGCGTTCATCGACGCCGAGCACGCGCTTGACCCCGAGTACGCGAAGAAGCTCGGCGTCGACACCGACAACCTGATCGTGTCGCAGCCGGACACCGGCGAGCAGGCGCTTGAGATCGCCGACATCCTGATCCGCTCCGGCGGCGTGGACATCCTCGTGATCGACTCCGTCGCGGCGCTCGTGCCCAAGGCGGAGATCGAGGGCGAGATGGGCGACAGCCACGTTGGTCTGCAGGCGCGGCTCATGTCGCAAGCGCTGCGCAAGATCACCGGCGCCCTCAGCAACACCAACACCACCGCGATCTTCATCAACCAGTTGCGCGAGAAGATCGGCGTGTTCTTCGGCTCGCCCGAAACCACGACGGGCGGCAAGGCGCTCAAGTTCTACGCGTCCGTGCGCCTCGACGTTCGCCGCATCGAGACCCTCAAGGAGGGCACGGAGCCGGTTGGTAACCGCACGCGAGTGAAGGTCGTCAAGAACAAGATGGCGCCGCCCTTCAAGCAAGCTGAGTTCGACATCATCTACGGTCAGGGCATCTCGTTCGAGGGCGGCATCATCGACCTCGGTGTGGAGCACGGGCTTCGTCAAGAAGTCTGGCGTCTTGGTACACCTACGAGGGCGATCAGTTGGGTCAGGGCAAGGAGAACGCCCGCCAGTTCCTCAAGGACAACCCGCAGCTCGCCACCGAGATCGAGACCAAGATCAAGGCCAAGCTGGGAGTTGGCGTGGCACCCGTTGACGAAGCAGCGCACGAGGTTCCGGTGATCGATGCGTCACCGTCCAACACGTCCCTCGCGAAGGATGACGCGCAGGCCAACGGCGTGGTCGCCAAGGAAGACGCGCCCTTCTAGCAATGACTCGCGCTCGGCGGGAGGACGCCACCACGACCCCGGCGGACCCCGCCGAGCGCGCACGTGACATCGCATTGCGATCGCTCACGCATTCCCCGCGGTCGCGTGCGCAGCTGCGCGAGAAGCTCATCTCTCGAGATGTCGAGCCCGCGCTCGCCGACTCCCTGATCGCTCGCTATGTCGAGGTGGGGTTGCTCGACGACGCCGCGCTCGCTGCCCAGATTGCTCGCACGCGTCATGCGGAGCGAGGGTTGGCGCCGCGAGCGATTCGCATAGAGCTACAGCGCAAGGGCTTTGAGCTCCACGACATCGAGGCCGCGCTTGAGCCCATTGATGACGCCATCGATGACCGTGCTCGGGAGCTTGCGCGCAAGCGGTGGGATTCGCTCGCGTCGCTAGCGCCTGAGGTTCGCACGCGGCGCGTAGTGAGCATGCTTGCACGCAAGGGCTATGCGCCAGGTAGCGCGTTCGCAGTCGTGAAAGACTGGCAACGTGCCGATAAGTCAGTTGTCGACTAGGCGCGGTGACGCGCGCCCGTTGTGGGACCACTACACGGCACGCGAACACTATGACCTAGACACCATGACGTAGACACCATGACGTAAACACCGGGAGCAGAGGGGAGCGTTGCGATGACTTCGCCCACCGTGGTGATTCTTCTGCTCCTTGGCGCCTCCCTGATATCGCTACTACTCGTATTCTTCGCGCGCCGTGAGGCAGGTGCCGTACGCAATGCCGCTCGTGACGAGGTTGAAAGTACGCGCGAGGACGCGCGCGCGATGCTTGCCGAAGCTCAACGTAGAGAAGAGCGGGTGGCGCTCCGCGAGAAGGAAATCAGCGCGGATCAGCGTGCTCAACAGCAATACTCTCGCCAGCTCGATGAGCGCGTTAACGTGGTGTCTCGGGACGAGCGCAGGCTCGCGGATGACCGCGCGAGTCTCGACAAGGAGCTCACCCGGCGAATAGCGGAAATAGCAGGTATTTCTCCAGAGGAAGCCCGTGCGGAACTCTTGACGCGCATGCGCACAAACGCTGAGAGTGACTTGGTGCTCGAACGGCGCAAGCTCGAGAAGGCGATGCAGCACGACGTCGATGCAAAGGCTCGCGAAATGCTTGTCGAGTCCATGCAGCGTCAGGTGGGTCGCACTACTGCGCAGACGTCTCTCACGTGGATCGAACTTCCATCCGAGGAGATGAAGGGCCGCATCATCGGCCGCGAGGGCCGCAACATCCGGGCGTTTGAGGCGCTCACGGGCGTCAACATCATGGTCGAAGAGGGCGTGGACGCGGTCCAGTTGTCGGCATTCGACGTCGAGCGCCGCGAGATCGCGGAGGTCACTCTGCGTGCTCTCGTCGAGGACGGCCGCATCCAGCCGAACCGCATCGAACTCGAATACACCAAGGCGCTCGCCGGCTCCCAGCAGAGGCACGTGGACGCGGGGCTCGACGCGCTCACGGCGGCGGGGATGCGCGGTGTCGATCAGGAACTGCTCGCGATCCTCGGCAAGTTGCGCCTTCGCAGTTCCTACGGCCAGAACGTGCTGGCGCACCTCGTGGAATCCGCGAACATCGCGGCCGCGCTTGCCGACGCTGGTTGGCGCGAACGTCGAGGTGGCGCGCAGGGCTGCGTTCTTGCACGACATCGGCAAGGCGTACACGGGAGAGCGTGAAGGCACGCACGCGGCAATAGGTGCGGAGCTGGCTCACGCCGCACGGCGAACAAGGCGACGTGGTCCACGCGATCGCCGCTCACCACGACGAGGTGAAGCCGGAGACGCATCGAGGCGGTGATCGTGCAGATTGCAGACGCCGCGTCTGCGGCACGCCCAGGCGCGCGCCGTGAAGACCTCGAGGGCTACGTAGAGCGCATGGAGTCGCTCGAGAAGCTAGTAGCGGAGCACGCAGGCGTGAGCCGAGCGCTCGCGATGTCAGCGGGCCGTGAGGTGCGCGTGGTCGTGGAGCCGAGCGAAGTGGACGACGAAGGCGCACACGAACTGGCACGTACAATTGCCAAGCACATCAGCAAGGACTTCAACGTCCCTGGAGAAATCAAGGTGACGGTCATCCGCGAACTCCGCGCGGAGGCCGTCGCGGAGTAGCGCGCATGAGCACCCCCACCTACGTCGTCAAGACGCTCGGTTGTCAGATGAACGTCCATGACTCCGAGCGCATGGCCGGACTCCTCGAAGGAGCCGGCTACCAAGCCGCGCCCGCGGGCACAGAGATCGCCGACGTCGTGGTCATCAACACGTGCGCGGTGCGCGAGAACGCCGCGAACAAGTTGTACGGCAACCTCGGCCAGCTGGCGCACGCCAAGTCCGCACGTCCCGGCATGCAGATCGCCGTTGGCGGTTGCCTCGCTCAAAAGGACCGCGGCGAGATCGCCAAACGCGCGCCGTGGGTGGACGTGGTGTTTGGCACGCACAACATCGACGTGCTGCCCGTGCTGCTCGAGCGCGCGCGGCACAACGCCGAGGCTCAAGTCGAGATCGAGGAGTCCCTCAAGACCTTCCCGTCAACGCTTCCCAGCAGGCGCGACGCGATCGCCTCCGGCTGGGTCTCGATCTCGGTGGGATGCAACAACACGTGCACGTTCTGCATCGTCCCTAGCCTGCGTGGCAAGGAGCGGGACCGCAGGCCAGGAGAAATCCTTGCCGAAGCGTCGGCCCTCGTGTCCCAAGGCGCCGTGGAGATCACGCTGCTCGGCCAGAACGTCAACTCGTACGGGGTGGAGTTTGGCGACCGGGCTGCGTTCGCGAAACTCCTGCGCGCGTGCGGAGAGATCGAGGGCCTTGAGCGCGTCCGCTTCACGTCGCCCCACCCCGCGGCATTCACCGACGACGTCATCGCGGCGATGGCGGAGACGCCCAACGTCATGCCGAGCCTCCACATGCCACTGCAGAGCGGTTCCGACGCCGTGTTGCGCGCCATGCGCCGCTCGTACCGCGCGGAGAAGTTCTTGGGCATTCTTGACCGCGTGCGCGCCGCGATGCCCGACGCCGCGATCACCACCGACATCATCGTTGGCTTCCCTGGCGAGACCGAGGAGGACTTCGAGGAGACCCTGCGCGTGGTCGAGGCGGCGCGCTTCGCGAGCGCGTACACGTTCCAGTACAGCCCTCGCCCGGGCACGCCAGCGTACGAGTTGCCCGCGCTCCCGCACGAGGTGGTCCAGGAGCGGTACGTGCGGCTGCACCAGCTTCAGGAGCGCGTCTCGCTTGCGGAGAATCAGCGCCTCGTTGGCCGCACCGTCGAGGTGATGGTGCTTGACGGCATTGGTTCAAAGCCGCCGGTCGCAAGGACGGCGCGTCGAATCGCCTGTCCGGCCGCGCCCCCGACAGCCGCCTGGTGCACTTCCACATGCCCGACGCTGTGGCGGGTTGCGTGGCGCGGCGGGCACAGCGCCGGCTCCGCGCCCCGGTGACCTTGTCACCGTTGAGCTCACGCACGCGGCGCCTCACCACCTGTTGGCCGACAGCGCGCTTGCCGGCGGCACGTACGCGGTGCGCCGCACTCGCGCAGGCGACGTGTGGGATGACGTCCAAGCGGGAGATCACGCTCACGCCGGCGGCGGGCTGCGGGGACTCGTGCGGCACGGGCGGTGGCGGCGTCGCTGGCGTCCCCGTGGGCCTGGGCATGCCCGCCTTGCGGCCCGCGCCACTCCAGCTCTCAGAACCGTGAGCGGGGACGTACCGGCCGCGATTTCGATCGTTGGCGCCACGGCAACGGGCAAGTCCGCGGTAGCGCTCGCCGTTGCCGAGCGCCTGGGCGGCGAGATCGTCAACGCTGATTCGATGCAGTTCTACCGCGGCATGGACATCGGCACCGCCAAGCTGCCTGTAGGCGAGCGCCGCGGCATCCCGCACCACCAACTCGACACCCTTGACGTGCACGAGGACGCCTCGGTTGCGCGCTTCCAAGAGTCCGCGCGCGCCGATATCGACGCGATTCACGCACGCGGGCGGCGCGCGATCGTCGTTGGCGGCTCCGGGCTCTACGTGCGCGCGTTGCTCGATCGCTTCGAGTTTCCCGGCACGGATCCGGCGGTGCGGGCTCGCCTCGAGGCGCGCGCGCAGGCGGAGGGGCCAGGCATCCTGCACCGCGAGCTGGCGGCGCGCGATCCCGAGGCCGCGAGCCGGATCCAGCCGCAAAACGCCAAGCGCATCGTGCGTGCGCTCGAGGTCATTGAGCTCACGGGCGAGCTGTATTCGTCGAGCCTGCCCGACCCACACGTACGAGATCCCTGCCGTGCAGGTGGGTCTGCGGCTCGGCTACGACGTGCTCGATCCGCGCATCGATGCTCGCGTCACGCACATGTGGGAACTGGGCCTCGTGGATGAGGTGAGCGGCCTTGCAGAGCGCGGCCTGCGAGACGGCGTGACCGCGCGTCGCGCCGTGGGCTACGCGGAGACGCTGCGCCACCTCGACGGCGAACTCGCCGAGCGAGAGGCGCTAGACCTCATCGCTCAAAACACGCGCCGCCTCGCGCGCCGCCAAGCCCGGTGGTTCCAGCCAGACGCCAGGGTGACGTGGGTAGACGCGCCGGCCACAGCGTCGGACGTGGAACGGGTGGCCGACGCGGTGGTGGCGTGCGCCGCTCAGCCACGTAATCTAGGCGCATGACGCAGGCCGCATCCACGACCCTCAGTTTCACGAAGGGGCACGGCACCAAGAACGACTTTGTGCTGCTGTTTGACGAGCGCGGCCAGATTGACCTCACGCCCGAGGTGGCTCGTTTCCTGTGCGACCGGCGCGGCGGCATTGGCGGCGACGGCGTGATCAGGGCGGTGCGTGCTGGGTTCGTCCCAGAGGCGCGCGGGTTCGACGCGGCGACGTGGTTCATGGACTACTTGAACGCGGACGGCTCCACGTCAGAGATGTGCGGCAACGGTGCGCGCGTGTTCGCCGCGTTGCTTGAACACAAGGCGGGGCTGGACCTGCGCGGCGGCTTGACCTTCGGTACCCGCGGCGGTTCCCGCACGGTGACGGCGCTAGGCGGCGGCAACTACGCGGTTGGCATGGGCGAGTACCGGCTCGGCGTGGCTCCGGAAGGCTTCGATTCGGAGGTCGCCGCGCGCGGACTTGACCCCGTGCGCCCCGCGCTGAGCGTCAACGTCGGCAATCCCGCATCACGTAGTGGCGCTTGCCCATCCCGGCGAGCTTGAGTCTCTTGACCTCAGCGCGCCGCCCGTTGTGCATCCCATGCCGCCGGAAGGCTCCAACGTCGAGTTTGTCGTGACGCTCGGGGGCGAGATTCTCGACGGCGTTGAGCGCGGGCGCATCCGCATGCGCGTGCACGAGCGCGGGTCCGGCGAGACGATGTCGTGCGGCACGGGGGCGTGCGCGGCGGCACTTGCGGTGCGATTCTGGGCTGGGCCCGACGCTCCGGACGTGTGGGACGTCGAAGTACCAGGGGGAATGGTGACGGTTCGCGTCGGCGCCACCACGGTGATTCTTGAGGGGCCCGCGGAGCTCGTCGCCGAGGGCGTCGTGGTGATCCCTGCGCTGTAGGCGTCTGCCGCGGTATGGCCGTGGGGCGGTGACCCGCAGCACGTGCCACTGCGGCCCTCCTCCACACTTTTCGAGGGCGCGGCTCGTCCCGTAACCGATCTACCAGGCATATTGATTCTTGACCCTCACGCGGTTGGGGCATTTGTGTGGAGGAGGTCGCGGATCGGCCGCTTGTCGGTTGTGGAATTCGGGCTGACGAGTAGCGAGTCAGTCGCGCGTAACCCGCAAGACCCGGAATCCTTTGGCGCTCGCAACCTTGTCAACCGTCGCCCCATCCCTGTTCCGCGAGCCAGCCCGCGAGCGAGTCCGCACCAAGGTTGCGTTGCACCACGAGCCACGCCTCGCCGCCGGGCGCGAGCCGCGGCAGCCACGTCCCCAGCAACTCGTGCAATGCGGCCTTGCCCACGCGGATCGGCGGGTTTGACCAGATGGTGTCGAAAACGGCGTCGGCGGGCACGGCGTCGGGCTTCATCACCGCAACCCGCTCGCCAACTCCGGCCGTCACCGCGTTGCGCGCGGCGAGGTCAAGCGCGCGTTCGTTGACGTCGATCGCCGTCACGCGCACTCCGGCGCCTACAAGAGCGGCGGCGATCGCGATGGGCCCCCACCCGCAGCCAATGTCGAGGACGCGGCCAACGGGAGCGGGGACGGTGCGCAGCAGCACCTGGGTGCCGAGGTCAACGTGGGCGGGGGAGAAGATGCCGGGGGCTACCTCGAGCGAGAGTTCTCGCCCGCGAGCGTCACGGAGATGCGGCGACGTTCGTCTGCGGAGGCGGGGCGCGCGCTGAAGTAGTGGTCCTCGCTCACGTGACGAGCCTACCGACGCTGTGGACGGCGGGGAGGCGCGTCAGCGGTGGGTGAGACAATGGACAGTCATGACAGATCCAGTTCTCGAAGAAGAAGCCCCGCAAAGCCGCGCCGACGCCGTGCTTGAGCGGGTGCTTTCGCGCGCCGGAACGGCGGTCGCCGAGGGTGGCACGCAGGTCACGAACTACGACGGCGACCAGTTTGAGCGCGAGGAGCGCGCCGCGCTGCGCCGCGTGGGTAGCCTGTCGACCGAGCTCGAGGACGTCACCGAGGTCGAGTACCGGCAGCTGCAGGCTCGAGAAGGTCGTCTTGGTTGGGCTTGTGCTGCACGGCAGCACGGCCGACGCCGAGATCTCGATGCGCGAACTCGCGGCGCTCGCGGAGACAGCGGGCTCCGAGGTGCTCGACGGCCTGCTTCAGCGCCGGCTCCAACCCCGACCCCGCCACGTACATCGGCAAGGGCAAGGCGCAAGAGCTCAAGGAGATCGTCGCGTCGGTTGGCGCGGACACCGTCATCGTCGACGACGATCTCGCGCCGAGCCAGCGCCGCGCGCTTGAAGACGTGGTCAAGGTCAAGGTCGTTGACCGCACCGCGCTCATCCTTGACATCTTTGCGCAGCACGCCAAGTCCAAGGAGGGCAAGGCGCAGGTCGAGCTCGCCCAGCTCGAGTACTTGCTGCCGCGGCTCCGCGGTTGGGGTGAATCGATGTCCCGCCAGGCCGGTGGCCAGGTGGGCGGCGCCGCGGCGGGAATGGGCTCTCGCGGACCCGGTGAGACCAAGATCGAGCTAGACCGTCGCCGCATCCGCACGCGCATGGCCATGCTCCGCCGCCAGATCAAAGAGATGGCTCCCGCGCGCGAGGTGCGCCGCGACAAGCGGCTCGCGATGCCCAACGTGGCGATCGTCGGCTACACCAACGCGGGCAAGTCGTCGCTCCTCAACCGCATCACCGGGGCGGGCGTGCTCGTGGAGAACTCGCTGTTCGCGACCCTCGACCCCACCGTGCGCCGTTCGCAAACGCCAGACGGTCGCGAGTTCACCGTCTCTGACACCGTCGGCTTTGTGCGGAACCTTCCGCACCAGCTCGTTGCGGCCTTCGCCTCCACGCTCGAAGAGGTAGCGAACGCGGACCTCGTGCTCCACGTGGTCGACGCCTCACACCCCGACCCAGAGGGTCAGATCGCGCGCGGTTCGTCACGTGCTCGCGGACGTACCAGGGGCGTTGGCCGTCCCAGAGATCCTCGTGCTCAACAAGGCCGACATCGCAGAGCACGACGTGCTGCTGCGCTTGCGCGGCCGCCGGGAGCCCACCATCGAGGTCTCTGCGCTGACCGGCGAGGGCATGGACGAGCTCCTGATGAAGGTCTCCGAGAGCCTGCCGCGCCCCGCCGTGCGCGTTGACCTGCTGTTGCCGTACACGCGCGGCGACCTCGTGGCGAGGCGCACTCCAAGGGCGAGGTCATCGACGAGAAGCCACGGCGGCGACGGCTACGAACTGACCGCGCTGGTATCGGAGGCCCTTGCCGCCCGCATGCACGAGGCCGCCGACAAGCACGCCGCCGCACGTGACTGACGAACTGACCCCGGAATACGTCGAGGAGCTGCTTGAGGCCGCCGTGACGAGCCTTGGCGGCGAGCACCGCGAGGGCCAGCTGCACATGGCGCAGGCGGTCGCGCAACGCGCTGAACGGCGCAGAACACGCGCTCATCCAGGCGGGCACCGGCACGGGAAAGTCGCTCGGCTACCTGGTCCCAGCGGTCGCGCACGCGGCGATGACGGACCAGCGCATCGTCATCTCCACCGCGACGCTCGCGCTCCAGCGCCAGATCTACACCAAGGACCTCCCGCTCGTGCTTGACGCGCTGGAGCCCGTGCTCGAAGCCCGCCCCGGCGTCGGGCTCTTCAAGGGCCGCTCCAACTACCTGTGCGTCCACAAGATGGACGGCGGCTACCCGCCAGACGACGACATGCTGCCGCTCAACCTTGGCCCAACGAGCGAGCTCGGCAAGCAGGTGGCGCGCCTTCACGAGTGGGCGGCGGAGACCGAGAGCGGCGATCGCGACGACCTCGTGCCCGGCGTGCCGGGCCGCGCGTGGGCGCAAGTGTCCGTGACCGGCCGCGAGTGCCTTGAGTCGCGCTGCCCGGCGCTCGAGAAGTGCTTTGCCCAGCGCGCGCGCAACGAGGCCGCGGACGCGAGCATCGTCGTGACCAACCACGCGGTGCTCGGCGTGCAGGCCACGAGCCACGACATGATCGGCGAGCACCACGTGCTCATCGTTGACGAGGCGCACGAGCTCGTCTCGCGCATCACGTCCTCCGCGACGCACGAGCTCACCGTGCTGTCCGTTGACAGGGCAGCTCGCAACGCGCGGCGCGTTGGCGTCACCACCGAGAACCTCGACAGGGCCGCGCGCTCGCTCGACGCGGCGCTTGGCGAGTCGAGCGTTGGCAGGGTGCGGGGAGAGCTGCCCGACGCTATTGCCAGCGCCCTTGAGACGGTCCGTTCGGCGGCGCGCGCCATTTTGACCGGCGTGGCGGCGGTGGGCGCGGACAAGGAACTGCAGGGCCCCGCAAAGATGGCGACGGCGTCGCTCACCGAGGTCTTCGACGTGTGCGAAGAGCTGCTCGGCGACGTCTGGCGCGTACGTGATCTGGCTCGCGTCGCGCGATGGCGACTACGCGTCCACGCGTGCCCGAGCGCATCCTCGCGGCGCCGCTCAACGTGTCGCGCACCATCAACGACAAGTTGCTCGGCGAGCGAGCGAGCGTCATGACGTCGGCGACGCTCGCGCTCGGCGGCAACTTCGACGCGATTGCGCGGCACCTTGGCGTGGAGGACCCGGTGACGCTCGACGCGGGCAGCCCGTTCGACTACGAGCGCCAGGGCATCCTCTACGTGGCCTCGCACTTGCCGCGGCCGGGGACGGGCGGCATCGGCGAGGAAGCCCTCGACGAGCTCGCCGCGCTGATCGAGGCCGCGGGCGGCCGCACCCTTGGCCTGTTCTCCTCGCACAAGGCCGCGGTCACGGCGGCGGAGGCGATCCGCGCTCGCCTCGACGTGCCCGTGCTGTACCAACTCGACGATCAGCTCCCTACCCTCATGAAGCAGTTCGCCGCGGACCCGCGCGCGTGCCTCTTCGGCTCCACGGCGCTGTGGCAAGGCATCGATGTACCTGGGGCGACGTGCTCGCTCGTGGTGATCGACCGCATCCCGTTCCCGCGGCCGGACGATCCCGTGATCGCAGGCGCGCACCGAGGCGGTCGCCGAGAACGGCGGCAACGGCTTCATGGCGATTAGCGCCACCCACGCCGCGCTGCTGCTCGCGCAGGGCTCCGGCCGGCTCATTCGGTCGTTGACGGACAAGGGAGTGGTCGCGGTGCTCGATCCACGGCTCGCGACGGCGCGCTACGGCGGCTTCCTCGCGCGATCGATGCCGCCGCTGTGGCCAACAACCGACCGCGAGGTGGTGCTCGCCGCGCTGCGACGGCTCGACGCGGAGGCGTCCGCGTAGGTCTCGCGCCCAATAGGCTTGGGTGCGTTCACCGCCGTAGCCTGGAGGCCCACAATGACCGACGCTCCGTCAGACGAGTTCACGCGCGGCCAGCTCGCCGAGCGCGAGCGCTTCGCCGAGTACCTTGCGCACTTCGAGAAGGGCTCTCGCGAACTCGCGGAGAAGGCCACCACCGACGAGTCTCGGATCTACCAGACCACCATCGCGAACGCGATGAAGGCCATGCAGCGACGCGATCATAGGCGGCTTCCACTGGCAAGACGGCTGGCGTCGAGCAGTAGCGAGGGCTAGAGCTGCCGCAGCTACAGCTTCCTCATGACCGAGACGACCTTGCCCATGATGCTGGCGTGCGTGCCGTCGATGGGCGTGTAGGCGGGGTTGTGCGGCATGAGCCACACCTGGCCGTCCTTGTTGCGGAACGTCTTGACCGTCGCCTCGTCGTCGAGCAGCGCGGCGACGATGTCGCCGTTCTCTGCCGTGTTCTGGCGGCGAACCACCACCCAGTCGCCGTCGCAGATCGCGGCGTCGATCATCGAGTCGCCGGAGACCGTGAGCATGAAGAGGTCGCCCTGGCCCGTGAGCTGACGCGGCAGCGCGACAGACGTCCTCAACCGACTGATCGGCGAGGATGGGCCCACCGGCCGCGATGCGGCCAACGAGCGGCACATCAACAGTGTTTTGGTCCGACGCTCGAGACGGGCAGTGCCACCACGTTGGGTTGGGCGGGTGCGGGGGCGGCATCCGGCATGACGACCTCGATGGCGCGCGGGCGGTGCGGGTCTCGCCGCAAGTAGCCCTTCGCCTCAAGTGACGACAGCTGGTGGGTCACCGACGAGGTGGAGGTGAGCCCAACGGACTCGCCGATCTCGCGCATCGACGGCGGGTAGCCGCGATCGGCGACCGACGCACGGATGGTCTCAAGGATGAGGCGTTGGCGCGCCGTGAGGGCCTCGCCGTTGTCCACGTCTGGGAACTCGTGCACGGTGCCCTTGTGAACGTCTGCGCCGTTGCTCATGTCGACTCCCTTATCCATTGCGGTCCAAAACCATCGCGGGCCATGTCAGACCCCACTGATGTGCTGTAGTCATGACGGTAGGGCAGTTTGAGCAACAAATCAAACATGTGTTCGATTTTTTCTTGCGCGTGTCGCACCGTGGTGGTACAAATAGAACAGATGTTCGAACGAACACGTGTTCGAATACGCAGTTCGAACGTCGAAGTGCGACACGGAAGGTGACTCACATGGCGATCTACGCTCCCAACACCCGCACCATGCAGTTGCGTCGCGCACGCTTGCGTCGCACCGTGGTGATCGCCGTGGTCATTGCTGCAGCGGCCGTGTTCGCGCCGAAAGCTTTCGCGACGGACGCAAACAGCACCCCCATTCAGCTTGGACACGTACACCGTTGCCGACGGCGACACGCTATGGAACGTCGCGGCGAACCTGACACCAGAGGGCAGGGACGTTCGCGACACCATGGCGCAAATCCAAGACGTCAACGCGATGGACGGGAGTCAGCTGCAGTCGGGGGAGCAGATCCTACTTCCGCAGGTCGACGGGTAGGCGGAGGAGCGCGGCCGACTAGCGCGGGTGGGGTACGTCATTTCGTTGCAGACTTGCTCGCTGGCTCTGATGGAGTTCGTGCGGCCAAGGGGGCACTAGCGGTTGCCTGACGGGGCAGTGACTGTTAGCGTCCGAAATGCTGAGGAAGTCTCGCTCGGGGAGGTAAATGTGTTCAGAGGTCGAATTCAAGGACGTGCTGCGGTAGTCAGCGTCATGGTTCTCGGACTCGTAACAGGGGTCGGCGCCACTGCGTATGCATTTGAAGACAGCGGAGTCCACACTAAGAGTTGCGCATCAGGATACTGGGGCAAATTGTCGGTATATCAGCGTGGTGATGGCGTGAGTTACGGTCCTGGTGACTATTCGAGTGCGCCTCAAAGCAATGGCTACACATCGTCCTATCGATGGGTCTACGACAACGGCACATACCCTGGGGGCGGCCAGTGGAGAGTCGCGTCCAACCTCGACTTCACGACAAATACGGCCAGTTGCGTCAATCTCGGTTAGTCGCACGCCGCGGCTGGGTGTGTGCACCGTGGCTTGTCATCGTACTCGCGGGTTGCACGACCGGTGGCTCTCCGGTCGCTTCGCCCTCGACGTCATGGGGGCCTGACAGTTACGACCACTACGAGGCCGCGTATGCAGACTGGGCGCCGCGGTATATCGCGTGCGCTCGGAAATACGGCGCAGATGCCAAAGAACTCCCCGATCACGCCATCGACAATGCGTTCGCGGAGGGCAGGCCCGTGAAAGACTTCCTCGACGCGGAGTGCGTTGACGAAGTTGGAGAGCGGCCCAAACCGCCGCCAGCCACGGCTGAGTTGCTGCAGGGACTGTACGTTCTCTACCTCGAAGAGGCACAGTGTCTTCGCGAGCAGGGGTATGACATCTCGCAACCGCCCTCTCAAGACGAGTGGGTGGAGAACTACTCGGGCGAGTCATGGAACCCCCTCATGGATGTGTACCTGGCGGGTTTCGACGTCCAGACCGCTGACGGGAAATGCCCGCAGCCTGATGAGGCCGAAGCGTGGCGCCTTGGCTACTCAGGGTCCTAGCTCGCCCCTCGTGAATCGCGGGCCCTTCCGTAGGGGCTCACGCGTCCCCTACATATACGGTGATACCAGGGAGGTAGGGCCGCATGGAGCAGGTAGAGACGCGACGCAGGTGGGTACCGCTCGCGGCATGGTCGCTCGCGGTGGTAATTGCGGCTGGTGCGGGCTGGTGGGCGGCCACCGCCTCCACGCAACCTCCAGCCGTGTCAGCACCGACAACCCAGACCGCGACCGTCGACGTCGTCTCGGGAACCGTTGAGGTCACCCAGGACTACGGGATAGACGCCACATGGCCCGCTTCCCCGGTTGGTGTGAACGGATACTCGGGCACACTCACGAAGCTTGGCGTCAAGGCCGCAGGATCGACGCTCAAGGCTGGCGACGTCGCCTACTCAGTGGACCTTCAGCCCGCAGTCGTCGCCGCCGGTGAGGTTCCGGCCTTTCGTACCATGAGCAGCGGCGACCACGGCGCCGACATCACGCAACTTCAACGCTTCCTCGCGGAGCAGGGTTACGCCCCTGGCTCCGTCAACGGCAAGTTTGGCCAGTCCACTCTCGCGGCCGTCAACAGGTGGTCCGCGTCACTCGGCCAGCCAAAGGACGGCACGGTGCCGCTCGGTCGTATCATCTTTGTCCCCGCGCTGCCTACCCAGTTGGCCCCCGCCGCCGACGTGAGCATTGGTATGCGCGTACAACCCGGCGATGAGCTCCTGGTGGGCCCCGCCGGCGAGCCCGAGTTCAGTTTCCGAGTGCTCCCGGAGGACGTGGGGCGCACCGTGGAGGGGATGCCTGTGCGCATCACGTCCGGGTCAACAAACTGGGACGCCGAGGTGGCGGGCCTTGCTGCCGACCCAGATACCGGGACCACGATTGCGCTGTTGCGGCCCACCGCCGGAGCGGACTCGATATGTGCCCGTGACTGCGCAGACGCCGTGACCGTCGGAGGTCAAGCGGTGCTGCCTGGCATGCTCGTGATCTCTCCCGAGACCTCGGGTTCCCAGGTGCCCACCACGGCAATAGGAGCCGACGCTGAAGGCGCCACCTACGTGACGATGGAGGGCGGTGAGCGTCGAAGCGTGGCGATCAAGGCGTCGTACAACGGCGCCAGCATCGTCGACGGAGTCGAAGTTGGCGAGCGCGTGCTTGTGACAACTGCAGCCACTGGCGAGTGAAATGAGGATCTCGGTCGCGGACCTAGAGCACCGTTACCGGGCGGAGCTGCCGCCGGCAATCAACGAACTGAACCACGTGTTCGAGCCGGGCTCTCTCACCGCGGTGACGGGGCCGTCGGGCTCTGGAAAGTCAACCCTGCTGTATTTGCTCGCGCTCATGCTCGCACCGTCTTCTGGAGCCGTGGTGTGGGACGGAATCGATGTGCACTCGCTTTCCGACGGCGAGCGCGCAAACTTGCGTGCCCGCCACGTGGGCTTCGTCTTTCAAGATGCGGTGCTCGACCTGTCGCGCACCGCGCAAGACAATGTTCTCGAGGCGGCGTGGTTTGCGGGGATGGAGCCACGCGCCGCTCACGACCGCACAGTGGAGTTGATGGAGCGGTTTGGTATTGGGGACCGCGCCGCGCACCTGCCAGGGGAGGTCTCCGGCGGTCAGGCGCAACGCATCGCGCTGTGCCGGGCGCTCGTCAAGGATCCCGCTATCATCTTCGCGGATGAGCCGAGCGGCAACCTCGACGAAGCGTCAGCCGACATCGTGTGGAATGCGCTGCGCGATGCGGCGGCGGCGGGAGCCACCGTCGTCGTGGCCACCCACGACGAGGCGCGCGCCGCGACTGCGGGGGAGCACTTGAGGCTCGAATCATGACCGCGCGGCCACCCGCGCGGTTCTTTGTGCTCGACGCTGTGCACCGCTTTCGCTCGCCGTTCACGCCCAGCCTGGTCTCGGTACTGATTCTTGCAGGCGCCACGATCGCTATCTTCGCTACCACCGGGATCGCGCTCGCGAGCCAGCAGGCGACGGTCGACCGCTTCAACTCCCCGGAGGGCCGTCTGATCACTGTCACGGACGCACAGGGCGAGGCGGACCTATCCTCTCTTTCCGTCCCGGTGGTGTCCAGCATCACGGGCGTTGAGTGGGCACTTGGCGTGGGGCCGGCGCTGGATGTCACGGCGTCTTCCATCCCCGGAGGTGCCTTGGCGCCAGCCCGCTTCTATTACGGCGACCTACCCCCTACGATCTCCGTCACCGCGGCGTCGGACGTATTGGCACCGGGAATGGCCGCGGCGGGCCCCGGAATTGCCACGACGCTCGGTCTGGGCGACGGCGTAGGCGCCGTCGCGGGGAGAGGTCGGGCGGCGACCGTCATTGGAGGCTTTCACGCCGCCGCGCCGCTCGATGACCTCAACGGCGACATTCTGGTGGCCGCCGACGGCGACGGGCGCGTTGTTAGCCTGTGGGTGGAGGTGAGCGATGTCTCGCAACTGCCTTCGGTAGTCGATGCTGTCAGGGCCGCGATCATCGCGGACAATCCCGCCGCAGTGCACATTGACACCTCGACTGAACTCGCACAACTTTCCTCGGATATCTCGAGCCAGATGGCAAGGAGCGCCGTCCTCACCGTCTCCGCGCTGCTCATCACGGTGCTCGTGCTCGTGGGCTCCGTCGAGTACGCACGGGTCACCGGCACCGTCCGCGATATTGGGCGCAGGCGCGCACTCGGCGCCACGCGCAGCGCGATCGTGATCCAGGTGCTTGCTACAGCGGGGCTGAGTGCGGTGGTTGGTGTGGTGATCGGGCTGGCTGTCGGTTTGGCCGTCACGGTCATCGTTGCGGGGGCACTTCCTGGATGGGAGTTCGCTCTAGGGGTGGTGGTGCTGATGGTGGTCGCGGCGTTGACGGGCGCCGTCCCGCCCGCGTTGCGCGCCGCCCGGCTGGATCCGGTGAAGATTCTCCGCGTGCCCTAGGCACGCGTCGAGGGGTAGGTGGTCGGTTAACGGCCGACTAACGCGGGCGCGCGACGGCATGCCACACTCAAGGCATGCATTGCCCCTTCTGCAGGCACGCCGACACGCGCGTAGTTGATTCCCGTACGGCCGATGACGGCTCGTCGATTCGCCGACGTCGCGAATGCCCAGAGTGCGGCAGGCGATTCACCACGGTTGAGACGGCAAGTCTCACCGTGCTGAAGCGCTCGGGCGTCTCCGAACCGTTCAGCCGCGAGAAGGTCGTCTCTGGCGTCAAGAAGGCGTGTCAGGGACGGCCCGTGTCGGATGACGACCTCGCGGTGCTCGCGCAACGCGTCGAGGAAACCGTGCGCTCCAATGGCCAAGCAGAACTCAACGCGCTAGACATTGGGCTCGCGATACTCGAGCCACTGCGCGAGCTGGACGAGATCGCCTACTTGCGGTTCGCGAGTGTCTACCGCGCATATGACTCGCTCGACGACTTTGAGGCCGAGATCACGCGTTTGCGCGAAGAGGATGCCGCCAAATCGGGCACCGTCAGTGAGACTGCGGCTTCCGAGGCTTAGCCTTCTTGTAACCCGCCTTGGGCTTTGACTTGGCCCAGCCCTCGCCCTTAGACGTCTTCTTGCTTGCCGCCTTCTGCTGCGCCGCAGCCTCGCGCTCGGTGAGTGCACCCTCGCGTTCTGCAAGTGCCCGCTCGCGAGCGATCAGCTCCGCCTCTCGCTTACTCAACTCTTCGCTACGGCCAGCCCCGGCGCGCTGAGGAGCTCCACGGTCCGGGCGCCCACGATCGGGACGCGAGCCCTGAGCGGGAGCGCGGCGGCCGGCCCCGTTGTGCGCCACGCGAGCGCTACGACGGCCGGCGTCGCGATTCGCGCGCCAGTCCCGCTCGTCTACCTTGACCGCGGGGGCGTCTACAGGGATTCCACTTGGCGCGCTCGCCCCCGTAAGGCGGTCGATGATGGCAAGCGACTCAGGGTCGTCGCCTTTGATCTTGCGGAACAGGGGATCGATGCCGGCGCCCGCGAACATGTTGTCGGTGCTCTTGCGCTGGTGAGGCAACACCATCGTCACCACGAGGCCCGTGGCTCCCGCACGCGCGGTGCGGCCCGCGCGGTGCGTGTAGTCCTTGGGGTCAACGGGCGGGTCAATCTGCAGCACGAGGTCCACGTGGTCAACGTGGATGCCGCGCGCCGCGACGTCGGTCGCGACGAGCACGGGGAGTTGGCCCGCGCGGAATCCCGTGATGGCCGCGGTGCGCTCCGCTTGCGGCTTGTCGCCGTGCAAGGCAACCGCGAGCACGCCGGCGTTGCGCATCTGCTCGGCGATCCGATCCGCGGCGAGCTTGGTGCGCACAAAGGCGATGGTGCGGCCCCCGCGGTTGGCGATGCGGGTCGCGAGCTGATACTTGAGGTGCGGCGGGACGTTGAGACCAACGTGCTCCACGTGGGCGGGCGCCTCTGCCTCGGTGACGTCGTGGAGCACGGGGGAGTGCATCCAGTCTGCGATGACGCGCCTCGACGTCGCCGTCGAGCGTCGCGGAGAACAACAGCCGCTGCCCGTCGCGCGGGGTCTTGCGGAGAATCTCGGTGATCTCCTCCATGAAGCCCATTTGCGCCATGTGGTCGGCCTCGTCGAGCACCGTGATCTGCACGTCGGAGAGCTTCGCGTGGCCCTGCCGCGCGAGGTCCGCTAGCCGGCCCGGAGTCGCGATGAGCAGGTGCACGCCTCGCTCCAGAGCCTGAATCTGCCGGGACATCGACAGTCCGCCGGCAACGAGCCGCAGCGACACCCCAAGCGCGTGCGCGTAGGGCTCGAGCGCGTCGTTGACCTGCATCGCCAGTTCGCGCGTCGGGACGATCACGAGCCCAAGGGGACGGCTGCGCTGTGGCGCGCCAGCGTCGGCCAAGCGAGCGATCATGGGCAAGCCGAAGGCGAGCGTCTTGCCGGACCCCGTGCGGGCCTTGCCGAGGACGTCGCGCCCGGCAAGAGCGTCGGCGATGGTCGCCGCCTGAATGGGGAACGCGTCCACGATGTCGTTGCGTGAGAGCGCGGCCACCAACGGTTGGGGGAGACCGAGTTGGGCGAAGGGGGTCGCCTCAGCGGCTATGAGAGCACCCTCAAGCGCACCGTCTCTGGCATGTCGCGAAGCGCGCGCGACGGCGTCCTTCGTCAGCCCAGAGGCGATGTCGGAGATCACGTAGCCAAGTTCGCCGCGAGTGGCGAGCTGCTGGCCGTCGATGTTCACGCCGTGTTCGGCGAACACGCGGTTCACCGTGGCGAGCACGCCGGGGACGTTGACGTGCAGGTGCGCAACGCGGTGCGATCCGGACGCAGCGTCGACCGCGAGATTCGGCAGGTTCACGCTCAGCCCCGTTGACCCGTTGTTCACGTAGTCGCGCAGGCGCGTGGCCACGAAGATGCCGATGTCGCGCTGCGCCTCCTCCGTGGAGCCGCCGATGTGGGGCGTGAGGATCGTGTTTGGCAGGTTCTGCAGCGGGGAGATGAAGGGGTCGCCCTTCTTCTTTGGCTCCTCGGGGAACACGTCGACCGCCGCTCCGCCGATGGCGCCGGAAAGCAGCCCCTCTCGCAGGGCGTCGACGTCGACGATGAAGCCGCGTGACAGGTTGAGGAACAACGCGCCCGGCTTCATCGACTTGAACTGGTGCTCGCCAAAGAAGCCGGAGTTACCAGGGCGTCCGTCGACGTGAAGCGTGACGATGTCCGCCTCGCGCAAGCAGAGCCTCGAGCGTCTCCATCTTGGTGGCGTTGCCGAGCGCGAGCTTCTCAGCAGCGTCGTAGAAGATCACGTTCATGCCGAGCGCCTCGGCAATCACGGACAGCTGCGAGCCGATGTTGCCGTAGCCGACGATGCCGAGCGTGCGGCCGCGGATCTCGTGGGCGCCGTCTGCGCTCTTGTTCCAGATGCCCTGGTGCATGGACTTGTTGGCGTCAGGAAGGCGGCGCGTCAGCGAGATCATCTCGGACACGGCCATCTCCACCACCGAGCGCGTGTTGGAGAACGGCGCGTTGAACGCCGCGATGCCGAGGCGTGCCGCGGCGGCGAGGTCGATCTGGTTGGTGCCGATCGAGAAGGCGCCAACGCCGATGAGGTCCGTGGACGCGGCGAGGACGCGCTCCGTCACCTGGGTCTTGGAGCGGATGCCGATGAGTTCAACGCCCTTGAGGGCATCGATGAGTTCGTCTTCATCCATGGCCCCAACATGGTTCTCGACGGAGATGCCGGCGGCCTCGAGAATCTCGGTGGCTCGTGGGGAAAGGTTTTCAAGGAAGAGTGCGCGCACGGGCGCCATTCTCCCGTACGGAGGTGCGGTTACCAAACCAGTCGTCGGCCACGAGGTTTATGCGAGCCCGTCCGGCAACGGCTCCGAATGCACAAACACGAGGCGCTGAGTTGGCCGCGTCATCGCCACATAGAGATCGCCCGGCCGCGCCGCGATCTGCGCCGGCTCCACCACGATCACGATGTCGAACTCGAGGCCCTTTGATTCGCGCGGGTCGATGAGCGTGACGTCCGCGCCAGCGAGCGCCTCCGCGATATCCGCGTGACGCGAGCCGTCGGCGATGACCGCAACGAGCCCGCCGCCCGTGGCGGCAAGCGCAGCGGATTCATCGCGTGCGATGGCTGCCGCCCGTGCGCGAGGCATCCGCGTCGGCCACGATCACCAACGCGTCGTCCACCTCGCGCGCCGCGCTGAGTTCGCTCACGGGCAGGCTGGTGGCGGCGGCAAACGACTGCGCCGCCCGCGCGACTTCGGCAGGGATGCGATAGGAGATCGTGAGCTCGCGCAGCGTCCACGACTGCGTGAACAACGGGTCCATCGTCTCCGGCCACCAGCGGGTGCCGGCGGGCGCGGCCACCTGGGCGACGTCGCCAACGATCGTGAACGAGCGCGTGGGGCACCGGCGCAGCAGCATGCGCCACCCCATGGGGCTGAGCTCTTGCGCCTCGTCAACCACCACGTGCCCATAGGTCCACGAGCGGTCCGCCCACGCGCGCTCGGCGACCGACAAGCGCGATGGTGCCGCCCTGCATGCGCTGCGCGAGCACCTCGGCGTCGACCTTGATCATCGACTCGCGCCAAAGGTCTCGAGCACTTCCTTGGCGTACCGAATCTCGTCCTTGCTCGGCTTGGTCGGCCCCTTGCGGCCACCGCCCGGCATCTCGCCAAGCAGTTCCGCGGCCTCGTCGAGCAGCGGCACGTCCGCGTCGGTGAACGGCGCGTCCGCTTCGCGCGCAAGCAGCCGACGCTCGTCGCGGCTCAAGCGTGCGGGTCGCGTTCGCGAGCAGGTGCGGCTTCGAGAAGAGGTCCCGCAAGCAGCGTCTCTGCGGTGACGGGCAGCCAACACAGGTTGATCGCGATGCGCACGCGGCTGTCTTCGCGCACGTCGCGCTCGAGCTCCCGCCGGTCGTCCGCGTCGATCGACTCGCCGAGCTGTTCGGCGAGCTGCGCGCTGAGCCGCCTGATCATGTCCTTCGCGAAGACGGCGCGAGCCTCGTTGTGGGGCCTGCCATCGCGTCGGGCATGCGCTTGGGCCTCGCGAATGTCGTGGCGCCTGAGTACGAGCACGCCGGCCGTCGAGCCGGAACTCCTGATCCGTGCGCGGCACGCGCTGGCGCTCGCGAACGGCGGCCCGCACCACGTCGGCCATCACGAGCCGGCCCTTGAGCTCGGCGACGTCGTCGCGCTCGTAGCGTCGACGTGTCCGTGCCGCGCACAAGGCCGCCGAGGGTCGTCGAGACCGCGCCGGTCTCGCCCAGCGAGGGCAGCACGTGGTCGATGTAGCGGAGGAACGATTGCGACGGGCCGATGAGCAGCACGCCGCGAGACTCGAGCAGATCGCGGTGGTGGTAGAGCAGATAGGCCGCACGGTGCAGCGCGACGGCCGTCTTCCCGGTGCCGGGCCCGCCCTGCACCACGAGCGCGCCGGTCAAGGGAGCGCGGATCACCGCGTCCTGCTCGGCCTGGATGGTCGCGACGATGTCGCCCATGCGGCCGGTGCGCCGCGCGCCGAGCGCCGCGAGCAGCGCGCCCTCGCCCGCGAGCGTCTCGCCGAGTCCAGACTCCTCGAGCGCGTCCACGTCGAGCACGTCGTCCTCGACGGCGGTGACGACGCGGCCCTGGGTGGTCAGGTGGCGGCGCTTGATGACGCCAGACGGGTTCGCGGCGGTGGCCGAGTAGAACGCGCGCGCGGCAGGGGCGCGCCAGTCGGTGAGCAGGGGAGCGTGGTCGGCGTCGGAGAGGCCGATGCGGCCTACGTAGAGGCGCTCGTCATTCAACAGGTCGAGGCGGCCAAAGACCAAGCGGTCCTCGACCGCGTCGAGTTGCGCGATGCGGTCCTCGTAGAGCGTGGCGAACGCGTCGCGCTCCGAGCGGTTCTGAGGTGAGCCAGAGGGGCCCGTACGGCGAATCTCGCCTAGCCGCTCTCCAGCCTCGTCGCGCAGCGCGTCGAGCCGCGAGTACAACACGTCAACGACAACCTGCTCGGCTTCGATGCCAGAGCTCTGTGTCGTGACGCTGCGATCGTCCTGCATTGGTACTACCCCTCGCCCATACTGCGTTGCCATGGAAAAGCAGTCATCCATTATCGCAGGATGAAGGGCCCTGTGTGAACACCGGTGTTCGCGGGCGGCGAGAACGTGCGAGCGGCGACGCCGCGCCGTGTAAGACTGGACGAATGGCAAAGTCTCTCGTGAAGTGGAACGCCGACGGCGTGGCGGCAGTGGGCGGCAAGCGCGCCCACCGAGGGCGCCGTGCTGGTGCACTCGCTGCGCGGGTTCATCGACGCGGGCAAGGCGGGCGCGATCGTCGCCGAGCATTTGCGCGGGCTCCGAGCCCATCACCGTGGCGTCCTTCGACATCGACGCGCTCCTTGACTACCGCTCGCGCAGGCCGGAGATGACGTTCTCCGTCAACGAGTGGACCGCCTATGACGAGCCGTACCTGGATCTCGACATGGTGCGCGACGCTGCGCGGAACGCCCTTTCCTCTTGCTGCACGGCTTTGAGCCCGACGTGAAGTGGGAGCGCTACATTCGCGACAGTGCGCGGCATCGTGGAGCGCCTGGGTTGGCCTCACCGCTTGGCGCGCACGGCATCCCCATGGCGGCGCCGCACACGCGCCCCATCTCGGTGACCATTCACGGCACGCGGCAAGACCTCATGCCGGACACGCCGAGCCTGTTCGGCACCGTGACCGTGCCCGCGTCGGCGCAGAACCTCATGGAATACCGCTTTGGCCAGTGGGATATCGCCGCCGTCAACGTCGCGGTTCACGTGCCGCACTACCTTGCTCAGTCCGCGTATCCGCAGGCCGCGCAGCGCGCGCTCAAGGGCGCTCGAAGACCTCTCGGGCCTCGAACTTCGCCCGAGGATTTGGACGCGGCCGCCGCGAAGGCGCAAGAGGAAATCGACCGCCAGATGGGCGATTCGGACGAGATCCAGGCGCTCGTTGGTGTGCTCGAAGAGCAGTACGACGCGTTCCAAGAGTCACGCGGAGAGGGCATTCAGGTGGACGGACCACTGCCTTCCGCAGACGAATTGGGCGCCGAATTTGAGAAATTCCTCGCCCAACAGCGGTGGGATCTGCCCCCAGGCCAATAAATGTGCCACACTTGACGTGGTTGAACGTAGTGTGCAAGAACCGGTCTGGATTGACTTGGGACGAGGCATTGCGGCAACGAGCGGGACGCAGTGTCCCCGCTTCCCCCAGGGCAGTACAGATTAAGGAAAGTTCATGGCACAGGGTTCTGTGAAGTGGTTCAACGCTGAGAAGGGCTATGGGTTCATCGCCCAGGACGGCGGCGGCGCCGACGTCTTCGTCCACTACTCCGCGATTCAGTCCGATGGCTACAAGACCCTCGAAGAGGCGCAGCGCGTCGAGTTCGAGGTCACCCAGGGCCCCAAGGGTCCCCAGGCAGAGGCCGTTCACGTCCTCTAGTAGCAACTCACTAGTTGTCACAACAGCCGTCTTCCCCTCGTGGGAAGGCGGCTGTTGTCGTTTCGCCGGCGTCGCCGCGTCCCTCCTCCACACTTTTTGCGTGGTGTGACGGTGGCGCCCCGAGTCATGCCTGGTAGAGCGCCCGACGCTCCGTATGACAGCAGGTAGATGGTCAAAAAGTGTGGAGGAGGGCCGGGCGGGTCATAGCCAGTTGGCAGCCACGCCGGTAGGCAATGGGGCCGACGCCGCGTAGCGTCCAAGCGCCGCCGCCAGTTCTCCCTGGGGCTGCGCGGTAGCCACGAGCACAACGTTGCCGCGGCGCTTGCGTTTCAGGACCGCGTGCTCACCCACCGCGCTCACCGCGCCGAACGCGTCGCGAGCAGCGTGCGCGTCACGGGCAGCCGCGGGCGCTTGGGGCATGACCGCAACGTTCGCGACCACGAGCCCGCCGTCCCTCACCACCCGCCGAGCGTGCGCCCACCAGTCCGGGGTCTCGAGGTGCGGGGGCACGGCGTCCCCGCAAACGCGTCGCGCACGATCAGGTCGAGACTCGCGTCCGCCCGTTCGGCGAGCGCGGCCAACCCGTCTTGAGCCCGCACGCGAAGGCGAGGGGCGCGCGGCAGGTCCCACCAGCGTCGGGCCAATTCTGCAAGCGTGACGTCAACGTCAACGGCGATGTGGCGAGAGGCAGAATGCGCCGCGGCAAGGTGCCGTGGCAACGTGCACGCGGCGGCGCCGATGTGGAGGGCGAGCCACGCATGATCGTCGCGTAGCGCGTCCCACGCGGCGATCGCCGCGGCCTCGTGGCGCATGTATTCGAAGTCGAGCGAGGTGTCCTCACGGAGGCTCGACGAGGGCACGCCGTTGACGTACACCGTGACGGAACCGTCCGCCTCGTCAACAAGTTGCACGGCGCCCGTGGCGATAGGGATGTCGACGCCGCGGGGCACGCCTGATGCCAGGGACGTTGCACGGGGGGAACGGCTGGGGCGGGCCACCCGTTCACCATAACGTCGAGGGGTGGCCACGTTGGCCCCCGGCAAACTAGAATGGTCACACCGTGATGTGAAGGGAGGTCGCTATGCCACTGTCGGAATATGAGCAGCGTGTGCTCGAACAGCTTGAGCGCGACCTCGGCGCGGACCCCAAGCTCAATTCAGCTATGGCCAAGACCGCGCGCCCGCGTGGCCGGTGGACCTTTGCCTTCATCGGTATTCTTGCCGGCCTCGCGGTTCTCGTCGGCGGCGTGATCGCCCAACTGATCTTTATTGGCGTTCTCGGCTTTGCGATCATGCTCGGTTTTGCGCTGTGGGGCATGCTCGCACCCGCGAAGTCGAGCGCTCCTGCGACGCCAACGGCCGCGTCGGGAACCTCATCCAAGAAGGCGAAGCGCCAGGGCTTTATGTCTCGTGTCGAAGAGCGCTTCGAGCGTCGACGCGATCAGGGCGACTTCTAACCGCCTCATTCGCCTCATCGGCAACGCGCTGTACCTGGAGCGCCAACCACTCTTGCGAGGGAGATTCCCTTGTGAACTCTGGCGGCGCGTAGCGGTGGTCGCTCACCACATCTCGCAACTGGGTCAGTGCGAGCGAAGCCGCATCCGTGAAGGGCGCGCCCGTGGCGCGTACGTCGTTGTCGAGGCGCTCCGCGGCCTCTAGCGGGGTAAGCGAGAGCGGCCAGCGCAGGTCATCGGGCACGTGCTCGCGAAGGGAGGCCCACGCTGCCTCCGGGCCCTGTGCGGCAACGCGAGCCGCCGAACGGCGCCGCAACAGCCACACGGTGGCGCCAGCCGCGAGGGCGAGGACGGCCACGATCGCGATCAACCACCACGCGACGCCAGCATCCGTTGTGGTGTCGGTAGGGATGTTGGGGTTGGGTCCGGCCGTCTGCCCCGGAGTAGTTGGCGCCGTCGAGGGGATGGGCGCGTTGGACGGAATGGGCGCGTTGCCTACGTCCGAGGTCTTGACCGTATATGCGGGCGCCGAGCCAGTCTGCACCGCTGGCGTTGGCTCGAAGCGCACCCATCCCTGACCGGGAAAGTACAGCTCGGGCCACGCGTGGGCGTCGCCAGAGCGGATCGTCCAGGAGTTGTCGTCTGCGAGGTGGCCGCCAAGAAAGCCAACCGCGAGGCGTGCAGGAATTCCGATGGAGCGCGAAAGCATCACCATGGTGGTCGCAAACTGCACGCAATATCCGCGGCGATCGTCAAGGAAAGTCGAGACGGAGTCACCGCCATCGTGCGGGGACACAGAGGTGTCGTAGGTGAAGTTATCGGTGTCGCGCAAGTAGTTCTGGAGCGCAACCGCCTGCTCATATTGCGTTGTCGCGTCCTTCGTGACGTCGCTTGCAAGGGCAGAGAAGCGGGCGAGGTCCACCGAGCTTGGAACGTCCGTGTACGCCGCGCTCACCGGGGCAGTGCCTGCCTCAATCGCCTGTTGGGACTCCTGAAGGTTCGCTGCCGAGTAGTAGTCGAGCGCGGCCACGATCGAATACTGCATGTTGTGCGTGCCCTTGCCGCTCGTGGTGACCTCGTCGCGAGACGGCGAATAGGTCCACGAGTCGTCAACATCGACTGTGCGTGGCTGCGTAGGGATGGGCAAATTGCGCTCCGCGAGGCGCGAAATGTTGATTGACAGGATCGCTGGGGTCTCGTCGTCCCACCCGGGTGCGGGGCTCGGCCACAGCACGCCGCTCGATGCGGGGATGCTGTCGGTGGGATCCGCCTTCTCGCGCGTCCAGCGGCTGCCGTCGAAGTCACGGTAGGTGTAGAGCCTGAACGTGTCGGACCGGGATCCGGTGCTCGCGTACGACATGACGACCTGTTGCGAGTTCACGGTGAGCGAGTTGCGCAGGTCAAGTTCTAGGTTGAGCCGAGTGGACGTGTCGAGGGATTCGGGCGCGTCGAAGCGCGGAATTGCGCCCCAGCCGGTACCGCCGAGCGCCGCGGGCACCACCATGACCGTCACGATCAGCGCGGCGCACGTGGCCACGACCGCCCCTGTCATCGGTGCGCTGCGCTGCGCGACCATCGACGAGCGCGCCGCGCCCATCGCGATCATCCAACAGCCGGCGGTTGCGAAGAGCGCCCACATCGGGACTTGGTACTGCAAGAAGATCGCGGGCGTCCAGGGGAGTATCAGGACGATGCCGGACACGGCGACCGCGCGCCATGAAGCGGCGAGGTGATCCGCCACGATGAAGATCGCCACGGCAAACCCGGTGAGCAGCGCAACGAGCGGCGTGGTCGCCTCCGCGGGCGCGGGGCTATTCGCCGCGTACGTCGCGCCGTCCGCAATCGCTTGCCACAGATCCCCGATGGCCGACGGCGTTGGCAGCAGGCGCTTGGCGCCCAGTTCGTCGACGGCAAACAGCGGGATCATGACCACCACCGCCGTCGCGAGCGAGGCGAGTGTCGGCAAGAACCGAGAGCGCGTCGCCGCGCGCACCGCGAGATTCGCCGCGGTCACGAGCGTCAGCACAAAGACCATGGTGCGGAGCCACCCGGTGCCGTCGACGAGCGTGGTCATGGCGAGCATCGCGAAGATCGTGCCGAGCGCCATCAGCACGGTCACGATCCACGGGGTGCGCGTGGTGCTCATTCGATATCTCCTGCTGAAAGGAGGGCCGTCCACACGGTTTCAAGATCGCTCGTCGCGCTCACCGTGGTGACGCGCCAACCGGAACGGCGCAGAGCGCGCACGGTGTCGCGAGCCGCCTCCTCCGTGGTGGCAGAGGTGCGCACGAGCGCCCACGCCCTGCCGGTGTCGCCGATAGGCAACAGCGCGTCAAGAGATTCGCGCTCTAGCGGCTCAACGACGGCGACGATCACCTCGCCGTGGGACGCGTCGTGGCGCACCTGGCGGGCTGCGCGCACGATCTGGTTGGTTGCCGCGGCGGATGAAACGGGCGCGGTGAGGTCCACGGTTTGGTTGAGCAGGGTAGCGCGGCCGGCTTCCGTGCCATGTTCGCCAAGGTGGCGCACGGTGTCGGGGCTGAGGCCAGCGCCGAGCATCCGCACGGGGTGTCCAGAGCTGAGCACGGAGAGCGCGATAGACGCGCCTGCGCTGATGGACCACTCGAGCGCATGAGCGTCTCGCGGCAAGTCGAGGATGACGGTCGCTGGCCTGCGACCGGCCCTCTCGTCGGAGCGCACCAACATGGTTCCGCGGCGAGCGGACGACGCCCAGTGGACCCTGCGCATATCGTCGCCTTCGCGATAGTCGCGCAGGGACGCGTCGTCGGGGGAGGGGGTGCGCGCGCCAAGCACGATTCTGTCCGCGAGGCCCATGAGCGCGCCAGCAGTACCACTGAGGTCAACGACAGCTGGCCACACGGGCACGAGCTCGGCCTCGCCAACCGCAGTATCCGCCCACAGCACGCCGAATGGGTCCGCGGTGTGCACAAGTGCAGGGCCGAGCGGCCAGCGGCCGCGCCGAGCCGGCAGCAGCGAATACGTGAGGGTGAGCGTGGTCTCATCACGAGTGACCGACGCCTTTGTGCCCATGCCGCCCGTGAGCTCGGACGCGGCCTGTTCCCTGATGTCGAGGGACTGCGTCAGGGTGCGGCGCCAGCGCGAGGTGCGCGAGCCGTCGGAACGAATAGTGACGGTTACCGTCCCTGGTACGCCAGCAGTCAGGGGGTGCGGCACGACCTCGCGGCGCGCATACGGGAAGCGCGTGACGAACGTGTTGACGGACAGCAGCATCCACACGCACGAGACGGCAAACACGCAGATCATGAAGATTCCGCAATACACCAAGATTGGCGCGGCGAGGCCGACGCCCAGGGAGCCAAACACGAGCCCGGCGGTGCCAAGCCCCACGCCGCGCGCGCTAAACGCGGTGGACGTGCGCTTGTCGCCGGGGGTGCTCACTGCGAGACCGGAGCGTGCTCCACCGCGCGCTCTCGAGGTGTAGGTGCGTCCCGGGCCTCAACGGGAACGGGTGTTCGGGTGACGGTCTCGCGCATGATCTGCTGCGTGGTGCGGCCCGACAGCCGGGACTCGGTGCTCGCGATGAGTCGGTGGGAGAGCACGGGAACGGCGAGCGCCTTGACGTCGTCTGGAAGCACGTGATTGCGCCCCGCCATCGCCGCGCGTGCCTTTGCGGCGTACAGCAACTGCAGCGCCGCGCGCGGAGAGCCGCCGAGGCGCAACGCAGGGTCCGTGCGCGTGGCTGACACGAGGTCGACGATGTACTGCTTGATCGCGGGGGCCACATAGATGGCGCGAGCGACGCTGATGGCCTTCGACAGCTCGTCGAGGCTTGCCACGGGCGTGATCGCGGCGAGAGGATCCGCGCCGTCGTGGCTGCGAGCATCGCCATCTCGTCGCGAGCGCTTGGGTACCCAACGGACACCTGCGTCATGAAGCGGTCGCGCTGCGCCTCGGGAAGCGGGTACGTGCCCTCCATCTCGATGGGGTTCTGGGTGGCGACCACGACGAACGGCGCGGGCAGCTTGCGCGTGACGCCGTCTACGGTCACTGCGCGCTCTTGCATGGCCTCGAGCAGCGCGGACTGGGTCTTGGGCGACGCGCGGTTGATCTCGTCCGCGATCACGACGTTCGCGAAGATCGGACCTTGACGGAACTCGAACCGGTGGTCGTCGCTGCGGAAGATCCTGACGCCGGTGACGTCGCTCGGCAACAGGTCCGGCGTGAACTGGATGCGCCCAACGGAGCCGCCGACGCTCGCCGCGAAGGCCCTCGCGAGCGTCGTCTTGCCAACGCCGGGCACGTCCTCCAGGAGCACGTGCCCCTCGGCGAGCACCGTCGCGAGCGTTGCGGTGATCGCCGAATCGAGTCCGGAAAGCACTGTCGAGATCGATGGCGCGAATCCGCGTCGTCAACTCGGCTACGTGCGCGAGTTCCTCGGTGTGGGAACCGGGTTCGTCATGACGCTCCTTCGCTGTCCGAGTCGAGCCTATGCGACGTCGAGGGCGACCTACCGAACCAGGGCGCGCGGAACCCTTCATGGCGTCGGTCATAACAACGCCAATTGCCGCGAAATCGTTGTGAAATCGTCAGCGAAGTGGAGGGAAGTGGAGTAAAGTGGAGGGCAATGGCGAGTCGTGGCGCTGAAAGGGGATCCGTGGTGGCTGAACACGGTCTTGGACCTACAGGGGTCTTCCTCGGCACGTTCACGCCCAAGCTCGACGAAAAGGGCCGGCTGATCCTGCCCGCGAAGTTCCGCGGGCGGCTCGGTTCCGGGCTTGTCATGACGCGCGGGCTTGACCGCTGCGTCTTCCTGTTTCCGATCGACGAGTTCAACGCGATTCACGATCGCTTGCGCCGCGCGCCGCTCGAGAACAAGAACGCGCGCGACTACTTGCGCAACTTCTTGGGCTTCGCGAGCGACGAGGTTCCGGACAAGCAGGGCCGCATGATGTTGAGCGCCCCGCTGCGTGCGTACGCGGGCATCGACAGGGAAGTTGCGGTGGTGGGACTGGGTTCTCGCGTGGAGATCTGGGACGTCACCGCATGGCAGGAGTACCTCGCACGAGGCGAAGACGACTACGCCGCAACCGCGGCGGAGGTTTTTCAAGACATGTGATCGTGCGCCGCGGCCTCCTCCCGCGCAGCTCTGACGGACTTCCCCCCGCCAGATAAGCCGGAGGGAGACCGGGGCGCACATCACTCCGTAGTAACCGACAGGACGTGAGACGACACAGCAATGAGGGCGTCATGAGCGAAGCACCACGGCACACGCCGGTCATGCTCGACCGTTGCGTCGAACTGCTCGCCCCTGCGCTTGCCCACGAGGGCGCCGTCGCGATCGACGGCACGCTTGGGATGGGCGGCCACACGGAGGCGTCCTCATGCGCTGCCCCAACGCGATCGTCGTCGGCATCGACCGCGATCCTCAAGCGATCGCGCTCGCGACCGCGCGGCTCGCGCCCTTCGGGGACCGCTTCCGCGCCCACCACGCCGAATATGACGACATTGCCGGCGCGCTCGCCGTTGCACGGGCCGACGCTGTTGACGGCCATCCTGCTCGACCTCGGCGTGAGTTCGCTCCAGATCGACGAGGCAGACCGCGGCTTCTCCTACGCGCAAGACGCTCCGCTCGACATGCGCATGAACCCTGCGGACCCCACGACCGCGGCGGACATCTTGCGCGACGCGGACGAGGCGCGAACTCATCCGCATCCTGCGTGTGTACGGCGAGGAGCGCTTCGCGCCGCGCATCGCGCGCGCCATCGTTCGCCGCCGCGACACGGACCCCGTCACGCGCAGCGGACAGCTCGTTGACCTGGTGCGCGCGTGCATCCCCGCCGCCACGCGCACGCCGGGGTCCAACCCGGCCAAGCGCACGTTCCAGGCGCTACGCATCGCGGTCAACAGCGAGCTCGACGTGCTTGGAGCGCACCTTGCCGCGCGCGATCGAGGCCACCGCGGTGGGCGGGCGCATCGTCGTGATGTCGTACCACTCGCTCGAGGACCGTCTCGTCAAGCACGCCTTCGCGGCCGGCGCCGAGAACTCGGCTCCTGTTGGGCTCCCCGTGGTGCCCGGAGGACGACGAGCCGTACTTGCGCCTCGTGACGCGCGGCGCGGAGAAGGCGTCAGCCGACGAGGCCGAGGCGAACCCCCGCTCAAAGCCGGTGCGCTTGCGCGCCGTCGAGCGCATCCGTGCCACCCCAGCATCGCGGAGGGCAGCATGAGCGCCGCACCCGCGCGTCACCCGCGCCCCATCGCGCCCGCGCCGCGCCCGCGCGTGCGGCTTGTGCCGGTCACCAAGCCGGCGCCCTCGAGCCGAACCCAGCCACAGCGTCGGGCACCAGGGGCGCCAAACCCTGGCCGCCGCGACCACTTGCGCGCCGTGGCAGCGCCCGAACAGGCGCGCTCGCTTGTTCCCTTCGCGTGGACCTGCGCGCTCATCGTCGTTGGCGCGCTCAGTGCCGTTCTCTTCATCAACACGTCGATGGCGGGCGGCGCGTACGAGCGCAGAGACCTCAAGATCGAGATCGCGAACCTCCACGAGGAGCGCACGATCGCTCGTGACGCAGCTTGAACAGAAGTCCTCTCCCGATCAGCTGGGCGCCGACGCGCGGGGGCTCGGAATGCAGCCAGCACGGCAGTTTGGGTTCATTTCCTTGGCTGACACGATCGTCATCGAGTCGGGGAGCAAGTGATGGCACCGGCGCCGAGGACACGCGTCGGCGACCCGGTGGTGCGCCAGCGCGTGCTCTCGCTCGTTGTGCTCGTTGTGCTCGTAGTGTTTGCCGCGCGGCTCGTGATGATCCAAGGCGTCGATGCCGAGGCGCTGTCCAAGGCGGCGCTCGCGCAGCGGCTCGTGACCAAAGAGGTCAGCACGCCGCGAGCCGACATCGTCGATCGCAACGGCGTGGTGCTCGCTACCACGGTTGACCGCTACAACATCGGCGTGAACCAGAAGGCGCTCGCCAAGTGGAAGCGTGCAGAGGGGGGCACCGCCACGGCGACGGGGGCGCTCGACGCAGCCAAGATCCTCGCGCCCATCCTTGGTGTCAACGAGCCGGAACTCGCGGCGAAGCTCGTGGGCGACTCCACGTGGGTCTATATCGCCAAGGACGTCACCCCGGAAACGTGGGCGCTCGTTGACGCAGAGAACATCAGCGGCGTGCAACCGGAAGCGGTGAGCGACCGCATCTACCCCAACGGCGCGATCGCGGGAAACGTCACGGGGTTCATGGGTGGCTCGAGCGACGGACCAGGAGAGACGGGCCTCTCCGGCCTCGAACTCGAGTTCCAGGACATCCTCACGGGAAAGCCGGGTTCCATCACGTACGAGAGCGGCGGTAACGGCACCGTCATCCCCACTGGCGTGCACGAGGAAACCGCCGCGTTACCTGGCCAGACGGTGGTGAGTTCGCTCGATCGCGACATCCAGTGGTACGCCCAGCAGAGCTTGGCAGAAGCCGTGCGGAAGACCGGAGCTTCGCGAGCGACAGTGGTGGTGTCCGACGTCAAGACGGGCGAGATCTATGCGCTCGTTGACTCAAAAAGCGTTGACCCCAACGATCCAGGCGCGACTGACGCGAAGGATCGCGGCTCGCGCGCCGTGTCGACGGTGTTCGAGCCGGGATCCACAGCGAAGATCGATCACGATGGCCGCCGCAATCGAAGAGGGCCTCGTCACGCCGACGTCGCACGTCAAGGCGCCCTACGAGTTCACGACCGACAACGACCAGACGTTCCACGACGCAGAACAACATGGGGTCGAGAAGCTCACGGTCGCGGGCGTGCTCGCGAAGTCCTCGAACACCGGCACCGTGCAGATTGGCTCCATGCTGAGCCAAGAGCAGCGCTACAAGTACCTCACCGCATTTGGGCTCGGCACCAAGACCAACGTTGGCCTGCCCGGCGAGTCGAACGGCATCCTCGCCGACTACAAGAAGTGGGACGGCAGGCAGAAGTACGCGGTGCTGTTTGGCCAGGCGCTCTCGGTGACGGCGATCCAGACCACCCAGGTCTACCAAACGATCGCCAACGGCGGCGTGCGGGTGCAGCCAACGATCGTCAAGGGCTTTCAAGACGCCGACGGCACCTTCACTCCCGCGCGATGCGGAGGAGCCAAAGCGCGTCGTCTCGGAGAAGACCGCGAAGCGAAGTTCTGACGATGCTCGAGTCGGTGACCAGCGACGGCACCGGGCAGCTCGCGGCAATCGACGGCTACCGCGTGGCAGGCAAGACGGGAACCGCGCAGGCCACGTGCGCCAACGGGTCCTTCACGTGCATCGTCGCGTCGTTCGTGGGCATCGCCCCTGCCGACGACCCGCGTATCGTCGTCTCCGTGATCCTCTACGACCCCAAGACTTCGATCTACGGTGGCGAGGTGGCCGCGCCAGTGTTCAAGGACGTCGCAACCTTCGCTCTCCAGGAGCTGCGCGTGCCGCCGTCTCAGACGAAGGCGACGTTGTACCCGATCACGTGGAAGTGACGATCAACGAGATGGCGCTGCACGAGATGTCCTTGCGGCCAGCGGTCGTGACGCCACGCCGCCTCGCAGAGGTGGCCGCTCGCGCTGGCGCCGCGCCTTCTGCGCCCGACGCTGCGGCTGGGCTACCGAACGACGTCGCCGTCTCCGGCGTCACCGTTGACTCGCGGGACGTGGTCCCGGGGGACCTGTTTGGCGCGCTTCCCGGGCTTCAGGTGCACGGCGCGACGTTTGGCGGCCGCTGCGGTCGCCGCCGGCGCCGCCGCGATCCTCACGGACGCGGCAGGCGCCGATCTCCTCGCCGCCGCGGGCGTCACGGTGCCGCTGTTGCTCACGGACGGAGCCGCGCAAAGCGATCGGCGAGGCCGCGGCCCTCGTCTACGGCGATCCGTCGCACCGGCTCACGCTCGTCGGCGTCACGGGCACCAACGGCAAGACCACCACGAGCTACTTCATCGACAACGCGCTTGCGCAGGTCCACGCCGAGCGCGGGATCCTCGGCACGGTGGAGCTGCGCGTGCGCGGCGAGGCGATCGAGTCGCCGCGCACCACGGTCGAGGCGCCCGTGCTGCACGGCCTCCTCGCGCGCATGCTCGAGGAGGGCGTCACCGCCGCGGTCACCGAGGTGAGCTCGCACGCGGCCGCGCTCGACCGCATCAGCGGGCGTCGACTTCGCGGTGGCGGTCTTCACCAACCTGCAGTGGGACCACCTTGACTTCCACGTCACGATGGAGGGCTACCTCGACGCGACAAGGCCCGGCTGTTCGAGCCGGGGCGCGCGCGGCGCGGCGTCATCAACATCGACGACGAGTGGGGGCGCCTGCTCGCCTCGCGCGGTGCGCATTCCCGTGGAGACGGTGTCGACAAGGCCCGACGCCCAGCTGGCGGCCGACTGGAGTGGTTACGCTTCGCGGACGTTGGGCTCGACGGCGTTGGCTCTACCATTCACGCTTCCGTGCTCCAGACGGCACGCGACACGTCGGCGACGAGCCCGCTGCCTGGGCTCGTCAACGTCTCGAACGCGATGGTCGCGATCGTGGCCGCCCACGCGGCGGGAGTGCCGCTCGACGCCGCGATTCGCGGGAGTGGCGACCGCGCACGAGGTGCCCGGGCGCATGGAGCGCGTGATCGAGCGATCGGACGTGGACCCGCTCGCGATCGTCGACTACGCGCACACGCCCGACGCGCTCGAGCTCGCGCTCAGCGGCGTGCGCCCCATCACGCCAGGGCAGGCTCATCCTGATCTTTGGCTCCGACGGCGATCGCGACCGCGGCAAGCGGCCCGTCATGGGTCGAGATCGCGGCCCGCCTCGCGGACGTCATCGTGCTCACCGACGAGAACCCGCGCTCCGAAGACCCTGCCGCGATCCGCGCCGCGATTCGCGAGGGCATCGAGACAGGTGCGCCCCGACGCTCGCGGACGTGCACGAGGTTGAGCCGCGCGTCGCCGCCGTCGAGTATGGCCTGCGACTGGGCGGGCCGGGCGACACCGTCATCGTCACCGGCAAGGGCCACGAGCCCACGCAAGAGATCGCCGGGCGTGTTCCACCGCTACAACGACCGCGACGCGTACCTCGCGGCGCACGCGCGAATCGTGGCCGAGCGAGAACGCAGCCGACGAGCGCGAGGCACGCTCATGAGGCCGCTCACCGCCCAGTGGGTCGCCAACGCCGTCGGCGGCGACGCTTGCTGCCGACGTCGACACGCGTGGTGACCTCCGTGGTCAAGGACTCGCGCGATGCGACGCCGGGTCGCTCTACGTCGCCTTCGTCGGCGAGCGCGTTGACGGCCACGACTACGTTGCCGCACGCGCTGTCGCGCAGGCGCGACGTTGTGCCTGGTATCTCAGCACGTCGACGCGCCGCACATCCTCGTCGACGACGTCGAGGTGGCGCTCGGCGCCCTTGCCCGCGCCTACCTCGCGCTGCTGCGCACCGAGGGCGACATCACGGTCATCGGCATCACGGGCTCCAACGGCAAGACGACGACCAAGGACCTCCTTGCGCAGACGCTTGCCGCACGTCGTGGCGCCCGTTGGCAGCTACAACAACGAGATCGGCATGCCGCTCACGGTGCTCGCCGCGGACTCGTCGACTCGCCACCTGGTGCTCGAGATGGGCGCGAGCGGCCCGGGGCACATCGCGTATCTGACGTCGATCGCGCCGCTCGGACATCGCCGTGGTGCTCATGGTGGGCACCGCGCACGCGGGCGGCTACGGCTCGCCCGGACGGCATCGCTCGCGCAAAGGCCGAGCTCGTCGCGGCCTCGTGCCGGGCGGGCGTGGCCATCCTCAACGCGGACGACGCCGCGGTTGCGGCCATGGCTGCGCTCGCCGCGCGAGTCGTCACCTTTGGGCAGCGGAGCACCGCCGACGTGCGGGCCAGCGACGTGACCCTCGCCAAGGGCAGGGCGAGCTTTGTGCCGGTGGTGAGGGGAGCGTCGGGCCCACGGGTGGACGCTCACGCTCGTTGGCGAGCACCACGTGACGAACGCGCTCGCCGCGCTCGCCGTGGCGCTCGAGTGCGGCATGACCGCGGACGAGGCCGCGGCGCGCTCGTCGCGCAGCGCAGCCCCGCTGAGCGCGCACCGCATGGCCGTCACGCGAGCGCGCCGACGGCGTCACGCATCATCGACGACAGCTACAACGCGAGCCCCGAGTCGATGCGCGCGGCGTTCCGCGCGCTGCTCGACGTCGCGTCGCGGAGGCCGCACGCATCGCCGTGATCGGCGAGATGCTCGAGATGGGCGAGGCTCTCGCGAGGCGCACTGGCGACCTCGGCCACCACGCGGTGCGGCTCGGGATCGACTCACCTGGTGGTGGTGGGCGACGGCGCAAAGCCGGCGTTCGACTCGGCGGTGCGCGAGGGTTCGTGGGGCGACGAGGCCGCGTTCGTCGGTACCATTGGCGAGGCCCGCGAGTACCTCGCGGAGCGGCTCACGGCAGGCGACACGGTGTTGGTCAAGGCATCGCACGGCACCGGGCTGTGTGAGCTTGCCGACGAACTGGTGAGGAGGACGCATGAGGGCGGTGGTTGCCGCGGGGGCGATCTCGCGCTCATGCTTTCGCTCTTTGTGACGCCGTTGTTCATTCGTTACCTCAACGCAAGCGCAGTTCGGCCAGTTCATTCGCCAGGACGGGCCCGCGTCCCACCACACCAAGCGCGGCACGCCGCACGATGGGCGGCCTCGTCATCATCGTCGCCTCGCGTGACTGGGTGGATCGGCGGCAATCTCCTCACGGAGCCGCACGCCGAACATCTCGTCGGTGCTCGTGGTGTTCCTCATGTGCGGGCTGGGGCTCGTTGGCTTCCTCGACGACGCATCAAGATCTCGCAGGGAGCGCTCGCTCGGCCTGAGCGCCCGCTAGAAGATCCTCGGCCAGGCGATCGTGGGCATCACCTTCGGCGTGCTCGCGCTGCAGTTTCCCGACTCGGCACGGCGTCACCCCGCCTCCAACGCCATCTCGTTCCTGAGGGACACGGCGCATCGACCTGGCCATTTGGGGCCCCGCCGTCGGCTCGATCCTGCTTCATCGTGTGGGCCAACTTCCTCATCACGGCGTGGTCGAATGCCGTCAACCTCACCGACGGCCTCGACGGCCTCGCGACGGGCGCGCGCGCTGATCTTCTTTGGCGCCTACGTGCTGGTGAACATCTGGCAGCTGCAACCAGATGTGCGCACGTCGACGAACGTCGACCCCGCACGTGTTACGAGGTGCGGGACCCGCGCGACCTCGCGATCCTTGCCGCGGCGATCGCGGGGGCGTGCGTTGGCTTCCTGTGGTGGAACACCTAGCCCGCCAAGATCTTCATGGGAGACACGGGCTCCCTCGCGCTCGGCGGCGCGATCGCAGGCATCACGATCGTGACGCGCACCGAGATCCTTGGCGTGCATCATCGGCGGCCTGTTCGTCATCATCGTCGCGAGCTCGGTGATCCAGATCGGCTTCTTCAAGATCACCGGCGGCAAACGGGTCTTCAAGATGGCGCCCCTCCATCACCACTTCGAGCTGCTGGGCTGGGGCGAGGTCACGATCGTGACCCGGTTCTGGATCATCGCGGGCCTTTCACGGGGCTGGGCATGGGCCTCTTCTACCAAGAGTGGGTGTCCAACTGCCGTAATGGCTGATGCTGACATGATCGCGACTCCTGACGCGGAGCGCACCTGCGCGTGCTCGGTGCTTGGCATCGGCGTGGCGGGCACCAGCGCCGTCGCCGCGCTGCGAGGAGCTCGGCGCCACCGCCGTCACCGTCGACGCGAACGGCGGCGCGGACCACCTGAGCGTCGACCGAGACTGGATCTCGCCGACGTTCGACGCCGTCATGGCGTCGGCCGCCTTCGCGCCCCACTCGCGACGCGATCCGCGCGTGCGAGGCGGCGGGGCTCGCCGATCTGGTCCGAGATGGAGTTCGCGTGGCGCGTGCGCCGCGAGCGACGTGCCGTGGGTGCTCGTGACGGGCACCAACGGCAAGACCACCACCACGCAGATGGTGGGCGCCATCGCGGCCGCCGGCGGGCATCGACGTGCGCGTGTGCGGCAACATGGGCGTTCCCGTCATCGACGCCGCGCGCGCGGAGTGCGACCTCGTGGCCGTGGAGATCGCGAGCCTGCAACTGCACTTCACGCACACGCTCTCGCCGCACGCGGCCGTGTGCCTCAACGCCGACGACGATCACCTCGACTGGCACGGCTCCCTCGAGGCGTATCGCGCCGACAAGGCGCGCGTCTATCGCCACGTGCAGGTCGCGTGCGTGTACCCGGCAGCGCGATCGCGCTCGATCGAGACGCATGGTCGAGGAGGCCGACGTCGTCGAGGGGTGCCGCGCGATCGGCGTCACCCTGGGCGCGCCCTCGGTCTCGCAATTGGGCGTCGTCGACGGCACCTTGTGGACCGCGCGTTCCACGACGACGCGCCGCACGCGAGGCGATCGAGCTGGGTCACGTGAGCGACCTCGCGCACCTCGTCGCGGGCGACGTGCCGCCGTACCTCGCCACGAACGCGCTGAGCGCCGCCGCGCTCGCGCGCGCCGTCGGCGTGGCGCCCGACGCCGTCCGCGCGGGCTCGCCGGCTTTCGCCCTTGACCACCACCGCACCGCGTTTGTGCGCGAGCTCGACGGCGTGACCTACGTGGACGACTCGAAGGCGACCAACGCCCACGCGGTGCATGGCGGCCTTTGGCGGCTTTGGCGCCGACGTCCGTCGTGTGGATCGCGGGCGGCCTCGCCAAGGGCCAGACGTTCGACTCGCTCGTGCGCGGAGATCCGGCCGACGGCTGCGCGCGCGTTGTGCTCATCGGCGTGGATCCAGAGCCGCTCGCGAGCGCGCTCGCGGAACACGCCGCAGATATCCCCGTGGTGCGCATCGGCCCGGGAGACACTGTGATGGAGCGCGCCGTCGCGGCCGCTCGCGCGCTGGCTCGGGCAGGGGACACCGTGCTGTTGTCACCCGCGTGCGCATCGATGGATCAGTTCCGCGACTACGCGGACCGAGGCGAGGCCTTCGCCGAGAGGTGAGGGCGCTGGAGGAGTTGATGACTGCTACGGCGGCCGCCAAGCCTCGCACCATGGCGTCCGCATGGACGTCTCCGGCGGCCACGCTACTACCTGCTGGCCGCCTCGACGGCGATCCTGCTCATCGTTGGCCTCGCCGTCGGTGCTGTCGAGCTCGTCGATCGTCTCGTTCGCGAAACCGACGGCAACCCCTACGCGCTGTTCCTCATCCAGCTCGCGGCGTTCTGCGTTGGGCTTCGTGGCGCTCGTCGTTCGGCTCGCGCCTGTCCGTGGTGGCGTGGAAGCGGCTCGCGCCGCGGGTGCTGTTCGGCGCGATCGCGCTGCTCGTGCTCGTGATGACCGCGCGGCATCGCCGTCGGGCGGTAACCGCAACTGGATCAAGCGTGGGCTCGGTGACCTTCCAGCCCTCCGAGGTCGCCAAGCTGGGGCTCGCGCTGTACCTGGGCGTCGTGCTCGTCGACGTTCCGCAAGAAGCTCACCACCTTCAAGCGCATCATGGTGCCCGGCGGCATCGCGTCTGGCGTCGTGCTCGGGCTCGTGTTGGCTGGCAAGGACATGGGAACCGCGATCGTGCTGGCCATCATCGTGTGCCGCCGCCTTCTGGATCGCGGGCGCTGCCCGTTGCGCTTCTTCGGCATGGCGGCGCTGTCGCGTTCGGCATCGGCGCGATGTTGCTGCTCGTCTACGCCGCACGGTCTCGCGGTCGGCGCGCATCTCCGCGTGGCTCAACCCCGAACGTGCGACACCAAGGGCGACTGCATGCAGACGACGCACGGCACGTGGGCGCTCGCCTCGGGCGGCCTGTGGGGGCTCGGCCCCGGCATGAGCCGCGAGAAGTGGGGCTACCTGCCCGCGGCGGACTACGACTTCATCTTTGCGATCATCGGCGAGGAGTTCGGGCTCATCGGCACCCTGCTGGTGCTGTTCGCCTTCGCGATGATGGTCGTCGCCGTGAACCGCATCGTGCACCGCACCCGCGACCCGTTTGTGCAGATCGCGGGCGGCGCCATCGGCGCGTGGATCATTGGCCAGGCGTGCATCAACATCGCGGTGGTGCTCGGCCTCGCTGCCCGTCACGGGCGTCCCACTGCCGCTGGTGTCCTCCGGCGGCTCGTCGCTCATCGCCTCGATGGCCGCCATGGGCGCGCTCATGGCCTTTGCGCGCGCCGAACCAGGCGCGCCAGAGGCATTCTGCCGCGCGCCCGTCCGTGGTGCGGCGCTCGATCGCCGTGCTGTCGCAGGGGCCGGCGTGGCTAGTCTTTGTGCTCGCTGGCGGCGGCACCGGCGGTCACGTGAATCCGTTGCTCGCGACCGCCGAGGAGCTCATGCGCGCGGCCACGCGTGTCACGGCCGTTGGCACGGCGGAGGGGCTCGAGGCCGAGCTGGTGCCGCGCGCAGGGGTCGACTCTTCGCCTCATCGACAGGGTGCCCATGCCGCGCCGCCCCAACGGCGCCGCGCTGCGGTTTCCCGCGCGATTCTCGCGGCGCCACGAAGCAGGCCGCGCAGATTCTCGACGACACGAGGCCGACGCCGTCGTGGGTTTGGCGGCTACGTCTCGCACTCCCGCCTACCGCGCCGCGCGCAGGCGCAACGTGCCGATGGTGGTGCACGAGGCCAACGCCCGCCCGGCTTCGCGAACAAGTACGGCGCGCGCTTGGCCGCCGCCGTCGCGACCACCTTCCCTGGCACGCGCGCTCAAGGGCGCCCACGTCACCGGGCTTGCCGCTGCGCGCCGAGATCGCGGACCTCGCGCGCGCGATGGCTCAGCCGCGCGAGCGGGCGGAGCGCGCGAGCGCGCGCCCGGCCGCGCGCGGCTGGGAGGCCGATGCCCCCGTGCTGCTGGTCACGGGCGGCTCCCTGGGCGCCGCGAGCCTCAACGCGGCGATGTCGCGAGGCGATCGCCACGCTGGTGCACCACGGCATTCACGTGCTCCACCTCACGGGACGGGGCAAGGACGAGGAGGCGCTGCGCGCGCAAGGGCGACCTGCCGGCGCACGTGCGCGGCGCCTATCGTGATCGCCGAATACGCCCATGACATGGCGACGGCCTTGCCGCAGCGTCGGCCGTGCTGTGCCGCGCGGGCGCGGGCACCGTGTGCGAGGTGTCCGCGCTGCAGCTGCCCGCGCTGTACGTGCCGCTGCCGCATCGGCAACGGCGAACAGGCGCTCAACGCGCGGGCCGCGGTCGACGCGGGCGCCGCGACACTGATCGACGACGCCGACCTCACCGCCGCGCGTGATTGAACTCGCGGCGGAGCGCATGTTCTCGACGCGGACGCGGCCGCGGCGATGCGGGAGGCCGCGGCGACGGTCGGCATCGTCGACGGCGCGGCGCGGCTCGCGGATCTCGCAGAGGCGGCGCTCGCATGAGGTGGCACTTCATCGGCGTTGGCGGCTCGGGGATGTCCGCGGTCGCGCGCCTCGTTGCCGCGCAGGGCGTGGCCGTCACCGGCAGCGATCGCGGCGAGAGCCTGTACTTCTTGGCCTTGCGCGAAGCGGGCATGGACGTGCGCGTGGGGCACGACGCCTCGCTCGTTGACGGGCGCCGACGCCGTGGTGATCTCCACGGCGATGCGCGACGACAATCCCGAACTCGCGCGCGCGCGGGAGCTCGGCATTCGACGTGCTGCATCGCTCGGAGGCGCTCGTGTGGGCGCTCGAGGGCTAGCGCTCGTTGCCGTTGCGGGCTCGCACGGCAAGACCACCACGTCGGCCATGACGGCGCGCGCGCTGCACGGCGCGGGAATCGACGCGAGCTTCGCGGTCGGCGCGCGCGTGTTCGGCGTGCCAGGGCGCGGTGGCTGGCGGCTACGCGGGCACCAGCGGCGTTGGCGTTGTCGAGGCGGACGAGTCCGACGGCTCGTTCTTGCGCTACCACCCGCGCGTCGCGCATCATCACGAGCATCGAGCCCGACCACCTCGACTTCTACGGCTCGATCGAGGCGCTCCACAGTGCGTTCGGCGAGTTCGCGCGATCGTGCGAGGTGCTCATTGCCCACGGCGCAGACCCCGTGGTTGCGCGCATTGCCGCCGACGCCGCGGCGAGCGGGGTGCGCGTGGTCACCTACGGCGTGGGCGAGGACTTCGACGTCGCGGTGACGCCGACGCCGTGGTTGCCGCAGGCGTCGACGTTCCCCCTCACGTTGCCCCTTCCGGGCGATCACAATCGGCTCAATGCGGCGGCGGCGTGGGCCGCCGCCGTGGAGATGGGTGCCGATCCCGAGCGGGCTGCGAGCCGCGCTCGCGGGTTTCGAGGGCACGGGGCGACGCTTTCAGTTGCGCGGCGAGGCGGATGGCGTGCGCGTGATCGACGACTACGCGCACCACCCCACGGAGGTCGCGGCTGTGATCGCCGCCGCGCGGGCCGCGGGGGCGGGGCACCTCGTCGTGCTGTTTCAGCCGGCGCTGTTCACCCGCACGCGTGACCTTCACGCGGGCTTCGCCGCCGCGCTGAGCGTGGACAGACGCGGACATCGTCCTCGCGCCCGTTCACGGCGACCGCGAGGACCCCATCGCTGGCGTGGACTCCGCAGCTCATCGCCGCGGGCATCGACGGGCCCCGTGGTCGTCTCCGACTCGCTAGAGAGCGCCGCGCACGCGGCCGCGGCACTCGCCGAGGAAGGCGACACGGTCTTGACGGTTGGTTCGGGCACCGTCACGCGCGCGCCCGACTGGATTCTCGCCGAACTGGAGGCGCGATGAGCACGCCGACGCGGCCGCCGTCGGCGCCCCAGTGGGCGAGAGTCGAGCGCCAGTCGACCCCACCCGCGGAGGCGCAACGGCCTGCACCATCGAAGGCGCCACGCGCGAAGGCCACACCGTCGAAGGCGCCGGCCAAGAAGGCGCAGGCGAAGAAGCCGCTCTCGAAGAGCCCTTCCGCGCGACCGGCCGCACCAAAGCCCGCGCGCCGAAGTCGGAGAGCAACCAAGAGCGCGACGCGCGCGCCCCAGCCGCCACAGCGTCGGGCAGAAACCGCGCTCACTGAAACGGCGAAGTCAACGCTTTCCGCCTTGCAAGTGGCGCTTGAGCCGCGCGAAATCCACGATGGTGCCGCCGCTCGAGCAGCGCAGGGACGAGCGCGAGGCGGAGCGCAGGCGCGCCGACGCGAAGGCGCAGGGCGATCGTGTGGGGGAGGCGGTTCGGCTACGTGTTGTTGGTCGCCGCGGCGCGTGTGGCTCGTGCTGCTGTCTCCCGTCTTTGCGCTCGACCCCGCCAAGGTTGCAGGTCTCGGGTTACGGCACCGTTGTGGATCCCGATTGCGGTGAACGCGGTGGTCGACCGCGCAAGAGGGCGAGTCGCTCGCGACCCTGCTCAACTGGCCACGTCGCGAGCCAGCTGAAGGACATCCCCGGGGTGCGCGAGGCGCACGTCGAGAAGCGTTGGCCCGACGGGCTCGTCGTGACGCTCGAGTCGCGCGAGCCGGTGGCTGCGCTGCCCGATCTGGCGGGCGGGTTCACGCTTGTCGACGACGAGGGCGTGCAAGTGGGCAAGGCGGCCGCAGTGCCCGCGGGACTTGCCAACGCTTGCCATTCCGCAGGACAACGAGAAGTTCTGCAGGCCGCGCTCGGCGTGTATCGCGGCGCTGCCAGCCGACCTGCGAGCGCGCGTCAACGCGATATCGGCGCCAACAGAAGACTCCGTCTCGTTCCAGCTCGCCGATGGGCCGCGCGTTGAGTGGGGGAGTGCGGAAGATTCGGCGCTCAAGGCGCAAGTGCTGCAGGTGTTGCTCGGCTCCGCCCAGGCAGCGACGGCGGACGTCATCGACGTCTCCGCGCCAACGCTGCCCATCACCAAGAGCGACTGAAGCTCGCCACGGCCGAGCGCGACACGCCCGCGCAATTGCGCCGATAACTGCTCTTGGGACGTACCGTCATACGCAGGACAGCTTGACATAACTCTAACCCTCAAGTTGAACGTTAAGGTTGAAGGGGAAGGCCATGGCCGCACCGCAGAACTACATCACCGCGATCAAGGTCGTCGGCGTCGGCGGCGGCGGCGTCAACGCCGTCAACCGCATGATCGACGTGGGCCTCAAGGGCGCCGAGTTCATCGCCATCAACACCGACGCGCAGGCGCTGCTCATGTCCGATGCCGACGTCAAGCTCGACATCGGCCGCGAACTCACGCGCGGCCTTGGCGCTGGCGCCGACCCCGAGGTGGGGCGCAAGGCCGCCGAAGACCACGAGGACGAGATCGCCGAGGCCCTCCGCGGCGCCGACATGGTGTTCGTCACGGCGGGCGAGGGCGGCGGCACCGGCACGGGCGGCGCTCCCGTTGTGGCGCGCATCGCGCGCGGCCTTGGCGCGCTCACCGTCGGCGTCGTGACGCGGCCGTTCAGCTTCGAGGGCCGACGCCGCTGCGGACCAGGCCGAGTCGGGCATCGAGAAGCTTGCGCGAAGAGGTCGACACCCTCATCGTCATTCCCAACGACCGGCTTGCTCGACATCGCGGACGCCAAGCTCAGCGTGCTCGGCGCCTTCGCGGCCGCCGACCAGGTGCTCCAGGGCGGCGTGCAGGGCATCACCGACCTCATCACCACGCCGGGCCTCATCAACGTCGACTTCAACGACGTGAAGTCGGTCATGAAGGGTGCGGGCACCGCGCTCATGGGCGTGTCGAGTTCGCACGCGGCGAGAACCGCGCGCTCGAGGCAGCAGAGGGCGCCATCGCGTCGCCGCTGCTCGAGGCGTCCATCGAGGGCGCGCACGGCGTGCTGCTCGCATCGCGGGCGGCTCCAACCTCGGCATCAAGGAGGTGGAGATCGCGGCGCGCCTGGTGCGCGAGGCCGCTCACCCCGAGGCGAACATCATCTTCGGAACGGTCATCGACGACGCGCTCGGGCGACGAGCTCCGCATCACGGTCATCGCGGCAGGCTTCGACGGCGGCGCGCCCACCACGCGCAAGCACGAGGGCGCGCTCGGTGGCTTCGAGAACGCCACCCCGACCCCGGCCGCCGAGGAGCTCGACCCCGTGGTCGCGCCGCTCGAGACCAGCACGGTGCCACAGGCCGTTGAGGCGGACGTCGACACGGCCGCGATCGACATCTCTGCGACTCGCGTCACCCACGACACCCTCGACGTTCCGGAGTTCTTGCGGTGAGATCGGTGATAGACGCCGGGCTTCCGGTTCGCGCGTTCTTCACCGGCCGCGACGGGGGCGTAAGCGACGCTCCTTACGAACGCTCAATCTCGCGACCCACGTTGGCGACGACCACGGTCACGTTGATCTCAACCGCTCAGTTGTCGAGGACCACGCTGGCGCCCCCGTTGCTTACATGAATGCCGCCCACGGCGTGGCGCGTGCATCGAGTGACGGACGCACGCCTTCCGGTGCCGCCAGCCGACATCCTCGTCACCGACGTCCCTGGGGTGGCGCTCGCGGCCATCGCCGCGGATTGCGTGCCGTCTTGCTCCACGACGCGCTGACGGGCGCCGTCGCCGCGGCGCACGTTGGGCGCGCAGGGCTGTGGGCAGGGGCCGTCGACGCCGCGATTGCTGCGCTGCTTGACCTACGCCCGCACAAGGCGAGCAGGGCGCATATCTCTGCCAGCGTCGGGCCGGCGATTTGTGGCCGCTGTTACGAGGTGCCGCTCGGAATGCGGTACGAGGTTGGCGAGCGGCACCCGTCCGCCATCAGCACGACGCGGTGGGGGACTCCCGCTCTCGACATTCCGCGCGCGGTGGAGACGCGGCTCAGCGAATTGGGCGTGCAAACGTCATTCGGCAGCGGTTTTGCACCTTTGAAGACACCACTTTCTTCTCTGCTCGCAGGGAAGGCGTGACGGGACGGCACTGCGGCGTTGTTGTATGCGGCGTGTCGCTACGGGGCGAGTCCATCGACCGCGCCGTAGCGTGGTCATGACAAGCGGCACCACACCGAAAGAGGACCGACATGAGCGCGATTCGCAAGGCGATCCAGTACCTCGGCTTCGAGGTCGCCGAAAACGAGGAGTACGACTACGCCGACGACGAGCTTGCGCCCGTCACCAACATCCACGACGTCTCCGAGGTCCGCAAGGGCAGGCACGCACAAGCGCCGCAGCACCGCAGCGTCTCCCACGACTTGCGCCGCATTCAGACCATCAAGCCTCGCACCTACAACGACGCACGCCTCATCGGCGAGGCGTTCCGCGCGGGCGTGCCCGTCATCATGAACCTCACCGAGATGACCGACGCAGACGCCAAGCGCCTCGTCGACTTCTCCGCGGGCCTGTCCTTTGGCCTGCACGGATCCATCGAGCGCGTCACGACGGCGGTGTTCCTGCTGTCGCCTGCACACGTGGAGATTGGCGTGGACGCGGAGCCGCAGCGCCCCGACCACGCGTTCTACAACCAAGCCTGACCCTCGGCTCACAGACGCTAGGCTCACGGGGTGCCCTTCGTCATCGACGCGATTAAGTTCGTGCTCTTCATCTTCATGTTGCTTCTGCTTGCGCGCGTAGTGCTGTCCTTGGTGATCGCGGTCTCACGAGACTGGCACCCCAGGGCGCCGGCCTGGTGGTCGACCGAGGGCGTCTTCACCATCACCGACCCCCCGCTGAAGGCATTGCGTCGCCTGATCCCGCCGCTCACCATCGGCCAAATACGGCTTGACCTCGCCTTCCTGATTCTGTTTTTCGGGGTGCTCTTTTGCGTGGCAAGTGCTCTAGCGCGCTGCAACGGGGGCTCAAGTGCGTGCCGATAAATATGTGGGTACAGTGGCACTAAAGACTGACATCAGAGACTGACCGGTTAGACAGCGGCCGCCGCAGCGGTCTACGCGAATATGAGGTTAAGAAATGGCTCTTCTCACTGCAGAGGACGTATCTGAACAAGGCGTTCTCTAAGACGAAGTACCGCGAGGGCTTCGACCAGGACGAGGTCGACGACTTCCTCGACGAAGTTGCGAACACGATCGCGCAGCTCACTGCGGAGCGCGACGACTTTGCTGCGCGCGTTGCGCAGCGGCAGCGGGCGGTGCCGTTGCCGCTGCCGCGCCTGTAGTGCCTGCCGCTGCCGCTCCCGCCGCAGAGGCGCCAACGTCCACCGGCCTGCTCGCCGCGGCGACCGAGCCGGGCGGAGCGAACCCAACGGGATGCTCGCGATGGCGCAGAAGCTGCACGACGACTACGTCCAGGCAGGCGAGGCCGAGCGCGACCGCATCATCGGCGAAGCGCACAGTGCAGCCGACCAGATCCGCGAGCGTGCCGAGAGGACGCCAAGCACCGCATGGACGAGCTCGCCGGCGAGCGTGCGGACCTCGAGGGGCGCATCGACGACCTTCGCCGGTTTGAGCGCGACTACCGCGCTCGCCTCAAGCGTACCTCGAGAACCTGCTTGGTGACCTCGACCACGCGGGTGTTGCGGGCGCGGCAGGTCTCGCGGCGGTCGCTGGCGAGATCCCGGGCAGTGACGCTGTTCAGTGACGGCGCGCAGTCCGACGACGACCAGGCGGAGGAGTCCGAGACGTTCGTCGTTGAGGATGTCGGTCGTCGCCGACGTCTACGGGAGCGACGAGGGCGAGCCGGACATCGTGGTGCTCGAGGAGTACCAGAGCGTCACCCCCGTCTCGTTCGACGAGGCGCTCAACGGATTCCGCCCAGAGGCTCCAGCTGCCGAACAGCCGGCGCCGCAGGACTTCGCGGCGCAGGAGCCCGAGCAGGCAGCGCCCGAGAGTTTCGACGTGAGCCAGCCGTGGGAGTCGCAATTGCGGCCTCAGACCGACGCCGTCCCGACGAACCCGTTTGCTCCGGTGACGCCGCCCGCAGCCGACGCCGCTGCTCCGTGGCACGAGGTCGTTGCCCCGGCGGACGTGCCCGTGGTCGCTGCCCCGGAAGAGGCGGAGGAGACCCCATTCACGCCGCCGTCGAGCCGCATGTTCAACGACGCATACGGCCAGCAGCGTCCCGAAGAGAACAAATAACCGTTCCGCTAGTAGTGAAGCGCCGCGTCCAATAGGGCGCGGCGCTTTGCTTGCCCGCACAAACCGGACTAGTCTCACTCCACTAGTCGCACCCCAAGCTGTAGAGAGCAAGGACACCTCATGACCAGCACAGACGTCACCACAATCGTGGTGGACCCCGCCGGACTCAAGGCGGCCGACGCCAAGAGCTGGCCGTCCGCGACGGCGACGAGCCGTGGAAGATCGGCGAGCTTCGCGACATTGTCGAAGACGCTCAACTGCCGACGTCGAGCGCCTCGTCGACGAGTTCCAGGCCAACGAGACCGAGCTCGACGACCTTCTTCACACGTCCGACGGCGCGGGAGACGACCAGGCCGACGCCGGCTCCACCGCGCTCGAGCGCGAGCAAGAGATGTCGATCGTCAACAACACGCGCGAAATGCTTGAGCAGTCCGTCGACGCGCTGCGCCGCGTCAAGGCGGGCACGTTCGGCGCGTGCCAGGTGTGCGGCGAGGGCATCGGCAAGGCGCGCCTCCAGGCGTTCCCGCGCGCCACGCACTGCGTCGCCTGCAAGCAGCGCGAGGAGCGCCGTTGACCTGGCGGCCAGCCCTGTGGCTGGTCGCCGCTGGAGTCATCGTCCTGGATCAGGCGTCAAAGCAGTGGGCGCTCCACAGCCTTGAGCCCGGGCAGGTCCACGAGATTCTTGGCCGCTGGCTCGCGATCGAGCTGGTCTGCAACCCCGGCGCCGCCCTCTCGCTCGGCGAGGCCCACACGTGGGTCGTCACGCTGGTAGGCATCGCGGTGAGCATCGGCATCATCGTCTTCGCGCGACGCGCCCAGCGACCGCCGCGGTGTGGCTGTTCGGCATCGGGCTCGGGGGGGCCATCTGCAACCTCATCGACCGGCTGTTCCGCGCGCCCGGCTTTGGGCAGGGCCACGTGGTCGACATGATCAACTACAACGGCTGGTTCGTCGGCAACGTCGCGGACATCGCGATCGTTGGCGCGGCCATCGGCGTGGCTGTGCTGTCCGCGTTCGGCGTGCGACTGCTCGAGCCGAAGGCCACTCCGGAGTCCCGGTTCTGCCGAGGCGGCCGAGCCTTCGCAGACACTCGGACGAGAGTGTCTGACACCCGTCACCTTCCCGTGCCCGACGCCCTCGTGGGCGAACGCGCCGACGTCGCCCTCGCGCGCATGCTGGGACTGAGCCGCACGCGCGCGGCCGAGATCGTCGAGGCGGGCGGGGTGTGGCAGGCAGGGTCCACGCTCGGCAAGTCTGACCTGCTTGTCCGACGGCGTCGTTTCTGTCGACTTGCCCGACGAGCGCGAGGCCGCGCCGAGCCCCCGATTCCCGGCGGCCTGCGGGTCGTCTACGAGGACGAGGACATCGCGTCGTCGACAAGCCCGTTGGCGTTGCCGCGCACGCCTCGCCCGGCTGGACAGGCCCCACCGTGGTTGGCGGCCTCGCCGCCGCCGGAATCACGCTGTCGCAATCGGGGGCCGCCGAGCGCCAGGGGATCGTGCACCGCCTCGACGTGGGAACGTCGGGCCTCATGGTTGTCGCCAAGTCCGACGCGCGCCTACTCGGCGCTCAAGCACGCCTTCAAGGAGCGCACGGTGGAGAAGATCTACCACGCGGTCGCGCAAGGCCACTTGGACCCCACGGCGGGGACGATCGACGCGCCCATTGGGCGCCATCCCTCTTCCGACTACAAGTTCGCGGTCGTCGAGGGCGGGCGGCCGTCGGTCACGCACTACGAGGTGCTCGAGATGTTCCCCGCCGCGTCGCTCGTGGAGATCCATCTCGAGACGGGGCGCACGCACCAGATCCGCGTGCATATGGCCGCGATGCGGCACCCGCTGGTCGGGTGACCTCACGTACGGCGCGGACCCCGTCATTGCCAAGCGCCTTGGCCTCACGCGCCAGTGGCTCCACGCGCGCGAGCTTGCCTTTGAGCACCCGACGCAAGGCGGCGAGGTGCGCGTGCGCAGCGAGTATCCAGAGGATCTGGCGCACGCGCTCGAGCTTCTGCAAGGCTAGGCGCATGAAGGTGTTAGCCGTCACGACCGCCGAGGGCCTCGCGGCCGCGCTTGAGGTGCGATTCGAGGTGTTCGTCGACGAGCAAGGGGTGTCGGCGGACTCGGAGCGCGATCACCTCGACGAAGACCCCCGCACGCTGCACTGCATCGCGGTCACGGACGAGGACGACTTCTACGGGGGCTCCATAGCGCCCGGCTTCATCCCTGGCATCGCGGCGGGACCCCCGCCGGGAACCGTCCTTGCGACGGGCAGGCTGCTCGCTCCTCATACGGACGGCTCGCACGGCGACACGAGCGCGATGGACCCCGCGAACCCGCATATCGGGCGAGTGGCGGTGCTCGCGGCGGCGCGCGGCACGGGTGCCGGCAGGGCTGTCATGGAGTTCCTCGAGGCCGCGGCGCTCGAGCGCCACGGTGCTGGGGGCGCGGTGAGCGTGGAACTCAGCGCGCAGGACCAGGCGATGCCGTTCTACGAGCGGCTCGGCTACACCGCGTATGGCGAGGCCTACCTCGACGAGGGCATCCCGCACCACGACGCCTACAAGGATCTTTCCTAGCCCTAGCGCGGCGAGCGCCTTCCGGATCCGCTGCGCGCTGACGGTGCCTTCGGTGCCCAGCTGCTGGGCGAAGAGCGACACCCGGAATTCCTCGATCATCCATCGCACGGCTCGTCCGGCGAGCCGGAAGCGACCCACTCGTCCTCGACCTCGCGCACGTGCCACGCGAGCGTCGGCGTCGCGGCTCGGGTTCTGGGTCGCCGCATCCGAGCCGACGCCGTAGCGCGTTAGGTACCGCGGCACGTGGCGTAAGTGGCTGGGCGGGGTGCCGAGATAAACCCGCTCGCCTACCAGGGCGTTCGATTGGTGCGGACCTCGGAGACGGTGGCAGAAGCGCGAGGCTCGTCGCCGCTCGGATCTCGCCGTCGAGGTCGCGCGCGGCGAGAGGGCCGACGATCGCGAGCTGGCCGATGCCGATGCACCTCGGCCTCGAGACTGCTCGCGCACGCGCGGCTGCGCGCGGCGCGAGTAGCCGGCGCCGGTGCGGATCTCGGCGGCTTCCGGGGTGAGTGCGGTCACGGCGGCCAGCTGGAGGTCCGCGACCAGCGCGTCGGTGCTCGCGATAGGGCGAGGCACCAAGGGCGAGCGCCTCGGCGCCGGTCCACCGCGTGGTGACGCGCTTCACCGGCAGCGCCAACTCGCCGAGCAGTAGCCGGCGCACGCCCCGCGCGTGGGCTCGCGCGTCCGGAACCGCGAGGACGGTGAGCGTGGGGACTCCTTCGCGATCGACGATCGCTGGGTACCCGCGCACTCCGCCAGACCCCTCGATCACCTCCTCGAGGTCGCGCGGCCAGGCGGTGAGCGGCTCGCCCGCGAAAGCAGGCGCGCGCACGGGCGCGGGGGCGCTCGGCGACCGCGGCGCGGCTGGCGCACCCACCGCGGCCGCCACCGCTTCCTGGGCCTTTGGTGCGAGTTCACGCTGCAAATACTCAAGATCCGGACCCTCGCCCACCACGGCTCCGGCGGCCTCCACGCGGAATGTCACGCGCAAGTGCGCAGGCAGACGCTCCGCGACCCCGTCCCATGCCTCGGAAGGGATCTCCACGTCGCGTAGCGCCCGTGCCGCGCGCGCGAACGCGTCGTGGAACGCCTCCCCAGGTACTGATGATTGCGTGAGCCAAACGTCGATGGCGCGCGCAACGTCGGGCGCGGGGACAAGCAGCCGGCGCACGGGCTTGGGGAGCGCGCGAATGGTCGCCGTCACGAGGTCGAGCCGCCGGCCGGGCACGAGCCAATCGAAGCCGTCGGGCCGCAGGGAGGGCAGGAGCGCGAGGGGCACGTGCACGCACACCCCGTCCGTCGTGGAGCCGGGGGAGAACTCGTAGGTCAGCGGCAGCGTGGCGTCGCCTTGGGTCCACGTGTCGGGGAAGCCCGTCGGTGTCGTGGTCGCCTGGGAGCAACTCGTCGAGCGTGAGGGTGAGCAGGTCCGGCGTGGCGCGGCGAGCCTGCTTCCACCACGTGTCGAAGTGCCGCGTGGAGATCACGTCCGCGGGGATGCGGTCGTCGTAGAACGCGAACAGCGCCTCGTCGTCGGCGAGGGCACCCAGATTGCGCGTGCGGGCCGCGACCTCCTCCGCCTCGGCAAGCGCGCGCTGGTTCGCGGCCCAGAACGCGTGGTGCGTCTCCCACTCGCCCTCGACGAGGGCGTGGCGAATGAACAGCTCGCGCGCCTCGGCGGGGTTGATGCGGCCCCACAGCACGGTGCGGTCGGCGACGATCGGCACGCCGTAGACGAGCACGCGCTCCGTCGCCACGGCGGCGCCGCGCTTCTTGGACCAGTGCGGCTCGGAGTAGCGTGCGCTTGGCGAGGTCGCCCGCGAGTTGCTCCGCCCACTCGGGCTTGATCGCGGCGACGTCGCGTGCCCACAGGCGTGTTGGTCTCGACGAGTTCCGCGGCCATCACGAACCCGGGCGGCTTCTTGGCGAGAGCGCTGCCCGGGTTGATCGCGAAGCGCACGCCGCGCGCGCCAAGGAACTCGTTGGTTGCCCTGCTTGCGGGCCTTGCGCATCGCGGTGGCGCGCGCCTCGCCGCGCAGGTGCGAAAAGGACGACGCCTTGAGCTCGCCCGCGTCCTGCGCGCCGATCTGCGACAGCAGCCCCGCGAGCATCGACCGTGGATCGCGTCCTCGTCGAGCGACTCGCCTAACTTGGGCATCGCGATCTTGAGCGGCTTGGCGGCGATGCGGATCTGCTGCACCACGTCCTGCCACTCGCGCATGCGCAGGTAATTGAGGAATTCCGCGCGGCACAGGCGCCGGAACGCGCTTCCGGAGAGCTCGCGCTGCTGCTCGCGCGACGTAGCGCCACAGGTTCAGGTACGCGAGCAGGTCCGAGCTTGGGGTCCGCGAACCGCCGATGCTGCAGATCCGCCTCCTCGCGCGCTCTCCGAGGCCGCTCGCGCGGGTCCTGGATCGAGAGCGCGGCGGCGATGATCGCCACCTCGCACGCCACGCCGAGTGCGCGCCGGCCTCCACGATCATGCGCGCCTGGCGCGGGTCCATCGGCAGCGCGGCAAGCGCCCGGCCCACCTCGTCAGCGTCGTCTTGCCGCCGCTGCCCGGTCTGTGACCGCGCCGAGGTCGGTGAGCAGATTGCACGCCGTCGCGAATCGAGCGCGTGTCTGGCGGCTCGACGAAGGGGAACGTCGCCACGTCGTCGGGCGAGGACACCACGCCCACGCTGATCATGCTGCAGCAGCACGGAGGCGAGAGAGGTGCGCAGGATCTCGGGCTCGGTGAACGCGGGCCGGCCCTCGAAGTCGTCCTCGCGTAGAGCCGGATCGCGATGCCATCCGCAAGGCGGCCCGCGCGCCCTGCGCGTTGATTGGCCGCGCGCCTGCGAGATGGGCTCGATCGGCAGGCGCTGCACCTTGGTGGCCTTCGAATAGCGCGAGATGCGCGCGGTGCCGGGGTCGACCACGTAGTGGATGCCGGGCACCGTGAGCGAGGTCTCGGCGACGTTGGTGGCGAGCACGATCCGGCGCCGGGCATGCGGGTGGAACACGCGGTGCTGCTCCGCGGCTGAGAGCCGCGAGTACAGGGGAAGCAGCTCGACCTGCGCGCGGCGCGCGGTCCCTTACGCGGGCGCCCAGCCCGGCCAGGGCGTCGGCGGCGTCGCGGATCTCGCGCTCGCCGCTGACAGGAACACGAGGATGTCGCCGTGGCCCTCGCGCATGAGCTCCTCGCACGCCTCGACGATGCCCGTCATGACGTCGCCGTCGTGAGGGTCGGTAGCGCATCTCGACGGGGTAGGTGCGGCCCGTGACCTCGATGACGGGCGGCTCTTGAAGTGCTCGCGAAGCGCGCCGAGTCGATCGTGGCCGACGTGATGATGACCTTGAGGTCGGGGCGGCGGGGGAGCAGGTTGGTGAGGTAGCCGAGCAGGAAGTCGATGTTGAGGCTGCGCTCGTGGGCCTCGTCGATGATGAGGGTGTCGTAGGCGCGCAGCACGGGGTCGCGCTGGATCTGGGCGAGCAGGATGCCGTCCGTCATGACCTTGACGAGCGTGCGCTTCGACGAGCTGATCCGTGAATCGCACCTGGTAGCCGACGATGTCGCCCAGCTCGGTGCCGAGCTCCTCCGCGATGCGCTCGGCTACCGCGCGGGCGGCGATGCGGCGCGGCTGGGTGTGGCCGATGCGTTCGCGGCCGAGTTCGAGCGCGATCTTGGGGATCTGCGTGGTCTTTCCCGAGCCCGTCTCGCCCGAGACGATCACCACCTGGTGGTCGCGGATCGCGGCGCGCGATGTCCTCGCGCCGGGCGCTGACGGGCAGCTCCGGCGGGTAGGACGATGGTGATCACGGGTGCATTCTTCCAGGGGCGTTGCTCGGCTGCCGCGCGCCGCGGTTATTACGACGGGGTCGCCGGTGCCTAGAATCGGGGCATGCCTGGCAAGGATTTCGTCCACCTGCACGTCCACACGGAGTACTCGATGTTCGACGGCGCGGCGCGCATCGCCGACCTCATGGAGGAGACGGCGCGGCTCGGGCAGACGGCGATGGCGACCACCGACCACGGCTACCTCTTTGGCGCGTACGAGTTCTGGTCCAAGGCCAAAGCCGCTGGCATCAAGCCGATCATCGGCCTCGAGGCGTACCTGACCCCAGGCACCGCGCGCGCGGACCGCACGCGCGTGAAGTGGGGCGAACGGGGCCAGGAGGGCGACGACGTCTGCTGCGGGCGGCGCGTACACGCACGCGACGATGTGGGCGCGCGACACCGCGGGCATGCACAACCTGTTCCGCCTGGCCTCGTACGCGAGCCTCGAGGGGCACTTCTACAAGGCGCGCATGGACCGCGACCTGCTGCAGAACTACTCGAAGGGCATCATCGCCACCACCGGCTGCCCCTCGGGCGAGGTGCAGACGCGGCTGCGGCTTGGCCAGTACGACGAGGCGCTCAAGGCGGCGGGCGAGTTCCAGGACATCTTTGGCAAGGACTCGTACTACGTCGAGCTCATGGACCACGGCCTCGACATCGAGAAGCGCGTCTACGAGGACCTGGTGCGGATCTCGCAAGGACATCGGCGCGCCGCTCGTCGCGACGAACGACCTGCACTACACGCGCCAAGCGAGGACTCGCACGCGCACGAGGCGCTGCTGTGCGTCCAGTCGCGGTTCCACGCTCAACGAGCCCACGTACGACCAGGGCGGCAAGCGCTTCGCGCTTCAGCGGCGACGGCTACTACGTGAAGTCCGCCGAGGAGATGTGGGCGCTGTGGGGCGACCGCCACCCCGAGGCGCTCACCAACACGCTCGTCGATCGCCGAGCAGTGCGAGGTCGACGTTCAACACCGCCGCCGACTACATGCCGCGCTACGACGTGCCCGCCGGGCGAGGACGAGCACTCGTGGTTCGTCAAGGAGGTCCAGCGCGGGCCTGCACGACCGCTACGGCGCGGCGATCCCCGCCGCACGTCCAGGAGCGCGCCGAGTTCGAGATCGAGGTCATCGCCGACAAGGGCTACCCGGGATACTTCCTGGTAGTCGCCGACTTTGTGCAGTGGTCAAAGGACAACGGGATCCGCGTGGGGCCCGGCCGCGGCTCCGGGCGCAGGCTCGATGGCCGCGTACGCGATGGGCATCACGGACCTCGACCCGATCGTCCACCAGCTGTACTTTGAGCGCTTCCTCAACCCGGAGCGCGAGTCCAAGCCCGACTTCGATATCGACTTCGACGAGCGCAGGCGCGGCGAGGTCATCCGCTACGTGACGGACAAGTACGGCGAGGACAAGGTCGCGCAGATCGTCACCTACGGCACGATCAAGGCCAAGCAGGCGCTCAAGGACGCGGCGCGCGTGCTCGGCAAGCCGTACTCGCTCGGCGAGCAGCTCACCAAGGCGTATCCCGGAGCCGCAGCAGGGCCGCGACATGCCGCTCGCGGCGGTCTTCGACACCGACGCACGAGCGCTACAACGAGGGCGGCGACTTCCGCGCGCTGCTCGAGGCCGACCCCGACGCGCGCGAGGTCACCGACATGGCGCGTCGGCCTGGAGAACCTCAAGCGCCAGTGGGGCGTGCACGCGGCGGGCGTGATCATGTCGAGCGACCCGCTCATCGACATCATCCCCATCATGCGGCGCGAGCAAGACGGCGCGATCATCACGCAGTTCGACTACCCGACGTGCGAGGCGCTCGGCCTCGTCAAGATGGACTTCTTGGGGCTGCGCAACCTCACGATCCTCGACGATGCGCTCGACAACATCGTCGGCGAACGGCAAGGCGCCGCTCGTGCTCGAGGACCTGCCGCTCGAGGACGCAGGACACGTTCGCGCTGCTGGGCGCGGGCGACACGCTGGGCGTGTTCCAGCTCGACGGCGTGGCGATGCGCGCGCTGCTGCGCCAGATGAAGCCGGACTCGTTCGAGGACATCTCGGCCGTGCTCGCGCTGTACCGGCCGGGCCCCATGGGCGTCAACTCGCACACCAACTACGCGGAGCGCAAGAACGGCCGCCAGACGGTCGACTACATCCACCCGGAGCTCGAGGAGCCGCTCAAGGAGGTGCTCGACGTCACGTACGGGCTCATCGTGTACCAAGAGCAGGTGCAGCGCATCGCGCAGATCGTCGCCGGCTACACGCTGGGCGCCGCAGACCTGCTGCGCCGCGCGATGGGCAAGAAGAAGCCCGAGATCCTCGACGAAGGAGTTCGAGCCCTTCAGCGCGGGCATGCGCGAGCGCGGCTACTCGGAGGCGGCGATCAAGGACCTCTGGGACACGCTGGTGCCCTTCGCGGACTACGCGTTCAACAAGGCGCACACGGCGTCGTACGGGATTTTGTCGTTCTGGACCGGCGTACCTCAAGGCGCACTACCCCACCGAGTTCATGGCGGCGCTGCTCACCTCGGTGGGCGCCGACAAGGACAAGTCGGCGCTTTACCTGGCCGAATGCCGGCGCATGGGCATCACGCGTGCTCCCGCCGGACGTCAACGACTCGTACGCGAACTTCTCCGCCGTTGGCACCGACGTGCGCTTTGGCCTCACCGCCGTGCGCAACGTTGGCGCGAACGTGGTCGCGGAGATCGTGCAGCGCACGCGAGGAACAGGGCGCTTCACGTCCTTCGCCGACTTCCTCTACAAGGTGCCCGCGTCGGTGTGCAACAAGCGCACGATCGACTCCCTCGTGAAGGCGGGCGCCTTCGACTCGCTCGGCCACACGCGCCGCGCGCTCAATGCGATCCACGAGAGGCGATCGACTCCGTCGTTGGCGTGAAGCGGCAAGAGGCGACGGGCCAGTTCGACCTGTTTGGCGACGACCCCGACCTGGGCGGCGGCGTGGTGGTCGAGGTGCCCGTCATGGCCGAATGGGACAAGAAGACGCTGCTCGCCTTCGAGCGCGACATGCTGGGCCTCTACGTGAGCGACCACCCGCTGTCCGGGCTTGGAACACGTCATTCGCGCGGAGGCGACGCACCAGGTGCTGACGGCGACGCCGGCGAACGGGGTGGGCGAGGGCGCGCAGATCACGCTCGCGGGACTCGTCACGCGCGTCGATAGGCGCATCGCGAAGTCCGGCAACGCCTACGCGATCGTCGCGCTCGAGGACATGACGGGCGAGACCGAGGTCTCGTTCTTCGGCAAGACCTTCGACACCTACGCAGCGCGACCTCGCAGAGGACGCGGTGATCGCGATCAAGGTGCGCGCGCGCGAGCGCGCGGACGGCGGGATGCAGTTCTCCGCCGTCGAGGTGCGCGTGCCCAACGTCAATGTGGTGGACAACTCGCCCGTGGCGATCACGCTGCCCGCGACGCGCGTGACGCCGCCCGTGGTGGAGCAGGTCAAGGGGATCTTGCGCTCGCACCCTGGCGCGGTGGAGGTGCGCATGGTGCTCACGGGCACCGGCGAGCCGATCACGATGCGGCTTGGCGACGAGTTCCGGGTGTCGCGGTCGTCCGCGCTGTATGGGGACCTCAAGGCGGCGTTCGGCCCCAGCTGCCTCACGTCATAGTCGTGCGCTGCGGCACCGCACTCGCGTACGGAGGGGCGCCGGTAGGCTGGCTCGCGTGTTGAGCACCATTGACCTGCGCGGCCGCGCGCTGACCAGCCGCGAGTTGCGCGACATCATGCCGCGTGCCGCCGTCGACGTCGCCGCGGCCGTCGCCACGGTTGCGCCCATCCTCGCCGACGTCCGCGCGCGCGGAGCCGCCGCTGTCCTCGAATACGGCGAGAAGTTCGACGGCGTTGTTCCGCCTTCGCTGCGCGTCACGGACGCCGCCCTCGCCGACGCACTGGCCGGCTTGGATCCCACGGTCAAGGAGGCGCTCGACGAGGCGATCTCTCGCGTGCGCGCGTTCCACGAGGCGACGGTTCCGCCAGGCGTTTCCGTGGAGGTGGCGCCCGGCGCAACGGTGAGCCAGCGCTGGATACCGGTTGAGCGCGTGGGCCTGTACGTGCCCGGTGGTCTTGCGGTCTACCCAAGCTCGGTCGTGATGAACGTGGTCGCCGCGCAATCCGCGGGCGTGATGTCTATCGCGGTCGCGAGCCCCCCGCAGCGCGCCTTCGCGGGCCAGGTGCACCCCACGATCCTTGCGGCGTGCGCGATGCTTGGTGTCACCGAGGTGTACGCGGCGGGCGGTGCGCAGGCCATCGCATTGCTCGCGTACGGCTGCTGCGGCATCAACCGGCGCGGCGATCGATCCTGTTGACGTCATCACCGGCCCGGGCAACGTCTATGTGGCCGCCGCAAAGCGCCTGGTAAACGGCACGGTCGGCATCGACGCGGAGGCTGGCCCCACCGAGATCGCGGTGATCGCGGACGCCACCGGCACCGCGGAGTTCATCGCCGCCGATCTCCTCAGCCAAGCGGAGCACGACCCCATGGCGGGCTCCGTGCTCATCACCGACAGCGCGGATTTGGCCGACGCCGTGGAGACCATCCTCTTGCGTCGCGTTGACGCGACGCGCCACCTTGCGCGCGCAAAGGAGGCCCTCGGCGGGCGCCAAAGCGCGATCGTGCTGACGAGCGGCATCGACCAGTCCATCGAGGTCGCCAATGCGTACGCAGCCGAGCACCTCGAGATTCACACGGCCAACGCCGCAGATGTCGCCGCGCGCATCACGCAATGCGGGCGCGATCTTCGTTGGCAGAACATTCCCCGGTTCCCTTGGGCGACTACCTGGCCGGCTCCAACCACGTGCTCCCTACGGGAGGCACGGCGCGATTCGCGAGCGGGCTTGGCGTCACGAGCTTCTTGCGCGCCGTCTCGGTCATCGAGTACGACGCGGCAGCCCTCGCAGCAGTGGGCGACAAGGTCATCGCGCTCGCGAATGCCGAGGACCTCCCCGCACACGGCGAGGCGATCCGCGCAAGGCTCGACCGCAGTTAACGCAACGTGAGTTGAATACGCCGCGCCGTTGCGCCTTGTTCTCAACTCTTACCGGTCTACTCCTGGCCAACGAGCCAGCGTTGCCCCTGTGGATCCGTCCATCTGAACAACTGCCCGGTCGGGCCGCCCTGTAGTTCGGACACCAACCCGCCCCATGCAACGGCACGCTCGCGTGCACCCTCGACATCCGGTGTCTCAAACCACACGAGGCTCGACGCCGCGTTGGGATCGGGAGAAACGAAGCCACCGTCGGCCCACACTGCGGCAACAAAGATCCTGGCAGGCCCGGTCGCGATCTGTGCGTGAATGACGGCGCCGCCGTCCTCGATGCGCGCACTTTCAACCTCGTCGAGCGCAAACACGTCGCACAGCATGGCGATCGCAGCGAGGGGGTCGTCGTATTGCAACATCGGTGTCGCGTGTGGCACGGAATGCCTCCCGTGGGTCTTGGCGCAAGCGTGGTTTCTACGCTTTGAGACACTAGACTCACGCCCATGACCTTGCCCCTCCGCGACGAACTCAAGGGCCTGGAACCGTACGGTGCCCCCCAGCTGGAGGTGGCCGCGCGCCTCAACGTCAACGAGAACCCGTACGCGCCGCCGCCGTCGGTCGTGGACGCGATCTCCGCAGCCGTGCACAAGGCCGCGGAGGGCCTCAACCGCTACCCGGACCGCGACTTCCTGGCGCTGCGGGATCGACCTCGCCAACTACCTCGCGGCCGAGAGCCGCGTCGACTTCCTCGAGCCCAAGAACATCTGGGCGGCGAACGGCTCCAACGAGGTCATGCTGCACCTGCACCAGGCGTTCGGCGGGCCCGGGCGCACGCGTCCTCAGCTTCGCGCCCACCTACTCGATGTACCCCGAGTACGCGCGCGACACCATCACCGACTTCGTGACCCTGCCGCGCCGCGACGACTTCACGCCTCGACATCGACGCCGCCGTCGCCGCGATCGCGGACATCAAGCCCACGCATGGTCATCGTCGCGAGCCCCAACAACCCCAACGGGCACCGCCCTTTCGCTCGACGAGGTGAAGGCGCTGGCCGACGCCGCGGCCGCAGGTGCCCGGCGGTTGCGTGCTTGGTCATCGACGAGGCGTACGCGGAGTTCCGGCGCAGCGGAGTGCCGAGCGCGGCGACGCATCATCCCCGAGTACCCCGAACCTGGCGGTTACCCGCACGATGTCGAAGGCGTTTGCCCTGGCAGGCGGCCGGTTGGGCTACCTCGCGGCGCACGCGCCGGTGATCGACGCGCTCGCGCGTGGTGCGCCTGCCGTACCACCTGAGCGCGGTGACCCAGGCGACGGCGCGGGCGGCCCTTGCCCACCACCGCGAGCTGCAGGCGCAGGTAGACGAGATCCGAGCCGAACGCGACGACACCGTCGGCTGGCTGCGAGCCCAGGGCTACACGGTGGCCGACACGGACGCGAACTTTGCGCTCTTTGGGCCGTTCGAGGACCGCGAGGCGGTATTCGAGGGCCTCCTGGAGCGCGGCGTGCTGATCCGGGTCACGGGTCCGGAAGGATGGTTGCGGGTGTCCGATCGGCACCGCGCAGAGAGATGGCGCTGTTCCGCAACGCGCTGCTGGAAGTCACCGCAACGCACGGAGGTCACGGCGATGAGCCGCACGGGACGCATCGAGCGCGAGACGAGCGAGTCGCAGCGTGCTCGTGGAGCTGGACCTCGACGGCTCGGGCATCACGGAGATCGACACGGGCGTGCCGTTCTACGACCACATGCTCACGGCGCTCGGCAAGCACTCGCTCATGAACCTCACGGTGCAGGCGACGCGGCGACGTGCACATCGACAGCCACCACACGGTCGAGGACGTCGCCATCTGCATCGGCGAGGCGACTCAAGCGAGGCGCTGGGCGACAAGGCTGGTATTTCGCGCTTTGGCGACGCCATGGTGCCGCTCGACGAGGCGCTCGCGCAGTGCGTCGTCGACGTTTCCGGCCGCCCGTACTTTGTGCACGTTGGCGAGCCCGTTGGGCAGGCGACGCACCTCATCGGCGGCAACTTTGCGGGCTCGCTCACGGCGCACGTGCTCGAGTCGATCGCGCACCACGCGGGCATCTGCGTGCACATGCGCGTGCTCGCGGGGCGCGATCCTCACCACATCGTCGAGGCGCAGTTCAAGGCCTTGGCGCGCGCGCTTGCGGGCGGCCGTTGAGCCCGACGCTCGGGTTGAGGGCATCCCGTCCACCAAGGGCGCGCTGTAGAGTGGTAGACCCGGCATGAGACGCGACACGGTCGCGCTGCTTCACGCCCATCCCCAACGGGAAGGTGCTCGCGGCGGTGTGCGCGGTCAACGGGCTGCGCGGGCGCGTGCTCGAGACGGCGGCGGGAGCGTTTGCGGTGCTCGACGACACCTCCGCCGGGGTCTACGGACAAGGCGGGCGAGGTGATCTCGGGCTTCGTGAAGGACCGGCCGATCTTGGCTCTCGAGCGGCGCGCGGGCCAGATCACGGTGACGCGCTGGGAGGCGGGCACGGCTCGCGAGAAGCTCGCGCCGGGTTTCGCGCTTGACGACGCGCCGGGCGCGGTCGTGTCGCTCATGACGGGCGCGCAGACGATGGACGACCTCGCGGCGGTGCACCCAGAGAAGGTGTTCGACGCGCGCATGGGGCGCATGAAGGCGTTCCGCGAGCTGCGCAAGCTGTGCAAGCAGGCGCAACGCGACCAGCAGCAGGGGCAGGGCTAGCGTGCGTTACCTGATCGGTACGCCCGCGTACTGAGTCGTTACCAGGGTCGTTGCTAGCGTTGAGGCATGAGAGACGACGGCCGGGACGCGCCGATGTCCACCGCGGAAATCGTGTTCATTGTGTTAGCTGCGGTTGCCTCTCACTTTTTCCTTCTGCTGGTTCGGCCGCACTGCTGCCAAGCTCATTGGACCGTTGATGGGTGAAAGTTTTGGCGCGAGTGATTTAACGATCGTCAACAATTGTGACGATCGAGGTGCGACTCGTCGTGAGTACGCGGAGTCTGGCTCCACGTCGCGTCTCACCGCGTATGAACTCAGCGTCGTGATTCGCCGGAGAGCGCGCAAGCATCTACGCTAACCGCCGACGAGAATTCTACGTGCAATCGCCTCCCCCGGAGGCCCATGGCACCGGCTCTCACGTTGACTCGCATCGGCGACGCGGAGTTGGGTGGCGAAACGTGCCCAGTTATCTTCGACCCGGCCAGCGAGCGGGCAATCGCGCTTAGGGCTCCACTCTTGTCGGGCGCGACCATCGAGGACGCTCGCCTCGACCCAGGCCGCCTCATGACGCCGGAACCAAAACTCTCACGGAATTGACCGCACGCGTCCGACCAATCTCGATCTACCGCATCACGCGTGGGACAAGGCGCACGGTTGCGCAATGGGTCGTGCGCGATGTCACGACCGCTAGTTCGCTCTCGCCGCGTCGGCTCGACCCCGCACCTTCGCGATGCGCTTGAGCGCCGCGGAACCGGTGCTACGCGGATGGCTAACGTCGATTGAGTTCAGGCAGCGCGATGCCCTCGGCGCCGTTCGTCTGCTCAGTCGATCGCTTACCGTGGATCGCTGCAAGCGGCACAGGTTATCGTGCGGCTCGTGGGAGATCCGATCGGCGCCTCGTAGACTTCCCGCGTGAACCCCCACCGTCTGCGTCTTCGACTACGGCTTCGGCAACGTGCGCTCCGCGACGCGCGCGCTCGAGCACGTGGGCGCGAACGTCACCCTCACGAGCGACCGCGCCATCGCCGAGAACGCCGACGGCCTCGTCGTGCCTGGTGTTGGCGCCTTTGCGGCCGTCATGGAGGGTCTCGCGCGGCCCGCGGCGACCAGATCGTTGGCAGGCGCCTCGCGGGCGGCCGTCCCGTGATGGGCATCTGCGTTGGCATGCAGGTCATGTTCGAGCGCGGCGTTGAGCACGGCATCGAGACCGACGGCCTTGACCAGTGGCCAGGAACGGTGGAGTTGCTCCAAGCTCCGGTTGTGCCCAACATGGGCTGGGCCCACGTGGAAGCGCCCAGCGACACGAAGATCTTCAAGGGCGTCGAGGGCGAGCGCTTCTACTTTGTGCACAGTTACGGCGCTCGCGAGTTCGCACTTGGCACCACGGAGCACACTGGTCGCTTCGCGCCGCCGCTCGTGACCTGGTCAACGGCAGGCACGGCCGACGCTAGCGACAGGTTTGTAGCTGCCGTCGAGAACGGCCCGCTCACCGCCACGCAGTTCCACCCGGAGAAGAGCGGCGACGCCGGCCTGCAGTTACTCCGCAACTGGGTCGCGACGCTTGTGATGCGCGGGGTCACCGTAGCGAGCCTGATGCTTGTTGCCGTGGCCGCCGCCGGGTTGCTCACCGGATGCACAGCCGCGTCCAACGAATGCGCGGCGCCACAAGTGTCCATGAGTCCAAACCCCATTGAAGAGGGTGGCGAGGTCACCGTATTCGTGACGGGCGCGTACGCGAGCTGCAACGACCAAGGCGAAGGTCCCGCCGACGCGGCGAAGTCGGCGACGGTCAAGCTAGTTCTGCTCCAAGAGACGGCCGCCGCGGCCCAGGTGGAGGTGCCCATCGGTGAGGACGCCGGAGGCACGGCGACCCTTTCGCTCGCATCCGTCAGCCCGGGAACGTACACGATTTGGATCGACGATATTCAGGAATCGACGATCGATGTGGTGGCGCCTTGACGCACGCCCATGGTGCGCGGCTTCGGTCTCTGTAGCCCGTGACTGACACCCCTCGCCTCGAACTCCTCCCCGCCGTCGACGTTGCTGACGGCCAAGCCGTGCGCCTCACCCAAGGCGAGGCCGGCTCCGAGACGAGCTACGGCGAGCCCCTCACCGCGGCCCTTGACTGGGTTGACGGGGGAGCGGAGTGGATTCACCTCGTTGACCTCGACGCCGCCTTTGGCCGCGGCTCGAACGCCGAACTCCTCAAGACGGTCATCGACCAGGTCAAGGACCGCGTCAAGATCGAACTCAGCGGCGGCATCCGCGACGACGAATCCCTCAAGCGCGCCATGGCAACCGGCTGCACGCGCGTCAACCTCGGCACCGCCGCCCTCGAAAACCCAGAGTGGACCGCCAAGGCCATCGCCGAGTACGGCGACCGGGTCGCGGTGGGCCTCGACGTCCGCGGCACCACCCTCGCAGCACGGGGCTGGACCCAAGACGGCGGCGACCTCTGGGAAGTCCTCGCGCGCCTCGATGCGGAAGGCTGCGCGCGCTACGTCGTCACCGACGTCAAGAAGGACGGCATGCTGTCCGGCCCCAACGTCGACCTGCTCCGCGAGGTAGCGAGCGCCACAACGGCCCCTGTCGTCGCGTCGGGCGGAATCAGCTCGCTCGAGGACATCGCCGCGCTGCGCACGCTCACCGGCGAAGGCATCGAGGGCGCGATCGTCGGCAAGGCCCTCTACAACGGTAATTTCTCACTTCCGCAGGCTCTCGATATCGCTGGTCGGCGGTAAGTCGTAGAGTGCCCTCATGAGTGAGGACGAGCCCCTCAAGGAAATCCCGGAGTCGATCTTTGCGGACGACGACGGATCTGCCGACGCGCGGCTCGCCCAAGCGCTCATCAAGTACTCGCGCGGCAAGGCCCCACTGACCGACGTCGTCGAGGCCCTCGCGTACGCGCGCGTGCTCATCCCGGTGTTCGCGAACGGCGAGCAGCGTCACGTTGGCAAGCACGGGCTTCAGCAAGACACGGTCGCGTCCACGGGCGTCGTGGCCGTTCAGATGCCCGACGGCCGTGCGGCTCTCCCCGCATTCACCGACGTTGAGGCCATGCGGCTTTGGAATCCTGACGCGCGCCCCATCCCCGCGGAAGGACCGCGCGCCGCGCTCGCGGCCGTCAACGAGTCGTGGAGCGCCATCGTGCTCAATCCTGGCATGGAGACCGTGCTCATCCCGCGGCCGGCCGTGTGGGCGCTCGGCAAGGGAGAGCACTGGCGCCCCGCCGTGGTGGAGGGCCGGGTGGACGACGAGGTGCGCTCCGCGGTGGCCGCCGCCGTGACGCTCGACGCACGACCTGCAAGAGGTGGACGTGGCCCCTGGCCGCGGCGCCGAGGTCGCGATCGTGTTGCGCCTCTCGTCCGGCCTCACGCGGCCAGAGTTGGACCTCATCGTGAGCCGCGTGCAGCGCGAGCTCGCGTACAGCGAGGTGGTGGCGCAGCGGCTTGACAGCCTTGAACTGCGGCTCGCGGAGGCGACGGGGCTAACGCGTCCCGCTCGGACCTAACCCTGCGAGGCGCAGTCCGCGTGGATCTTCGTCGCGGTCCCGGGATCGGCGAGGAATGTCCTTGCAGCGCAGGCAGCCCCACTGCGTACGACGTGTGGACGTCGTCGGAGGCATACAGCACGCCGACCACGCTCCCGGCGGTATTCGCCACGGCAGAGCCGGAGTTGCCCGGGTGAGACTCGGCGTCGATCTCGTAGACGTAGTCGGCGTTGGTCTTGAGCGTGTCGGGCACGTGGCCCATGAACGGACCCTCACGTGTCGCGAGCGCCTCGCCCTTGGGGTAGCCCGCGATGGTGAGCATGTCGCCAACCTCGGGCTCTGCGTCGGCCATCGAGACGATGTTGGGGAACGTGCCGTCGATGGTGATCAACGCCAGATCCGCGGAGCCCGAAAGTACGGATGCCGTGGCCGTGAACACGGTGCCGTCGTACGCCGTGAGGGTGATGTCGGTGGCGCCCTCTGCCACGTGCCGGTTGGTCACCGCGTGAGTCGCGTCGATCGCGAACGCGCTCCCGGTGCCGTATTCGTTGCACGTGCGCACGCGCACGCGGAGGGCCTCGCGCTCCACCTTCGTGAAGCCGCCAACGACGTCCGCGCTTGGTGCCGCGCTCGGCGTGACCTCTGGGATGAAGGTGGACGGCAGCGCCTCTGGCGCTTGCGGCAGCACCGCGCACCCGGCGAGCGCGAGCGCGCGCAAGCGCAACAAGCGGCGCCCTACTCATCCAAGACAGCCTTGTACGCCTTGATCACCTTGTTGCAATAGGTCGTGGTGCTCTTCTCGTACGCGCGCAGGCTCTCGGACGTCCACTTGGACGCCTCGTTGAGGTGATCGATGAGATTCTGCCGCGCGTCCGCGCACTGCTGGAGGCCAGACGCGATGTCCAGCAGCGCCTGACGGTCGTCGCCCGCATGCGCCTCCGAGTTCGCGAGGTCGTTCACGGTCGCCTTTGCCACCTCGAGCTGCGCGTTCGTGTCATCCAGCTGACCCTGCACCTGCTCGGCGAGAGCTCGGCTTGTGGCGAGTTCGGACCCGAGGCTGCTCGCAGTGCTCCGCAACTCCTCGTTCTGCGCCACGTACTGCGAGTGGACGGACCACAGGTAGGCGCTCAGCACGCCAAACCCCACCATGAGGACCAGGGCAATGACCAGGGCAGTCACGAGCCCTCGCCTGCCCGTTTTCTTGCCCGACGCTGGGGCTGGGGCGGCGTCAGGGGCTGGGAATACGTCGGGGGTTGCGTCAGGAGCCGCGTCAGGAGCTGCGGCAGACGCTGCGGCTGCGTCAAGGGCTGGGGGCGTTGGTTCCGCAGCAGGGGTGTCGTCGGTCACGTGGTGCACCCTTCGGATTCGGGAACCAACAAGGCCGGCTCGAGCAAGAGGGTATTGAGGGTCGAGATGGGGATGATGAAGCTCTGTTCGGCGCTGTTCACCGCGTAGACCACGCCCACTACCTGGCCGGAAGCATTGAAGACCGCGGAGCCCGAGGAGCCTGGCTCCACCTGAGCCGTCGACGCGAGCACCTGCCCTACGGCGCCGCCGGCAGTGTCCGTCGTCTTGCCAAGCACCACTCCGGAGGTCGTGGTGAGGCGCCCTCCGCCGGGGTAGCCCACCACCGTGATGACGTCGCCCTCTACCGGGTCGTCTTCCGCCCGGTCCGCGTAGGAGGTGCCGAGCGACTCCTCTGTGGTGACGATCGCGATGTCCGCGACGGTAGTGGTGGAGGCGGCGGTCGCCTGGATGATGCGACCGTCGTAGGTGGACACCTCGATGTGCTTGGCGTTCGCCACCACGTGGCGATTGGTGATGAGCGTGTGCTCGTCGAGGGCGAACCCGGAACCGGTGGCCAAGAATCCGCAACCGATGTTGCGCACGCGCACGCTCATGCGCTGGGCGGCGGTGAAGCCGTCGGGGGAGAGTGCGCCTGGGCGCTCGCCGGGCGACGCGGTAATGGAGGGCACAAAGTTGGTGGGCTCTGGGCTGGGTGCGGAGGGCAAGATGCCGCAACCGGCGAGCAGCAGCACGGCAGCCCCTGCAGCGATGGCCGTGCGAACACTGCCTGCGTGGACGCTGCGTCACTTGCTGAGCGACTTCTGGAATGCGTTGGTCGCGTCCGTTGCGGAGGCGCACAGCGCCTCGACGCTCTTGCGGTACTCCGCGACCTGAGCGGGAGTGTAGGTGGTGGTTGGCGCGGTCGTGGGGGCTGGGCCAACGGGAACGCTGGGGTCAACCGTCGCGGCGACGTACACGGCGAGCTGCTTCTCGCCCTCGATGCAGCGACCCAACTGTGTGATCACCGTCTGAGCGGTCTCGATCTGCCCGTCAAGCAGGTCAACCTGTTGCTGCGCGTAGGCGGTCTGATCGCTGAACTGCGCCTTCTCGTTGGACAGCGCGAGAACCCTGTCCTTTGCGGTCGCGAGCTGGTCCGTGAGGAGGTCGTTCGTCGAGGTCAACTGGTCAATTTGCGACTGGTGGTCCGCGATGCGATCGCCGAGGTCGTACCCCGTTGCCGTAAGGCTCGCGACTTGGGCCTGCCACTTGCCGTTGACGTTCCACAGGTAGCCAACGATCACGAGCGCAGCGATCAGCATGATGCCGAGCACCCCTGACAGCATCATCCACACGCGGGCGTGCTGGTTAAGGGGGAGCACAATCGGCATCGTGACGGTTTGCGGGGGCAGTTCGGCAGGCGAAGCCGACGCTGAAGGGAGTGTCTCCCCAGCGTCGGGCCTATCCGTCCCTGCCATTTTTAGCTCACTGCTCCCGTGTACTTCTCGCCCGGCCCTTCGCCGGGGGCGTCTTGCACCACCGAGGCTTCCCGGAACGCCAACTGCACGCTACGCAGTCCGTCGCGCAGTGCGCGCGCGTGCGTGTCGCCAAGATCGGGAGCATGCGGCCGTCACTAGTCCCGCAAGGGCATTGATGATGGTGCGTGCCTCATCGAGGTCGGCGAGATCTTCGTCGCCCTCCGCGAGCCCACACCGCAAGGCGGCGGCGCTCAGTAAATGAACGCTTACGGTGGTGATAAGTTCCACGGCGGACACGTCCGCGAGGTCGCGCGCGGCGTGGCGTCCGGAGCCGTTGCCTGGACAGTTTCTGCGTCCATGGTGGTATTCTTACCCATTGACCGGTCGCGGATTTTCGCGACGCGCAAGTGGAGTTCACCTCCCACCCTAGGGCCACACGTTGGGCCAGGGTTTCGGTTTCGGCGGTAAGGCGCGCCTTTGGTGCGGTGTCCGTTGGATTCGTCGGTGGCCTCTGCTCGTGCATCGAGCAGGGGTTTTTTGTTTGCCCGGCGGTTGCCAACAGACGTGAAGGAGTAATTATCAACGAGCCCCGCATCAACGAGCGCATCCGCGTCCCGGAGGTCCGACTTGTCGGCCCAGCGGGCGAGCAGGTCGGCATCGTCCGGATTGAAGACGCACTGCGGCTGGCACAGGAGTCGGATCTCGACCTTGTCGAGGTCGCGCCCGATTCGCGACCCCCAGTTGCCAAGCTCATGGACTACGGCAAGTTCAAGTACGAAGCCGCAGTCAAAGCGCGCGAGGCGCGTCGCAACCAGGCAAACACGGAGATCAAAGAGATGCGTTTCCGTCTCAAGATCGACGAGCACGACTACGAGACCAAGAAGGGTCACGTTGTCCGCTTCCTTAAGGGCGGCGACAAGGTCAAGGTCACGATCATGTTCCGCGGTCGCGAGCAGTCCCGGCCAGAGATGGGTCGCCGTCTGCTCATGAAGCTTGCGGACGAGGTCGCCGAATACGCGATCGTCGAGAACATCCTAACCAGGAGGGACGCAACATGTCGCTCGTGCTTGGCCCGCTCAAGAAGAAGGCGGAAGCCAAGGAAGAGCAGCGCAAGATTCGCGAGGCCCAGAAGGCAGCCGGCGGATGCAGAGCGCGAGGCACGTAAGGTCGCCAAGCCTGCTGCTGAGGCCGGCGCTGTGGTTGAGGCTCCGGCTGTAGAGGCTCCGAGTTGTAGAAGCTGCGGTTGAAGAGGCTCCAGTTGCGGAAGCTGCGGCGAGCGGAAGAGGTTCTGCCGGTAGAAGTTGCCGAGGTTGAAGAAGTTGCGGTCGAGGCAGAAGTTGCGGTGGCAGAGCTTGCGGCCGAGGTAGAAGCGAAGCCAGCGGCGGCGCCAAAGCCCAAGGCGGCACCTAAGCCCACGGCGACGGCCGAAGCCGGCACCTAAGCGTACGGCCAAGCCGGCAGCGTCGAAGCCAGCAGCCAAAGGCGGCGGCGCCGCAAGCCCACGGCCAAGCCGGCGGCTCCCAAGGCCGCTGAATAGGTTTTTTTGAAGGTGTGCCCAGCCGCACGGTGGGACAGACAAGCGAAAGGTGGAGCAATGAGCCCAAAAACAAGACGCACTCCGGTGCCAAGAAGCGCTTCAAGCTGACTGGCACCGGCAAGGTGAAGCACGGTTCCGCAATGAACCTGCACAAGTTCGAGGAGAAGACGCAACGCGCGTAGGCGTCGTGTCAACGTCGACAACATTCTGTCGGCGCCCGATTCCAAGAAGATCAAGAAGCTGCTGGGCAAGTAAGCCCGCCCAACAACACCAAGGAGTTAAGACATGGCACGCGTCAAGCGGGCAGTAAACGCCCAGAAGAAGCGCCGCAGTACCCTCGAGCGGGCTGCGGGTTACCGCGGTCAGCGCTCGCGCCTGTACCGGAAGGCCAAGGAGCAGGTCACTCACTCCATGGTCTACGCCTACGGCGACCGCAAGAAGCGCAAGGGCGATTTCCGCAAGCTGTGGATCCAGCGCATCAACGCTGCGGCTCGCGAGAACGGCATGACCTACAACCGTCTCATCCAGGGCCTCAAGCTCGCGGGATCGAGGTTGACCGTCGCATGCTCGCCGAGCTCGCGGTGAACGACGCTCCGGCATTCGCCGCGCTCGTCGAGGTTGCGAAGAAGGCCCTGCCGGCCGACGTCAACGCGCCGGCGCAGTAACGCGGCGTAAGACATTCACCCGATGACAGAACGCCCCGCAGGGCGCGATTCCGACGCGCTGCTCGACAACCCTCGAGCCGAACGCGTCAAGCGAATCGCAGCCCTTGCGGGGCGTTCTGCACGCTCCAAGACCGGGCTGTTTGTGGTTGAGGGGCCGCAAGGCGTGCGCGAGGCGGTGCGGTTCGCCGCCGATCGCGTTCGCGACGTCTACCTGACGCACGACGCTGCGGCGCGGTATCCGGAGATCCTCGCGGGCGCGTACGAGGCGGCTTTGTATGTGCACTTTGGCACCGATGCGGTGCTGCACGCGATGAGCCCCGATTGCCAGGGCGTGCTCGCGGTGGTTGAGACGGGTGGGTCGTCGCTTGACGACGCGCTTGACGCTGCGGTGATGGCAGGCCCCGGTGCTGGTTGCGGTGCTCGCCGATGTGCGGGATCCCGGCAACGCCGGCACCGTCATTCGCGCGGCCGACGCCGCTGGCGCCGACGTTGTGGTGCTCGCGGGGGAGAGCGTTGACCCCACGAACCCCAAGGTGGTTCGATCCACTGCGGGGAGCCTGTTCCACGTGCCGGTGGTGCGTGGTGGGTCGCTCTTTGACACGCTTGCGGCGCTTGCGCGCGGCCGGGCTGCAGATTGTTGCGGCCGACGGGTCCGGCGCCTGCAGCGCTAGGCGATGCGGGCGTCGACGAGTTGCTCGCCGCGCCTACCGCGTGGGTGTTTGGCAACGAGGCGCATGGGCTTGATGCGGCGAGCTCGCGCTTGCGGACTCGATTGTGCGGATCCCGATTTACGGCGCCGCGGAGAGCCTCAACCTCGCCACTGCGGCCGCGGTGTGCCTCTACGCCTCTGCGCGCGCGCAGAACTAGACAGCAGCATCTAGACCAGCAGAACTAGACACGACCCGCTGCCTCACGCCGCGTCAGCGATCGCGTCGCGCGAGGCGAGACCGCGTTTGAGGGTCTCGACGCCGTACTCGAAGGCCTGATCCACGTCGCCGCCAAGGCGGAAGGCGCCGGCGAGTTCCATTGACACAAATCCGGTGGCCCATGCCGTCACGAGCCGCGCGGCGTCGAGCGCGTGCTCCTCGCCAACGAGCTCTCGCGCTCGCTCAATCACGGGCACCGCGCGCGCTCTAGGGCGGCTACGGGAGCGCCGGCGGCGAAGAGCAGGCGAAAGCCCTCGGGACGCGCGTGGGCAAAGGCGCGAAACGCCCTGGCTAGCGCCTCCAAGCGTTGTGTCCGCCGCGAGTACCTGATCGGCGAGCTCGTTGAGATTGGCGGCGTTCACGGCCTCGCGTAGCGCATCGAGGTCGCGCACGCGCTTGTAGAGAGACGGCGCGCGGACGCCCACACGGGCTGCGACGTTTTGCATGGTGATTGCCAGTGGGCCCGGCCTCCTCGAGGAGGTCGCGGCCGGCCTCGACGATCTCTGACAGTGAGGTGCGATCCGGTGTTGGCATGTCGGCATCCTTTGGAAGATTTCTTGAAGGCTATTGACATTAGCCATGATAGCTATCTATCGTAGCCATGACAACCTTACACGCCGCATTACCCTTGAAAACCGGAGCCATCATGCAAATCGGACCTCACCTTCACCGCCTCGGCAACGACATCGTCGCCTCGTATCTCATCGACACTGATGACGGCATCACGCTCATTGACGCCGGCCTGCCTGGTCATTGGGCGGACCTCAACAAGGAGCTTGCCGCCATCGGCAAGCCTGCGAGCGAGATCCGCGGCTTGATCCTTACGCACGGTGACGGCGACCACATCGGGTTCGCCGAGCGGCTACGCGCGGAGCACGGCGTGCCCATCTACGTGCACGCGGAGGACGCGCATCGCGCCATGACGGGGGAGAAGCCAAAGACGCCCATGGGTGCCATGCGACTAGGTCCGATGCTCGGATTCATGGCCTACGGCGTGCGCAAGAAGGGCGTGCTGGCAAAGTACGTGGGCGAGGTGACCGAGGTCGCCGACGGTGACGTGCTTGACCTTCCCGGCTCACCCCTGATCATCGGTATGCCAGGGCACTCCCCGGGGAGTGTCGCGGTTCACGTGCCGCTGGCGAACGCAGTTTTCGTAGGCGACGCGCTGACCACGCGGCACGTGCTCACTGGGCGGGAGGGGATGCAGCCGGCGCCATTCACGGACGACCCTTCGCAGGCTCTCGTCTCGCTCGATCGGCTCGCTCACCTTGAGGAGCTGTGGATTCTCCCCGGGCACGGCGCGCCGTGGCGGGGTAGCCCTGCCGACGCTATTGCCGCGATTCGCGCCGTCGCAGGGGAGTGAAGCGTCGCCGTCAGGAGGCAGCGCCGGTAGGACGCCGGGCCGCTACGAGCCAGCGCCGCTGGGCAACCCGTAGTTCGCGCGGAAGCTGTCGGACTCGTAATCGGTGTGATACCTGCCACGATTCTGCAGTTCGGTGATCACGTCCTTGAAGCGATCCACACCGGCCGGCTGAACGTCCACGTTGATGTTGAACCCGTCAGAGACGTCCGAGTCCACCCACTCCACGATGGTGTCCGCGATCTGCTCTGGGGTGCCAAAGATCGCGCGCTGGCCGCGCGTGAGGTTGTGGTGCACCAGCTCCTTGACGGTGAAGTCGTTCTCTTGCGCAACGGTGCCGATGTTGCCGCGGCGGTAGTTGATGATGGGGTCTTCCGTGGGGATTGACTCGAAGAGGTGCACGGGCAGCGGCTTGTTGGCGTCCAGTTCCTCCACGGGCAGGCCCACCTGGCGCGCGAGGCCGTTGATCAGGAACTGGAGGTCCATCTGATCGTCGACCTCGGCCTTGCGCTTGCGGGCTTCCGCCTCTGAGTCCCCCACAACGGCGTAGAGGCCGGGACACACCACCACGTGGTCTGGGTTGCGGCCAAATCGCTCTGCGTGCGCCTTGGTCTCCGCGTAGTACTTGCGGTCTAGGTCAATATCGGGCTGCGAGGTGAAGAGGACGTCCGCGTACTTGGCGCCGAACTCGCGGCTTTGCGCCGAGATGCCCGCCTGGAACAGCACCGGCCTGTCGCCTTGGTATCGCCCGGTCATCTGGAGCACCCCGGACGACTTGTAGTGCTTGCCCTGGAAATCGATGGGGTTGGCGCGCGACATGTCGATGTAGACGTCGTTCTCCTTGTCCCCGGTGATCGCCTCTTGGGGGAGGGAGTCCCACAGGCCCGTGACGATCTCGACGAACTCTGTGGCCTTCTCGTAGCGCGTCTCGCGCTCTAGCTTGGCGTCCACGGGCACGCCGAGCGCCTCGTGCGTCTCGTCGTCTTGGCTCGTGACGATGTTCCAGCCGGCGCGGCCCTTGCTGACCTGGTGCAGGGTCGCGATGGCGCGGGCTACCAAGTAGGGGTGGCCGTGGATCGAGGGCGCGGTGGAGATCAGCCCTAAGTGAGTTGTGTGCTGGGCGATCGCGGCGAGGAGCACAGTTGGGTCGAGGCCCCTGCGGGGCTTGCGCAGGAAGACCGAGCCCAGGACCGCGGGAGTGTCGGGGAGGAAGATCGCGTCGAATTTCGCCTCTTCTGCGGCCTTCGCGAGGGCGACTTGGTGGTCGATGTCGTCGATCAGCACGGTGGGATCCTCGAAGGACTTCCAGCTCGCGTCGTGCCTTCCCGACGTGTGGAAGATGAGGTTCAACCTGATCTGCTTCGGGGCGTTCTTCGACTCAGACGTGGTAGGCATGGCAACCATTATCGGTGCTGGCGAGCGCTGGGGCGCACAGGCGCGCACAGCCGTACGCAGGCGCGCACAGCCGTCCGCAAGGGCGCGCGCACGCTACCGCCCCGCCTCAGGCTGGTTGCGTGAGGCGGGTGGCGCAGGCAGGTATTCGTTCACGGCGGGGGTCGTACTCGCGCGGCGGAATGAACCACACCTCGCCGGCGATGATCTCGATCTCCCACCCACAGTCGTGGAGCCGATGGTGGCACCCGCTGCACAACAACACCCCGTTATCGATGTCCGAAGGGCCGTCTTGCGACCAGAACTTGATGTGGTGCACATCGCAGCGCGCCACCGGCGCCCCACAGCGCGCGCACCCGCCATCACGGAGCGAGATCGCCAAGCGCTGGGCGGGCGTGAAGAACCTGGTGGATCGGCCAAGGAAGAGCGCCAACCCGCCCTCTCCGGTCACGGCCGGCGCAACCTCAGTGCCAAAGGCCAGCTGCGAGAGCATCTCAAGGCAGATTGGCCCCGCGTAGCCATGGCAGTACGCCGCACCCTTGCCCTCGACCACCGCCTTCGCTGAGGCGTGGATCACGACCGTGGTCTGCGCGGACTTAGGGCCGTCCTGGCAGCCCATGCGGTGCACCGCAAGATCTGTGAGCGCGTCCGCGGCTAGTTGCCCCGGCTCGAGCCGCTCGCTTGGGTGCACGTCCCGCTGGTTGCGCATGCCGTCGCGCACGTTGTCCTCTACCCACGCGCGCAAAGGAATCGCGTCAATGGCGTCGAGCATGCCGTGCATGCCCACCATTCCGTTGTCGCAATCCCAGAACTTGACGTAGCGCTCCTTGCGCAGCGACCTGAGGTGCCTGAGGTAGCCGTCGTGGTCGACGCGCTCGAACTCGACGCGGCACATCACCCTCACTTGCGACACCGTGCGCTTCCGCGCGCGCTCAACGAGCGACCGCTCTATCTCCACCGTGGCCCCATCCATCGATGCCAACGTGGCGCGAATGATCGCAGCTTTCTCAGTAGAGAACCCACGTGCCACCTCGTTGGTGAGGAAGCCGTACAACGGCAGCGGGCCGTCGGGCAAGGAGGCAGAACCCAGTGTGAGGGGCTCTAGCGACCCAGCGTCGGCGCGGGCTGAACGGCTTGATCACGTAGGCCATGGCCCCCGCGTCCCGCGCCCGCTCCACCAGCTCCTTCTGCAGAACGCCGTCAGCAGCACCACCGGCGCCAGGTGCGCCTTGCCGATGCGCTCCGCCGCCGAGATGCCGTCGAGCACGGGCATCTTCACGTCCATGACCACGACGTCGGGCTTGAGGTCCGTGACCAGCTGCACGGCCTGCTCGCCGTCGCCCGCCTCACCGACCACGTCGAAACCCGCGTCCCGCAGGGTCTCGACGACGTCCATGCGGATCAGCGCCTCGTCCTCGGCCACGACCGCGCGCCGCGCCGGCCGCGTCGAGGCGGGGGTCGGCTCGCCCGCCGGAGCCGGGGTGCTCAGGTCGAGGGCGTCAGGCGCCGCCTCGGTGGGTTCGGGGGTCGCGTCGGTGCTCACGTGCACAGAGTAGTGGGCGAGGCGGTCGCCGACGCAGCCCTTGCCGCTGTGAGGCGGCCCACGCCCATCACGCCCCGGCACACCCGGCTATCCTGCTGCCCGGCCCCGATAGCCCAACCGGCAGAGGCGTTCGGCTCAAACCCGATCCAGTGTGGGTTCGAATCCCACTCGGGGCACTCTGTTGCGCCATAAAACCGCAGTTCAGGGCCCATTTCGGCCCACACCCGCGAGTTCGCGTGAGGACAGACGGGGGCGCTTGTGGGGGCCGCCGCGGATGAACTCGCAGGTCAGGCGCTAAATCCGGGTGGGTTCTCCACCCACCGCGGCCGCCGAACCTGGCGGCGCTGGCGGCATGAGCCCGGCAGCGCGCCGGCGCCCACGTGGCGAGGGGGCGTCGTCTCGTGCGAGTCGGCCGACGGCATGCGCTACCGGATTCCGTCGAACGAGCCACGGGACCTCGACGAGCGGCGAGCGCTTCATGGCGCACGTGACGTGGGCAGACGGCCTAACCGAGGACACTGTGCGCACCTTCCTGCAGCCCCTGACGCCTACACCGAGGGATGCCAAGGCGGCGATGGAGGTGACGACGACGCCGGGGTTCAGCTCGACGCTCAGCGACATGAGCAGCTCGGTGACGAACCGCGTCGGCTGCACGGACGGCGCCATCAGTCCACCATCTCCGGCCGCGATCCCGTGGGTCGCACGCCCGATGAGCGCATCGGCTGCCGCTCGGCCCCCCGGCTTGCACGAGCACACCATGCCCAGGTCGATCCGCTCAGCGGCCTCGCGGGTCGACGTCGTCATGCCTCGCACAGTGCCACATGCACCACCGTCGGCAGTCGTAGCCAGGCCCCACCAAACCCTCGCTCCGGCGTACGGGTGGATCGCGGACACTTCTGGACCGATCGCCTGACTGCTGTCAATGCCTCGCCTGCTGTCGGGGGCGTCACGGCAAGTTCACAGTCAAGGGAGTTCAATGCACAGCCATCCTTTCCTCGCGGCCGCCACAGTGGTAGCCATCCGTCTGGTCGGGATCGCGCTCGCGGCACCCGCAAGCGCAGCCACATGCACCATGGGTCTGCCCCTGGTCTGGTTGACACTCGGGGTTTGCGGTAGTCAGGCCGCTTCGGCGGCCGTGTAGATCATCTCAAACTCGACCGGGGTGAGTTTGCCGAGGGCGCGTTGTCGGCGTCGGCGGTTGTACTTGGTCTCGGTCCAGATGACGATCGCGAGGCGAAGGTCTTCGCGGGTGTCCCAGCGCCTGGTGTTCAGGACGTTCTTCTGGAGCAAGCTGAAGAAGGACTCCATGCTGGCGTTGTCGCCGGCGCCGTAGGCGCGGCCCATCGAGCCGACGAGGCCGTTGTTCTTCAGCAGCCGCAGTACCTTCTTGGCCCTGAACTGGCCGCCTCGATCCGAATGGCAGATCGTCGCGACCGGTGAGCGCAGCGCGATCGCGTTGCGCATCGCCGCCATCGCCAGGCTCGACTTCATCCGCGAGTCGATGGAGTACCCGACGATCTTGTTGGAATAGACGTCCTTGATCGCGCAGATGTACAGCTTGCCTTCGCGGGTCGGGTGCTCGGAGATGTCCCACAACCAGACCTGGTTCGGGCCCGTTGCGGTGAACTCGTGGCGGACCACGCCGTGCTTGTCGACCACGGCGAGCAGGTCGTCGTGGGGTGCCGGGCCGGCCTTGGCGTGTTTTGCCTCTCTTCTTGTGATGGCTGGCCGTGATGCCCGCGATCCGGACGAGCCGGTGCACGCGGTTCTCGCCGACCGTGATGCCGTGCTCGTCGGCCAGCTCATCGGTGAGGAACCTGTAGCCCAGGGTCGCGTCGTCGGCATGCAAGTCGTACAGGACGTCGATGAGGTGGGCGTCGTCCCAGTCCCGCTGGGACACGGGCTCTTTGAGCCACTTGTAGTACCCCTGGGTCGAGAGCCCCAGCACCCTGCACGCCACCGCGACCGGCACCCTGATGCGGGCACCGGTCGCGGCCATCTCACGGACGAGCGGGAAGACTATTTTCCCGGCAGATGCGCCTGGGACAGGTAGGCCGCAGCCCGTCGCAGGACCTCGTTCTCCTGCTCGAGCAGCCGGATCCGCCTGTTCGCCTCCCGCAGCTGCCTGCGCTCGTCCTCGCTGAGGCCAGGACGGTGGCCGTCTTCGACGTCGGCCTTCTTCATCCAGTTGGCCAGCGAGCCTTCGGAGATGCCGAAGTCCTTCGCGATCTGCGCCAACGGCGCCTGGCCCCTGCGGGCCACGGCCACGACGTCGTCGCGGAACTCCTTGGGATAGGGCTTTGCCACGCGGACATCCTTCCAGCGAGGACAAGATCCTCACACGTCAGGTGTCAACCAAACTCGGGGCAGACCCCA
>CAVWSW010000006.1:0-657810 GCA_963757685.1 uncultured Actinomycetota bacterium | reverse complement strand
CGCGCGGCGTTGACGGCTCGCGTTAAACGGTTGCCTCAACGTGCACTATCGAGCCAGCGGCCGCGTAAGGAACGTGGTTGCCGTCGATCGCCACGCCGTCGACGACAAGTGCCGCGCCCTTGCCACCAGAGTTCGTCACGTGGATGACGTACTCGGCGCCGCGGATCGGCCGGCGCACGGTGAACTCGCCCACCTCGGCGCCGATGCACGGGTCAACCACCAGGCCGTCCCAGTCGGCGCGCACGCCAAGCAGGTACTGCGAGACGGTCACGAAGTTCCACGACGCCGTGCCGGTGAGCCACGAGTTCTTGGCCTCGCCGTGACGCGACGCGTCCTTGCCCGCGATCATCTGCGCGTAGACGTACGGCTCGAGCCTGTGGACCTCGGAGATCTCCTCGCGGTACGCGGGGGTGATCTGCTTCTAGTACTCCCACGCGTACTCGCTGCGGCCCACGATGGTCTCCGCGATGATGATCCACGGGTTGTTGTGGCAGAAGATGCCGGCGTTCTCCTTGTAGCCCGGCGGGTAGGTCGAGACCTCGCCCAGCTCGATCTTGTACTCGGTGAACGCGGGGTTCAGCAGCACGATGCCGTGAGGCGTGTTGAGGCGCTCGCGCACGGAGTCGAGCGCCTTGATGGCCTTGCCGTCGTCGACGCCGATGCCGCCCATGATGCAGTAGCCCTGCGGCTCGATCCAGATCTTGCCCTCGTCGTTCTCGTCGCCGCCAACCTTGTTGCCGTAGAAGTCGTACGCGCGGAGGAACCATTCGCCGTCCCAGCCGTGATCGAGCACGGCCTGCTTCATGTCGTCGATGGCCGCTTGTGCACGCACGGCCTCCGCCTCGTCTCCACGGCGTCGGGCCAGCGCAACGTAGTCGGGGCCGATGGCGGCGAACATGCCCGCGATGAAGACGGACTCGGCAACGCCGCCAGCCTGGTTCTCGGTGGTCTGGAAGGACTCGCCGGGGGTGTCGGAGAAGCAGTTGAGGTTGAGGCAGTCGTTCCAGTCGGCGCGGCCGATGAGAGGCAGCCCGTGGGGCCCAAGGTTGTTGGTGACGTGATCGAACGAGCGCTTGAGGTGGTCCATGAGCGGGGTCGCCTTGGACTCGTCGTTGTCGAACGGCGTCATCACATCGAGGATCGAGTAGTCGCCCGTCTCCTTGATGTACGCCGCGATGCCGAGCACGAGCCACAGCGGGTCGTCGTTGAAGCCAGAGCCGATCGCGTTGTTGCCGCGCTTGGTGAGCGGCTGGTACTGGTGGTACGCGCTGCCGTCCTCAAACTGCGTGGACGCGATGTCGATGATGCGCTCGCGAGCGCGCTCGGGCACCAGGTGCACGAAGCCCAAGCAGGTCCTGATTCGAGTCGCGGAAGCCCATGCCGCGGCCGATGCCCGTCTCGAAGTACGAGGCCGAGCGCGACATGTTGTACGTCACCATGCACTGGTACTGGTTCCAGATGTTGACCATGCGGTCCAGCTTCTCGTCGGTGGACTCCACCGTGTACGAGCCAAGCAAGTGGTCCCAATACGCGTTGAGCTTGGCGAACTCGGCGTCGGCCTTCTCGTTGGTGTCGAAGCGCGCGAGCAGCGCAGAGGGCCGGAGCCTTGTTGATGACGCCCTTGGACTCCCACTTCTCGTCCTTGGGGTTCTCGAGGTAGCCGAGCGTGAACGTGAAGGTCTTCGACTCGCCGGGCGCGAGGGTCACCTCGAGGCTGTGCGAACCGATGGGGTACCAGCCGGACGCCACGGAGTTGGCTGACTTGCCGCTTGCGGCACGGCCGCCTCTGCGAAGCCATTTCGGTAGCCCAGGTAGGTGTCGCGATCCGTGTCGAAGCCCGCGATGGGCGCGTTGACGCCGTAGACCGCGTAGTGGTCGCGACGCTCGCGGTATTCGGTCTTGTGGTAGATCGCGCCGTCCACGACCTCGACCTCGCCGATGGAGAGATTGCGCTGGTAGTTGGTCTGGTCGTCTTCGGCGTTCCACAAGCAGAACTCGACGAAACTGAACAGCGAAACGACTTCGCAGCGTCGGACGTGTTGGTGAGCGTGACCTGGTGGATCTCCGCGTTGATGTCAACGGGGACAAAGAAGAGCGCCGAGACCTCGAGGCCCCCGCGCGCGCCCGTGATGCGCGTGTAGCCCATGCCGTGGCGCGTCTCGAAGTGGTCCAGTTCCGTCTTGTACGGGAAGTACCCGGGGCTCCAGACGTCGCCGCCGTCGTTGATCGAGAAGATGCGACCGCCGTCGTCGACGGGCATGTTGTTGTAGCGGTAGCGCGTCAGGCGGCGCATCTTCGCGTCGCGATAGAAGCTGTAGCCGCCGCCTGTGTGCGAGATCAGCCCAAAGAACTCCTGCGAGCCCAGGTAGTTGATCCATGGGTAGGGCGTGTGGGGCGTCGTGATGACGTATTCGCGGGCTTCGTCGTCGAAGTGACCGAACTGCATGACATCCCTTCCGAAGGATGGACCAGGTGACCTGGGCCCAAGCGTAATGCCCGCCTCGAAACGTTGCGACAGGAAGATCGTAACGTTATGGAAACGATGCGCCCGACGCGACCCGAAGCTCCGCGAAACGTGCTGGGATACGCCGTCGGTTGCGGTGCCAGTTGGCTACCGGTTCGCGACAAGGCCCGACGCTGGCGCGGCTGTCGCTCTTAGGCCCCGTCGGCGACTACGAACGATGCAATGAATGGCTCGAGCCAGTCCGTGTCTGGGGACGCAGAGTTTGTCAGGGTGGAGACATAGACCTCCACCTCGCCGCCCGCCGCATCGTCAAACGCGTACTGACGCAGGTAGCTGATGTCCCCTCCGTCGGGCGGTGTCGTGGCGGTGTCGATCCGCGAACCCACTGCGCCTCGAGGGCCGTCGAACGGTGTATCGGCGACAAGTTCGATCTTGTAGCCATGCTCGGTGGTCCCGATGTCGCCGACAGTGGCAGGGATCGCGTTCCGGGCACGCTCGGCGGCGGTTGAGGTGTCCGGATATCGCTGTACGAACACCTGGAACGTCTCCCCTGCACGCTTGACCGTCCATGCGCCAAGAATGTCCACCGACTCTGGGCACGTCCAGATTGCGGAGTCGGCGCTTTGCGAGAACGAGTACTCCCAGCCGTCTTGGACATCCGCCTCGAGGATGCGGCAATAAGACGTCCACGTGCCGTCACGGGGAACGGGAGCGCCCGCCCTGTCTCCCAGTGCGAGCGGCCCCTCGATAGTGACCGAAGAGAGGGCGTCGAGAATCGCGTGCGCGCTCTCCTCGTCGCCCCCTGGTGTGTCGATCTCCAAATACATGTAGTACGGCCCGTAAAGAATGTGGGCCACGTGTTCTGTGCGGCGCCCGCCATCGAAGCTGCCGCTGATACTGGCCCACGTGATCACTCCGCCGTCGACCGTCTCCCCGTACCCGGAGTCGCCACGGACAGTGTTGTCCAATTGGTCCTTCCACCTCTCGGCAGCGTCTTCGCTGAGCGTGGAGATGTCCGCCTTAGGATCTAGCGCATTCATCGACATGGTCACGTATGGACCGGCGGTGGACAGATCCCCTGCCATAGTCCAGTACCCAGCGAGCACCGATTGGTCGTTCGCCGCGAGATATTCGTCCGTGAGGTCGTTCCAGCCTGCGGGTAGGTCAATCGTGTAGTCCATGAGTTCCCGAGACTGCTCGGCGGCATCAAGGACGGCTGCGGGCGGACTATTCGTCGGCCCAGGCGAGGGAGCGAATGGATCACCGCCAATGGGGAGGCATGCCGTAAGCCCACTTGCGCAGCTCACTGCGAGCGCGACGCCGCCCGCACGTCTCCAGAAGCCCCCTGAGTGCCCCACCATGCGAGCAACTTAGCAGTGCCGGTTCGTGCGCGTTGTCCCCTTAGGTCGCGGGACTGTGAGCCACGCGATCGAGTACGTCCTCGCGCGGCCGGGCCATCACCGCCGTTCGCGGCAGTTCCCGCGCGAGCAGCCATGCCAAATAAGTCGACTTGGGATCGCAATAGATCACGATGCCCGTGCGATCCGAGGCCATATCCGGGGATACCCGCATCGCGTACCGCGCCAACGCGCCACCACTGGTCGCCTGGTAAATGAGGCGATCGAAGAGTCGCTCGTGTACGCGTGCCGTGAGCACGTCCCACCGCCTCCGATAACGGGCCATTCGCCAGTAGGCCGATGACGATAGCCGGCCGATACGCCCTCCTATCGCGGTAGTTTTCCGGAAAACAAACTGCACAGATCGGATCACAAACCGGGGCAGGCCGTAGATTGCGCGCTCGAGCAAGCGCAACGGGGACCACTTCAGGCGTGGCCAGAGGGACACCACCTTGATGCGGCGATCCGTGGCCTGCGCGTCAACGGGATCCGCTGTCACATAGGTCACCTTCGCGCCCGCTCGCACGAGCGTCTGGCAAATATGCATCGCCTCGCGGGCGCCCGTTGGGCCGCTGGAGATGACGGTCGCGCGATACTTCACACCGTCGGAGGCGTGGCGCGGCTTGCGACGTGACACGCTCATCAGACGATGACCAAAGTCATGCGTGCCATACCGGTGCAACAGATGGGCGCGCGACTCCTCCCTCCGGGCTCCACGTAGCCCCGCCTCTAGTGCGTCGACCGCCTTCGCCACCGTGCCCGCTCCAGCGCGAACGTCGACAAAACCCGCCATGCCCACCGCTGTGGCGTACCGCAGAGTCTCCTCTGCGCCCCCAGTTCGAGAGGCGATGACCGGCAGCCCCCCGATTGCGGCCTCGACCATAGTCATGCCGAATGTCTCGCCGTGCGACAAGTGGATCAGCAGGTCGGCCTCAGCGAACACCTCCGCGAGTTGATCGGGCTGGACTGCGTCGTCGAATGCCACGTGGTCGGCAACCCCAAGGTTTCGCGCGAGTGCCTCGAACTTCTCGCGATGGAGCCCCTGCCCAATGATGCGGAACGACGAGTCGCGATCCCGATGGCGATTGCGCCACTCCGCGTACGCCGCTATCGCGTCGCCCACTCCCTTGGAGGTCAACAAGTTGCCCACGTAGAGCCAGCGGTCCAAGCGACCCACTCGCTGTTCGCGTAGAGGGAAGAGGTCGCCGTCGACGGGGTTGCCGATCGCCGTGATTTTGTCGGCAAACTGGGGAAGCGCAAGGCGTAGCCTGCGCGCCTCAAGTTCGCCGACCATGAGATGGTGCGTTGACCTAGCGAGCATGGCCGCGTAGTGCGCACGGCTTCGCGGTTCGTCGAGCAGTGTCTTCAAGTAGGACGCGTGTTCGATGGTCACGAACGGGATGCCCGCCGGAACGAACGGCAGCACGGCCGCGCCCGTGGGCAGGCCAACGTGAGCATGGATGACGTCTGCCTCACCGAGCACCGTCGGATCGAGTTTGCTAAGCGCCGCGCGCGCGAGGTCTGCCGTGTCGGCGCGACTGGTCCGAGGCGGCACGTCGTAGGTAACACGAATAACACTCCCGACGGGGTCGGACGTGTGCGAAAAGGTCGGCGTGGGCGCGTCTGAGGGACCCGGAGAGGATATGAGGTGGATCACGGTCACGCGGTCCGGGTCGTGCCCCAATGAGGCGATCCAGCGCTGAACAAAGATCCCACCGTAAGGGTGCTCTGGCGTGGGGTACCAGGGTGTCACCACCACAAGTTGGTCATCGGCGTGCATCGAGAGTCCCCCTCAATGCTTCCTCGAATGGCGCGAGCAGAGCCCGGCGATCGAACCGCGCGGCATACGCACGGGCGGCGTCGAAGTCCGCCTGTGTGCGCGACCGCGCCAGAGTAGCTGCGGCGATGAGCGATTCGGCGACAGCATCCGCGTCGAGCGATGTGGGCAGCAACCCGGACGGATAGCCACCGAGTGGCTCCGCCGCGGCGGTATCCGGGGAGTGAACGCCGACGATAACGCGGCCCGTCGCGAGACCCTCGTACGTCTTGCCTGCCGTCACGAAAGGGGAGGAAGGCACCATGCTCACGATAACGTCCAGGCTGTCGTAAACGTCACCAATGGCCGTTTTGGACACGGCACCCTCCCACGTCACTCCGGTGCCGTCTGCGAGGGGAAGCAGTCTCTTGATCTCCTCGACATCCCACGGGAAGAAGCCCAGGTGCCCGTACAGGCGGACCGTTGCCCCTGACAGCGCCGGATGGCTTCGCGCTCGCGCCCACGCCTCCCACATGACTTCGTGGGGTAACTGGCGCGTGATAGTGCCCACGTAGCCGAATCGGATTCCGTCCGTCGGCGCGGGCGCATGGAAACCGACGTTGGCGACATACTCCGCGTCAGTCCCGTTCTGCAGCACCATCATGCGCGATGCGGCCTCTGGGTACCGTTCGGCGTGCCACTCGACCATTCGCTGATTGACGTGCGTGATGAGCGCGGCGTCGGCCATCAGGCGTCGTTCCCACTTAACAGGACGGGAGCCCTCTGCGTAGAGCGGCTTGGCCGCGTACTGATCGAGTGTCCACGAGTCGCGATAGTCCAGCACGTACGGCACCGATCGGCGGCGGGCGAAGCGCTGCGCCGCCCTGAAGGCACTCCAAGGGTTGCCCGGTAGCAATGACAACGTCCACGCGGTCGCGCCGGTGCACGGCTCGCAGCGCGCGCACAACGCCTGGAATCCATGCCGAGTACTTATCGGGGAAGAAGACGCGGCCGCGGATGCGAAGAGATGCGGCGTAGAGACGCGGGTATCGAGCGTGGCGAGCGCTCATGTGCCGAATGTCGCGGATCATGGACTCACGGGGCACACGTACGCGCTCCACAGTGACGCGTGGGTCGATGCGTGTCTCCAGCTCCGGATCTGACGAGCCTGTCACGTCGTCGAAGAAACCGCGGTCGGCGGTGACGACCGTTACGCGCCACCCGCGCTCCGCGAAGTAATTCGCCATGGCAAGGGGTCGGTACACGCCAGACGCCCTGCTCGGCGGGTAGAACATCGCCACGAGCGCAAGATGGGGGGCGCGGACATCATTCACCACAGAGCGGTTCTCCTTGGATTGGTTCCCGCCGACGACGGCAAGGGTGCAGAACTACCCTACGTGACGCCGGACTGCGAGCGCGGCGACGGCGACGGCGAGGCCGTCTGAGCCTTCGCCAAACGCTGGGCTCTGCTCCGCCCATGCTCGAGCGTGAGAGGCCAGGGTGTCGACGAGGTCGGGGTCGGCCGCCCATGCGCGCAGGGTCTCGGCAGCGAGGCGCGCGTCCGGAACCACGGTACCCGCCCCTGCTTCAGCGAGGATCGCAACGTGAGCCGGCAGCGGGGATGCGATCACCGGGATCGCGTGTGCGAGGTACTCGTACAACTTTGACGGGGTGGCCCTCACGAACGCGGGCGTCTCGTCAAGCAGCACAAACCCGGCCCATGCGCCGCGAGCGACTCGCCACGAGACCTCGGGGTCGAGGCGCCCGTGCAGCGTGACTCGGCCTTCGAGGCGCGCGACGTGCTCGGCACAAGCGTCAGCATCGGCAGCGGCTACCGGGCCCACGATGTCGAGTGTCCAGCCGGGCGCTTGCTCGACCGCATCGAGCATCGCGAAGAGGCCGCGACTTGCGCGCACATCGCCCACGTACACGGCTCGCGGACGGGCGTCGCGGGGGGCGACCTCCGGAAGCCGTGGCACGTTCCGCACCACCAAGCGACGACGCGCCGCCGGAACCAGGTGTGAATCGGCAACGGTCGCGAGGTCGGCCTTTTCTGCGGCCCTGCGTCCCAGGATGGCGATGGCGAGGCCCGGGAGCCGAGCAATTCCTTGCGCCCACCCGCGATCGCGCAGCAGCGCCTCGTAGTCCTCGTGGACGTCTGCGACGTGCACGCGGCCGCCCAGCCGCGCGCGAAGACCGCTGGCGATCGCAACGTCCGGATCCACCGAGATCAGGACACGCGCCGAGGTGCGCCACGGCAAGGTGGCGGCTCGCAGCGTGCGGCCGACGAGGCCGCGCCGTGGCAAGGCGTGGACCTCCACACCTGCCGGTGCGCGTTTCGCGTCGCCCGTGCCCCAGAGTTCCACCTCGACGCCCTCGCGCGCGAGCGCTGCGGCGTGCCGGTGTAGGCGTGCGTCTCCGACATCATGGACCGATGACAGGATTGCCGCGCGGATCGCGGCCACGAGCCTAGAGCTCCTCCATCGTGAAGGCGGTCTCGCCGACCTCGACGAACTTCGTGTACGCGTGGATGCACTCGTCAGGAGTTCCGTGCATCATCAGCCGGCCCTTGTGAATCCAGATCGCCTCGTTGCACTGCTCCCGGATGGCACCCATCGCGTGACTCACGAGGAACATCGCGCGCGCGGAAGACATAAGTTCATTCATCTTGGCGGACGCCTTCTCCCGGAACTTCGCGTCACCGGCGGACAACGCCTCGTCCACGAGCAGGATGTCGGGATCCATGTGCACAGAGACCGAGAACGCGAGTCGCTGGTACATGCCGGCAGAGTAGGTCCGCATGGGCATGTCCATGTAGTCCTCGAGTTCGGCGAACTCCGCGATGATCGCGGCGCGTTCGTTCACCTCTGCAGGGTTGAATCCCTGCGCCAGCCCGCCGAGCATGACGTTCTCGCGCCCACTCAGTTGCCCGTTGAAGCCGACGCCGAGCGCAAGCAGCGAGCTGATGCGCCCGTGAACTTCGATGCGCCCGGAATTGGGCGACAGCACGCCGGCGATGGCGCGCATGAGCGTGGACTTGCCTGCACCATTCGCGCCGATGATGCCCAAGGACGTGTGTTCCGGCACGTCGAAGGTCATGTGGTCAACGGCCTCAATCACGCGCACGGCTCGTTCACCGCGCCCCAACCTAGCGAGGGCGGTCTTGATAGTCGGCACCTTCTCGTAGGTGGTCCTATACCTAATCGAGACGTCTTGGACGCGGACGGCGGGAGCCTCAAGTCCCGTGCGCTTCACGGTGACGATGGGCTTGTGCGCGGGGATGTTAGACGCGGACAGCGAAATCACGCTCCCTGGACATGAAGAACAGCGAGCCGCCAACAAGAATCACGACGGCCCATACGGCGCTCCAGATGAAGATGGGCAGAGGGGGCACAGTGGCGAGGAGAGCGGTCTCGTCCCACCCCCCAAGGATGGGGTACATCGGGTTGAGGAAGACGATATTGCCGAGCTTCTCGTACGCGGGTGCCGGGAGCCACAGCACCGGTGACAGGTACAGCCAGATCCGCGTGAAATACGGCAGGAAGCTGGTGGTGTCCCTGAAGTACACCTGGGTGGTCGCGAAGAACGCGGCGAGGCCAACCGAGAGCAGGATCGCCATGAAGAGGAAGTAGACCGAGAGCAGGATCGCCAAGTTCCACGGCGCGCCGGCGAGCAGACGGATGACGATGAAGACGGGGAGGGTCGGCAAGAAACGGAAGAACGCGGTGCGCACCGCCGCGAGCGGCATCAGCAGACGGGGGAACGGAATGTTGAGGATCAGCTTGCCGCCGCCGGTGATGGACGCCGCACCCGTCTGGATCGCGCCTGTGACCAAGGTGAAGAGGAACAAGCCAGCGGTGATGTGGGCGAGGTACTCAATGCCGTTCGCGATGCTGAAGTCGCCAGTAGCGCCGCCACGAATGACGACGACGAGAAGGAAGTACACGAGTGCCAGCAGCAGAGGGTTGATGACTAGCCACATCTGGCCAAAGAAGGTCTGCGTGTTGGCGGCACGGATGCCCGCTCGCGAATACGCGGCAGCGAAGTGACGACGAGACCACAGATCGCGGATGTACGGAGTCAGAGGCGGCAGGCCCGCCTTGTGCGGTTCGTAAACTTGAACCGTGACGTCGCGCTTCGGCCCCTCAAGCGTGGCATCACTCGCCCTCATGAATCGCCCTTCTAAACCTACGACTTGGCACGGCGCTGCGCGCCAAGGCGGCTCCGAGAGATCGCCCACCATCATACCCGTCCGACGTCGCGGCTCCGGCATGGCGCTGCCAGGTGGGGCGGTGAGGACGCGCGCGAGTCAGTGGACGCGAGCGCCGAGGGCCTCGACTGCCGCTTGAGCAGCGGTTCCCGTGCCGTACGGTGTGCCCCGGTCCGCAGTCGGCCAAGGCCGCGCTAGCGCAGCGCCAAGCTCGTGGGGATCCGGGACTAGCGTGTTCCATCCGTCGTGGAGTGTCTCCGTCCACTCCGTCTCTGTCCGCAGTGTGGTGCACGGGCGACCAAGCAGGTACGCCTCCTTCTGGAGCCCTCCGGAATCGGTGACCACGCCGTCGGACCCAAGTACTGCCGCCACCATTTCCGGGTAACCGACCGGGTCGTGGACCTCGATAGCGCCTCGTTCGAGGTCAATTCCGTAGTCCGCGGCGCGCGCCCGCAAGCGCGGGTGCGCGAGGAGACGTACGGGTTTATCTGCGGCCGCGAGCGCGTCAACGATGGCGCGAAGCCGTGCGGGGTCGTCCGTATTCTCCGCGCGATGGATAGTCGAGACGAGGTAGTTGCCCGGTTCGTCGACGTGGCCGCGCGCCACGAGCCGATCCCTGACGAGGTAACAGACGTCAACCATCACGTCGCCAACGACGACCGTTCGATCGCCAAGCCCCTCGTGCTCCAGGTGCAGCCGCGCGACCTCTGTGGGCGCCAAGAGGAGGTCCGCTGCATGGTCCGTCAGCACCCGGTTGTGCTCCTCTGGCATGGCGCGATTGAACGATCGCAAACCCGCCTCGAGGTGCGCGAGTGGAAGGTGAATCTTCACGGCAGCGATGGCCGCCGCGAGCGTCGAGTTGGTGTCCCCGTAGACGAGGACCCAATCGGGTTGGTGTTGCTCCATCACGGGCTCTAGCGCGGCGAGCATCGCTCCCGTTTGTGCGCCATGGCTGCCGCTGCCCACACCTAGGTGCACGTCAGGGGCAGGGATCGTGAGGTCCTCAAAGAAAACGTCGCTCATCGCCGCGTCGTAGTGCTGTCCCGTATGCACGATGACGTGCTCAACGCCCGCCACCGAGGCCGCCGCGGCGATCGGCGCAAGCTTGACGAACTGGGGTCGTGCCCCCACCACGCTGAGGATCTTCATGGCCACCACTGTACGAGGCGGCCGCGACCTTCACCCCACCGCACGCGACCAGGTAGGTTGACTCCATGCTTCTCTCAGACCGTGACATTCGCGCGGAGATCGATGCCGGCCGCGTCGTCCTCGACCCCTACGACCCCGGCATGATCCAGCCCTCTTCGATCGACGTGCGGCTCGACAAGTACTTTCGTGTCTTCGACAACCACAAGTACGCAGCGATCGACCCTTCCGTCGAGCAAGCGGAGCTCACTCGCCTCGTCGACGTTGGTGCGGAGGGGCCGTTCGTATTGCACCCTGGCGAGTTCGTACTGGGCTCAACCTATGAATCGGTGACGCTGCCCGACGACGTTGCGGCGAGGCTGGAAGGCAAGTCCTCGTTGGGCCGGCTTGGGTTGTTGACACACTCGACGGCCGGCTTCATCGACCCTGGCTTCGAAGGCAATGTGACGCTCGAGCTGTCCAATACTGCAACCCTGCCTATATACCTGTGGCCCGGTATGAAGATCGGTCAGCTCTGTTTCTTTAGGCTCTCGTCCCCGGCAGAGAACCCATACGGCTCCACAAAGTACGGTTCTCGCTATCGCGGCCAGCGCGGACCCACCGCGTCGAAGAGCTTTCAGAACTTCCACCGCACAGACGTGTGATGCCGGAATCCGCCACTAGACCGCACCTGCTGTACATCGCGTGGGCGTTCCCGCCCGCGCGTACGGCCGGCGTCTATAGGGCACTCGCCACCGCCAACGCTTTCGCGGAGCTCGGTTGGGATGTCACGGTTCTGCAGGCATCGCCCGACGCGATCGCACCGCTGCGGCCACTCGACACATCGCTCGCCGGGTACCGTCACGAACACGTGCGCACCCAATACGTTCCCTTCACCTGGTCGCTCCGCGATCCCAATGTCAGGACGTTTACGCTCGCGCGCGTGCTACGGGGCCCCGCGAAGTACAACGCGAAGCGTGCTCGCCGCGACGAGGAGATGTTCCCCGAGACCAACTACGGGCAATGGCGGGTTCCGCTCGAACGGGCCGCGATCGCAGTGCACAACGAACGCCCCGTGAATCTCACGATCGCGACCGGAAATCCGCACGTGGACTTTGCCGGTGCGCTTGCGCTCCACGAACGCCACGGAGTGCCGTACGTTCTCGATTATCGCGACGCATGGCGCCTCAACGTGTACACGGGCGAGACGCTTGAATCCGCGGACAGCCCTGCGGGCGTGTGGGAGTCGCGCTTCGTGGCTGCAGCCGCGGAGGTGTGGTTCGTCAACGAACCTATTCGGGCATGGCATGCCGAGGCATACCCGCAAGCGGCGGCGACGATGCGGGTCGTCGAGAACGGGTGGGATCCCGAATTCACGACCATGCCAGTTGGCGGCTCGAAGGCGAAGGCGCACGCGCTCCAGTTTGGGTATCTGGGCACCATGACGCCGCAACTGCCTATCGCCGAACTGCTGGAGGGGTGGGCTCTCGCAAAACAAGACGGCCGGCTGCCGCATGATGCTGAACTCAACCTCGCCGGCTACATGGGAACCTCGGCAACGCCCAATCCACGCATGGCCGCCGCCATTGAGGCGGCGGAAGCTTCCGGCGCTCGCTTCATTGGACCGGTGAAGAAGGCCGATGTCGGGAAGTTTTACGGCGAGCAAGACGCCTTGGTGCTCGCCGTGAGCTCCGGCCGCTATGTCACCAGCGGCAAGGTCTATGAGTATCTGGCGACCGGCAAGCCAATAGTGGCGGTCCACGACCCTGGCAACGACACCACGGCTGTCCACGCGGGCTACCCACTCGTCGCGGCCGCAGCGAATCTCTCCGCAGCAGCCGTCGCGGACGCGCTTGCACGCTCAGTCGCGATGATCAGCCGCGCCACCGACGAAGACTTCGCCGCTGCCCGCGACTTTGCCGACGCGAGGACCAGGGCGGGGCAGTTGCGTCCGCACATCGAGCGCCTGGACGGGAGCTTTCGCACATGACGAACGTGGTAATTCTGACCGGTGGCGACGGTCTCGCTACGCCTTCGTTTGCCACGGGGCTCGGCGTCGTCCTAGCTGCGAAAAACGCGACTCTCACCACGGTGAGTTTGCGACATAGCACGGCCTCAGCTGACGCAGGCGTACCTGTTCTCGTGCTGGGCAAAAACGGTGGGACGCAACGCGTTGGTGGACGCGTGGGCCGCGTCGTGCGCGGCCTTGCTAACCGCTGGAACCGCATGCGCCTGTGGCACCGGATCGCGTCGACTCCCGCCGCGCGCGATGCCGTCGCCGCTGCCGACATCATCTGGATCGACGGCGAGTTTCCGCTCCTGGCGGGTTGGCGAGTCGCGAGGCTCTACCCAAAGCCGTGGGTGGTGCTTGGCCACGGCGCCGTGGCGACGCTGCTTGCCAACGGCTATCGCGTCGGGAACTAGAGCACGCGCCTCACAAACGGGATCCGCCTACCTATGAGGACGATGACGTAGGTGGCGACGAACACCACGACGTACCGTGCGAGGAGTTGCCACGCGTAGTCGACGGCGGGGGTTTCCGTGGGCCAGCCCATTTGGATCAGCGCCACGATCAGCGCAGAGTGAAGCGCAAAGACGCCGAGAGTGGCGTCGCCCATCGTGCGGCCGACGCGCGCGGGGCGCCCCGCTGCCAACCGCGTGAAGGGGCGCACTCGTGCGATCAGCGAGTGGAGCACCACGAACAATGCCACCGTATAGATGAGGGTGCCGAGCGTGTAGTACGACGTCGGGGCGATGGTCCCCACCCAGCTCGGCAGGTCAGGGTTGCCCCACGCGAAGGCGCCGAACACAGACAACGCGACGACGAGCACAATGGCGCAGGCGAGCAGCCAAGATGTCACGATGAGGTCGCGAATCGCCCATCCCAACAGGTAGAACCCGGCGTAGAAGATCCACCATGTCCAAGGCGTCTCCACCCATACGTCTGTGCGCCCGCGCAGGGCGTGCGTCGCGACCGTAAGCACGGGCATCAGCGCCAACGTCCCGCCCGCAAGCAGTACGTGCTTGCGCCGGGCCTGAGCGATCCATGGCATGAGCAGCGGCGTAATGAGCACCAGGCCCAGGATGATCCAGAAGTAGTACAGCGCTTGGAACGCCTTGCCGTTCATGGCCGCGACCATGTAATCCCATGGCGAGATGTACCTGTGCATCACCACTCGGATTACCAAGAAGTAGAAGGCGTGCCAGAAGATTATCGCTGGCACCAGGCGCCACCCGCGCCGCATCAGGAAGTCCTTTGCGCCGCGATAACGGGCAGGGTCAAGCAGCAGGGCACCAGAGATCATGACGAAGAGCGGCACGCAGAATACGGTGGCCTTGTCGAAGTAGATCGCAGCCCTGCCGAGCCAGTCAGAGCGAGCGCCCTCGACGATCGCGTTGTAGCCCACCGTGTGGATCGCGATAACTGCAGCGATGGCGACCACCTTCGCCCATGAGATCCACTCCGTCTGAGCGTGGGGCGTTGTCTGTGTTCGCGAGCGGAGCGCGGCGATCATGTGCGCGGCGCGTTCGCGGCGGCGTTCGTTGTGCGCCAACGCTGGGTGTGGGAGACACCGGCAGCTATGCCGGCGGCTGCGACGAGCAACACGAAAGCTAGGCCGGGCATTTGGTACCTGAATGCCGTGGGCGTGCCGTTGAGCACATTCAGTGCCGCTCCGGCGACGATCATGCCCAGATACAGATGGGACTCAACCGTTCGCCAGCACACGAGTGCGGCCACGAACGCGGTGCAAAGCAGAACGAGAAGAGGTCTGTCATGTGCCACGTAGTTGAGCAAATCGACTCGCACAATGCGTGCGGCAACAGCAGGCAATTGTCCGATAGCGCCCCAAAGCGTGTCCTCCCCCGTCATCAGCTTGAACTGTGCGATGACCGAGAAGGACGGAAATGCGAGGGTCTGAATGACTTGCGACACCACACCAGCCAAGCCGGTCACGAAGACGTACGGTAGCCACCGATTCTTCAGCCTGCGCTCTGTGATCGCCGCCCCCAACCAGGCCGCGCCAACCGCCGCTGCCGGGATCATCCACGCCTGCCGCGTGAACGCGAGCGCCACGACCAACACGCCGCTCAGTACCAGGGCCAGTCGGCTCCGTTCTCGCTGCAGCGGCAGCGTCATGAGGATGGCAAGCCCGATGAGCGCGGAGAGCCCCTCAGTGACCATCGCGGTGCCGAAGAACATCATGTAGGAGCTCATCAGTGAGCAGGCCCACAGGAACCAATGCGGCCGTCACCCCCAAGCGGTGGGCGATGAAGGCGAAGCCCACAAACGTCAGTAGCGCCATCGACACGACCGGCACGACGACCATTCCTTGCACGCCCGCAACCTTGACAAACGGGGCGGACAGAGCGGGGTACAGGATCCGGGGCTGCACAAGGCCCCAATTGAAAAGGAGATCGAGGGGCGGGGTATCCCAGCCCTGCGCCTTGTCCAAGACGGCGACCTTTGCCTGAGCGGATTCCGGAGACAAGCCGAGCATCCGATACGTCATCGCGACGTAGTAGCGCGAGTCAGGTAGGTACTGCGACTTGGTCTTCAGTGTGCCGATCACCATCACGGTCCACGTGGCACCTAACGCGGCCCACACGGGCCACGGGGCCGCACTCGTAAAGAAGCGAGCGCCGCGTGCAAGGACGCCGCCTCGCCGAGTCTGGGCCGGTTCGCTTTCTTGCATTCGGACGCGCTCCCCAGGTCATGATCGGCGTGCCGCAAAAGGAGGCACGATCCGAAAGGCTGGATGGAATCTTACTTCACGCCCTACGGGACGGCCCGCCTATCTCAGCGAGCCGGAGCGACTCATCGAGTAGTCGATCCACAACGCAGCGATGGCGAATTGCAGCGCGACGATCACGCTTCCCACGGCAAGTAGCACGGTCCCGGCGCTCGCCGATGCGGTACCCCGTGAGTAGTACGTGGCAAACGCCCCAACCACCAACCCGAACAAGCCCACGACGAGCGCGAGGGCAAGGAACAGCCCCGCCGCCGTGGGCCGCGGGACCACGTGCTTGCGATGCATCCGCATCCAGAACCCACGGAACAATTCGCACGCAATACTCGGCCCTGCGGTGGCGAGGTTCATCGTCGACGTCTCCGTGCCGTACCGCGCCGGAATCGAGACATCCACCACGCGCGCGCCGACCACATTCAGGTGAATGAGCATCGAGTTCTCGAACGAATAGCCCTGAGAGATCTCGTCGAGGCTCATACGTTCGAGCGCACGTCGATGGATAGCGGTGTAACCGTTCTGCGGGTCAAACAGGTCCCAATACCCGGACGCAGCCTTGGTCATGAGCGATAGCGCGACGCTGCCGTAGAGCCGAAGCTTGGGCATTCCTCTTACGGAATCCTCCGAATAAAATCGGTTGCCCTTCGCGAAATCGGCGGTCCCGTCCACGATAGGGGTGATGAGTGAACTCAGGAATTCGGGCGGCATCTGATTGTCGCCAGCCATGACGACGCTGATCTCGATGCCGTCGGAAAGCATGCGCCGGTGGCCGTCCAAGATGGAGCCGCCAACGCCGCTGTTCTTCTCGTGCGTGATGAGCGTTACCCGCGGATCGGTGCACTCGAGAACCTTTGCGCCCGTGTCGTCCGTTGAAGCGTCGTCGATCACGACGATCGCGTCAACAAAATCCGGAATGCCCGCGAGCGTATCGAGGATGAGCAACTGCTCGTTGAAGGCAGGAACCACGACTCCTACCGTCATGCCGGCGAATGCCACGCGTCACCCCTTCGATTCAGCGCAGAGGTGCACACCCACGCCAAGATGCCGTCTATTTGCACCCGGGGCACGCCCGGTGCGGCAACAATGTACGGTACCAAGGTGACGCCCGCCCAGGTTCCCGAAGCGCGTGAGTCGAGTCCGCGTCGGGCTCTCATTACCCAGGCCACACGTTTCCTCGTAGTAGGGGTCGTCAGCTATCTCGTTGACCTCGGAATGTTGCTCTTCCTCAACCGTGTAGGCGTCCCTTTGCCGCTGGCCACATCGGTTGGCTGGGTTACCGGATTCGGCGTGAACTTTGGCCTCAACCGCGTGTGGTCCTTCGAATCCGACGCCCCGCTTCGCGGCGCCCTCGCGCGCTACGTCGCACTCGCGGCTGGCAATTTTGCCGTGACCGTCGTCGCGGTTCCAGTGCTCACTTGGGCGGGGCTGGATCTCGCGATCGCCAAGACCGGCGTTGTCGTTGTCCTCGCCGCGTGCAACTTCGTCTTGTACCGAATTTGGGTTTTCCCCCGCGCAAATCAAACGCCACGCGAGACCGCCGCCGGCTGATCCGGGCCGGCCACGTGGTCGGCGTGACATTGGCTTGCCGCGCAAGGCCGCGCGGCTCTGGGCCTGCGAACCCTGACGGCCGCGCTATCCTGGCTGGACAACGACAGGGGAGCGCTTCCCTAGCGAGCAACTCGCGAAGGACCAGAGCGCTGAGAGTGCGGACCAGCCGCAGACCCTCGAACCTGATCCGGCTCGCACCGGCGTAGGGAGTCGAGACTCGTCCCCTCCTTTCCCAAGGAGGCACTATGCGCACATCGCGCGCCACCGCCGCAATCGCGGCCACCATCACCACCCTCGCCCTCGCGGGCTGCAGCCAATCCGCAAACCCGGCCACAGCCGTCGGCGCAGCCCGGCACACCGGACACCGAAGTCACCGTCGTCACCCACGACAGCTTTGCCATGCCCGACGCCGTGGTAGCCCAGTTTGAAAAGGACACCGGGATTCACGGTCACCTTCGTGGCGCCCGGCGACGCGGGGACGGTCACCAACCAGCTCATCCTCACCAAGGACGCGCCCCTCGGCGACGTCGCGTACGGCGTGGACAACACCTTCGCCTCGCGCGCGCTCAAGGAAGGCGTGTTCGCGGACTACGTCTCGAGCGCGCCCGCGGCCGCAGACGCCGCGACCTACGCGGTCGACGGGCTCAAAGGCGCTCACCGCCATCGACTACTCCGACGTGTGCCTCAACTACGACCTCGGCTACTTCGCGGACCACAACCTCGCCGTGCCGCAGACGCTTCGACGACCTCCTCAAGCCCGAGTACAAGGGTCTCCTCTCGGTCACCAACCCCGCCACCTCGTGCCCCGGCCTCGCGTTCCTGCTCGCGACGATCGCCGCCAAGGGCGACGGCTGGCAGGACTACTGGACCGAGCTCGCGGCGAACGACCTGCGCGTGACCGCGTCGTGGTCGGACACCTACTACACGGACTTCTCGGCCCCCAACTACGGCGGCGACTACCCGCTGGTGCTGAGCTATGCGTCGTCGCCCCCGTTCGAGGTCATCGACGGCAAGCCCACCACGGCCGCGCTGCTCGACACGTGCTTCCGCCAGGTCGAGTACGTGGGCGTGCTCACGGGCGCCAAGCACCCCGCGGCCGCGCAGAAGGTCGTCGACTGGATGCTGAGCGACGACTTCCAGTCCGCGCTCCCGGAGAACATGTACGTGTACCCCGTCTCCAGTTCCGTCGACCGTGCCCGACGATTGGGCGAAGTACGCTCCGCTCTCGCCAACGCCCGTGGTCGGTTCCCGCGAGCGACATCGACGCAAACCGCGAGACCTGGATCAAGCAGTGGACGGCGGTGGTTCAGCCCTGACGCCGACGCCGCGGCAACGACGTCGCCGCCACCTCGCGTGGGCGGCGGTCGTCGCCGTGCCCATCGCGTTCCTCGCGGTGTTCTTCGCGTGGCCGCTGTGGACGGTGCTCGCGCGCGGCCTCGCGGGCACGGGAACGGGCGCGGCGCTGCGAAGTCCTCACGAGCCCCGGTGTGCCGGGCGCGATCCGGAACACGGTAGTGCTTGCGGTGGCGGGCACGGTTGGCTCGGTCGCGCTCGGCGTGCCGGCGGCGTGGGCGCTGTATCGGTTGCGCTGGCGCGGGCAGGTCGCGGCGCGCGCGATCGTTGCGGTGCCGTTCGTGCTGCCAACGGTGGTGGTCGCCGCCGCGTTCGGGGCCCTCTTTGCGCGCCACGGACTGCTCGGCTTCACGGGACTTGACCAGTCGGTCGCGGCGATCATCTGCCGCGCTCGTGTTCTTCAACGTCTCGGTGGTGACGCGCGTGGTCGGCACCGCGTGGGCGTCCCTCGATTCCGGCACCCAGCTCGCGGCGCGCACTCTCGGCGCCACCGCGAGCGCGCGCCTTCCGCACGGTCACCCTGCCTGCGCTCGCTCCGGCCTTGGGCGCCGCGTCGGCCGTGGTGTTGCTCTTTTGCTCCACGTCGTTCGGCATCGTGCTGGTGCTGGGCGGCACGCGCGTGCGGACCGTAGAGACCGAGATCTACCTGCAGGTCAATCAGTTCCTCGACCTCCATGCCGCCGCTGTGCTCGCAGTGCTGCAATTGGTGTTTGTGGCAGCGGCGCTCGCGCTGGCATCGTGGGCCCGGCGAGGCCGCGACCGGGTGGCCGGCGGCAGGCGAACTCGATGGCTCCCGCAGTGCCGCGCGAGCCGACAGGCCGTCGATCGTCGCGATCCTCACCGCGCTCGCGGTGCTCATCGTTGCTGCCCGGCATCGCGCTCGTTGAGCGGTCGTTGCGGGTAGCGGGCGGAGGCCACTCGCTCGCCAACTACGCGGCGCTGTTCGTGCACGCCAGCTCAAACGCGTGCTGCCCGTAACGCGTTGCGCAGGCCGCCCTCAACTCGCTGGTCACAGCCCTGATCGCCGCGACGATCGCCGCGGTCCTGACGGTTGCGGTCTCGCGCCGCGACTGTCCGCGGCCCGCGGTGGACTCGGTGGATCGATGCCGTCGCGATGGGTCCACTCGGCGTGAGCGCGGTCGTGATCGGGCTTGGCATGCTGCTCACCCTCAACCGCTACGGTCGCGGGCGTGGACCTGCGCACCTCCTGGTGGCTCGTTCCGCTCGCGCAGGCGATCGTCGCATTGCCGCTCGCGGTCCGCATCCTGGTCCCCGCAACGCGAGCGATCGATCCTCGCCTGCGCGCCGCGGCCGCGAGCCTTGGCGCAAGCCCGTGGCGCGCGTGGCGCACCATCGACGCCCGCCTGTTGCGCGGCCCTGTTGCGCTCGCGGCTGGCTTCGCATTCGCCATCGCGATGGGCGAGTTTGGCGCCACAGCTTTCGTTGCGCGCCCTGATCGCCCGACGCTCCCGCTGGCTATAGCGCGCTTGCTCAGCAGGCCCGGGGCTCAGAATGTGGGCATGGGCTTTGCGGCTGCGGTACTGCTCGCGCTCGTGACGGCCGCGGTCATGCTCGCGACCGAACGGCTCCGCACCCGCGTGAGGGCGGACGTATGAAGGCGGACTCCGTCGCCGGGCTCGTGGTCAGCGACGTCACAGTCATCTACCGAGGCAAGCCCCAGGTGACGGCCGTGGATCACGCGGACCTACTGCGTACACCAAGGCGAGATCGTCGCTCTGCTCGGACCGTCGGGCTGCGGCAAGTCGTCGCTACTCGGCGCCATCGTGGGCACCATCGAACCAGCGTCGGGCACCATCAGTTTCGGCGGCGAGGATGTCACCGCGAACGCCAATCCATCAGCGAGGCTTTGGCCTCGTCTTCCAAGACGGGCAACTCTTTCCGCACCTGACGGTCGCGGGAAACATCGGGTATGGCATTCACGCGCAGCCGCGGGCGCAACGCGAAGAGCGCATCGCAGAACTGCTTGAGCTCGTGGGCTCGGCGGCCTCGGCGACGCGCAAGGTCACCGAGCTGAGCGGTGGTCAGCGCCAGCGCGTAGCGCTCGCGCGCTCGCTCGCGCCGCGCCCTCGCCTCGCTGTGCCTCGATGAACCCCTCAGTTCTCTGGATGCCGAACTCCGCGCTCGCCTTGCCGACGACCTGCGCGAGGTCCTCGCCGCACATGGCACCACCGCGCTCCTGGTGACTCACGATCCCGTCGAGGCTGAACGCATTGCCGACCGCACCCTCCACATGCGCGAAGGTCGCATCGAAGGAGCACAAGACACGCCCCTCGCGTAGCCGGTTTGGGCACACATTCGACGTACCCTGGCCGTTCCCAACCTTGAGGAGTGCCGTGGCTCGCCAGCGTCACATCGTTGCGTTTTCCGCCGCCGTGCTCGTCACCGCGACCCTTGCGGGATGCACCACTACGCCCCCAACGTCCTCGGCAACAACATCGCAGTCGCCCACCGCTAGTAGCCCATCGGCCGCGCCGTCCGCAACGGCGAGCACGCCGTCGACCTCCGTCACGCCCACGCCGAGCGCCACCGCCGCCGCGCTACCTAGCGTCACCGTGCCGTCCACATGGAAGACGGCGTCGGCAACTCGCATCGCAGAAGTGGCGGCGGACCCTAGCGTCACCGGCGTGGTTGGCGTGTGGATCACGACAGACGGCACCGAGGTCGCCATAGTTCAGACGGCGAATGACTCAGGCACCATCTCAGCACCCACCTACTTCTCCCAGAGGTTTGGCGACCTGGGTCCCTCGGACGGCGTCGACGTCACGCACACCGCCACCACAACGGATGACGGCGACGCGCTTCTTCTCGTTGGCGAGACTCCCGCGGGGGGGCTCGGGGGCGATACGCAGGCGATGTTCTTTGTGCTCACTCCCAACGTCATCGTCAGCGCCGCGACAACGCCCTCTGCCGACGGTTTTGCGGATTTCAGCGCCCAGCTCGCTAAGGTCGCAAAGAGCGTCAGGATGCCCTGACTCCGCCCCGCTGTGAGCGTGTGGAGTTCGCCACGTTCGCTCAAGGGCTTCGTGATTACGCCGATAACTCAAGTACGGTCGACACCAGACACCTGGCCATGTAACCGAAAGGCACAGTTAATGCAGACGTTCCCCACGGTGGAACCACGCCGCTTCTGGGTAACGGTGGCGCTCATCGCGCTCACTGTCGTGACGATGCTTGTTGCACCTGCGTCACGTTCTGCAGCTGCGAATGCCAGCGACTTCAACGCCGGCTACCTCATCGACGACGCTTTGTTCTTCAACGGCACGGCGCTAAACGCGAGCCAGATCGACTCGTTCATCGCGTCAAAGAACCCAGGCTGCGCAAGCGGACACACGTGCCTAGAGAACTACCGTGAAACCATCGCAGCCAAAGCCGCAACCACGCGCTGCACAGCGATAACCGCCGGCACCCGGCTCACCCCTGGACAGATCATCGCCAAGGTAGCCGTTGCGTGCGGCATCAGCCCCAAGGCGATCCTCGTCATCCTGCAGAAGGAACAGTCGCTCGTCACGGCCTCTGCACCGAGCGCGAGCGCATTCCAGGCCTCGATGGGCGCCGGGTGTCCTGATACGGCCCCGTGCGACAGCAGGTACGCAGGCTTCTACGAGAACGTGTACTACGGTGCTTCCCTCTTGAAGGGGTACACGCTGCCCAGCTCGTCGCTTTACACGCGGTATCAGGCGGGGAAGACGTCAAACATCTTGTACGACACGACGAAGGGATGTGGCACGAAGGCCGTGGCCGTGAAGAATCAGGCCACCCACGCGCTTTATGTGTACACGCCATATACGCCTAACAAGGCGGCGCTCGACAACCTCTACGGCACCGGCGACACGTGCTCCGCTTATGGCAACCGAAACTTCTGGCGCATTTACACAGACTGGTTTGGCTCCACTGGCGCACCAGGCGCGTATGCGATCTCGCAGTTGTATACGGCGCTCGGTGGCGCCACGGGAGCCTTAGGGGCCATGTCTGGCGATCTCGCCAAGTCAACGGCATCTGGCGGTGGTGTGACCCAGCGTTATGCCAATGGTCTTATCGCGTGGAGCGACACGTATGGCGCCCATGCGGTCTTCTACCCCATCGCGTCCACGTACCTAGGCATGAGCGGCGGCGGCGGCGTACTTGGCTGGCCAGCTGGCGACCGCGTGACGTGGCCCGCCGGTTCGACCTCGGGATTCCAGCAGTTCCAAGGGGGACTGCTCATGCAGCGCAACGGCGGCAAGGTCGTCGCCGTGACGGGCGCCATCCGGGCCCACTACAGCGACGTCGGCGGCGTGAGCGGAATCGGCTATCCCACCGTCGGCCAGTTCTACGACAGGAAGACTCGCGTCTTGCGCCAAGACTTCGAGGACGGTGTGATCCTCGCGAGCGGGGCAAAGGCCGCGTATGTTCCCAACGCCTTCTACACGTACTACTGGAACCTCGGCTTCGATAAGTCGATTCTCGGGTGGCCAAAGGGCACAGTGCAACACACTGACTTGTACGGCGGTGGCGACTACCTCGAGTTCGACAACGGCGCCATGTTCATCACACCGAAGGGCGTGACGGTGTTTGTTGCTGGCTCGATCTACAAGGGCTACGACGCGGCTGGCGGCCTGACCGCAACAGGTTGGCCCACCATCGGTCAGTTCTACGACACGAAGACCAAGGTGTTGCGCCAGAACTTCGAAAACGGCGTCGTCCTTGGATCAGCGACCAAGTCCGGCTACGTTCCCAACGCCTTCTACACGTACTACTGGAACCTGGGCTTCGACAAGTCATCGCTTGGCTGGCCCAAGGGCACCGTGCAGCACTCTGACCTGAACGGCGGCGGCGACTACCTCGCCTTCGACAACGGCGCCATGTTCGTCACCCCCACGGGTGCCACGCCCTTCGTCGCCGGCTCCATCTACAGGGGCTACAACGGCGCGGGCGGCCTGCCCGCGACAGGTTGGCCCACCGTCGGCCAGTTCTACGACACGAAGACCAAGGTGTTGCGCCAGAACTTCGAAAACGGCGTGGTCCTTGGATCAGCGACCAAGACCGGCTACGTTCCCAACGCGTTCTACACGTACTACTGGAACATCGGCTTCGACAAGTCACTGCTTGGCTGGCCCAAGGGCACCGTGCAGCACTCTGACCTGAACGGCGGCGGCGACTACCTCGCCTTCGACAAGGGCCTCATGTTCGTCACCCCCACGGGTGCCACGCCCTTCGTCGCAGGCTCCATCTTTAAGGGCTACAACGCAGCTGGCGGACTGACCGCAACCGGTTGGCCCACCGTCGGCCAGTCCTACGACAAGAAGACCGGCGTGCTTCGCCAGAACTTCGAAAACGGCGTCGTCCTTGGATCAGCGACCAAGTCCGGCTACGTACCCAACGCGTTCTACACGTATTACTGGAACCTCGGCTTCGACAAGTCGACCCTTGGCTGGCCGAAGGGGCAGCCGGTGGCTATCGCAGCAGGAAGCGGCGGACTCAGCCAGGCATATGACGGTGGCACGCTGGTCGCTCAAACGGGTGGCACCGTGTATCGGGTGCCCGCGCAGGCACTAGCCGTAGTCACGGCGCGTGGAGGGTTCGGCGCAACCGTTGGATGGCCAGTCTCCGAGGCCACGTACGACGCGACGAGCAAGCTCTACTCGCAGCAATACAGCAGCGGCACCATCACCTGGAGCGCAACCGGCGCCGGAGTATTTACGCCAACGAGCTAACAGTCGCACGCAATCCGCTGGCCCGCAGCCGGGAGCGGCGAGGTGAGCGGATCCACGGCGCGGGTGGCGTCAACAGTCACGCGCTCGCCCAACGACGAAAGCACCACCGCGTCCACCGGCATCCCCTCGCGCGCCCAGTACTCGAAGCCGCCGATCATCTCCTTCACCGCGTAACCCAGCTCGCTGATGATGAGCCCCGCGCGTTGCGCGCCGTTGCAGCCTGGCCCCCAGCAGTAGACGACGAACGCGGTGCCCACCGCGAATTCGGCGGGGATTCGCTCCGCCATGTCCGGTTTAACGATGTGAATCGCGCCGCGCGCGTGACCTTGATCCCACGACTCTTGGCTGCGCGTGTCAACCAACACGAAGCCTGGCGCGCCCGTCTCGAGGGCGGCGTGCACGTCACTGACGTCGGTCTCAAAGGCGAGCCTCGCGGCAAAGTGGGCGGCAGCGTCGGCCGGGTTTGTCATGCGGCCGACGCTACCGGGAGCAAGCGGTGCCAGTCCAGATTTCGCTGGCACTGTCGACTTCATCTCAGCGGCGTGACTGAGCGAATAGTGTCCGCTATCGTCATGCTCGACACGAGGGGATCACCATGACCGAATTCTTGCCGGAAGGCTCTGCCTCCGCGCCCGCCGCAGCGCCCTTGGCGGCGCCAACGCCAGTACCGCAGCCCGCGTACAACTATCCCCCGCCGCAGTACTTCGCGCCCGAACCCGTAGCTCGCAAGAAGGTGCCGGTCTGGGTATGGGTGCTCATCGGCGTGGCTAGTCTGGCGATCGTTGGGGCGATCGGCGCGGCCGTTGCCTTTGTTGGACAGCAGACCAAGGGTTTCAGCCCGGACTACTCGGGCACCGAGGTTGAGGCATCGGACGCGGTGGGTTCGGTCGTCGTCTCGGGTACGGCAACCGTCGCGTACAACAAGCCCGTGGAGTGGGTCGAGGGAGCCGACTACTTCGACACGAGCGCGTTGTCCACAACGTTCACGAAGGGCACCTCGCTGGTGGGAGTGCACTTCACCGCCGACCCGAACGTCACGACGCCACAACTCGTGGTGGTTGTCGAAGGCTCTCCGGAAGCGGCCGCGTACGGCACGTTGGAGGACGCGTTCAATGGGTATTTCAAGGGAGTGGCCTCAACCGGCGCTGACTTTGAGCCGCCTGCACCAGAGCCTTACTCGACGGTGAATGGCCTCGAGGGATACGTAGGATCCTTTGATGCCACCATCTCCGGGACGGCTACGAGCAATCGGCTTGCCGTGGTTGGCCACGGTCGCAGGCTTGTCATGGTGCAGTGGACGTCCTACTCCGGCCCGGTCGACGAAGCGGCGATGGACTTGTTCCTGGAGAGCCTGCGAGTCGACGAGTAATCCTTCCTGCTCTCACGCCCGTCCCGCATGATTTGGCAAACTTGAGCGCTTCCCACTCAACTTTTGACGACAACGCTTGACAGCGTCGGCTCCGGGGCGTAACTTGAGTGTAGGCCACTCAACTATCAAGTGAGCCGCGTGGATTTACCAAGGAGCCAATCACATGTCACGATCCGTAGGAATTGACCTCGGCACCACCAACTCTGTGGTCGCCGTACTCGAAGGCGGCGAGCCCACCGTCATCGCCAACGCTGAGGGCGCTCGCACCACCCCATCGGTGGTCGCGTTCTCCAAGACGGGCGAGGTGTTGGTTGGCGAAATCGCCAAGCGCCAAGCCGTCACCAACGTCGACCGCACCATCGCGTCGGTCAAGCGACACATGGGCACCGACTGGACCCAGGAGATCGACGGCAAGAAGTACACGCCGCAAGAGATTTCCGCGCGCATCCTCGGCAAGCTCAAGCGCGACGCGGAGGAGTACCTTGGCGAAAAGGTGACGGACGCCGTCATCACCGTCCCTGCCTACTTCAACGATGCCGAGCGTCAGGCGACGAAGGACGCAGGCGAGATCGCAGGACTCAACGTGCTGCGCATCGTCAACGAGCCCACCGCCGCAGCCCTCGCGTATGGGCTCGACAAGGGCAAGGAAGACGAACTCATCCTGGTGTTCGACCTCGGAGGCGGCACGTTCGACGTGTCCCTTCTTGAGGTTGGCAAGGACGAGGACGCCTTCGCGACCATCCAGGTCAAGGCGACCGCCGGTGACAATCGACTCGGTGGCGACGACTGGGACCAGCGCGTTGTTGACCACCTCATCAAGACCGTCAAGAACACTCAAGGCGTTGATCTCGCGAAGGACAAGGCTGCCGTGCAGCGTCTCCGCGAGGCGTCGGAGCAGGCAAAGAAGGAGCTCTCGTCCGCTCAGCAGACGACCATCTCCCTCCAATACCTGTCGATGGGAGACAACGGGCCCGTCCACTTGGACGAGAAGCTCACGCGCGCGCAGTTCCAGCAGATGACGTCCGACCTTCTTGAGCGCACCAAGGCGCCCTTCCAGCAGGTCATCAAGGACGCGGGGATCAAGCTCAGCGACATCGACCACGTGGTCCTCGTAGGCGGGTCTACGCGCATGCCAGCTGTGACGGAACTCGTCAAGGAGCTCACGGGCGGTCAGGAGCCGAACAAGGGCGTCAACCCTGACGAGGTCGTTGCCGTGGGCGCGGCCCTGCAGGCCGGCGTCATCAAGGGCGAGCGCAAGGACGTCTTGCTCATCGACGTCACTCCGCTCAGCCTTGGCATCGAGACCAAGGGCGGCGTCATGACGCAGCTCATCGAGCGCAATACGGCAATCCCCACCAAGTCGTCTGAGGTCTTCTCGACCGCCGAGGACAACCAGCCGTCCGTGCTGATCCAGGTCTACCAGGGCGAACGTCAGTTTGCCCGTGACAACAAACTCCTCGGCACCTTCGAACTTGGGGGCATCGCTCCCGCGCCTCGTGGCATGCCGCAGATTGAGGTCACGTTCGACATCGACGCCAACGGCATCGTCCACGTGCACGCAAAGGACCGCGGCACGGGCAAGGAGCAGTCCATCACCGTGACAGGCGGCTCCGCGCTCTCAAAGGACGACATCGAGCGCATGGTCAAGGACGCGGAAGAGCACGCGGAAGAGGACAAGCAGCGTCGCGACGAGGCGGAGACCCGCAACAACGCAGAGACGTTCGCCTACTCGACCGAGAAGATCCTTGCCGACAACGAAGACAAGGTTCCCGCAGAGGTTGCCGACGACGTGAAGGCAGCAATCGCTGACGTCAAGTCCGCGCTTGAGGGCGCCGATGCGGACGCCGTGAAGACGGCACACGAAACGCTCGTAGCAAAGGCTCAGAAGATCGGCGAGGCGGTATACGCGTCACAGCAGGCCGAATCCTCCGCGCCGTCCGGCGAGTCCGACGCTGGGACGGAGTCCGCTCCCGAAGACGACGGCGTCGTTGACGCCGAGATCGTTGACGAGGAAGAGTCCAAGTAGCCTCGGTACGGGCCGACGGGTGGTTCGCCACTCGTCGGCCCGTCGCCAAGCCGTACCCCTGCCACGTTTCACACCATGGGAGCAGCAATGAATGACCAGACAGGATTTAACACCCCTGATGACGAGGCTGCGGAAAGCGCGCTGAGCGACGCGGCGTCCATCATCAATGACGCGGCGAACGTACTCGACGCCAACAGCGACGGTCAGATCAGCGCTGACGAACTCGCGACCGCGGACGAAAACGCCGCAGACGAGGCTCTTGGCGACTACGAGGCGAAGGCTACAGAGCACCTCGCGGACCTGCAGCGCTTGCAGGCCGAATACGTCAACTACCGCAAGCGCGTTGACCGCGACCGCGCCCTCGCGTCGAGCGTGGCAACCGCGAAGACGATCGAGGCGCTCGTGCCTACGCTCGACGACATCGCCGCGGCTCGCGAGCACGGCGACCTCGACGACGGGCCCTTTGCGGCAATCGCGGCGAAACTTGAGTCCGCGCTTGGCCAGCTCGGCTGGTCGAGCTTCGGCGCCGTTGGTGACGTCTTCGACCCGTCAATCCACGAGGCGCTCATGTCCCAACCGAGTGCCGACGTCACTGTGCCGACGATTACGACAGTCGCCCAGCCGGGCCACCGCGTCGACGATCGCATCTTGCGCCCCGCGCGGGTCAGTCGTCGCGCAGCCCGAGTAGCCGACACCTAACCTGAAGGGACTGCCGTGGCGAGCCAAGACTGGTTCAGCAAGGACTTCTACGCCGCGCTCGGCGTCCCCAAGAACGCCGACGACGCGACCATCAAGAAGGCCTACCGCCAGCTGGCCAAGGATTCGCACCCGGATCGCAATCCGGGCGACGCCAAGGCAGAGCAGCGCTTCAAGGAGGGCACGGAGGCCTACACGGTGCTCTCCGATGCCGAGCAGCGAAAGCAGTACGACTCGATCCGCGCGATGGGGGGCGGAGCGCGCTTCCAAGCCGGCGGAGGGGGTGGCGCCCAAGGCTTTGAGGACGTGTTTGGCGGCATGTTCGGCGGCGCCGGTGCGCGATCGAGCTGGCACGTGCAAGCGGCGGCGGGTTCGAGGACATCCTTGGCCAGATGTTCGGCGGCGGCTGCCAGCGCGGTCCCCAAAAGGGCAACGACATCGCCGCGGTCACCGAGGTCTCGTTCCGCGAGGCCGCGGAGGGCGCTACCGTCACCCTCGGCCTCGACGGACAACGCGTCTCCACGCGGCTGCCCGCCGGTGTCCAAGATGGCCAGAAGATTCGCGTGCCCGGCAAGGGCCGCGCGGGAACCGCTGGCGGTCCGCCTGGCGACCTGCTGCTTACCGTGCGCGTCGCGAAGCACCCCGTGTTCTCTTTCGACGGGCTCAATCTGCGAGTGACGCTGCCTGTCACGTTCGCAGAGGCCGCGCTCGGCGCAACCGTCGAGGTGCCAACCCTGACCGGCGAACGCGTGAGCGTCAAGGTGCCGCCCGGCACAGCGTCGGGCCAAATCATGCGCGTCAAGGGACGCGGTCTGCACGGTCGCGACCGGCACCGGCGACCTGCACGTCGCGATCCAGGTTGACGTGCCTCGCAAGCTCTCGCGAGAGGCAAAGCAAACCGTCGAGGCGCTCGCCGCGCAGCTCAAGGACAACCCGCGCGACGCGCTCTACAAGGACGCGGCGCGCTAATGGAAGCGCCAGACGTCGACGAGCCGGTGTTCCTGATCTCGGCCGCGGCGGAGCTTGCGGGAATGCACGCGCAGACGCTTCGTCAATACGACCGGCTGGGGCTCGTGGTGCCGAAGCGACGCCCTGGCGGCGGCCGCCGCTATAGCTTGAGGGACGTGGCGACGCTGCGTGAGGTCCAACGCATGAGCCAAGACGAAGGCATTAACCTCGCTGGTATTGCGCGCATCTTGACGCTGGCGACGCGCGTGACAGAGCTTGAGCGCGAGGTAGACCGCTTGCGGCCCCGTGCGGATGTGGGCGCGCGTATCTTCACGAGCGGCCCCAGCGGTCGCGTGGTGATTATCGAGCGCGGCCAGCGGCCGTCGCGCGGCGAGGGGCGCGCCGTCGTGGTGTGGCAAGCAGAAGTCAACTAGCCGCTGACAAGAGCCGCACACAGCGTGGATGTGCCACGTTGCGGTTGACGAGTGGATACGCCAGGGCCACGCTGTTGACATGGACGAGACCACGCACGTGCACCACGGCTTTGACTACATAGAAATCCCCGCGCTTGACCTGGACGCCGCGGAAGCGTTCTACCGCTCCGCGTTCAACTGGAGTTTTACCCCCTATGGCCCGGCGTATCTCGGCATCGTCACGCCCGATGGCCGCGAATGCGGTGGCATCAACCAAGTTGGCGAGTTCACTCCGGGCGGCGAAGGCGCGCTCGTCGTACTGTTCTCCGACGACATCGACGCAACCCACGACGCGGTCATCGCGGCCGGCGGCACGATGGTCCGTGACACGTTCGAGTTTCCCGGCGGACGCCGCTTCCACTTCACGGATCCCAACGGCGTCGAGCTCGGCGTCTGGGGCGATCCGCGCTAGGTCCGCTGGAGCGGGGGGTCAAACTCCACAATCTTGAGGCGCGAGGAGAACCCACTCACGACACGAACGTCCGCCTTGCGGACGCCAAAGTGAGCCGCGAGCGCGGCGATCACGGCCGCATTTGCCGCGCCGTCGACAGCCCGTTCCTTGACGTGCACGGTCAGGACAGCGTCGGGACCCTCCTCAACAAGGGGTCCTTTGCGCGAGCCTGGCTTCGCCCTCACGGTTACGCGCGTCATGGGCCGACGTTACTGCGCGTGCCCACCAGGAGACGCACAAAGGCCGACACCGCCCTCAGCTCGGTGTCGGCCTTTGTGCCCGCCGCTAGTCAGCGGTAGACGGACTCCAGAAGGTCCTGGACGTACGCGTGGGCGTCTGGAAGGGACTCCACCCACACACGAGGAGGCTGGCGCATCAGGTTGCCAACACGCATCTCGATGGATCGTTCGGCGATGTGGTCGCGCAACGCGGCAAGACCAGTGCCCAAGTCTTGGTCGCGGCTCACGAGCACCGCGTAGACGCCGTCGGAGAGGCGCGCCATGGGGTGCCCCTGGCCGTACGAGTCCTTGAGCGCGTGCCCCACCGCGGCATTGCGAGCGATCCGCTGCCACGGGTCGTTGTCGGCAACGGAAACGTCGACGAGGACGAGCGCGTGGGTGGCGCTCACTTTCACGCCGGCACGGCTTGCCGCGCCGTACACCTCGGCAAGACGGTGCACCAAATACTCTGCGCTACCAAGACCAGACTCTGCGTCCGTCATCGTTGGCGCGGCCATTGGTGCGTTGTCGCGCTCCGACCATCCTTCACACAGCGAGCGAATGGAACGGATCGGTGCGGCGTCAAAGCCAGCGGAACGGAACAGCACGGCCATGTCGTCGATCGACTCGGTGATTCCCACGCCAGCGGCGGCACGGGCTTGGCCAAGGCGGAAGGCGGCAGGGGCCGTGTCAATTCCCGCGTGCAAAGCCTCGGCGAGGGCCTCAGCGGCAGGCGTGTACCAGTCGCCGGGGCGCAGCCACACGGAGGAGATGCTCGCGGATTCCCAGGAGTGCAAGAGGTCAGCAGCTTTCGCTGGCGTAGCGCTCGTCACGTCGGAAGTCATGCACATTGAGAGGGCCGGGCGCGCATACTATGACGCGAGTCACACAAAAAGTTTCGGTTTACGTGTGTCAACGCACGGCGTGTGACCAATTCCCCACCGCCCGCCTTGATTGTCGGTGCCTATAAAAGGGACACTAGGAGGGCAAATATCCACCTTCAGGGAGCCGGATGACCCACGAGGCGATCGCACTGTGGACGGAAACGTCCAGCGATCCTGAACTCATCGCTGGCGTGCGCGCTGGCGACGGGATCGCTTTTGGCGTGCTCTATGAGCGCCACGTGGATGCCGCGCGCAAAGTTGCAGCTCAATATACGAACTCCGCCTCCGACGTCGACGACGTCGTAGCGGAGTCGTTCGCGCGCGTGTTGCGCGCCCTGCAGCGCGGTGACGGTCCCGATCTCGCCTTCCGCGCCTACCTGTTCACCATCGTGCGCCGCACGGGGCTCGACGTCATCAATCGCGGCAATCGCGCGCGCCCGGGCGACGACATGTCGCAATACGAGTCCTCGCTCGGTTACGAGGCCCCGTCAGACGAGGGCGCCCTCGCTGGCTTTGAACACGGCATTGTGGCCGACGCCTTCAAGTCCCTGCCCGAACGCTGGCAGGCAGTGCTGTGGTACACCGAGGTCGAGAAGAAGTCGCCAAAGGAGATCGCTCCCTTGCTCGGCCTCACGGCAAACGGCGTCGCCGCGCTCGCGTACCGCGCACGCGAGGCGCTTGCGTCAGGCGTACCTCCAGCAGCACCTGAGCGCAGCACAGTCCCTCGAGTGCCTGGCCGCGAGCGCGCAGCTAGGCGCCTACGTGCGCGGCGGGCTCGCCAAGCGTGAGCACGGCAAGGTCGATGAACACGTCAAGTCGTGCGATCAATGTTCTGCGCTCGTTGCCGAACTTGAAGACGTCAACAGGGGCATGCGTGGCATCATCGCGCCACTCGTTCTCGGCGTGCTCGGGGTGGGCGCGCTCGAAGGCGGCCTGCCCATCGGGGGCGCGTTCGCACCTGCGGCAGCCGGCGCCGGCACTGCTGGATCGAGTGGTGCCACAGGCGGCGCTGGCGGCGCTGGCACGGCAGGAGTAGCGGCAGGCGGAGCGGGCTTCGCCGCGTGGATGGCGACTGCCGGTTCCGTCGCGTTGCCGGCCGCCGCGGCGCTCAGCGTTGTAGCGCTCGTGGTCTCAGGCGCGAGCTATCTAGGAATCTTCAACCCGCTCGGAAACAACACGGGGCAGAATCCTGGCGCAGACCCAACTCCCGCGGCGACGGACGACTCAACGCCGAACCCCACGCCGTCCTCGGAGCCTTCGGCAACGCCGAGCACGGAGCCCAGCGTCACGCCGAGCGCTTCGCCTTCCCCGAGCCCAGAGCCCCCCGTGGGCGCTACGCACTGGCACCGGCGCTGGCACGGGCGCTAGCGCGGGCACCCAGAGCGGTGGCTCCGGCGGAAGCGGTGGCTCCGGCGGCTCCGGTGGCTCCGGTGGCGGCGGCGGCGGTGGCGGCACGACGACGCCACCCAAGGTCGCCTCCCTCGCGATCGGGCAATCGCCGCTCGACTACCCTCGAGATCTCCGCGGCGGCCCCTGCCGTGGCGATGAGCCTCGAAAACGCGGGCGACGGCGATGCGGAAGACGTCACCGCGTCGATCGCCCTTCCAGATGGGCTCACCTTTGCGACGCCATCGGGCGGCGGCGGCGGGCAGTCGCTCGTCTCGCCAGAGCGCGTCGGCAACTACCTGCGCTTCGCCGCCGACAATACGTTCACCGTTGGCGACTGGAGCTGCACGCTTGATGATGACTACACCACCGCGACGTGCGACATCGCGAGTATCGCGGCCGGGACGACGGCTGCGCTCGATCTCGAACTCGCGCCGATCGCGGATCTGACCGTCATCGACGACGACGCGTACACCGAGTTCAGCGCACACGGCAGGCACGGTCACGGCCTCTTACAAGGCCCGCACCGCGCTGGTAACGAAGGCCCAGGCGTTGCCAGGTATTTACGCACAGACGGGTCACGTCGCGGCAACCCAGGTAGGCACAACGCTCATGGGCTGCGACGCGACTGCCGATGCGTGCAAGGGCGTCATGGACAACACCGGCGGTCGGAAGAACCTCAACAACAATGACCAAAAAATGGTCGCTCTCAACACGGCGGGCGGCAAGGCGAATTCTGGGTCTACCGAGCTGAGCGAGCAGTTCTTGCCCGCGGGCGCCAAAGTCAAGTACGCGCTCCTCGAATGGTCCGCGAACCGTTCAGAAGCCGATACGGGCTGGACCGGCGACACCGCAAAGGCCAGCTTCAAGGTTCCGAACGGTGAGTACCAGACCATCACGGCCAAGTCCGTCTCGGTCCGCACTGAGGACGCGCGCGACTACTACCAAGCCCGCGCCAACGTCACCGATCTCGTGGCCGCCGCGGGCAATGGAACGTACTCTCTCGCGGACATTGCGCTCTCAGCTAGTGCGCTTGACCCCACGCCCACGTATTACGGCGGCTTTACGCTCACGGTCATCTACGAGCTTCCGTCGCTACCGGTTTCACGTGTTGCGCTCTTCGCGGGGAGCCAGTGGGTCACGAGCGCATCAACCGCCGACTTCAGCTTCTATGCCGACAAGGCCGCGCATGTCAGCGTCGGCTGGACCGCTTGGGAGGGCGACCGCGGCACGAGCGGCGACCAAGCCTCGCTCGATGACGACAACTTCCAGCCCAACGGATGGAGCGGCACCGCGCTTCTCACGAACGACGCGAAGAACGCCGCGGACTCCACAGCATTCGGTTCCACATTCGCCAACACGCTTGGCGTGGACGCAAAGAACTTCGTGACCAAGGACAACGTGAAGCCCGGACTCCACAACATTCGCGTGTGGACGGCCGGCGACAACTACCTGATCGGCTCGCTTACCGTCACGCTGACTTACGGCGACTAACCGCGACTAGCGCAAAGGCGCCAAACAGCATGGCCGACGCTAGCGCCACCGTGGTCCCGAGCGCCGCCGCCTTCTCGTAACGGGCCTCCGTCACGGCAACGGGGGTGGCAAGGCTCGTTGGCTGATAGCAGTGGCCCTCGAACGCATCCGGGCCAAGCCGGCTTGACCGTACCCACGCCTGTGCCTGCGCGAGCGAGCCGTCGGCCGCGTGAGCGAGGTTTGCCGCAGGCAAATCGGCGGCGTCAACGGCCCACGCGATGGGGCTCGCGAAGGCGATCCACGCGACCGCCTCCGTGTGCCGCCTGGTGGCCTCGACCTTTTCTTGCCCGCATACGAACACGGGCATACCGTCGTTGCTCACCATGGCGAAGTTGTACGAGACGACCTGGTCGGTAGCCGTTGTTGACGGGAGTAGTGCGGCGCATACCCCGATGGGGGCGAGCGTCAGGAAGACGGTCGCGAGCGCCGCGGCGATCGGCGACCATGCGCGGCGCAGATTCGCGAGCGCACAACCTAGCCACGCGCCCGCCGCGCCGGTGCACGCAAGCACGCTCAGCGTCGGGACGGCGCCCGCCTCTCCCCAATGCTCGGTGCCACCCGCGAGCGCCACACCAGGGAGGCTCGCGAGCGCGAGCAAAGCGCCGGCGATGCCGGTCACCGCCCAGGTCGCGGCACGCGCAGACCTTTCACCTTGCGCCAGCTTGGCGCCCGCCCACGCGCCCGACGCCGGGGTTACCAGCGCAGCGGCCACCAGGAATGCTGTGGTCACCCACTCGCCACCAGTGATCGCGTACGTAACGCCTGCTACAAGAGCGGGAGCGATGACGACGGCTACGAAGGCGAGGCGCCAACGAGGATCCCTCAGGGCTGCTATCGCCGCGTCGCGGATGTGATGGCGCGGCGGATCCTCTTGGAACTGATCGATCGCGACATCGTCGGCATCGAGCGACACGGTAAACACCGTCGTTTGACCCATAGGCTCACGCTACGTCGGCGCGGCCCTGTGCGCATTGTTTAAGCGACGACTCCAGCGGGTGCGCTGGGCCGGACGATGGTCCACAGCGCGATGTTCGCGATGACGAGGGCGCCGATCATGACGGAAGCCATCGACACCACAGACACGCCAAGCAAACCAACGATAGGCGTTGCTAGGCCGGGGACGAGCGAATTCATCGCGCCGATGAGCGACGCCGCAGTGCCCGCCTCCGCCGCGTGGTTCGCGAGCGCGGTGACCTGAACCGTTGGCATGATGATGCCGAGCGGCGAGACCACGAAGAAGAGCGACACGAGTACCCAGGTAAGCGACCCGTCGGTCAGCCCGGCGACAAGCAGCGAGGCGGCGCCCGTGCTCATGATGAGCACTCCCAAGGTGGCGACCTGCTTTGGCGCGAACTTGCGCATGAGCCGCGCAGAGATCTGGGTCGCGGCCACGAGACCAAGCGAGTTGACGCCAAACACCATGCCGTATTGCTGAGCGCTGAGGCCAAACGTTTCTTGCAACAGGAACGAGCTCGACGACAGATAGCTGAAGAGCGCGGTGAACGCCATGGAGCCCAAAATGGCGGCGCCTACAAAGGCGCGGTCGTGCACGAGGTGGCGGTAGCGTCGGGCGATTGCGCGGCCGGAGAAGGCACCCCGGCGCTCGGCGGGCAGCGTTTCAATCATGAAGAACGCTGACACGACGACCATCACGAGGCCGTACGCCGCGAGCACAATGAAGATGCCGCGCCATTCGACAACGCGCAACAGCTGCGAGCCGATGACCGGCGCGAGCACCGGCGCGAGTCCCCACACGAGAGCGAGGCGCGAGAGCATGCGAATGAGCCGCTGGCCGTTGAAGAGGTCACGCACGATAGCCATGGCGACCACGCCGGAGCCCGCGGCACCGATTCCCTGGAACACGCGCCCAACGGTGACGAGCTCGACAGTGGGCGCAAAGGCGACGGCGATAGACGCGAGCACGTGAATGCTCGTGGCCACGATGAGGGGCTTGCGGCGGCCGAAGGCGTCCGCGAGCGGCCCAACGATCAGTTGGCCAAGCGCGAAGCCAACCAACGTCGCAGTGAGAGTGATCTGGATCGCGGCGTCAGATGCACCGAGATCGGCGGCGACGGCGGGGAAGGCAGGGAGATAGAGGTCGATCGTGAAGGGACCAAGAGCGGCAAGCGCGCCGAGAATGACGATGTACGCCAGTCGCTGCGGGCTTGAGAACGCGTCGCCACGGGAAATCTCCACCGGCGGAACGGTGTGCGTAGCCGCTATTGGCTTCGGAAGTGTTGCGGTCATGCTGGGGTTGAATCCTCTAAATGGTGCTGGCTCGTGGGCAGCGGCACCATTGCCGTCAGGGGGTCACGACACCCCTGCTACGCATACAACCTTACCAAGCGGTAGATCATTCCACCAGGTGTGCCGGTGAGGCGTTGCCCACACGCGCCGCTGAGCGATAGACGTCGTTCCGGGCATCGGACCTCATGTCCTCCCAGGAGACGCGGATTGCCGGAATCCGGACCTAGTGTCCTCGCAGGAGACGCGGGGAAACCAGGCGGGGCGTCGGGCAACAAAGGGAGGCCGCGAGCAAAAGCCCGTCCGGGAAAGGGTCGAGGCCCTCGTCCATCCGTAGGGATCAAGCCTGACCGCCCGAAGGATGGATGAGGGCCTCGGCCCGACAAACTAGTTGCTCTTCGTAGCCGATGCGTTGACCTCATACGACGTATTGGTCGCCTCGAAGAAGTTGACGAGCTGAAGAGTGTCGTTCGCCGCCGCCATCCACTTCGCGGGGTTCGAGACGTTGTAATGCGCCTCGAATCCGAGCTCCTCAAGTCGCCTATCTGCCAGGTACCTCACGTACTGGTTCACGTAGTCGGCGTTGAGACCAAGGATGCCAGAGGGGAGCAGGTCGCGGTTATACGCCTCTTCCATCGTCACCGCGTCGAGCACCATCTGGCGAATCTCGGCGGCGAATTCGGCTTCTTGGAGATCCTCGTTCTCCTCGAGCACGGTCAAGATGAGGTTGATCCCAAACTGCAAGTGCAGAGACTCGTCACGGATCACCCAGTCCATGAGGGAGCCGAAGTTGCGCAGCAGGTTGCGCTGGCGGAACGACAGCGCAACCATGAAGCCCGAGTAGAACCAGATTCCTTCAAGGATGATGTTGTACGCCACGAGGTTGCGGACAAAGTCCTTCTTGCCCTCAGTGGTGGTGATGTCGAGCGTTTCCTCGGTCATGCGCTTGATGAACTTGACCTGGAACTCCTCCTTCGCCGCCATGGACGGGACGTCGACGTGGGAGTCGTACGCGGCCTCGCGGTCGATGGGGAAGGTCTCGAGTACGTACTCGAACGACATGCAGTGGTTGGCCTCTTCCCACATCTGCTTCGCGAGGTAGAGGTGACACTCTGGCGCGTTGATGTAGGGGTAGACGCCGAACGCGAGCGCCTTGTTGACGAGCAGCTCGTTGGGGTTGAAGTACGACATCAGGAAGGTGACGGCGTGCTTCTCTTCCGGGGACATCTTCTTGAAGTCCGCGAGGTCTTCGCCAAGCTGGATCTCGTTGGGGAACCAGGTATTCGCAACGGCCTGGTTGTAGAGGTCCATTGCCCAGGGGTACGTGATGGGCTTGAGTAGCAGTCCGTCTTGGATGCCGGTGCCGAGAATCGCCATGACTGTCTCCTTATGCGCTTACTGGCAGGACTCGCACTGGAGCCGCTCCATGGGATCTACGGGGCACGCAACGCCGCCGATCATGTTCGGTGTCGTCCGCCATGACCTCGAACGACATCGCGCCGTCCGGAACAGCAGCCGCCGCGTTGGAATACGGCGCGCTTTCGTCCGACGCCGTAGCTGGCTCTGGTTCCGGAGCCGCCTGAGGAAGGGCAGCCGGGGGAACCTCCGGCTGTGCAACGGGCGCCGCGGCGAACGCCTGAGCGGCTACCGCGCTGAAGACCGAGGCGGGGGCAACGGCAGGGGCCACAGCGGGCGCCGCGGCGGGCACGGCAACGCCGAAGCCCTTGCGCACCGGAACCGACGCGGGTGCCGGCGCTACGTCATTGACTACCGCGACATCCGCAACCTCAACATCGGCAACCTCAACCGCAGCGACGTCAACCGCAGCGACGTCCACGGCCGCAACAGCGGTGGCGGTCGCGTCCTTCTTGGCGCCAAAGCCGCCGAACCCACGCTTCGCGGGACCGCTTGACGCGCCGCCAGCTGCTGGCCGCCCGGTTGCGGAACCCGTGGAGTTGATCTTCTCCGTCTTGTTGACGCGCACCGTGGACTGCTCGGCCGTGTGACGCGGCTTCATGTGGAGGTAGTAGGTGGTCTTGACGCCACGCTCCCATGCGGCCGAATACAGCGCCATCATGTTGTCGACGTCGCGGTCCTCGAGGTAGATGTTGCGGCTGATCGCCTGGTCAATCCACTTCTGGGCACGCGCCGCCACCTCGATGAACGAGTAAGGGCTGAGCTGGAACGACGTCTTGTAGACATCCTTGAGGTGCTGCGGTACGTCGTCGAGCTGGGAAAGGTCTCCCTGCACCGCCAACAGATCGTCCTTCACCTGGTCCCACAGGCCGACGTCCTGGAGGTCCTTGACGAGGTTGCGGTTGACCTCGAGGAACTTGCCGGACGAGGTTGCGCGGCTGAAGATCTGCGAGAACTGGGGGTCGAAGCCGGGCGTGGTGCCAGCGACCAGACCAATGGAGGCGGTGGGCGCAACAGCCATGAGGGTCGCGTTGCGGATGCCGCCCTTGACCTTGGTGCGCAGCGAGTCCCAGTCCTGACGCGTGGTGCGGTCAACCGTGATCGGCACGCCACGGTCTGCCTCGGCCTCGGCAATGGTGTCGAACGGCACCTTGCCCATGGACCAGCCGGAGCCAGCAAAGTTGGAGTAGGAGCCGCGCTCGCGAGCGAGGTCCGCAGAGGTGTCGATCGCGTGGAACGAGACGAACTCGACGATTTCGTCGATGAGCTCGTATGCCTCTTCGGACTCGTATGCGAGGCCCATGCGCTCGGAGATGTCCGTGAATCCCATGACGCCAAGGCCGATCGCCCTGTTCTCACGGTTCGCGAACTCGGACTCCGGCACGGAGCTGAGCGTGATGTCGACGAGGTTGTCGAGCTGACGCACGGCGAGGCGCGTCGACGCCTTCATGCGCTCCCAGTCGATCTTGCCGTCCACAAGGTGGGTCGACAGGTTGATCGAGGCGAGGTTGCAGACCGCGATGTTCTCGCGGTCCTGCGGCAGGCAGATCTCGGTGCATAGGTTGCTCAGGTGGATGGTGCCCGTGTTGGTGTTGAGGGCACGGTTGTTGATCGTGTCCTTCCACGTGAGCCACGGGTGAGAGCTGCCCTGCAGGCTGATGAGAATCGCCTTGTACTGCTCGCGCGCCTTCATCTTCTTGAAGGTGCGCACCTTGCCTGCTTCAGCGAGAGCGACGAGTTCTTGGTAGCGAGCGGAGAACGCGGAACCAACGAGCTCGACGAGGTCGGGCGCCTCAGCGGGGTCAAAGAGGTACCAGTCTGCGTCTTCAGCCACGCGCTTCATGAACTCGTCAGAGATCCATACCGCTGTGTTTGCGGTGCGGGTGCGACGGTAGGGGTCTCCCGAGTTCGCGCGCAGGTCGAGGAACTGGTGGAAGTCGAGGTGCCAGTTCTCCATGTAGAAGCACAGCGCACCAAACTTCTTGCCGCCGCGGCTCACTGCGCGCAGCGTGGAGTCGATGGTGTGCATGAACGGGATGGGTCCCGTGGAGGTGGTGTTGTTGGACTTGATGGGCGAGCCCTCGGAGCGGAGCTTCGTCACCGACAGGCCGATGCCGCCGGTGCCCTTGGTGAGCCACATGACGTCGCCAACGGTCTTGGCGATGTGGTCCATGTCGTCTTCCATCTGCATGACGAAGCAATTGGATAGCTGCGGGTATGAGGTGCCGGCGTTGACGAGGGTGGAGCCAGCTGGCAGGTAGTCGAGCACGGAGATCTTGTCGTAGAACTCGAGCGCCATCTGCGTGGGGTTGGCCTCGTTGAGCGCGAGGCCCATCGACACGCGCATCCAGAAGTACTGCGGCACCTCGAGCGCTTTGCCGTGACGGTCCGTGATCATGTAGCGGTTGCGCATCGTGACGGTGCCGATGTACCGCATGAGGTCGTCTCGCGTGTGGTCAACCGCCGCCGCAAGCGCGTCGAGGTCGAAGAGGTCAACGAGGCGAGTGTCGAGGAGTCCCTCTTCCACCGCATCGCGGATGTAGCCGGGGAAGCGTGCCTGGTGGAGAAGCGCGAGCTCGAGTTCCGACTCGTAGCCGCCGAGCACGCGCTTGTAGATGACCTTGCGCAGCAAGCGGGCCGCGATGATGTCGAAGTTGGGGTCGTCCTTAACGTTCTGGACCGCAACGCCAATGGCGGCCTCGTCAAGCTGCTCCGTTGTGATGCCGTCGAAGAGCGTGATGCCCAACTCGGTCGCCACCTGGGTGGTCATGGAAATTTGGTCTGGCAGGCCGGCCGCCGCGCGCTCGATGGCCTTGTTGATGCGGTCCGCGTTGTACGGCTCCCGCGTGCCATCACGCTTAGTGACGTGGATTCCCGTGCGGACAGTGCCGGTCTCGACGGGCGCTTCCGTCTCTGTTGCGGTGTTTTCGGTGATCGTCACAGGGCTCCCCTTTGTGTGATCGCTGGGCCCTTGCGGACCGCGGATATTGACGGCGTTTGCGGCGCTCTTGCGGCGGCTGAGCCCTGCCGGGCCACATCGTCGTCAACTCGAGGCGTAGACATGAACTTAGCGCTAATTACACCGGTGTGCAACTAGATATAGGGGTGTTTTCACTATTTAGCCCCTAGATGTTGTGGTGCTGTTGAAAACTTGTGTACAGACTTGTGGACACAGCGGCGTGTCGTCCACAGCCGAAGGCCCTACCTGTTGAACACTGTGCGGCCGCCGGTCTATTCGCCACAAAACAAGTATCTCGCCGGGGTCTGACATGGCACCCGGCAACCGCGTCGGGCAGGCAGTTTTTTGCACGACGCTGGGGAGAGTTGGCCGCGGACGTCGCGGCGGGGCGCAGCGAGGGGCCAAAGTGATCGCGGCCCGTCAGGACCGCGAGAAGCGCCGAACGCAACGGGTCACACGCCGGATGGCCTGTCGCATTACGCGGAGCGAGCAGCGGGGCCGCGGGCGCTACACCAACCCGTAGAGCCTGTCCCCCGCGTCGCCGAGCCCGGGCACGATGTAGCCCTGTTCGTTGAGTCGCTCGTCGACGCATGCGACCACAACGGAAACGTCCGCCCGGTCGCCGACCGCCGACCGCACGTGGTCGATGCCCTCGGGCGCGGCCAGCAGGCAAACACACGTCACGTCCGTGGCGCCGCGCTCGAGCACGTAGTTGATCGCGGCAACAAGGGACCCGCCGGTCGCGAGCATGGGGTCAAGAATGAACACCTGCCGACCATCGAGCCGGTCGGGGAGCCGGTTCGCGTACGTCACCGCCTCGAGCGTCTCCTCATCGCGCTTGAGCCCAAGGAAGCCAACCTCCGCGCTGGGAATCACGCGCGTCATGCCGTCGAGCATTCCAAGGCCCGCACGCAGGATTGGCACAATCAGCGGCACCGGGTCCGCGAGCCGCGTGCCCACCGTCGCCGTGAGCGGAGTCCGGACCTCCTTTGGCTCCACTCGCACGTTACGGGTCGCCTCGTACGCGAGCAGCGTCACGAGTTCGTCGACGAGCAGGCGAAAGGTCGACGACGGCGTGTTCTCGTCTCGCAACACAGTGATCTTGTGACGGACGAGCGGGTGATCCGCAACATGCAGTTCCATGGCACAAACGTACAGCGCTCGGCCGACGCCGGGGCCGGCTCTCGTGGCGCGGCTAGCCTGGTCTCGTGAGCCACTACGACGCCGCCATGGGCCGAGCGCTCGAGCTTGCCCGCGCGGCTGCCGTCGCGGGCGACGTGCCGGTTGGCGCGGTGGTGCTCGACGCCGCCGGCGCGATCATTGGCGAGGGTTTCAACCAGCGAGAGCTCACTCACGATCCCACCGCCCATGCCGAGGTCCTCGCCCTGCGCGAGGCGGCGTCGGGCACGGGCAGTTGGCGCCTCGACGGGTGCACGCTCGTTGTCACCCTCGAGCCGTGCCTCATGTGCGCGGGCGCGTTACTGGCTGCTCGCATTCCGCGGCTCGTGATCGGCGCGTGGGATGACAAGGCGGGCGCCACCGGCAGCCGCTGGGACGTGGTGAGGGACGCGCGCATCGGCTCGCGCGTCGAGGTCATCGCAGGGGTGCGGGCGGAAGAGTCCGCGGATTTGCTGACAGCATTTTTTGGCGCCAAGAGATAGTTACGAACCGGAGGTTAACCATGGAAACGCGCACACTCGGCCAGGGACTCGAGGTCTCTGCAATCGGCTTTGGCTGCATGAGCATGACCGGCGCGTACGGCTCCGCACCCGAGGATCGCGCCGACGGGATCGCGCTCATGCGCCGCGCCGTCGAGACGGGCGTGACATTCTTCGACACCGCGGAGATCTACGGTCCGTTCGCGAACGAGGACATCGTTGGGGAGGCCCTTCAGCCGGTGCGCGACCAGGTGGTGCTCGCCACGAAATTTGGCTTTGACTTCGATGAGAACCGCAAGCCCACGGGCGGAGTGAACAGCACGCCCGCGCAGATTCGCAGCGCCGTCGAGGGCTCCCTCAAGCGCCTCCGCACGGACCACATCGACCTCTACTACCAGCACAGGGTTGACCCCGCCGTGCCGATCGAGGACGTCGCCGGCGCCGTGAAAGACCTGGTAGATGCGGGCAAGGTGCTCCACTTCGGCATGTCAGAGGCCGCCGCAGAGACGATCCGCCGCGCGCACGCCGTGTTCCCGGTCTCCGCGCTCCAAAGCGAGTACAACCTGTGGTGGCGCGGCCTCGAGACGGCCGTTTTCCCCACCCTCGATGAGTTGGGCATTGGTTTGGTCCCTTTCAGCCCGCTAGGCAAGGGCTTCCTCACCGGCACCGTGAGCCCGGACACCGAGTTCGCTGCCGGCGACTTGCGCGCCCGCATCCCTCGCTTCCAGGCAGAAGTGCGAGACGCCAACCTTGCGCTCGTCGACGTCGTCAGGGCGGTCGCGGCAGACGCCGACGCCACCCCCGCGCAAGTGGCGCTCGCGTGGTTGCTCACGCGCCGACCGGCGATTGCGCCCATCCCCGGCACCACCAAGGCGTCGCGCATGGAGGAGAACGCGGGAGCCGCATCGGTCACGCTGAGTGACGCCAACCTCGCGAGCCTCCAAGAGGCGGCAGACACGATCAAGATCGTGGGCGACCGCTACCCAGAGGACCTCGCGAAGATGACCAACCTTTAGTCGTCAGTCCGTAACGGTAAGCATGGCGCCGAGCGCCGCGCCAGAGTCGCCGCCAACCCACACGTCGATCTCCGTTGCTTCTTGGACCCACCCGCGAGTGGCGGCGCTCCAGTACTGCAGTTCGTCCGGGCCGAGCCCCAGCGTGACGGTGACGGTTTCGCCTGCGTCGATGGTCACTCGCTCAAACCCCTTGAGTTCGCGCACCCGGTCGCGCCGCGGATCCATGCCGTTGGTGGATGTACAGCTGCACCACCTCGTCGGCGTCCACGCGCGACGTGTTTGTCACGTCCACGCTCACCTGCACCGTCTCGCCAACGGCAATCGCTCGCGATCGAGGCGCAGGTTCGAGTACTCGAAGGTCGCGTAGCTCAAACCGTACCAAAGCGGTACAGGGGCACGGACGGGTCGTCCCAATAGCGTCGGTGCAGCGTTTTCCGGCTGGAAAGTGTGGAGCTGCGAGTAGTAGATCGGCACCTGCCCCACGTGGCGCGGCCAGCGTGAACGGCAACCGGCCGGCCGGGCTGATGTCGCCAAGCAGGGCCGACGCTACCGCCTCGCCTCCCCGCTGGCCCGGGTACCACACGTCGAGGATCGCGCCTACGTTCTCACTCGCCCACCGGAGGTCAAGTGGCCTGGTAGACATGACAATAAGGACGACGGGCGTGCCCGTGGCGACGATCGCTTGGAGCTGCTCCAACTGGCGGCCCTCGAGCGCTAGCGTTGACCGCGAGGCGAGCTCTCCTGACTGGACCTGGCGTTCGCCGATCACCACGACCGCGACGTCGGAAGCCGCCGAAAGTTCAACGGCCTGGCGATGGCTGCGTCGTCGTCGTAGTCGGAAGGCGTGCGGTCCATGGTCGCGTCCATCGCGTCAAAGAAGGACGGGAACAACCGCTCAGGGATGCCCGCGCCGGGCGCGTACGTCACCGTCAGATCCGGCCCGACGGCCGTGGTGAGCGCGTCGAGGATAGGCACGGCGTCGCTCGTGACGTGGTCAAACACCCACGGCCCAAGCGTGTCGCGCTTGCTTGCGGCGAGTTGGCCAATGAGCGCCACGGTCTTGGTCACGGTGCGGTCGATGGGCAGCACGCCGTCATTCTTGAGGAGAACGAGTGAGTGCTCGGCCGCGCGCAGCGCGGTCTCGCCGTGCTCCGGTGCGCGCGAGCACGTCAGCGGCGAGCGCCTCATCGACAAACGGGTCCTCAAAGAGCCCCAAGCGGAACTTCGCGGTGAGCACGCGCGCCACTGAAGCGTCGAGCGCGGCGACGTCAACGCGCCCGTCAGCCACCGCGTCGGGCAAGAAGCTGTACGCGGGCTCGAACATCGTCATTTCCATGTCGAGGCCCGCCGTGAGCGCTCGCGCGCCAGCGTCTGGCTGGCTTGAGGCGAAGTGCTGGGTCTCGAGGGAGTGGACGGCGTTGGCGTCGGACACCACCAAGCCGTCGAAGCCCCACGCGCTCGCGCAGCACCTCGGTGAGGAGCCATGGGTTGCCCGTTGCCGGGCACGCCGTTGAGTTCCATGTAGGCGCTCATGACGTTGCCCGCGCCCGCGTCGATCGCGGCCTTGAACGGCGGCAGGTACACGTTCCAGAGTTCGGAGTCTGAGATCTCGGCTTCCTCGTAGTCCCTGCCGCCGATCGCGGCTCCATAGCCGGCAAAGTGCTTGGGGCCGGCGATGACGTTCTCGGGGCCGATGCTTCCGTTGGTGCGCGGACCTTGGAAGCCGCGCACCTGTGCCGCGGCGACTTCTCCGCCTAGGTAAGGGTCTTCGCCAGCGCCCTCGATCATGCGGCCCCAACGCGGGTCGCGCGCGATGTCCACCATGGGGGCGAAGGTCCAGTGGATGCCTATCGCCCTCGCCTCGCGAGCCGCGACGGATTGCGCGGCCTCGATGACCTCGCGGTCCCATGACGCCGCGAGCGCGATCGGCACGGGGAAGATGGTGCGCATCCCGTGGATCACGTCGAAGCCAAAGATCAGCGGGATGCCAAGGCGCGTGTCGTTCACCGCGAGGCGCTGAATCCGATTGGCATTCACGGCGTCCCTGACGAAGAGCACGGAGCCAGCGCGGCCAGCCGCAACCTCGGCCTCGACGACGTCGGGGGTGCGGATGTGGGCGAAGAAGGGATCGGGCTCTCCGCCGCTGTCTGGCGGTGGGGCGTCGGCAAACATCGAGCCAAAGTGGAAGTACTGCGTGAGTTGGCCGGCCTTCTCGTCAAGCGTCATGCGCCCAAGGAGATCGGCAACGCGCTGCTCCACGGGCAGCGTCTTGTCGCGGAATGGCTCGGTCATGGTGGTGCTCCTTTGCGCGCGGTGTGAACGTGGGATCCATGGTTACACACGCGTCGCAGATTTTCTAACCGAGTGGTAGAAAAGTTCTCCGCGGGGCGTCCGTGCGCGCCGTGTGCGAGGATCGAGGAATGGACGATTACTTGTGGGTACTCAAGGATTCTGAGCGGGATCTTGTGCGCGAACTCGAGCCCGTGCGCATCAACGCACTCGACGAAGACGGGCTCTTGCGGCTCCACAAGCGCGTGCGTCGCGCCCGCAACAAGCACGTCACCAACTACCGTCGCCGCGCAAGCAAGAACGTCGCCGACGCTGGCGGACGCGGTGCCGCCGCGCCGAAGGGCGCCAAGTCACGTCTACGTGCAGAGGCGTTTGAAGAGGCGCTCGCGATCGTGTCTGAGCGGCTAGCCGTAGTTGCTCACGAGGAGGCGGAGGCGCTCAAAGCTCAGCGGCTTGCCCAAGCGCAGGCCAACCGCGGCACAGGACCAGACTCCGTCAAGGCCAGTACGTCCTCGTCGATGGGCGGCGGCCAAGCGCGGTCTCACTCCCAAACCACGGGCGGAAAGAAGCGCGACGCGTCGAGCCAGGCCCAGGGCGCCAAGCGCCAGGCAAAGCGCGACTCGAAGTAGTTTTCGCACCTGACCGCGCCGCCGCTCCGACGGCACCCAGTTGGATGGCGCACCCGCGAGCGGGTATCCTCGTCCGCGGTGCCGTGTCCGAGCGGCCTAAGGAGCACGCCTCGAAAGCGTGTGTGGGTGAAAGTCCACCGTGGGTTCAAATCCCACCGGCACCGCCACTGAAAGCCCCTGGTTCGCCAGGGGTTTTCGCGTCTACCGGGCAGCAGCACGCGACATCTCAGCCGCGAGCGCGCCGCCCCTCTGCGGCCTCGGCAACCACCAGCGAGATGCGGTCGTCGCGCGTCTCATCGCGCACAGCAGTCACGAGCCAGAAGAGCATCTGCTTGCGAGCGCTGGGCGGGAAACGGTCCCAGTTCTCGCGGGCCACGGGCTCGAGATCCAGCGCTGCGGTGAGTCCGGGCGGTTCAATGAGGTCTTCAACCGAGTCCAGGATGGTCCACCATCCATTGCCCTGCGCAACGGCGATCGCCGCGCGGCCCGCGTCGGTCATGAGCCCGTACTCCTCCATCGTGGCCGCCCGCTGGCGATTGAGCCGAGTCCACGAACTCTTGCCCTTGCGCTTGCTGAAGAGCTGCAGCGCACGCTGCTCGTCGAAGGTCGTCACGGTGGAGTCGATCCACCCAAAGCAGATCGCCTCCTCGACGGCGTCAACGTACTCGCACCGCGGGCCGGTCACGGCCGAGCGCCACGAGCACAGCCACACCCCGCGCTCGGCTTCGTTGTTGTCGGCGAGCCAGGCCCGCCACTGCGCGCGCGACTGCGCGTGCACCACGGGATAGTCAAACTTCCAGGTCGCGGGGAGCGGAGCGGTCACGTTCCCAACCATGCCATGCGCCACCGACACAGCACTGCGCGCGTTTCATGCCTACGAGCGCAAAGCGGACGTCGCGCGGGAGCCCAACCCCAGCGTCGGCCCTTCCCAATGGAACCGCCACAATAGAAACATGCGCCACACCCCCCGCTACTTGATGACCGACCCCGACGAGGTCAAGGGACTAATCCGCCGCAACGCGTGGGCCACCTTCGTGTCCCCCACATCGACCGGCCTCGTTGCGAGCCACTATCCCGTGATCCTCGACGACGATGCGCAGGAACTCACGATCATCAGCCACTTTGGCCGCCCCGACGAGGTTGCCCACGAGTTGGGGCAGCACCAGATCCTGGTCATCATCCAAGGCCCCCATGACTACATCTCGCCAACCTGGTACGGGCCTGGCGACATCATCCCCACGTGGAACCACGTGACAGCGCACCTGTACGGCACGCCGCAAATCCTGTCCGACGACGAGAACTACCAGATGCTCTCCAAACTCACTGATCACTTCGAGAGCCACTATCCGGGCGGCCACTCCCTCGCCGAGGACGAAGAGGCCACGCGACGCGTTGCCAAAGGCACGGTGGGCCTGCGGATGCACGTCGACCGGTTTGACGCTCGCGCCAAGCTCAGCCAAAACAAGCAGCCCGACGTTGTGAAGACGATCACCGAGCACCTCGCCGAACGGAACCCTGGCCTAGCGGAGGAAATGCGCCGAGCTCACGGCTAACGCTCTCGCGACGCGTCAGGAAGAGGGCGAAGGCGAGGGCGACGGGGACGGCGTGATGGATGCGAGCGGGTCAGCCGGGTAGATGCGGGGAGCGGGTTCAGGTTCCACCTGGTCAACTGGCAAGCAGGGCACGTTCGCCGTGAGCGGTGCGGTGGGGTCAAGTTGCGGGTCGATTTGCTTCACGAGCTGCTTGAACTGCTTGCCAAGCACAACGTCCACCGTCGAGTTCTTGCGAGTATCGAGCACTAGCTCCGCTGCGGGGAACTGGAGCGCGAGCGTATACGCCTTTTGCAATCCGGTTTCGCCGTACATGATGCGCGCCGTCTTGTCGTATTGACGGTTCCAGTTGGTAGCCCCGAGGCCCACGAATCCGCGGCCCGTGAGGTCCTCCAGCGTGTTGCCGGCGAGGCCAGGTGTATCCGTGCCGTTGAGCACGCGCACGGCGACCTCACCCGGCGTCAGCGGCAGCGAGTTAGTGGGTGGACATGCGAGCGTGATGTCGGACGAGAACTCTGCGGACGGGGTGACGAAGCCTTCATTGAACGGCCCCGAGATGGTCCCCTTGTAGATTCCCATCGAGATGAACACGACGGCCGCGATGCCGATCATGAGTGAACCGAACACCAGCACCTGGCGCTCGCGGCGGCGGCGGCGCACGACCTTGCGCCGACTGCCTTGCGGCGAACCGGGTTCGGTCACGACTGCCCTCCCATTGCGGTGTCTTGGCGGAGGATGGGGGATTCGAACCCCCGAGGGCTTGCACCCAACACGCTTTCCAAGCGTGCGCCATAGGCCACTAGGCGAATCCTCCAAGCCACGCAATGGTACCCGAGCCCGCGCGCAGGGCGAAACGGGCGAGCGGGCCACCCGCTACGGTCGTCTGGTGGGCATTGTCGAGCTGGTCAGGCAGGGGCGATGAGCGCGGCGACCGTCGTGGGAGGTGGGCCGGCTGGGCTGATCGCCGCCGAGGTCCTTGCGCGCGCAGGTGTCGCCGTCACCGTCTACGACGCCATGCCTTCCGTGGGGCGCAAGTTCATGCTCGCAGGCCATGGCGGCCTCAACATCACGCATACTGCTCCCCGCGACGCCTTCCTTGCGAAATACGGCACGTCGGCCGACCGGCTCGCGCCCATGCTCGAGGTGTTTGGCCCGCAAGACCTCCGCGATTGGTGCGCCGAGCTGGGCGAACCCACCATGGTGGGATCGAGCGGTCGCGTGTTCCCTGAGTCGTTCCGTGCAACGCCGCTCATGCGCGCGTGGCTCGCGCGCCTCAGCTAGCTGGGCGTTGTGCTCGAGCGGCGACGCCGCTGGACCGGCTGGTCCGGCGCCAGCGCTCAACTTTGGCGGCACAGAGGTCCCTAGCGAGGTCACCATCTTTGCGCTTGGGGGCGCCTCGTGGCCGCACCTCGGCTCCGACGGCGCGTGGGTGGATCTCTTCAAAACGAGGGGCGTGCAGGTGCGCCCTCTCCGCGCTGCCAACGTCGGTACGCAGGTGGCCTGGTCGGCACACTTCGCAGACCGCTTTCAGGGTGCGCCCCTCAAGCACGTGGCCTTAAGCGTTCGCGGCGGCGTGCCAGTGCGCGGCGACGCCATGGTCACGCGCCACGGCCTTGAGGGCGGGCCGATCTACGCGCTCGGTGCCGAGATCCGCGAGGCGCTCGAGACGCGAAGGCAGCTGCCTGATCGAGGTCGACCTGAGGCCAGACCTGAGCGTAGAGCGACTCACGGAGAAACTGCTGCAGCCGCAGACCCAAAGCGTCCGGCTCTGACTGGTTGCGCCGGTCACTCGGCCTGGATCCCGTCGCGATTGCACTGCTCCGCGAATCGCGCGCGGGCACGCTTCCCAGCGACCCGGCAGAGACAGCAGCGCTGGCGAAGGCCGTGCCCGTAGTGGCGACGGGGACGATGCCGATCGCGCGCGCCATCTCGACGGCAGGCGGCATCGACTGGTCAGAGGTCGACGACCAACTGCAGCTTTACCGCATGCCAGGCACGTTCGTGGCGGGCGAGATGCTCGACTGGGAGGCCCCAACCGGCGGCTACTTGCTGCAAGCGTCTTTTAGCACGGGAGTGGTCGCGGCCCGGGGCGCGCTCGCCCTTCTGAACCCAGCGTCGGACCCATAACCCAGCGGTACACTGGAGGCTGACCCCCCACGTGGCGTCATCTCGCCCAACTCCCCCAGGTCAGGAATGAAGCAAGGGTAAGCGGGCTCTAGCGGGTGCGTGGGGGGTCTTTCCGTCCCCAGGCCCGACGCTGTGGAAACGGCGGGCGGTTGTCTCACCCCCCGACTAGAGTCGTGACCGTGACCACCGCCTTGTACCGCCGCTATCGGCCGGATACGTTCGCCGACGTCGTGGGCCAGGAGCACGTGACGGCGCCACTCATGCAGGCGTTGCGTGCGGACAAGGTCAATCACGCGTACCTGTTTTCGGGTCCGCGTGGCTGCGGCAAGACCACCTCAGCGCGCATCCTCGCGCGCTGCCTCAATTGCGCTCAGGGGCCAACGGACACCCCATGTGGCGAATGCGATTCATGCGTCGAGTTGGCGCGCGGTGGCTCCGGTTCCGTGGATGTCGTTGAGATCGACGCGGCGTCCCACAACGGCGTTGACGACGCCAGGGAATTGCGCGAGCGCGCGGCCTTCGCTCCCGTGCGGGATCGCTTCAAGATCTTCATCCTTGACGAGGCGCACATGGTCACCACGCAAGGATTCAATGCCCTGCTCAAGCTCGTCGAGGAGCCCCCGCCGCACGTTCGCTTCATCTTCGCCACCACGGAGCCGGAGAAGGTCATCGGGACCATCCGCTCCCGCACCCACCACTACCCGTTCCGCCTGGTACCTCCCCCTGTCCTTACCGAGTACTTGCAGACCTTGAGCGATGCAGAGGGCGTCACCGTCGCGAGCGGGGTGCTGCCGCTCGTGGTGCGAGCCGGCGGCGGGTCAGTGCGCGACTCCCTGTCAGTGCTTGATCAGCTGATGGCCGGCTCCGGCACCGGCGGCGTCACCTACGAAGGCGCGATCGCGCTGCTCGGGTTCACCGACGCGACGCTCCTCGACGACGCCGTGGATGCGATAGCGGCAGGCGACGGGGCGTCGCTGTTTGCGGTGGTGTCGCGCGTCATTTCGTCGGGCCATGAGCCGCGGCGATTCGTGGAAGACCTCTTGGAGCGGCTGCGTGACTTGCTGGTCCTCGCCGCCTCTGGAGACGCCGGCGTCAAGGCGCTTGGCGCCTTGCCTCAAGACGAGCTGGCGCGCATGAAGGAGCAGGCGCGCACGCTCGGCTTGGCGCGAGCCTCGCGGGCCGCCGACCTCGTGAACGACGCCCTCACGGCGATGATCGGCGCGGCCGCTCCGCGATTGCACCTTGAATTGTTGTGCGCGCGGCTCATTTCCGCGGACGGCGGGGCCGGGCGTGCGGCGGTTGCGCCGGTCGGCGTTGCGGCCGCGCCAGCGACTGCCAGACCTCTTGCTGCGGCTCCCGCGGCGCCCGCGGCGCACCGGCCCCGGCACCAGAGCCCGCCCCGGCGCCTCGCGCAACGTCCGCGGTCGCGGAAGGCGCAGCGGTCCCAGAGGCCACAGAGACCACAGCGGTCGCGGCCGTCGCGGCGCCTACGGGCGACGTTGCCAGTGGTCCGGAAGACGCGGAGCTTGTGCGCAGGCGTTGGCAAGAGGTCATGGGCACGCTCGAGCGCCGCCGTGTGACGTGGGCGATGGTGAGCCAGAGCGCCACCGTGGTCTCCGTCGACAACGGCGTCATGCGCCTCGCGTTCGACAATCCCTCGCTCGTGGCCCGCTTCACCACCGGTGACCACGCAGAGAATGTCGCGCTTGCGGTGCGTGAGACCCTTGGGCTCCACGTGCGCGTCGAGGCAATCGGCGGCGCTCCGGTCACGGCAGCGGCCCCCGTCGTGAGCGCCGCGGTGGCCGCCGCAACCGGCATGACGCCTATCGTGACGGCAACGCCCCCGCCGGCAAAGGCGTCGGGCCGCGGCAAGGCGAGCGCAGAGCCGCCGCTGCCTACGGAAGCGCCGCCAGAGGACGACATGAGCGACGACGACGCGATGGACGAGGCTGGCCAACTGACCGGCGCCGCGGCGGTAGCGAAACTGCTTGGCGGCACCGTCGTTGACGACTGATGGCACGGCCTTGACCACTCGACACTTTCCAACTGCCTCGACAGTTCCCAATCCCTCGAAACGTAGGCTGAGCGGCATGTATGACGGCGCGGTGCAGGATCTCATCGACGAACTGGGGCGACTCCCGGGTGTGGGGCCCAAGAGCGCGCAACGCATCGCGTTCTACCTGCTCGGCACCGACGGGGCGGACGTGCAACGGCTCGCGGACGCCATCACCACGGTCAAGGAGAAGGTGCGGTTCTGCGACACGTGCGGCAACGTCGCCGAGTCAGAGCAGTGCCGAATTTGCGCAGACCCTCGCCGCGATCTGACTGTCATTTGCGTGGTCGAGGAGCCAAAGGACGTCGTCGCGATTGAGCGCACGCGCGAGTTCCGCGGGCGCTATCACGTGCTGGGCGGCGCGATCGACCCGATGAACGGCGTGGGGCCCGATGACCTGCGGATTCGTCAGCTGCTGACCCGGCTTGGTGACAACTCCATCGAGGAAATCATCATCGCCACGGACCCCAACATCGAGGGCGAAGCCACGGCAACGTACCTGGCACGCATGCTCGTGCCGCTCGGCATGACGGTCTCCCGTCTCGCCTCCGGCCTGCCGGTTGGCGGGGACTTGGAGTACGCAGACGAGGTCACGCTTGGCCGCGCCTTCGAGGGGCGCAGAACGGTCAGCTAAGCGACGCGAGTGCCGGTCGCGAGTTTGCCGTGAGGCACGTCAACCCTGCGCACCGCAAGCCAGATTGCACCGCCAGCGAGCAGCGCGTGAAACGCGAGGCCGTACGGCCAGATGGGGCTGAGGTGCGAGAGCTGCTCTTGCCGGGCAATCTCCTCCGGGAGCAACTCCTGTGCATCATTCTGGTAGCACCAGTTCTCGACCTTCGCTGGGCCAAGCCGCAGCGTGCGCACCCCGTACTTGATGCTCCCGAGCATCGTTTGGTTGCCGTAGTAATCCCGATTCGTCGTGGCCACGTCGTCGTTGCTCGGCGCCGCATCGGCCACGATCACGAACGGGTTCATCGCGAGCAACCACCACGTGTGGTCGGTTCGCGCCACCGACATCGTTTCTTCGCGGAACTCACAGTTGGTCGCGTAGCCGGTGTTCGGGTCGTACGTCTGCGAGTCGTAGACACGCACCGTTGTCTGCTGGGTGATGAGCGGATACGTGAGGCCAAAGAGGATGAGCGAGATGACCGTGAGGCACGCGACCGTCACGTACGTGAGCACGGCCGACGCTGGCGTGCGTGCCGTGATTGCCGACCACCCAAGCCCAATGGCACACACCACAAGCAATTCGATAGCGAGCACAATCACCGTGGTGAGCATCGCGAAGGCGGGGGCATTGGAGAGGAAATACGAGAAGACGATGAATGGCAGCGCCACCACGAGGAACGCGAGCGAGGCCACCCACGCGCCGATGAGTTTGCCAATGACGATGTCAATGGAACTGAGGGCCGTCGCCTGAAGCGGAGCGAGCGTGCCCTCCTTGCTATCGCCGTTGATCGAGGTCGCGCTGAGCGTTGGCGACACGAGCAGGCCAAGGCCGAGGACAAAGAACACCACCACGCCAAACAGCACGTCTGAGGTGTTGTCGGAGCCGCCGTTGCCCACGCCAAACAACGGGGACATCGCCCCGCTCAGCAGCAGTGTGACCACGCCAACAATCGCGCCAAAGGTTGCGAGCGCCCACTTCCACTTGGTTGACCGCACGCGCTGTTTGAGTTCGAGTTCGGTGATGAGGCGTAGCCCGCGCCATGAGAGGCGCCATGTGCCGCGGCCCGACTTTGGCTCGGTGCGAGTAGCGAGAGTGTCGGTCATCGCCGCTCCTCCTCCATGGTCAGATACACCTGTTCAAGCGCACTGCCAACGGGGCCAAAAGCGCTGAGTCTTGCGCCCGCGGCGACAAGAGCGGCGAGCAGATCTGCGGCGTCGTCCTCGTCGGTCACCTGTACGAGCGCTTGCGACGCATCGTCCCTCGAGAGCAGGGCTCCAATCGCGGCTCAGCGTCGAGAGCGTGGTGTGCACGTCCGTTCCCGGTCGCCCTGTCACTCGCCAGCGTTGGCGCGCTGCGGCCACGAGAGCGTCGGCGCTTGCTCCTAGCGTGACGCCCTTCGACATAAAGACGGCGTCGTCCACCATCTCGTCGAGCTCGCTGAGCACGTGCGAAGAGATAAGTACGGCCGCGCCCTCGGAGGCGAGGTCGCGCACAAGTTCCCGCAGTTCCACTCGCGAGCGCGGATCAAGGCCCGACGCTGGCTCGTCAAGGATCAGCACGCTCGGGTTGTGGACGAGCGCCCTGGCGAGCGAAAGGCGCTGCTTCTGGCCGCGGCTCAGCACCCGCGCCGGCTGGGAGGCGAGTTCAGCGAGGTGCACGCGCTCGAGGAGCGCGAAGGCGCGGTCTCGCGCCTCGGCAGGCGGCACGCCGTATGCGCGACCAAAGGTCGTGAGCGTCTCAACGCACGTGAGGGAATCCCAGGTGCCAAGAGCGTCGGGCATCCAACCGATCTTTGACCGCGCGGCCGGGCCGTCAATGTGTGGGTCCTTGCCGGCAATGCTGATAGTGCCCGCATCGGGCCGCAAAAGGCCCGCAAGCATCAACATGAGCGTGGTCTTGCCACAGCCGTTGGGGCCGATCAGCGCGGTGACCGTGCCTGGCGGCACCGTGAGGCTCGCGTTGATGACCGCCTGCACCGAGCCAAAGGCCCGGCGAACGCCGTGCGCGTCGAGAGCGGGTGGTGCACTGCTGGCGCGATTTCCCCCATGTCATTCATAACGTTGACAGTAGAGGAAACGTTGGGTTTACGGGGGAGATCGCGCCGGGCAAGGGAGGTCAGCTATGCCACGCGCGTTCCTGTGCGGAGCTTCTTGTAGGGAACGCGCAGTCGCCGTACGACGAGCCACATGGAGCCAACGAGCAGTGCCGCAGCCAGGGCCAGCCCTGGCACGGGGTCTGCCGGGATGCATCGCCTCGGCCGTCATGCGCTTCTGATATGCGTCCGCTGTCGCCATACTCGCCCGTGCAGCCGTTGTACGCCTCGGGTTGCACCGGGCCCATGCGCGCACCGCTCACGCTTTGGTGAAGCAGCGCCAAGATTCCGGGCGCGGCGCGACCGTCTTGCTCAAAGGTCTTGGGGTTCACGAGAGGGGCCGATTCCACGATCACGATCGCGGGATTGAGCAGCAGCATCCACGCCGTCTTGTCGGTGTGGTTAATTGTGTAGACCTCCTTGACCTCGACGCACGGCAGTGTGGACGGGTCAAACGTGGGGTCGTTCAGTTGTGCGTCCGTCATCTGGTCATAGTCGAAGTCGTGGCTCGTTACGTGCACGTCCTCGCTGACGAGTGGCAACGTGAACGACGAACAACAACAGCGTGCCGAGCACGAGCAAGCCCGTCGTCAGGTGAGTGAGCGAAACTGAAGCGACAGCTCGCGCGGCGATTGACGACCACGCAAGGCCCACCGCCGTGACACGCGAGCACCATGAACAGAATGACTCCCACCGCCGCAGCTGCCTCGCCAATGCGCCACCCAGAACGTGAGTACGCGTACGCCAACAGCGGCGTGGTGGTGAGGAGTGCCGCAATACAGACGACCCACGAGGCAAAGAGTTTGCCGAACGCGAGGTCGGCGGCGGTGAGGCGGGTCATCTGCAACGGCGCGAGCACGCCCTCCGAGGAGTCCCCATTGATCGAGGTTGCCGAGAGCGATGGCCCAATCAACATCCCCGACCCGAGCACCAGGATGAGTACCAACTCAAACGGCACCGAACTCTTGTCCGGGCCCGCGGTGACGGCCGCGACAATGCTGAGCGCAACGATCGCGGCAAAAACGAATGCGTAGACGACGTAACCCTTTTTGCTTGGCCGTCTGCGGAGCAGTTCTATCCACGCCGCGAGCAGCACGCCGCGCAGGCTTGGGCGCCACGGGTTGCCGCGCGGGGAGGCGCCGCGGATGGCGGCCGGGGGCCGCGCTTGCGTTGCGGTGGGTGCCTGGGTGGTCATCGTCGCTCCTCGTTCATTGCCATATATGTCTGCTCAAGTGCGGAGCCCACTGGCCCAAAGCGGTGCACGGACACGCCCTCGCGCACGAGAGCCGCGAGGAGCGTCACGGCATGTTCCTCATCCGCGACGCGAATGATCGCGCCGCCGTCCGCCTCCTCAGCCGCAAACCCGAGGCGTGTGAGCGCCGAGTGCAGCGCGGAGAGGTCAAGCGCCTCGACTCGGTACTTGGTGCGAGCGTCGGCGACCATCGCTTGCGTCTCGGCACCAAGCGTTGATCCCTTGGACATGAAGATCGCGTCATCCACCATCTCGTCGAGTTCGCTCAGCACGTGGCTCGAGACCAGGATGGTCTTGCCTCCTGCCGCGAGCTCGCGAACGAGTTGCCGCAGCTCTACGCGAGAGCGCGGATCGAGGCCGTTCGCCGGCTCGTCGAGCAACAGCACCTGGGGGCCGTGGACAAGGGCGCGAGCAAGAGAGAGCCGCTGCTTCTGCCCGCGGGAAAGCACGCGCGTTGGCCGATCCGCGAACTCGCTGAGGTGCACCAAGTGCAAGAGACCAACGCCGCGCTGGCGAGCGAACTCGGTGCTCTCGCGATACGCGCGACCCATGAGCGTCAGGGTCTGCAGACACGTGAGGTTGTCCCAAGACCCCAGTTGATCTGGCATCCAGCCGATCGTGTTGCGCACGGCGGCGGAGTCCGTGATTGGCGAGTGGCCGTCAACGGAGATGGTGCCGCCGTCCGGCTGTAGCAAGCCCGCGAGCATAAGCATGAGCGTGGTCTTACCGCAGCCGTTGGGGCCGATGAGTGCCGTGACCGAACCTTGGGGCACGGAGAGCGTCGCGTCTACCACCGCCCTCACGTCTCCAAACGAGCGGGTGACGCCTGTCGGCGGTGATAGCTGGCGGGGCGAGGATCGCAGTTGTCATGCCCCGACCATATGGTTCGCCCGACGCCGTGGCACGGGTTTGCCCCCAAGTTCAGGGTCGCTTGGGGTGAAGTTCAGGGATGTCCCTGATGCCCCACCCTGAGGGTCGCAATTGAGTTATAGTGAGGCTACTCACTACCTGGAGGAACCTATGGCTCGTCCCGCATCCGACAAGCGCGAGCGCCTCTCCGCCGCCGCCGCCGAGCTGGTCGCGAGCCTTGGGCTCGACGGCGCGACCATCGCGGCGATCGCCAAGCGCGCAAGCGTTCCGCCTGGCAGCGTCTACTACTACTTGCCAACCAAGAGCGCTATCGCGGATGCGGCCGTCGCGTACTGGGCAGAGCGTCGCACCGCCGCGCTTGCGCAGTGGAGCGAGGCAGGCGATCCGCGCGCGAGCCTCACCGCGTACCTCGACGCCGCAGTAGCGGAGGCACCGCAATCGGCCGATCGCGGCACCATCGGCACTCTTGCGGCTCAGCTCCGCACCACCGCTCCCACCGCCGCCGAGGCGGCAGCGAGCGTGATCCGCGACACAGTTTCGTGGGCCGCGGCCAACTTCGAGTTGCTCGGCTTCGCGCCCGAGCCCGCGGCCGCGCGCGCGTTGCACCTCGTCACCGGGATCGAGGGCGCTGGCCAACTCGCCCACGCGCTAGGCGACACCACGCCCATCGAACGCGAAAGTGCTCACCTCTCGAGATGGGTCGCGAGTTCGCGCGCGAGCGCGTAGCCGTGCTTCATCCTCGCCGCGCCCGTCCTTGTCGTACACGATGGTGGAGAAGCGGTCGCGGTGGTCGGCGGCGTGCACTCCCTCGCCCGTCACCACTCCCAGCCAGTCTGCGTGAACTACGTCAGCTAGCGTCCTGTGGCGGCTCGGCACCGAGCGCCTCTTCGACACCGGGCGCGCCCAGGATGTCGAACCCAAACGGCACGTCAACACAATGCGCGGCGCCGTGAACCGTAGGCGAGCCCGACTCCCACCGGAAGTCGTAGACCCAGGTGGGCGCGGTAGCCCCGGCGCGCAAGATCGACCAGCGCGCTACATGGCAACGGAACGTCGCATCCGTCGTGACCTGACCAACGGCCCACGTGGTGTCGTTGTCCGCCTCGCGCGCGTATTGCGCGGCGAGCGGCGCCGGCACCCCCGCGCGTTCGAGCGCGATCGGTGCCGGGATGTTGCGCAAGAGTGCCCCAAAGGGCAACTTTGACTCGTTGAACTCGTGCGCCGTCGATCCGATATACAGCGTCTTGTCGCCGCCCACCCCCGCGACGAGCGCGGCTTCGACGCTTTCCGGTACGAGCGTGCCGTCAATCACCGGTCCGGGCAGCATGGGCCGGAACGCGCGGATCGCCATCCGATTCAAGAGGTCGGCCGGGCGCGGGTTGAACGAGTCTCGCGCATCGTAGATTGCGAGCGGATCCACACCGGCGATGCTCTCGAGCCGCGCCGTGGCTCCCACCGCGCTTGCCACGCGCCCCGCGGCTCGCGTCGGCGCGAGCGCGAGAAACAGACGGATCGCCAGGCGAGATGGCCATCACGGCGCGGAACAGATGCTGCGCGGCCGGCATCGTGAGCAGCCGCATCACCGCTGCCGCTCCAGCGCTTTGGCCCGCGATAGTCACGCGTGAGGGGTCGCCCCCAAAGGCGGCAATGTTCTCGTGCACCCACTCGAGCGCAGCCAACCAATCGCGTACGCCGCGGTTGTTGACCGCTCCCTCAACCCAGCCAAAGCCCTCGAATCCCAAGCGATACGACGCGGTGACCGTCACCACGCCGTCTCGCGCGAACGCCTCTCCCACGTACCACGGGCTTGCGGCGGAACCAGCGATGAAACCGCCGCCGTGGATCCACACCAGCACCGGCAACGCCGCGTCACGATCAGGGGCAGGCGTCGTGACGTTGACGCTCAGCGTGTCCTCGCCGGGTATTGATGGCTCGGGAATCCGGGCAGGGGTGTAGGGCGAGTAGAGCTGCGGAGTGGGGCCAAACTCGTGCGCGAGCCGCATGCCTTCCCACGGTTCAACGGGCTGGGGGTCGTCAAAACGCAGCGCTCCCACGGGTGGTTTGGCGTACGGAATCCCGCGGAACGTGGCGAATTCGGTGACCGTAGCGTCGGGCCCCTGCTCTGATTGCCACCGCGCGGAGCGCCACACGCCCTCAACCATGCCCGACGCCGTCCGCACCACGGGCGCGCTTCTCACCATGGTTGCGACGATAGCGGGCTAACTAGGCCGTTGACGTACCGCCCCCTAGAATGGCTGTCCGTGCGCTCACGCGCGCGAACCCCCTTTTTCACCGTGTGGCGGAGAACTCACCCATGTCCCTCGTGGTCCAGAAGTACGGCGGCTCGTCCGTTGCCGACGCAGACGCGCTCACGCGCGTCGCGCGCCGCGTGGCAGAGACCGTACGCGCGGGCAACCAGGTGGTGGTCACGGTGTCCGCGATGGGCGACACGACCGATGAACTCATCGAGCTCGCGCACGCTGTCACCAACGAGCCGCACCCGCGCGAGATGGACATTCTGCTCACCGCGGGCGAGCGCATCTCGATGGCGCTCTTGGCGATGGCGATCCATGCGGAGGGCGTTGCCGCGCAGGCGTTCACTGGGCCGCAGGCTGGCGTGATTACCACCGAGCACCATGGCCGCGCGCGCATCATTGACGTGGCGCCCGCGCGCCTCCAGAAGGCCATCGAAGCAGGCAAGGTAGCGATCGTCGCGGGCTTCCAGGGCATCGATCCAGAATCCGAGGACGTCACCACCCTTGGTCGCGGCGGCTCGGACACCACCGCCGTTGCGCTTGCCGCGGCGCTCAACGCCGACGTGTGCGAGATCTACACCGACGTTGACGGCGTCTACAGCGCGGACCCTCGAATCGTGCCTACCGCGCGCAAGCTTCACCGCATCTCATACGAAGAAATGATGGACCTCGCAGCATCCGGCGCCAAGGTGCTCATGCCGCGCTGCGTGGAATATGCGCGTCGCTACAACGTGCCCATCCACGTGCGCTCATCCTTCTCAGGTCTTGAAGGGACCTGGGTCGTGGGCGAGACTGATGAAGGAGACACCATGGAAGAGCCAATCATTGCGGGCGTTGCGCACGACAGGTCCGAGGCCAAGATCACGGTCATCGGACTGCCAGATGTCCCTGGCACGGCAGCACGACTGTTCGAAGCGGTTGCGCGAGCTGACGTCAACATCGACATGATCGTGCAGAACGTCTCTGCGACGTCCACGGGGCTCACGGATATCTCGTTCACGCTTCCGGCTGACCGCCTTCCCGACGCTATCGCCGTCATCGAGGCAGACGCCGCGGGCATCGGCTACCAAGCGGTGGTGACCGACGAGAGCATTGGCAAGATCTCGCTCGTGGGCGCCGGCATGCGGTCGAACGCGGGGGTCTCCGCGACCTTCTTCGCCGCGCTACGAGACGCTGGCGTGAACATCGAAATGATCTCCACCTCTGACATCCGCATTTCCGTGGTGACCCGCGCCGATCTCGTGGACGCCGCCGTGCGCGCGGTGCACACGGCATTCGAGCTCGACTCGGTCGAGGGCGAAGCAGTTGTTTACGGAGGAACAGGACGATGACCACCATTGCGATCGTTGGCGCCACCGGCCAGGTTGGCGCCGTCATGCGCGAACTCGTTGGGCAGCGCTTTCCTGACGCGACTGTGCGCTTGTTCTCGTCCGCCCGGTCAGCTGGCACCACGCTCACCCACAACGGGGCCGACGTTGTGGTTGAGGACGTCGAGGGCGCGGACTACGCAGGCATTGACGTTGCGCTGTTCAGCGCGGGCGGCGGGCCATCGAAGGTCTACGCTCCCCGCTTCGCTGCCGCCGGCGCCGTGGTGGTGGACAACTCTTCCGCGTGGCGCATGGACCCCGATGTGCCGCTCATCGTGTCCGAGGTCAACCCAGGCTGCAACACATGCCGCCGCCAAGGGCATCATCGCGAACCCCAATTGCACCACCATGGCCGCGATGCCCACCCTCAAGGCACTGCACGACGAGGCGGGGCTGGTACGCATCGTCGTATCCACGTACCAAGCTGTCTCCGGATCCGGCGTTGCCGGGGTGAGAGAGCTCGCCACCCAGTTGCGAGCGGGGATCGACGGCGCAGAGGGACTCACGCTTGACGGCACCGCCGTCACGTTGCCCGCGCCAGAGATCTACGTTCAGGACATCGCTTTCAACGTGCTGCCCCTCGCGGGCGACATCGTTGCCGACGGCTCCAATGAGACGGTCGAGGAGCGCAAACTCCGCGACGAATCGCGGAAGATTCTGGACCTGCCACACCTGCGCGTGAGCGGCACCTGCGTACGTGTGCCGGTGTTCACCGGCCACTCGCTCTCGATCAACGCGGAATTTGAGCGCCCCATCACACCGGAGCGCGCGTACGAGATTCTGGGCGCCACGGCAGGCGTCGTCGTCGACGAGGTGCCGTCACCGCTCAAAGCCGCAGGCACTGATCCCACGTACGTCGGACGCATCCGTCAAGACGAGTCAGTCGACGGCGGCCGAGGGCTTGCGCTGTTCGTCGTCGGAGACAACCTCCGTAAGGGTGCCGCCCTCAATGCTGTCCAGATCGCCGAATTGCTGATCGGCGCCTGAGTCCGGGGAATCGGCTGACGCTCTGCGCAACCGGCCAAGCAAGACCGTCGCTGTCACCAGCAGCAGCGCCACGGGCACGATGTGTGCCCAGCTGCGATTGAGCGAGTCCCCAGGGCCCACCCGGTATGCGCCGTCGCGCACTACAGCGAGGATCAGCGCGACCGCAGGGAACGTCAACACCGCATACGTGAGCACCCTCGCCTCGGGAAGTGTGAAGAGCGCGAGCGCTGCGATCACGGCGATCGCGAGGAGCGGCAACAGCGGCGCCCACCCGCCGCGATACGCCATGTTGACGATCGTTGCGTAGACAGACTTTGCGGCTACCTCGGGCCGCACCGCTATCGCGCCAACAGTTGCCGCCGCGAGGCCGATGGCGGACCAGCGCACAATGCGCGAGCACGCGAGCACCGACAGCGGGCGCAACAACACGAGTGCGAGGCCAAGCAAGACCGCGCCGCCAGCGACCTGAGCGAGCACCTCTCGAGGGACTGAAAGCCCCACGCGCATATATGTGGACGCTAGGAAGGCGTTCCAGGCGAACATCGCGGCGCCAAGAGTTGCCACCAGGATCGCGCGATCGCGGGGGCGTACCCGCGGCTCGGCCACGACGCCAACGAGCACCACCGCGAGAAGCGCGGCAGCGTCGGGCCGTGTCACCGTGGCTGCAGGAATCGCTACCGCCGCGACGGCGAGCAGCCGAGCCGGCGCGCGGCCCGCCGCGACGAGCCACGCGGAGCCCGCGAGAAGCAGTACCGCACAGCCAACGATGACGTGGCCATTGATATAGAACGCGGTGAACACCATGCGATTCGCGGCGAGGGGCGCGGCGACGAGAAGCGTGGTCGCGACCGCGAGGTGCTTCCGGGGGGCCCGGCCCGCTGCCCCAGTTGCGAGCATCCAAGCGGAAACGGCGAGGGCCGACGCCGCCATCACGGGCGTCACTCCCATCACGGCGATCGCGCCACTCGCGTGAGCGGGCGCGTGGAGCAAGCCGACGCCGACGAGCCGTTCAAGCGCAATGGCTGGCGCCGGCACATCGTGGTAGCGGTCAGAGGCGAGCAGGCCCCCAACAGCCAGGTAGACCATAGAGTCGGCGGTCCACTTCACGAGCGCGAGGGCAAAGGTCGCGGCGGCGATGGCTCCAGCAGATGCCGCCGACACGATGAGCGGGATCGCGAGGCCAGCGAATTGGCGCCGAACAAGGAACCCGACGCTCCCCGAAACGAGCACGGAAACGGCGAGCGTGAGCCACGGATACGTGGGCAGATACAGCACCACTTGCAGCGCGCCCACGGTCATGTAGACGAACGCGCCGAGCAGGGGTGAGAACGCCGCGACGGCCCAATGCCTCAATCCGGCGAGGACGGCGAGGGGCGCCCCGAGCAGCACAACAATTACGGCAGCGAGGAGCTCGAGAATCATCCGGCTACCCCCTGCGCAGGGAAGTCAGGAAGGAGCGCAGCGGAAATGACCGTATCGAGCCTTCCGTACTGCTCGATCAGCACAAGGACGTCGTTGCTGCCACTGGGGTCGAGCACTAGTTGCCAGCCCTTCGTCGTGCCCACGGCAGGCATCGACGCTGCGACGTTCCCTTGGATCTCCGCGCCGTCTGCCCATTTGGACGTTGAGCCATCGACGATGACTACGGCGCCAAGGCCGGCGAGGGCTGCGAGCCGGAACCTCGGCCATACGTAACCATGGTCGTCCGTGCCGACTACCAGGGTGGCGCCCGGTGCGAGCTCGCGCACGGCCAACGGCAAACCATAGGTGGTCGCGAGCGCTGGATCTGCTTCCACTCCTGCCGCGAGCGCCAGCAGGTCGCGCGAGCCCACGTTACTGAGCCCGCGGTAGTTGCTATTGAGGTGCGAGTCCACGATGGGGAATGCGACAACGGAAAGTGCGATGACGGCGCCAGCAGACCACGCGAATAGTGCGCGCACGCGCCGTGTGTCCATGCCACCCTTTCTAGGTGCCCTGTGCCGGAAGATGACTCTAGCCGATGACCCTTCGAGCCTCGCTTACGCACGAATACGTCTCCCCACGCAACAACTGTGCGCGGTCACAGGTCCGTCGCCGCGCGAAATCGTTATCGCCGCTCCATCCTCGCGTTATTGAATCGTGACCGAAACGATCCGTACGCCGAGATTATTACTGGCTACCGAAACCTTTCGCGTGCATAAGGTAATGGCGCACCAGTCACAGCAGACAGGTCGCGGAGTCCCTACGGACTCTCCCAAGGAAGGGAAACGCTTTGAAGAAATCCATCATCGTGTCATTTGCCGCCATCGCGTCGGCATCGGCACTCGCTCTTGCGGGTTGTTCGTCCGACCCCGCCACCAGCAGCCCCGCCCCCACGGGCTCGGGCCCTGCAATGGCATCGGGTACTGCTTGTGTAATCCTCCCCGACGCGGCGTCCTCGCCTCGCTGGGAGAACGGTGACCGCCCCGCTCTTACGGACGCGATTACGGCTGCCGGCTTCGAGATCCAGATCGACAACGCACAGGGCGACACCGCCAAGTACGCGACGATCGCAGACCAGATGCTCACCAAGGGCTGCGACGTCATGGTGCTCGTTGACTACCAGGGTGCCGGTGTGACCGTGGCCGAGAAGGCCAAGGCTGCGGGCATCCCCGTTATCGCCTACGACCGTCCGATCGCGGGCGCTGACTACTACGTGTCGTTCGACAACTTCGGTGTCGGCGTGATCCAGGGCAACATGATCGTTGACGGCCTCAAGGCCAACAACGTTGACCCTGCAACGGCAACGGTTGTGTACATCGGTGGAGACCCCACAGACGGTAACGCCAAGATGTTCCACGACGGTGCTGACTCTGTGATGTCCGCAGCTGGCATCAAGCCCGCAGCCGAGCCCGATGGCAAGTGGGACACGGACTGGTCCGCAACGCAGTTCGAGCAGGCCCTTACGGCTCTCGGCGGCAAGGTTGACGCAGTCTGGGCAGCCAACGACAACAACGCTGCTGGTGTCATCACGGTCCTCGACAAGAACAGCCTGACGGTTCCCGTCTCGGGCCAGGACGCGTCGGTTACCGGTCTGCAGAACGTTCTCCTCGGCAAGCAGACGGGCACCGTCTACAAGCCGTACCAGATCGAGGCAGAAGCCGCTTCCAAGCTCGCCATTCAGCTCCTGAACGGCGAGAAGCCCACCGTTGACAAGAAGCTCGACGACGGCACTCCGTTCATCGCCGTGACCCCTGTCGACGTCCGCATGGACGGCGTCCAGCAGGTCTTCGACGGTGGCGGCGCCAACTACGACGAGGTCTGCACAGGCGACGTCAAGGCCGCGTGTGACGCACAGGGCCTTAAGGCTGCCGCGTAACAACGGTTCACGCATAATAGGGAGGGTTCCGCGCCGTTTACGGCGCGGAACCCTCTCCGCGTGAGCGGCCATGGGATTGCGAACCAGTCAAAGGAGACGGAAACGATGGATCAACCCATCATTGAGTTGCGGCAGGTGACGAAGAGCTTCGGCCCCGTCAGCGTGCTGCGGGGAGTGGACTTCCAGGCCTTTGCCGGCAAAGTCACTGCACTCGTTGGTGACAACGGCGCCGGAAAGTCAACCCTCATCAAAGGCCTCGCCGGTGTGCAGCCTTATGACGGCGGGGAAATCCTCTTCAACGGAGAGCCGGTGGAACTCCACCACCCGCGCGAATCCGCGCGCCACGGCATTGAAGTCGTGTATCAAGACCTCGCACTGTGCGACAACCTCGACATTGTGCAGAACATGTTCCTTGGCCGCGAAGAACTCGGGGCCGGCACGTTCAACGAGGGACAAATGGAAGTTGAGGCAGCGCAAGCACTGATGTCGCTGTCAGTTAAGACCGTGAAGTCCTTGCGCCAGAAGGTCTCGAGCCTTTCAGGTGGCCAGCGCCAGACGGTCGCCATCGCGCGCTCTGTCGTCAAGCAGGCAAAGGTCGTCATCCTCGACGAGCCCACCGCCGCGCTCGGCGTCGCGCAGACCGAACAGGTGCTGAATCTGGTGCGTCGCCTCGCGGATAGCGGCGTTGGCGTCATCATCATTTCGCACAACCTGCAGGACGTTTTTGAGGTTGCCGACGACATCTGGGTGCTCTACCTGGGGACCATGACCGCCAAGATCGCGGTGAAGGACACCACGCCAGACGACGTCGTTGGCTATATCACCGGCACCAAGCGGATGGAGATGGCTTCATGAGCAAGGAATCGAAGGCAACTGCGGGCGCTCTGTCTCCGGAGCAAACTGCAGCAGTTGTCGGCGCACCGGCGGGCATCGCGCCTGACCCCGACACCCCCAACCTCCTTGGCAAGGGAATGTCGAACTCGGTGTGGGACTACTTCACCGCCTACCTTGGGCGCGTGCGCGGCGGCGAAATGGGCGCCTTGCCTGCTGTCGCTGGACTCATTGTGCTGATGGTGCTGTTCACGTTCTCGAGCGAGTTCTTCTTCACCGAGCGCAACATCGCCAACCTGTTCACGCAAGCGGCATCGCTCGTCACGCTCGGCATGGCCCTTGTATTCGTGCTGCTACTCGGGGAAATTGACCTGTCTGCGGGCGTGACATTTGGCGTCGCCATGGCGGTATTTGTCCGGATGACCCAGCCCGGCGGAGTGTCGTGGCCCGTGGCGCTGCTGATCGCGCTCGCGATCGGCCTCGTTATCGGCTTCACGATTGGCTTCTTCGTCGCCAAGGTCGGCGTGCCGTCGTTCGTCGTAACGCTTGGCTTGTTCCTTGGTCTCCAGGGCGTGATTCTGATCATCATCGGCGCCGGCGGTACCTACCGCGTTGTGCCCCCGGCGATCACCGCGATCCAGAACTCGAACATGCCGAAATGGGCCGGCTGGCTCATGCTCGTAGTCGTGCTGCTGATCCTGTTCAGCGTCTCGATGTGGGACAGGGCACGCCGCGCCGTTTCGGGCGCGCCTAACCCGCCTCTTACAGTGCTGTGGATCAAGGTGGGAGCTATTGCTGCTATCGGTGGCGTGGTGGTGTATTACCTCAACGTCGACCGCGGCACCAAGATCAATACCGTCGAGGGCGTGCCGATTGTGGTCCCGCTCGTCTTGGTGATCCTCATGATCGGCACGTTCGTGCTCGACCGTACGCAGTTTGGGCGGTACCTCTACGCGATCGGTGGCAACGCCGAAGCCGCTCGTCGCTCTGGCGTCAACGTCACCCTCGTCAAGTGGGCCGCGTTCTGCGTGTGTTCCACTCTTGCAGTGGTCGCGGGTATCTTCTCCGTGTCCAAGGCGGGAGCCGCGGACGCAACCACAGGTCGCGACATCGTGCTCTCCGGTGTGGCCGCAGCCGTCGTCGGTGGCGTGAGCCTCTTCGGTGGTCGCGGTCGCCTGATCCAGGCCGTCATCGGTGCCACGGTGATCGCCGTGATCCAGAACGGCCTTGGCCTCCTGAACCTGCCTGCTGGTGCCAACCTTGCGGTTAGCGGCGGCGTGCTCATCATCGCCGCAACGGTCGACGCTTTGTCGAGGCGCCGCTCAGGCGGCCTCAGGACCTAGCGCCGGGAGGGTCGCGGCCCGACGCTGTTGCCAGTGCAGAGGGGCTCCTCCCGTTCGCGGGAGGGGCCCCTCTCGCGTCAGTCGCGTGTGCGGTCGCGAGTGCCCTAGCGGCAGAAACAAGTGAGGGCCCCTCTTGCGAGGGGCCCTCACTCTCTCAGTCGGGGTGTTCGCTTCGCGCCTGCGGCGCTTCGCTCAACCCCTTCCTCGCTCGCTCGCGAAAAGAGGGCCGACGCTCCGCGTCGGCCCTCTATCGCTCACTCACTCGTCGGGGTGACAGGATTTGAACCTGCGACCTCGTCGTCCCGAACGACGCGCGCTACCAAACTGCGCCACACCCCGAATTGAGCGTGCTCAGGATACCTGGTCGGCGGGTCCGCAGCGAAATCGCACTATGCCTCAACCAGGGTCAATACGGTGGCCTCTGGCCTGCACGCGAGCCGGACCGGTGCAAACGGACTGGTGCCAAGACCTGCCGACACGTGCAACCATTTCCCGCCGGCGTCGGGCCAACGGCTTAGGCCTTTGACGCGACGGGTGTCGAGATCGCAATTCGTGACGAGCGCGCCGATGCCCGGCACACACACTTGGCCACCGTGCGTGTGGCCAGCCAAGACGAGGTCGGCTCCGTCCTCGTATGAGCGCGCCAAGCGCCCTTCGGTAGGGCGCGTGGACCACTCCGAGAGTTAGGTCGGCGCGAGAACTCCTCCCGGCGGGAAGGGCGTCGCGGCCGATGTGGGGATCATCGAGGCCAACGAAGCGAATCGTGAGCCCGTTGATGGTCATGTCAGCTCGCGCGTTGTTGAGATCCACCCAACCACCCGCCATGAGCCCAGCCCGGAGGTCCTCGGTTGGCAGCCTGCGGGGCCCGTCGCGCAACAGGCTAGGCCCGCCGAAGTATGCGAACGGATTTTTGGGCCGAGGTGCGAAGTAGTCATTGGAACCAAACACAAACGCGCCTGGATGGCGCATGAGGGGCTCGTACGCGCCAAGCAAGGGCGGGACAGCCAACGAATGCGCCAAGTTGTCGCCCGTAGTGACCACGAGGTCGACCGGCTCCGCGCCGAGCTCCCGCACCCACGCGATCTTGTCGCGCTGCCCCGGTGTCAGGTGAAGATCACTGAGGTGGAGGATGCGAAGCGGCTCACTGCCGTGCGGCAAGACAGGAACGGTGACCCGTCGCAACGTAAACGCGTGCGCCTCCGCTAGGGACCATGCCAGCGTCGCGGCGCCCGCGAGGGCGAGCGCCCCTAACGTGCGGCGACCCATCAGTGGTTGCCGCCTCCGCCGCCTCCGCCGCCTCCGCCGCCGCCTCCGGGACCTCCGGGACCGCCCGGATCCGGCGTCGGCTCCGTTCCCGGCCAGCCGTTGGGCGGGTTTGTCGCAAACTCTGGCGGGGGCCACACGTCACCCCAGTAGTTGTCGGGAGCTCTGTTCGGATCCCATCCAGCTGGCCAGTTGTAGTACCAAGCGGGAATCTCGTCCGTGCCCAGGTAGTAGGTCACCGTGGCGCCCGGGAGCGCCTTCGTGGACTCGCCGGGATCCTGCGCAACGACAGTGCCCTTGGGGTAGGCGGGGTCATACCTGAGTCGCTTGGACTTGATGAAGCGGAACCCAGCGTCATTGATCGCCTGCTTTGCATCCGCTTCTGTCATGCCGACGACGCTCGGGACTGCGCGGGGCACGCCGTACAGCACGTCATTGGAAACCTTGGGGAACTTCAGAGCCTTCTGGCCATCAAGGGCGCGATCCATGAAGCGCTTCCACGTAGGAGCACTGATGGTTGAGCCAAACAGGATCTTGTACTTCTTCTTGTTGATGGTGATGCGCTCGCCCACTACATCGTGCGTGGGGTTGCCCATCCAGACCGTCGCCACGAGCTGCGGCGTGTAGCCCATGAACCACAGGTGCGTGCTGTTTTGAGCGGTGCCCGTCTTGCCGGCCGCGGGGCGATTGCCCTTGAGCTGAGCAGTGGTCCCGGTACCGTCCGTGACGACGTCTTCGAGAGCGTACGTGATGCCGTTGGCGATATCGGCGGTGAGTGCGCGCGTACAAGCAGGCTTCGGCACGTCGTATGCGTGGCCGTTCGCGTCAGTCACAGACACGATCGCCGTGGGCGGGCAGTACATGCCGCCGTTGTCAATTGTTTGCGCCACCGACGCCATGGTCAGCGGCGAAGCGTTCTGTGTACCCAGGGTCGCAGAGGGAATGATCTCGAAGGGCGACGCCGTCGGCACGGTGGAATCCCATCTTCTCGCCGGTCGACTCGATGTCGCACAGGTCAATCTCGTTGGCCATGGCAACGAAGCCGGTGTTGATGGAGTTTGCGGTGGCGTGCAGGACCGTCATCTGGCCGGCGCCCTCGCCCTCCGAGTTGCCTGGCTTCCACTTGTCGTACGTAGCCTGGCCCGGAAGGCACGCGGCATTCCACGACTTGGGGTCGTACGAGCGCTGACTCGCGTTGATGACCTGGTTGAGCGAACGCCCGGAGTTGAGCCACGCTGCGAGCACGATCGGCTTGAACGTGGAGCCCGGCGAGAATCCGCGAGAGCCACCCCACTCGCGATCAACCGCGTAGTTGATCGTGGTGGAGCCCGGCTCGTCGCCCGACGGGTCATAGGTGCGGTTCTGCGCCATCGCGAGGATCTCGCCGGTACTTAGGCTCAAGCGCGACCAGGGCCATGGCCCAGCCGCTCTTGTCGGTGGAACTCATCGACTTCGCGAGCTCTTCGTTCGCGATGACCTGCTTTTGTAGTCAAGCGTCGTGATGATCGTGAGGCCACCCTGTTGGAGCAGTTTGTCGCCGTTGAGCGCCACGCCGTCGACGGTTCCCGTGTTGAAAATCGGGTCCTTGCTGATGATCTTGGTCACGTAGTCGCAGAAGAACGGCGCCTCCGCCGCGGCCGCGCACGAGTACTTCGGCCGGTGCGGGTCCAGCGTGGTCGCGATGGCGGTGGCGCGGCCAATCTTGTATTCGGCCTCGGTGATCATGTGCTGCTCATACATGCGCTCGAGCACCACGTTGCGTCGCTGCTGCGCCGCGAGCGGGTGCTTCAGCGGATCCCACCGTGCGGGGTTCTGAGTGATTCCCGCAATGGTCGCCGCCTGCATCGCGTTGAGCTCCGCAGCATGCTTGCCAAAGTAAACCTCTGCGGCAGCTTCCACGCCGTACGTGTTGGTACCAAACTGCGCGATGTTCAGGTACTGCTCGAGCACCTGCTCCTTGCCACAGTCCACCTCGGGGTCATCGGTGCACGTTGGTGCCCAACCTGGCGTCGGCAGCTTCCTCATAACCAAGCGCGAGGCGCCACTCGCGGATCTTGCGCGTCAGTGAGACCTCGGTGGCCGCCTTGATGGCCGCCTTCTGCTTATCGGGATCCTCCACCTTGAGCGCGTTCTGCAACAGGATGTTCTTGATCAGTTGCTGCGTGAGCGTGGAGCCGCCGGGGCTGTTCTCCGAGGTGAAGTTGACGTACATCGCTCTGAAGATGCCCTGGCCGTCCACGCCGTTGTGTTGCCAGAAGCGCTTGTCTTCCACCGCGACGGTTGCCTTTTGCATCCACGGCGAGATTTGCTCAAGCGGCACGATGGTGCGGTTCTGCAAGTAGAACGTCGCGAGCAGGTGCTTGCCGGTGGAGTCGTAGATATTGGACTGTTGCGGCAGTTCCGTGCTTGCGAGCGTGGTCGGCAACTCCTGGAAGAGGTCGGAAGACTCCTTCGCGGCGTCGGTCGCTACCGACGCAACGGGCAAGAACAGCCCTGCGACAAGCACTCCCCCGAGCACAGAGAGCACCGCAAACATGAGTAGCGCGGTCGCGAACTGAACCAGGGTCACGCGCGTGCGCGGCCTAGGGTTTCGTGCCATCAACTAATCCTTACCTGCCAGTTTTGTGCATCGGCCAAGACAACGAACGAGGCGACGCAATTGTTGCCCGGCACGGGAGTTACGCTCTGGATATGAGAACCACGTGGGAATACGCGACCGTACCGCTCATCGACCATGTTACCAAGCAGATTTTGGACCAGTGGGGCGAGGACGGTTGGGAGCTCGTTCAGGTGGTGGTTGGCCCGACGGGTGGGCTCGTTGGGTACTTGAAGCGGCCTAAGGACGAGTCATGACCGCAACCGAGCGCCTAGCGGCGCTCGGACTCGAGCTCCCCGAGGTCGCGGCGCCCGTCGGTACCTATGTGCCGGCAAAGCGTCCACGGCGACCTCGTCTACAGCTCTGGCCAGCTACCGCTCGTCGATGGCGCCCTGCTCGCGCAAGGCAGCGTCGGGCAACGCGAAGGGGACGTATCGCCAGAGCGGGCCCTCGAATGTGCCCGGGTCGCCGCGCTCAACGCGATCGCAGCCGTTGCCAACGCGGCAGGTGGGCTCGAGAACATCGCGGGCGTGCTGCGCGTCACGGGCTACGTCGCCTCGTCGCCAGGCTTCACCGCCCAGCCGGCCGTGATCAACGGCGCTTCGGGCCTGATTGCCGAGGTATTCGGCGAGGCTGGGCGCCACGCCCGGTCCGCCGTTGGCGTGGCCGCACTGCCGCTCGGCGCACCTGTCGAGATCGAGATCGTCGCGATCCTGCGCGGCTGATCCGACAACAACTAGCGCCGCAACAGTTAGCGAGAACGCGCGCGCAGGCGGTCGGGCTCGTAGACCTCCACCGAGCCGATGTGCACGTCGATCCACCCGCGAGACGCGAAGTCCGCGAGCGCCTTGTTGACGGTCTCGCGTGATGCGCCAACGAGCTGCGCCAGTTCCTCTTGCGTGAGGCCGTGACGCACCATGATGTGGCCGCGCTCCATGCGGCCAAAGCGGTGGCCAAGGTCGAGGATCGCCTTCGCGACGCGCCCAGGGACGTCGGAAAACACCAGGTCCGCCATCGTGTTGGAGATGCGGCGAATGCGCTGCGCAAGCGCGCGCATGATGGGGCGAGACATCTCGAGGTGGGTCTCAAGCCACTCGTCGAGCACCTCTTTGGGCAGCTCGTAGACGGTGGAGTCTTCAACGGCGTGCGCGCGCGCAAGGCGCGGGCCCGGGTCAAACACTGAGAGCTCGCCAAGCATGTCGCCAACGCCGAGCAGCCCCAGCAGGTTCTCGCGCCCGTCGCGCGCGGTGCGCGCAAGCTTGATCTTGCCGCGCACGATGATGTACAGCGCGTGGCCGTCGTCGCCCTCGTTGAAGATCGTGTCGCCCTTGGAAACGTCAGCGCGCGACATCTTCTCCATGAGCGAGCGCGCGCTAACAATGTCCATGCCACCGAAGAGTGATGCGGAGCGCAAAAGCTGCTCTTCTCGCGTCGTATCGCGCGCTACGTCAGCCATGTCACCTCCCTCACTGCCCCTGGTGGACTCGGCCCATAGCCTGCACCATGTCTGCGGTCACGGTATCAAGAGTGGCACTAAGGCGGCGCTCATAACGGTCGAGTCGGGAATCGAGCGCGTCGAGCGCGTCAAGGTCCGCGGCGGTCACCTCGTGGACGTCGGGCCACACGGCCGTGTTGAGTTCAAGAGCAGTTGGCGCGTCTGCCGCGAGGGCGTGCCACGCGGCCTCGCCCGCATCGCGCGCAATGGTGTCCGGCATCGCGAGCGAGGCAAGCGTCAGATCGCGGCGCGCGGCGATCAGCCGCCGCCACCAACGGACTCGTGCGAGTTCACGCCGCAGTTCACGTCGTTGGTGGCGAAGTTCCGCCACCACCCCCGCCGCTGCCGTCGCGTTCACGCACTCTCCTTCCGCCGACGGCCCTCACCGCCAGGTGTCCTCACTGCTAAGGGTTCTATCGGCGGGCGCGAGTGCCGTTCTGTAGCCTCGGCTAGCCTTGAGCCATGCCCTCCGCGCCGCACACTCACGGTGGCAACGGGTGAAGGCGCCCCTGGCGTCGGCCTCGTTCGCAGGGCTAGAGCCGTGAATCGCCGCCTCGCGGAGGTCTATCCCGGACGCCAAGTGCGAGCTTGACTTTGACGTCGCCGTATCAGTTGCTCGTGGCGACAGTTTTGAGCGCGCAGTGCACGGACGTGCGCGTCAACCTCGTGACGCCCGGCTTGTTTGCCCTGTGGCCCGACGCCGCGGCCATGGTGGGCGCGCACCCGCTGGCTTTGGAGGAGGTCATCCGGTCAACGGGGTTCTTACCGGGCCAAGGCGCGCTCGATTCTCGAGTTGAGCTCGGACCTGGTGCTCAAGCACGGCGGCGAGGTCCCAGGGCGGCTCGAGGATCTGGTGAAGCTGCGCGGCGTTGGCCGCAAGACGGCGAACGTGGTGCTGGGCAACGCTTTTGGGGTGCCAGGGATCACCGTGGACACGCACATGGGGCGGCTGTCGCGGCGGCTAGGCCTGACCGTCCATGACGACCCTGTGGTCGTGGAGCGGGATCTCATGGCGCTGATCGAGCGGCGCGAGTGGACGCAGTGGTCGCACCGCATCATCTTCCATGGGCGGCGGCGATGCACGGCGCGGAAGCCGGATTGCGCCAACTGCGAGATCGCGGCGCTGTGCCCGCGGCATCGGGGTGTGGCGGCTAAGCGATCGCCGCTCGTCGATACACGCGCGACCGCCACGCGAGCAGCACCCCACCGATGATCGCCGCGGCCACCACGGACGCGATCAGGATCGCCATGGTCACCACGTCGCTTTCAGAGTCGGCGAACGCGAGTTCGGCAATGAGCAGCGACACCGTGAACCCGATGCCCGCGAGCGCGCCAACGGACAAGATGTCCCACCACGACAGGCCCGGATCGAGCGCCGCTTTGGTGAACGTCGCGACGAGGAAGGTCGCGAGCAAGATGCCCACAGGCTTCCCGATGACGAGCCCAAGTGCCACACCTTGCGCCGCGGGGTCATGCGCCGCCGCGTTGAAGGCGGCGATGGAGATCGGGATCCCTGCCGCGAACAAGCGCGAAGACCGGAACGGCGAATCCTGACGAGATAGGGCGCCACATGTGCTCCCACTTCTCGGTGAGCGCCTCCTTCTGGCCCTTGAGCGCCACCGCGGGCACCACCAACCCGAGCGCCACGCCGGCGATCGTCGCGTGCACGCCGCTCGCGTGCATCGTGGCCCATGCGATAAGCGCGAGCGGGCCGAGCGCCCACCACTTGGTGAAGCCCTTCCGCGCCAGGAGCCCAAACACGACGATGCACAGCGCGGACGCGGCGAGCCACGGCAGCGACACGTCGGCGGTGAAGAAGATGGCGATGACCGTGATCGCCAGCAGGTCATCCACCACGGCGAGCGTCAGGAGAAAGGCGCGCAACGCGGTCGGCAGCCCGCGCCCAACGATCGCCGAGCACCGCCATCGCAAACGCGATGTCCGTCGCCGTTGGCACCGCCCAGCCTGACAGCGACCCGCCGTTCTGCACCAGGTTGACCACCACGTAGACGAGCGCAGGCACCACCATGCCGCCAACCGCGGCGACCGCGGGGACGACGGCGGTGGCAGGGCTGCGCAGCTCGCCAACCACGAGTTCGCGCTTGAGTTCAAGGCCGATCACGAAGAAGAAGATCGCCAGCAGGCCGTCCGACGCCCAGGTCGCGACGCGTCAGATGCAAGTGCAACGACTCGGGGCCAAAGGCGAATTGGCTGACCGATTCGTACGAGTCCGCCCACCGCGAGTTGGCCCAGACCAGCGCGACGACCGCACCAAGCAGCAGCATGATTCCGCCCGCGCGTTCGGTGCGCAACACGTCCAGCGATGGTGCGTTCGGTGGAGTCGCTCGGCGACCCAAAGAGCAGACGACGTGCCATCGACAGGCGCCTACCGGAACCTATGCGTCGACTGCCTGAGGCGCAGCGACGCGCGATGCCGGCGGGTCAAATCGGTAGCCAACGTTGCGGACGGTGCCAATGAGCTGCTCGTGCTCGGCACCCAACTTGGCGCGCAAGCGCCGCACGTGCACGTCGACGGTGCGGGTGCCGCCGTAGTAGTCGAAACCCCACACCTCTTGCAGCAACTGGTCTCGCGTGTACACGCGACCCGGGTGCTGCATGAGGTACTTGAGGAGCTCGAACTCCTTGTACGTGAGGTCAAGCGGCACGCCCTTGAGGCGAGCGGTGTAGCCGCCAACGTCCACGGTGAGTTCTCCAGACGAGAACTCGGACATCTTGTCGAGCGGGTCCTCGGCGCGCGCGCGGGCGATAAGCAAGCGGATGCGCGCTTCGACCTCGGCGGGCGAGGCGTCGGCGACCACAACGTCGTCCGCGCCCCAGTCGGAGTTCACGATCGACATGCCGCCTTCGCGGAGCACGAGCAGCAGCGGCACCGCAACGCCAGTGACTTGGACCAAGCGGCAGTTGTTGCGCGCCTCGGCGAGATCAGTGCGGGCGTCAACGATGAGGACGTCGGCATCCATCGCGTCGAGCATTGCCGACGGCACGGGCGCGACCACCCTGGTGCGGTGGGACAAAAGGGCGAGCGCGGGCAACACTTCCGCAGCCCCAGCGTGAGCGGGGGTCAGCACGAGTAGATCGGCCATCGGCACCTCCGGTTGCGCATTACTGTACCGGGGCGACCCGTGCGAGACTAACCCCCATGATTCCGTCGACCCGGGCGACGATCACCGCAGTCGCCGCCGCGGTGATCGCCGCGACCGGCTACCTTGGCACCCGCTACCTCGCCGTTGGCGTGCTCGCGTGCATCGTCGCCACGGCGATCGGCTATCCCAACCTCATGCGCGTGACCCGGCCGCGCGTGACCACAGCGATCGTCATCGGCGGCGGAATGCTCGCGCTCGTGGCCGTGGTGCTTGGCCGCACGGCGCCGTACTTGCGCTACATGACCGTGGCGGTTGCCGCCGTCACCATCGCGGCTCTCGCCGCCGAGGTGTTCTTCCCCACCGGGCGCGGGCGCGCCGTCACCTACGTCTCCGCCACGGCGGCGGGCGGGGCGATCGTCGCCTCTGGCGCCGCGTGGGTCGCCGTCGCCCGCACCAACGGCGCCGAGGATCTCGTGGTGTGCGGAGGTTCGGCGCTCGCCGTCGCCGCGATCGCGTCCGTGCTCACCACCCACCCCACCGTCAACACCCTGGGCGCGCTCGCGGCTGGCACCATCACGGGCGGCGTCATGGGCTGGTTCTTCCCCGACCTTCCCTGGTACGCGGGGCTGCTCATCGGCCTTGTGTGCGCCGTGGCGGCGGTGCTGGTCCAAGAGCTGTATCGGCGCGAGCCCCGCCCGCGCGGCTGGTGGCCGGGAATAGCCGCGGGCGTCGCGCCCGTTCTGGTGGCTGGCGCGCTCGTGTACATCGCGGGCCGCCTCCTCGTTGGCTGAACAGGACCCCTCATGCTCATCCGCCTCATCGCGATCGCCGTGCTGCTTGCCGCGGCATCGCTCGGCTACGTGTGGTGGCAAGGGCGCCAAGGCAAGGTCCGACGCGTCGACACGGCCGGGCGCCCTCTCTCCCGTCACGCTGGGGGCAGCTCGCGGCCCGCGCGCGACGTTCGTGCAGTTCTCCACTCCGATGTGCGCCAAGTGCCCGCCCACCGCCGCGCTGCTCAAGGGCGTCGCCGCCGAGCAACCGCACGTTGCCCACATCGAGATCGACGCCGCAGAGCGCTTGGACCTTGCGCGCGAACTCGGCATCATGCGCACGCCCACCACGTTGGTACTTGATTCCGACGGCGTGGTTGTGGCGCGCATGGACGGCGCCCCCAGCGATCGCGCAAGCGCGCGAGGCGCTTGCGGCCGTGCCGCCGCCCACGGAGTACGCTATCTAGCAAATTCCTATGGAGGAAGTATGAGTAACGAAATCAAGGACGTCCAGATCGACCCGCGCGGCTACCGCTTTGGCGCGTCCGTGACGCTCGTCATCTCGATCATCGCGCTCGTGCTCGGCGCCAACACCGCCGGCGTCATCACCATGGGCGTCCTCGCGCTGCTGTTCCTGCCGGGCGCCACCGTGGGCCCCCAGGTCACGCTGCAGAGCTGGATCTTCCGCAAGGCTCATTCGCCCACGCATCGGCCCGCCCTCGGAAACCGAGTCCTTCCGCCCCCCGCGTTTTGCGCAGCAGATGGGGCTCGGATTCTCCGCTGCTCGCGGTGCTCTTTGGGGTGTTGTCCGATTCCGCGTTGGCTTCTACGTCTTCACGGGCTTCGTGGTCGCCGCGTCCTTCCTCAACTCGGTATTCGGGTTCTGCCTGGGCTGCGAGATCTATCTGCTCGCCAAGCGCGCAACGACCCGCGCGGCGTAGCGGGATAACAGAGCCGTGGCCGCGCTCGTCGTCAAGTGCACGTGGGGCCTTGAGCGACCCGAAACGCTCTTCCAGGCGTTCACCGTCGCGGCCACCGCGAGCGCGTCTGGCCACGACGTGAGCCTGTGGCTCACGGGCGACGCGGTCTGGCACGCCGTGGCCGCAACGCCAGATGCCCAACTCGATCGCTCGCCCAACTTGTCGGTGCTACGCGACGCGGTCACGGCGTCGGGCCGTATTACCGTGTGCGCGCAGTGCGCCGCCCGGCGCGGCATCACGGAGGCGGACCTCGTGCCTGGCGCGCGCATTGCTGGCGCCGCCGTGTTTGTCGAGGAGTCGCTCAACCCGGCCGCGACGGCACTCGTTTACTGACGTCGCGAGCCTAGAATTGACGCACCATGACTCCTGTTGAACTGACCTTCACGATCCTCGCGATTCTCGCCTTCGTGGCCACCGCGTGGGTGACGGGCATCGTCGCTTACCGCCTTGTCAAGGGGCCCAAGCGGTGACGTTTGTCATCCCGGACGACCTCGCGCCAGAGGTATATCCGCTCGCGTGGCTCGTTGGCACGTGGGAAGGCCACGGCGTCATCGACTATCCCGACGTTCCCGCCGCGGACTTTCGCCAGCGCGTCGATTTCAGCCACGACGGCGGCCCGTACCTTGAGTACCGCTCCGTCCATCACGCTCATAGGGCCCGACGGCGAGGCTGGCCAGGTCTGGTCCGTTGAGTCCGGCTTCTGGCGGGTAGCGCCCTCGGTGCCCGAGGGAATCGAACTCAAGGACTTTCAGCACCCGCTCGAGGTGGTGCTCACCGACGCCTCTGGCTTCGTCGCCGTCTACGTTGGCGCGGTCGGCAACGGGCGCATCGACCTGGGCACCGATCTCATGGCCCGCACGGCCTCTGCTCCCGAGGTGGCTGGCGCAACGCGCCTCTACGGGCTCGTGAGCGGCGAGCTGATGTGGGCGATGGACCTTGCCGCTTTTGGGCACGAACTGCAGTCCTACGGGTCCGGCAGGTTGTCGCGCATCGAGGCTCCCGGGAATCCCGAGTGACGCTCGCTGGTTCTCCTGTTGTGGAATCTTCGCTGTTGTCGCGCCCTGGCGCCGTTGCCGGGTCCGCGCCCGACGCCGGAGTTGCGTGGCACTACGGCGATCCCGTTGGCGAGCAGTTGGCTTTGCAACAGGGCCGTGCCGTCGTTGACCAGTCGCACCTTGGGGTCATCACCGTCACCGGCCCAGACCGCCTCACCTGGCTCAATTCGCTGTGCTCGCAAGAGGTGGGCTCGCTGGTCCCTGGCGAGTCAACCGAGTTCATGATCCTGTCGCCGCAAGGGCGCATCGAGCACGTCGCCGGCCTGGTCGACGACGGCGAAACCGCGTGGCTCATCACCGAGACCGCCCCTGGGCTCGCCGCGTTCCTTGACCGCATGCGCTTCATGCTGCGGGTTGAGGTGGCCGACGTGACCGCGGACTGGGCGGCGCTTGGCGAGCCCGTGTCGCGGCCCGCCGCCGCTGGCGAACCCGTCACGTGGGTGGACCCGTGGCCAGCCATCAGCGAAGGCGGAACGTCGTACAGCGTCGGCCAGACAGGGCGCCCGCGCGCGTGGCGACTGGTGTCTGGTGCCGCGCGCCGACGTGGATGACGAGGTCAATGCCCGGCTCGCAGCCGGCTGGTCACTCGCCGGCACGTGGGCGTCAGAGGCCGAGCGAGTCGCGGCTCACCGGCCGCGCGCCGCGCTCGAGGTGGACGAGCTCTCGCTCCCCCACGAGTACGACTGGCTGCGCACCGCCGTGCATCTGCACAAGGGCTGCTACCGCGGCCAAGAAACGGTCGCGAAGGTCCACAACGTCGGCCGCCCTCCGCGCCGCCTCACGTACCTGTACCTCGACGGCTCCTCGCACGTGTTGCCCGTGGCCGGGGCCGCGCTCACCATTCTTGGCTCCGACGCTCCTGCCGGGCGCATCACGTCGGTCGCGAGGGATCGCGAAGACGGACCCATCGCGCTTGGCGCTCGTGAAGCGATCGGTGGACCCTGCCGCGACACTGCTGGCCGCGTCGGACGGCGGCGCGATCTCCGCGACGCAAGAGCCAATCGTTGACGCTTCCGGGTTCTCCGTTGACCGGCCCCCGCCGCCCGGGCCCACCATGAAGGGCCTGCTCATGGGCAAGGGATGCGCGGCAGATGGCGGGGATCTGCCGGAGTAGCGCAACCGCGCGGTACGGTGAGCACGTGGAAATCTCCGTCACCGATCTGCGCAAAGACGTCAATGGCGCGCTCGCCGCTGTGAAGGCAGGCGACTCCGTGGTCGTCACCGAGCGAGGCGTTCCCGTTGCCCGCCTGGGCCCAGTCGACGGGGAGCGACCTACTCTCGTCGCTCATCGATGACGGGCTCATCACCCCGCCTGCAGAAGACCGCGCCGTGCCGCGACTGCCGCAAGCAGAGGCTGCCAAGGACGCGCTGTCGAGCTTGCTCGGCCGCCTGCGCAGGTAGCCAATGGCGATCGTCTACTTTGACACCTCCGCGCTCGTGAAGTTGCTGGTCCTCGAGACCGGCTCGCCGCTTGTTGTCGCCCTGTGGGAACGGGCCGACGCTGCTGTCACTTCTCGCATCGCCGACGTTGAGGTGAAGTCAGTTCTCGCCGCCGCCGAGCGCATTGGGCGGATCGATGCCGCGCCGGCGGCGAAGGCGCGCGACCGGTGGAAGGAAATCTGGCCGGGGCTCGCCAAGGTGGAGGTCACCGCCGCGCTGTCCGAGCACGCAGCCGAACTCGCCGACCGCCGCCCCTTGCGCGCGGGGGACGCCCTTCACTTGGCGTCGGCCCTGCTGTTGCGGGAAGCCAACCCCGTGCTTGCCGCGTGGGATAGGCGGCTGTCCAACGCCGGCAGGGCCGAGGGCCTCACCGTGCTGCCACCCGCGCTAGCCTGAGGGGTCCTAAAAGCCTGTAATCCCGGCTTCTACGACACACTTGGTTCGGTCGCGAGCGGACTCCTCGCCCGCGGTGCCAATCTCGTCTTGCTGCAATGGAATCAATTGCTTGAGCTCGTCAGCTGTCACGTCGTCATCAAGGGCAACACCGAGCCCGCGTAGGCACTCAACGAGCTGCGGCATCGCGGCAACGAATGCGGCGTCGGCCGCGTCGATCGTAGACGGCTGCAGCGCATAGAGCATCTCGATGTAGTACGAGTTCTGGTTCACGCATGCTTCCGCGAGTTCCTCTACGTTCCCGGCCTCGTAGACGTAGTCGATGTAGGTCACCCCACCGTCGACGTGCGAACCCTTACTCTCATAGTGAACACCGGCTGCGTCGAAGCAGTCGAAGGTTCCGGCTATCGCGCTGGCAACTGTCTCGAGATTTACGGAACCGTCTTGCCCCGCAGCGCGTATCGCTTGGATCTGCGCTGGCGTCGCGTCGGCGGCTGTGGCGTCAGCGAGTGCGGCCTCGACTCGATCCGCGAATGCGTTGCCCGCGGGCGCTGGTGAGTTGGCCGCCGAAGTACCGCAACCGCTGACCGTCAGCGCGGCGACTAGTGCGAAAACCCAAACTGGCGCCTTCAGTGCCAACTGTCAACGCCGTGGTCCGATTTGCTGACAGTGCCGCTCCCCACGGTCTGAATGGCATACGTCGCGCCAGTCTTCCAATTCGAATATCCAGCCCACGTGCCGCTGCTGTACAACACTCTCACCTGCACGTAGTCACACAGATAACCGGCGCCGCTAACCTTTCCGGTCACACCCGAGTGAATGTCCGCGTCCGTATAGCCGTATCCGTGGCAGGTGCCGTCGTTTACGTAAATCTGCGGGCCGCCCGCAGTGCTGGACTTTTGCGTGTATGCGTATGACGCAGTGGCGAAGCCGCCGACCATCAAGGCTCCAGCAAGCACGCTGGCCAACACCACGACTTTGATTGGTTCATAACTCTCCCCCTAACTCGCAGTTTGCGAGTCTCGTGCTCCTCACGCTAGCACTCCCACTCTCCACTAGCGAGGTTTGCTATCGCGATAGTCTGACCGCACCAAGCCCCGGGAGGCAACGTGTTCGCCGATCTGCAACTCCGGATCATCCAAATATTGTCTGTGGCCGCTTTTCTTGGCGCCGCGTGGGCCTTCATTCAGGGGATGCGATTTCCGGACCGTGCATACGTTGCCGCGGGCAAACTCAACAAGCTCAAGTGGGGCTTGATCCTCGGTGTTGCGCTCGTGATCACGTTTCTCGCGTTGCCTTGGCCGCTAGGCATCGGTGGAGGCGTCATGAGTTTTGGCGTAGTGGTCGCGATCGCCGCCGTGATCATCTTCTTCGTTGACGTGCTCCCCAAGCTGCGCGAGAACTACCAGCCGGGCAGGTCAAAACAGCGTGACACCCGCGGCGGCTGGTAGATGCGTGCCGTCCTGCAACGGGCGTCGCGGGCCTCGGTGGTCGTCGACGGCTCGGTGGTGGCCTCGTTCTCTGGCCAAGGCGTGCTCGCGCTCGTCGGCGTGACGCACGGCGACACGGTGGCGTCCGCCGACGTGATCGCGCGGAAGATCGCCGACCTGCGGATCCTCGACGACGAGCAGTCCGTCGCCGACGTTGGCGCGCCGGTGATCGTGGTGTCCCAGTTCACCCTCTACGCCGATGTGCGGAAGGGTCGCAGGCCGACGTGGAACGCGGCCGCCCCCGGTCCCATCGCGGAGCCCCTAGTAGATGCCGTTGTCGCGGCGCTGCGCTCGCGCGGTCTCACCGTTGGAACGGGCGTGTTCGGAGCGCACATGGAGGTCGAGCTCGTGAACGACGGCCCAATCACCATCCTGCTCGAGGCGTAGCCGCACCCTCGCGAGAAGCCAGCCACGGCGTCGGGCACAACCGGATTTCGAGGGTTTGCGATCCTTTTCGTGCCCCAAACTGCCGATATCCGGTTGTCCCCGACCCAGGCGGGAGACGTGCGGGCTGATGCGCGGGACCGCGAATGCCGATAACACTCATGTGTCGGGCTTGTAACAGTTGTCACGCCGCTGGCGAACATGGGCATGAGTGTGCATGAGCGCTGGTTAGCCTGGTTGCAGTCGCAGGTCTGTGTACCGGCGATTGAGGGAGGTTTGAGATGTTTGAACGGTTCACTGACAGGGCTCGTCGCGTTGTTGTGCTCGCGCAAGAAGAGGCGCGCATGCTCAATCACAACTACATCGGCACCGAGCACATCCTGCTTGGCCTAGTCCGCGAGGGCGAAGGCGTTGCCGCCAAGGCGCTCGAGTCCATGGACATCTCCCTCAACGCCGTGCGCGAGCAGGTGCAAGAGATCATCGGTGAGGGCTCGCACGCCCCGTCCGGCCACATCCCCTTCACGCCGCGCGCCAAGAAGGTGCTTGAGCTCTCGCTGCGCGAGGCCCTGCAGCTTGGCCACAACTACATCGGCACCGAGCACATCCTGCTTGGCCTCATCCGCGAAGGTGAAGGCGTTGCTGCTCAGGTGCTCGGCAAGCTTGGCGCGGACCTCTCGTCCGTGCGCCAGCAGGTGATTCAGCTGCTGAGCGGTTACGAGAACAAAGAGCCCGCGATTTCCGGCAACGGCCCGCAAGAGGGCACGCCCGCAGGCTCAACGGTGCTCGACCAGTTTGGCCGCAACTACACGCAAGCAGCTCGTGAGGGCAAGCTCGACCCCGTCGTGGGTCGCGAGCTCATCATGGAGCGCGTGATGCAGGTACTCAGCCGTCGCACAAAGAACAACCCCGTGCTGATTGGCGAGCCCGGCGTCGGCAAGACCGCCGTCGTCGAGGGTCTCGCCCAGGCGATCGTTCGTGGCGACGTGCCGGAGACGCTCAAGGACAAGCACCTCTACACGCTCGACCTTGGCTCGCTCGTTGCCGGTTCTCGCTACCGCGGTGACTTCGAGGAGCGTCTCAAGAAGGTGCTCAAGGAGATCCGCACGCGCGGCGACATCATCCTGTTCATCGACGAGATCCACACGCTCGTTGGCGCGGGCGCGGCAGAGGGCGCCATCGACGCGGCCTCAATCCTCAAGCCCATGCTGGCTCGCGGAGAGCTGCAGACCATTGGCGCCACCACTCTCGACGAGTACCGCAAGCACGTCGAGAAGGACCCCGCGCTCGAGCGTCGATTCCAGCCGATTCAGGTGCCGGAGCCGGAGCTTTCGCACACCATTGAGATTCTCAAGGGCCTGCGCGACCGCTACGAGGCGTTCCACCGCGTCACCATCACGGACGAGGCGATCGTTGCCGCCGCGACCATGGCTGACCGCTACATCTCCGACCGCTTCTTGCCTGACAAGGCGATCGACCTCATCGACGAGGCAGGCGCTCGCCTGCGCATTCGCCGCATGACGTCCCCGCCCGAACTGCGCGACCTTGACGACAAGATCGCCAACGTGCGCCGTGAGAAGGAATCGGCAATAGACGGCCAGGACTTCGAGAAGGCAGCCTCACTACGTGACGTTGAGCGCAAGCTCAGCGATGAGCGTTCCAAGGCGGAAGAGGCGTGGCGTTCGGGTGACCTCGACGTTGCCGCCGTCGTCGACGAGGAGCTCATCGCCGAGGTGCTGGCGATGTCAACCGGCGTTCCCGTTGCTCGCGTGTCCTCTGACGAGTCCGCGCGACTGCTGTCCATGGAGACCGAACTGCACAAGCGGATCATCGGCCAGGAGCAGGCCATCAAGGTGCTGTCCCAGGCAATCCGCCGCACGCGTGCCGGCCTCAAGGACCCCAAGCGCCCCGGTGGCTCGTTCATCTTTGCTGGCCCTACGGGTGTGGGAAAGACCGAGCTCGCGAAGGCTCTTGCCGAGTTCCTGTTTGGCGACGAGGACGCGCTCATCTCGCTTGACATGTCCGAGTACGGAGAGAAGCACACGGTTGCTCGCCTCTTCGGTGCTCCCCCTGGCTACGTTGGCTTCGAGGAGGGCGGCCAGCTCACCGAGAAGGTGCGCCGCAAGCCGTTCTCCGTGGTGCTGTTCGACGAGGTCGAGAAGGCTCACCCAGACATCTTCAACTCGCTACTTCAGATCCTTGAAGACGGCAAGCTCACCGATGCTCAGGGTCGCGAAGTCAACTTCAAGAACACCATCATCATCATGACCACCAACCTTGGTGCCGACACGATCTCGCGCCGTCAGGCGACCGGCTTCTCCGTGCAGTCCGAGTCCGGCCAGTCCTACGACGAGATGGTCAAGCTCGTCAACGCCAAGCTCAAGGAACACTTCAAGCCAGAGTTCCTCAACCGCGTTGACAACGTGGTGGTGTTCCCGCAGCTCACGCAAGACGAGATCATCCAGATCGTGGACCTCATGCTCGCCCGTCTCGACGAGCGCATGAAGGACAAGGACATGGGCATCGAGTTGACCACCGCCGCAAAGCGGGTGCTTGCCGACAAGGGTTACGACCCCGTGCTGGGAGCGAGGCCATTGCGCCGCGCCCTCCAGCGCGAGATCGAGGACCCGTTGAGCGAGAAGATCCTGTTCGGCGAGGTAAGCGCGGGCCAGATCATCCGTGTCGATGTGATCGGCGAGGGCGAGACGGCGGAGTTCACGTTCGAGGGCGTGGACAAGGACGACATCGTCGACGAGCCGGTCACCGCAGGTGCCGGCAAGGTTGCGGCAGCCGACGCTCCTGCACCGGAGGGCGCGGCGGGCGCGTAAGCCAGTTACGGCGTCGGACAATCCGACGCTCAAGGAAGGGCCCCTGGGATCTCCCCGGGGCCCTTCGATTTTGCCGTCGGGCCCAAGGCGCGCACCGTGAGCCTCACCCACCCGCTTTCTGTACGCACATGAGCGTCGGCAGCTGCCGAGCGGATTGCCCTGTACGCACTTGAGAGTCGTAGCGGGCCCAGATGGGACGCTGATGTGCGTAAAGAGAGCTTGCGCGATCGAAGCTCAGCGCCCATGTGCGTACGGGGCGGTGAGGCGGGTCACGCGGAGCCGCGCTCCAGACCGGACCGAATCGCGCGACGGACTGTGGCGCGCACCTGATCCGCATGCTGGGCGAGGTCTTCAAACGTGAAGTGCAGGGTCGAGAAGCCGTCTGCATTGAAGTCGTTGTCGCGGAGTCGATCGCGTTCTCGCTGCGCACGCTTTCCGTGGTATCTCCATCCATCGAGTTCGATGGCGACACGCGCGGACCGGTGGAGCGCGTCGGGAGCACGGTTGCGCCCCGCGATGACCATTGGAGGCTGCCACTCGAGTGCAACAAAATCTGGGCCGACGAGCACTTCGGTTTTCGCGAGCACCTCCAGGGGCGACGTGGCCCCGTCCTGGAAGTGCGAGAGTAGGGAGAGGAGACGCTTCCGATCTACCAGCCGCGGCTGTATCTGTTGAGCGTCGCGTAGTTCCTGTGCAGTGCACATCCGGTCCCATAGCGCCAGGTAAACAGGCTCTTGACGTCGTGCGCTCGGAGCTTCTCGCCACGCATCGAGCACTGCCACGGCGATGCTGGTGCAACGGACGCCGCGAACGATTACCGCTTCGGAATCAAGATATGCAGATCGCACTCTTAGCCAACGGGGTGATCTGGCGCGCACGTGGTGGGGGACCACGACCATAGCTCGCGAGCCGACGAGCCCCTCGCCGCGATGGATTGCCAGTGCAAGTTCACCAGTCACGAGTGCCCTGGGCCACCAGAGTGACAGCGCCGATCCGATCGCAAACGGATGGCGACGGAAGTCGCGGTGGACGTAGACACCAGGCAAAACGCGGATCAAGAGCCCGTCGTGCACGGCGCGCTCGACCGCGTTTCGGGTGAAGTGAGTGAGGAGTCTGCTGGCGGTGAAGGCCACGGGGCGCCGTGCGACGTGAGCGGCAAGGTCACTCAGTCCCAGACGCTTTGGCTGAAGTTCCATGTAAACACAGTCGCGTGCTCGCCGCGGGAGTCCACGCGCCGTGTGCCTGGCCAGTGGACAACGATGTTGTCGGGCGGCCCTGGGGACGCAGGCTAGGTGCCTTCCCTCACGTCCCGCGTACGCACATTGGCGTCGCGGGTACCCGCCCCGCACGCCCAGTACGCACGTCGGCGTCACATTCGGGGCCGGATCCGGCGCTCATGTGCGTACACCCGGATGGAGGTCGCGACGTGGGACGCGGGTGTGCGTACAGGTACGGGGACGCGGACGGGTGCTTCGTTGGCGCGTAGGCTGACCACATGGTTAATGACCCCTACGTCGCCGATCCCACCCGCTACGACGCCATGCAATACCGCCGCCTCGGCAAGAGCGGCCTCACGCTTCCCGGCGTGAGCCTTGGCCTGTGGCAGAACTTTGGCGGCGCCAATCCCCTCGACACCCAGCGCGACATCATCCGCGCGGCGTTCGACCTAGGGGTAACCCACATCGACCTAGCGAACAACTACGGCCCGCCAGCCGGCAGCGCGGAAGAGAACTTTGGCCGCATCCTTAGCCGCGACCTCGCGCCGTACCGCGACGAGCTCGTCATCGCCACCAAGGCCGGCTACTACATGCACCCCGGCCCGTACGGCGAGTGGGGCAGCCGCAAGTACCTCCTGAGCAGCCTCGACGCCTCGCTCAAGCGCATGGGCCTCGACTACGTGGACGTCTTCTATCACCACCGCCCGGACCCCGACACCCCCATCGAGGAGTCGATGATGGCCCTTGACCAGGCCGTTCGCTCTGGCCGCGCGCTCTACGCAGGCATCTCCAACTACGGGCCCGACGCCACGCGAGAGGCCGCGCAGATCCTCCGTGACCTCGGCACGCCGTTGCTTGTGCACCAGTTCCCGTACAACATGTACACGCGCGGTCCCGAGAATGGCCTGCTCGACACCCTCGACGAGTTTGGCGTTGGCTCCACGGTGTTCTCTCCGCTCGCGCAAGGCATGCTCACGGCGCGCTACCTCGACGGCGTCCCCGAGGGATCGCGGGCCACTCACTCGCAGTTCCTCAACACCAAGCAGATCACCGAGACCTACTTGGAGCGCACTCGCGCGCTCAATGAGATTGCGCTGGGCCGCGGCCAGTCGCTCGCACAGCTCGCGGTGCAGTGGGTGCTGCGCGGCGGGCGCACCACCTCGGCGATCGTTGGCGCGAGTTCCGTCGCTCAGTTGAAGGACACCGTCGGCGCACTGTCATTCCCGGACCTCACGAACGAGGAACTCGCAGCGATCGAGCCCAATGCTGTGGAGGGCACGCACCACAGCTGACGCCTAGTTGCAGGTGAAGGGGGTCGCCTTTGCGGCCGCGGCTCGGTACTCGCCTCCGCGGTCGAACTCTCCATCTTGCGCGGTAGCGAAGCCCTCTTCGATCTGCGCAAGGCCAACGTCACGCCCCTTGAAGTCCACGTAGCGGCGCAAGACTTGCCCGGGGTTGTCCGTTGACTTCTCCGCTCTCGAGTCTGGAATCAGCGCGACGTCGGCACCCTTTATCCCCTCCACGAGGTTGGCGCGCGATTCCTTGAACCCACACTCGCCGTGGTTCGGAGTCACAATGCCCTCGATCAGCACCGTATGCGTAACGCCGTCGCGCGTCACCACGATGGTGTCGCCGCTCGTGACGTCGGTCACGACGTACCCGCCGCGGTCCTCGCCCCTCGGCACGAACCACCACAGCAGCAGTATCGAGCAGGTGAGGAGAACAATGACAACGATCCCCCGGGATAGGCCACTATTCATACGCCCGATCCTCTCAGACGTCTGAGCACCTGAGCGAAACCTCACATACGGGGGCTAGCCCCCGTGCCCGCGATGGCCACCGCCATGTCGCCGATGCGTCAGGGCCGCGACCCTGGGAACATGACAACCATGACTCCATCGCCGACGCGCAGCGGCGCCGACGGCCCAACTCGATTCCCTTTCTTGGCCGCCCTGGTCTCGCCCCGCACGTGGGGCGCGTTCGGGTACTTCTGGCTCGCGTTGCTACTCGCACCTTTCGCCGTTGCCTACTTCATTGGCTTCCTCGTCCTCACCGCGGGCCTCGTGTGGACCGTCGTTGGGCTCTACGCGGGCGGCATCGTCCTGCTGGGAAGTCGCGGCTGGGGATCGATGTACCGCGGCATGGCCTCTCAAATGCTTGGCCTCGACGTTCCAGCACCCGCACGGTTTGTGTGGCCCAAAGGCTTTTGGCGCAAACTGGGTGCGCTGTTCGTTGACGGCGACGCCTGGCGCGCACTGCTCTTCATGCTGGTTACGTTCCCGCTAGCTCTCGCGGCGAGCTATATCAGCACCGTTGTGCTCGCCATTGCACTTGGCTCGATCACGTATCCCCTGTGGCGCAATCTACTGCCTCCACAGCAAGCCACAGACGGCACGTGGCACACCGGATCGCAATGGGGCACCGACTACTTCATCGACACTCCCGCACGCATCGGCGTGCAAGTGCTTGCTGGTGTGGTGCTGCTACTCCTGTGGCCGTGGATCGTGCGCACCTTCGCCCTCTTGTATCGGGTGCTGACTCGCGCACTACTCGGCCCCACCCGCATGGGCCAGCGCGTTGCCGCCCTGCGGGCCACGCGGGCAGCGGCAATCACCGATGCCGACGCTCGCTTGCGCGGCATTGAGCGAGACCTCCACGACGGCCCCCAAGCTCGCCTCGTCGCGGTTGCCATGCAACTTGGAGAGGCGCGCGCCCATCTCGCCTCGGGCACCGACCTGGATCAGGCTGCGGCCCTGGTTGAGACCGCGCACGCGTCCACTAAGGAGACCCTCGCCGAACTCCGTGAAATCGTCCGTGGCATTCATCCTCCCGCACTTGACGCTGGGCTCGCGGTGGCGATCGAGACCCTCGCGGCCCGCGCGCCGCTGCCGGTTACCGTCGCGATCGATTCCACACTCGAGAGCGATCATCTTCTCTACCCCGCAACGCAGTCCCTCGCCTACTACTGCGTGGCCGAACTTCTCGCCAACGTCGCAAAATACGCGGGGGCAACAACGGCCAGCGTCACATGCGAAGTCGACGCGTCTCACGTGTTGCGCGTACGTGTGGAGGACGACGGCCGGGGTGGTGCTGTGATCGTCGCTCCGGATGGCAGCGGACTGCGCACGGGGCTCGCCGGCCTGGCCGCTCGCGTTGCGGCCGTTGACGGTTCGCTCGCGGTGACGAGTCCGGCCGGCGGACCTACAGTGGTGACCGTGACTGTGCCCTTGGTTAGCCGACGGTGACCACCGAAGCCGCGCCGGGTGCCTCGTCACCGCTAAGCGTCGTCGTCGCCGAGGATCTGGCGTTACTCAGGGATGGCCTCGTTGCGTTGCTTACACGCCGCGGCCACGAGGTGACAGCCGTGAGCGACGGCCAAGCGCTCATCTCCGAGGTGAGCCGGAGGTTCGCGGCACACGAACGCGTGGACGTAGTCGTCACCGACATTCGCATGCCGCCAACGTTCACCGACGAGGGCTTGCGGGCAGCCCTCGCGCTGCGCGCGGAGCACCGTAACCTGCCGGTGCTCGTGTTCTCCCAGTACATCGAGACTCGCTACGCCTCGCAGCTCCTCACGGGCGACGCGCGCGGGATCGGTTACCTACTCAAGGACAGAGTCGCCGACGTCGACGAATTCATGGACGCGCTCACCAGAGTGGCGCAGGGCCACACCGTGCTCGACCCCGAAGTAGTAACCCAGCTCATGGGCGTGACCTCGGGACAACACGCGACGCTTGCGCGGCTCAGCGCGCGCGAGCGCGAAGTGCTAGAACTCATGGCCGAGGGCAGGTCGAACGGAGCCATCGCGCAACGGCTGTTCATCTCGGCGGGCACGGTGGAGAAGAACATCGCGTCGATCTTTGGCAAGCTCGATCTTGAGATCGACGCCGCAGACCACCGCCGCGTCCTCGCTGTGCTGCACTATCTAGGCGCTTGAGGCGAGACGGGCACCCTCACAACGCATAGGTGCCCTCGCCAATCTCGGTGACGAGGCCGTCGGCCATAAGCGAGCCGAGCGCGCGGGTGAATTGCGTAGCGTCGACGTCAGCGACGTCAGCGATGTCCGCGAGAACCACAGGGCCGCTCGCTTCTCGCAACTGCGCAAGAATCCTCCCGCGCACTTGACGATCGGTGCCATGCCAGGCTTGGCTTGAGCGCTTTACCAGGCCCGACGCTGGGTAGCCTGCCGCTCTCCAGGCGCAGGTGTCTTGGAGCGGGCAAGCATCGCACCGGGGAGAGCGCGCCGTACACACGAGCGCTCCGAGCTCCATCGACGCGACCGCCCACTCGGCGGCGAGGGCGTCGGCGGCAGGCACGATGCGGCTCGCGAGCGCTCGTTCGGCCGCAGTGACCCCTGGTGCCGGGAACTCCTCGCCGCCCCACACGCGCGCGAGCACTCGCTTCACGTTCGTGTCGATCACCACGGCCCGCGCGCCGTGTGCGAACGACATCACTGCGGCCGCGGTGTAGTCACCCACGCCAGGGAGGGCGAGCAGTTCTTCACGACTCGATGGCACCGTCCCCCCGTGGTGCTCAACGAGCACCCTCGCGCACTCCCAGAGCCTGGCCGCGCGCCGCGGGTAACCGAGCCTGCCCCAGGCGCGCACCGCGTCGGCCTGGCTAGCCGCCGCTAAATCGCCAGGCGTGGGCCACCGCCCCATCCACTCGCGCCACACGGGCTCGACACGCGCAACAGGGGTTTGTTGAAGCATGACTTCGCTGACCAGCACGCCCCACGCGCTGGTGCGGCCGTCACGCCACGGAAGGTCACGGCCGGTCTCACGGAACCATGCGAGCACGGCGTCAACGATCGGGCCATCTGACGACTCGCGGGGCATGTCTCCATTGTTCCAGGGCGCACCTCGATACCGTGGAGTAGTCCAATGGGGGCGGTGTCCAAAAGGAGGCGACCATGGACGGGCTAACTCACCCAGTGGGCGATCAACCGCCAGAGGTGTACTGGAAGCGGCGGCTCGCGGTCATCGTCGGCATTGTGGTGCTCGCATTGCTGGTGTGGTGGCTGTTTGGCGCCCTCACGGGCGGCTCGAAGACACCAGGCAGCACCCCTGGCACTACCCCTGGCGCCACGACGAGCCCTGGATCAACCGTCTCGGCTGCCCCGACTGTTTCCGCGGACCCAGGCCGCGCGTGTACCGAGGCAGATGTCACCCTTGTCACGGTGCCGACCAAGTCCGACTTCGCTGGCACAACTGAACCCACGTTCACGGTCACTGCGACGCAGGTGGGAAGCACGCCATGCAAGCTCGATACCGGGGCCGACGGAACCGAAATGCTCATCGTCTCCGGTAGCGACCGGATCTTTTCTTCAACGGACTGCACTGACGACAAGACCTTTGAGGCTAAGGAATACCTGCTACAGCCCGACGACACGCAAAACATCGATCTGACGTGGGACCGCACTCGTAGCGAGAAGGGCTGCGGCGACGTGAGCGCCAAACCCAGGCCCGGAACCTACAAGGCAACGGTGACGATCGGTGATATTGCTGCCGAGCCCGCCACGTTCACCCTGAGCTAGAAGCCGGGCTCACCGACTTCTGTGCGCGGCGCGATCGCGATGCGCACGGCATCCGCCAGTTGTTCGACCGGATGCAGCCGCACGCCCGCCGGAGCTTCGACGGGTCGCCCCTCAGCTGGCACCACCACGTCCGTGAATCCCAGCCTCGCCGCCTCGGCAACGCGTTGCGAGAGCGCGCTCACCGGCCGCACCGCTCCAGACAAAGCGACTTCTCCGACGGCACACCACCGTTCGCGCACCGGTCGATCAGCGCGCGCCGAGGCCAAGGCGAGCGCGAGAGCTACGTCCGCTGCGGGTTCAAGCACCTTGGCGCCGCCGATGGTCGCCACATAGACGTCGTCATTGGCTACGGCAACGCCCACGCGACGGTGCAACACGGCGAGGATCATCGCCACGCGCGATGCGTCGATGCCAGACGTCGCTCGACGCGGATTGCTCAGCACACTGGGCGCGACGAGCGCCTGTATCTCCGCCGGAAGGGGCCGCTTGCCGTCAACCGTGATCGTGGCGCACGTGCCCGGCACATGCGGGCCTTCTCGAGTGAGGAACAGTCCTGACGGATCCGAAACCGACTCGATGCCAGCATCGACGAGTTGGAAGCACCCCACCTCGTCCACGGAACCGAAGCGGTTCTTTACGGCCCGCAAGAGGCGCAATTGCGAGTGCGGATCGCCTTCGAACTGACACACCACGTCAACCAAGTGCTCCACGATCCGCGGGCCCGCCACCGATCCGTCTTTGGTGACATGCCCCACGAGCACCATCGGCACGCCGCGCTTCTTCGCCGCCTGGATGAGCGCTTGTGCAACCTCGCGTACTTGGCTCACCCCGCCGGGCGTGCCTTCCACCTCAGCCGACGCGATGGTCTGGATCGAGTCAACGATCACCAAGTCAGGAGTGGTCGTATCGAGGTGCGCGAGCACCGCACCAAGGTCGGTCTCCGCGGCAAGCAACACCCCTTGCTCTACCGCCCCGATGCGCTCTGCGCGCAAGCGGATCTGCCCCGCAGATTCCTCGCCGGAGACGTACAAGACGATGGAGCCCGCGCGAGCAGTGCGGGCAGCAACATCAAGCAGCAACGTTGACTTGCCTACCCCCGGCTCGCCCGCGAGCAACACCGCAGCTCCGGCAACGATCCCGCCGCCCAGCACGCGATCGAACTCCGCAACGCCCGTGGATCGCCTCGCGGACGCCGAGGTCGAGACGTCGGGCAATGGCACGGCGGGAGAGGTGGCAACGGTTGCGCGAGTGGCCGGTCCAGCCGCGACTGCGGCCTCGACAACAGTTCCCCACGCTTGGCACTCGCCACACCTTCCTACCCACTTCACCGCGGTCCAGCCGCACTCGGTGCAGCGGTACCCAGGAGTCGCTTTGCGCGTAGCTGTGGCCATGAGCCAAAGGTAGCCGCAGCGTCGGACACGCATGGCATGCCTGTGGGTTAGCTGGGCTAAGGGACTGCGTGCAAGCGCTCGACGAAGGGCCTTAACTCGCGGGTCAACTGCGGGCCTAGCGTTGCCGCATAGGTGTTTGTGAGGTGACTGCCCTGACGGAGCACGAGCACTCCGCCGATGACGGGAGCGCACGTGGCTCGGGGACAAATGAAGTCGTCCAGTCGGATGGTAGACGCGACAGACGCCTCCTCAGCAGCCCGTTCTTGCACGTCGGACTTGCTGTCAACCGTGCCTTGCGCGCGGTCATAAACGCAGGCAGTCGCCGTAGTTGGGTGTCTCCTGCATACAGGAATACACCTCGAAATCGGGCACAGGGTATTCGAGCAGAACTGACACCGGAATCCCCTCGCCTTCCCACCGAGCCCACCTCTGCTCGAGTCCCTCTTGCGCACTCAGTGGGGACGTCTTCGCCGTCTCGTAGACAATGCCTGCAGTGATGACTCCGCTCGGAGGATTCCGCTTCAATTCCGCGTCGACGGCTTTGTTGAATGTCATGCAGGTGTCGTACGCGGCACCCCTACTCACGGTCAGTGCGTCGGTCGATGGGCACGAGGTCTTTGTCATGAACACGAAGCGCACGCCAAGCGCGCGGCCCGCGATGTCCAAGGCTGGGTAGTACTGCAACATTTTTGAGTCGCCAACTGCGGCAATGACCACGTCGCTGAGGAGATCGCCCGTGGGGCACGGGTTCAACGTCGTCGACTTGGGGTCGCCTTGACATCCCGTGGGATACAGGTCACCGACCGCCGCGGCAGGCGCTGGCAAGATCGTGGGGTAATTGTCTTGCGGAACGCCCGCAGACGACGATGCGGGGCTATCGCCGAGAGCCTGAGCGCCGGCGCCCGACTGGGAGGTTCCCTCGGGGACCTCAACAATGACCACTTGTGAGCCGCTACTGGTTTGTGGCGACGTGAGCGCAACCACGAGACCCGCGACAACGCCAAGCAACGTAAGCGCCGCTCCCACAGCGAGGGGGAGTGCTGATCCGCGCGACATGCGCCGCGAAAAGCGCACTGGATTCTCGACGAATCGCAACGTCAGATACGCAGGAATCATCGATGCCATCGCGACGAGGAGCGCCGTCCGTATGCGCATCTCGCCGAGCGTCGCCGTCGCAAAAATGAGTGCTGGCCAGTGCCACAGGTAGAGCGAGTACGACAATCCCCCCATCCACACCAGCGGCTTAACCCCGAGAACTCGCGCAGCGATGCCTCGTGAGTCCGCGATTCCACCGGCGATTACGGCTGCGGCGGCGGCTACCGGAACCGCAGCTATCCATCCGGGCCATGCCGTCTGTTCCGAAAGAAGAATCGCGGCCGCAGCGATCCCTATCACGCCCGCGCCCGACAACGCGCTCGCTGCGGGACGCGGTAGCCGAGTCAAGCGCGGCGCGGCAATGGCGACTGCGGCGCCCACGGCAAGTTCCCACATGCGCGATGTGGTGAAGAAGAACGCAGACGACGCGTCGTGTTGCGTTAGCACCACGGACTGCACGAACGATGGGATCCCTACCAACGCGAGCACGGCAAGCGTTACTCGTCGCGGGCTCCAGCGCACACGGCGTGATATCGCGAGCGCGGCGAGTATGAGCAGTGGCCAAATCAGGTAGAACTGCTCCTCGATTGCGAGCGACCAGAAGTGGAGTACGGGAGAAGTTCCGCTGCCCTCTGCGAGATAGTCCACTGCTCGAAACGCGAGGCGCCAATTCACGACATACCCCGCGGCGCTCGCAATATCTATGCCGAACGCCCTGCGATCCGAGGCCTGTAGTAGCCAGGCGGTCAACGCTGCAGTGACCAACAAGACGAGCGCCGACGCTGGAAGCAGTCGCTTTGCGCGTCGAGCATAGAACCGCCGCAGCGATACGTGGCCAGTGCGCTCCGCTTCGCGTAGGAGAAGAGACGTGATGAGAAAGCCCGAGATGACGAAGAAGACATCTACCCCGACAAACCCGCCCGGCAGGAACGGAATGCCAACGTGATACAACACCACGAGACCAATAGCTACGGCTCGGAGGCCTTCGATGTCCGGTCGAAAGGCCGCGGATCGACGCGCCGTCACTCGCCCGAGCCTTCGAAGTCACGTGCCGTGTCGCGCTTGCATGCGGCATGAGCACGAACCGCCAGGCCCATCGACATCACACTCCTCGCCTCGGCGCGTGCAGCGCAATTCTCCTGGACTGCCCATCGTGCCATCGTTTTGGCGGTCACCAGGAACGGCAGCCTGCACCACGCTGAACGGCCGTGAGAGCGTCGGACACGCATGGCGTGCCGTGGAAAACCTCGTTCACGGCCCTACGCTGGGCCCATGTCGCCAGACAGCGAGCCAACGCCGCGTGTCCCCTGGCTTCCGGTAAGTGAGGGGGCGCAGGTTGCCGCGCCCGTAACTCCAGAGCCGCTCACCCCCACGAAGCCCACCGTTCCCGCGTGGATCCAGCGCGAGCCGGTGCCCCAGGTGATCGAGGGCGACGACGACGAGGCGATCGCCCCGGTCATTGTCCCACCGGTGGCGCAACCTTCTTCAGAGGAGCTCCTACCGAGCCCCGTCGCGAATCCAGATGATGCTGCGATCGCACTCGCCGACGATGACGCCCCAGAGCGGTCCGCCGCCACTGCCCTGTGGAACTCGGACCCCGTGCATCGCCTTGGCGATTCGGCGGTGGCGAGCGCGTCGCTTTCCGCCGCCGGGGCACCCACACCGCTAGGCGGCGTGCCTCTTGCGGAGCCGGAACACGCGATCGCGGCGCCTTCGTTTGGCGAGGAAGTCCCGCTCTTTACGCCCACCTTTGCCCCAGAAGAAGCGGTGATCGCGCCGACGTCGAGGGAACGGGCCGACGCTTTGGCAGCGGGAATCGTCGCGCAAGGGGAGGCGCAACTCGTGTCGAGCGGCGCAGCTCTCGACGCCGGCGTCGCCTACGCACCGCTGTCCATCGGTGAGCCTGCCGCCCCACCGGTGGAGGAACCGACCGACCCAACCCCACCGTCGGGCAAGAAGAGGCGGCGCTGGTGGGTGTGGGCTCTCGTCGCACTCGTTGTTGTCGGCGCAGGAGCGGCGACTTTCGCGCTTCTCAATCGACCCGACGCTGTGGTGATCCCCGGCGTCACTGTCACCGAACCGCCACCGGCGCCGACGATCACCCCGATTGCCGCGCCTACTGCCTCCGCCTTCCAAGCCGCAATGCCCACCACTGTCGGAACATATTCACTTGTAGAAGCCACGCCGCTAGACCCAGAGGACGTCTCACTCAACGCTGGGCGCGTCGTCGACGGCGTGGATCTCCTCTATCGCTCTGGCGACGACACCATGCAGGTGCGGGCGTTGCAGTACTACAGCGAGGACGACGCCACGCAGATGTTCACGCATTTCGTTGGCGAGGATGCGACGACTCAACCCGTGGTCGTGGCAGGCACAACTGTTGGCGAGAGTGCCATCATCACTGCACCCAAGCCAGGCATGGTGTGGCGCAACGGCACCTCCTTGTTCATCGTGACGGGACCCCTGCTGCAAATCTCCGACTTCTACGAACAGTTCGGCCTGTAGCCTTGGCGCATGAGCGCCGCCCCCACCCCACTTCCAGAGCCCCGCAAGGTGACGGTGCTCGGCGCCGGCGTGATGGGCTCGACGATCGTCACCGCGTTGCGAGCCGCAGGGTGGCCGCAGGACCACATCACGGTGGGAACGCGCTCCGAGGGCCGCGCCAAGTCGCTACGTGAGGCGCATGGAGTGGTGGTTGAGCTTGATTCTGCGGTTGCCGTGGCTGACGCCGACGTAGTGATGCTCGCGATGAAGCCGCAAGACATGGCGACCGCGCTCGAGCAGATCTCCGGATCTCTCAAAGATGACGTGTTGATAATTACCGTAGCCGCGGCGCTTCCCACCGCGTTCTATGAGGCGCGACTCCCCGCGGGTACACCCGTGGTGCGGGCAATGCCAAATACGCCGTCAATCATCGCGCGCGGCGCTACCGGCATTGCGGGAGGTGCTAACGCCACGGCAAGTCACGTGCAACTCGCAGGCGGAATGCTGCGCGCGACGGGGCTCGTTGTAGCCGTTGACGAAGCGCAGATCGATGCCGTGGGCGCCGTCTCCGGTTCCGGCCCCGCGTACTTCTACGCGTTTGTTGAGGCGCTCACCGAGGCCGGCGTGGCGCAAGGCCTCGACCGGATCCTCGCAACCCAACTCGCCGCGCAGACCCTCGTGGGCGCTGCGCAGCTGTTGCAAGCCTCTGGAGAGACCCCTCAAACACTGCGTCAGAACGTCAGCTCCAAAGGCGGGACCACGCTTGCCGGGCTAGCCGCGATGGAGGGCGCCGGCCTGCAAGGCGTCGTGGCGGCTGGCGTGAATGCCGCGGTTGCTCGCACCAAGGAGCTCGCTGGAGAGCTCGGGGGCTGAGATGCGCGTGTTGCTTGGCCCGGTCAACACCGCCAACCAAGCCGCGCTCCAAGCAAAGGCGCTTCGAGCCCTGGGACACGAGGCAGAGGCGTGGCACTTTGGTCCAACGCGATATGGCTACGTGCCGGATAGCGCACGCGATTGGCCCAATACGCCGTCCGAGGCACTAGCGCTCGTATCCGAAATAGTCGATCGCAACTTCGACGTCATTCATTTGCACGGCGCGCGCTCTCTCATCCCGCCGGACAATCCACTTGGCGAGTTCTGGGACCTGCCCATTTGGAATCAGCTTGGCAAGCGCGTCGTCATGAGTTTCCATGGCACTGAGATTCGGGATATAGAGCTCGAGAAGGCGCTTGACCGCTGGAGCTACTACCACTCAGGCGCGCCCCACGAAAGCGCTGCGCGCGTCGAGTCGCGGCTCGCGACCCTCCGACTCTTGGTCGGCGCGATGACTGTCTCTGCGGGCGCCAACTTCGACCACGTGCCGGATGCGAATCACTTGCCGCTTGTTGTTGACACCGACGCGATTCGCGAGGGCCGTCCCCCCACCCGGGAGGTGCCAGTGATTGCCCATGCACCCAGCCTGCGCTCCACGAAAGGAACTGAGGCGATCCTCGAAGCTTTCGCAACGCTGCGCGCAGAGGGAGTCGCGTTTGACGTTGACCTGATCGAAGACGTTGACAACGCGACAGCAATCGCTCGCATGTCTGCAGCCGACATCGTGGTGGAAAAGGTCCTTGGGGACGGCTACGGAGTGACCGCCCTAGAAGGTCTCGCGTCCGGCAGGCCTGTGGTGGGCCGCACAACGGCTCGAGCAACGTTCAAGGTCCCTGGATATCCGGGCGTGAGCGCGGATCCTGACAGCATTGTGTCCGTGTTGAGGGCCTTGATCCAGTCGCCAGAACGGCGCGCGGACCTTGGCAAGCGGGGAAGAGAATTCGTCCTCGCCACCCACAGCCCTGCCGTCGTGGGAGCCGCCCTCGAACGGCTCTATGCGGGTGTGGACGTCATCGCACCTAACGAGAGCGCCACTGCGAGCGCCGAAGCGATTCTCGCGGAAGTGGTGGCTTTGCGGGCCAAGAACCGTGAGCTCGAAAAGTCACGCACTGAGGCGTTGAATCAAGCAAAGCGCGAGGCGCGATCACGCAAGGAAGTGCAGGCGACATTCGGGTACCGCGCACACCGACGTCTTCTCCGATTCGCTCGCGGCGGTCGCGGTGAATCGGGTTCGCGAAACGTTTCGCAGTAGGGCGCCGTATCGGTAGGCTCTTCGCTAGCCAGCCGAGAGGACTCCCATGCAGTACGGCCACTTCGATGACGAAGCGCGCGAATATGTGATCACCCGCCCGGACACCCCTCGCTCGTGGTCCAACTACCTGGGCTCTCGCCTGTACGGCGGCATCATCACGCAAGGCGCAGGCGGCTACTCGTTCTACAAGTCAGGCGGCACGGGTCGCGTGCTGCGCTTCCGCTTCAACGGCGTGCCGCAAGACGAGCCCGGCCGCTTCCTCTACCTGCGCGACGACGCAGACGGCGACTTCTGGAGCGCGTCCTGGCAACCCGTTGGCAAGCCGCTCCGTGGGCGGGACGGCGACGGCGACGTGACATCCGACGGCAAAGCGACCCAAGCGTCGGCCGTGCGGCATGGCCTTGGCTACTCGATCTTTGACAGCGAGTACCGGGGAATCCGCTCGGAGGCGACGTACTTCATTCCCAAAGGTCAGGCATTCGAGTACTGGTCGGTGAAGGTCACCAACGATGGCCCGACGCCGCGCACGGTTTCGCTGTTCTCGTACGCCGAGCTGGCGAACGAGTGGAATTATCGCCAAGACCTAGAGAACCTCCAGTACTCCCAGTACGTCGTGGTCTGCAAGTACGTGGACGGCATGATCAGCCGCAAGAATTCCACTCGCACCGAGTTCAAGGAACTGTGGTTTGGGATGGCCGGCGCGGACGTCGCAGGGTTCGATACCGATCGGGATCTCTTCCTTGGGCCGTACCGCACGCAGTCGTCTCCCATCGCTGTGGAGCGCGGAACCTGCTCCGGCTCGGAGACGGTTGGCGACAACGCGTGCGCCACTCTCCAAGCCAAGCTGGTGCTTGCTCCGGGAGAGACGCGCCAGGTGATCTACATGATGGGCATTGGCGCGCCGGACGCGCAGTGGGACGACGGCGACGGCGTTGTTCATCGCCCGGGCCGCGAGTTGCTAGCCGAGTACGGCACGCCAGAGCGGGTTGACGCCGAACTCGCCGCGATTCGCGACGAGTGGCGCGAGTCGCTGTCGCCGTTGCAGGTGGCCACGCCCGACGCCGAGATGAACTCGATGCTCAACGTGTGGCACGCGTACCAGACCCACATGACCTTCAACTGGTCGCGCGGAGTGTCGCTGATCGAGGCGGGCGACCGCGACGGGCTTGGCTATCGCGACACGGTCCAAGACATGCTCGCCGTCACGCACGCGATTCCCGAGGCCGTCCGCGAGCGCCTGTCGCTGATCCTCACGGGGCAGACGCAAGAGGGCGGAGCCATGCCGCTCGTCAAGCCGCTCACCCACAATCCGGGCCACGAGAAGACGCCGACGCTCGAGCAGTACCGCTCCGATGATCCGCTTGTGGCTGCCCATCACCGTTGCCAACTTTGTCTACGAGACGGGAGACGTCGCGTATCTCGACGAGGTGCTGCCTTACGCGGATCACGGCTCGGCGACCGTCTTTGAGCACTTGCGTCAGGCGATTCAGTTCTCCCTGAATCATTTGGGCAACAACGGCCTGGTGCAGGGCCTGCAGGCGGACTGGAATGACTGCATCCAGTTCGGCACCACGGGGGAGTCGATGTTCTCGACCTTCCTGATGGCCAATGGCGTGCGCGTCATCGCGGAGCTCGCTGAGCAGACAGGGCGAGCGGACGACGCCGCGTGGGCGCGCGGCGTGCTCGAGTCGCTGGCTGCCCGTGATCGAGGGCGCGTGGGACGGCGACTGGTACATCCGCGGCATCTCTGCGACGGGCGCCAAGTTGGGGTCGGACTCGTTGGACGAAGGCAAGATCTACCTTGAGCCAAACGTGTGGGCCGCCATCTCGCAGACCGTCCCAGAGGAACGAGCCATCGGCGCGATGGACTCGGTGTACTCGCGGCTTTCTACGGAACACGGCGTGGCGCTGTGTGCGCCCGCCCATACCAAGGAGGTACCCGGCGTCGGGCTATCTTTGCTGGTATTTCCCGTTGGCCACAAAGAAAACGGCGGCATCTTCTGCCACGCCAACTCGTGGACCATCGTGGCCGAGGGCATCCTTGGCCGCGGCGACCGCGCGTACGAGTACTACCGCGGCTTCTTGCCCGCAAAGTACAACGATCGGGCCGAGCTGCACCAGGTTGAGCCCTACGTCTATTGCCAGTTCACGCACGGCCCGGAGAGCCCGCGGTTTGGGCAGGCGCGCAACCCGTGGCTCACGGGCACCGCGTCGTGGTCCTACGTTGGCGTCACGCAATACATCCTGGGCTTGCGGCCAGAACTCGATGGTTTGCGCATCGACCCGTGCCTCCCGGAGGGCTGGGAGGGCTTCCAGGTGACGCGTCGATTCCGCGGGATGGAGCTCACCATCAACGTGGTGAACCCGCTTGGCGTGGCGACGGGTGTGACCAAGGTGATGGTCGGCAAGCGCGAGGTTGACCTGGCAGGGGATGCCCGACGCGGTGCCCTGGTTCCGGTTGGCGAGTTGGCCGACGGCGAGGTGCTCACCGTCACGATGGGCTAGCGGCCCTACGCTCAGACCATGGCTACCGACCCGCTCAAGCAATTGGCCGCGTTGCTCGAGGACGCGACAGAGACCGGGCTGCGGGTGCCGAACGCCGCTGTGTTGTCCACGGTAGGACTCGATGGCTTCCCCAATGCGCGCGCCGTTGCCATCAAGGGCGTGAGTCCAGAGGGCATCGTGATCACGGGGCCACGGAACTCCCGGAAGGGACTTGAGCTTGCCGCGAACCCCCACTGCTCGTTGACCTGCTGGTGGGACGCCACCGGATATCAGGTGCGCGTCCAAGGCCTCGCGACGGACCTTCCCTCGGATGCCGCTCGCGCGATATTCGCGAGCCGACCTTGGGAAGCTCGCCTCATCGCATCGCTCAGCGAGCCGGGGCAGCCTGCGGAACCGGGCGCTCTTGAGGCCGCGTACATGGCGGCGGCGAGGAGCAACGATCCGGCGGAAATGCCCGACACGTGGGGCGGCTGGGTGATCGACCCTCTCCGAATCGAGTTCATGAGTTTCTCTGATGCGCGCTTCCACTCGCGCACGCTCTACGAGCGCGACGATGCCGGCTGGACGGTTACCGCCCTCCAGCCGTAAGAGCACCCGGGACCGAAGTCCGAGATAGGGCGCCTGCGGCAGCCATACGATCCAAGAAGGTGACGGATTTGCCGCGTGCCAGGGCAAACGTTAGTCACTCCGGCTCGCCCGGAAAACGCATTTTCGACTACGACGTCGGAGGTCTCTCATGCCAGAGCCATTGGCATCACTGCCTGGTGCCCACACGCGTGTCCGCGTCAATGTGAATGGGCGCGACATCGAAGTCGATTCCGACCTCACGCTGATGCAAGCGCTGACCAAAGAGGGCATCACGGTGCCGTCGCTTTGCCACGACGTGCGGCTCAAGCGGGCCAACGGCAGCTGCGGCCTGTGCGTGGTCGAGGCCGACGTGGACGGCGCCGACGCAAGCCAGACACGCGACGTCAAGGCCTGCCTCACCCCGGTGCGGGCCGGCATGACCATCCGTACCGATACGCCGCGGCTTGAGGAGTACCGCAAGGTGCGGCTCGAGCAGATTCTGTGCGACCACAACGCAGACTGCGTGGCTCCGTGCGTGCAGACGTGCCCCGCGAACATCGACATCCAGACGTACTTGCGCCTTGTCGCCGACGGCAACTACGAGGCCGCCCTGCGCGTCATCAAGGACCGCAACCCCTTCCCCTCCGCGTGCGGGCGCGTATGCCCTCACCCCTGTGAGTCGGAGTGCCGCCGCAGCCTCGTTGACGAGCCTGTCGCCATCAATGCGGTCAAGCGCTTTGTCGCGGACTGGGACAGGGCTCGCGTGACGCCGTGGTTGCCGCGGGTCGCCGAACCAACGGGCAAGCGCATCGCGATCGTCGGAGCCGGGCCGTCCGGCCTCTCCGCTGCGTACTACGCCGCGATCGAGGGCCACGCCGTGACCGTATTCGAGCGTCAAGACGCCGCCGGCGGCATGATGCGCTACGGCATTCCCGAGTACCGGCTGCCGAAGGAGACCCTCGACAAGGAAATCGGCGTCATCGAGTCGCTCGGCGTCACGATCCTGACCGGTAAGTCCCTTGGCACCCAAATCAGCCTCGAACAACTCAAGCGCGACTTCGACGCCGTGTACCTCGCCGTCGGCTCGTGGGCTGCTACGCCGCTCAACGTCGACGGCGAGAACCTCGAGGGCGTCCAGCGCGGCATCGACTTCCTGCGTGGACGTCATCAAGGGCAACGGCTGCGCCTATCGGCGACACGGTCGTCGTGATCGGCGGCGGCAACACGGCGATCGACTGTGCCCGCACCGCGCTGCGCATGGGCGCCGATCACGTCAAGCTCGTCTACCGCCGCACCCAGGAGGAAATGCCAGCCCAGGCCATCGAGGTCGTCGAGGCGCTGCGCGAGGGAGTCGAGATGGTCTTCCTCGCCGCGCCCAGTGAGCATCACCGTCAAACCCCGGAGACAGCAAGTATCTGCACTGCATCCGCATGGAACTTGGCGAGCCCGACCGTTCCGGCCGGCGCCGCCCCGTGCCGGTCGAGGGCAGCAACTTCGTCATCGCGGCGAACACGATCATCAGCGCCGTTGGCCAATCAACGGACACCGGCTTCCTCTACAACGACCTCCCGTTGCGCCTCAACAAGTGGGGCGACGTCGACATCGACGGATTCAGCATGCAGACGTCGGAACTCAAGATGTTCTGCAGGCGGCGACTGCGTGACCGGCCCCGCGACGGTGATCGAGGCGATTGCAGCGGGCCGACGCGCCGCGGCCGCTATCGACGAGTTCGTCACCAACGGCTACGTCACGGCCGGGCACCGAGGACTACACCTGCAGCCGTGGTTCGCTCGAGGACCTGCCGCGCGACGAGTTCGCCGACGTTCCCGCGACTGCCGCGCGCCCACGGCGCGGAGTTGGACGTGGCGGACCGGTTCGATGGCTTCCCTGAGGTGGAGTTCGCGCTCACCGAGGAGCAGGCCCGCGCAGAGGCCGCCCGCTGCCTCACGTGCGGGTGCTCCAAGCAGAACCATTGCGCACTCCGCGACGCGGCGAGCTCCCACGGCGTGCAATTTGAACTGCCGCTGCACATCCGGCCGCGCGCGCCCATCGTGAAGGACCACCCGTTCATCATCCGTGACCAGAACAAGTGCATCTCGTGCGGACTGTGTGTAGCGGCGTGCGCAGAGGTCGTGGGCCCAGGCGTGCTCGCGTTCCAGTTCAAGGACGGCCGGCTCACGCGTAGGCACTCACAACGGCATGCCGCTCGAGCATGACCGACTGCGTCTCGTGCGGCCAGTGCGTGACGCGCGTGCCCTTGCGGGGCGCTCGACTACGAGCGCGAGCGCGGCAACGTGTTCACCGCTATCAATGACCCCACCAAGATAGTCGTCGGCTTCGTCGCCCCCGCGGTCCGCGCCGTCATCGCCGCCGAGTACGGCATGGCGCCGAGCAGACGTCTCCGGCTTCATGGCGGGCATGATGCGACGCATCGGATTCGACAAGGTCTTCGACTTCGTCTTTCGCCGCGGACCTCACGATCATGGAAGAGACCACCGAGTTCTTCGGACGGGTTGCCAACGACGGCGTGCTGCCGCTCTTCACGTCGTGCTGCCCCGGCTGGGTCAACTACGCCGAGCGCCGCTACCCGGGCATGATCCCCAACCTCTCGAGCTGCAAGTCCCCGCAGCAGATGATGGGCGCAACGGTCAAGAACCACTTCGCGAAGCGCGAGGGCCTCAGCCTCGACGACCTTTACGTGGTGTCGATCGTGCCGTGCCTTGCCAAGAAGTACGAGGCAGACAGGCCAGAGTTCGCCCCCGACGGCATTCGCGACGTGGACGCCGTACTCACCACCACCGAGTTCCTCGAGATGGTGGAGATGCTTCGCCTCAACAAGGACGACATCGAGCCTGCCGAGTTCGACGCTCCGTATCAATGGTGAGCGGCGCGGGCGTGCTGTTCGGCGCATCGGGCGGCGTCGCCGAGGCTGCGCTACGCGCCGCCGTCGAGAAGATGACCGGCGAGCTCCGCTCACGGAACGCCTCGACTACCAGCCCGTCGAGGGCCTGACAGGGCGTCAAGACCGCGAGCGTCGTGGCGAACGGCCGCACCCTACGCGTCGCCGCAGTCTCCGGGCTCGGCAACGCGGACCCGCTGGTTCGTCGCATTCTTGCGGGCGAAGACCTGGGCTTCGACATGGTTGAGGTCATGGCGTGCCCCGGCGGCTGCGTCCAGGGCGCGGGGCACCCTGTGCCCGAGCAGGCCGGGCGAGCTCGCGGCGCGCGAACGGGTGCTCGACGCACATCGACGCGACCTCGGCTATCCAGGGCTCTCAGAACAACCCCGACATCCTGCGGCTCTACGAGGACTTCTACGGCGAGCCCAACTCTCACGTCGCCCACGACCTCTTGCACACGACTTATGCCCCGTTCCGGCCCCAACCGGCGCCGACAACCTAGGAGACGAACAGAATGCCCCGGATTCAGAACCGCTCGGCCGCGCTGCTCACCGCTGCGCTCCTCCTGCTCACCGCTTGCGCCCCTGCGGCATCCCAACCGGGCCCAACACTGTCCGGGCCTCCCGCGTCGACGTCACCTACAGCGTCGGTCACCCCCACGGCGCCCGTCACGATCACTATTGCCTCGCTCAATGGCCCCACCACGATGGGACTGGTCAAGCTGATGCAGGATGCCCAGTACGGCACGGCCGCCGAGAACTACGTTCCGACCATGTACGGCTCGCCCGACGAGGTGATTCCGCTCATCGCGCAGGGCAAGGTCGACGTTGCCCTCATTCCCTCGAACCTCGCCGCCGTTCTCTACAACAAGACAAAGGGCACGGACGCCGAGATCCAAGTGGTTGCCGCCAACACCCTGGGCGTGCTCGACCTCGTCGAGGCCGGAGACACGATCAAGAGCGTCGCTGACCTCAAGGGCCGCACGATCTACAGCTCCGGCAAGGGCGCCGCGCCCGAATACGTCCTGAACTACGTGCTGGCCCAGAACGGGCTCACACCTGGCACAGACGTGACGGTCGAGTACCTCAGCGAACACACCGAGGTGGCCGCGCGCCTAGCCGCCGAACCGGGTGCGATCGCCGTGCTTCCTCAGCCGTTCGTGACCGTGGTCGAGACCAAGAACCCGGCGGTCCGCACCGCACTCAGCCTCACGGACGCGTGGGCGGCTGCAAGCGACGGCTCGCCGCTCGTCATGGGGGTGGTCGTGGTGCGCAAAGCCTTCGCCCAGGAGAACCCTCAGGCATTCGCCACGTTCCTCACCGACTACCAGGCGTCCGCAGAGTTCACCAACGCTCATCCTGCCGAAGCCGCGCCTCTCATCGTGGCGGCTGGCATCGCGCCAAGCGACGCGATCGCACTGGCCGCGATTCCCGAATCCAACATCGTCTACCTCGCCGGCCCGGAGCTGCGCCAGGCGCTCGGCGGCTTCCTCGATGTCCTATTCACGGCCAACCCTAAGTCGGTGGGTGGGAGCGTTCCCGGAGATGACTTCTACTTCGGCGGTTAGCACTCGCACCGGCAGAGCAGCCCGGCGCGTGGGCCCCGTGCTGCTCGCCGCTCTGGTTTGGGTGATTGTCTGGCAGGTCGTGGCATTGGCCGTCGGCCACGACTTCCTGCTGGCCACGCCGAGTCAGGTGGTCACGCGGCTCGGAGAACTCGTCACGACATCCGAGTTCTGGATCACGGTTGCATCAACCTTGGTAAAGATCGCGGCGGGGTTCATTGCCGCAGTGTTGGTGGGCGCGGTCACCGCGATGCTTGCGGCGCGATTCCGCATGTTTGACGTCCTCACCGCGCCGCTCATGTCGACCATCCGCAGCGTGCCCGTGGTCAGTTTCATCATTCTGGTGCTGCTGTGGGCGGACCCCCGCACGCTCGCGACCATCACGGCCTTCCTCATGGTCCTGCCGGTCATGCACGCGAGCATCCTCGCGGGCATACGCTCCCGCGATCGCCTGCTGCTCGAGGCGGCCGATGTCTTCGCGGTCACCGCGTGGCGTCGCGTCCGCGCCATCGACCTGCCAGCGGTACTACCCTTCTTCGCCACCGCGTGCCGCATCGGCATCGGCCTTGCGTGGAAGTCCGGCATCGCCGCGGAGGTGATCGGCGTCGCCCAAGGCAGCATTGGCGGCATGCTCTACCAAGCGAAGATCTACCTTGAATCGGCCGACGTCTTTGCTTGGACCGCCGTCATCGTCGCCTTGAGCATCGCGTGCGAAGCCCTGGTTCAGTGGGGGATCGGCCGCTGGCAGAAGCGCTTCGCAGGAGGCGTCGCATGACGGGCGATGTGGTGCTCCGCAGCGTCCGGCGACAGTTTGCCGAGCTGGTGATTCTCGACGGCTTCAACCTGACCCTCGAGGCAGGCAAGGTTACGGCGCTTCGCGGCCCCAACGGAACGGGCAAGACCACCGTTGCGCGGCTGGTGCTCGGACTCGACGCTCCAGACGCCGGGACCATTGAGGGGCACCTTGGGCGCCTCCGCGCGGCCGTCTTCCAGGAGAATCGGCTGTTCGCGCATCTGGGCGCCCTTGCCAACGTGCGCTTGGTGCTCGACCGCGCGGACTGGCTCACCGCAGAGGAGCACCTGCGCCGGGTCGGCCTTACCGGGGCGATACTGGCGACCCCCGTCGGCAAGCTCTCCGGCGGCCAGCGCCGCCGGGTCGCGATCGTGCGAGCGTTGGCGGGCCACGCGGATCTCGTTGTGCTCGACGAGCCCTATGCGGGCCTCGACGTTGAGGGCAAGCCGGCGGTGCAGGCGTACGTGCGCGAGCAAGTCCAGGGGCGAACGACTTTGCTTATCACCCACGACTCGTCCGAGGCCACGTGGCTCGGCGCACGCGAGGTGCGCATGCCGTCGTGACGGCGGCCCCGCAGCTATCGGGCGGCGATAACGTCCACCGCAAATACGAGGGTCGAGTTCGGAGGGATCGGCCCCGTCGCGCGGCTGCCGTAACCGGACTCCGGCGGCACCACGAGCAACAGCTTTGAGCCGACGGGCTGGCCGACGATGCCGTCCACCCAGCCGTCGATGAGCGAACCGCGAGCGATCACGAATGAGATCGGCTCGCCGCGGTCCCATGACGAGTCGAACGTCGAGCCGTCCCATAGCCACCCGGAGTAGTGAACGGTGATGGACTGCCCCGCAACCACAGGAGCGCCGTCGCCAGCCTCGAGCACCTGGACCACGAGGCCATCGGGCAGTTCCGCCCCGGCGAAGTCGGGGATTGGGGCGCCCGTGGCGTCGCGGGAAATCTGGGGCAGCGTGCTGTCGGTCATCGGTCTTCCTTCTGGTGGATGGGTGTCACTAGCGCTTCTTGCCCTCGGCGAATTTGGCGACGGCTGCGTCGATGCGGCGCTGCCTAGTCTCCTCGACCTTGGTGCCGTTGATGTTGTCGATGTGAAAGCGTTGCAGGCTGTTCGCGAGCGAGTCAAAGAACGGACGCACGCCGGCGGCCTCCATCGCCGCGGCGAAGTCGTCCTGGACTGTCACCTCACGCGGCTCCTCCATGAGGGTCAGTGTGACGGCGATAGCGTCGCCAGCCGCAAGCCCGGTTGCCTTGCGCACGGCCGCGTTGAAGCTGATCATGGCCTTGCCACCCATCGAGGCAACAGTGTTGCGGTATTCATATCCGTTGACGTTGACGAGCACCGGCGGTCGCTTGCCCGCGCCGAGCGCCTCGAGCGCCTCTGGCGGCACCACGATTCCGGCGTTGTTGCCAACGCCCCACAGTTCCGTCTCGAAACTCGTGCTCACCACGGTGACGGCCTTTCGTTGTCGCGCGTCCCATCGTCTGGCATGTGGGGAAGTTCGTAGCCGCCAGAGCGGATGCACAGCCAGCGCAGTTCGCCTGGACTGTCGGGATGCGCTCGCCATGTGCGCCATATCCCTTGCCCCACACGCACGAGCGAACCTGGGCCAACATCAACGACATCGTCGTCGAGGCCCATCTGGCCGCGACCCTCGAGAAACACGTAGAGCTCCTCAACGCGAGAGTGCGTGTGCCAGTAACCTGCCTCGCCACCGGGGAGCAGCGCATTGGACGTCATGCCGATGTATTGCATCTTCATCTCGTGGTCTACGACCCTGCGCCCGTCCCAGCTGCGTTCTGGAGCAAAACCACCGAAGTGGTCATGCCAGGTGTCCATCGGGCCAATCTCGTGAAGTTCGTAATCTCCCATTTGGCCATCTTGCCACGGCCCGACGCTGGGTTACGTGAGTTGCAAAACGCGCGTCGAGCGCAACGCGCCCACGGCCATCTCAACGTCACGTTCAGTGTTGTAGACGTAGAAGCTCAGCCGGGCTTTGCCACTGCGAGCCGCGACCGTAATTCCAGCTGCGGCGAGCGCATCTGCGTCCGCACCCTCGACGGACACGATGGGACTGCCACCGGCAGCCAGCCCGATGCGCGCGCGGAAGTCGTTCGCGAGTCCAACAACGTATGCGTAAGTCTCGTGCACGTCCTGGGCGGCCAACGTCTCGAGCGCGATCGCTCCCGCCTCGACCAGTTGCCATGGCGGCGAGGTGTCGAATCGGCGCGCGGTTGCGCTCGCCTGAACCACAGGCCCGTACAGCGCGTTCCACGGCTCGTCCGCGCCATACCAACTGGCATTCACGGGGCGAATCCACGTGGCATCGGGGTGGATTGCTGCGAGCGCAATCCCACGCGGCGCGGTGAGCCACTTGTACGCGGCGGCCACCACAACGTCGAAGTCCCGCGCGTGCAAGGGCAACCACCCGGCTGCGTGGCTCACATCCATGAGTGTCTTCACTCCCGCTGCCTTGGCGGCGAGCGCGATCCCCGTAAGGTCCACGACCGAGCCGTCGCACGACTGCACGGCGCTCACGGCTACAAAGTCGATACCTGGGCGAATAGCGCCCACGAGGTCGTCGAGCTCCACGAGCGTGACGCGCGAGCCGCGGGTCGCTCAGGAACGGGAACAGCACGGACGCGAAGTCGTTGCGCACAGCGAGCACTCGCGCGCCCTCGGGAAGCGAGGCCGCGACCATGCCAACCACCTGGGAGACGGAACCGGCGAGCGTGACGTCGTGAGCGTCGGCGCCAACGAGGGTTGCGTAAGCGGCACGCATCCTGTCCACGAACGGGTCCATGCAGGCCGGATCCATGACACCGCGCGACCATGCGTCCGTCGCCGCGTGCAAAGCGTCGCTGCTCGCGCGTGGGGGAAGGCCGTAGCTCGCAGTGTTGAGATACCCGGGGATGCGTGGGTACGCCGCAGCGACGGAGGGCTGAATGAGGTGGGGACTCGTCATCCATCCATGGTCGGATACGACTCACACCCGCACAAGATGGGGCTTTATGCATTAAGACTTAGATGCCATGATGGTCTGGTGATTGATGTTGAGCGATTGCTGATCCTGCGCGAGGTAGGCCGCCACGGGTCCAAGGCAGCAGCCGCACGCGCCCTCACGCTGAGCGAACCCACGGTTGCGCACCACATCGCGACGCTCGAACGCAGCGCAGGCGTGCCCCTTACCGTGAGGGCTGGCCGCGTCACCCTGCTGACCCCTGCGGGCGAGGCGCTCGTGGAACACGCAGACGCCATCGCGGCGAGTCTGGAAAGTGCGGAGCGCACGCTCCACAGTCACGCGGACTTGCAAGTAGGCCGCCTTCGCATCGCCGCCTTCAACTCATTTTGCGCCGGCACACTGCCTGCGCCGCTCGCCGAGTTCGCCCGCACCTACCCCGGCGTCGAGGTTGGGCTCATCGAGGTAGAGACCGACGACGCGCTCGCCCTGATGCGCGAGGGCCGGGCAGACCTCGTGGTTGGCTTTGCCGATGACGCGACACCCGTCCCAGACGGCCTCCGCGTCACGTGGCTTGACCGCGACGAGTACTTTGCGGTGTTGCCGGAGACGCACCCTCAGGCGCGTCGCCGCACCATTGACATGGCCGGACTCAGCGGGGAGCACTGGATCTCTGGTTGCGCCCGCTGCCGCGCACACCTCGTTGCGCTCGCGGGCGATGCTGGCTTCACGCCCAATATCGGCTTCGTCACTGAGGACTACGTGACAACGCTCAAGCTTGTGGCCGAACGCCTCGGCGCCGCGCTACTGCCAAGGATGGCGATCGACGCAAGCCCCGACGTTGCCGGCGTGGTTACCGCACCCACCCGGCCGCAGTCGTATCGCGAGATCTTCTTGGCCCTGCCGAGCGACCCAGCGCCCGCCGCAGTGGCGTTCGCGGAGCTGCTCACCGGCAACGCCCACGCGAGCCCCTGAACCGGGAGCCCTGTTCACCCCAGCAGGGACTCCTGGGCGAAGTTCTCTATCCCTGCAACGAGAGGTTGTTGCCGTCCGGGTCCGAGAACCAGGCGATCCTCGCGCCGCTTGGACTGGTCCAGATGCCGCGCTCGTCTTGTCCCATCCCTTCATACCGATTGAAAGTCACACCAGCTTGGACCAGCGTGTCGACTTCACCCTCAAGGTCAGTGACGAGCCAGCCGTACACCGTGTAAGGCACGGCACGCACGTCTTCCACGAGCGTGATTCGCAATTGCGAGACGGCGGAATCGTGCACGAGTGCGAATGGGCGCTGGTCATCGAGTTGCAGTCCAAGCAAGCCACCATAGAATTGCGCGGCCGCATCGAGGTCGCTCACCCCCACAAACCCCACCTGCGTGGCATTTTGCAGCACGGCTTTCTCCTGTCTCGCCTAACGTCAGGCTGCGATGCAATCGTAGGCCGGAGAGCCTACAAAGGGACCATGCGTCCGGCTAGACGAGAGCCAGCGCACCCTCACGCGTCAGCAACGACTTCTTGGTCTCGACGCCCCACGCGAACCCGGTGAGAGTGCCGCTCGCCCCCACTACCCGGTGGCACGGCACAAACAGCGCGGTGACGTTCGCGCCGCATGCCGCACCAACGGCCCTGCTTGCCGACGGCGTGCCCAGTAGCGCGGCCACCTCGCCGTACGTGCGGGTTTCGCCCGCGGGAATGGTGCGCAACACCTCCCACACGCGCTCGCGGAACTCGGTGCCGTGCGGCGCTACGGCGACGGACGCGACCGCCTCCGTGTCTCCCTCGTAGAACGCGAGCACAGCGTTGGCTGCGGCGCAGGCTCCGGTGACAACGGCGTCGGGCGCAATGCCTGCCCTTGTCGCGACCTCTCCAACGCTGTCGCTCCAGCCGGCACCAACGACGACTCCCTGTTGCTCGATGAGAGTGAACGGACCGTCGGGGGTGGATACCGTCTGGTAGATGTACATGGGCGTACTCCCTTGTTGTGCTGTGGCGAGCCGCTCCAGCCCGTCGAGGATCATGTCGAGGCCAAACGTGAAGCCGTCGCCTTGAGGAGGGTCGATGTGTTGCTGCACGTGCACCATGAGGTTGGAGAACTCCGCGGGGTCAATCGCGTTCAGCATCTCTGTGCCGCGCTCTTCGATTTCGGGCGAGGACGTGAACTGCACCTCTTGCAGCGTGTAGCCGAACATGTGCCCGTCGAGCACGTGGTGCGCGTGGTACACAGAGTCGTCTCTCAGCCCGGCCTCGGAAAGGCGCCTTAGCGTCTGCTCGATCATCCGCACTCGCGCCACACCGAAAGAAGTGACGGGGAGTTCAAAGAACCACGGGTGCGCGGTCATCGCGACGTGGGCGGAGCCGCACATCGCATGGAGTGCGGCGCGCCACTCCGTCTCGTCGACCGCCAAGTCGGTTGCCGCCCACACGCGATCCGAGATCGCCTCGAGGACGGCTCGCTTATTCGCCACGTGGTTGTAGAGCGACATCGCCTCGACGTCGAGATCGCCCGCGAGCGCTCTCATGGTCACGGACCCAAGGCCGTGCAGGTCCGCGCGCGCGATCGCCGCGTCGACGATCGCTTCTCGCGTCAATCCCACCCGCGGCATGCGGTCTCCTTCGCTAACCCCTTGACAAGACTTACAGCGTAAGCATAACGTGTGCTTCAGAAACATACAACGTAAGTAAAGTGACAATTCTGGAGACACGATGAAAGCCATTGGCTACGACCGGTACACCGCGGCAGCCGGCCTTCAGCTCGTTGACGTCGACGTGCCGCAGCCCAAAGCGAACGAGGTGCTCGTGCGCGTGGACGCCGCCGCACTGAATGCCTTCGACTGGCACATGTACGGCGGCGACCCGCGCGTGATGCGCTTCCAAGCTGGGCTGCGTGTCAAGGACCGCCGGTTCGTTGGTGCGGACTTCGCCGGCACCGTTGAAGCGATTGGCGCCGACGTCACGAGCGTGGTCGCCGGCGACCGCGTGCTCGCCGAGACCGGCGGCGGCGGGTGCGCGGAGTACGCGGTGGCGAACGTCGACTCATTCGCGAAGATCTCTGACTCGGTTGACTCCGCAAGCGCGGCCGCTGCGGTCATGGGCGGCCTGACTTCACTGCAGGCGTTGCGGGACACCGCCAAGATCCAGACCCGGCGAGAGCGTGCTCGTGTGGGGAGCGTCCGGCGGTGTTGGCCACCTCGGCGTGCAGATCGCCAAGGCGCTCGGAGCCGCCAGAGTGGACGCGGTGTGCTCGGCGAAGAACGTCGCTCTGGTCCGGTCGCTCGGAGCGGATGACGTCTTCGCGTATGACGGCGATGGCGTTCCGGATGACCGCAGCTACGACGTGGTGCTGGACACGGTGAGCACCGAGCCGGTGCGCAGAATGCGACGGCGCCTCAATGACGGCGGGCGCTGGCTGCTTGTCGGAGCTGTGGGTGGCGGTGCGCTGCTGGGGCCGCTCACGCCGTTCATGGCTCGCATGATCGCCGCGAAGACAACGCGCGTCAACGCGCAGATGATGTTGGCCACCACCAACGCCGCGGACTTGGAGATCATCGCTGCCTGGCTCGCCGAGCGGCATCCTCACGCCCGTGGTCGCCGCACGGTATCCGCTAGAGAGGACCCCGGACGCGTGCGCCGAACTCGAGGCCGGCCACGTCGCGGGCAAGCTCGTGATTGAGGTCGGCTAGTCGGCGTCGAACTCCGCGAGGAAGTCGCCTACTCGCTCGAACATCTGCTCCGCGCTGTTTTGGTCGTACTCGCTCCAGCCCTCGAACGCGAACAGGTGACCGTCTCCCTCGTAGACGAACTCTTCGCACGCGCCCGCGGCGAGAGCGAGAAACGCAGCGTTCTCCTCGGGCTCGACCCAAGCGTCGTTCCTCGCGTAGTGCAACTGCGCGCGAAGGCCGTTTGGCCACTCGGTAACCCCAATCCACGCCGGAGACATGGCTCCGTGCATGATGACCAGGCCAGCGGCGTCGTCCCTGGTAAGCGCTAGCACCTCGGCAACCGCGCCGCCAAGGGAGAACCCTGCGTACACACGCGGCCCCTTCAGCCGGGACGCCTGCGCGACGGCCTGCGGCACGAATGCTGGCGGGCCGCCCTCGGTGTCGACAAAGTCAACGGCGGTGTCGAGGTCGTCGAACGTGCGGCCGCCGAAGAGATCGGGAGTCACCACGTCGTGACCGTCTGCGCGGAACATGTCCGCCCAGTCATGGACGTGATCGGTGAGTCCAAGTGCCGAGTGGATGAGGACAATCTGGGCCATAACGGGCTCCTCTCTAAGGTCACATTCGACGCTACCGTCCCGCACTGACACCTGTCTCGCGAGCGATCGCGGCGAGGAAGGCATCGATGTCGTCTTCTGTGGTGTCGAAGCTGCACATCCAGCGCACCTCGTTCTTCGCGGCATCCCAGTCGTAGAACCTGAAGGATCCGCGCAAGCGATCGGCCACGCCGTCGGGGACCGTGGCGAAGACGCCATTGGCCTGCGTCGGTTGGGTGAACGCAACGCCGTTGATGGAGCCGTCCGCAAGGCCCGCTTCGATTCCCGAGCGCAAGCGCTGAGCCATCGCGTTGGAGTGCTCGGCGTTCCGGAACCACAGGTCGCCCTCAAGCAAAGCAATCAACTGGGCAGAGACGAAGCGCATCTTGGACGCGAGCTGCATGTCGAACTTGCGGAGGAACTTCAGGCCCTCTGACGCTTGCGGGTTGAGCACGACGATGGCCTCTCCAAGCATCGCGCCATTCTTTGTGCCGCCAAAACTCAGCACGTCTACCCCGGCGTCGCGGGTGAAGGTGCGGAACGGCGCTCCGAGCGAAGCCGCGGCGTTCGATATTCGCGCGCCGTCCATGTGCACGTGCATGCCGAGGTTGTGAGCGTGATCGGCGATGGCCGTGACCTCGTCGACCGAGTACAGGGTGCCGAGTTCGGTCGACTGCGTGATCGACACGACGAGCGGTTGCGCGCGGTGCTCGTCGCCCCAGCCCCACGCCTCGCGGTCGATGAGTTCGGGGGTCAACTTGCCGTCGTGCGTCGGCACTGGGAGAAGCTTGATGCCAGCCACGCGCTCCGGCGCGCCGCCCTCATCGACGTTGATGTGCGCGGTGGCCGCCGTGACCACGGCGCCCCAGCGAGGGAGCATCGACTGCAGGCCCACTACATTCGCGCCGGTGCCGTTGAACATCGGGAACGCCTCTGTTCCCTCGCCAAAGTGGCTCGCCATCACCTCTTGGAGCCGGGCGGTGTAGACGTCGTCGCCATACGCGACCTGGTGGCCGTCATTGGCGGCGGCTATCGCCGCGAGCACCTCAGGGTGGATGCCCGAGTAGTTGTCGGAGGCGAAGCCGCGCGAGGCGGGGTCATGGATCGTGGTCACGGATGTCCATTCTGGGTGTGAATCTCAGAGCTCAATTCGACGATGGTGTCATTGATCTCGTGGGCAGGGATAGTCCAGAGGTCCACGAAGCGCCGCGCGAGTTCCGCCTCGAGGCCTTCAAGGGACTTCGCGCGGAAGATGACCGACGCCGCGGAGACTTGTCGCCCTGCGTCGCGGGCGTCCTTGGCGAAGCCATGTGCCACGGCTCGCGCCCACGCCTCGGTCGCGGCCTTCACGGCCGCATAGTTCGCGCCCCCGGCCAGTGGCCGGGCAACCGCGGTTGAGGAGACCACTGCAAGGCGGCCGGCACCTGAGGCGCGGAGGTCGGCGTCGAATGCCCGCGTGACGTGCCGGAGCGCGGTGAAGGACCGCTCCAAAAATCGGTAGTCTTCGTCGCTTTGCCCCGCAAGACCACCGCCGCCGCGCCATCCGCCAACGAGGTGGAACAACCCGTCCACAGCCCCGTCGGTGGCGTGCACGCGCTCCGCAAGACCGGCAACCGCTGTCTCATCGGCGAGGTCGCACACCTCGATGCGGACCGCAGAGAGCTCCGCCGCCGCTGAGAACTGCTGCAGTTTGTCAGCGTCACGACCCACCGCGACCACTCGAGCACCGGAGCCGGCTAGAACGCTCGCCGCCGCCCGTCCGGAGGCACTGGTGGCACCCGCAACGACGACCAGCTTGCCTGAGACGCTCATGCGTTCAGCCTCCCACGCCAGCCGTCAGGAATCGCGACCGGTGATCCCGGCCGTCGACTCGACGACGGGCCTGGTCTTCTTGTCGAGCGCCTCAAAGAACATCGAGAGCGGGAACTCGTCATCAAGAATGGCGTCGGTGTAGCCCTTTGGCGCACCGGCCAGGATCTCGTCCGGCAGCCCCCGCGCCCAGATCGAGGCGGGGTTCGGCGTAAGCGTGGAACTGACGAGGGCGTAGGCGGCGAGCCAGTGCGCGGTCTTTGGCCTGTCGATCGATCGCCAGTAGAGCTCGTTGATCGCATCGCTGAGCGCAAGCACCGCGCCGGGCACCTCATCCCAATCGAACGAGAGTGCAGTGTCCGTCCAGTGCAGCACACCGCGCTGGTGGAGCCAGGCGAACAGCAGCTGGCCGCCCACCCCGTCGTAATTGCGCACGCGCGAACCGGTGAGCGGGAAGCGGAAGCCGCGCTCGAAGATCACGGCCACCTGTACGAGCTGTGCGTGCTCGAGCATCTCGGCGTCCGCGTCGCTCAACGTCTCCCCAGCGTCGGACCTTGCCGTGAGGCGCTTTTCGATGGCGATGGACTCGCGGAAGGCCGTGAGGTCGCAGCGCAGTTCCTCGAGCGAATACAGGAAGAACGGCATCCGCTGCTTGATCATGAACGGGTCAAACGGGAGGTCGCCGCGCATATGGGAGCGGTCGTGAATCATGTCCCACATCGCGAAGGTCTTCTCGGTGAGCACCTGGTCGTCGAGCAGGCGCGCGATGCCCTCCGGCAGATCCACCTTGGTGATGTCCGCGACTGCGCGCGTGACGCGACGGAAGCGCGCGGCCTCGCGATCCTGGAAGATGGCGCCCCACGTGAAGGTGGGGATCTCGCGCATCGCGATGGTCTCGGGGAAGAGAACGGCCGAGTTGGTGTCGTAGCCGGGAGTGAAGTCAACGAAGCGCAGTGCGCACGAAGAGCTTGTTGCCATAGTCGCCGGCCTCGAGCTGCGCGATGAACTCTGGCCAGATCACCTCGACGAGCAGGGCCTCGACGTGGCGGTTGCGCGAGCCGTTTTGCGTGTACATGGGGAACACGACGAGGTGGCGGAGGCCGTCCATGCGGTGCTGCTGCGGCTGGAACGCCTGGAGCGAGTCGAGGAAGTCGGGGATGCCGAAGCCCTCTGCGACCCAGCGCTCGAAGTCGCGAACCGACGCCGCAAGGTAGTCGGCGTCGTGCGGGAAGGCGGGCGTGAGAGCGCGGATGCTGGCCACGATCTGAGCAACTAGCGCACGTGCCTCGTCGTGGGGATTGCCCGACGCTGTGGCGGGGTCCGCAACGATCGACCCGTCTTGCTCTTGGAGGCTTTGTAGCGCGGTCGCCGCGTCCTTGAGGCGCAGCCACGCGTCGCTCGTCTCAACAAGGCTCGCGTCCTCGACAACCTCGGGCTCGCCGACGATCACCTGCGCTGAGTGTGCGTTGATGGACATGGGGACCTCCGATCCTGGGGTCGACGTTGACCGTGTGGAACGAGTCTACGGGAATCATTCCTCCAATTCACCCCTCAGACAGGAATTATTCCGAAATCGGCCCGCGACCGCTGATAGTGTCAGGGTATGACCGACGACCATCGCCCGCATCTTGACGACAACATCGACGCTGGCATTTTGCGCGCGGTATCGCTCGACGCGCGCGCCACCCTCGCAGACCTATCGGCGGAAGTTGGGCTCTCTGTCTCCGCCGTGCAGACGCGGCTGCGACGCCTCGAGGCGCGCGGTGTGATCACGGGCTACCGCGCGCTGCTCGACGCTGAGGCGGTCGGCAAACCGCTCGCGGCCTTCGTCGAGATCACACCACTGGACCCCGCGCAGCCCGACAACGCCCCTGAGCTGCTTGAGCACCTCGCCGAGATCGAGGCGTGCCACTCGATCGCGGGCGACGCGAGCTACATGCTGCTGGTGCGGGTTGCTTCGCCTCGCCGCCTCGAATCGCTCCTCAGCGAGATCCGTTCGGCCGCGTCCGTGACTACGCGCTCCACCGTCGTACTACAGACCTATTACGAGAACCGTCCGATCCTGCCCGCATAACGTAAGGGCTCGTCTCGCTCTCAGCAAACGCACAGGTAGAGGTGGGAGAGTAGTGAACATGTCACCGCGCCGCATCCTCGTTGTGGATGACGAAGACAACCTGCGGTCAATGCTGGTCGCCGCCCTCAAGTACGAGGGCTACGACGTCACGCAGGCGTCGGACGGCGCCGCTGGCCTGCGCGCAGTGCGCGAGACCAAGCCCGACCTGATCGTGCTCGACGTCATGATGCCGGAACTCGACGGCTTTGCCGTCGTCAAGCGACTGCGCGAGGCGGGCGACCGCACCCCCGTGATCTTTCTCACCGCACGCGATGCGCCGGAGGATCGCGTCACGGGCCTCAACCTTGGCGGCGACGACTATTTGCCGAAGCCCTTCTCGCTCGAGGAGCTCGTGGCTCGCGTGGAGGCGGTCTCTCGCCGGTTCGAACACGAGCCGAGCTCGCGGCAGACGTATTCGGTTGGCGACCTTGTGCTCGATGACGTCGCGCACCGAGTGACGCGCGACAACCAAGAGATCGCGCTCTCACCAACGGAGTACAACCTCTTGCGCTATCTCATGCGCAACACCGGCAGAGTCCTGAGCCGCGGCCAGCTACTCGAGAACGTATGGGGCTATTCGCCAGACGACGACAGCGGCGTGGTCGAGACCTATATCGGCTACGTGCGTCGCAAGGTAGATCAAGGGGAGCCCAAGCTCATCAAGACCATCCGCGGCGTTGGCTACACCCTGAGGCTGACGTGACACGTCGCGGGCTTTCGTTGCGCGATCGCGTGCTGCTCGCGTTTGCGCTCATCGCGACCGTCGCGATTGCCATAGCTGCGGTTGTGGTCGTCTCGACGCACTCGTACCTCATTAACCAGCTCGACGAGCGACTAACAGTGTTCGCCGGGAGCCAGTTCGACAGCGACGACATGCCGCAATCTAACGACGACGATCACTCCGAGGGAACAGGGACGCCCGGCGCCGAGCGCCCATCCGACGTGTTTCGCGGCATCGTCGACGCGAACGGCGAATCTGCACGTTGTCTACGCGCCAAACGTTGGCGACGAACAGGGCGTGCCCGTTATCGACCCCGAGCAACTGCCAGAAGAAGGCACTGCCCTCTTCAGCGCCCCGTCGACCACGGACGAAGCGGGCTTCAGGGTTTACGCGCGTGCGAGCGGCGACACCACAGACATCACGGCGCTTCCGCTTGACGACGTGCAGTCAACGACGCAGCGACTCGTCGCGATCGAGGCCGTGGGGATCCTGGCGCTTCTCCTGGGGCTCGGATTCGTAGCCGCTTGGGTGATCCGCCTTGGAGTCAACCCCATGCGGCGCATGGTGGACGCCTCCACCAAGATCGCAGACGGCGACCTCTCCGTGCGGCTCGAGGGAGCGGGCACCGGCTCGGAAAGCGCGGATCTCGCCGCAAGTCTCAACATGATGATCGAGCGCCTCACCTCCGTTCTCAAGGAGAGGGAACGCTCGGAGGCCCGCCTTCGCGTGTTTGTGGCCGACGCCTCCCACGAGTTGCGCACGCCGCTCACCACGATCCTCGGATACGCCGAGCTGTACCGACGCGGGGCCCTTACCAAGAGGGTGGATGCCGCGGACGCGTGGACCCGAACGGAGGCAGAGGCTGCACGCATGAAGCGGCTCGTTGCCGACATGCTTGAACTCGCCAAGTACGACGCGGAGCCCGTGCTGACACGAGCGGAAGTGAACCTGACGTCGCTATGTGAGGAAATTGCCACCGACGCCGAGGCGACACACGCCCACGCGGCGGTGACCGTGACCGGCGAGCCGACGACCGTGATCGGCGACCCCGACAAGCTGCGCCAGGCCGTCATCAACGTGGTCACGAATGCGCTGGTACATGGCGGTGACACGGTAACAATCACGATCACGGGCGACAAGGATCACGGCAGCATCGCGGTGAGCGATCAGGGGCCCGGCATGCCCGCCGACATCGCCGAACGCGCAACCGAGCGATTCGTGCGCGGCGATCAGTCGCGCTCACGCGCCCATGGTGGCGCGGGCCTTGGGCTCGCGATCACGGCGGCGATCGTCGACGCCCACGGCGGCACCATCACGGTCGACGGCAACGAGGGTCACGGCGCGACCGTGACCATCACGTTGCCCCGCGGCTGACCGCCGCGGAGCAACGCTGGCAGCTACGCGAGCTTGCGCCGGTAGGCGGCTGTCGAAGCAACGTACGCGATCACCAGGATGCCAACGCACCACGCGAGCGCCACCCAGATGTCAGAGCCCGCGGGCTGACCAGCGAGCAGGTTTCGTAGCGCGTCGACGATTGACGTCACTGGCTGGTTCTCTGCGAACACCCGGAGAGCGGTCGGCATGGACTCCGTTGGCACGAAGGCCGAGCTGATGAACGGCAAGAAGATGAGCGGGTACGCGAAGGCGCCGGCGCCGTCCGGGGTGCTCGCGAGGAGGCCCGGGAGGACCGCCAACCAGGTCATTGCCAGGGCAAAAACGCCCAGGATGCCGATCACGCCGAGCCACTGCAACAGGTTCGCATGGGGCCGGAAGCCGATGGCAACGCCCGCGAGCAGCACTACCGCCAGCGAGATCGCAAGCGCAACGAGCGACGTGAACACGTGGGCCCACAGCACCGCAGAGCGCGCGATGGGCATGGACTGGAAGCGCTCCACCATCCCGTCGTGAAGGTCCTGAACAGCCGGTACGCGGTGTACGAGACCCCTGAGGCGATGGTGATGATCAGGATGCCGGGGAGAAGATAGTCAACGTACTGGGCTGTGCCGACGTCGATCGAGCCGCCGAAGACGAACACGAACAGCAGCAGGAACGCGATCGGCATGATCGTGGTGGTGATGATGGTGTCGAGGCTGCGCGTGATGTGGCGCAGCGAGCGGCCCGTGAGGGCGGCCGTGTCGGAGCATTGCATTGGGCACTGTTGCGTAGGCGGTCATGACTCCTCCTTGGATGGTTGGCGGGCGCCGACGACGGCGAGGAAGACTTCCTCGAGCGTCGGCTGCTTTTCGATGTACTCGACCTTTGCGGGCGGCAGCAGCGCCTTGAGCTCCGCGAGGGTGCCGTTCACGATGATGCGGCCCTCGTGCAGGATCGCGATGCGGTCGGCGAGTTGCTCCGCTTCGTCGAGGTACTGGGTGGTGAGGAACACCGTGATGCCCTTGCCAGCGAGCTCGCGGATCGCGTCCCATACCTCGAGCCGACCTTCGGGATCGAGGCCCGTGGTTGGCTCGTCGAGGAACACGATCTGCGGGGCACCAACGAGGCTCATCGCGATGTCGAGCCTGCGCGCCATGCCCCCTGAGTAGGTGCCGACGCGGCGGTCTGCGGCATCGGTGAGACCGAAGCGCGCGAGCAGGGCGTCGGCCACGGCGTCGCGGTCGGCGACGTGACGCAGCTTGCCAACGAGCCGCAAGTTCTCGCGGCCGGTGAGGATGCCGTCAACGGCCGCGAACTGGCCCGTCAAGCTGATCGCTTCCCGCACCGAACCCGGCGCAGCGACCACGTCGTGCCCGGCAACGGCGGCCGAGCCGGCGTCGGGCCGTGCCAAGGTGGCGAGGATGCGAACCAGCGTGGTCTTGCCCGCCCCGTTTGATCCCAGCAGGGCGAAGATGCTGCCGGGCGCGACGTCAAGGTCAACGCCCTTCAGCACCTGGAGGTCGCCGAATGACTTCTCGATCCCCTCCACGCGCACGGCAGCGGCGGTCATGATCCGGCCTGCTCTTCCACGGCCTTGTCGATCGCGCCGGTGAGGCGAGCCTGCTCCTTGGCGACGTAACCGGTCTGCTGGTAGTTGCGGATGAGCGCGTCGGCGAACTCCACCGGGTCCTCGCCCACGATGTCGCGGATGGGCGTGCCGTCGGCTGCAGCGCGCTCGAAGATGTCGATGACGTCGCCGAACAGCGAGGTGATCGAGTCAGCGTCGTTCACGCCGCCGAAGTGCATGAGGTACCGCTCGATGCCCGCGACGGCGGTCGCGTAGGGCGCGGGAAGCGCCTTGACGCGGCGCTTGTATTCGCGCCACTCCTTCTTGGGTCCGATGATCTTCGAGGCGATCCAGCCCTGCTCGTTGTCGTTGCTCATGGTGCTTACTTCCCTTCGTGGAGCTGTTCCAGGCGTTCAGAGAGGAAGCTCCACGTCCTCCAGAACTCGTCCAGGTACTCGCCGCCTGCGGCGTTGAGTGAATAGACCTTGCGGGGTGGCCCCTTCTCGAAGGGACCTTCTCGACGTCCACGAGACCGCGCTGCTCGATGCGGATGAGCAGCGCGTACACGGTGCCCTCAGCGATGTCGGCGAAGCCGTTGTCGCGGAGCCACGCGGTGATCTCGTAGCCGTATGCGGGGCGCCGCGCGAGGATCGCGAGTACGACCCCTTCAAGGGTTCCCTTGAGCATCTCGGTGATCTGTTTTCCCACCGTTCGCCTCCTACTTAGTAACAATGACTACTAGTAGATAGTAGCACTAAGTACCGGCGGCGCAAGGGGGTCTTTTCGGGAGCTTTCGAATGCCGCGGGCCGCCCTAAGTCACGGAGGTTCGCGGCCTCGACGAGGCACTACCAGGGACTATTCGGCGTGGCGCGTCAGCAATCCGTGACTTTGGCTACGGAAGGGTCACCCAGCCCGACGCTGGGGCCGGTTAGGCGGCGCGCGTTAGGTGCGAACAGCGTCGGCCATGATGGCCTGCGAGCGAACCAGGACGAGCAACTCGTCGCACTTCTCGCCAAACGCGTACTGCATGAGCTCGTCGGCGTCCTCGTCGCCGTAGACGTCGGGCATGCGCATGGCGAGCAGCGTGTTGATGAGCATCCCCTGGGCAAAGAAGGCCGTCGTCTGCTGCGCGCCAAGGCCCGCTTCATCGCGAACGATGCGGAACGCGTTGAGGAAGTACTCCCTCCCAAGTGGACCGAACTTGGGATCCGCACCTTGCGTGAAGGTGTGCATGAGGCTCAGCAGCGTGCCGCGGTCGGCGATCAGATACCCGTAGGTCTCGCCAAGCAGTCGGAGCTTCTCCTCAAGCGTTGCGTCGGGAGCGAACTGCGAGATAGCAAGGCGGAACGCTTCGGACACGCGTCGCCCTGCGCGCGCACACACCTCCGCGAAGAGATCCTCTTTGGTGCCAAACATGCGCACAACGTATGCCTGCGAAATACCCGCGGCACGAGCGATGGCGTCCGTGGTGCCGCCAACGTAGCCGCGCTCGCCGAACACCGCGGTGGCCGCGTCGAGGATCTGCTCACGGCGGTCGTCGCTTGAAAGTCTCGAAGATTTTTCAGCGCTCATGTTGACATGTTATCAAACGATTACTACTGTCGCCTTAGTGGTAATCACATGATTACTAACGATCTAGGGGAGAAGCACCATGACCACCAACCGCAAACCCATCGGGCTTATCATCGCCGCAGCCTCGCTGCCCGCGTTCATGGCCACCCTGGACAACCTCGTTGTCACCAACGCGCTTGCCGGTGATGCAGGAGTCGCTTGGGGCGTCCATCGAGGAACTCCAGTGGTTCATCAACGCGTACTCGCTTGTCCTTCGCGAGCTTCATCCTCATGGCCGTCGCCCTCGGCGACCGCTTTGGCCGCAAGCGCGTCTTCACCGCAGGCATCGCGCTGTTCGCGGCCGCGTCCGCTGCGTGTGCGGTGGCGACGAGCCCAGAGATGCTTATCGCGGCGCGAGCCTTGCAGGGCATCGGCGGCGCGGCAATCATGCCCCTCTCCCTAGCTCTCATCGCCGGTGCGGTTCCGCGAGCGAGCCGCGCCATGGCGATTGGCATCTGGGGCGGCGTCGCGGGCCTCGGGGTTGCGCTGGGCCCGCTCATCGGCGGCGCTGTGGTCGAGGGCCTGAGTTGGCACGCGATCTTCTGGCTCAATGTGCCCGTTGCCCTCGCGGCAATCCCGCTCGCTCTGTGGGCGCTTCCAGAGTCATTCGGCAAGCGCGTTCGGCTTGACCTCGTTGGCCTCGCCCTCGCTGCACTTGGTGTGTTCGGCATCGTCTTTGGCATCGTGCGCGGGAACGACGCCGGGTGGACGAGCGCACAGGTGCTTGCCGGCCTCGTCGGCGGCGCGGTACTGATCGTCGCCTTCGTGTGTGGGAGCGCCGGGCTGCGGACCCACTGCTACCGCTTGTGCTTGTTCCGCGACCGCAGTTTTAGCGCGGCCAACGGCGTGGGCATCACCTTCTCGATCGGCATCTTTGGAGCGGTCTTCATCCTCATTCAGTTCCTGCAGGTGGTGCAAGGCAAATCGCCGCTGCAGGCGGGTGTGATGACCATGCCATGGACCATGGCGCCGCTCATCGTGGCGCCACTCGCCGGCATCATCGCGCCCCGAGTGGGCACGCGGTTGCTGATCGTCATGGGGACAACGCTGCATGGCCATTGGCCTTGCGTGGATCGCGTTGGTCATGGCGCCCGACACGGCATACGCGCAGTTCGTGCCCGCGTTTGTGCTGGCAGGCGTCGGCATGGGGCTCGTGTTCGCGCCCTCTGCAACCGCCGTGCTTGCGCACATGCGAGACGAGGATCACGCCAAGGCATCGGGCACCAATGCCACCGTCCGTGAGATTGGCGTTGCACTCGGCATCGCGATCCTCACCGCAGTGTTCACCGGCGCGGGAGGCACGTTCACACCCACCGGCTACACGGACGCGGCGATCCCCGCGATCTGGACCGGCGTTGGCTTCCTTATCTTCGCGTCGGCCATCGGGCTCTTCTTGCCGGAAGGCAAGGGCGCGCCCGACGCTCACCTCGAGTCAGATCCCCAGGTCGAGTTCGCCATCGCTTAGCGAGCGGTGAGCGACCGAGTCCTAGAAGAGCCCACGCAACTCTTGAGGGCAGCGGCAGGCGGCCGCGACCTTGGCGGCCCACATCACGGCCTCTTCACGGGTCGCGACGTCGATGATCGTGAGTCCACCGTTGAACCCCTCGGTGTCTTGGTAGGGGCCTCGGGCCGTCGTGGCGTCCGCCATGACCAGGTCCACCGGAGCCTCGGGGTCGATGCCGCCCGCGGCAACGTAAACACCGGCGGCCTTCATGTCCTCGACGACGGCATTGGCGTCGATCCCCGCCTGCTCAAACTGCTCCTGCGATAGGACCATGGTGCGGGCTGGGAAGGTGATGGCGTACTGGCTCATTCCAACACGCTACCGCCGGGCGCGCGTCCCCGCGAGGTCTACGTGCCGCGCGGCGGCGGGGGCGGCGGAACCTCTTTGGCGGCAATGACAGTAGCCACCGCGATGCGCTCGATGCCTCGCTTGCCGTCGACCACGAGGGTTTCGGCATCGGCAGCGAGCAGCACGCCGAGCGCGTCCGTTGCCTTCCCCGTTGGCAACAGATAGCGCACGACAACGCGTTGGCCCGGCTCGAAGGTCATGCCGAAGCCTAACTCCGCCCACGCTGTGACCTAGGTTTGCCCCATGGGTTCGCAAGCACTCGTGGAACGCCTCAGGGCCGCCGGCTGCGTCTTCGCGGAGGACGAGGCCGCGCTACTGGTTGCCGAGTTCTCCGGCGACGCGCTCGAGGCGGCGGTACAGCGCCGCGTCGATGGCGAGCCACTCGAACTCGTGTTGGGGTTCGTCGAGTTCGCTGGACTCCGCCTCGCGGTGGCGCCCGGCGTGTTCGTCCCGCGGCGGCGCACGGAGCTCGTGGCGCGGCTCGCGATCGACGCACTCCCGCCGGGCGGGCGGCTTGCTGACCTATGTTGTGGCGTTGGCGCCATCGCGGCTTTGGTAGCCAGCCGCCGGCCCGACGCTGTGATTGTCGGCGCGGACATCTCGACCCATGGCGGTGGCTGTGGCGGCCCTCAACCTGTCCCCATTCGGCGCGACCGCCGTGGTGTCAGACATGGGCGCCGCGCTCAGCGGCCAATTCGATGTCATTACCGCGTGCCCGCCCTACGTACCGAGCGACGAGATCGCTCTCATGCCCCGCGAGGCGCGGGACTATGAGCCCAGAGGAGCGCTCGATGGCGGGCCGGACGGCACGGACCTGCAGGCCGCAGTCTTCGCAGCAGCCGCAACGTTGCTGCGCCCAGGCGGAGTGGTGATCGTCGAGACCAGCAGAGCCCAAGCTGAACGCACCTCTCAGCGTGCGGTTGATGCGGGACTCAGCCCAAGCGTCGGGCGGGACAAGAAGCTTGGCGCGACCGTTGTCGTAGCCACGCTTGTCAGCGCCGCCGCGTAGCGTGGCGCCATGAGCACCTCAAAGGACACGATCGCGTACATCCTGGAGCAGCTGGAGCCGCTCGATGTGCGAGCGCGCGCCATGTTCGGCGAGTACGGGCTGTATTGCGACGACAAGGTGGTGGCGTTCGTGTGCGACGACACGATCTTCCTCAAGCAAAGCTCGGCGAGCGCGGGCTTGGAACTCGGCCCGGCATACCCCGGATCTAAGGACTACGCCATCGTTAATGCGGACCTGCTCGAGGACTCCGACGCCCTGCGCGCAATGGTGCAGGCAACCGCGGATGGGTTGCCTGCACCAAAGCCTAAAGAAGGCCTAGACGCTCGCGAAAACCTCGCGCTCGAGGCGCTGGTAGCTGGTCTCCATGCCGTCGGTCATGCCGGTGGCGAGGACCATGTCGCGGACCTCCGCGTTCGGGTAGGTGATGACGAGGCTCAACAGGGTTCCGCCGTCTACCGGTGTGAGCGTGAGCTCGTTGGTGGTTGACGGGTAGTCGGTGTCGATCATGTGCTCGGTGGTCACGTCCCGCACCGGCGGGTTGCTTTCAAGCAGCTCGCCGTCGAAGCCGAACCCGCCAGCCATCTCCGGCCGGCACGTCGGACGTGGTCGGCTTCCACCAGTAGCGGTACTGGTCGCCCACGTTTTCGGCAATGACGCACTCCGTCATCTCCCAGCCGTCGGGGCCGAGCAGCCAACGCTTCATGAGGTCAGGGTTGTGATGCGCCTCCCACACCTGGTCCACCGTGCCGCGGATGACCCGGGCCACGCGAATCTGCGTGTCGCTGAGAATCTGCGTGCCGGTGCCGAGGTCGGCAGCGAAGGTGGCGAGATCCGCGAGAACCTGCGTCCATCTGCGACATCGCGGACTTCATGCCCTCTTCCATGCCCATTCCAAGCACCATCTCGAGGGCTTCCGTGGACTCGAAGCGCGTCACGTTGGTGACCCGGGAGCCACGATCCGGTGGGCTCGAACGTGAACAACATGCGCATGGGAGGAACTCCCGCGTGCTCGGTGTCGTCGGAAGGCGTGAACCCGTCCTCGACCTCAAAGCTCTTGCCCGGGTCCACGCTGAGGAACTTCCAGTAGGCCTCGGGGCCTTTTCCCTCGGGGCCGGTCATGTAGTAGTCGGACCGACCGCCCACCGCGAAGTCGTGCCGAACAAAGGTCGCGGGCCATTCGACAGGCCCCCAGAACTTCTCCAACTGGCGGGGGTCGGCGTACGCGTCCCAAAGCCGCTGCACCGGAACAGGGAATTCCGAGATCACGGTCATGGTGAGTGCGGCCGGGTCTTTCGTGAATGAGATGACAGGCATGGCAATTCCTTTCGGGGATTACTTGGGGTCTTCTGCGAGCAGCGAGTCGAGTCGCGCGATGCGCGCTCGCCACACTTGCTCGTACCGGTCAAGCAGCACCTGTGCACGCCGGATCTGCTCGGGATTGCCGCGAACGATGCGCTCGCGGCCGCGAGGCTCTTTTGTCACGAGACCCGCTCCTTCCAATACCGCCACGTGCTTGCTGACCGCGGCGAATGACATGAGGTAGGCCGCGGCGAGTTCGCTCACCGACGCTTCTCCCTCGAGGGTGCGCCGGATGATGTCGCGACGCGTTGAGTCCGCCAGTGCGTGGAAGATACGGTCCACCTGGGGCTCTGTGAGTTCGGGATATATAACCATTTGGTTGTACGTTACGTCGCATGCCCGACGCTGTCAACAGTTGGCGCAAAATTTCCGGTTGCGTGCGACGGCATGGGTCCCGCTCGAGTGCCTCAGTGCATGCAAAACTCAGCCATGGCAAAGGTACGCAGCGAACTAAAGAGCACCGGGTACGAGATTTTCATCGGAATTCTCTCCGTGCTTTCCATCGTCAACCTCGTACTCCTGCTCGCAGTTGAGGACCCAAGCCTCGACGTGGTCATCGCCGCGATGAACGCCCTCTTCAGCGCGATCTTCCTTGGCGACTTCGTGTACCGCCTCGTCACCGCTCCATCTCGCGCTGGCTACTTCCTGCGCGGCTTCGGTTGGGCCGACCTGCTCGCGAGCCTGCCCTTCCCTCAGTTCAAGGTCCTCAGGGTGTTCCGCTTGGTTCGAGTGGTGCGGCTGCTCCGCTCGCTTGGCGTGCGGAATATTGCGCGCACGCTCATCCGCGACCGCGCGGGCAGCGCGCTCTTCGTGCTGTTGCTCATGGGCATCTTCGTCCTGCAGTTCGGTAGCCTGTTCATGCTTCATCTGGAGAAGAGCTCCCCCGACGCGAACATCACGACTGGCTCAGATGCCCTCTGGTACACCATCGTGACGATCTCTACCGTCGGCTACGGCGATCAGTTCCCTGTCACGCCCGCGGGTCGCTTCATGGGCGCCTTCATCATCGTCATCGGCGTGGGCATCTTCGGAACGTTCACCGGATACCTCGCGAACCTGTTTCTCGGTTCCAAGGCGGACGATGAGGAGGTCGCGGCTACCGAGCCAGCGGCCGAAGCAGCACCGGCCGAGCTCACCCCGGCCACCCTCGACGAACTTCGTGCGGAGCTCGCGAAGTCCGAGCAGGCGCTCGCCGAAGTGCGGACCCTGCTCGACCGATACGCCGGCGCGTAGGCTCACGGGATGAGAGCCATCCCTGACGACATTCGCGAGTACCACGAGCGCCTCGACGCCGATTCCCTGGCAATCTGCGATCTCCTTCTCGCAACCATCGAACGCGAATTGCCCGACGCCGACCGCAAGGTGTGGCACGCCCACCCGGTGTGGTTCTTCGACGGCAACCCTGTCGTCGGCTACGACCGACTCAAGGCGTCCGTGCGCCTGCTGTTCTGGAGCGGGCAGTCGTTCACCGCGCCCGGGCTCGCGGTCGAGGGCAGCTTCAAGGCAGCGGAGGCGCGATACACGGCCGCAGACCAAATAGACGTCGAGCTGCTCGCGCGCTGGCTCGCAGACGCGCGCGACTTCCAGTGGAACTACCGCGACATCCGCACCAACCGCGGCCTGGTGCCGTTGCGAGGCCTGGGCAACTAGCCCCGCTTCTCCTTGACCCAACCCACGAGGGCGTTGGCGTGCCCGTGCCCCATCCCGTGTTCGGTCTTGAGGAACTCGACGACCTTCATGTGCGCCTCGCCCGCGGCAAGGTGCTCGTCGGCAATGTCGATCCACACCTGCATCGGCTGCCCGTACTTCTTCTCCATCGAGGGAAAGTATGAGATTGGCCCATAGAGCTTTACCCCGGGTTCGATCACAGGCGCCACGATGTTGTCAGGATTCACCATCCATTGCTCCAGTCGTAGAAGGGGCGAACCTCAATTGCGCCGTCGCGGCTCATCGGGTGGTCTGCGGCGACTGCCAATGCCTCGTCCATCGAATCGCATTCGAGGATGTCGAAGCCGGCGATGGCCTCGTGCGCCTCGGCGAACGGGCCGTCGGTGACGAGCGTGCCGCCCTTGCGGATGCGCACGGTCTTTGCTTGGGATGCGGCCGCGAGGCGGTCGCCCCAGAAGCGCGAGCCGTCGGCGTCGTGCTCCGACACCCACAGCTCGATGTCCTTGCCTTCGTCCTCCGCGGGGTCGTCGATCTTCTCAACGATGACGGTCATCAGGTACTTCATGGATCTCTCCTAGTCCGAGCCCGGACCTTCGCCGCGCTCGACCACTCCACGAATCGTGACACGGGACGCGCGACAATTCTTGAAAAGAGATTAATCCAGGGCCGTGCGGAGCACCTTTTCGTAGTGCTCTGCCGCGGCGGCGCCAGGGATCGCAAAGCGCTGGCCGACCACGGTGAACGGCACCCCTGTCACGCCGTATTCGCGCGCTTGCGCTTGGTCCGCGCGCACAGAGTCCGCATAGTCGTCACCGTCGAGCACCTCGCGCGCCCTACCCACGTCAAAGCCAGCGCCCGACGCTGCGGCAACCAGGGCGTCGGCGTCACCGAGGTTGAGCTCACCGGAGAAGTGACCGCGCTGGAACGCGCCGAGCACCGCGAGGCCCAGACCCGCCTCCTGCTGAGCGGCCGCGATGAGGCGGTGAGCGCTGTAAGTGTTCGCGGTGACGCGATCCGACGTATACGGAAGCCCCTCTTCACGCGCCATGTCGGCAACGCGCGAGTCCATGCTGACTGCGTCACTTGGGCTGCGCCCGTACTTGCGCGCGAGCATGTCCAGGACCTTCTCCGGGTGGGAGTGGTTGGGGTCGAGCTCGAAGGCGTGCGGGGTGATGGTCACGTCGGCGTCGCCCGCGAGGGCGTTCGCCGCCTTCTCTAGGCGCGCCTCGCCCACGTAGCACCACGGGCAAACGATGTCGGCCCACACGTCGATCTGAAGTTGCGTCTTGGTTTCGGTCACGTGGTGACCAACGCGCGGCGGCTCGCGTCGATTCCTGCCGCGGAAACTACGACGACCGAACCTGGCGGACTCCGTCGACCCACCGCCGCACAGAGGATTGCCATCGATCGGCGAATTCAATATCGCTCTTACCGTGGACTTCAGCGACTTGGGATGCTCGCTCGGAAATAAGGACGCCGAGTTCTTCCACGCGCGCAACAACGTCCTTGGGCTTGCGACCCAGGCCCCGCGCGAGCGCGGCCCAGTGGCGCTCCGCCACCCACCGGAACCGGTACTCCCCGCCGATCGCTTGAGCAAGTTTGGTGGAAGCGGCGCGAGGATCGATTTGTTTCGGGTACGGTGCAGCTGACATGAGGTCGTACAGCGGCGCCAATGCGCTGCCCCCCAAGTCGTGCTGCAGCGAGTAGTTCTTCGCGTGCGCATCTGTACCCAGCGTGAGCCAGTTGAACGCGACCGCATCAAGAAGTGCGCGCTTCGCGCTCACGGATGCGAGAGCAGGTAGCGCCTGCGAAAGTACCTCGGCCATGTCGAGCAGGCCTGGACCACCGTCATTCTCATACCTGAGGCGGGGCGACACGCCAAGTGCCTGACAAAAGTCCTCTTGGTGTACACGTTCGACCTCACCGTCCGCCGCCCGTCGCCGATCGAAACGCGTGACTGCGACCGCGAACACATCCTCGAACTTGACCATCTCTGTCTGCGCAACGTTGAGCCCCACCTCGGCAGCAAGCCGCATGGTCAGGTGCTCGGCGAGCGCCGAGCCGTCGTAATCCACAAGGCCGGGTTTAAGGATGTGCGTACTCGGTTCGTCGCGAGTCGGTTGCATCCACTCATCATCTTCGCGACAAACCGCCATCTTCGCCTGCTGACCAGCGAGCGAGAAGCGCCCCGCGGAGCCGGGAACTCCCCAGGTAGCCGACTCTTCGAGGCCGCGCTTTATGAAGAGCGCCAGGGCGCTTTCGTCAAGCCGACGTTCGCCGCCCTCCTCAACAGGCAAATCGGAATCGGGGTCAACGTACTGCATGGCGCCAGCCACATCCCGGCCCACGTAACGCAGGAGCGCGAACGGATTACCTGCATCGACTTGGAACTTGCGTCCCCAACTACCGCGCACGCCATCGTTGTCTGGCAATAGTCCGTCAAGGAACTCCAGCGCCGCCGCGCCCTCAGTCCGCGCTCGGCTGAGGGGAAGAGCGAGCGAGATCGGAAACGCCCCAGCACCGTGACGCCAATCGTCGGAGTACTCGAACATCGCTTTGCCGCCGGCGCGCGTAAACATGCCTACCTGACGACCGTTGAACCACGCTTCTAGGCGTTCGCTCACGGTGCGACTCGCGGGTTTTCCGCAACATCGATCTCGAGTTCGAGTGCGCCAGCGACTAGCAACGCGGAGTCAAGGAGCGGCACTGTTCGCCCGGATTCGAGCTCTGAAATCCAAGTCTGACTGCGTCCTATCGCCTCAGCGAGCTGGGTTTGAGTCAGCCCCAGGGCCAATCGGCGACGACGCGCGAGGTTGGCAAACTGCTTGGTGTTGTGTATGAACATGCGCGACCCTTATCTGCTTGAAGCAATATTCTAGTCAATATTAACTTGACCAGATATTCAGGTCAATATGAACTGCAGGTAATACTCAACTTGAGAACGCTACACGAACATGCGCTCAGCGTCGGAATCAAGCTCTCCGTTTCGTAGAGTCAGCATCAGCCCCAAGGAGGCGACCGTGAAGTTCGTGATGATGATTGTGCTTGACCCTGACCACTCCGCACAGGACGAGGTGAACGCGCCAGACATGGATGAATGGTTTGACTATGCGCGCTCTCGCGGCGAATACGACCTTGGCGTTCGGCTCGAGGAGCGCGAGACCGCGCACACGGTGCGCGTGCGCGACGGCAAGCTGCTCGTCACCGATGGTCCTTTCGCGGAGACCAAGGAGACGCTCGCCGGGTTCGCACTACTTGAGTGCGAGACCTTCGAGGACGCCGTGGAACTCGCGCGGCGCAACCCCGCGAGTCACTTTGGGCGGATCGAGTTGCGTCCGGTGAATTCTTTCGGCGGGCCGATGCTGGGCACCTGACGGCGGCTCGCGCTACTGTCGTGCCACGAAACAAGGGGGTGCGACGGTGGACGGATGGAACCTCATCCTGGCGTGGACCATCGTGGCCGTCGCGGCAATCATTGCCGGCGCGGTCAGGCTCAGCAAGCACAAGGGCTACCCCGGCGCTTCGCTGCTCGCACTTGGCATTCTCTTGATCGTCGCGCCGGTCACCTACGTGGTTTGGGGATTCTTCTACGGTGGCACCGTTCCGTCCGTGTACGTCGAGAGCCTTGATCCGCCGAACGACCCCGGCCTGACGGTTGACATCCGCAACGACACCTCGTTCGACAGCGGCAGCAGCGTCGACTTCAGGGCGGGCAGCGTCGAAAGTGTCGTGCAGACGTTCCAGGACCAGCATCCAGACGGCGTGGCCACGACGGCTGAGCCTCTACCTACAGCACACGGCACGGAGTCCGTCTGGCACCTGTCGACGGACGACGTGCGCTACGAACTCGTGTACAACCCGGTCGGCGACGTTTACGGTCTCACCACGCAAGCGGTGGTGGTGAATCCGCTCGCGTCAGGGCCCGACGTCCGCATCCCCTTCCCTCGATCGGCCCTCGATGCGACGGACCTTCGGGAGGGACAGCTATATGCGAACACCTGGTCACCGGACCAGTGGGCCGATTTCTATGCCGACATCTCGCTTGCCCACGTAGACGGCAACACCATCACCGTTCCCACCAACCGCGGTGGCACTGCAACGATCATCCTTGACAAGGGCACCGCGACGGTGGCGGTCAATCCCCAGCCGCGCTGAATCTCGTCAGTTGGCTTGACACACTTAACGCCGTTAAGTAGATTCGCACTCATGGTCCCTCGCCGCCCCGACTCCGGCACCACCGACGTGCGCGGCGCGATACTCGAGGCCGCCACGGCGCTCTTCGTCGAGAAGGGACCGGACGGCTTGTCGATGCGCGAGGTCGCGAACGCCATTGGCTACTCCGCGACCACTATCTACTTGCACTTCGAGGACAAGAACGCGCTCATGCTCGCGGTCTGCAGCTCTGGGTTCGAGGAGTTCGGGGCATCGCTCGAGAGCGCGGCGCGATCCGCCGCGAGCCCGTACGACGGCTTGCGAGCGAGCGCAGACGCCTACGTGACATTCGCTCTCGACAACCCGGTTCTCTACGACGTGATGTTCATCCGCCCAAAGAAATGGGCCCTTCAGGCACCAGGCGAACCCGCGTCGTTCCAGGGACTTACCCAAATCGTCGGCGCGGCCATGGCGACCGGCCAGTTGCGCGCAGGTAATCCTCGCGAAGCGGCGGCAATGCTGTGGTCCGTGCTCCATGGCGTCGTGTCGCTGGCCTTGGTGTTCGGCGGCCAGATCACCCTGTTCGAGCCCGACGCCGTGCGTGCCCGCGCCGTCGCAGCATTCGACGCCCAGCTCACCGCCCTCAAGTAAACCCCCTCGTTAACGACCAGATTCAACCCAACCCATCTAAATAACAGCGTTAAGTAAGGAGAGCATCATGACCATCACGATTCTCGGAACCGGTACCCTAGGGGCGGCCCTCGCTCGCGAGTTCACCAGCCGCGACCTGGAAACTCGCACCGTCTCCAGGGGCGAGCCAAGCGGCCACCTTCCGCCCGGCGTCGGGCACACGCGGGCCGACGCTGGCAACGAAGCGGCCCTGACCGCGGCCCTCGCGGGGAGCACCGTCGTTGTCCACACCACTCAACCCGCCTACCACCGCTGGCAGCATGAGTTCCCTGCGCTGCAGCGTTCGATCGTCAACGCCGCGGCTGCCGTTGGCGCCAAGCTCGTCATCGCAGACAACCTCTACATGTACGGCGAGGGGGAGGGCGGCGTAATCACCGACGGCACCGCAGAGCGGCCATGCTCCGTGAAAGGCCGCGTCCGGAAGGCAATGGCCGACGAGGCACTCGCCGCGCATGCGGACGGTCGGCTTGAGGTGGTGCTCACACGGCCGTCAAACTACGTGGGCTCCGGGTACAAGTTGACGCAAGACCTGCTCGTGAACCCCGCGCGCAACGCCAAGGCCATGAAGGTGCTTGGCGCAGCTGGACCAGCCGCACTCGTTCTCATACGTCCCCGACGTTGCCCGCGCGATGGCGGACATCGCGCTCGCCGACGACGCCTACGGTCGCGCGTGGATTCTCCCCTCCCTGAGCCCCATGACGCAGCGCGAGTTGTGCGACGCGCTGTGGAGCGCCGTTGGCAACGAGGGGCCGGCAAAGATCCAAGCGCTCCGAGGTCTAGGCGCGCGAATGATCGGCCTGTTCAATGCCCCCCTGCGCGCAAGCGTGGAGATGATGTACGAGTTCGAGAAGCCCTTCATCGCCCATGCGACGCACTTCGAAACGCGCTTCGGCTGGTCCGCGACGCCAGCCGCGGATGCGCTGCGCGCTACAGCCGAGGCGCCGGTGGTCGCCGCTTAGTTCGCGGCCACGCCCGCGATGTCCGCCGGCTCGGCCCGCTGAATCGCGAGCATCCCCGAATAGATGTCGATCTTGTAGTCCAGGAACGCGAGCCGCTCAACGTCGGCAGCCATACGGTCTCGCAGTTGCACTCGGTAGCGCTCGAGCACTTCGATCCGGTCCGCCACGGTGTGGTCGCCAGCCCATGTGAGCGCGACGAACTCCTTCATCTCGCGAATCGGCATGCCCGTTCCGCGCAACAACTGCAGCGTCCTCACCCAGCCCATGTCGTCGTCGGTGTACCGGCGGTGGCCGTTGGCGCCCTTCCGGATGGGCGGCAGCAAGCCCTCCTTCTCGTAGTAGCGCAGTGTGTCTTTGGAGATGCCCATGCGGTGCGCAACCTCGTCGATGCTGATTTCTGTCATAGAAACACCATACGCTCTTGACTTGGAGTGCACTCCAAGATTTAGCGTCGAGACATGGCACACACCGCATCGCAGTTCGGCACCACGGAGACCCTCCTCACGCCCATCGCGCTCGGCGCGATGATCTTCGGCACGCGCACCCCTGAGACGCAAGCGCGCCGCATCCTTGACCACTTCATCGGCGAAGTCACCCCGCGCTACGCGGGCGCCAAAGGCATGATCGACACCGCCGACTGCTATTGCTGGTGGGAGGCTCCCGGCGAGATGGGCGGCCACAGCGAGTCGTTGCTTGGCCGCTGGCTCACCGACACCGGCGTCCGCGACGAGGTGTTCCTCGCCACCAAGGCGACGGGCATGCTCACCGACCTCGACGGCGTGTGGAACGCGGACGGCACCTCCAACTGGGGGGTCGCGCGCACCAAGTTCGTTGGCGCCTCGCCGCAGGTGCTGAAGGACGCGCTCGCCGGATCGCTCGAGCGCCTGCAGACCGACCGCATCGACCTCTACTACAACCACGTGGACGATCGCCAGACGCCCTTGCCCGACGCCGTTGGCACCTTTGCCTCGTTCGTCGCCGACGGCAGGGTTGGGGCATACGGCTGGTCAAACGTGGCCACGTGGAGGCTTGCGCAGATTCGCGCAGTGGCCGAGGCGAATGGCTGGCCGCAACCGCAGGCGCTCCAGCAACAGCACTCCTACCTGGCACGACGCGCCGGCATTCGCCACATGTCGATCGTTGACGCCGAGCAGTTCGACTACCTCGAGACCTACCCAGACCTGCAACTGGTCGCCTACTCTCCCGTGCTCAAGGGGCTCTACTCAGAGCCCGCAAAGCGCGCGGCGAGCTTTGGGGCGATGCATCCGTACAACGGGCCGGACGCCGACGCCAAGCTAGCGGCCGTCGATCGCGTGGCCACGGCGTCGGGCGCTACGGGAAACCAAGTTGTGCTCGCGTGGATGCTTGCGCGCGAGACTCCGCGCGTGCTCCCGCTCATCGGCCCCCGCACGTTTGATCAGTATCTTGAGTGCATCGAGGCGCTGGATGTGGAACTAACCACGGACCAGATTGCCGAACTCAACGAGGCGGGCGCGTAATGCAGACAAGGACGCTCGGCTCACTGGGCCCGGTCAGCGCGCTCACGCTGGGCGGCGGCGGAATCGGCGCGCTGTGGGGCGTCACCACGCGCGAAGAGGGCATCGCTACCTTGCGCGAAGCAATCGACTCGGGCATCACGGTGCTCGACGCTGCCCCCGGCTACAACGTGTGCGAGGAACTCATCGGCGAGGCCTTCGACGGCCGCCTCCCCACCGGCGTGCTCCTGACCACCAAGTGTGGAATCGGCAACCCGGAGCCAGGCACGGTGCTTGCCACCTTCCGCGCCTCTCTAGAGCGCAGCCTCGCAGCCATGCGCGTGGACCATGTGGACGCCTTCTTCCTGCACGGGCACATCGGCCCGCCGCCCGGCGCGCCCCACACAGCGACAGTCGGCCGTGACATCGATACGTATACGCCCTGGCAGATCTACGTGGACGAGGTCATTCCCGCTTTCGAAACGCTCGTCGCACGACGGCCTGATCCGGCACTGGGCTCTGACGGGCGTCGACACGCCAGAGGCGATCATCGCGGCGGTCGGCGCCGCTCAACGCCCAGCTGTGATCCAGGCGGTAGCGAACCTACTCGACTCCCCCGGCTCACTTACCGGCGGCTCTCCAACGGCACGGCCACGCGACATCATCGCGGCAGCAGGAAGCGCCGGCGTGGGCGTGATGGGAATCCGCGCCGTCCAAGCTGGCGCCCTCACCGCGGCCTTTGACCGCGAGATCGACCCGGACAGCGCAGACGGCCGCGACTTGCGACTCGCCGCGCCGTTCCGGAGGCTCTGCGAAGAGTGGGGCGAGGACCCGGCAGTAGTCGCGCATCGGTACGCGCTGCATATGGACGGGGTCGACACCCTCATCCTCGGCGTCAAGAATCGTGAGGAGCTGCGCGCAGCCGTTGCCTTCGAGGCAGCCGGCCAGCTTGAAGCGGACCGGGTCGCGGCGATCGATGAGCTGGGTCTCGCGCGCGATTAGCCTTGGCCCATGAACGCATCACCGCCGACGGCCATGATCGGCCGCATCGAGGCCACGCCGGGCAATCGCGATGAACTCGCGCGAGCGCTCGTCATGGACGTCGGCGACATGCCTGGCTGCATCACCTACATGGTCGCCGTGGATCCCGCGGACCCTAACGGCATCTGGATCGCGGAGGCATGGCAAAGCGACGAGGCGCACAAAGCGTGGCTGCAGTCCGACGCCACGCAAGCTTTGGTGAGCACCATCCGCCTCCTCATGGTGGGGTACGACCAGCGCCATGAACTCATCCCCATCGGCGGCCTGCCAGCGATCTTCGGCGAAGGACGGCTCGCGTGATCGGAGGCGCGCTTAGGTGGGCCGCCGCGCTTGCGTTCGCGTTCGCGGCCGGCGTGGCGCTGAGCTACGGCCAGACGTATGCGGCTCGACGCGTTGGCTCCGCTCTTCAACTCGGCCGCGCCTATCGTGCTTGTCGCCGGCGCTTGCGCTCCCTCGCGGCCAAGCGCTGGTGGGGCGCGACCTTGCTCGGCGCGCTCGCAGCGCCGCTACTCGTTGCCGGTTACTACGTGACGTCGCACGTGCGCGGCTTCGCTGGCAACGCGAGTTGGATCGCGCTGTGGGGTACCGCGGGCGTGATCGCTGGCGCGACGATGGGGCTCGCATGGTGGTGCTTGCGCGCACGGGTTTCGCCCCCGCTACGTGCCGCTGGTGCCGCCGTCTTCCCCGGCATCCTGGTGGGAGAGGCGTTGCACGGGATCACGCGCATCGCCGACACAACCCCTGCCGCCTACTGGTGGACGCAGGCTGCAGTCGGCGTTGCGGTCTTGCTGGTCCTCGCCGCATGGCGGGTGCCTACGTGGCCCTCACGGCTACTCGCCGTGTTGTTCGCTGGCGCGATTGCCGTCGCCGTCTACACCGTCTATGGCGTGGCCTAGGAGTCCAACCGGCTGTGCACAAACTCGACGCAACGCCGCACCCAGGCCGCGAGTTCCGCGTCGGCCTCGCAAGCGTCGGGCGAAACGCGCAGCCAACCCGTCATGGCGCGGCCCTGCATCTCCATCTGCTCCACGCCGGGGCCGATGAGTCCAGGCGCCGCCTCTCGCCCAACGCGGGCAAGCAGGCCGCCGCCTCCCATCGCCGCGCACGCAAGCGAGCCCTCCACCATGAACCCAACACCGCCGAACATGCGTTTGGGCTCGAGGCTCGGCTCGTCGGCGAGCAGCGCGTGGATGCGCTCCACGAGTTCTGGGTCTGCGGCCATGATCAGTCCTTCACGTAGACGGAGATGTGGCTGTGAGAGTCGGCAGTGAATTCGCTCTGGTGCCAGTCTTCCCACCGGGATTCGAGGGTCATGCCAGCAAGTTTGGCCATCAGGTCAAGCTCCGACGGCCACACGTAACGCTGGGGAGTCTTGTTGTGCGACGCCCGCTGCCGTCCGCGCGCACGGAGACGTGGTGTGACAGGAGCTGCTGGTTGACGAGGTCGTACTCATCGACACCCGCGTAACCCTCGACCACCTTGAAAGCCACGAAGCGCTCGCCCTCCGGCAGCCGCTGGAGCCTTGGCACCTCGATCTCCACGAGGAAGCGACCGCCGCGCGCGAGGTGGCGCGCGGCGTTGCGGAACACCTCCACCTGGCCGTCCTGCGTGATGACGTTGCCGATCGTGTTGTAGACGAGGTAGACGAGAGAGAACTCGCCCTCGACCGTCGCCTTGGTCATGTCGCCGATGACCACCTCGAGGTCGCCGCCGCCCGGCTTGCCGCGCATCTGCGCGACCATGGGCCGCGACATCTCGATGCCGGACACGTCGATCCCGCGCTCCGCGAGCGGCAGCGCGACGCGTCCCGTGCCGATCGCGAACTCGAGAACGCGACCGCCACGCGCGAGGCGCTCCAAGGTATCGATCGTTGGATCGAGGACTTCTGGCACGAACATGTAGTCCGCGCCCTTGTCGTAATCGACCGCGATGGCCTCGTCGAAGTGCCCGTCGTCGTAGTCAGTCATGACACCACCTTAAGAAATTGGCGCATCGTGCACCGTCCCTTCCACTATTTCCCACAGTCGAGTCGGCCCGATCGCGTCAACGAATGCGTCGTCGTGGCTCACCACGATGAGCGCCCCCTCAAAGCCTTCAAGCGCCTGCACGAGCTGCGCCTGGGACTCAAAGTCCAGGTTGTTCGTAGGCTCGTCGAGGATGAGCAAGCTGCGGCTGCGGCCTCGCGAGCAGCACACACGCGAGCGCGGCACGGAAGCGCTCGCCACCGCTCAGCGTGCCCGCGAGCGCGTCGGCTCGCTCACCGCGGAACTGGAACTTGCCCAGCTGATCTCGAATCTCTTGCGGAGCAGCACCAGGCGCTCGCTCGCGCACGTTGTCTACGACGCTCGCCCCATCGCGGAGCACGGTGAGCCGCTGGGGCAAGTAGCCAACGGGCACGCTCACGCTCACACTGCCCGACGCCGGTGTCACCTCTCCCAAGAGGGTTTCGATGAGCGTGGTCTTGCCTGAACCATTGCGCCCCGCGAGGAGGATTCGCTCGGGGCCTTGAATCGCGGCGGTCATCGCTGTGCCCGCGCGCGTCACGACACCGTCGAGCTGTGCCACGGCTCTTCGTGACGGCACCCTCGTTTCGGGGAGCTCGATGCGGATGCTGCGGTCGCGGGGAATCGCGGCCCTCGCGTCAGCAAGCGCCTCGGTTGCGGCCTCGAGCCGTGCCTCGTGAACCTTCGAGACTCGTGCCTCCGTCTTTGCCGCCTGATCCTGCTTCGCCTTGACGCCTCCCGCTGGTCACCTCTGCGTTGGCTCGCGCCTTCGCCGCGCGCTGACGGCGCTTGCCGTCTCCCTCGACGCGAGTGCGCAGGTCTCGGTGCTCCTTCTGTGCCACGGATTTGGCGTTGGCCAGGGTCTGGCGAGCTGTATCGCGCTCGGCGGCGATCGCCTCGTCGAACGCGGCGATGTTGCCGCCGAACCACCGCAGTTCCGACGTGCGCTCGTCGCGCTCACGAAGCTCACCGATGCGCTCCACGGCGCCGAGCAACTGGCGGTCGTGGGTGACGACGAGCGTCGCGCCCTGCCTGCGCGCGAGCGCAGCGGTGAGGAGGTCCCTTGCCTCGGTGTCGAGATTGTTGGTTGGCTCGTCGAGCAGCAGCACCGACGGCGCCTTAAGCAGAGCCGCGCTCACCGCGAGCAGGGTCGCCTCGCCACCACTGACCTTGCCCACCGTGCGGTCGAGATCGAGCGCGCCAAGGCCCAGCGATCGCAGCACTCCCAGCGAGCGCTCTTCCACGAGCCAGTCGTCGGCGAGCGCGTCAAAGTGAGCGGGGTCGGCGGAACCACCCTCGATGGCGCGCAGGGCGGAGACCTTGGGGCAATCCCAAGCACCTCGGCGACCGTGGCCTCTGTCGCGAGCGTCACCAATTGGGGAACGTACGCGAGGTCAGCGGGGCGCTCGACGTGCCCCAGCGTCGGGCGAAATTCGCCGATGGCAAGGCGAAGCAGGGTCGACTTGCCGATGCCGTTGCGGCCAACGACGCCGCTCAGGCCCGGTGGCACAGCAAACGTGAGGTCGCGAAATACAGGGCGGCCGTCTGGCCAAGAAAAGGAAAGGTGTGAAAAGGAAAGGGCGTGCATGAAAGCTCCGAGGGGTCTGGACGGTAAGTGGACCGTGGCCAGACGCGAGGTCTGGCGACCTAGAGCTTTGTCATGACTGCCTCCATGCGCTCACGTGCGGGGCGCCTCAGAAAAAGTGTAGCGGACACGCAAAAGCGGCCCGATGTCGACTGACAGAGACTTGTCGTCTCGACATGCAGGGCCGCCCGTGACGCTTCGGAGGCTACTACGTGTGCGTGCGGTACTTGCGCACTGCGAGCGGCGCGAAGATCGCGATCACGATGGCGGACCCAAGCAAGGCGTACCAGCCGTCGGCGCCGAAGGTGCCGTAATTGCACAGCTCGCGCGCCGCGCTGATGATGTGGGTCACGGGGTTGAGCCTCACGAAGCCTTGCAGCCAGCCGGGCATCGTCTCTGTGGGCACGAAGGCGCTCGAGAGGAACGTCAGCGGGAACAGGATCAGGAACGCGATGCCCTGGACGCCGCGAGCGGACTTCATGGACACGCCTACCAAGGCGAATATCCACGACAGCGCCCAACCGCAGGCCATGACGAGGAGCATGGTCGCAGCCACGCCGAGCAGTCCGCCGGCTGGGCGATAGCCCATGATGAACGCCATCACGAAGGTGATGGTGCCAGCGATCAGGTAGCGCACGATGTCGCCCGTGAGGGCGCCCGCGAGCGGCGCGATGCGCGCGATTGGCAAGGACTTGAAGCGATCGAACACGCCCTTGTCCATGTCCTCGCGCAGCGTGGTGCCGGCTGCGGAGGCTCCCGTGAGCACTGTCTGCACGAGGATGCCGGGGATGAAGAGGGGCAGATAGCTCTGCACGTCGCCGGAGATGGCGCCGCCAAAGATGTAGGCGAACATCACCGTGAAGATGATGGGTTGCAGGGTCACGTCGATGAGTTGCTCAGGCGTGCGGCGCATCTTGATGATCGCTCGCCTGGCCATGATCATCGAGTCGCGCCAGGTCTGGCGGAGCGAAACGTGGCGGGCAAGGTCCCGGTCAAACCCGGGAGCTACAGCTGTCGTTGTGATCGCGCTCATGCTGCGTCCACCTCGCTCTCGTTGTCAGTTGCGGATTCGGCGGTGTGGCCGGTGATGGTGAGGAAGACCTCGTCGAGGCTGGGCTTCTGCAGCGACAGCTCGGTGACCTCGATGCCGCGCTCGCGCAACGCAACAAGCACGTCGGTGACGACGCCCGTGTCGGTGAGCGGCGCGTTGACCCTGTGGCTCTCTGCCAAGAGCGTTGCTTCCGATCCCGTGATGGACGAGATGACGCGGGTTGCCTCCTCGGCATCGGCCGTCTCGGCGAGCGTGACCTGCAGCGCGGAGGTGCCGACGAGCGCCTTGAGCTCGTCGGCCGTTCCCTCAGCGACAACGCGACCGGTGTCGATGACCGCGATGCGATCAGCGAGTTGGTCCGCCTCGTCGAGGTACTGGGTGGTCAGCAGCACGGTGGAGCCTGCGGCAACGAGTTCGCGAATGGTGTCCCACATCTGGGAACGCGTGCGCGGGTCAAGGCCCGTGGTGGGCTCGTCGAGGAAGATGAGCGGCGGGCGGGCGATGAGGCTCGCGGCCAGGTCGAGCCTGCGCCGCATTCCGCCAGAGAACTTGGAGAGCGGCTTGTTCGCGGCATCGGTGAGCGCGAAGGATGCGAGCAGTTCGTCGCCCTTAATGCGAGCCGCCTTGCCGCTCAGCCCCTGCAGCCTGCAAAAGATGTCGAGGTTCTCGCGCGCCGTGAGGGTCTCGTCGACGGACGCGTATTGGCCCGTGACGCCGATGAGTTGGCGCACGCGGTGAGCGTCCTTGACGACGTCGTGGCCAAAGATCTTGGCCTCTCCCTCGTCGATGCCGAGCAGCGTGGCGAGCATGCGGATAGTGGTGGTCTTGCCGGCGCCGTTGGGGCCGAGCACCCCGTAGACGATGCCGGGCGCAACGTTGAGATCGATGTGGTCGACCGCACGCTGTTCGCCAAAGTCTTTGACGAGGCCGTGTGCCTCGATTGCCCATTCTGAGTTAGTCATGGGCGCTCCTTTCGTTAGGCCCGACGCTGGTTCCAGCCGGGCACGAACACGATCGTACCGAACATGTTCGTTAAAACGCAAGTAATTACCGAACGCGTTCGCTTTTGAACTGGGTTTCCCCTACAGTAGACGTATGGCGAATGGCAAAAACGACTGGCGAAGCGGCCCTGAGGCCAACCAGCTGCGTCGCGAGTTCCGCGAGGAAGCCATCAAGTTGCGCAACGAGATGCGCGACGAGTTCCAGCGCAAGATGGCCGAGCAGTTGGCCGAGATGCAAGCGCAAAATGAGCGCGGCCCGCGCGGCCACCAGCGAGGGCGAAGAGCTTCTCTCAGCAGAGAAGCCATCGTCGACACCGCCATGAAGATCATGAACACCAAGGGCTTGGGCAAGGTGACGATGCGCTCCATTGCCCACGAACTCAATACAGGGCCGGCCTCCATCTATGTGCACGTGCGTTCCGTTGTGCAGCTGCACGGCTTCATGCTCGACCACTTGCTCAGCACCATCGACCTCGGTGACACGCGTGGTGACTGGCGCGACCGCATTAAGAGGCTCCTTGGCGACTCGATGTCTGTGCTGCTCAAGCACCCAGAACTCGCGCGATCAGCGGTGACGGCCCGCCCAACCGGCGATGGGTCCTTGCACTTCGTGGATCGCCTGCTCGAGCTACTCGAAGAGGGCGGGATCCCGCCGGCTCGGGCCGCGTGGGGCGTGGACCTGCTGCTCTTGCACGCTACGGCGAGCGCGGCAGAGCACTCCGCGAATTATGACGACGATCTGCTTGCGCTCGACGCGTTCCGCGCGAGCCTAGCGACGGACAAGTTCCCGCACCTCAGCGCCGTGGGGGAAGTGATGTTTGCGGGCTCAGGTGAGCAACGCGCCCACTGGGCGATTGACGCGATCCTCACCGGCATGACGCAGACTGCCGTGCCCGGCGTCGAGTAGGTCGCCCCCTAGTCGAAACGAACGTCATGTAAAGAATTGTTGACATGACGGCGCGGCCTGCCCTAGTCTCTCAATGTCAACAATCTTTGACATGGGAGAAGGACATGACGCCGTCAGAACGAACGCTAGCCATTGGCACTCGCCTTGGCGTGATCGTGTTTATCGCGTACTGGGTGATCGTCGGGTTCCGCGCAGCCAATGACGACCTGCCCCTGAATGAGGTCGCGTGGGAGGGGCCGCTGCTGCTGTGCCTCGCAATCGGCGGGGGTCTCTACGCGGTCACAGCCATCGTGTCTCGAGTGGCCGCCCGCGGAGACCGCGCGGTCGACCAGCGCGACCGCGACATCGCTCGGCTCGGCGGCGCGCGAGACGCCGAGCTCACCGGTCTCGCGGTGCTCGTCACGCTGATACTGCTCGCGCTCAAGGTGGACACCTTCTGGGCCGCTAGCGTGCTGTTTACGGGCGCCTACCTTGGCTCACTGTCGAGCGCGACCGCTCAGCTGGCCGCCTACCGTGATGGGATTCCCAATGAATAGCGACCACGGATTCACGCGCGCGCTTGAGGACGATGAACGTGGGCCCATGACCACGGAGGAGCGCACCGTCTGGGTGTACCTGGTCGCGGTGATCCTCACGTCGGGCACGTACTTTGCCGTCATTCTCAGCCGGTTGCGCGAGACTCCTGCGAGCGAGATCTCTTGGGTGGTGCCCCTGTTGTGGGCGATGGGACTCTCGATCGCGGGCACCATCGTGGGCACGATCCTCGCGACCATCGCCGCAGCCATCGGCCAAGGCGTCAGAGGACGATCAACGGAAATCGACCACGGCGTCGACGAGCGCGACAAGGAGATCAAGCGCTACGGAAGTCGCAAGACGCAAGGAGTCATCAGCGTGGGTCTCGCTGGCGCACTCGCGCTCGCAATGATCGACGCCGACACATTCTGGATCGGCAACTTTCTCTTTCTCATCGGAACCATCGGCGCCATCGTCGAAACCACCGTGAAGATCCGCGCCTACAGGCGAGGCTTCTAGACAATGGGCGGCCAAAAGCCAACCCGCGTCACCAACAACATCAGGGCGCTACGCACCGAGCGCGGCGACATGACTCAAGCGGATCTGGCTGAGCTCCTCGGAGTCACGCGCCAGACCGTCATCGCCATCGAGCAGGGACGGTATTCGCCGTCGCTTGAAATGGCGTTCCAGATCGCGAGGGCCCTCCAGGTCACCCTCGACGAGGTCTTCCACTACCCCGACCAGGACTAACAACCACCTCATACGTCACGTGCTCACGCACCTGACCTGTGTTTCGCACACCCAAAAAACGGGGCCGCCGTGCCGGCGCGCTGCCCTCCTTCATAAGGAGAAACATCATGAAAGTAGGAATCACGGGGCGTATTGCCCGTGCATCGGCCACACGGCCGTGGCTCACGCTTGGCGTGTGGGCTGCGATCATCGCCATCGCATTCATGTTCGCCGGCAGCATCGGCAACTACGTCACCACTGAGCAACGCAACCTTGTCACGACCGAGGCGAATCGCGCGGAAGACCTGGACGAGCAGCTCCGCGGAAACGACGCCGGCGGGCGCTTCGCTGAAACGGTCATCGTCACTTCCCCTTCGCTGGTCGCGGGGAACGCTGACTTTGACGCGGTGGTGGCCGACGCCGTTGCGGCGCTCGCTGCCGTGCCAGGCGTCGCTGACATCGGCACCCCCGGTTCCGATGCTGACTCGCCTATCGCGCCAAACGGCCACGCGGTCATCGTGAGTTTCACCACCGACCCCGACGACAGCGTGGTGCGCGCCGCGATGGAAGCCGTCGGCACGGCAGCGACGCCCCGGGTCGACGCGTTCGTGTACGGCGACGAGTCCGCGAAACTCGCATTCACGGATCTCGCGGCGAAGGAACTCAGCCAAGGCGAAGGCATCGGCATCATCGCCGCTCTCGTCATCTTGCTTATGGTCTTTGGCGCCGTCGTCGCGGCCGGTCTGCCGCTATTGATTGCGTTGGTTTCAATTCTTGCCGCGACCGCGCTTGGCGCGATCGTGGCGCGAATTCTCTCCGAATCCGGCGTCTCCGTCTCCGATTCCCTCACCATCTTCATTGCGATGTTGGGGCTCGCACTCGGCATCGACTACTCGTTGCTTGCGGTGCAGCGCTTCAGGGAAGAGCTCGATCGCGGGCGCTCGGTCATGGAGGCCGTGACGATCACGGGAGACACCGCTGGCCGGGCCGTTGCGCTCTCTGGCGCGACCGTAGTCATCGCGCTTGGCGGGTTGCTCTTTGTGCCACTCAACACGTTCCTCGGGATCGGCGTTGGTGTCATGGCCGTCGCGATCGCGTCGGTGAGCTAGCGCGCTGTTCCTGCTGCCCGCGGTGCTCCGCGTCCTTGGACACAGGGTCAACACATGGCGCTTGCCGCGAGCACATCCAGGGAACGAGTCTCGCGGATGGAAGCGTATCGCCACGGCCGTTGCAGGCCGTCCCAAGGTGGCGCTGCTCATGGGCGTCGCCGGGCTGCTCTTGCTCGCCTCACCAGCGTTGTCTCTGAGGTTCTCGACCCCAAGTGCCGAAGCCTGGCCAGAGGACTTCATGCTACATAAGGCGGCCGTGACCCTCAGCGAAGACTTTGGGTGGACGGAGTCAACGACCGTGGTTGCGGTCACTGGCGCGGCGAGCGCTGCCACGCAGGTCGATGCACTGGCCACCGCGATCGCCGAAGACCCCGGCTACGCAACAGCGACCGTTGACTGGCGCGGAGACACCGCGTTCATCGACCTCCACGACGCTTTCGCCAATGGCAGCGATGAGGCGCGGACGGCTACGCATCGCCTCCGTGACTCGATCGTTCCTGCGGCGCTTGCCGGTACTTCGGCCAAGGCGGACGTTGGGGGTTCGCAGGCGTACGCCATCGACGAGACAAGGCTCATGACCAACGGAACCCCATGGGCTGTCGCCTTCATCCTTGGTGTGAGCTTCCTGTTCCTCATGGTGACGTTCCGCTCTGTGGTGATCCCGCTCAAGGCGATCCTCATGAACCTGCTCGGCACGCTCGCGACGTTTGGCGTGCTCGTGGCGGTCTACCAGTGGGGCTGGGGCGAGCGCTTTGGCTTTCCGCACCTTGATGGCATCTCTGGCTACATGCCGGTGATGATCTTCGCCCTGGTATTTGGGCTGTCCATGGACTATCACGTGTTCCTGCTGAGCCGAATTAGGGAACGCTATGACGCAACCGGCGACAACCGCGCGTCGGTCATCGAGGGTGTCACGCGCACGGGACCGCTCATCACGGGCGCTGCCCTCATCATGATCGCCGTGTTCGGCGGATTCGCTATCGCGTCGATTCCAGAGCTCTCGCAGTGGGGGCTGGGCCTAGCGGTCGGAGTGTTGATTGACGCCACGCTGATTCGCAGCCTGCTAGTTCCGGCGGCGATGGTGTGGCTCTCTGGGGCGAACTGGTACCTCCCGGGCTGGCTTGAGTGGCTTCCGCGCACTCGCGTATCCGAATATCCGGCGGTACCCATCAAGACCACCGAGGAGGAGCCCGAGCCGGCACTCGTGTAACTCCTCGGCAACTCGCAGCTCCATTTTGTGGGCGCTGCGAGTTGCGGGTGGCGGCGGTTGGGAGGTTTCCCGACCGCCGCTGCCTGCTTGGGGTGCGCGAAAAGCGAGCCCAAGCGTCGGGCGTAACATGGAAAAGGTCACCCACCCTCAACGCAAGGCGGTCCCTAGCCACGCATGCGCACATTCGCCTCACTGAAGTTCTTCAACTATCGCCTGTGGTTCGCAGGCGCGCTGGTGTCGAATATCGGGACGTGGATGCAGCGCATCGCGCAGGACTGGCTGGTACTGACGGTGCTGACGCACAACTCGGGCGCTCAGGTTGGCATCGTCACCGCGCTGCAGTTTGTGCCGTTCCTGATTATTGGTCCGTACGCGGGCGTATTGACGGACCGCGTCAACAATCGCAAGTTGCTCATCGCTACGCAGTCGGCGGCCGGCGCGCTCGGTGTTGGCCTTGGCGTCATGGTGCTCACAAATACGGCAGACCTATGGCACGTCTACGTGTTCGCGACGCTGCTCGGCGTGGTCACTGCCTTCGACAACCCGGCTCGCCAGACCTTCGTCACCGAGCTCGTCCCGGCCAGTAACCTGCCCAACGCCGTAGCGCTCAACTCCGCGAGTTTCAACGCCGCACGGCTCATTGGCCCTGGTATCGCAGGGTTGCTCATCGCGGTGATCGGCAGCACCGGCTGGGTCTTCGTCATCAACGGCCTTACCTTCGGCGCAACCATTGTGGTGTTGCTGATCATGCGCCGCAGCGAGCTCATTCCGCATGAGCGCGCGCCGCGGCGCAAGGGCCAAATCCGGGAAGGATTCCGGTACGTACGCCGCCGAGCGGACATCCTGGTGATCATGGTCATCATGGCCGTGGTGTCCGCGCTCGGCTTCAACTTCCAACTGACGAGCGCGCTCATGGCGCGCGTGGAGTTTGGCAAGGGTGCGGGCGAGTACGGCATCTTGGGTTCGGTGCTCGCGATCGGTTCGCTCGCCGGTGCGCTTCTCGCCGCCCGACGCGGCCGTCCGCGACTGCGCGTGATCGTTGGCGCTGCTGGCGCGTTTGGGGTGTCGTCCGGAGTCATGGCCCTGATGCCCACCTACGGGCTGTACATGCTCATGTGCATTCCCACCGGATTCTTTGCGCTGAGCCTCATGGCAACCGCAAATGCGTGGGTACAGACCACCACAGCGCCCAACATGCGGGGCCGTGCGATGTCGCTGTACATGATGGTGCTGTTTGGGGCGACCCCCATTGGCTCGCCCGTCGTCGGTTGGATCGGTGAACACGCGGGGCCGCGGTGGTCGATCCTCGTGGGGTCGATCGCGTCCGTGCTCGTTGCGCTTGGGGCCGCCTGGTGGTCAAAGCGCTACTGGAACCTTGACTTGTCATATGCGATGCACCGGCCGTTTGTGCGGGTCGAGTATGGCCGCACCACCTCGGAAGCACTCGCGGCGCAACGTGAAGTTGCCGACCTCAAGCTCGCCGAGCAGAGCATCGAGGACGCGCGAAGCTGACTGCGGGCGTCGCGTCTGACGGGCGCGCACGGCAACGGCCCGTCAGGAGCGTGAGTTTCTTCGCTCCTGGCGGGCCGATTTCCGTTGCATCCGTTTGAACGGTCACCACATTGGGACCGGCCAGAACCAGCGCCTAGACCGTGGGATCGATGCGGTTCTGGTCAACGTGCTGGTCGACGACGTGCGTGGTCTTGCGGTTCTGCGCGTTGACTACGAGCGAAATAATGATCGCTACTACGCCAGCCGCGAGCATTATGTAACCGACCATCGTGAGGTCGACCGCGTCAAACGAGTCCCTGACTGCGAACGCGAGGATCGCTCCGACGACGATGAGAAAAACTCCGGTTCCGAGAGCCATGTTGGTTCCTTCCGCACGGTATTCACCGGCCGGTGGCACCCTTGCCTGAGGCAGGGGCGTGTCCCTGATGGGGCGTCGGCCACTAGAGGTAATACCCACACGGAGCGGTTTGTAACGGTGGAACGCTTCGCCGTCAGTTGGGTACGTACGGGAAGGTCACATCGCACACGGGCGCGTCCATCGGCTCGTGGATGACATCCGCAAAGTACACCTCGCGAGACGGCATCGTCTCGATCATGGATCCGTTTTGCAGCACCCACATCGCGACTGCGTCGTAGGCAGCGAGAATGTGCGGAAACTCAAGGCCTTCGCGCGTCACCGTGGTGAAGGCCTCTTGGTGTTTGTCCTCAACTCGGAGCACGATGCGGCCCTCCGGCTCGGCGGGCCCGTCGATCACGATGCACACCTCGACGAGGCCACTCGAATCGGCGGTCACTGGGCCATGGAAGATCACGTACGTGGGGTCTTCTGGTGTCGTGTTGAGGGCGCGCAGACCAGGGTTGCGTTCCGCCCACTGGAAGAGGGCGTGGAACGAGCTCATGATGAACTCCTCCAGTTGTGGCTGGAATAGCTCCTTGTGAAATGACGGCGAGCTTGCGCTCGGGGACGGTACGGCTCTGAATATCCATGGGGGGCTGCCCCTCTCTGCGCAGTCGCGCCTTGATGTAGTTGCCCAAACCCCGGCGAGCGACGTGGCGCTCTTCTTGCGATATCCACCAGTTCTGGTAGGTCGTGAGCGCGCCGTCGGCTTCGAGAATCTGGGCAATGACCGCGAGCGGCACGTCAACGCGCCGCAGGTCACCAATGAGGATGGCCCGGTCACGCTGATCGCGTCTGTAGTAGCGATAGCTCGTCACCGGGTCAACATGCGCGGGGGTAAGCAGGCCCTGCTCGTCGTAGTAGCGCAAAGCCTTGATCGACAGTCGCGTCGACGCGGCAAATTCACCGATACTGACCAGCTCGTCCTCGTGCATAGAAGCCACACTGGAGTCTCCCGCAAGGGGAGTGTCAAGGCAATCAATGGGGCACGGCCGAGCTGGCGCTCAGTTCCCTACGACGTTGTTCTCGCACGTGTTGAACAGCGCCTGGAGTGCCGCACGCGACGCGGGGTCGGGCTGGATCTCCACATAGGCGGGCTCCGCGCCATCGATAGCTAGCCGAACAGGGAACACGAAGGTCTTCTTGCTCTCCGCAAACACGTGCGGATCGCAGCGCCCCACCGTCACCACGGCGGGCACGGCGGTGCTCACCTGGCCGGGTTCGAGCGTGGCGTCGGCGCCCGCGGCCAGCGTCACGATGAACACGATATTTCCCGTCATGGACGTAAGCGTCACGGGCGACGTGGTGTGTGAGTTGCCGCGCGTCAGCACAATTGACGTGCGCATCTCTGAGTCGCTCTGCGACTCCACCGGGCCAAAGCTGGGGGTAGCCACGTCGAGCACCGCCTGTTGCGCACACTCATCCGCATTGATCTTCCGCAGCACGGAGTCGTCAATGGACAGGGTCTCGGTGACCTCGCGCCCGTCCAGCCTGATTGTCAACGCGACCGTTGACGACCCCACCGGAGCCGGGCATACCGCCTTGCCCAATGGCACACGCACGCGGTTGGCCCAGTCAGGAAAGAGCCGCGGTCCGGAATCCCGCGGGGGCGAGTCCGCGAACAGCGGCGACTCAAGCCGTGCGGAAGTCACCACCGCGTCGCCTGGGCCCGCGGTGACCACTTGCGCCTCGACCATGCGGTCGGCCTGGAGTGTGCGCGGAAAGGTGACCACAGCGTCGGGCACCGTTATCCGGCCCGACGGCCCGCTTACCTGTGCGCTAGCGCTCGCTCCTACCGGCGGCGCGGAGCAGCCGGCTAGCGCACAAAGTAGCGCTATGACAGCCCAAGCCCCACGCATCCCGCAAGGCTACGCGTGCCGCTCTCCTTTGGGCCTAGCTCTCGGCCATGTGCGGCTCGATGTCCGGCGCTACCGCGTAGTCAAGCGTGCCCTCAGTGGACAAGCCGCATATGACGGTGTGATCGCCCTGTGTCCATCGGTCGGATGGTCCAACGAAGTACTCGACCCAGTAGTCGGCCGCGAGTTCGACGTCCACACCGGAGACCGCGAATTCGGTGGTGCACGCGTCAAGCAGATCCGACGCGGTGCTTGCGTCCGGGTAGGGCGCCGTGGAAGGTAGCGCGGTGATGAAGTAGACGATCCCGTTCGTCGTTTCCTTACAGGGCTCAAAGTAATAGGAGTCTTCCGCGAAGTCTTCGAGTTGGGCGATGTCCGAAACGAAGCAATCGCCAGGTTGTGCCTGGGAGAACGTGATGTGGTCGTTGTCTAGCAACAGCACCGCCGCCACCGCGGCACCGCCAAGCAGTATCCATGCGCCAGACACGGCGAGGCCCGCGATGGCAAGAGACCGCGTGTTCGCCGAGCCCTTCCGATACGCGTGCAAGCCAAACAGTCCAAAGACCAGTGACAACACAACGCCGCCAAGAATGCCTGTCACGAGTGAGGCAATGCCCAGCCAGTTGCGCTCCGAGGTGCGCTGTGGCATCACCGGCGGGCGGTCGTACACTCCGCCAACCATCACGCGCCCGTCATCCAAGACGCTCGGAATCACCGGTTGCGGGAAGGGTGAAACGGGAGGGGGCACGGGCGTCATGCCGACCATGGGAGGTTCCGCGTGCTTGAACGGGTCTTCAGTGCTCATGGTGCCCCCTAGGCGAAGTGACGTGGCGCAACTGTAGCGCTCGCTCGTGCCTCGACGTAAGGCGGCGTGACGTGCGCCACAATGGCCACATGACCCAGATTCTCGAACTCGCAAACGACCACTGGCAGGTTGGCCTGCTCCCCACCACGGGCGGCTCGGTCGCCTATGGACGCACCAAGGTGAACGGCGATGGCACGACGTGCTGCGCCCCACGCCGCAAGGTTCGCTCACCGTGGTCCCCGACACCGCGTCGTACCCCCTCGTGCCGTGGTCCAACCGCATCCGCGACGGCAAGCTGCGTTGGGCTGGCCGCACCTACCAGCTGCGCGTGAACCATGGCGACGGCACGGCAATCCACGGCACCGCGTCGGAGTACCCCTGGACTGTGGTGGACCAGTCGCCCGTTCACGCCGTACTCGAGTTCGCCTCGCGCGACGTTTACGGAGTGAACTTCCCGTGGACCTTCACCGCGCGCTTCACGTACGCGCTCGATGGCGACCGTTTCACGTGGACGTACGGCCTCATCAACACCGACCACGAGACCTTCCCCGCCGGCTTTGGCCACCACCCGTACTTCTTGCGCTCCGTTGGCGGGTCCGCCACCGCGCACCTGCAGCTCAACGCCGACAGGGCCTACGAGGCGGAAGAGTGCCTCCCGTTTGGCGAGGCTGGCGAGATCCGGCCCGACGCCGACTTCCAGGCCTCTCGCGAGATTGGCGGGGCGTTCGTTGACGATTGCTACGTTGGCCGCACCTCGCCAACGCTCGCGACCATCACGTGGCCGGGCGTGCTCGACCTCGACTACGAGGCGGACGCCCTGCTGAGCCACGCCGTTGTCTACATCCCAGAGGACAAGCCGTTCTTCGCCGTGGAGTCAGTGAGCAACGCGAATGACGCGTTCAACCTGGCAGAACGCGGCATTCACTCCGCCAACCTGATCCTTGTACAACCCGGACAGACCGTTTCAGCCTCGTTCTCTCTCGTCGCTCGCCCCGTGGCGTAAGCGGGTGTGACGATGCGCAAGCGCGTCGCAGAGGCGGTCGCCCAACTGGTGATCGTGGCGCTCACCGTGTGGATCGCGCCCGGCATCGCCGTGGACAACGGATGGTCGATCGTCCTGGCTGCCGCGGCGGTCGCGCTCGCATCGTGGGCACTCCGCCCCGCCCTCGTCTGGTTTGCCCGACGCTTTGGCTGGGTGGGCACTGCCCTCACCGCCCTCTTTGCCCAAGCCGTGATCCTTGGAGCGGCGCTGAGGTTCACGCCCGGTTCCGAGGTCACGAGCGTTGGCCTGGCTCGTGTTCGCGTCGTGGATCTACGGCGCGATCTCCGCGGTGGTCATGTGGCTGTTTGCGGCGAGCAGTGACGAGTACCTCATCCAACACGCGGTGCGGGTTGGGCGGCGCGCCGTCCCCACGGACGAGGCAGAGGGAGTGCTGTTCCTCCAACTCGACGGGGTCCCCGCGCCGGTGCTGGACTATGAACTGCGCGCGGGCAACCTCCCCGTCATCGGCTCGTGGCTCCGTGAGGGAACCCACGCGTGGACGGAGTGGACGGCGCGCGTACCGTCGACCACTCCGGTGAGCCAAGCCGGCATCCTCCACGGCAGCACGGAGAACCTGCCGGCCTTCCGTTGGCACGACCGCGAGCTGGGCCGCATGCTCGTCGCCAACAAGCCGGCGGACGCCGCGGTGATCGAGTCGCGCGTGAGCAACGGCCGCGGCCTGCTCGCCGACGACGGCGTGTCGATCTCCAACCTCTTCACTGGGGACGCCCCCACGTCCCGCCTGACCATGAGCTCACTGGCGGAAACGGAGAAGCGCAAGGGAGCGTCGGGCGACTATGCGGCCTTCCTCACGCACCCAGCTGGCCTTGCTCGCGCCATCACACTGACCATTGCCGAAATGGGCAAAGAGGTCTTCCAAGCGCGGCGCCAGAAGCGGCACGATGTGACGCCGCGGGTACATCGCGGGCGGCCCTACATCGCTCTGCGCGGCGTCACCAATGTGCTGCTCCGCGACCTCAACGTGGCGCTGACGGTGGAAGCGATGATGCAGGGCCGCAAGTCCATCTACGTGGACTTCGTTGACTACGACGAGATCGCGCACCACGCGGGCGTGACTCGCGCTGAGTCGCTCGCCTCGCTGCACGGTCTTGATCAAGTGGTGGGCAGCCTTGACCGCTTTGCCCGGTCGGGGCGTGCTCCGCGCAACTATCGGATTGTGCTCGTGAGCGACCACGGGCAGTCGCAAGGCGCCACGTTCTTGCAGCGCTACGGGGTCTCGCTCGCCGAGTTCGTAGATGCCCACACGTCTGGGCGCGCGGCCCCGGTTGGCGCAGCCGAGCAGGAGGCTCGCGGCCGTGTGACGTCGCTCGTGCTGGGGCTCGGCGAGAAGTCGGTCGCCGGGCGCGTGGTGAACAGCGCGGTGCCCGACGCTCCAGAGGCCGACGGTCCCGAGGTCGACGCTGAGGCGCCTGGTATTGCCGTGGTTGGCTCTGGCAATTTGGGCGGCATCTGGTTCACCGATTCGGCGGAGCGGCTCGGTCTCGCGGAACTCGAGGACACTTGCATCCCGGACTGATCGAGGCGCTCGCCACGCATCCGGGTATTGGGTTCGTCGTCGTCAAGGGAGCGGCCGGGCCCGTCGCCATTGGCCCGCTCGGCGCGATGCAGCTCGATACGGGCGTGGTCACCGGCGAGGACCCTCTCGCTGCGTTCCCGCGCGCGAGGGAGGACTTTGCGCGCGTTGCCCAGTTCCCGGCGGCGCCGGACATCTACGTGAACTCGCTCTACGATCCTTCGCTTGGCGAGGTCGCCGCGTTCGAGGAACTCGTGGGCTGCCACGGCGGCCTCGGCGGTTGGCAAACCCGGCCCATTCTCGTGTACCCAGCTGACTGGAGCGTCGACGAGGACCTGACCGGGGCGTCGGGCCTCTTGGAGGGCGCTGAGAACGTGCATCGCCAACTCGTACGCTGGCTCGAAGGCCTTGGGCATCGGGCGAATCTGGCTATCATGGAGCCCACACCGCGGGTGTAGTTCAATGGCAGAACTTCAGCTTCCCAAGCTGATAGCGCGGGTTCGATTCCCGTCACCCGCTCTAGCTGGAACCAGCCAGGTACCAGGAACTTGATAGCGTTGATGAATCCTGACCATGAGGGCAATCCACCGCTTGTGCCTATGAGGTGTCCACGGCGCGGGTTCAGGAGTTCACATCATGACCGCTTAGGCATCCCTTCCCGTGGGCGCATGCGCCCTGCCTCACCCAAGTGCCGGGCCCGCTACTTCTCCCCTCACGGCACTCGCCTCCCGTTGAGGTGAGGCCTCACAGCGAAGGGAAGCAGCTCGCGCCAATGCGCTTTACGAGGCAGAGATCCCCAACCACGACTGGCTCGATCAGCGCGAGGCGGCCGTGACCTTTGCTGAGTTCAGTGAGGTTGTCGTCCAGTACAAGGAGCACACGATCAACCGCTCCGCAGTTTCGTCTCAGTCCCTCCGGTACTCGCCTTTGCGGGCCGCACGGACTGAACTGCATCTGCCCGCGGATCTTCATAATCAATCCGAGAGACGCCCAGGATGGGCTTGCCGCACATGATTCAGCGGACGCGGTCCGGACCGTCGCTGGAAAGATCGCCCCGATCCACCAGCGCGGTCGAGTTGCTTCCCAAACGCCTACTGGAACTTGTCGCGCAGCCAGAACTACAAGTCGTGGTAGACGGGCGGCTGGTGATACTCGTCCCACATCACTCCGGCGACTATCGCAACCAGGACGACAGCTATTGCGACCCACACCCACCACGGGATTCGTCGAAGAATGCGCATGTCACATCCTCTCTCGATTCGGCCCATCGTGTCACCCAGATGGCTCAGTGCGTGTGGCGCATGAGTCACTGCGTTCGCAACGAACCGCCAAAGTCAGTGGTCACGTATCCAATCGGCGTGTAGCTAAGGTGGCAATTGCTAAGCCCGGCCCCGCCCCCGTCGCTGGTTGAGAGAATGCCCACTGCGTTGACATACCCGTCCGTGCGATTCGGGTAGAGAGCTCCCCCGGAGTCACCCGGGTAGGCGCAGTCCGCGCTATCTTGCGCGATGGACTCGTGGTCGTAGCATCTGCCGGTATCCGTGCAGACCGTCACGTCGACGTCACTGATCCAGGTCGGATCAATTTCACCATCTCCGTGACCCGTGCCCAGGACAGGTGCAGAAGATGACGTCCGTAGAGTGGTGCCACGCCAGTCCTGGGCGAGAGCAATCTGGTTGTGCACAGGCTTCGACGTGGTCGTGTTATTCGTGCCTGCGAACACACGCCCCGCGACCTGAAGACCGGAGTCCATACGCACAAGCGCGAGGTCGCCATGCCTCCCAGAGATCGTTCCCGTGCTGTCCGTCGTCACGTAAGTGACATCGCCAATGTCGTAGTACCCACCACTGGACGAGAGCCGACGAACGACATTCCACGAGGACCCGTTGTCCGCCCGCGCACAGTGCCCGGCTGAAACCATGTAGTAGTAGGGCGACTTGTACCAGCCGAATCCACCGGAACAAGCGTAGTGCGAGGTTCCACTCGACTGGAAGAACCCAATGTGGTCACCGCCGTAGAACTGATTGGTGTCGTAATAGCGCGAGATGGACCTATAAGTTGGCCCGTCGTCCACCACGATGGCTGGCGTATTGTGCGCGGCGCCCTTTGCGGCTTGCCGGAGAGTTGCAGCTACTTCGTCGACTGAGATCTTCGACTTGGCAGTTGATTTGGATGTCACCTTTAGCACGCCGTGCTTGTAATCCGGACCGACAGTTGCCAACCGGCCCCTGAGAGTGTCTGAGGCGACAATCGCCGCCTTGGCACTTTCGAAGTCCGCAATTGATAGCTGCACCTGGCGCAACTTGAACCCACCGGTTAGGCCGAGCTCCTTGAGCAAGGCTGCGGCTTCATCGACTGGTCGCGTCACTGTGTTGATTACCAGGGTGTCACCCTCGTAGTACGCGTCTCCCCAGGCTTCGGGTTCCGTCACGAAGAGACCGAACTTAAGTTCGGAATAACTCTCGTCGGGGGTGGCGCCTGCCATCACGTCCGTGAGGTCGAGCTCGGCGACCGCCGGAGCCGCGGACTCGGCCGGCGGCGCGGCGTCGCCACCTGTTGCCCTGAGCGCGGCTGTGCGCCACACAGAGCAACTCGGAGTTGGCAAAGCCTGTGGCACCGCCTCTTGAACCGGCGGTTGCGTGGTCACCCGCTCTCTTGCACGGCCTCCGGTAGTTCCACGGGCATCGGCTGGCCAAACCTCCGTGAGCCGCTCCACGCAGCGACGAAAGCGCCGACGACGATGAGCACGTCACCCACGCTGAACGTGTTCGCGAGCGGAAGCGGCGCGGGCCACGCGAACACGTCGCCGAGCCACGGCAGCACCGGGTTCTCAAGCACGGCTGAGTTGGCGAAGTCGCCATGGGTCGTCAAGCCCAGCTCGCTTCACTGCCGACGCAGACGCCGGCAGCGTGCCCCCGTTGAGGGCAATCACCACGCCGTTGAGCAACGCGCCCGCGCCAACGAAGTAGACGCCGGGCACGCGGCGATTGAGCCACAGGAAGGCCACGGCCGCGGCATAGGTCGCGACGTGAACGGTGGCGGCGAGCGCGCGCGGCATCTCGACGATCAGAGCAAGCGCCTGCGCGATCAGCACCACCCACACGAGCCACGCGAGGCGCCACCGCGTGAGAAGCAGCCCGGCCGGCCATCGGCCCGCGACGAGCGGAGACGCGATCGCGATCACGCACAGCGCAAGAACAAGCACGTGGTGACCCTACGTGGTGGCAGCGCTCGCGCGCCCCGCATCGAACAACTGCACGATCTCGCGCTGGCGGCACCGGGTGGCTGAAGTAGAAGCCCTGCCCAATCGGGCAGCCGAGGTCGCGCAACGCGATAGCTGTCTCCTCGTCCTCAATGCCCTCGGCGACCACTCGCAGCCCAAGCGCGCGAGCAAGCGAAATGGTGGAGCGCACGATGATGAGGTCGTGGTTCTCGGTGCCGATGCTGCCAACGAACGACTTGTCGATCTTGAGCTCGTCAACCTCGAGTTGCTTGAGGTAGTTGAGCGACGCGTTGCCCGTGCCGTAGTCGTCGATCGCGATGGCCACGCCGAGCGCGCGCAAAGCCCGCACAACGGCGTCTGCCCTCACGGCGTCGGCCAGGATGCCGGTCTCCGTAACCTCCAGCACCAGGCCAGACGGCCGGGACGTTGTGGCGCTCAAGGGCGGCCGAAATCTGGGCGGGGAGCGCGAGGTCCGAGAGCAGTCGAGCGGAGAGGTTGACCGCCATGCGCAGTTCGTTGCCGGCCGCGCGCCACTTGGCGAACTGGCCGAGCGCCTCGTCGAGGACGTACGCCGTGAGCGGCACGATCAGGCCCGAGCTCTCCGCGAGGCCGATGAACTCCTCCGCCAGCACCTCGCCGCGGCGCGGGTGGCGCCAGCGCACGAGCGCCTCGACGCCAACCAGGCTGCGGTCGCTGAGGTGGAACTGCGGTTGGTACACGACGTAGAGCTCGCCAACGTCGATCGCGGTGCGCAGGTCCGCAAGCAGCTGCAAGCGCTCAAGCGTATTGATGTCGAACTCTGGCGAGTAAATGCTGATGCGGTCGCGTTCCAACTTTGCGTGATACAGCGCGATGTCGACGTTCTTCAGGAGGGTGTCGGAGTCCGCGCCATGCTCGGGCGCCAGGGCAACTCCGGCGCTTGCTCGGACCAGCAACTCAAGGCCCTCGATGTGCAGGGGGAACTCGAAGGATCCAAGCAGACTCGCGTGCCGCCTCGGTGGTTGCCACGGCGTCACCGTGCACCACCACGGCGAACTCGTCGCCGCCCAGACGGTGCACAGAGGCCGTAGCCGGGCGCGGCGGCAACAAGTTCCTCCGCAACCTTGCGCAGCACCTTGTCCCCAAACGGGTGACCGAGCGTGTCGTTGATGTCCTTGAAGTGGTCAAGGTCGATGAGCACGAGGCCTGGGCCGTCCTGCTGGAAGCGGTGCGACTCGGCGATAGCCCGTTCCAGCTCAAACTGCAATTGCGCGCGGTTGCCTAGGCCCGTGAGCTGGTCGTGCGTGGCGTCGTGCGCGTGCCGAGCCGCCGACGCTGCAAAGCGGTGGGCTGACACTACGGGCGCGGCGAGCAGGATCAGCGCCCATACTCCGTCTGCCGCGATAAGAGCCGCGATGCCGCCAATGCTCAGCAGCACAAGGTTGGTGACAAGGAAGTCTCCGAAGTCCTCGCGGAGCAGGATCAGGATCTTCTGGCCCGTCACGCGCGAGATGATTCCCGCGACGAGCACCCAGTTCGTCGGCGAACATGGCAAGGCCGCCAACTATCAGCGCGCCGATGTCCCCGGTCCCAGTGATCGTGGGCACGGCGAACAGCGCGTGACCACCAAGCAGCGCATAGACCGCGCCGGCCGCGAGCACGCTCAACGTGTATTGCGCGGTGTTGAATGCTGTCTTCTTAAAGGCCCTGCGGTGCAAAAGGTCGTCCGTGAGGCTCGCGATGACCTGCGCAAGGATCGCCACAGATACGCCAGCGACGCCTACCAGCGCGAGCACGAACGGCGCCGAGGTAGAAAGCGCCCTGTCCGATCGCCCTGCGCGCGGTAGCAAAATGGGCTTGACCTCGCCAAGAATCGTCGCGACTACAAGAAAGACTGTGGGCCAAAGCGGGAGCTCGCGAGCCACCGTTGGCCAATGCGTGAAACCGAGCACCAACGCCATCGCCACGACGCCAACGGCGGTCACGCCCGCAACGTAGGCGTCAAGTCGAGACGGGCGCGTCAGGATTGGCGTCCTTGTACGGCCCTCAGCAGACTTGGATTCCCCACTCACGTGCACCCGTCACGAGCGCCATTGCTCGCATCCCGAGGCGCGACCGCAAGGGCCGCGACGCGCACGGCCCTGGTACTGCGGAGCGGAGTCCATGTGTCCATGATGGTTCTCCTGATAGTAACGACATCTGCGGAGCAAAAGTTAAGGCCTAGACCCACTTGAGGCCGGCACCAGCAACGGTCGCGATGGCGACGAGCGTGGTGGCGGAAGCAGTGATACGAACGACCTTGCTGTTGCTGAGAATGGTCCACTTGTCCATGAGAGTTCTTCTTTCTTAAGTCAGTTATGAGGGTGTTGAAGGTTGATTCGGAGCCGCTAGTGCGAGCTCAGACCCACTTGAGGCCGGCACCAGCAACGGTCGCGATGGCGACGAGCGTGGTGGCGGAAGCAGTGATACGAACGACCTTGCTGTTGCTGAGAATGGTCCACTTGTCCATGAGAGTTCTTCTTTCTTAAGTCAGTTATGAGTGTGTTGAAGGTTGATTCGGAGCCGCTAGTGCGAGCTCAGACCCACTTGAGGCCGGCACCAGCAACGGTCGCGATGGCGACGAGCGTGGTGGCGGAAGCAGTGATACGAACGACCTTGCTGTTGCTGAGAATGGTCCACTTGTCCATGAGAGTTCTTCTTTCTTAAGTCAGTTATGAGTGTGTTGAAGGTTGATTCGGAGCCGCTAGCGCGAGCTCAGACCCACTTGAGGCCGGCACCAGCAACGGTCGCGATGGCGACGAGCGTGGTGGCGGAAGCAGTGATACGAACGACCTTGCTGTTGCTGAGAATGGTCCACTTGTCCATGAGAGTTCTTCTTTCTTAAGTCTGTTATGAGTGTGTTGTCTAGGGTCGATTCGGAGCCGCTAGGCGAGCTCAGACCCACTTGAGGCCGGCACCAGCAACGGTCGCGATGGCGACGAGCGTGGTGGCGGAAGCAGTGATACGAACGACCTTGCTGTTGCTGAGAATGGTCCACTTGTCCATGAGAGTTCTTCTTTCTTAAGTCTGATTTGAGTTTGTTGTCGTAGCGGTCGATGAAGGCGTTAGGCCTAGACCCACTTGAGGCCGGCACCAGCAACGGTCGCGATGGCGACGAGCGTGGTGGCGGAAGCAGTGATACGAACGACCTTGCTGTTGCTGAGAATGGTCCACTTGTCCATGAGAGTTCTTCTTTCTTAAGTCAATTGATTGTTTGGTATGAGGTCCGTGCCGGGCGCAGCGCCCTGCGCCTCTAGTTGGCGAGAATGGTCCACTTGTCCATGGTGGAATCCCTTTCAGTCATGACGAAGACCGCGGCGTATGCCGCCATTGCTTGAGATTCCCGAACACTGAGGGAGTACGGGATCTCGGCTCGCTTCCTTCGTCTGCGGATGTGCGGTTGCAGTGAGCAACCTGGGTCCATCATCCCGCCCAAATACGTATGGTGCTAGGCCAAACCACCACAAATGTCCCGTTTGGGCTGAGAGCGGTCCCAACTTCATGCCCGCTACGCTGGTCCCCATGAGCGCAGCCGGACTCACTCAGGCCCAAGAAAAGATGCGCGCAGCTGGGGTTAACTCGGCCGCGATCGACGTCTTCACCCACTACTACGGCGAGCTCGAGGCAGGCGCAACTGGCCTCATTCTCGAGAGCACCATTGACCCGCTGCGTCGCTCCCGACGCCTTGGCTGGCGTGGAGATCAGCGACGCCGCATGCGCGTGAAGCCTTCGCAAAGACCGCGATTATCAAGCTCAACGGTGGGCTCGGCACGTCCATGGGCATGGACCGCGCCAAGTCGCTGCTGCCGGTGCGCGACGGCAAGAGCTTTCTTGGACCTCATCGTGGAACAGGTGCGCCACGCCCGCGCGGCCACCGGCGCGAGGGTGCCATTGATCCTCATGAACTCGTTCCGCACGCGCGAGGACTCTCTTGACGCGCTCGCTGCCGTACAACGACCTCGCGGTGGGCGATCTACCGCTGGACTTCCTACAGAACGCCGAACCCAAAATCCGCGTCGACGACCTCACCCCCGTGAGTTGGCCCGCCGATCCAACGCTCGAGTGGTGCCCTCCGGGCCATGGCGACATCTACACCGCGATCCTCGCGTCCGGCGTCTTGGAACAGCTTCTTGACGCCGGCTTCCGCTACGCCTCCGCGTCAAATTCCGACAATCTTGGGGCCGTGCCAAGCCCGCGCATCGCTGGCTGGTTTGCAGCGTCGGGCGCGCCGTATGCCGCCGAACTGTGCCCCCGCACGCTCGCCGACAAGAAGGGCGGCCACCTCGCGATCCGCAAGTCCGACGGACGGCTCATCTTGCGCGACACGGCCCAAACTGCGCCGGAAGAGATGGACTTCTTCACGGACGAATTCCGTCACCCGTTCTTCCACACCAACAACCTGTGGTTTGACCTCGAGAAGCTGCACGCGGCGCTCACCGAGCGCGGCGCGGTCCTTGGCCTGCCGCTGATCCGCAACGTCAAGACCGTTGACCCAACGGACGCCCAGTTCGCCGGAGGTGTTCCAGATCGAGACCGCCATGGGCGCGGCCATCGAGGTCTTCGAGGGCGCCACCGCGATCGTTGTGGGCCGCGATCGCTTCTTGCCCGTCAAGACCACGAATGACCTGCTGTTGCTCCGTTCCGACGCCTACGCGCTCGCCGATGACGGCGCGCTACGGCTCTCCGTCGACAACGGCCCCTCTCGTGGATCTGGACTCGAAGACGTACAAAACGATGGCCGCCTTCGAGGCCCGCTTCCCGTTTGGGGCGCCGTCGCTCAGCGGCGCCACGTCGCTCACCGTGCGCGGCGATTGGACATTCGGGTCCGACGTTGTGGTCACCGGGGCGGCCTCGCTCGCCGACGCGGGACAACCGTCGCTCGTGCCCGACGGTTCAGTGCTGGGTTAGCAGCTCGCGCGCTCGGCGCGCCTCCGCGGAAATGCGGCGCGGGTTCTTTAGCGTTGTCTTCAGCAGCTGCCGCGTGTTTTCAACACCGCGCTGCGGGCAAGGCGAAGGCCCCCCGGCATAGGAGTCCGGGGGGCCTTGCCATGACCAAAGAGTTCTCGCACTCGCCGGTTTAACCCGGCGAGGCGACGGCCGCGATTGACGATGCGGCTTCACCCCCGAGGGGGTGCCTCTTGGCCGACGCTACGGGCCGTTAGTCCCTGTGCCGTCACCCACAGTTCTCGGTAGCAGCTCTTGCGAGCGCCGCCTCAAAGTGGAACAACGTTGTCCGTAGTGCCCGATTAAGTCATTCACCACACCCTCGGATGGAGAGCCTGCGCCTCGGTCGGGATCCGGCCGCGGCCCCAAAGGGGCCCCGGTCGATCCCGCTCGGTTCGGCTGCCGATCCTCCGCGGGGCGTAAGCTCCGCGTTCTCACAGCGACCGGTCCGCCATTCGCACGGACCCCGAAGGGTCACGGCTACCGGCTTCCCGAGGGAACTCCTTCCAACCGCAACCCCCGCAAAGGGGCCGCGATCATCCAGCCTTCCCACGCCGAACCACCCGAGTGCCGAGATCACTGGTTGCCCAGTTCTCCCTGGCCCGCCCCAAAGCGCGGTCTCCCGCGCCCGGTGCGACTCGCGAACCCGGTAAACCGGATCCAACGAGCCCCGCGTGGGCTTGTGGTCACCTTCCTAGGTGGTGACCAGAGGGATCGCCCCGCGTTCCGCTTTGCCCTAAGGCTCCGCTTCCGACGGGATCTTGTCCCGGCGACCCGAAGGCCACCGAAAACTCCAGAATCCTTTGCCGGGAAACCCGCAGGTTCCCTAGCTCCGGTGCCTTCCCCCGCCGCCCTAAGGCCGCCGGTTCCGGCTATTCCGTTCCCTCATCGATTGGTGAATGTCCCTCTCGATGTCCCTAGGTTTACTCGCACCCCGGTGAGGGCTGCAACCTGAAATCGACACCAATTTTCATCCACCGGTTTCCCACACAGTTGTCCACCGGTGTTGAGCGCAATTCACCGGATGTTCACATGCCTGTGGAGGAAATTTGTGGATGAAGCGCGCGCGTCGGGCGTCCGGATGAATCGCGAAAGCGACTGCTCAGAGCCCTCGTTCGCGGTCGTGATTGGCGGCTTCGGCGAGCATCGCGTTATAGGCGTTGAGGTCCGCGTCGTGGTCACGTTCGGCCTTGCGATCAAGGCGCACCGCGTCGCGGGTGTCGGACTTCTGCCACGCAGCGACCACCAAGATCGCGATGACCACCACGGGCAACTCGCCCATTGCCCATGCCAACTGGCCGCCGTACTGCTGGTCGGTAATAGCGTCGGGCCCCCATGTACGCCCCATGAGGCCAAACCACGTGGGCGCGAGCAGCACGTTTGACGTCGTGAGGGTCACGCCAAAGAAGGCGTGCGCCGCCATAGTCGCGAACAACAAAACGATGCGCATTGGGTAGCGGGGGCGAGACGCGCCGGGGTCGATTCCGATGAGCGCGTTGACGAAGAGATAGCCGACGATCGCAAAGTGAAAGAGCATCCATAGGTGACCGGCGTGGTTGCGGAGGCTGAACTCGAACAACGGCGAGTAGTAGAAGACGATGAGCGCGGCCGCGAAGCTTGCCGCAGCGACTACGGGATGGGAGACGAACGCCATAAAGCGCGACTCGACGAGGCCGCGAAGCCACTCGCGTGGACCACGCGAACCGTCAGTGCGTGCCGGTAGGGCGCGCAAGGCGAGCGTGATGGGGGCCGCGAGCGCCAAGAAGATGGGCGCCACCGTGACGAGCACCATGTGCTCCACCATGTGGCCGCTGAAGATGGTGGTGCCATAGATCGCGGGTGCGCCTTGGCTTACCCACAACAGCACCAGCGATCGCGACCACCCAGAACAGGGGCCGCAGCAAGGGCCAGTGGTCGCCTCGCCGTCGCAAGCGCACCACCCAGCGCAGGTAGACCACCGCCGCGCTGATGAAGACAAACGCGGAGATGATTTCCAACCGCCACAGCGCTATCCAGTTCCACGCCGACGTCTGGGGCGGGAGCTCGTATCCCGTCAGGTAATACGCGGGGCTTGGATCCACGACGGGGAGCGCGGTGATGGGCGGCGCCATCGTCGAGAGGATCCCCGCGATCGACATGATGGCCACCAAGGCGACCACATCAAACGAGAGGATGCGCCAGAACTTTTGGGCAGCGTCGGACTCGCTGAGACGCGGGAGGGTGCGCGCGCGATGCCACGCCGCCAGAGCGATCGCTGCGGCCATGAGCATGATCTTCGCGGTGAGCATCGCGCCGTAACTGGTGGTGAAGAGCTCGCTCGGGGAGTCGAGGCGAAGCCACGCGTTCGCGACGCCGGAGACAGTGACAAGTATCGCGCCCCAGATCGCGATGCGTGAGGCCCGAATGACGACGTCCTTGGTGGCCTCCTTCAGGGGGCGGCGCAGCGTCGCGACGACGCCGATCACGCCAACCCAGAGCGCCGCGCCCGGCGATGTGCAGCGCCATCGAGCTGGTGGCGAGGTGGTGATCGGCTGAGCCGGCGGCGTGGCCCGTCTGGGCCTGCCATCCGATCGCCCACGCCACGGGAAGGAGTGACCACCCGGCGAGAATTGGGCCACGTACCAGCGACATCATGACGGACGTGATGATGGCCGCGATGATCACCTGGCGGTGCGCCTGCAGCAGATCAACAGAGTTGGAGTAACTCCACCACTCTTGAAGGAATCGGTTGGGATCCACGGGGCTGTCGCGGATATAGGCGTACGTGGCGAGGCTGTACGTGAGTGCGGAGACCACCCAGGCGATGCTCGCGATTCGGCCAACGAGCGCCGCGCGCTCCGCGGCGGGATGTTGCTTGGGGATCGCCGCCGCGATCAGCACGAGCGCGCCGAGGACCGCCGAGAGCGACAGGTCGCGGAACACGCCGGACACAGCTACAAGCGTGTCGGCGGTCATGGCAAAAGCGTACGCGGGCGGGCGCCTTCGGCACGCCGGTCAGGGCACGTCTACCCAGGCGCCGTGGGGGTGTGCGGTGGCGACCGGAGCGGCGGTGCGCGGGCGGAGAGAGACGCGGATATCAGGATGCTTGCCTGGCGGCGGCTCAAACGCGATGCGCACCAGCTCACGGTCTTTGGCGAGGCCCTCGATAACGTCGTCGAGGGCATCGTGATGCGTGGGTGGCATTTGATACAGCGCGATGGTGTGAAAGAGAAGCAACGCCCCATCCGGGTGCGCCGACGCGACCTGGCCGAGCGTCTCCGCCGCGTCTCCCGCGATGGTGGCAACCTCCGTCGCGCGGCGGATCGCTAGCGCCGCACTGAAGCGCTCTCGCCTTTCGGTGTGTTCCGGCCAGATCAGTGCGTCGAGCCACGCCACCTGGTCAGGATCGTCTACGTCGACAGGAGCCAAGTCCAGTGCTGTGCGCGAGGCAAAGGTGGGAACTGCGTGGGGCATGTCAAACCCGCCGCGGTTCTCACACGTGAGTACGAGAGGCGAGTCACCTATGACGCCGCTGCCGTAGTCATAAGCGAAGCGATCGAGGCACGTGACGAGACCCGCAGAGGCGCCGATGTCGATCGCGTGCACCGGTTGATCGCCGAACGCAGTCGCGGCTTGTGCCACCCACGGCAGGATCACGGCCGCCCTGCGCGCCTCGTTGGTCTGCGTGCGCCGCATGCAGCCGATATCGACAATCTGGTCCTCGTTGGCAAGAACGAAGTCGCGGAAATCGGCGTAACTCACGGGGGCCAGCGGTGCGCCCCAGAGCAACTGCACCGCGCCAAAGAGGAGATTGAGCGGGGGCATGTTGTCGATGCGGCCAACGAGCCTCAGCATGTCGACGTCGTCGAGGATCTGCGTCGCGAGGCTTGAGTAAAGGGGACTGTCCGCGGCGCTCGGGATCCAGCCGGCGATTTCCGCGCGCACGGCAGCGAGCTCTGAGCGGTTCGTGGAATGCCAGCCTGGCGTCATCTCGCCAGCGTAAGTCGTGTGGGTGGCGCGGCCTAGGCTCGCTGGTATGGCAAGTGGCACCTCGTTGGAAGGCACAGTGGCGGCGGGCCCGACGCTGTCTGACGCCGACGTGCGGGCCGTCAGGTTGCGCTCGCTACGGCTTGGCGAGGATCGGCTGGATTCGCCGCTCTCGGTGGTCGAGTGGTTTGGTGCGATGCAGGCCCAAGACCTTGCGAGCGGATTGTGGTCTGTTGGGGTGCGCGCGCCGGGTCTAGTCGCTGACGACGTGTTGGCCGCCATGGAGCGGCGGGAAATTCTGCGGACCTGGCCCATGCGCGGCACGGTGCACCTGGTGCCCGCGCAGGATGCGGCGTGGATGGTGGGGCTCATGAGCGCGCGGCCCGCTGGCCGGGGGCTCGGCGCGGCGCGAGTACCTGGGCATCACGCTCGACATGGTCGATAGCGCGATCGCCTTGCTCACCGAGGCGCTCTCCGGTGGGCGTGTGTTGACGCAGGGACGAGTGTGTGACCGTGCTCAAGGATGGCGGGCTGCCCACCGCCGGCCAGGTCAGCTATCACCTGCTTTGGTATGGATCGCAGATAGGCGTGCTGTGCCAGGGCCCGCCGCGCGGCAAGGACCACACGTTCACTCTGCTCTCCGAGTGGGTGCCTTCGCCGGCGATGCCTTCGCGGGAAGAGGGCCTCGCGATTATGGCGCTGCGCTACTTCCGTTCGCACGGTCCCGCTAGCGAAAAGGACTTCGCGCGGTGGATAGGGATGGGGCTACGGGAGTGTCGAGTGGGGATCGCCGGTACGGGCGATGCACTGGTGCGGGTTGAGACTAGCGCCGGGCCGATGCTCGCGGCAGCCGCCGCCTTGGAAACCACCTTGGACGCCACCGCCGGCGTGCGCTCACACCTCGTGTTGCCCGGCTTCGACGAGTACATGTTGGGCTACGGGGACCGTTCTCTGCTCCTTGAACCCGAACACTTCCAGGCCGTGGTGCCTGGTAATAATGGGGTCTTCCAATCCACCTTGGTCAAGGGCGGCCGCGTGGTGGGGATCTGGAAGCGCACCCTCAAACCGAAGACTGTGGACATCGCAGTGACAGCGCTTGTCAAGATCGGCGTGGCGGACCGCAAGGCATTCGAACGCGAGTTCGCTGCCTACGGCACGTTCGTTGGCCGTGAGCCGCGGGTCAACTGGAGCTAGCGTCGGGCAAGCAAAATGCGATGGCGCGTGGGCCCTACGCCCAGACCAGCCCCTGCGCGGGGTCGTTCATCACCCGGCCCACGTCGCAAGCACTCGCGCACCCAGCTCGCCGTCCACGAGGCGGTGGTCGAAGCGACAGCGCGAGCTGCGTGACGTAGCGGATCTGGATCTCGCCCTCGTGCACCCACGGCTGCTGACGGATCGCGCCGAAGGCGAGGATCGCCGCCTCGCCGGGGTTCAGGATCGGCGTGCCCGTGTCGATGCCGAGCGCGCCAACGTTGGTGATGGTGATGGTGCCGTCTGCCATGCGCGCGCGGCGTGACCTTGCCCGCGCGCGCCTCCGCCGTGAGGTGCTGCAGCTCGGTCGCGAGCTGCGTGCAGCGGCAAGCGGTGCGCGTCCTTGATGTTGGGCACCACCAGGCCGCGCGGCGTCGACGCGGCGATGCCAAGGTTCACGTAGTGCTTGTAGACGATCTCTTGCGCCTGCGTCGTCCCACGACGCGTTGACCTCGGGGTGGCGGCGCACCGCGAGCAGCAGCGCCTTGGCCACCACGAGCAGCGGCGTGACGCGCACGTCGGCGAAGTCGCGTGTCCGCCTTGAGCTTGGCCACCAGGTTCATGGTCTCGGTGACGTCGACCGTGAGGAACTCGGTGACGTGGGGCGCGGTGAACGCCGAGTTCACCATCGCCTCGGCCGTGCGCTTGCGCACCGACTTGACGGGCACCCGCGTGGAGCGGCCGTCGGCGGGCGACGTACCCGGATCTCGAGCCACGGCTGGTCGTCCGCCGGATACGTCGCGAGCGACTTCGCGGTGGACACCTTCGCCTGCTGCTCGACGTCCTCGCGCGTCACCAGGCCGCCGGGCCCGGAGGGCGTCATGGTGGTGAGGTCCACGCCAAGCTCCTTGGCGAGCTTGCGCACGGGCGGCTTCGCGAGCACGGGGTAGGCGTCCGCCTCGCCGCCGATAGCCTCGACGCTCGTCGCTCACCCGAGCGCCCCGCTTGGCGCTCCCTGCCTTGACGCCGTACCCAACGAGCACGGCGCCCGACTCTCGCCGTCCGACGCTGCGGCGGCTCAGGTGCTGCGGCCGGCTGCGGCAGCGGCGGCTGGGTTCAACAGCGGCCTGGACAGCAGCCGGCTGCGCTTTCGCTCGAAGGTGCCGCGTCCGTGCGAAGCGTCGGGCAGCGGAGGCGCTTGTGAGGTCCTCGCGACCGGAGGCGGAGCCGGAGGGAGCAGACTGGACCGAAGCGGATGCCTCGCTGTCCGGCGCGGCCCGGCAACCGGACTCGCCCTCAACCTCGAACCGAACAATCGGCGCGCCAACCTCGACGGTCTCGCCCTCGGCCACGAGCAGCTCGGCGATGACGCCGTCGACGGGCACGGCAGCTCGACCAGGGACTTCGCGGTCTCGATCTCGACGATGGCCTGGTTCACCTCAACGGTGTCGCCAACGGCGACGAGCCACGTGATGATGTCGGCCTCGGTCAAACCTTCACCCGCGTCGGGAAGCTTGAAACTCTCGAACGTGGGCATCCCAGTCCTCCTAGTGCGCCACTGACGCGGTCGACGGCATCGAGGACGCTATCGATGTTCGGCAGGTACTCGTGTTCGAACTTGGCTCCAGGGTAGGGGGTGTGGAAGCCTCCAACGCGCAGCACGGGCGCGTGCAAGGTGGAAAAAGGCCTGTTCGGAGACGCGGGCGGAGATCTCCGCGCCGGATCCGTACGTCATGTGGGCCTCGTGGATGACCACGACGCGGCCGGTCTTCTTGGCGGAGGCGACGACCGTGTCGGAGTCCAAGCGGCGACAGCGAGCGCAGGTCGATGACCTCGACGCTCACGCCGTCCTCCGCGGCAAGTTCCGCGGCCTGCAAAGCCAGCCGCACCGTGGGGCCGTACGCCACCAAGGTGACGTCCGCGCCCTCCCGGGCGATGCGCGCGCGGCCCATCTCGGCGGTGCGCGACCAACGCGCCGTCGGGCGCGTCGAGCTGGGCGGCGACGCGCTCCGCGTCCACCTCGCCCTTGTCCCAATAGCGGGCCTTGGGCTCAAAGAACAGCACGGGGTCCGGCGAGGCGATGGCCTGCTGGATCATGTCGAAGCCGTCTTGCGGGGTGGCGGGCGTGACGATGCGCAGGCCCGCGGTGTGCGCGAAGAGCGCCTCGGGGCTTTCCGAGTGGTGCTCGATTGCGCCGATGCCGCCCGCGTACGGAACGCGGATGACGAGCGGGCAGCGTGATGTTGCCGCCTGAGCGCGTAGTGCAGCTTGGCGAGCGACGTGGTGATCTGGTCGAACGCGGGGAAGATGAAGCCGTCGAACTGGATCTCCACCACGGGCGTGTAGCCGCGCATCGCCATGCCGATTGCGGTGCCGACGATCCCGCTCTCGGCGAGGGGCGTGTCCATGACGCGGTCGCCGCCGAAGTCCTTGTAGCAGGCCGTCGGTCACGCGGAACACGCCGCCGAGCGCGCCGATGTCCTCGCCCATGAGCAGCACCTTGGGGTCGCGCTCCATCGCGGCACGCAGGCCGGCGTTGATCGCGCCGGCGAGTGTCAGGGTCTCGCTCAGCTGAGGTTCCGACATCAACGCGCCTCCACGAATGAGCCTTCAAAGCGCTCGAACCAGGCACGTTCCGCCTCGACGGTGGCGTGCGGCTCGGCATAGACGTTGTCGAACATCCCGACGTTGGGGCCAGGCTTCCACGACCTCACCTCTTCGCGCGTGCGGCGGGCGAGGTCCTTGGCCTCGGCGCGCGACCTCCGCGACGAAGTCCTCCGGCAGCTCGCCGATCTCGCGTGAGGTAGGTCTCGAGCGCGCGCAATCGGGTCGCGCTCCAGCCAATACTCCTCGTCGGCCTTGGAGCGGTAGCGCGTCGGGTCGTCGGACGTGGTGTGGGCGCCCATGCGGTAGGTGAAGCGCCTCGATGAACGACGGGGCCCGCGCCCGAGCGCGCGTACTGCATCGCCCAGTTGGTCACGGCGTAGGACGCGATGACGTCGTTGCCGTCGACGCGCACGTTGGGCATGCCGAAGCCCTTGCCGCGCTCGGCGAGCGGGACGCGCGCTTGGCGCGTCGTCGGCTCGGAGATCGCGAACTGGTTGTTCTGGCAGAAGAACACGATGGGCGCGTTGTTGACGCTCGCGAACACCAGCGCCTCGTTGACGTCGCCCTGGCGGTGGCGCCGTCGCCGAAGTAGCAGATGACGGCGCCGTCGCGTAGCGGGATCGCCGCTCGCAACGAGACCGTCCCTGTCCAGACCCATCGCATAGCCGGTCGCGTGGAGGGTGTGGGCGCCGATGACGAGCGTGTAGAGGTGGAAGTTGTGGTCCGCGGGGTCCCACGCGCCGTGCTTGAGGCCGCGGAAGATGGTCAGCATCTGCGGCAGGTCGACTCCGCGCTGGAAGGCGACGCCGTGCTCGCGGTAGCTGGGGAACGCGAAGTCGGGGTCGCGCAGCACCGCGCCGGAACCCACCTGGGCGCCCTCTTGGCCGAGCGACTGTACCCACAGGCCAAGTTCGCCCTGACGCTGCAGGCTCGTCGCCTCGTTATCGAACGCCCTGGTAAGTGTCATGGCGCGATAGAAGCCGCGCAGGTCGTCCGGCGTTAGGTCGGCGGCGTAGGGCGAGAAGAAGTCATGCTCCACACGCGCGCCCGTGTGAGTCAACAGCCCTACGAGGCCATCTTCAGAAAGTGGACCTACTGCGTCCATAGTATTCCTCCAAGGCAGGGGCTCTTGACCCCGCGGTATCTAACTTACGCAAGCGTAGGCTACGGAACCGTAGGTTGCAATACGAGATGTTCTCCGGGCGTGTTGGCTTACGCCGCGCCCGGTCCCGGGAGCGCCGCGAGCAGCGCGTCGTTCTCCGCCGGAGTGCCGATAGTGATGCGCACGCCCTCACCCGCGAACGGCCTCACGAGAATGGGCGTCGGCAGCGCGCCGAGCGCCGCGACGAGGTCCGCCGTCTCCGCCCCCGTGGGTAGCCACACAAAGTTCCCATCGCTCTCAGGCGCATCCCAGCCACGTTCACGCACGCCAGCGAGGACGCGCTCGCGCTCTTTGACCGTGACCTCCACGCGCTCAAGCAACTCGTCCATTGCGTCCAGCGAGGCGATCGCCGCCGCCTGCGCCGTCTCGGTAACGGAGAACGGCGTCACGACCGCACGCACGGGGGCGAGCAACTCTGCTGGCCCTAGGCCATACCCGATGCGCATTCCTGCCAGGCCGTATGCCTTCGAGAACGTGCGCAGCACAATGAGGTTGGGGTACTCGCCAAGCACGTCCTCGCCCCACACTGCTGCGGGGTCGCGCGAGTATTCGCCGTACGCCTCGTCCAGCACCACCACTACCGAGCTGGGCACTCGCGCCATGAACTCCACGAATTCGTCTCCGTGCACCGCGGGCCCCGTGGGGTTGTTGGGCGAGCACACGAGCACCACGCGCGTGCGCTCGGTGATCGCGTCAAACATCGCCGTGAGGTCGTGGCGCGCGTCCGCGGTCAGCGGCACACGCACCGCCTCGGCCCCCGCGATCGCCGTCAGAATCGGATACGCCTCAAAGCTGCGCCACGCGAACACGACCTCGTCCCCGGTCCCCGCATATGCCTGCAGGATGTGTGCCAAAACGGCAACGGATCCGGCCCCGGCAACCACAGCGTCGGGCGAAACGCCGCACGCCTCGGCAAGCCGCGCATGCAATGCGGATGCCGCCATGTCCGGATAGCGGTGAGGCGATTCCGCGCCCTGAGCGAGCGCCGCGACTACCGACGGGAGCGGTCCGTATGGGCTCTCGTTGGACGACAGCTTGATGGGCGTGGGCCCATCGCCTCCGCGCGCGCCGGGGACATATGCGGGGAGGGCGGCGACCTGAGGGCGCGGCGCGGGGGTCGTCATAGATAGAGCATGCCAGGCGCGCGGCGAATGGAAGAATGTGCGCCATGCGCTTCTTGCTGAACTCCATCGTCACGGCCGTTGCCGTGTGGTTCGTGACCATCCTTCCTTTCGACGTCGCCGTGCAGGGCGGCGAGAACGAGTGGTGGACTCGCGCGCTCGTGTACCTGGCGATTGGCGTGGTCATCGCGGGGCTCAACGCGCTGGTGCGGCCCTTGCTCACGTTTCTTGCGTTGCCGTGCCTGATCCTCACGCTTGGCCTGTTCTCGCTGATGATTTCGTGGGCGATCCTGTACATCGCGTCGTGGCTGACGGGCTTCATCCCGCGCATCGAGCTGACGCTCGGTGGGTTCTGGGACACCTTCTGGGCCGCGCTCGTGCTCGCCATCGTCACCGCAATTCTCAGCGCTCTCGTGCCCGGCGCGGGCCGCGAGAAGCACGAGTCGTTCTAGGGTCTGGTCGCGTTAACCGCCGGGCCGGTACTCGGTCGTCACGGCGCCGGCCGCAGGCGAGAAGAACGCGCGTTCGGAGGCGAGCCACGCGTCCGTTGACGGGCTGAGCCCCTCATCCACGAGCCGCGCGCTCTGTCCGTAGGTGTCCAGGTGGTGCGCTGAGCCGATGTCCTCGCCCGCGCCGCCGAGCTCTGGCAGCTCCGATTCGCGAGCGTCGTGATGCACCGTTACTCGCGTTGGGGTGTCCGGGTTTGGCGTGCCATCGAGTCCCGGCACGATGTCACGCGTGCCCTCGAAATGGATCGCGTTGACGGTCGTCGGCAGATCAATGCGACCCGTTGGAGACCCGGCTGTCACCACCGCGGCAACGTTGAACCGCGCCGTGAAGTTCGCGTTGCCCGCGAGCGCCGTCGCCACGATCCCGCCAAGCGAGTGACCGGTGAGCATCACCGGATCACCCGGCTGAGCACCGTCTGCTTCAAGCGCAGCCGCAACCATCGCCGCAGCGTCGGGGAGGCGTCCGGTCATGAGCGCGAGGTCGGCTTCAGAGTCGAACGGGTTCCCTGTGACGTTCAGCCAGTCCTTGGTGCCCGGTATGAACACGACGCGGCGCGTCGACGCCGTCGTCGCCGGTCCAGCGCTCGATCCGCACTGCGCCTCCTGGGACCAGTTCGGTGTCCCGGAGCCGCGCCATTACGTCGGCAAGGGAGCGCGCGGGGTCCATGGGGACCTCGCTGCCGTGAGCTGGCCATTCCAGCGCGTGAGCAAGCTCAGCATCGATGAGGCCACCATGGCGTGGATCGCGGCCGCGAGCAGCGCGTACGCCGGGGTGTCGAGCCCGCCCTCCACGCTGTCGCGGGTGAGGAGCGCCGTGGTGGGCGGCGGTCCGTCGGGCAACAGGCCCGCCACCGCCCCGCCATTGCCGCTCGCAAGCAGGCCCATGCCAACGGGGAGTTGCGGCCAGAGCCGCCGTTCCGGCCAGCCGGGCGAGCCACAGTTGCGTGCCCAACGCCGTCCTCGACGATCTCTCGCGCGCGGCCGTCACGAGCCCAACGCGGTAGCCGCGCCCTCCGTTCGGCCGCGATGTACGCGGCGGCGACTGCCGAGAGCCTGCGCGCCGTGTCGTCGAGTTCCGCCTCGAGAGCCGGCGCAAGCGAGTCAGCGGCGTGGCCAAGCTCGGCGATGGCTACCGCGTGCCCGACGCTTGGGTCGAGCGCCAACAACGCTCGCCGTCGCGCGAGTTCCAGTTGGGCAGCGCAGATGTCTGCGGCGGCGGCGCGCAGCACGCCGACCGCCCAATCGAGGTCCTCCGTGACCGCGCGCTCGCCTCCCACCCCACCGGTGCTCCAGATCGGTTCTGTCATATGAGGCCCGCGCGCGTTGACTCGAGACCGTCGCGAAAGCGGACCAAGTCCTGGATCACTTGGTAGAGCTCGGCGCGGTATCGCGAGGCAAGCACCGAGGCCCAATCCACCTCTTGCGCGGCGCGTACGCGGCCGATCGCCGACTGGGCGTTGTCGATTGCACGCGTCAGCGCGGCCCGCGCCGAACTCAAGGTGTCCATGCGGCCGAAACTAGGCACAGCGTCGGGCAAAAGCACCCCGCGCTGGGGGCGCCTGTGGAGAACGTGGTGCGACGTGGAAGAATGGGGACGTGACTGACTGGACGCCGCTTGCCGCGATCACCCCTGCTATTGCGCTGGGGCCGCTCGATGGGCGGTACCGCAGCACGGTTGCGCCGCTCGTCGACCACCTGTCCGAGCCCGCGCTCAACCGCGTGCGCCTGCACGTCGAGGTCGAGTGGTTCATCCACCTGTGCGCGACGGACGCGGTGCCGGGGACGCGGGTCTTGACCGGCGACGAGACTGGCGCTGCTGCGCGCGATCCCCGCTGACTTTGGCGCCGAGGGCATCGCCGAGCACGCCGAGATCGAGCGCGAGACCGTGCACGACGTCAAGGCGATCGAGTACTTCATCAAGCGCCGGCTCGCGGGGACGTCGCTCGAGCCGCTTGAGCGAGCTGGTGCACTTCGCGTGCACGTCAGAGGACATCAACAACCTGTCGTACGCGCTCATGGTGCAGGGCGCGGTGCGCGAGGTGTGGCTGCCGGCCGCGACCGCGCTTGCCGACCAGCTCGCCGCGCATCGCGCACGCGACCGCCAAGAGCCAGGCCGATGCTCGCGCGCACCCACGGCCAGACCGCCACGCCCACAACGCTCGGCAAGGAGCTCGCGGTGCTCGCGCACCGCTTGCGTCGCCAGCTGCGCGCGCATCGCGGCCGCGGAGTATCTGGGCAAGATCAACGGCGCCACCGGCACGTTTGGGGCGCACACCGCGGCGGTGCCCGGCACGGATTGGGTCGACGGTGTCGCGCACCTTTGTCGAGGGCCTTGGCCTCACGTGGAACCCGCTCACCACGCAGATCGAGAGCCACGACTGGCAGGCCGAGCTCTACGCCGACGTCGCGCGCTACGGCCGCATCCTGCACAACCTCGCGACCGACGTGTGGACCTACATCTCGCTCGGCTTCTTCGCGCAGGTGCGCGGCCAGGGCACCATCGGGTCCTCGGCGATGCCGCACAAGGTCAACCCCATTCGCTTCGAGAACGCGGAGGCGAACCTCGAGATCTCGGCGGCGCTGCTCGACACGCTCGGCGCCACGCTCGTCACCTCGCGCATGCAGCGCGACCTCACCGACTCGACCACCCAGCGCAACATCGGCGTCGCCTTTGGCCACTCGCTGCTCGCGATCGACAACGTGCGCCGCGGGCTGGCGGACGCTCGACGTGAACCCGGCCGCGCTGGACGCCGACCTCGACGCCAACGTGGGAGGTGCTCGCCGAGCCCATCCAGTCCGCGATGCGCGCCGCCGTCCATCGCCGGCGTGCCCGGCATGGACAACCCCTACGAGCGCCTCAAGGACCTCACGCGCGGCCAGGCAATCGACGAGGCGGCCATCCGTTCGTTCGTTGGCGGCCTTGGTCTGCCCGACGACGTTTCAGCTCGGTTGTCTAGCCTCACCCCTGGTACGTACGTGGGTTTGGCAGAGAAGCTGGTCGAGGAGTACCTGGGCTGAGCGCCCGCGCCTCGGTGAGGCTCAGTCCGTAACTTTGGACCACGCATAGACGGGTGCCATGTCCCAGCCATCGCTCGTGCCCACACCCACGGCCGCGACGATGTACAGATCGTCCCAGGTCTGACCGTCGCCGCACGGCACGAGCGCTTGGGAAGCGTCAAGTACGGAGAGACCAAGCGGATCGTTTCCTCGAGGGATCGTGTCGTCATAGAGCCATCTAGTGTCAAGGACGACTCTGGCACGTTGGCCACGACCTCCCCATCAGTGACTCCAACTACGGTCATCCCGGCGAAAAAGCTCATGGTCTGAAAGTCCGTCTGTCGCGCCAAGCTGACGATCGGGTCGCTGACGTCTCGCCCACCTTGAAACCGAAGCGGATCGGTTCCATTGGGCATTTTCGCCGTGAGAGTGGCGTGGGCCGTCAAGACGTCACCGGCTCGGTCGAGGAATTGAGGCGGGCCACTGTCCGCCAAACTCGTCAAGCACCCCATTTTGGGCATCCGCCGAGGAGATCCACTTTTGGCTTGCGATGCTGAGGCCGTCGGAATCGTGCACGGGGGCGTCAAACTTGTATCCGCACGCGAACGGCGACGTAGCCGCAGATGGGCTCCCGCTCGGATCAGGCGTGGTCGTCACGCATGTGACCACAGGCGTGGCGGCTGGCTGTGAAGCGGGCGGCTGCCGGATCGGTGTCCACAAGCGTCACCCGATGGCTCTCGCCCGTGCTCGTCGACGTACGACGAGGTGAATCCATCCGGACTCGCGAGCGGGTAAAGCTTGCCGTCCGCGACAAAGGCAAGCGCGTCGGGCGAAGTCTGAATCGCAGAACCAAGCACCGTGCCGTCGTCTGCGACGACGCTGATCGCTGGATGCCTCCTCTCCATATAAATATCGACCGGCATGACCGTGACTGCTGTCGCGTCAGCCGGGCTCACAGTGATGCCCGTCGAAGCGCTGTCATCGTCGCTGAGCGCTACCGTCGCTCCGGATGGCAACTGCCAGAATCGCTCGGAGGCCGGTCACGCGTTCTACGGAAGCCTCGGCACCGTCGGCATTCCATGCAGTGGGCAACACGTCGACGCGTCCCACAAAGAACACAGCTGCCGGTGGCATTGTCCACGACGGCAAAGCTGGCATCGGCAGGTGGGTTCGGAGTGGTCGCCACCACAGCGTCGGGCGTAGTGGTGGTGCAAACAACCGACGGCGAGCCAGAGGGAGAGGCGCCGAACACGAAACCGCTCCACGGCACGTTCGCAGCACCCACCGCGAGCGCGCCGACGGCCACGACCGTTCCGCCGCCCATGGCGGTTGCAGACACCGTGCGCCGACGCTTCACGCGGCTCACGATCGACCGGCCATACCCGCCCGCGAAGTCTTCGCTCGCGAAGAGCTGTCGCTTCGCCTCGCCCGCGCCCTGCAGAAGATCTTTGAGATCGCTCATGTCAGCGCCCTGCCTTCCCTATGGGGAGAACCGGCACAGCGTCGGCCTCCGCAAATTCTCGTGTTTCGGTGCCGAGCTTGGCTCCGAGTTTTGCCACAGCGTCGGCGAGGTACCGCTTTACCGTTCCGTCGGCGATCCCCAGTTGGGCCGCGACTTGCGCCACCGTGCAGTCGTCGTAGTAGTGCAAGACCACGCACGCGCGCTCACGTGGCGACAAGATCGCGAGCGCACGCTGCACGTCGACCTGCGCGTCGATATCTGGGGCGGCCGCATCCCGCTCGAATGACCTGTCGAGCGTGCGCTCGCGGCTCTTCCGCTTGCGCAGGGAGTCCAGGTACACGCTCGGGATGGCGCGGCGCACGTACGCCTCCGCCGCATTGACGTGCGTAAACTCGCGGCGCTTGGAGAAGCTACGCACGAGCGCGTCTTGCAGCACGTCGTGAGCCTCGGCGTCGTTGCCCGTGACGAGAGCCGCGTAGGCGAGCAGTCGCGGCGCGCGCTCCCGCATGACCTCATCGAGGATCGGCTCCCAGTGCGCCACCTGTCCCCCTTCGCCGTGTGTGAACGAGCATCTCACTCATGACAACGGGAGCTGCGGTCAAACGGTTGGGGGCGGCGTCGCTACGAGGCCGGCATGACCTTCTTCCAGGAGTAGACCGTGCGTGGTCGTGAATCCGTCGGCGTTGATCGCTGAGCGTGCCCGCGATCACGTAGAGGTCCGCTTCGTCGTTGGGTCCGTACCCATCACAGAAGGTCATCGCGTTCTCGGGGTTGAGGAACGTGAGGACCTGCCCTGACGTATTCGAGGAGTCCAGCCAGACGAACGGTTGATTCGCCTGCGGTCCCTCACCGTTGACCGTTCCCACCACCTTGCCATCGACGACAGCCGCAAAGAAGTGAGGCCGACCTCGTCGAGCGGAAAACCTGCCTGACCAACATCGAGTTGGGCCCGACGCTACCGGGTCACGTTGTGACCAGCCGCTCGAGGACTCGCCAAGTTCGGCGAGGTGGCTGGAAGTCACTATCGCGGACACCACGTCTGCCGCCCCCGCGGCTTGCGGGGTGTCAGCCGTATCGCCGTACTGTGCCTTTTAGCCGGGCTTTGCCGCGGCACTAGTAGCCCACCTCGTGTGGCCGATCGCGAGCGCGTTCTCGATGCTGTCTCCCTCGATTGGGAGAGCCGCACTGGAATGGCGAATCAACCTCTCCCGTAGTCGCTGTGGGATCGGGCGTGCGCGAGGGCGTCACGCTCGGCGACGGCGATGCGCTCGCACTCGGCTCGGGCGTCGTCGTTACGCAGGTGACAACTCGGCTGGGCGTGGGACTCGAGTCCGCGACGGCGCTCGGAGTTGGGAGTGAGTGGATCGTGATTCCATCCGCCGTGAATCCGAGCTTCATCGTCGATCCATCCGCGAACGCCACGGTGTAACGACCGTCCGGATCGGGGCTCAAAGGTTTCTACATCACCGTCGACGATCGCCGCGGTCAAAACGTCACCCGTCGAGGTGCAGCGAAGCCAGCGGCTTCTCGTCAGGTCCCACCGCTACCGAAAACGAGAACCCAAGACCGGTGCTGAACGTCAGTGGCATCACCGACTGAAGTCAACTCAAGGGTGTCAGGTGGGCGCCGGGTTGGGTTGAACGTCGGACGTTGTTGTTGTGCAGACAACGGACGGCGAACCCACGGCCGACGCGCCCATCACGAAGGTGCTCCACGGCACGTATCCGCACCCATTGCGATCACACCGGCCCCCACCAGGGAAACGGAGCCGCCACCGCCAGCGGCCCGGGCGGCCCGTCGGCGCTTGACCGAACCCAGCACGGAGCCCAGCCGGGCGTCGGCGAACTCCTCACCGGAGAACCCCAGCGCGTCCCCATCAATGACGGCACCAAGCCGCGCACGCAATCGCGCTCATGATCGTGCTCCCTTCATCGCCGGCTGATACCGGCACCACGCCGCCCCGGTCGAGACGTCAACGTCTTCTCCCAAGCAATCGCGTCGAATTTGCCCGACGCGTCGGACAGGTAGCGCTTGACCGTCCCCTCGGCGAGCCTCAGTTGTGCAGCAATCTGCGGCACCGTGAGGTCGTCATAGAAGCGCAGCACGACGCAAGCCCGCTCCTGCGGCGGCAGGGCGGCGAGCGCGGCGCGGACATCCATGACGACGTCACGGTCCGAGGTCAGGACGTCGCGCCCCCCGAGCGCCACGTCCCGATCATGAGCTCGCTTGGCGGCGTTGCGCCTGCGAAGCCGGTCTATGAAGACGCTTGGAATGGCGCGGCGCACGTAGGCTTCCGCGACATTCGCGTTGTCGAAAGCGCGACCACGTGAAAAGGAGCGGACGAGCGCGTCTTGCAAGACGTCTTGCGCCTCGGCGTCGTCGCCGGTGAGGAGACGGGCATAGGCGAGTAGCCGCGGCGAGCGCTCGCGCATCACCTCGTCAAGTACCGGCTCCCACCGCGCCATGCGCCCCTCCGTCTTCAGCAGTCTCCCAAAGAACGCAGCGGCGGGGGCGAATCGTTGGGTGCGCGACACTCGAGGGCGCTCGCTCGTTACAGTGTCCGTGACCATGGACACCATCGCCGAGACCGAACTGCCAAGCAGGCGTCGCCTCCGCGCCGAGATCCTCATCGTGCTTGGCCTGTCGCTCGGCAAGAGCGGCATCTACGCGATCGTGAAGCTCGCCGAGCGCTATGCCGCGTCCACCCCGGTCAAGAACCAAGGCACCACGCTCAACCCGTCGCAGTCCAAGATCGACATCTTTGACTTCATCTATCAGGTGCTGGCCATCGGCTTCGCGCTCGTGCCCGTTGCGCTCGCTCTCTACCTGCTCAGCGCGAATGGCACCCGGTGGTCACGGACCCTTGGGCTCACCGGTCCCGCTCGCGCCTGGTGGCGCGACGTCGGCATGGGCGCGATCCTCGCCGCATGCATTGGGCTGCCCGGGATCGGTCTGTACTACGTTGGCCGCGCGATCGGCCAGAACGTCCACATCGACACCTCTGGCCTGCCGAGCTCCTGGTGGGCGTCCACGGTGCTGCTGGTTTCGGCGGCCGCCGCGGCGATCCTCGAAGAGGTAGTGGTCGTTGGGTACCTCACTACCCGCTTGCGGCAACTGAACTGGGGTATCCCTGCCGTCCTCATAGCGTCGGCCCTGCTGCGCGGCTCGTACCACCTCTACCAAGGCTGGCCCATGGCGCTTGGCAACGTGGTGATGGGGCTCGTGTTCGCGTGGGTCTACCTCAAGTGGCGGCGCCTGGGGCCGCTCATCGTGGCGCACTTCTTGCTCGACTTCGTGTCCTTCGTTGGGCCAACCGTGGCGCCGCACTCGTGGCTCGTCGCGCTTGGGCTCGCTTAGGGGTTGTGACCGTAGACTCTCGTCATGCCCGCCGACGTTGACGCCACCGTGAGCGCGGAAGTCATTCCCGCGCCCCGCGTCCAGGTCGTTGACTCGCCACTGATTCGCGTGCACCGCCTCACCGATGTACTCGCGATGGCCGCGGCGGCACTCGGCATTCTTGTCACGCTACTCGTGTCGGCATATGCCATCGCGACGGCCGAGGGCATCACCGAAGACATCCAGAACATCTCTCCGACGCTGCAGCGGTTGCTCGTGGCACCGGTCAATATCTTCTCCGGTGTAGTGACACTCGTGATCCCTGCCGTGATCATCATTTCGCTCTTTGCCCGCAAGGAGCCGCGACGTGTGCTCGAGGCGATTGGCGCCTCCATCGCCGGCTTTGCGCTCGCGGGTGCGGCGGCCTTCCTGATCTACAAATTCGGTTCGGATTCGTTGGTGCGCTCGCTCTCCGTCCCCGCCGGCGACGAGCTCACCCTTCAGATTCCCGCATACACGTCAGCCGTCGCCGCAATGCTCACCGCGGCGGGCCGCCGCACAACGCGGCGCTCAATATCGGTGTCGTGGACGGTGCTGTGGATCGCCGCCGCAGTCGCGACAATTAGTGGGATCGTGACGGCGCCCGCCGCAATTATCACCATCTTGATCGGTCGCCTCGCTGGACTCGCTGTGCGCTACGCGATCGGCTCCACGGCGGATCGTGCGTACGGGGACGTGTTGGTTGAGGCCATCGAGAGAGCAGGCTTCTCGCCTCGCCGGTTGGTCAGGGCCGACGCTACGCGTGACTACGTTCCCGACGGCGTCGACGAAGTCACTGAAGCCTTGGCCCGCACGCGGGTGGGACGCGTGTACGCGCTCACCACCACACAGAACCACCACCTCTTTGTCGTCGCTCTCGACGGCGATCAACACGTAGCGGGCTTACTGTCGAAACTGTGGAGCACCCTGCGCTTGCGCGGCCTCGCCACGCGTGCAGACGTCAGCCTGCGGCATTCGGCACAGACCACAGCGCTCGCAAGCCACGCCGCCCGCACCGCAGGGGTGAGATCACCGCGGGTCATGGGCATGGCGTCTGCCAGAGACACGTTTGTGTTGGTCTACCAGCGCCCCGTTGGGGTAGTTCCGCTTAGCTCGATCGCGGCGGCGGACGTTACAGACGCGATGATGGACGCACTGTGGTTGGAAGTGTTGCGCGCGCACGCTGCGAACATTGCGCACCGCGCCATCACTGCCGACACCGTGATGTTCACCGACATCGACTCCGACGACCCCCACGTATGGCTCACGTCGTGGGAACTGGGCGAACTTGCCACCTCCGACCTCGCGATCCGTATTGATCGCGCGCAAGTGGTCGCGTTGCTCGCGTCGATCGTGGGGGCGGAACGCGCAGTCGAGTCAGCGTTTCGTAACCTTCCCGCGGATGACGTTGAGAAGTTCGCGCCATTGCTTCAGGCGATTGCGCTGCCACGGCCCACTCGGGCAGCGCTCAAGGCCGCGAAGCCCACCAAGGTGCTTGAGGAAGTGCGGGAAGGGATTCTCGCCAAGCTGCCCGACGCCGACGTTGAGACGGAGAACATCACCCGTTTTGGCGGGCGAACCATCATTACCTCCATCCTCGCTGTGGTCGCGATCGTTGTTATCGCGAGATTCAACACGCAAACCCTCGTGGACGCCCTGCGCGAGGCAAACCTGTGGTGGCTGATCATTGCACTGGTGTGGAGCGTCTTGACGTACGTCGGCGCGGCCTTTGTGCTCATCGCGTTCAGCCCCGTCAAGCTCCCCTGGATGCGCGCGTTCCTTGGCCCAAGTAGCTGCCACGTATGTGGCGCTCGCTGCGCCGGCTGGCGTGGGCCCGGCGGCTCTGAACATGCGCATGCTCTCGAAGCGCGGCGTGCCAGCTCCCCTTGGCGTCGCAACGGTCGCGCTCATACAGGTGAGCTCCGTCGTGGTCACCGTCACCGGCCTCGTCGCGCTGACTCTGACCACCGGCTCCCAGAGCACGCTTTCGTCCCTGCCGTCGGCCGCAATTCTCATCGGCGTCGGCGCTTCAATAGCCGTGCTCGCGCTCGCGCTGCTGGTGCCGCGCGTGCGCAAATTTGCGCTCGCGAAGGTCATGCCCGTCGTGCGTCAGACATGGCCGCGTTTGTCCCAAGTACTCAGCAAGCCGTGGCGTCTGGGACTGGGACTGGGCGGCAACCTGCTCATGACGGTCGGCTACATCGGCGCGTTCTACGCTTCGCTCGAAGCGTTCGGCCAGCCGGTGGCGATCGTGGACCTGGCGATCGTCTTCTTCATTGGCAACGCAATCGGTGCGATCGTTCCCACCCCGGGTGGCGTGGGGCCCGTGGAATTCGCCCTGACTGCCGCTCTCACTCCCTTGGGTGTGCCCTATCCCATCGCGCTGTCAGCAGTCATCGTCTACCGCTTCATCACCCACTTCATGAACATCCCGCTCGGCTACTTCTCCATGAAATTCCTTGAGCGCAAGGGCGACGTGTAGCGGGATTGCGCTGGGAGGCGACAATCGTGGCGACCACACAAAACACCGAGAAGGCAGTTGCTCTGCTCGCACTGCATCACGGCACTGGATTCGTTCTTCCCAACGCCTGGGACGCGGGCTCGGCGCGGGTCTTTGAACACCTTGGCTTCCCGGCGATCGCCACGACTAGCGCAGGTATCGCGTGGTCGCTTGGCGTGCCCGACGGCGGGGCAGTTGATCGCGACACGATGCTCGAGCACATCGCGCGCATTGTCGCGGCGGTTGGCGTGCCCGTCACCGCCGACCTTGAGGACGGTTACGGCGACACGGCCGACGCCGTGGCTGGCACGGTCGCTCGCGCAGCTGAACTGGGGGTGGTTGGCGCGAACATCGAGGACGCGAAAGACAGGGTGCTCTACGGGATCGACGAGGCCGTCGCCCGCCTCGGTGCAGCGCGCGAGGCCGCGCCGCCGGGCACCTTCGTACTCAACGCCCGGACCGACACCTACATGGTGAATGCGACTGCCGACCCTTTCGACGAGACCGTCGAGAGGGGCGTGCGGTATCTCCAGGCGGGCGCCGACTGCTTCTTCGTGCCAGGGGTCACGGACGCCGAAACCATCCGGCGGCTCGCCGCCGCGATCCCCGGGCCGCTGAACATAGTGGCCGGGCTGGCAAACACGAGCGACGCTCCCACCCTGTTCTCACTGGGTGTCACCCGCGTGAGCGCCGGCGGAGGGATCGCGCGGGCCGCGCTGAGCTTCGTGGAGCGCGCCGGTCGCGAACTGATGGAGACCGGGACGCTGGGCTTTCTTGACGGCGCCGCTTCCTATGCAGAGACCCAGGCAAGGTTTGAGAAGTAAGACGACCCGGCAGTCGGGCCGCCTCCCCGTGCCTAGCCCATCCGGGCGGCGCCCGGCTCCGAATAGTAATGACCGAACGCGCCGCTGCTAGGAGCACATGATCGACGCCACTTTCGCCGCGTACGCCTTGCTTTTGGGCGTCGTCGCTGCCTTCAACCCATGTGGTTTCGCGCTCCTTCCCGCGTACATCACCGTCATCGTGACCGGCAGCGCCTCTGCCGAGGTCACCAGGGCCGTCGCCATCCGCCGTGCCGTGGGGTTTGGCCTCGCGATGACCGTGGGATTCATGGCGATCTTCACCGGCTTTGGGCTTCTCTTTGGCGCGGTTAGCCTGAGTCTCCAGGGGTCGATCCTGCCGTATGTGTCCTATGTGACCACGGTGCTCGGCGGCCTGGTGATCTGGCTAGGCATCGTCCTCTTAGTGCGCGGAGAACTCAGCGGGCCCGGGCTCCGCATGACCGGACACGCGCCGCGCAGCACGTTCTGGTCGCAAGTGGCATACGGTGCGTCGTTCGCGGTGGCGTCACTGAGTTGCACCATCGGCCTGTTCCTTGTAGTCGTGACTCAGGCGCTCGACGCCAGCGGTCCCGTAGGCGCCGTCGCACCCTTCGTCATCTACGCAGCTGGCATGGGCACGTCTGTGGTGCTGGTGTCCCTCGCCGCGGCGCTCCTCGGTTCTGGCGCCGCGTCGGCATTGCGCCGGCACACTCCGGCGCTGATGCGCGCTGGCGGCGTCCTGATGGTGCTCGCGGGGTTCTACATTGTTGTCTTCGGACTCGCGGAGATCCTGCCGCGGCACGGCATTCACAGACTCGACGCGGTGCTGACGACAACCTCGCGATGGCAGGGGCAGGTCGCGCAGGCGATCTCATCGTGGGGAACGCCGGTGCTCATAGCGCTCGTGGTGCTCGCCACGGGTGTGATTGCCGTCGTGCTTGCCCGACGCTCGCCGAGGACCGAACGAATCGAACGCGACCAAGCCTAAGGGGCCGCGACCACGCCCTCTCGCCTGACGAACCGGTTCAGGAGTCGAGGAGTTTCTGGGCTGCGTCCAGAATGCCCGCGGTGCCCAGCGCACCCGGGATCGTCTGCACTGTGCCGTCGTCATTCACCAGCGCGAAAGCGGGCTGAGTAGGCACACCAAAGGCAGACCAAATGGAGCCGTCATCGTCATACCAATGTGAGAACGTGCCCAGGCCATAGGTATCGATGAAGTCTTGGGATGCCGCCACGTCGGATCGGCCAGGAATGCCGACCAGCGTGACGCCGTCGGGAAGTTGCGCGGCAGCTTCCGCGACCGCGGATGCTTCGCTTTGGCACGTGGGGCACCACGACGCCCAGAACCACAAGATGGTGTCTTTGCCCGCGAGCGAGGTGCCGTCCACGGAGGCACCGCTACTGACATCGGTCGCGGTGAAGTTCAGTTCCTCTGCGACCACAGGGGCCTGATTGTCCGCCGCCATCGATGCGGGTGACTCGCTGGTCACGGCGTGCGGGTTCGTCTCCCCTGCACCAGGCGAGGTTGGCGGAGCGACGGCCGCGCATCCTGCGAGCAGTACCGCCGCTCCGAGCGTCACACTAAGTGGCAAAGCATTACGCATCTTCATGTGATCTCCTTAAGGCCGCACCTGGCAACCGGCCGCGGGTAGTCCCGAGCCACCGGTCGTATGCACTATTCGGTGCGGATCGTGGCTTGGATGGGTTCCCGCATCAGCCGACACCCAACGATGGCCCAGGCGAGCTACGCCCAAGCCGCGTGCCACCTACATGTCCGCGCCCATGTCGGCGAAGTGCGCGCACGTCCTTGCGGAACGCGACGGCGATGGTGTCGGTGGGGCCGCCGCGGTGCTTCGCGATGATGAAGTCGGCCTCGCCTGGGCGGGCCTCGTGGTCGTAGGCGTCCTCGCGGTGAAGCAGGATCACGATGTCGGCGTCTTGCTCGATTGAGCCGGACTCACGCATGTCGGAGAGCATGGGCTTCTTGTCGCCGCGCTGCTCGGCGCCACGGTTGAGCTGCGAGATCGCGATGACGGGGACGTCGATCTCCTTGGCGAGCAGCTTGAGCGCGCGCGAGAACTCGCGAGACCTCTTGCTGGCGCGACTCGACCTTCGTGCCGGAGCTCATGAGCTGCAGGTAGTCGATCACCACGAGCTTGAGGTCGTGCTGCTGCTTGAGGCGGCGGCACTTGGCGCGGATCTCCATGAGCGACATGTTGGGGCTGTCGTCGATGAACAGCGGCGCCTTCGCGACGCGCGCGGCCGTTGCGGCGAGCGGCTCCCAGTCGTTGGGGCCCATGGGGCCCTTGGTGAGCTTGGTGAGCTTCACGCCGGACTCGGCAGACGAGCATGCGCTTGGTGATCTCCTCGCGGCTCATTTCGAGCGAGAAGATGACCGACGCCATGTCGTGCTTCGATCGCGGCCGAGCGCGGCGATGTCGAGGCCGAGCGTGGACTTACCGATGGCGGGCCGGGCGGCGATGACGATCATCTGGCCGCCCTGGAAGCCGCCCGTGAGGTCGTCGAGTTCGCGGAAGCCCGTGGGGACGCCGAGCATGCGTGCCGTCGTGCTTGGAGGCCGCGTCGATCTGATCGAGCGTGCGCTCGATGAGGTCGCCGACCGGCGAGGTAGTCCTCGGAGTTGCGGCGCTCGGTGACGGCGAAGATCTCGGCCTGCGCGCCGTCGACGACGTCGTCCACCTCGGTGCCGTCGGCGTCGTAGCCCATGTTGGCGATGCGCGTGCCCGCCTCCACCAGGCGTGCGCAGGATCGACTGCTCGCGCACCAGCCGCGCGTAGTACCCGGCCGACGCTGCGGAGGGTACCCCCGCAATCAGGGTGTGGAGATACTCGGCTCCGCCGACGCGGGAAATCTGACCGGTGCGCTGAAGTTCTGCGCCCACGGTCAGCGGCGTCAACCGGGTCGCCGGAGTTGTAGAGCTTGACCGCGGTGTCGAAGATCGTCTCGTGAGCGGGGCGGTAGAAGTCGTCGCCGCGGACGACCTCGACGACGTCGGCCATCGCGTCCTTGGACAGCATCATGCGCGCCGAGGACGGACTGCTCCGCCTCGACGTTCTGGGGCGGAACGCGATCGAACGTGCGGGGCGTGACGCGTACGCCGCGGTTAGTTCATCGACCGACATGACGACGATCCCCCTTGCACATGTGTTCTCCTAGGCGCCCGCGAGTCGGTGTGACGCTCTGCCATAAGTATCACTCGGGGGTCTGACACGCGAACCTATCGGGGTCTTGGGGCGGCACCAAACCGAGCGGGCCGCGACCCGTGGATGACTCGCCGATTTCCGTGGATAGGCCCGTGGATGGGTTGTTGATGCGGGCGCGAGGCGCTGTGGATACACATGTGAATTACTCGGAGGAAATCGTGCGTTTTCGTCGAATACCAGGCACGATGCGCGAGGCGCTCCGTGGGGATAAACCCGTGGTTGAAGTTACCGGCGTGTCGCGTGTCGGGCGTGTCGCGAGCGTCGTCGGCGCGTCTTGCGCGCCGCCCCGGAGCCCACCGAATCATCATGCCTGGTCTGGCGGACAGCGCGCCTCGACGAGCCGTCCGGCGCGCGCTCGACGCGCCGGCGAACATGACAAAGCCCCGGCCCCCTGAACGAACTCGTCTCAACGAACAGGGGTCAGCCGAGCAGCCGGGGCGCTGCGCGAGAAAGCGATCTGCCTACTTGGCTGCGACCACCTGGACGTCGACAGTGGCGACGACGCCGTCGTGCAGGGAAACCTGCACCTGGTAGTCGCCGAGCGCCTTGATGGGCTGGCCGATCTGGATGCGACGCTTGTCCACCGCCGGCGCGCTTGCCGATGGCAGCCGCGATGTCGGAGGTGGTGATGGCGCCGAAGAGGCGACCGGACTCGCCGGCCTTCGCGGTCACGACCACGGGGTTCGCCTGGAGCGAATCGCGCGCTGCCTGTGCCTCCTCGATGCTCGCGAGCTCGCGGGCACGACGCGCCTTGCGCATCGCCTCGATGGACTTCTCTGCACCCGCGGACCACGGGGTGGCCAGCTTGCGGGGAACGAGGAAGTTGGTTGCGTAACCGTCCTTGACGTCAACGACGTCGCCAGCGGAACCGAGGCCGGAGACCTCGTGGGTCAGGATGACCTTTGCCATAGTGATCCTCCCCGCTTAACGGCCGGAGCCGGCGTAGGGAAGAAGTGCCATCTCGCGCGCAACCTTGATGGCGCGAGCGATCTGACGCTGTTCCTGGACGGTCACTCCGGTGACGCGGCGCGAACGGATCTTGCCGCGGTCGGAGATGAACTTGCGAAGCAGCGCAGTGTCTTTGTAGTCGACCGTGGAGACCTTTGCGGCCTTCAGCGGGTTGACCTTCTTGCGCGGCTTGCGGATATCGGGCTTAGCCATGTGTATTTCCTCACATGAAGAAGATGAAGATTTAGAAGGGCGGCTCGTCGGACGCCGGGGCGGATGCCCACGGGTCGGTGTCCGAGCCACCGGCTGGCGAGGACGAACCGCCACCACCTGAGAAGCCGCCGCCGCCGCCGCCCGCGCGCTGCGTTCGCGTCACCTTGGCGGTGGCGTAACGGAGCGACGGACCAACCTCGTCGACCTGCATCTCGGTAACGGTGCGCTTCTCGCCGTTTGCTTCCCACGACGCTTGACACCAAGCGGCCAGACACGATGACGCGCATGCCCTTGGTGAGCGATTCGGCCACGTTCTCTGCGGCCTCACGCCACAGGGAGCAGCGCATGAACAGCGTGTCGCCGTCCTTCCACTCGTTCGACTGACGGTCGAACGTGCGGGGCGTGGACGCCACCGTGAAGTTCACAACCGCAGCGCCGGACTGAATGAAACGCAGTTCCGGGTCGCCAGTGAGGTTGCCAACCACAGTGATTTGAGTGTCGCCTGCCATGTCTGTTTCCTGTTCGGTGTGGGTGCTAACGGACTAGTGAGCGTCCGGGCGCAGCAGCTTGGTGCGAAGAATGGACTCGTTGAGGCCAAGCTGACGCTCGAGCTCCTTCGCCGTCGCCGACTCAGAGGTGAAGTTCACCACTGCGTAGATGCCGTCTGCCTTCTTCTTGATCGGATACGCCAAGCGACGGCGGCCCCAGATGTCGAGCTTGTCGACGGTGCCTTTGTCGTTGGTGATAACCGTCAGGTACTTCTCGAGCGACGGCTGAACCGTGCGCTCTTCTACCTCAGGGTCAAGGATGACCATCATTTCGTACTGACGCATTGATACCCACCTCCTCTGGACTAATGCGGCCACGGACTTTCCGTGGCAGGAGGGTGTCGTCATGTGGCGAATTGCCACCGCACAAGAGTACCGGGCCGCGCTGACAATGACTAATGCTCAGGAGCCCGACGCTGTGGACAACCTCCGCACGAGCCTCGCCTGGGGACGCGGGTGCGCGGGGATTTTGGACCGCGCCTAAGCCCGCGACGCGCAGGGCGAGGCGATACAGCCGGTGACGCATGGCCCGCACGGGGAACTCCCACGTGCCGGCGCGCTCCACGCGTTCGCCACCAAAGCGCAGTTTGAAGTCCGTGAACCCGTACCAGGGGTGCGTCTCCGGCGCCCCCTCCGGCGCGGCGCCACAGAAGTCGAACCACTTGTCCCCATTGCGGTGGGCGAGCAGCAACGCCTCGGCCGCGAGCGTGTACGTGGGATTGAGCGCGCGCGCAGACGTGAATGAAGCGGAGTGCGCAAACATCATCTGGTTGTTCGCTTGGTAATAGAACAACGAGCCAACCGGAGCGCCCTCGTGCGCGCACGATGATGAACCCGCCGGCCTCGTGCTCAAGCATCACGCGGGTCACGGTGCGGAAATAATCGTCAGAGTGCGGCCGCATGCCGGTGCGCGCGGCAACCTCCTCAAGATGCGAGAGCAGCACCTCAACGTCCTCTGGCCGCGTGGAGTGCTCCACCTCGAGGCCCTTCTTGAGGCCGTTTCGCCAATTGCGGCGAGCGGAGGACCCAAAGGCAGCCGCGATCGCCTCTTCGTCGAGACTTACGTCGTTGATGACCGTGCAGTCGGGCTGCACGGTGCGAGCCGCGCGCACGGCGCCAAGCTCCTCAAGGTCAGCGGCCACAACCGGAGCGGTAGGTTCCACGCGAACAAAATCGACACCTGCGTCGGCCGCGAGGGCGCGCAGGTCTGCCATCGCCGCGCCAAACGCCGCGACCGATTCCACCGCCGGCCCAAGCGGCGCGTACAGGCGCGAGCCAAGCCGGCCCTTCTCGACGATCGCGACGTAACTCCAGCCCTCGCCGGTCCGCTCGTAGACCGTGCGGCCAAGCGCGCGTTGCACGGCAGCCCACGCGGGCGACTGCAGGATCGGCACAGCGGAGGTTTCCATTTGGGCGAGTCTATCGAGCGCCGTTCCCTAGACTGCGCCCCATGGAGTTAACGAGCGCGGAGTTTGGCAACGACGAGTTTGTGCCCATCCTCTTGGGCACCGGCGTAACGCCTACAACATCGCCCGCTGCCTCCACGAGGAGCACGGCATCCGCAGCCTCGCGCTTGGTCGCGTTGCGCTCCGGGAGACCGCCGGCTCGCGAATCATCGCCGTGCGCGCGTCCCGCGAGTTCAACGAGCCCGAGGCGATTGTCCGCATCCTCAACGGCGTCGCCGCCGAGTTCCCGGACAAGAAACTCCTGCTATTCGCCACGATCGAGTACTACACGAACGTGCTGATTGACCATCGCGGCGAGCTGGACCCGCGTTTCATCGTGCCGCTCGTGACCCGCGAGCTCGCGGACCGCCTCATCAACAAGACCGACTTCTACCGCACGTGCGAGGAGCTCGGCATCCCCCACCCTCGCACCGCCGTGCTCACGCCCGCAGACCGAGGTGACGACAGCGTCGGACAGAACTTGCCGTTTGCCTACCCCGTCATCCTCAAGCCCTCCAACACGGACATCTACCCGCGCCTCAGCTTCGCCGGCAAGCAGAAGGTGTACCTGCTCGACGACGCGGCCGCCGTGCGCGAAACGGCAGAGAAGATCTGGACGGCCGGCTACGACGACGACCTCATAGTGCAGGAGTACATCGAGGGCGACGAGACGGTGATGCGCGTTGCCAACACGTACTCGGACCGGCACGGACGCATGCGCTTCGCGTCGGTTGGCCAGGTGGTGCTCGCGGACCACGACCCCTCGATGGTGGGCAACAACAACGCGATCCTTTCGGTGTCCGACGCCCCGCTCACCGAGTCGCTCCAGCGGCTCGTGGACGCGGTTGGCTACGTAGGCACCGCGAACTTTGACGTGATGTTTGACCGGCGGGACGGCGTCTCCAAGGTGCTCGAGCTCAACCTGCGCCAGGGTGCCACGAGCTACTACGCGAGGGCCGCTGGCGGCAACATCGTGGAGTGCTTCGTTGACGATTGGATCCGCGAAGTGGAGCCGGCGTTCACCGTCACCACCGACGAGCGGCTGTGGCTCAACCTGCCCTACTTCTTGGCCCGCTGGTACGCGCCAAAGCCGCTCAAGGCCCGCGTGCGCGCGGCGCACAAGGCCGGGTGGAAGCACACGCTCTGGTACCGGCCGGACATGTCGTTTGGCCGCATCATCACCGTGCTGCGCGTTGACCTTCGCTACGCGCTGAGCACCATCAAGTACCAGCGGCGCGGTATCAACGGCTGAGCAGTAGGTATGCCGCCGCAATCTCGCGCGCGCGCTCGGGGGTGACGTCCGTTGGCAGATTGACGATGCGCGCGATGACGTCCTCCGTCACCGGCAACGTGCCTGGCTCGTAGTTGTATGTGGCTGGATCAGCCACGCCGGGGAAGAGCGCTGGGCGGTACCAGGTTCCCGCGTAGATGCCCTGCGCGCGCAGAGCCCTGGTCACCACGGCCGCGGCATCGACGCCGGCCGGCACCAGCACGGGGTAGCGCACCAACGGCTGGCCCGCGAGGTCGCCGCCGAGCGCGAGCGCGTAGGCGTCGGTCGCAGCGAGCCTGCGTGCCTCGATAGCCGGCAGTTGCGCGAGCGCCTCCGCCGCCTTGCCGTCAACCCACGCCCGTTGAGCCGACCGCGCCGTGCGCGAGCCGCCCCTCCCGCTCGGCCTTGCCAACAGCAGGCGAATACAGCTTTGTCTTCTCGAGGGCGCGGCCAACGCTGGGCACACGGCTGACCACCTTGCGGGTCCAGCGGTAGGTGCGAGCCGCGAGCGCCAGGCGGGCGCCGGGCCCATCGAGTGAGGTGAGGGCGCCGACGATCGCGTCCCTGAGCTCCGTGTCCACCATGTTCGGGATTGACCCAAATGGCCCCGCCGAACTTGGTGGGCAGCATCTTCTCCGCGCCAAAGGAGTGGACGGAGATGTCCGCGAGCGGAGCGCCATCGGCGCCGCGGGCCATGCGGCCAACGCAGTGCGCAGCGTCCTCGACGACGAGGGCACCCGCCGCCGCGAGCCGCGGCCGCGATCAGACCCGGCGCCGAGCCTCGTCCACCACGCCAAAGGTGTGCTGAATGACCACGGCGGCCGGGGCGTCGGGCAAGTGCAACGCAACGGGATCGATGCTGAAAGTGCCGGGCGAAATCTCGGCATAGACCGGCGTGAGTCCGGCTACCAGAATCGGGTCAACGGCCGTAGAGCACGTGAGTGCTTGCGTCACCACGGACCCGCCGGCGGGCCGCGCTAGCCGCGAGCGCGTCAAACGCCGCGAGCATGCCGTAGCGCGCCTTGAAGACGAGGTGCCAGTCGGCCGCGTTAGTGCCAGTGAGTGAGGCGAGGCGGGCCGTGAGCTCGGCGTTGGTCATGCGCCAAGTCTGTCAGGGTTCTACGTCAGCAGAGCCGTTCGAAGTCGCACGTTGGAGGCGCTCCGCGCACGCCGAAGGTGGCGGCGAGCGCCGAAGACTGACAATGCCCGCGTTAAACGGTCGACGCAAATCGCAGCACTATGAGGTTGCGGACCAGGACGTAGGAGCGAGCCACGCTATGTCCCAGATGTTCGGATCACTACCGAGATCGCGCCACGCTGACATGACGGCGTCGACTGCCCCATCCACGGGCCAGGGATCGAAGGACCCGGTGGCCTTGTCCAAGCTTCCGATGGCCACGCCTCGGGCCACCAGGTCAGTTAGCACCGCGGCCGAGATCTCGCGCAACTCGTCGTCGCTAAATACCCAATAAGTGGTCCGAATGTGCCACGTAATCTTCCAAAAGCCTACATAGTCGTCTTCAAGTGCCGCAAGGATCTTGGCCACCACCGAGGACGCCAGATCCTCGGGGGGGTGTGACGGTATCGCACGGCGCGCTATAGAAGCCTCGTGTGCTGCCAGTTCCGCGACTTCGCGGTCACTGAGGTCCTCGCGCCGCGCCGCAACCGCGAACGCCTCATGCGCACGCATCCGCGGCATGGAGAACAACCCATCGAAGTTGATGTCTTCCTGCACCAGTTCGGGATAACCCCACATTGCGTGGATGTCACTTCCCGGCTCGTGCTCGTGACTGAACAGCCAGTCGTTGCCGAGGGCCGGGTCAGTAACCTCGAACAACTCGATCGAGACGAGACGTGGAAAGGGGCGGAAAGCGTCGGCAAGAATGAGGACGAAAAGGCCTTCCTTGACCCAAGTCATGCCAAAGACCGTATATTCACGACCGACTACAAGACCAAAGCCCGCCAAATCTGACGTGTCCAAATGCGCGACTTGCGCCGGGCTCAGAGTCTCAGCACTGGTGTGCCGTGCCACGACCTTCACTTAGGAACCTAACCTTCGAACTTGAAATCATCAGCCCAACCGCGCTCCTCGTCATACACCCAGAGTCCGTCAACCAGAATCGGGTTAACCGCCGTGGAGCACGTGAGCGCTTGCGTCACCACGTGCCGGCGCGACGGGCGCGTAGCCGCGAGCGCGCCGAACGCCGCGAGCATGCCGTAGCGCGCCTTGAAGACAAGATGCCAGTCGGCGGGCTGCGTGCCCGTGATTGTCGCGAGGCGATCGCGGACGGCGGCGCTGGTCATGGGCTCAGTCTGGCAGGGTTCGGCGATCCGACGGCCCTGCGTGGCTACGGCCCGGATGTAACCGTGCGGTGTCCCGACTTGGCGACGTCACGGCTGGGCGGTTCGGGGAGATGGCTCCAGGGTGTCAGTGCTCTTTACGGCTCTGTCCGGGGTCGCGCCCGCGTTGCTCGAACGAGGGCCACGGAGTTGCGGCAAGAGAGGAAGAATAACTCCGGCCGATCAGCGCCACGCTATTCGGTCCAGGCCCGTCCCGTGAACCAGTCGGGAGCTTCTTGGAGTGGGCCGTACCATCCCCAATCGTTCAGGGTGTCCACAATTAGTGTTCGCTCATACTCCGAGTACGTCAATTCATCTAAGACCGACACAAAAATGCCGCGAGCGGCCGCAATTTCTAGCATGCGAGACGACACCTCACCACGACCAACCACGACCGTTCCAGATGGCGAACCGAAAGCCAGGACTAGCGCGGCGCACGTCTCGGCAGGTTCGGACGCCTCATCACCGAGAGAGAAGGGAGCAATCACATCAAATCCAAGTTCGGAGGCTGCGATTCGCCAGACTCTCGACAGGCTTGCGGTCATGGCTCGATTCCTAAGGCGTTGGAGTTGGCACTGGCGTAAGGCTGGGGTCCGGCGACGGGGTCGCACTCGGCGTCACCACTGGCGCTGGCGTGTCGGAAGGCGTAACCACGGGCGCCGGTGCCGTCGCCGTGGGCGTAGGTGCCTTACCAACGTTGGCGCGGGCGGGGAACTGCTCAACCGGCAGCGGCTTGAGGATCGGGCCCATCATCCACGTGAACACGCGCACGGGAACGGACCCGCCAGTGATCTGGTCAAAGCCACCAAAGGCGGTGATGTCCTCAGCCGAACCGTCTGCTCCCACCTGGTAGAGCGCAACCGCGCCCACAGCTTGCGGCGTGAAGCCAACGAACCATGCGGACTTGTTGTCGTTCGACGTTCCGGTCTTGCCGGCAACCGGGCGGCGCAACTCCTTCGCAAAGCTGCCGGACCCCTTCTGTACCACCTGAGTCATGGCGTACGTAGCGTCGGCGATGACGTCGGACTTGAACACGGCCTTGGAGACAACGTCGTGTTCGTAGACGACCTTGCCGTTCGCATCGATCACTTGGGCAACGATGTACGGCTCGGTACTGAACGCCGCCATTCGCGATGGTCGCGTAGGCGCGCGCCATGTCAAGGGGGTGCGGGGACGCCGTACCGAGCACGTTTGCCGCGTTGTCGTCAAGTCCCGCGGTGTCCTCGGGCAGGCCAGCGAGTACCGCGGTATCCCGCACGGCGGCAGGGCCAACCTTCTGACCAAGCTGCGCGTACACGGTGTTCACGGAGTTCGCGGTGGCTTTGACGAGGTCGATCTTGCCGAAACTCTCGCCGCCAAAGTTCCGGACCTTCTTCTCGAAGCCGGGAACCGTCATGTTATTTTTGCCGCTGAACTTCGTGTCGAGCGAGATTCCCTGGTTGAGCGCCGCGATCAGCGCAAACGGCTTGAAGGTGGAGCCGGCCTGGGCGATGTCTTGCGTGACGGCGTTGCGCTGACGCGTAAATAGTCGGCGCCGCCGTACATGGACGTGATGGCACCGGTCTTGGGGTCAAGCGTCACGGCTGCGACCTGGAGATTGGGCGCATGGTCCGTGGGAATCTTGGCGACGGCGGCCTCGGTCGCAGCTTGCGCTGCAGGGTCGATCGTCGTGATGACGGTGTAGCCCATCGACTCGATCTGCTCTTGCGTGATGCCCGTATCGGACTCCACTTCCTTGAGCGCCGTCGTGAGCAAGTACCCCTGGGGGCCGCCGTATGTGTCCTTGTTCTGGTACTCGATCGTTTCTGGGAATACCGCTACCGCGCGCTGCGCCGGCGTGATGTAGCCGAGCTCGGCCATGCCGTCGAGCACGTAGTTCCAGCGAGCCTCCGCCTTCTCCGGGTTGAGGCGAGGGTCCCACGCTGATGGCGCGGGAACGATGCCAACGATGAGGGCTGCCTCCTCAACCGTGAGGTCCGTCGCCGACTTGCCAAAGTACTGACGAGCGGCCGCCTCGATGCCGTACGCGCCACGACCAAAGTAGATCGTGTTCATGTAGTTGCCGAGGACCTCGGTCTTCTCTTGCTCGTTGTCGATCTTGTACGCGAGCAGCGCCTCGTCGATCTTGCCCTTGATGCTCGTGGTGGTCTGGCCAACGTAGTAGCGCTCAACGTATTGCTGGGTGATCGTTGATCCGCCCTGCTTGTGACCAAGGACCACGGTCTTGAACAGCGCGCGAGCGGTGCCCATGACGTCGATGCCGGGGTTCGTGTAGAACGTGCGGTCCTCGGAGGCAACGAACGCGTTGGGCACGTAATCCGGAAGTGTCGAGATGTCGACGATCTTGCGGTCGGCGACGCCAAGGCGCCCCATCACCGTGGTGCCGTCCGCGTAGTAGATGGTCGACGATTGCGCCTGCGCAAAGTCGTCCGGCGCAGGAACGTCGAGCATCGAGTAGCGAATGCCGAGCCCAAAGAATCCGAGCACCATCACTGCGCACCCTGTGATCAGCACGGTCAGGCCGGTGATCTTGGCGATGCGCTTCCAGCGCGGCTGCTGGGGCTTCTTGCCCTTGCCGCTGCCGTTGCCACCCTTGCCGTTGCCACCGCGCGTTGGCGGCTTGGCGCCCGAGCCTCCGCCGCCTTGAGAGAACGCTGCGCCGCCCGACGCGGTGGCGGGCTTTGGCGCGGGCTTGGTGGAGCGTCGAACGGGTTGGGAACTGCCAGCTTGGGCCTTGACAGTCGGCGACGTGCCCGTGGGGCGCGTCGAAACGCGCTGAGGGGCCTTCGGCTGGTCGTTCACGTGCATCACCCTTAGGTCAGATTGGTTGGGGAACCGCGCGGGACACTGCGCAGGCATCTGCTCCCCTTAACGCGCGAAGGGGCGGAAATGTTGCCCGCCGAGCCACGGCGTCGGGCAACAAAGCGGTTCGATTTGCGCACCACAGCAACACACTCTACTGTTTCCGATGTATCGGCGCGATACAACAGCGCGTTACAGCGCACATGCGAAAGCGCAACCGAGAGGAGTGACGTGGCCAAGACCGATGTGTTGAGCCTCGCCATCCTCGGCACCCTCGCGGAGCAACCCCTCCATGGGTACCAGATCCGCAAGCTGCTCGGCGCCGAGCTGGGGCCATTCCGCGCCCTCAGCTATGGCTCGCTGTACCCGTGCCTGCGGCGCATGGTGGCCGACGGCCTGCTCACCGTTGACGGCGACGACGCCGAAGCGCGGGGCAACTCTCGCCGCTCGCGCATCGCGTACAGCGTTACCGAAGCAGGCAAGGCAAAGCTGAGCGAAGAGCTCGCCTCTGCGTCCGCCCACTCGTGGGACGACGACGCGTTCGACGTGCGCTTCTCGATGTTCGGCAAGACAGACCACGCGACACGGCTGCGCATTCTGGAAGGCCGCCGCACGCGGCTCGCCGAGCGGCTTGAGGAGGTCTCCACCTCCATGCGCCGCCAGCGCGATCGCTACGACGCGTACACAGAAGAACTTCAGCGACACGGGCTCGAGCAAGTTGAGCACGAGGTTGCATGGCTCGATCAATTGATCGAAAACGAACGATCCGCGACCCGCGGTAAGAACCAACCGTCCGCGTCAGCGGACAACAACTAAGGAGAAGAAATGGCGAAGCTGCGCGTTGCCATCATCGGCGTCGGCAACTGTGCCACGTCGCTCATTCAGGGCGTCGAGTTCTACAAGAACGCTGTCGCGGGCGAGACGGTGCCAGGACTGATGCACGTCCAGTTCGGCGACTACCACATCTCGGACATCGAGTTCGTGGCGGCGTTCGACGTTGACTCGCTCAAGGTGGGCAAAGAACTCGTTGAGGCCACGGAGTGCTCCGAGAACAACACCATCAAGATCTGCGACGTGCCAAAGACGGACATCCAGGTGCAGCGCGGTCACACGCTCGACGGGCTCGGCAAGTACTACCGCGAGACCATCACCGAGTCCGACGAAGCTCCCGTCGACATCGTCGCGGTGCTTCGCGAGACCCAGGCAGACGTGCTCGTTTGCTACCTTCCCGTTGGCTCCGAGAAGGCCGCCAAGTTCTACGCGCAGTGCGCTATCGACGCCAAGGTTGCCTTCGTCAACGCGCTGCCCGTCTTCATCGCGTCTGACCCAGAGTGGGCCGCGAAGTTTGAAGCAGGCCGGCGTGCCGATCGTTGGCGACGACATCAAGTCCCAGGTGGGCGCCACCATCACGCACCGCGTGATGGCGAAGCTCTTCGAAGACCGCGGCGTTCGCCTTGACCGCACGTACCAGCTCAACGTTGGCGGCAACATGGACTTCAAGAACATGCTCGAGCGCGAGCGCCTTGAGTCCAAGAAGCTCTCCAAGACGCAGGCCGTCACGTCCAACCTCGACTCCGGCCCGCTGTCCGGGATCAAGGAAGGCCGCAACGTGCACATCGGCCCGTCCGACTACGTTGCATGGCTCGACGACCGCAAGTGGGCCTACGTGCGCCTTGAAGGTTCTGCGTTCGGTGAGGTTCCCTTGAACCTTGAGTACAAGCTCGAGGTGTGGGACTCCCCCAACTCCGCAGGCATCATCATCGACGCGATCCGCGCCGCGAAGATCGCCAAGGACCGCGGCATTGGTGGGCCTATCATTTCGGCAGCGACGTACTTCATGAAGTCGCCTCCTGTGCAGATGGAAGACAACAAGGGCCGCGCGCAGCTCGAGGCCTTCATCGCAGGGACGATCGAGCGCTAGGTCGTTTTCTCCAGCCGCAACAAAGCTAGGGCCGGGTTCCTCTGAGGGGGGAACCCGGCCCTTCTTGTTTGCGCCCGACGCTGTGGCTGGCTATCGCCCTAATGACCACAGCGTCGGCCAAGTGGGTGGGAGTGGTACACCAGCGCACCTAATGCTCGTTTAGTGACGCTCGTGTACCACTGCGGTGCTTGGAGTTGTTGCGCCACTCAAGGTCGCTCGAACGCGGCTCCCACCGCGAGCGCAATTTCGTCGTTTCTGTTGCCGGACGCGATCGACGCCCGGGCCGCACCATCTGCGCGATGATCATCCAGATGGAGCCCGCAGCGAGAACGGTAGGAAGTAACAGGCACAAGGTGTAGAGGACCCCCTCGAGCCCTCCAACCACGACGGCTAATACGGCCATACGAAACTCGATTCGCTGGTCACGAGTGCTCGCGCGCCGTCGTCACGTCGCCGCACCGCTCGTGCCAGTCTGAATCCCACGACGATCGCGGCAACATAGCCCACGCCAAATCCGGAGCTCAGCAATGCAATCCCCCACCGGTCGCCGTCCACCCACGCGGCCGCGGTGTACAGCGGCGTCGCTGCAGTCGCGAAGATCGCTGGCCACCACCGCGCCCAGACGGGGAGCTGCACACCCCTGACGGCGAGGATCGCTACTGCGTAGATCGCGACCACCGCAATCAATATTGGCCAACCGATCGCTGCAGGCGCGCCCAGAACTGCTAGCAACGCGAGCGCAATCGCCGGAAAAGCGATCACCATGCCGCACTGCGCCTCAAAAGTGACATCGTCGTCGCCCGACAGCCGCCGCCAGGCCTCGATGGAAGCCCCATCGACGGCGCCCTCCGGTATCCGATGACGGCGTACCGAGCGTGCCACAGCCCACACCAAATAGACCGGAGACATGAGCCATGAAACGAGAAGTCCGAGACTGACCACCAGATAGATCGCGCCGCTCATGGCGTCACGCGGTGTAGTCGCCGAGGGTTGTCGTCGGCAGTCACCAATTCCTGCGCATCACGGCGGCCCACGGCGCGCGCGAACCGTACAGCGACCATGCATTCTGCGAGATATCCAATTCCCAAACCGCCGCCAAATGTGAGCATGACAAGCATTCCAAAGAGGTCGCCCTGGGTAGCAGAGATCGCGAGCAGTAGCGGCACCGTGGGCACCACTACTGCGGCGGGGAGCCAGCGGATCAACGGGCGAAGGCGAACCCCCCGGAACGCCAGAACCGGAATTGAGTAGAACAACCCGATCGCGACGACGGAAAGCAGCGAAACCCACCACCAGGTTCCCGGACTGGCGGCGGCTGCCAGCACAGCGAACAGCAGAGGCGAGGCCATCAGCAACCCCCAGCGTGCTTCGCGCCGTACCCAGCCATCGACTGACCGGACCTTCGCGTTAGCATCACGTCGCCGCCAGGCGAACCAGATCACGTAGTAGACGGAGCCCAGACCCGTGGCAAAGCACGCGGCGGCGAGCACCATGGTGAGGGCTTCGAAGAGGCCGGTCATTTCGCAGCCGATGCCGGGGACAGCAGAGAGGGTCGCCCACTTGACGCATTGCGCGGGTAGCGCGAGAACGGACGGTTCGGCGCCTGGTGCTTGTCAAAGTCTCGCACGGCGCGAAGTAATCGCAGCCCCACCTTGCAATCCGCGACGTAGCCGACGACGAGCCGGGAACCAATAAGCGGGAAGAGCATGAGCCAGATGCAGTCGCCGCCCACGAACGATCCCGATGACAAGAGGACGGGAAAAGTTCCGATCGCGATGAACGCTGGGAAGGCGCGTGCGGGTGCCGGCAAAGCCTGCGCCCAGCCAAGGCCAGCGCGGGTATCGCGTACAGAGCCAACACGGCAACCAGCGGCAGGCCAAGCCACAACCCCGCACCGTCAACACGCCCGCAAGCACCATGAGGAGCGCTGGCAGCGCGAGGATCATGCCCCACACCGATCGAACTCACGTCGCGCATCCGCCTCGCTTGGCATCGCTTGCCGCGTTGGTACGCCCGGAAGCCATCACCAAATAGACGATCGAGGCTATGACATCCGCAATGAGACTCAGCCGAAGGCAGCGAGGAGCGCCTCGCTTATCGACGTCATGACCGCGGCCCCGCCACCGACCAGTCAGGCCGCGCAACATGCAGATCGGCCAGCTGATCGAGCATCATCCGCACAAATGGCCGCAGCGCAGGAACCCTCGCGCACGGAAATGAGCCTGCCGCAGCATCGGGCCAACGCGGCGCATGGAACGGAGCGTGGCCTCTTTGCCGTCCGACAAGTCCTGTGACCAACCGAGAATCACCGCAAGGTGCACCAGCCAAAGCAACTCAGGAAGGGCGGCGCGCAGTTCCGCGTCGGTCCGCAACCGGGCTCCCTCGACTATCTCCCTGCAGGTCTCAAGAAACAGCGCTCGCGGCCGCGCGCTCTGCGCGCTGAACGGGTTGAGCGGGCCCGTGGGAATGACCCCGCGGGTGAGCAACGCCTCGGACACGGTGGTGTACTCGTTGCACAACTCCACCAGCACCTCGAGGCTCGCGGTGAGTCGCGGCCCAACGCCTCGCTTGCGGGCCATTGCCTGACGGCTCCGCGCTTGGTGAGCGGCGGCGATCTCTTCGTAGAACCCCTGGATGAGGTCGTCCTTGCCGGCAAAGTAGTAATACGCGTTGCCGAGCGAGACGCCGGCACGGTCGGCAATTGCCCGCATCGTCGTGGCCTCGAAGCCGCGCTCAAACATCAACTCTCGTGCGGCGTGCACGATTGTCGCTCGGGTATCCAGTGCTTCGCTCATGGCGTCTCCTCAACTTGAACATGTTCAACTAGTGCGACGATAGCGCATACTTTGAACATGTTCAAGCAGGTCGATTGAGCAGAGTCTTCGTGCCTAGGGCGATGCAGGCGCCTTTACGCGGCAGCGGCAAGCTCCGAAACGCCGCGACCCTTGGGGTCCACGCCGTACTTGTTCGTCATCGGCTGGCCGTCAAAGAACGCCATGATCCACACGATGATCGGGATGACGAACAAGAAGATCGCCCATCCGCCAGAGCGCCCCTGATCATGCATGCGCCGCACCGTCACCGCGAGGAACGGGAAGAAGAGCGCCAGCATCAGCGCGAACGTCACGGCGATGAAGATCCACCCGAGCGGGCTCACCTCGCCGAGGTCAAGCGTCATCGTGTCGCGGTCAACGGCCGAGTTCACCATGGTCGCCGTCAGCGCGATCGCGAACACCTCGAGCAGCCACGCCACAATCACGAAGTTCCAGAACTCCGCGCGTCGCGCGCGCGAGTGGTAGTCCGTCCACTGCGAAAGCGCCTTGAAAAAGTAGCCACCTGGCATGTCGATCTCCTTCAGTCAGAACGGGGTTGTTGTCAGCTCGGCGGCGCCGCAAAGGGGTCCGACGCTGGGTCGGCTGGCGGCAAAGGCTGGGTTGCTTGCGGGGCCACGGGGGCAGCCGGCGGTACGTACGGCGGTGGAGCCAGCGTCGGGCTTGCGTATGCGGGTTGCGCAGGGGGCCACGCCTGGTATTCAAGCGCCTTGGGGTCGGGCCCGTACTGGTTCTCGTGCCGATTCCCGTCGAAGATCGCCATGATCAGCGGCACGATGCTGAGCCCCGCGAGCGCGAGCCACATGAAGTGGCCGCTGTAACCGGCATCGTGCAGGCGGCGCACCCACACCGCGAGCATCAAGAAGAAGGTGATGGCGCCCAGCACGATCGCGATGGCGTAGGTGACTAGGATCAGCGCGCCAAGGAATTTCCTGCGCGTCCGCGTCCGACATGGTGCCATCGCCGCTGTAGTCGATCGACCCAAGGGCCGCGAATAGCGGGATCAGAGACAAGAAGATCAGCGGGATGCTGACGAGCACCATGAAGAGGTAGAACCACCAGAACTCGCTGCGCCGAGCGCGGCCCTTGAAGTTGGTGAGGTTCTGGAAACCGCTCTTGATCGCTGCACCAAAGGTCATGGGGCAACGCTAGCGCGCTTGACGGCAAGCGAAGTCAGCACCGCCGAGGCGACCACAAGTGCGCAGGCCGCCATCGAGTTCATGGGGATGCCGACGACCGTCACCGTGTAGAACTCGGCGATGCCACGGAAGCCAACAACCGCGAAGCCGATCATCCCCACCACGCCACACGCAACGCCGAGCGGCCGCGACGAGGGTGCGCCACAGCGTCGGGGCCGGCGATGGGCGAGTCGCGAAGCGTTCGAACCGGCGGAATACCAGCACGAGCGCCGCCACCAGCGCCAAGTAGGGCGCGAGCAGCACGAGCTTTGACCACCACCACGCCGCGGACCCACCAACCGGCGAGGTGTCCGGACCCAGCCACCACCACAGGCCATTGACCGCGACGAGCGCGGTGAAGTGCCACAGGAATGCGGTCATCGCCATGGAACCCGCGACGATGACGGTCTTCCACGCTCGTGGGCGTTGCAGCCGCTTTGTTGCCCACTCTCGGAGCAAGAGCGCGACGCCAACTTGCGCCACGCCAAACGCGAGCAGGGCCACGGTTGGGGGCGTGAGATTGGAGACCTTCTCGCCCGCGAAGCTGACCATCGAGATGCCGTAGGGGCCCAAGGTGACGAGCAACACGAGCGCGGCGGCGCCGAACGCGAGCATCGCGGCGCCAAGGCGGCGGCTGCCTATCTTGGTGTGGAGGCCGTCCGCGTAGAAGAAGCCAAGTTGGTGAATGGCGAGCCACACGAACGCGAAGTTCAGCCACTTGACGCCGTCGTTGATGCCGGTGAGTCGCACGATGTCGACGAGCGCGGCGGCGGCGATGAGCGCAACGAGCGCCCAGATCCCAAACCGGTCATGCGCCTTGAGGAGCGCTGGGGCGAAGGCTGCCGCGATCAGGTAGATGCCGATGAACCACAGCAGTTGGCCAAGGATCTGCAGAATCGGCGCGGATTGCTCTGGCCACAGCGCGCCGATGATCAACCCGGCAACCATCCACACGCCCACGTACACGAGCGCAGGGCGAATGAGCCGGCCAACGCGCGCGGCGACGAAGTCCGCGTAGCCGCCTTGGCGTCGGGCAAGCGAACGCCACGCGATGGCGTGCGAGAAGCCGCCAACCGCAAAGAAGAGCGGCATGACTTGCAAGACGAGCGTGGCCCACCGGGTCCACGGCTCAATCTCGAGGATGTTGGTGAAACTGACGGGCTCGCCGGGCGACCACACCACCACGGCCATCAGGTAGTGGCCCATGATCACGCCCGCGAGCGCGAACACGCGCAACGCGTCGATGTAGCGGTCGCGAGAGGCGGGCGTGGCGGCGACGATCGCGTCGGCACTGACATTGTCAACAGCCATGGGCGGGATGCTACGCGAGGGCCCCTAGTCTTGGCATATGTCCCTCGCCACCGACCTGCGAGTGTTGTGGCGGGCGACGGCCGTTTAGGCGACTCACGTACGCGCGGCTCGTGTCGCAAGCCGGTGACGGAATGTTCCAGGTGGGCATCGCCACGGCGTTCTTCTTTGACCCCACCCACGCGACGTCCGGACGCACCATCGCCATTGGCTTCGCGACGCTGCTTGGCGCCGTTCACGATCGTTGGGCCCTTCGTTGGCCCGCTGACCGACCGATGGCAGCGCCAGCGAATCGTGCTCGTGGGCAACCTTGTGCGGCTTGGTGTTGGTGGCGGCCATTGTCTTCTGTGTTGCCGGCGGGGCGCCGCTCTGGTCGCTGTACACGCTGGCGTTGCTTGCGCTGTCCGTGAACCGGTTCTTGCTCGCGGCGCTCACCGCGGGGATTCCGCAGGTGGTGCCCGCCGTCCGAGCTGCTGGCGGCGAACTCCGTCTTGCCCACGCTCGGAACTTTGGCAGCCGCGCTTGGCGGGGCGCTTGGCGCGATCGCGTCGTTCGTGTCGCCTACGTCTAGCGACTCGTCCATCGCCTTGGCCGCGCTGGTGGGTGCCGGGATCGCGTTTGGAATCTCTTCGTGGCTCGCGACGCTGCTGAAGCGCACGGAACTGGGGCCGGTCCATCCGCTGGAGCGGCTCGACTTTGCGCGCCAAGTGCGGGCGCTCTTCGCGGAGCTCGTGGCCGGCGTGCGGCACATCGTCGCGCGGCGCACCCCGATGCACGCGCTGGGCGTGATGGCAGCGCAGCGATTCCTGTACGGGATCCTGTTTGTGGCCGCCATCCTGATGTCGCGCTCGATCTTTGGCGAGTCCGGTTCCGGCACTGACGCGCTCGCAAAGTTCACGATCGTGCTGGGTTTCGCCGCGATTGGCTTCGGCCTCGCGGCAGTGGTGACGCCGATCTTTGGGGAGCGAGTAGATCGCCACCGGTGGATCGTGTTGTGCCTGATCGTTGGCGCCGTTGGGCAGGGGTTGCTCGCGCTGTCCACCGAGACGTGGGCGCTGTTGACGACTGCGGTGATCGTGTCGTTCGCTGTGCAGGGCTCGAAGATCGCGATCGACACCATCATTCAGCGCGACACCGACGACGAAGTGCGCGGCCGCGCCTTCACGTTGTACGACGTGCTGTACAACGTGGCGTTCATCAGCGCGGCGGTGGCGGCGGCGTGGCTGTTGCCGGACTCCGGCTACTCCGCGCCAGTGATGGCGTTTCTAGTGCTGGCGTACTTGTTGGCGGCTGCGGTGTACGCGCGGACACCCAAGGTCGCGACGCGGGAGAGTTAGCCGCGCTCCTCCCGGGGCCCTGCGTGCGCCCCACGCCTCGTTTCGGCGCGAGTGGAAATCCTGCGTGCGCACCACGCCTCGTTTCGGGATGATCGGGTCCACGATGCGCGCCCCACGCCTCTAGTGCACTTATCCACAGGATGAGAACGTCTTGGCGCCATTGCCGCTTCACTTAGGCGATGCCGGACCGTCTGACCGCCCAACTCGCTCGCGATGCCGCACCGCGGACCTACGCCGCACTGACCGCTCGTGCGTCGCGAAGCACAGTGGATCGTGCCGTGGCTGGGGGCAAACTGGTTCGCTTGCTGCCTAACCAGTATTGCCTCGCGGAACACGCCGAGTCCTGGACGATGCGGGCACGCGCCGCAGCTCGGTGGGCCGGCCCGGGCGCCGCGGTGGCTGGCCTCGCTGCCATGGCTGTGTTCGGCTACACGCCTTGTCCCATCTCCGAAATCGACCTTGTCGTTCCGTGGGGGCAATCACAGCGGAAGTCGCCCGATTGGCTGAAAGTCAGGCGGCTTACGGTTCCCGCTCGGACCGCGGTGTGGTCCCCGCGCACGGCGGTCCTTCTCCCGAGCTTCGCGTTGGCACTCGCGTATGCGTCGATTCCGGAGAGTCAGCGTGCCTCCTTTGTGCACGGCGCCGTGCGCGCGGGTCTCGTCGACGCCAGCTCGCTATTGGACGCCCTGAATGCACTTCCGCGAGTGACGGGGCGCGCCGAACTATTGCGCCGTGTCGGTCATATCGGCAAAGGTGCCGAGAGCTATCTCGAGGAGCGGGGGATGGCGCGCGTGTTTCGGGGTGGGGCGTTCGCCGATCTCACATATCAACACCGGCTCCGGGTGCGAGGTAACGCGTATCGACTGGACGCGGTTCACCTGCCCACGCGGACGATCTTTGAGCTAGACGGCGGTGGGCACGGCGAACCGGACCAACGTCAGAAGGACGTCACTCGGGACGGCATCCTCGCGACAATGGGATATCTGACCACGCGATTCACGTTCGAAGACGTGACTAAGCGGGCGGACTGGTGCAGGGAACTCGCGAGAGAGGTGATCGAGCTACGAACTTCCTCCTAGCGAGGCATGAGGCGCACGCAGGAAGTGCGTCCAAAGCAAAACGGGGCGTGACGCGCACGCAGAGCCGCTTAGCCGCGCTCGGCCCACCAGGTGCGCAGTTCGGACTCCGCCCGCTCCAAACCGAGCGGCCCGTGCTCCATTCGCAGCTCAAGCAAGAACCGATACGCCTCGCCCACGTCGCGCCCTGGCCCAATCCCCAGCAGCTCCATGATCTGCGACCCGTCAAGGTCGGGCCGGATCGCGTCAATCTCCTCGCGCGTGCGCAAATCCGCGATGCGCGCCTCAAGGTCGTCGTAGGCGAATGACAGTCGATCGGCCTTGCGCCGGTTGCGCGTAGTCACGTCCGCGCGCGTGAGCCGGTGAAGGCGCTCAAGCATGGGGCCCGCGTCCGTGACGTAACGGCGCACCGCCGAGTCCGACCAGCGCGCGTCCGCGTACCCGTGGAACCGCAAGTGCAGCTCAACGAGCCGCGCAACGTCCTTCACCGTGTCGCGATCGAACCGCAGTTCCTTGAGGCGCCGCGCCGCGATCTTGGCGCCAACGACCTCGTGGTGGTGGAACGACACCCCGCCGCCTGGCTCCATCCTCCGCGTCGCGGGCTTGCCGCAGTCGTGCAACAGCGCGGCGAGCCGCAGCACCAGGTCCGGCCCGGGCACCGCGCCGTCCGCGTCCGGTCTCCAGATCGATCGCTTGCTCAACGACGGTGAGCGTGTGGTCGTAGACGTCCTTGTGATGGTGGTGCTCGTCCACCTCGAGCCGCAGAGCGGGCAGCTCGGGCACCACGAACGCGGAGAGGCCAGAGTCAACGAGCGCCGCGAGCCCCTCTCGCACGCTCACGCCGAGCAGCAACTTGGTCAGTTCGTCGCGTCGACGCTCCGCGGACACGATCTCGAGCCGCCCAGCAAGGTCCGCCATTGCGGCGAACGTTGCGGGCTCGATCTCGAACCCCAGCTGCGACACGAACCGCGCCCCACGCATCATCCGCAGCGGGTCATCGCCAAAAGAGATCTCGGGCTCAATCGGCGTGCGCAGCAGCCCGCCGGCGAGGTCCTCGAGGCCACCGAAAGGGTCAACGAACTCCCCGGCGGGCAGGCGCACCGCCATGGCGTTGATGGTGAAATCGCGCCGCGCGAGGTCGTCGAGCAGCGACGTCCCAAAGGCAACGGTCGGCTTGCGGGTCTCGCCGTCATACGAGTCGGCGCGATACGTAGTGACCTCTACAACCACATCGCCGCGCCGCGCGCCGATGGTCCCAAACTCGCGCCCCATGTCCCACGTGGCGCGCGACCACCCGGCGAGCAACGCCTCTGTCTGCTCGGGCAACGCGGACGTCGCGAAGTCGAGATCCGCCGTTGAACGCCCAAGAAACGCGTCGCGCACCGGCCCGCCAACGAGCGCCAACTCGTGGCCCGCCTCGGCAAACGCGCGCGCCAAGCGTCACCACATCGTCGGGCAGACGCGCCCCATAGCCCGACGCTCCGCTCACGCAAGATTGCGAGCGAAGGTGGGGCGGGTGGCTGGGCTGGCATGGGTCAAGCATCCCAGGTTCGCGCGCGAGCGCTGGCAGGTTGAAGGCAGTGCCGTAGTTAGGCTGGGGCCATGTCCACGCCCCCGGCTGTGCCGTCGCCGGTGCCGCGCCCGCCGGTCGTAACCACCCCAGCACCGGCCGCGCCGCAACCGCGCAACGAGGCCCCTCGATCGCCGCAGTTGCCCGTGAGCAACGAGGTTTCCGCCGGGCGGAATCGCCATCAAGATCGAAGACGGCGTCGCGTACGCAGCGTGCATTGGCAGACGGAATCGCGCGGGTCGCCTCGAGTGGTGCCTGCCAAAGGGCCACCTAGAGGGCGGAGAGACGCCGGAGCAGGCGGCAGTGCGCGAGGTGGCAGAGGAGACGGGCATCGAGGCGGAGATCATCCAGTCGCTTGGCGCCATCGACTACTGGTTTACCGGGGACGATCGCCGGGTGCACAAGGTGGTGCACCACTTCCTGTTGGAGGCAAAGAGCGGCGACATCACCGCCGCAAACGACCCAGATCAAGAGGCCGAGGAGGCGCGCTGGATCGCCGTGACCGAGTTGTCACGCGAGCTCGCCTTCCCTAACGAACGCAAGATGGCGCAGGCCGCCGCCGCGCTGCTCTCGATCGACACGTGATCCGCCGCACCTTCGCCGTCGCTGCTCTCGCGCTGCTCACTCTGGCGGGCGCGGCGAGTGCCGACGCGCAAAGCTCGGCGCCCCGCACAACGCTTCCCACGCGCCGACGATGTGACCGTTGCGCTCGACCTCGTGGGCTACGGCCCGTCGGTCCTCACGCAAGGCGACGTGTTGTCCGTGGCCGCGACGGTAGCGAACGCATCCGCTGCCACGATGAGCGATCTGGCGGTGTCGATCTCCGCCACGGACGCCCCGATCACGTCGAGCGCCGCGCTCAAGCGCTTTCTTGACGAGCCCGAGTCAGCGGCCACGCACGTCGCCGCGACCGCCCCCGTCACGAGCGGAAGTCTCGCGGTCAGCGGCACGGGAAAGGTCTTGCCACCGGGCGGCACCGTCACCGTACGGCTCGACCGCCTCACCGCAAGCGATGGGCATGCCGATCGGCACTGCCGGCGTGTACGGAATCGTTGTTGCGGTGACCGGGCCTACTGGCGTCGTCACCACGCGCTCGGCGGCCGTCACGTGGTACGACGCCGCGATCACCCCTCTGCGCGTGGCGTTCGTGGCCACGGCGTCGGGCTCAGCGGAGCGCGTCACCCAAGTGACCTCCGCGGCGAGCGTGCCGGGGGCGGCGCTCGTTATCGATCCTGTCACCGTGACCGACGCCACCGAGGGTACTGCGCTGACGGCTGGTAGGGAGGTGTTCGGCATGCCGTCCGGAAGCCCCGATCTCACCTCGCTCGCTCACGCAGAAGACACGAAGCTCATCGGCTTCGCGCTCAACGACGCCGCGACAGGGTCGGTTCCGGCGCTCGCGTCACTGCCTTGGCTCGCGACCATTCCAGCGCCGGACTCCCCAACCATCGCGTTCGCGGCGGCGCACGGAGCCACCGCCGGCCTCCTCAACGTGACCGGCGGCGCAACGCTTACTGGACAAACGTCGGGCGGCACTGCGCCGGTCGTTGACATCACCGCGGGCGCCAGCTCGCTTGCGGTGTTGGTTCCCGACGCGAATTTGTCAACGATTCTCGCTTCATACCGCCCGGGCAAGCCCGACGCCGCGGCCAGCTTGGTCGCCGAAGCCGCGCTTGAGGCGCAACTGGGAGACGGCACTACTCCGGTGGTGGTGGCGCCCGGCGACGCATGGCAACTCACGGCGCCAGGGGTATCGCACCCCCTTTCGGATCTGTTGGGAGCGCCGTGGGTGGTGCCCGTCAGTGTGCAATCGGTGATTTCCGGGTCGGCGCGCGGAGCGGCAACGGCGCCCGACAGCGTTGGTACAGATGCGGACTTGGCGCCTGAACTCATTCAAGGCCTCACCCGCCAGCTCGAGGACCTCCGTCAACTCTCCGAGACTGCGGCCGAACCCGCGCGTCGTGTACGTGCCCGGCGGGCGTCAGCTGCTCGCGCCCGTAGCGGTGGCCCTGCGAGGCGATCCCGATGCGCGATCCGCCACGTACCAGGCAACGCGCGAAAGCATGACGGCAACGCTTGGTTCGTTGTACGTGGCTGAAGGGTCCGATGTCAACCTCATCGCGGCGTCGGGCAATGTGCCCGTGACGCTCCACAACAACCTGAACGTCGACGCGACCGTGACCGTTGTCATGAAGTCGTCCTCGCCGAACCTTGTGGTGCAAGACCAGCCACTGGTGACGATTCCTGCGGGCGGAGACAAAACCGCGCACGTTGCCGTGACGGGCGTGAAAAGCGCGAATGTCACCGCTACTGTGGCGCTCGAAAACCCGGCAGGAGACGTGGTGGCGGCGCCTCAGGTGTTGCGCGTGCGCGTGCGGGCGGACTGGGGCAACGCGATGACCGCCGTCTTCACCGTTGGCCTGGCGCTGTTCTGGTCGCCGGACTGATTCGGACCGTTCGCCGCGGGCAAGCGCGGCACGCGCATGGCGCCGATGACTCCGACGGAGCCGCCACCGCCAGAGCGGACCAATCCCGAACGCGGCGGTGCCGGGGCCTCGGGCACCGCGGCGGATGCAAACAGCGCGGGCGATACTGGCGCGGGAGGCGACGATGGCTGACGAGGCGTCTCAGGTGCCGGACATTCCGGAGGCGTCGGACGTAGTGGACGCCGAGGGCGGTCCCCACGTGGGGCCGCGCCGGTCACTTTCGAGCGCCACCGCCATCATGGCGTCTGGCACGCTCGTGTCCCGCTTGCTTGGCTTTGTCCGCACGGCGCTGCTCTCATACGCGATCCTCGTCAACGCCTTCGGCGCGGACGCCTACGACGTAGCCAATCGCATCCCCAACGCCCTCTACGCGGTGCTCGCGGCCGGCGTGTTCAACTCGGTGCTGGTGCCGCAAATCGTCAAGGCGTTCCGGCGCAAGGACGGCAAGCGCACCGTAGACCGCATCGTCACGCTTGGGCCTTGTGTTCTCGCTCGCGATCACCGTCATCTTCACCATCGCGGCGCCGTTCATGGTGCGGCTGTACTCGTCTCCAGATTGGAGTGACGACCAACGCGACCTCGCTACCGCGTTCGCCGTCCTGGTCATCCCGCAACTGTTCTTTTACGCGGCGTACACGATCCTTGGCGAGGTGCTCAACGCTCGCGAGCAGTTTGGCCCATACATGTGGGCGCCCGCGCTCAACAACGTGATCGGCATCGCAGGCCTGCTCGTCTACTTGGGGATGTACGGTGAGTGGACAAAGGGCGCGGACAACGCCGCAGGGTGGACGCCGGATCGCATCGCCTGGCTTGCCATACCGGCGACCATCGCCATGGCCGCCCAAGCCGGGATCTTGATCTGGCCGTTGCTGCGCGGCGGATACCGGCCCAAGTTCGTGTGGCGTGGGCCAAAGGGCGAACTTTCCACCGTGAAGGTCATCGCGGCGTGGGCGCTTGCCGCAGTGATCGTGGAGCAGATTGGCCTGGCGTTCGCGGTGAAGGTGGCGTCGTCTGCGAATCCGGGTGGCGCAAATCCCGCGATCGCTGGCAACGCCGCCTACTTCTACGCGTTGCTGATCTACCTGCTGCCGCATTCGCTCGTGACCGTCTCCCTGCTGACGGCGCTCAATACGTCGATGGCTCAAAAGTACTCGGCCGGCGACGTCGAGGGCGTGCGCAATGACGTCGCCAAGGGGCTCCGCATCACAGCTACCTTCACTTTCTTCGCGACGGCCGCACTCATCGTGCTCGCGCCGTGGCTCGTACGCCTGGTGATACCCAAGGTGCCCCTGGATCAGGTCCACTCGGTGGCGCCCGTCCTCGTTGCGCTCGCGCTTGGCATGGTGCCGCTCGGCGCGATGGTGCTCGTGAAGCGCACCTACTTTGTGCTCGAGGACGCGCGCGGGATCTTCTTCATCCACATCCCCATGACGATTGCCTGGATCGTTGTTGCGTATGCAGGCAAATCGCTGTTGGACCCACGGTGGTGGACGGTGGGCGTTGCCCTTGGCCTCAGCGTGTCGAACGTGGTGGGCCTGACTCTCCGCGCTGGCGGGTTGCGCAAGCGTCTTGGAGGGCTTGGCGGGCGCGAGGTTTCACGCGTTCACGTGCTCTCCGCCCTTGCGGCGGTCGCCGCCGGGCTGGTTGGTTTTGCGCTCAGGTTCTGGGTTCTGCCGTCCGTGGACACCACCAACGGAAACATTGTCTCTACCTACCTTCTTGGCGGTTTCGTCTGCGCCGTCACGGGCACGGTGATGGCGCTTGTATACGTGCTGATCCTCAAGGCCACGGGCGTTTCTGACGTCAACGCGATGATCTCGAGAGTCACGAGCCGCCTGCGCCGCAACGTACGATAGGCGAACCCACGAGATCCCATTGGGGGGAGTTGCGTGCTGACCGGCGAACTACTCGACGGGCGCTTCGAGGCGCTCGACGCAGTGGACTACGACCTGCCCGGAGTCGAGCGTCAACAGGGTAGGGACACCCGCCTCAACACCGCTGTGGTGATCGACTCCATCACCTCCGTTGCGCCTACCGCCGTGCGCCGCTCCGCGTTGCGCGCGATGTCCGTGCGGGACCCCCGCCTTGCGCGCGTGATCTCGGTGAATGGCGGGTCCGGCGGCGCGCCTACCGTGATCGTTTCCGAGCCCCTACCAGGGGTGACGCTTGACACTGTGCTCGCGAAGCGCAGGCTGGACGAGCCCCGGGCGCGCGCAGTCGTTGGGGAGGCGGCGCGAGCACTTCAGGTCGCGAGCGCGGCAAACGTGCATCACGGCTGGGTGCGCCCAGCGTGCATCTCGGTTGATGCTCGCGGCCGCGTTGTCGTCTCCGGGGTCGGCGTTGACAGCGAACTCGCCTTGCAGGCTGGCCTACGGCGCGGCAAAGGCGAGGCGGCCGACGCCGCGGCACTGGCTCGCGTCTTTCTCGCGTGCGTAACCGGCAAGGAAGCCGACGCCGCTACTGCAGCCGACATACCGTCGGGCACCTCCGACTCGTCGCGAGATCTGTGCGAACGAGCGATCGCAGGGCGAGGGGTCGACTCCCTTGCAAAACTGCTCGACATCCTCGGCACTTTTGACACGCGCGTGTTGCGTGGCCTGCCTTCCGGCGTGGACTCGCTGCCGCTATCGCTCACCAAAGCGGCAGAGGCGGAGAAGCGTCGCAAGCGTGATCGCGTCGACGCCGCGCGCAAGGCATTCACCGGGCCGCGCGTCACGGGCGGCGTGACGATCGCGCGCGAGACCCTCATTAAGGCCGAGGTCGAGGCAGAGGCGGTGAGCGGCGCGGTTCCGCTGATCGTGCCGCCTGGAACCGCCCCACCGCCAGTAGAAGAGCTCGAGGACCTGCACGACATCCTCACGTTTGAGGCGATGGTTGACGAGCAGGTATCTCGCGCGAAGCCAACCACGCCGGAACTGTTCTACGAGCGGCTCCACGCGAAGTGGCCCAATTCTGCGCGGATTACCTCTCGCCTCAATCGGGCCCACGAGCGCGCGATCTCCGGCGGACCCATCAACGCGACGCCGTTTTTGCTGGTGCTGCTCGTTGGCGGGATTGTCGCCGTGGTGATTGTCGCGGTGAGCCTGCTGAGCCAAGGATTCCGGCCGGATGTGTCGCAAGGGGACGATCTCAGCAACTATCCCTCGTACTCTTACGGGCCGTAACGAGCAGCGGTCGGTCCGCCGCGGGAACATCGGGCCTCTACGATCTGTTACCAAGCCACACCACCACGTGAGGAAACACCCGTGAGCGACACCCGCAACGTCATCATCATCGGCTCCGGCCCTGCCGGCTACACCGCTGCCATCTACGCCGCGCGCGCGGGGCTCGAGCCGCTCGTCATCGCCGGCTCCATCACCGCGGGCGGCGCGCTCATGAACACCACGGAGGTGGAGAACTTCCCTGGTTTCGTCGAGGGCATCCAAGGGCCCGAACTCATGGAGACGCTCCAGGCGCAGGCCGAGAGGTTCGGCGCCGAGGTGCTGTTCGACGACGTGACTGAGGTCTCGCTCGAGGGCGACATCAAGACGGTCAAGACGGGCATCGGCAAGGAATTCTCTGCCAAGTCCGTGATCCTCGCCATGGGTTCCGCGTATCGCGAGCTTGGCCTCGACGACGAGAAGCGTCTGAGCGGCAAGGGCGTCTCGTGGTGCGCAACGTGCGACGGTTTCTTCTTCCGCGACCAAGAGGTGGTCGTCGTTGGCGGCGGCGACTCCGCGGTCGAAGAGGCGACGTTCCTCACGCGCTTCGCCTCCAAGGTCTACCTGGTGCACCGCCGCGGCGAGCTGCGCGCATCCAAGATCATGGCGGACCGCGCCGAAGCCGACCCCAAGATCGAATTCGTGTGGAACTCCGAGGTCATTGGCCTCGACGGCGACGCCAAGCTCGCCGGCGTGCGCGTGCGCAACGTGGAGACCGGCGAGGAGACCGTCTTGCCTGCTACGGGACTGTTTGTTGCGATCGGGCACGATCCCCGCAACGAGCTCATTCGCGGCGTGGTCGACACCGACGATGCCGGCTACGTGCTCGTCGATGGCCGCACCACCGCCACCAACGTGCGTGGCGTCTTCGCGTGTGGAGACCTGGTCGACAGCCGCTACCGCCAGGCCATCACTGCCGCGGGCTCCGGTTGCGCGGCCGCCCTCGACGCCCAGCACTTCCTCGACGAGTTGGCCGACGCCGAGGTCGCCGTTAGCGCCGACGCTCCGTCAGGCGACGTGGCCGACTCGGTGTCGATGTTCGTCTCGGACGGGCCAGCCGAGCCCGTTGCGACCGCCCCCATCGCAGGCACCGAAGACAACTTCCAGGACGACGTGATCCACTCCGACATTCCCGTGGTCGTGGACTTCTGGGCCACGTGGTGCGCGCCGTGCCGCGCCGTTGCGCCCATCCTCGACGAGCTTGCCGAGGAGTACGCGGGCCGCATCAAGATCGTCAAGGTCGACACCGACGCGAACCCCGACCTCGCGATGGCCTACGGCGTCACGACCATCCCCACGATGAACTTCTTCAAGTCCGGCGAACTCGTGAAGTCCGTCGTCGGCGCGCGGCCAAAGCCGGCGCTTAGCGCGCTGTTCGACGAGGTCATCGCCTAGCCAACCGCCTGGAAAGGTGCCAGGCGCGCGCGCTGTGGCCGGCGTCGGGCATGACAAACTGTGCGCATGAATGAGAGCACGCCAGACGTGCCCCGGACCACCGAGGGCACGCGCCTCGACCCCTGGCTCGATTCGTACGCCGCGCGCGCGCACAACATGCGCGCGTCCGAGATCCGGGCGCTCTTCGCCGTCGCCAGCCGCCCCGAGGTGGTGTCGCTCGCGGGCGGCATGCCGTACATCGGCGGCCTGCCGCTCGGGGAGATCGGCGAGATGATGCGGCGCATCGTCGTCGAGCACGGCGAGGTGGCGCTGCAGTACGGCTCTGGTCAGGGCGACGAGGACCTGCGCGAGCAGATCACCCAGGTCATGGCGCTCGAGGGCATCGTCGCGCACCCGGACGACGTGGTGGTCACCACCGGCTCGCAGCAGGCGCTCGACCTCGTCACCAACATCTTCATCGATCCGGGCGACGTGATCGTTGCCGAGGCGCCGTCGTACGTGGGCGCGCTTGGCGTGTTCCGCGCGCACGAGGCCGACGTTGTGCACGTTCCCATGGACGAGGACGGGCTGATTCCGGCGGCGCTCGAGGCGACGCTTGGTGTCGCTCAAGGCCGCAGGGCGACGCGTGAAGTTCCTCTACACCGTGCCGAATTTTCACAACCCTGCTGGCGTGACCCTGTCGCTGGAGCGGCGGCCGCAGATCGTGGACATCTGCCGCCGCCACGGCGTGCTCATGCTCGAGGACAACCCGTACGGACTGCTCGGCTTCGACCGGGAGCCGCTGCCCGCGCTGCGGTCGATGGAGCCCGGAAGGCGTCATTTACCTGGGGTCTTTCTCCAAGACCTTCGCTCCCGGCTACCGCGTGGGCTGGGCGGTGGCCCCCCACGCGGTGCGCGAGAAGCTGGTGCTCGCGTCCGAGGCGGCGATCCTCAGCCCGTCCAACGTGTCGCAGATGGCGATCTCGACCTACTTGGATCACTTCGACTGGCAGGGCCAGATCAAGACGTTCCGCGAGCAGTACCGCGAGCGCCGCGACGCGATGATCGCCGCGCTCCAGGAGTACATCCCGTCCGCCACGTGGAACGTGCCCGACGGCGGCTTCTACGTGTGGGTCAAGCTGCCAGAGGGGCTCGACTCCAAGTCGATGCTGCCGCGCGCCGTGACCGCCCGCGTGGCCTACGTGCCCGGGCACCGCGTTCTTCTACGGACGGCTCGGGCGCCAACCACATGCGGCTGTCGTTCTGCTACCCCACACCCGAGCGGATCCGGGAGGGCGTGCAAGCGGCTCGCGACCGTCGTGGACGCCGAACTCGAGACCGTGCGGATCTTTGGCGCCGCCGCGAGCGCGTCGAATCCACCGTTGAGTTCCCCTCACCCGACCTGGCGTGACTCACACCCTGAGCGAAGTTTCAAGGAGGCGGCATGGACGTCCTGATCCTGGCGGGCGGCCTGTCGCATGAGCGCGACGTCTCCATGCGCTCCGGGCGGCGGGTTTAGGACGCGCTCAAGGACATGCGGCGACAAGCGTCACCTTGCACGATGTTGACGCGGACTTGATTCCCGCTTTGCGTTCTCGGCGACGTCGACGTGGTCTGGCCCATCGTGCACGGCGCGTCCGGCGAGGACGGCTCCCTGCAGGCGCTGCTCGAGCTGCTCGGCGTGCCCTTCGTCGGCACCGCAGCGAAGGAGGCGCGGGTCGCGTGGGTCAAGCCCGTCGCCAAGGCGGTGCTCGTCGCGAGCCGGCATCGCCACCCCGGACTACGTGACGCTTCCCCAGTCGCTGTTCCGCGAGGTGGGCGCCGACCAGGTGCTGACCGCGATCGCTGACGCGCTTCGGCCTGCCCGTTGTCGTCAAGCCCGCGCGCGGCGGCTCCGCTCTCGGCGTGACGCTCGTGACGCGCCAAGAGGACCTCGCGCACGCGCTTGGTCCACTGCTTCGCGTACGGCGACATGGCGATGATCGAGACGGGCCGTCGTCGGGTACCGAGGTCGCGGTCTCCGTGTTGGGCGAGGGCGACGACGCTCGCGCGCTCCCCGGCGTGGAGATCGTGTGCGACGGGCCCGTACGACTACGACGCTCGCTACAACCCCGGCCGCGTCGAGTACTTCGCGCCCGCTCGCCTCGACGACGAGACGGCCGACGCCGTGGCTCAGACCGCGCTCGCCGTGTCACCGCGAGCTGGGACTCGCGACCTGTCGCGCATCGACATGATCGTCGACGGAAGAGGGCGTGGTCCACGTGCTCGACATCAACGTCGCGCCGGGCCTGACCGAGACGTCGCTCTTCCCCCAGAGCGGTGGCGGCCGCAGGGCCTCGACCTCGGCGACGCTCTACCGCGAGATTCTTCACGCAGCTCGCTGGCACGGCGCCGCGGAGCCGCGTCGCAGGCGATCTAGCCGAAGACGCCTGGATCCTTGGGGTCGATGAGGGCGACGATCCGGTTGAGGTCCTCGACCGTCGCGAACTCGATCGTGATCGCGCCCTTGGCGCGGCCCAGCTGCACCTTGACCCGGGTGTCGAGGTGGTCGCCCAGCCGCGCGGCGAGCTCGTCCAGCGCCTCTGTGCGCCCCCTGGGCGCACGGAACCGCGTCTTGGGCTTCGGTGCCTGGACGCCGAGCGGACACGGCCTCCTCCGTGGCGCGCACGGACAGTCCCTCGGCGACGATGCGCTGAGCGAGGTGGTCCATCGCCTCGGCGTCGGGCAGCGCGAGCAGCGCACGGGCGTGGCCCGCGCTCAACACTCCCGCCGCGACCCGCGTCTGCACCTCCGGCGGCAGCTTGAGCAGGCGCAAGCGTGTTGGAGATCTGCGGGCGCGAGCGGCTGATGCGCTCCGCGAGCTGCTCGTGCGTGAGCTCGAAGTCGTCGATGAGCTGCTGGTATGCCGCGGCCTCCTCGAGCGGGTTGAGCTGCGAGCGGTGCAGGTTCTCCACCAGCGCGTCGCGCAGCATGTCGGTGTCTTCGGTGTCGCGGATGATCGCGGGGATCGCGTCGAGGCCGGCCTCACGCGTTGCGCGCAAGCGGCGCTCGCCCATGATGAGCTCGTAGCCCGCGCCGTTGGGGTTGGGCCGCACCACGATCGGCTGGAGGACGCCGATCTCCTTGATCGAGCCCGACGAGTTCCGCGAGCGCGTCCTCGTCGAACACCGCGCGCGGCTGGCGCGGGTTGGGCACGATGCTCGCGGGGTCGAGGTGCGCAAAGCGCGCTCCGGGCACGGGCAGCAGGCCGCCCTGCGCGGCACCTCGCTCGGTGCGCGCGGCGTCGCCGCCAAAGAACACGTCCCTCGGACGGTCGGCTCGTGAGGTCGCGGTGCCGCGTTCGGTCGTCTCGGTGGGCGCCTCGGTCGGTGGGGATGAGGGCGCCGAGGCCCCGGCCCAGTCCTCGCTTGGGGGTGCTCACAGTGCTTCCTCCGGGGTCTCGCGTTCGGCGATGTCCGCGCGATCGCCAGGTAGGCGACCGCGCCCGGGAGTGGGGGTCGTGGGTCATGACAGTCTGGCCAAAGCTCGGGGCCTCGGACACGCGCACGGAGCGCGGCACCGTGGTCTCGATGGTCTCGTTCGGGGAAGTGGGTCCGCACCTCGTCCGCGACGTCACGCGCGAGATTGGTGCGTGCGTCGTACATCGTCAGCACGATCGTCGACACGTGGAGCGCGGGATTGAGGTGGCTGCTTCACCATGTCGACGGTCCGGATCAGCTGGGTGAGGCCCTCGAGCGCGTAGTACTCGCACTGGATGGGGATGAGCACCTCGGTCGCCGCCACCATGGCGTTGAGCGTCAGCAGGCCCAGGCTCGGTGGGCAGTCGATGAAGACGTAGTCGAGTTCCTTGCCCTGGCGCCCGCGAGCAAGTTCGCCGAGTCGCGGTGTGGAGCCGGAACTCGCGGCGCACCACGGACACGAGTTCGATGTCCGCACCGGCCAGGTCGATCGTCGCGGGCACGCACCACAGCTGCGGACGTGCGGGGCACCGCTGAGCCACGCGGCCAAGGGCACGTCGTCAAGCAGCACCTCGTAGATCGAGGGCGTTCCGCTGTGATGGTCCACGCCGAGCGCCGTCGACGCGTTGCCCTGCGGATCCGCGTCGATGACCAACACGTTGGCGCCGTGCTGAGCGAGCGCCGCGGCGAGGTTGACCGACGTCGTCGTCTTGCCCACGCCGCCCTTCTGGTTCGACACCGCGATGACGCGGGTCTTCGCGGGACGTGGAAACTCTCGCGATTCGAGCTCCCGGCGGAGCCTCTCCGTCGCGATCATTTCTGCGCGCGAGGGGGCTGTCGTCGTGACGGTGAGGCTCGCGAAAACGTCCGATGTTTCACGTGAAACGTCCGCGGTCGCCGGGCGCTGCGACGGCACCAAGGGAGCCCGTGGGCCGGCGTCCATGGGGAGGCCTGCTGAGCTGCCGTCGCTCGTCGCACCGACGATGTCGGAGTAAGACGGCATCGAATGGCGGTCTGTAGTAGCCGCGGGTTCGACGTGGGCTGATTGCGCTAGCGGCTCTGCCATGCTTTGTGATTCGGCGACACTGGGCGGTTCGGCGACACTGGGCGGTTCGGCAACCTGCGGTGGTTCGCGGTTCGACGAGCCGTGACTTCGGCGGACGCGAACCGAGAAGCGAGGTCGCGCCGCTCGGATCCGGACATCGACTCGCGCTCTGCCACCTGGTCGCCCTCCCTGGCTGTGTCTCGTCTTGATCGGTGCCCGCACGTCGCGGTTTCCGCACGTCGCATAGTCAGCGCCCAGGTATCAATGTTTCACGTGAAACAACCGGGCCGCAACCGAGACTTTGACTAGCCTCCGGCGGCGTAGGCAACCGACTCTACTAGCCGAACGGCGCTTGTGGAGACCGCGGGGGATAACCCCATTCTGCGCACGAATCGCCTGTGGAGAGGGCTGGGGACACGCCTCAACTCGAGCAGTCCGCGCGCCCTAACCGCGGGTGAGAACTACGACGTTGGTGGCCTCAAGGCCCGGCACCGTGGGAGCGCTATGCACCTCTCCGACGAGCCCCACCCGGCGAAGCGCGTACTTCGCCTTGTCGAGCTCCTCGGCTGCACTGCGGCCCTTGAGGAGTGCCATTCGGCCGTTCGGCGCTAGCAACGGGGCGGCCCACTTCACCAACTTGTCGATCGACGCGACGGCGCGCGCCGTCACGACATCTGCCTCGACTGCGTCCCTGACTTCCTCGGCGCGGCCTCGCAATACCGTCACGTTGCCCAGACCAAGCGTCTCGGCAGCCTCCCGCAACCATGCCGTGCGCCGCTCCATAGGCTCCACGAGGACCACGCGCCGCTCCGGCTCCATGGCGGCGATCACAAGGCCGGGTAGCCCTGCGCCGGAGCCGATGTCCACCACCACGCCCTGCGCCAAGGAATGGCACCACCGCGGCCGAGTTCAACAGGTGTCTCTCCCAAATACGCGTCAGCTCGCGCGGGCCGATCAGGCCGCGAAGCTCGCCCTGCTGAGCCAGCAACTCGCCAAAGGCGCGAACCGCGTCAAAGCGATCGCCGAGGTACGCGGCGACAGCTGGGTCAGCCGCGAGCGGGTCGCCAGACAGCGGGTCGCGACAGCGGGTCGGCAGCAGCGGGTCAGCACCGCGTGCCCCCTGGTCGCTTGCGTCAGCACTCATGTTTCACGTGAAACATCACGCCTTGGCGAGCACCACGACAAAGCGGTTGGGGTCTTCGCCCTCGGACTCCGACGTCAAGCCCGCCTCGAGCACCACGTCGTGAACGACCTTGCGCTCGTAGGCGTTCATGGGGCTCAGCGCGACGCGCTCTGCACCTTCGGTGACCTTGACGATCGCCTCGCGGGCGATCTCGGCAAGCCGCTCGCGGCGACCCACGCGGTACTCCGCGATGTCGAGCATGAGCCGGCTGATCTCGCCGGTCTCGGACTGCACCGCGAGACGTGCGAGGTCCTGGAGCGCGTCGAGGACCTCACCGTCAGCCCCCACGAGGCGCTTGAGGTTCTGGTTCGGTCCCTCGGAAACGATCGCCACCTTGGCGCGGCCAGCCTCCACCGAGATGTCGATGTCGCCATCCATGTCGAGGATGTCGAGCAGTTCTTCGAGGAAGTCGGCGGCGGCGTCGCCCTCGGCGTCGAGGCGCGTGCGCGCGGTTTCTTCGGTCATGGTTGTTGCTCCTTGGGTCACTTCTTCTTTTTCCTGCGGGCGCCCTGCTGCCCTTTGGGCGCGGGCTTAGCCGAGGGTGGGCTTGGCTTAGTTTCGACCGGCGTGGGTTCAACGATCTCGGCATCGATGATGCCGTCGTCCTCGACTTCAGCGGTCCCGCCGGTGATCTCGAGCGGCTTGGATCCCGGTGCTCGCTTGGCGCGTGGCGCGCCCTTCTTGGGCTGCTGGCGCTGGCCGCGCGCGGCCTCGATCGCGGCCAGCTTCTCGGCCTCGATCTGTTCGACAGTCGTCTCGCCGCGCTTGAGCGCATGCTGCAGCTGCTTATGTTCGCGCTTCGCGAGGTACGTGCGTTCCGCCTCGGAGCCGGGCGTCGGGTTCCGTCTGATGACGTAGAACTGCTGGCCCATGGTCCACAGGTTGGTGGTGGTCCAGTAGATCAGCACACCGATGGGGAAGTTGGGGCCGGTGAGGACGAACACGAACGGCAGGATGTACATGATGATCTGCTGCTGGCGAGCCATGGGCCCCTCGAGCGCCGACTTCGGCATGTTCTTGCGCGTGAGCTGACGCTGGGTGGTGAACGTCGTCGCGACCATCGCGATGATGAGCACGGCCGGCGACGATCTTCGCCGCCGTGTCGCCCGAGTCGTGAACTTGTCGCGAGAGCTGCGCGCCAAAGATCGTCGCCTGCTGCGCCTGCTGGGCGAGCTCTGGCGTGAGCAAGCCGATGCCCTGCGACTCGGCGCTGCCGTTGCCCTCAAGCCGGTAGTTGAGCACGCGGAACAGCGCGAAGAAGATGGGCGCCTGCACCAGCATCGGCAGGCACGACGCGAACGGGTTCGTCTGTGCTTGGCGTAGAGCTCCATCGTCTCGCGGCTCATGCGCCTCGCGCGAGGCCTGGTCCTTCTTGCCCTTGTACTTGTCCTGCACCGCCTTGCAGCTCGGGCGCGATCATCTGCATCGCGCGCGAGCCTTGATCTGCTTCACGAACACCGGGATCAGCAGCAATGCGGATCGTCACCACGAGGCCCACGATCGACAGCGCCCACGTGGCGCCGACGGCGGAGTCGAAGCCAATGAACGTGAGCGCCTGGTGCCACAGCACCATGATGTTGGCAACGACCCACTCGAGCGGCTCGATGATCTTTAGCAGGAAGTTCACTTAAGTCCTCGCGTCAAAGCAAGCTCGCGCTCGCGGTCGGTCGCGGCGTGAGCCGCGACGTGGGAAAAGTCGTCATTGTTGCGGTGCAGACGGAAGCGGCGTTCTCCGCGGGCGGGGACGTCGTCCACGCCGCCGTTGCTCCACGGGTTGCAGCGCAACATGCGCCAACCGGCCATGTGCGCCGCCCACGAGCGCGCCGTGCTCACGCACCGCCTCGAGGCCGTAGTGCGAGCACGAGGGGTAGTACTTGCACGTGGGCCCCAGTCAGGGGAGAGATCACCAGTTGGTAGCCCCGGATGAGCGCCATGACGGCAACGCGGGGCGCGCGCGAGCATCGCCTCAGTCGCGCGGCGTCATGCGCTCACCTTAGCCAGTGCTTGCCCGACGGCCCCACGCACGTCCGCGCTGCAACTCGCCGAACGTGGCGTCGGCGGCGGCGGGAAGCGCGCGCACCACCACCCGGCAGCCCGGCGGAAGAGTCGCCAACAGCGTCGGCCATGATGGCGCGAAGGCGACGCTTCACGCGGTTGCGGACCACGGCACCTCCTACCGCTCTAGAAACAGCGAAACCGGCCATGCTCGAAGCATCGCCGGTCTGCGCCACGTACACCACCACCGTGCGGCCGCCCGCTTCGCGATCCGCGACGCATCACGACCCGAAAGTCCTCGCTGCGTCGCAGGCGCGAGGCGGCCGGCAGCACCTTACGCCGAAAAGCGGCGCGGCCCCTGCGGCGACGGGCCGCCAAAATGGCGCGTCCCGCACGGGTGCGCATGCGCAGGCGGAAGCCGTGCGTCTTGGCACGCTTTCGGTTGTTCGGCTGGAAAGTCCGCTTGCTCACGGGAGTACTCCGACGACGTTTTGGGGGATGGGTAAATCAGCGGACCAACGTTACGCGCTCAGATGGCGCCTGGGTCAAATCTCAGCGCTCGCCGTTGGTCCGTTCGCCCGAACAGGTATAGGCTCCACTCATCACAGCGCATAATGCGGTGGAAAGACACGCCGCAACGTCAGGTGACGAATAGGTGACGCTGTCTCAACCGCTGTGCACGAATCGCTGTGGAATGGTAGAAGGAGCGGCTCGGATGACCGACGCGGCAACACGAATCGTACCGATCGATGAAGTCTGGTCTCAGCGCACGTCGAGCAACCTCGTCGCACGACGAGTCAGCTCACCGCACAGAACCGCTCGTTCCTCAGGCTCGTCAAGCCGCTCGCCGTCGTCGAGGACAACGTCTTCCTCGCCGTGGCCGAGGACTTCACCAAGAACTATGTCGAGTCCACCATCCGCGGCAGCCCATCACGGAGCGCCCTGAGCGACGTGCTCGGCCGCGACGTCCGCATCGCCGTCACGGTTGACTCGTCCGTCACCCCGCCCGCCTTGCCGCTCGAGGACGACGCCGCATCCGAAGCCCCAGCGCGAGCGTCGGCCAAGCCAGCGCGCGAGCGCCCCGTCCGAGGACCCGCACCTCAACCCGCGCTACACGTTCGACACGTTCGTCATCGGCGCCGTCCAACCGCTTCGCGCACGCCGCCGCGCTCGCGGTCGCCGAGAGCCCGGGCAAGACGTACAACCCGCTCTTCATTTATGGCGACTCCGGGCTGGGCAAGACGCACCTGCTGCACGCGATCGGCCACTACACGCGCCAGCTCAAGCCGCAGACGCAAGGTGCGCTACGTGAACTCCGAAGAGTTCACCAACGACTTCATCAACTCGATTCGCGACGACCGGTCAGCTCGGCTTCAAGCGCCAATACCGCGAAGTCGACGTCCTCCTCATCGACGACATCCAGTTCCTGCAGGGCAAGGAACAGACGCTCGAGGAGTTCTTCCACACGTTCAACGCGCTGCACAACGCGGGCAAGCACGTGGTCATCACCTCCGACGTCAGTCCCACGCAACCTCGACGGCATCGAGGAGCGCATGCGCACCCGCTTCGAGTGGGGCCTCATGACGGACGTGCAGCCGCCCGACCTCGAGACCCGCATCGCGATCCTTCGCAAGAAGGCTGCAGGCCGACGACGTCCAGGCGCCGCCCGATGTGCTCGAGTACATCGCGCTCGAACATCACGAGCAACATTCGCGAGCTTGAGGGCGCGCTCATTCGGGTCACCGCCTTCGCCGCGCTCAACAAGCAGACCGTCGACCTCAGCCTCGCCCAGGTGGTGCTCAAGGACCTCATCAGTGACGACGACTCGGAGATCACCGCGTCGACGATCATCGGCAAGACCGCCGAGTACTTCGGCATCACGATGGACGAGCTCACGGGCACCTGCCGCAGCCGCGTCTACGTCACGGCCCGCCAGATCGCGATGTACCTGTGCCGGCAGCTCACGGATCTCTCGCTTCCCAAGATCGGCGAGCACTTTGGCGGCAAGGACCACACCACGGTGATGTACGCGGTCAAGAAGGTCGAAGACCAGATCGCGCAGCGCCGGCAGATGTACAACCAGGTCAACGAGATCCACGCGCGCATCAAGCAGCGCTCTCGCGGCTGACCGTCAACTAAATCTGCGACACGCCGCAGCGACACGCCGTTCACACCTGTGGATAACTCTGTGGATATCCGTGGATGCACGCGTTGTCCACAGGGGATCAGCTTGTGAACAAGTTTCCGTTCGCTGGGGATGGCGCAGATCTCGTCCACCAGCTCGCGCCACGGCCATTCCCGAGAGTTGTCCTCACCTTACGCACAACCGTTATCTGTCATCTACCAGGCACTTCAATGGATACTCCACAGAGTGCACAGTGCCTATGACAACTACTCATCTCTTCTCTTTATTCATCCACCGGACCTTCATAACCGTCCGGCTCCTCGTGGCACCGCCTTGGCTTGCAAGAGCGTCGTACCCGTGGCGTAGTCTGTGGCGCAGTAAATGAGGAGTAAGCAATGAAGTTTTCCGTCGAGCGCGACGTCTTGGCCGACGCCGTGGCGTGGGTTTCGCGCGCCGTGCCGCTCGTCCCCCGGTGCCGGTGCTCGCTGGCGTCCGCATCGTGGCCGACGCCGCCGGCACCGTCACGCTGTCGAGCTTCGACTACGAGGTGTCCGCCAGAGGCGAATTCGCCGCCGACGTCGAGGCCGGCGGGCGAGGCCTTGGTGTCCGGGCGACTGTTGCGAGAGATCGCGAATGCGCTTGCCGCACAAGCTGGTGCAGTTTGTGCTCGAGGGCACCAAGGTGTCCGTGACGTGTGGCGCGTCGCGATTCACGCTCGCGACGATGCCAGTCGACCAGTACCCGGCGCTGCCAGAGCTTCCGCAGCGCACCGGCATCATCGACGGCGCCGCTGCTGCAGCAGGCTGTTTCCCAGGTGACCTCGGCGGCGTCGCGGGACGAGACCTTGCCGATTCTCACGGGCGTCCGCATGGAGATCGAGGGCTCGCACGATCTCGCTGCTCGCCACCGACCGCTACCGGCTCGCGCTGCGCGAGCTCAAGTGGAAGCCGGCGAAGTCCGATGTCTCGACGGTTGCGCTCGTGCGGGCCAAGACCCTTAGCGACACGGCCAAGGCGCTCGGGTCCGGCGATGTTGACTTGTCGCTTGGTCGAGGGCACGGGCGTGGACCTCATTGGCTTCTCTGCCGGTGGCCTGGTCACTACGTCGCTGCTCATGGACGGCGACTACCCGCCGGTTCGCAGGCTGTTCCCCGACGAGAACCCCATCACGGCGGTCGTTCGAACCCAAGATCTGATCGAGGCTACGCGACGAGTTGCCCTCGTCGCCGAGCGCAACTCGTCGGTGCGGCTCGCCTTTGGCGAGGGCGAAGTGGTGCTCGACGCCGGCCAGACCGATGACGCCCAGGCATCCGAGGCGCTCGAGGCAACGCTCGACGGTGAGGCGATCACCGTCGCCTTCAATCCGTCATTATCTGCTCGACGGCCTCAGCGCCCTCGCGTCGACTACGTGCAGTTTGGATTCCTCCAGGAGACCAAGCCCGTGGAGTTCGTCGGCATCGACAAGCCGGGCGGCACCGTCGCCGCCGAGTTCCGCTACCTGCTGGTGCCCATCCGCATCACGTCCTGGCAAGCACGGGTGTTGATGCACGCGGTGTTGAATGCACGTCGCTCACCTGCAGCTCGCGGACTTCCGCTCCTACGCGGAGCTGGATTTTGCGCTGGACGCGGGCGTCACGACCTTTGTTGGCCGCAACGGCCAAGGCAAGACCAACCTGGTCGAGGCCGTCCGGTACCTGTCCACGCTCTCGTCTCACCGCGTCGCGACCGACGTTCCGCTCATCAGGGCCGGCGCCGAGCGGGCGATCGTGGCCGCCAAGGTGGACAAGGGCGGGCGATCGCTCATGCTCGAGGTCACCATCCAGCCGGGAAAGGCAAAATCGGCGCGACTCGGCCGCGCTGCCGCGCGGCCTCGAGACCTCGTTGGCATTCTGCGGACCGTCGTCTTCGCGCCCGAGGACCTGTCGCTCGTCAAGGGCGACCCGTCCGGCCGGCGCGCGTTCATGGACGAGCTATGTGTGGCGCTCGCGCCGGTACACGCCGGAGTGATCAGCGACTACGAGCGGGTGTTGCGGCAGCGGACGTCGCTGCTCAAGACCGCGCGCAACGCCCGCGTGGACCTGAGCACGCTCGACATTTGGGATGAGAAGTTGGCGGAGCTGGGCGGGCGCATCGTTGCCGCTCGGCTTGCGGCGATTAGCGCTCTGCTCCCGTGGGCGGCTGCCGCCTACCAGGATGTCGCACCTGGTAGTGCGCCCTTTTCGCTGTCATACGGGACCTCGTTGGATGTCTCGGCCACCGACCACGGCGCCGTTGACCTGGCGCTCGCGATCCTCGCTGAGCTGACAGGAGCGTCGGAACCAGGAGATCGAACGCGGCGTGTGCCTTGTTGGCCCACACCGCGACGACCTCGACATCGCGATAGGCGATCTGCCCGCAAAGGGCTACGCGAGCCACGGCGAGAGCTGGTCGTGCGCGCTCGCGCTGCGGCTGGGTTCCTACGACCTGCTCACGGCGGATGGCGGCCCGGATGCGGACACCGACGGCGAGCCCGTGCTGATTCTGGACGACGTCTTTGCCGAACTGGATTCGTCGCGCCGCGCGGCTCTCGCCGCGCGGCTCACCGGCGCCAACCAGGTGCTCATCACCGCCGCGGTCGCGGAGGATGTGCCGGCCGCGCTCGCGGGCGCAGTGTTCGAGGTCGCCGAGGGAACGGTGACTCGGCGTGACTGACGGATTCCGCGCCCGAGCAGTCCGCGCCAGAGCAGTCCGCGCGTAATGAGCCCGTCGCAAAGGACGGTGCCGCCAAGGATCCAAAGACCATGGCAAAGGACGCGATGGAGCGAGCAAGAGCGTCGGCCAGGCAGCGGGGAGCGCGGCGGAACTCCGCGGCAAAGGGCCGCGCGCAGCGCGAGGAGCGGCGGCGCGGAACGCAGCCCTTCACGGACGGTCGAGACCCCAAGCCCATGTCCGATGCGGTCGAGACCATGCTGCGCGGCATGGGTTGGACGGAGCAGGTGGAAGTCGCGGCGGTGACCGCACGTTGGCGCGAAGTCGTCGGCGATCAGATCGCGGACCACTGCGAACCGCTGGGTTTCGATGAAGGAGTGCTCACCGTCCGCGCAACCTCCACGGCGTGGGCCACGCAGCTGACGCTGATGAACGGCCAGATTCGGCACCGGCTCAACGAGGAGTCTGGTCGCGAGATCGTGCGCGAACTCAAAGTGCTTGGGCCTACCGGCGCGCTCGTGGGTCAAGGGCCAGCGCACCGTTCCGGGCCGCGGGCCGCGGGACACGTACGGGTAGGTGCCACATGGCTGAGCGCTGGGTTGAAGGCGAAGTGGTCGCAGCGCGGCGCGACAGCGGTGCTGACCCGCGGCGCTCCGGGCACGGTCATCAAGACCTACAGCCCTTCGATGCTCGACATCGTTGGCCACCTCGAAGCAGACGGAACTCGCGTAGCGATGGCCGCCGGCCTGCCGGTTGCCGCGCTGCTCGAGGACAACGCCGACGGAAACCCGGCCTCGCTGACCTTCGCCTACGTGGAAGGTGAGCAACTCGCTCGGCGTGCGCAGAGCGTCGGGCCCGAGCATGTGGGTTTCGTCCTCGCCGAACTGCAGCACCAGATTCGTCAGGTGCCGAAGCCCGCAGCTCATTACGCCGGAGGAGTTCCTTGGCTTTCAGATTCGCGACAGCGAGATGCCGGATTCGCTTCGCGAGCGCCGCGCTGCGAGACCTCGAACGGCTCACCAAGAACTGCGAGCGCGTGCTGTGCCACATGGACCTTCACGACGCGAACGTCATGTGGTCGAACGGACCGGACGTGATCGACGGCCCCGTCATCATCGACTGGATGAACGCGCAAGCCGCCCGCCAGAGGCGGACGTTGCGCGCACCCGCTTAGTGGTGGGGCACGAGAAGTTCTACTCGCCAGACGAGGAAGAGTCGTTGGCGGACGTGCTCGATGCCTTCATGCGGCGAACCGAGCAGCTGGTGCCAGGCCTCGTGGGCGCGTCACGAGCGTGGGATCGGGTGCTGAACGCGGCGCGCCTTCACGAAGGTGTGCCGGACGCGGAGCGCGACGCGATCCTTGCGCAATTTGCGCGGTGAAGTTCATGTGTCGCTGATGTCCTAGCCAGCGTTCGGCCGCCACGGCTCTTGCGTGTGCGAGAGCCAGACTTCTTGGGGCTCGAGCGACAAGATCAGCAGCCTGGCCCTCGGTGGTTGGCTCGTCGAGTTCGCCAAACCACACGGCGGTGTCGCCGGCGATCACGATGGGGGCGCCGCCAGTCTCGATGACCACGATCTGCGAACCGCGCGTGTGGCCCGGAGCGGGGATCAGCCGCACGCCAGGGAGCAATTCAAACTCGCCGTCGACCGGCACATAGGTCACATCGCCGCGGTCAACCCACTCGGGGATCGTGTAATCCGCCTGCGTCCGCGCGTCCTCGAGTTCGCTGGCGCTGCACGTAGATCGGCACCCCGGGAAACAGGTGGTTGCCGCCAAGGTGGTCAAAGTGCAGGTGCGTGTTGACGATCATGTCGACGCTCGCAAGGTCAAAGTCAAGGGTGTCGAGCGGGAAGATGCGCGGCTCCATGTCCTCGACCGCAGGGTGCAGTTCGGTGAAGCCCGGTGTCCACCGAGCACGCGGCCTCCGGGATGGTCGATCACGATGCACGTAGACCGGCATCACCTCGGTGGAGAAGAAGAAGTCGCGCAACGTGGATTGGGGTGACGGTGATGTCCATGGCAATACGTTACCCAGAGTGCCCGACTGAGCCCCAGCGTCGGGCACCCCCAATTTGTGCCGGGGGCAGAACTATCCACAGATGCCCCTAAATAGCCAAAAAACGGCGCCAGAACGCGCTAGAATCGACCGAGATAGCACCGGCGCCATGTTGCGCCGTGCAAAACGCTTGGAAGGCGATTCTGTGGCCAAGAAAGACGACCAGGCAAAGAACCCTGCCTATGGCGCAAGCGACATCACTGTTCTGGAAGGCCTCGAGGCCGTGCGCAAGCGCCCCGGCATGTACATCGGCTCCACCGGAGAGCGCGGCCTTCACCACCTAGTTTACGAGGTCGTCGACAACTCCGTCGACGAGGCGCTCGCGGGTCATTGCGACACCATCACGGTCACGCTCATGGCCGACGGCGGCGTGCGCACCACCGACAACGGCCGCGGCATCCCGGTCGACATGCACCCCACCGAGGGCAAGCCCACGGTCGAGGTCGTCATGACGATCCTCCACGCGGGCGGCAAGTTTGGCGGCAGCGGCTACGCGGTCTCCGGCGGCCTGCACGGCGTCGGCATCTCCGTGGTGAACGCGCTGTCGTACAACGGTCGAGACCGAGGTCAAGCGCCAGGGCAACGTGTGGCGCCAGACCTTCGCCGACGGCGGCAAGCCGCGAGGGCACGCTCGTCAAGGGCGAGAAGACCGACGAGACCGGAACCCAGCAGACCTTCTGGGCCGACGACTCCATCTTCGAGACCACCGACTACGACTTCGAAACGCTGCGCGCGCGCTTCCAGCAGATGGCGTTCCTCAACAAGGGCCTGAGCATCACCCTCACCGACGAGCGCCCCGACCACGTCGTGCCCGACGCCGACGAGAGTCGAGGCCGACAGCCAGCTATTCGCACGGTCACCTACAAGTACGACGGCGGCCTCGTCGACTACGTGACGCACCTCAACGCCGCCAAGAAGGCGGAGGTGGTGCACCCCGAGGTCATCTCGCATCGAGATCGGAAGACGCCGAGACTGGGGATCTCGGTGGAGCTCGCGCTGCAGTGGACCAACGGCTACAACGAGTCGGTGTTCACCTACGCGAACACCATCGCGACCACCGAGGGCGGCACGCACGAAGAGGGCTTCCGCGCCGCGATGACCTCGCTGGTCAACAGGTACGCGCGCGAGAAGGGCATCATCAAGGAGAAGGACGAGAACCTCACGGGCGACGACGTTCGCGAGGGCCTCACCGCCGTCATCTCCGTCAAGCTGGGCGAGCCGCAGTTCGAGGGCCAGACCAAGACCAAGCTCGGCAACACGATCGCCAAGACGTTCGTGCAGAAGGTCGTCAACGAGCGCCTCACCGACTGGTTCGACTCCCACCCCAACGAGGGCCGCGACGTGATTCGCAAGGCGATCCAGGCGATCGCAGGCCCGCATCGCCGCGCGCAAGGCGCGCGAGGCGACGCGCCGCAAGGGACTGCTCGAATCCGGCGGCATGCCCGGCAAGCTGTCCGACTGCCAGAGCCGCAACCCCGACGAGTGCGAGATCTTCATCGTCGAGGGCGACTCCGCAGGCGGCTCGGCCAAGCAGGGCCGCGAGCCGTACAACCAGGCGATCATGCCCATCCGCGGCAAGATCCTCAACGTCGAGCGCGTGCGGCTCGACCGCGCGCTCGCCAACAAAGAGGTCCAGGGCCTCATCACCGCGTTCGGCGCGGGCATGGGCGAGGACTTCGACATCGACAAGGCCAGGTATCACAAGATCGTGCTGATGGCCGATGCCGACGTCGACGGCCAGCACATTCGCACCCTGCTGCTCACGCTGCTGTTCCGCTACATGCGCCCGCTCATCGACGCGGGCTACGTGTACCTGGCGCAGCCGCCGCTGTTCAAGATCAAGTGGTCCAACTCCGAGCACGAATACGTCTACTCCGACCAGGAGCGCGACGCGCTGCTCGCCGAGGGCCAAGAAGGCGGCAAGAAGATCCCCAAGGACAACGGCATCCAGCGCTACAAGGGTCTGGGCGAGATGGACCACGAGGAACTGCGCGTCACCACCATGGACCCCGCGACTCGCACGCTGCTCAAGGTGACGATGGACGACGCCGCGCATGGCCGACGAGGTCTTCTCGGTCCTCATGGGCGAGGACGTCGAGTCCCGCCGCAACTTCATTCAGCGCAATGCGAAGGATGTGCGTTTCCTTGACATCTGAACATCCCCGGCGGCGTGCGTCAACCACGGCCGCATCGAGGACGTCGACCTCAACACCGAGATGCAGCGGTCCTACATGGACTACGCGATGTCGGTCATCGTCGGCCGCGCGCTGCCCGACGTTCGTGACGGGCTCAAGCCCGTCCACCGCCGCGTCCTGTACGCGATGTTCGATGGCGGCTACCGCCCCGACCGCGCGTTCTCCAAGTGCTGCCGCGTCGTCGGCGACGTCATGGGCAAGTACCACCCGCACGGCGACTCGGCGATCTACGACACCATGGTCCGCATGGTGCAGCCGTGGACGCTGCGCTACCCGCTGATCTCGGGCCAGGGCAACTTCGGCTCCCCCGGCAACGACGGCGCCGCCGCCTCGCGGTACACCGAGTGCAAGATGGCGCCGCTCGCCATGGAGATGGTCCGCGACATCGACAAGGACACGGTCGACTTCGAGGACAACTACGACGGCCGCGAACAAGAGCCGATGATCCTGCCGGCCCGCTTCCCCAACCTGCTGGTCAACGGCAGCGCGGGCATCGCGGTGGGCATGGCGACCAACATCCCGCCGCACAACCTGCGCGAGGTCGCCGCCGGCGTGCAGTGGCACCTCGACAACCCCGAGGCGACGCAAGCGAAGAACTTCTCGAGGCGCTCATCGAGCGCATCCCGGGCCCCGACTTCCCCACGGGCGCGACCATTCTTGGCCGCACGCGGCATCGAAGACGCGTACCGCACGGGCCGCGGACTCGATCACGATGCGCGCCGTCGTCAACATCGAGGAGATCCAGGGACGCATGTGCCTGGTCATCACCGAGCTGCCGTATCAGGTCAACCCCGACAACCTCGCGATCAAGATCGCCGACCTCGTCAAGGACGGCAAGGTTGCTGGGATTGCCGACATTCGCGACCAGACGTCCGGCCGCACCGGCCAGCGCCTCGAGATCGTGCTCAAGCGCGACGCCGTGGCCAAGGTGGTGCTCAACAACCTCTACAAGCACACGCAGCTGCAAGACACCTTCGGCGCGAACATGCTCGCGATCGTCGACGGCGTGCCGCGCACCCTGCCGCTCGACGGCTTCGTGCGCTACTGGGTGACCCACCAGCTCGAGGTCATCCAGCGTCGGACCGCCTACCGCCTGCGCGAGGCCGAGCGCGAGGCCCACATCCTGATCGGCTACCTCAAGGCGCTCGACGCGCTCGACGAGGTCATCGCGCTCATTCGCCGCTCGCCCGACGTCGACGCCGCGCGCACCGGCCTCATGGCGCTGCTCGACGTGGACGAGGTGCAGGCGACCGCGATCCTCAACCTGCAGCTGCGCCGCCTCGCGGCGCTCGAGCGCCAGAAGATCATCGACGACCACGCCGCGCTCATGGCGGAGATCAAGGACCTGCAGGGCATCCTCGCCGACGAGGGCCGCCAGCGCACCATCATCTCGCGACGAGCTCGGCGAGATTGTGCGCAAGTACGGCGACGACCGCCGCACCGTGATCAGCCCGTTCGACGGCGAGGTCTCGATCGAGGACCTCATCGCCGAGGAAGAGGTGGTCGTCACGATCACCGCGGCGGCTACGCCAAGCGCACGCGTTCCGACCAGTACCGCGCGCAGCGTCGCGGCGGCAAGGGCGTGCGCGGCGCGACGCTGCGCAGCGACGACCTGGTGGACCACTTCTTTGTGACGACCACTCACCACTGGCTGCTGTTCTTCACCAACCTTGGCCGCGTCTACCGCGCCAAGGGCTACGAGCTGCCCGATGGCAGCCGCGACGCCAAGGGCCAGCACGTGGCGAACATGCTCGCGTTCCAGCCGGGCGAGGAGATCGCCCAGGTGCTCGCGACCTGCGCACGTACACGGACAAGCCGTACCTGGTACTCGCCACCAAGCGCGGCCTCGTCAAGAAGACCGACCTCACCGTCGTACGACTCGAACCGCTCCGGCGGCCTCATCGCGATCAACCTGCGCGAGGTCGAGGGCGAGGACGGCGGTCTGCTTCCCGACGAGCTCGTGGCCGCGCGCCTGGTCTCCGACGATGACGACCTCATGTTGGTCTCCCGCAAGGGCCAGTCGATCCGCTTCTCGGCGTCGGACACGCGGCCGATGGGGCGCGCGACGTCTGGCGTCAAGGGCATGCGGTTCCGCGACGACGACGAGCTGCTCGCCGCCGACGTGATCGCGGCGGGGACGCCTGCTATCGACGATGACGAGGCGACGAGGCAGGTGAGGGCAGCGATGTCGAAACCACCGTCGTCGAAACCACGCAGGCGGGCCCGTTCTCGCTTGTGGTGACCGAGGGCGGCTACGCCAAGCGCACGGACGTCAGCAAGTACCGCGTCCAAGGACGCGGCGGGCTCGGCATCAAGGTCGCCAAGCTGCAAGACGAGCGCGGCGACCTGGTTGGCGCGCTGCTTGTTGACGAGGCCGACGAGGTGCTTGTCATCATGGAGTCGCGGCAAGGTCATGCGCGCGTTCGTGAGCGAGGTGCCTGCCAAGGGCCGCGACACGATGGGCGTGATCTTGGCGAAGCCTGCGGCTGGCGACAACATCATTGGGATCGCACGGAACGTGGAGCGTCACCTCGATGGCGACGAGCCGATATCGCGAGGCGGATGCGGAAGCGCCCGTCGCCGAAGCTCCGGTCGCGAACGAGGCACCTGTCGCTGACGCACCCGTCGCTGACGTCTAGGCGCGGCATGTCTCCTGTGAGGACCTGAGGTCCGGTATCAGGAGTTTTGTGTCTCCTGTGAGGACATCGCGTTGGTGCGCTGAACCTGGTGTCCTCGCAGGAGACTGGGAATCTCCAGATCCGGACCTGGTGTCCTCGCAGGAGCCCCGTTCGGGCTCTGAGCGCCGAGCCCAACCCGGGCGCAGGCAACCTAGTCCGCGAGCAGCGGCCTCGCGACCTTGCCTTCGTCGGCCGGCGTGCGCACAAACAGCATCAACACCAGCCCGGCCGCCACGACGCCGATGATCCCGAGCGTCCCCCACAAGGTGGCCCCGGTGATCCCAATCATGATCGCCCACGCGGCTGGCGAGAGGAACGAGGCGGCGCGGCCCGTGGTCGCGTAGAGCCCAAAGATCTCGGATTCGCGCCCCTGGGGCGAAAGGCGCGCAAGGAGCGCGCGCGAGGATGCTTGCGCGGGACCGACCATCCCGCTCAGCACCAAGCCGCCAACCCAGAACGTGATGTTGCCAAGCCCATGCAGGAACGCCACGGCGAGCCCGGCCATCACTATGACGCTCAGGGCGGTGATGATGACGCGTCGTGGGCCAATGCGGTCGTCGAGGCGGCCGGCAATGATCGTCGAGACGCCAGCGATGAGGTTCGCGGCGATGCCAAAGACCATCACCTCGGAGTTCGAGAAGTCGTAGGCGCGCGCCGCGATGACCGCGCCAAAGGCGAACACGCCTGCGAGTCCGTCTCTGTACACAGCGGAGGCGGCCAAGAACCACAGGGTCGGCCGGGCCTCACGCCACAGCTGGGTGACATTGCGCCACAGCACCGCGTACGCATCGAGGACACCTCGCCCGTCTGACTCCCGTTCCGCTGACGGCGCCTCCGGCACCCAACGGAACAGCGGCCACGCAAAGGCAAGGGTCCACAGCGCACACCCCACCGCGATGAGCCGGTACGCCATGCCATTGGAGGTGTCGAGCCCAAACCAATCAAAGGCGTCGGCCACCACAACGAGCGCGAGCGCCACGATGCCGCCGATGTACCCGAGCCCCCATCCAAGGCCAGACACGCGGCCCATCGTGCGAGGCGTCGAGACCTGCACGAGCATCGCGTTGTAGTTGACCCCCGCGACCTCGCCAATCACGGAACCGATGGCCAGGATCGCCACGCCGAGCGTGAAGTACGAGGGTGCCGCCTGCACAAAGAACAGCGAGAGCATCGCGGCGACGAGCAGCAACGTGCTCCACCCGAGCCACGCTTTGCGCTTTCCTGTACGGTCCGCCATTTGCCCGAGCACCGGCGCCACCACCGCCACCAGGATCCCCGCGATGGTCATGGCCGTAGCGAAGCCGAACGTGAGGTGGGCAATCGCCTCCCTGTGCGCCTTGGTTGCTGTGCCGATGGTCTCGGTGTCGATGAAGTCGTCTGACGTCAGGTACAGCGCCGTGAACACGAAGGTCAAGATGACCGTATTGAACGGCTGCGTTGCCCAATCCCACATCGCCCACGAGAGCACTTGCTTGCGGGGAACGCGACGTTCGTCCGCGGCCACCATCGTCATTGACGCTTCGCTCATGGCCACAGTGTTCCCTATGACGGCTAGATTCGGCACGTGGACTTTTTGCCCGACGTTCTGGCCGGCTTCAGCGCGGCCCCTCTTGACCGCGCCACCTTGGTTCGCAGCGATACGCCGCCGGCCCATCCGCGAGCGGCCGTGCTACACGTCCACGGCTACAACGACTACTTCTACCAGGAGGAACTCGCGCACTGGTTCGAAGCCCAAGGCCTCGCGTTCTACGCGGTCGACATGCGCGGGGCCGGCCGCTCGCAGCGCGCGAGCGATCACCCTCACGACATGGCGAGCCTCACCGAACCCGGCGACGACATTGCCGCCGCGTGCGAGGCGATCGCCGACCTTCACCCCGGCCTTCCCCTCGTCGTTCACGCCCACTCAACGGGAGGGTTGTCGGCCGCGATCTGGGCGGCCGACCGACCGCACCCGCAGGTAGTGGGCCTGATCCTCAACTCGCCGCTGTTCGGCTTGCCACTGAACCGCGGTCAGGCCCTCCTTGCGCGGGTTGTGACGCCCGTGATGAAGCTGCGACCCACCATGATCGTGAGCCGCATTCCGAGTCTCTACAACGAGCGGCTGCACGTGAACGGCGGCGGCACGCTCGAGTTCAATCAGGAGTGGAAGCGTCCGCAAGGAATCCCGACGACGGCGCAGTGGGTGGGCGCCGTCACCGGCGGATGGAAGCGCATCGATGGCGGATTGGGGATCGCCGTTCCGGTGCTGGTTGCTCGCTCGGCCTCGACGGGACCAGAGCGAGACGACAACCCGCGGTTCAACAGCCAGGACGTCGTGGTGGACACCGCGGAGACCGCGCGTCTCACACCCAAGCTAGGCCCGCTCGCGGAGGAGCTCGTGATCGACGACGGGATGCACGACCTCACGCTTTCCGCACCCGGCCCGCGCGCGGCGTACTACGCCGGCGTCGCGCAGTGGCTGGGACGAGTCCTCCCGTGAGCGTGCGCCACCCCTACTTCGATACGGGCGGCGCCATCACCGCGCTTGCCCACCGCGGGTTCAGCCGCGAAGGCCTCGAGAACTCCATGGCCGCGTTCGCCGCGGCGGTGGACATGGGCTATCACTACGTAGAGACCGACGCCCATGGCACCTCGGATGGCGTAGCGGTTGCCCTCCACGACGCCAGCCTCGACCGCACGACGGACGGGCACGGGGACGTGGCCGCCATGACGTGGGATCAGGTCAAACACGCGAAGATCGGTGGCGTGGAGCCCGTCCCTCTGTTCGAGGACATCCTTGGCACGTGGCCAGAACTCAGGGTCAACGTTGACGTCAAGGCGAGTTCCGGCATCGCGCCGATCGCCGCGGCTATCGAGCGCACCAAAGCTCATGATCGGGTATGCGTCGCGTCATTTTCCGCCGCCCGACGCTCGGCAACCGTGAAACTGTTGACTCGCCCCGTCGCTACCTCGGCGGGTACAAGCGAGGCGGCCGGCTTCTGGACGCGAGCGACGCTTGGCGTTGCCCCCGGCAATTCGCTCAAGGAGACGGACGTGCTGCAGGTGCCGTCCAGCGTCGGGCCACTGCGAACTCTCCACGCGCGACAAGTGAGCGCGGCGCACGCGGCGGGAAGGCAGGTCCACGTGTGGACGGTCAACGACCCTGCGCAGATGGAGGCGCTGCTTGACGTTGGGGTTGACGGGCTCATCAGCGATCGCGCGGACCTGCTCAAAGAGGTCCTCCTCGCGCGCGGGCGTTGGTTCTAGCGCTCGTCGTACTGCCTTCGTAGACTGGCGCTCCAGGTATGAGGAGAGTCGTGGGTACAAGGCCAGTTGTTGTGCTCGGCGCCTCGGGCCGCACGGGCGCACTCGTCGTCGCGAATGCGGCGGCCCGAGGCACGCGCACGTTAGCGGTGGTGCGGCGCGCGGACCAGAGTTCGGCATTCGTCGCCACCGGAGTCGAGGTGCTGGTGCTGGACCCTTCCGATGGTCGCGCGTTGGCAGCGGCCACACCGCGGGATGCGACGTTCATTTCGTGTGTCGCCTTCTCTGCAGATGGGAGCGAGACCCCTCAAACCGATGTTGCGATGGCTGCCGCCTACGCAGTGAGTGACCATGGAGCGGGCCGCGTGGTCGCGATAAGTGCCACGGGCGCGTTCAGTGACACGGACGCGGCTCCCATGCGTGCCGTCAAAGGCGTGCTAGGACGGTTCTTCTCGAAGCCGTATGCGGATACGCGGACTCTGGAAGCCGCGATGAGCACCGCAGATGTCGAGGCGATCTGCGTGCGGCCACCGCGGCTCACGAATGGCACGGCCCGCGGATATCGATCCAATGTGAAGCGTGATGTGCCTGGTGGAGGTTCAATCTCACGAGCTGACCTCGCGACGGCGCTCGTCGACATCGCTCTTGGCGAGGCTACGGACCCCGTAGTCCGCGTGGCCTCCGGGTCTAGATGAACAGCGTGGTGCCGCTCTCCTGAGCCTCGCCAAGGAACGTGGCGACGCCCGCGAGCTCCACGCCGTCCAAGAGGTCGGACGGCGCAATGCCCAGCAGATCCATCGTCATGGTGCAACCAAGCAACCGTGCCCCGCCGGCTTGCGAGGAAGCAATCAGTTCGGGCAGCGACGGCACCGCGTGCTGTTTCATGACGCCCTTGATCATCGCTGTGCCTGCGCCCATCATGTGCATTTGCGACAGCTTGAGCTTGTCCGCACCGCGCGGCATCATCACGCCGAACATCTTCTCCATTGCCTTCTTCTGGCGCTTTGGAGGGTCGGACTTCCGCAGCGTGTTGAGCGCCCAGAACGTGAAGAACATCGACACTTCTTGGCCCATCGCGAGCGCGCCATTCGCGATGATGAATGCGGCTATCTGCTTGTCGAGGTCCCCGCTGAACACCACCATGGACAGCTTGTTGCCGCCGGAATGCGAGGAGACAACGGGGGCGACGCCGCCCTTGCGGATCACAGCAACGTAGCCCGGACCCTTTGGCTCTAGCGACACGAGCGTGTGCCCGTTCTTCGAAGCCCACACCGGGGCGTCGAGCGCAAAGCCGGGATCGGAAACGGTGACGCGAAGCTCGTCGCCAGCGTTCTTCTCCTTCATGGTTGCGGCGAGGCGCATCAGCGGCCCTGGGCATGCCAGCCCCGTGCAATCGAGGTCAGTCACTTGTCCCGTCGCCACGGCAACGGCCGACGCAACCGACACCTTCTCCGCATAGTTCTCCATGGGGGGTAGGGCCTGGTAGCCCTCCTCTTCGACTTCGTGGACGGCCTTGAAGGTGATGGACCCGCCGCTGAGCGTGCGCACGTCCGTGAAGCCGCTCTGCACCAGGATGCGATAGGCGAGATAGGAGCGGAAGCCAACGGCGCAATACAGACGCACTGGCACCGAGCGGTCCCAGTCAGAAATCGCCTCGCGCAACTCGCCAAGCGGCACGCATTCGGCGCCAGCTAGGTGCCAGAGGTCCCACTCGTCGCGCGTGCGGACATCGACAAGCCGTGAACCCTCGACGGCGCCTGGATAGTCCTCGGCGTACCAAAGTTTGAGGTCGCCGCGCAGCACGTTTGACGCGACGAAGCCGGCCATGTTGATGGGATCCTTCGCGGAGCCGAACGGCGGCGCGTAGGCAAGCTCTTGTTCCTCGAGGTCGTAGACCGTGAGCCCGGCGCGCACCGCCATAGCGAACAGGTCTAGCCGCTTGTCGACGCCATCGAACCCGCACGCTTGCGCGCCGAGCACCCGGCCGTCTGTAGGAGAGAACAGCAGCTTGATGTGCATCATCGCGGTGCCCGGGTAGTACCCCGCATGACCGGATGGGTGCACGTGAACTACCCGGAAGTCCACTCCCGCAGCGGTAAGTTGCCGAGCTGTGGCGCCGGTTCCGCCTGCAGTCATGTCGAACACCTTGACGATCGAGGTGCCCTGAGTGGACTTGTACTCCGTGTCGCGCCCGCAGATGTTCTCTGCAGCCACGCGCGCCTGGCGGTTCGCCGGCCCGGCAAGCGGATTGAGGTACTCGCCCGGCAACACCGGGTGTGGTGTCTCCACAGCGTCGCCCGCGGCCCAGATGGACGGGTCAGACGTGCGCATGTGCGTATCGACCTTGATGCCCCCGCGTGGACCCAAGACCAACCCGGCGTCTCGCGCAAGGCCAACAGATGGCCGCACCCCGGCCGCGAGGATCACAAGGTCTGCGTCGAGACGCGTGTTGTTGTTGAGCTCCACGCGCACACGCTCTCCCTCAAGGGGCTGGAACGCGGCGGCTGCCGTCGACAGGTGCACGCCGACGCCGCGAGCGCGCAAGTGCTGCTCGACGGGGCTCGCGATCTCGGCGTCCACTGGCGGCAGAATTTGGTCGGACAGTTCAACCACTTCGACCTGCACCCCTCGGTGGTGCAGGTTCTCCGCCATTTCCAGTCCGATGTATCCGGCGCCGACCACGACGGCCTGGACGACACCGCGCCTGCCCGCCTTTTGCTCGGCGACCGCCGCGTCGAGCCGCGACTTGATCGCGTCCATGTCGCCGATCCGCCGGAGCACGTGCACGGCAGGGTGATCGATGCCGGGAAGCGGTGGCCTCATAGCCTCCGCGCCAACACACAGCGCGAGCGCGTCGTAGGTTTCCGTGTACTCGCGTGCCGTATCGACCTCGCGCACGGTAACCGTCTTTGCTTGCGGGATCGATCGACACCACCTCGGCGCCGAGCCGCACGTCGATGTTGAGGGACTCGCGCAGGCTCTCTGGGGTCTGCAGGATGAGCCGAGAGCGATCGGTGATGACCTCGCCGACGTGGTACGGCAAGCCGCAGTTCGCGAACGAGACGTGGTGACCGCGTTCGAGCACCACAATTTCCGCGGACTCGTCGAGCCGCCTTGCTCGCGCGGCGGTGGACGCACCTGCGGCAACGCCGCCAACAACGACGAGCTTCATGGCATACCTCCGGGGGTATCGGAACTTTTCCTCACCGTAACCCCGACGCCGTGGCGCGACGAGGGCCAAAGGTCACCCATCCGTCGGCCTGCGCCCGCGACTCAAGGAAACGAGCGCCGAACGCGATGCAACCTGGCCAGCGCCCCACTCGTTCAGGTACGGTAGTGCAACCTGCCTTCGGTGGATTCGTCCCGACAGACCGCTGACCGCCACTCAAGTACCCTGAGAACCAGCACGCCGCGTCCGAAGCGGCACTAGGAGTGTTTATGAACGCCGACGAACGCGCCACACCACCCGGTAGCGCCTTCGCGCCCGTTACGCCTGCCGCTTCCGCGGAGGCGCCAACCGAAACCGGATCCACGCCGCGCCGTTCGGCATTCCGGCCAATCGCGGCTGGCACCCCGTCTGGCACCCCAGCTGGCACCCCGGCTGGCACGCAGAGTGGCGCTGGCCCCGCTGGACCCTTCTCCGTTCCGCGTAGCACCGCGCCCACCTCCGCCACAGCGGCCCCGGTTCGTACAGCGTCGACCGCTCCACTGGCCCGGCCCACGCAGCCCGCTCCCGTGGAATCCAATTATCAATGGACGCCTGCGACGGGCGCCACGGCGGCCGTGGCCGCTCCCACAGCTGCAGGTGTAGCGACGGCAGAGGCTCCCGCCCACTCGGGTTCGGGCGTCGCTGGCGCGTTCACTGCGGGCACCGACGCGTTCAAGGGGTTCGCGATCCGCGCCAAGAAGTCGCTCACCGAAGGCGACGACCTCACTGCGTCCAACAAGCGCGGCGGCCCTCGCAAGGCGCGCGTGCTCGTGAGCCGGATTGACCCGTGGTCGGTGCTGAAGATGGGCTTCTTGCTCTCCGTCGCGATCGGGATCATGCTCGTCGTCGCCGTGTTCGTACTCTGGAACGCGCTCAACCAGTTTGGCCTGTTCTCGCTGGTAGATCAGTGGGTGAACAAGCTGTTTGCCGGCGAGCAGCCAGTCGACATCATCAAGATCTTTGAACTCAACAAGGTCATGTCCGCGGCCATTCTTGTCTCCGTCATGAACGTCATCCTCTTGACCGCACTGACGACGATCGGGGCGTTCCTGTACAACACCGTCTCGTCCGTAGTCGGCGGCGTGTACGTGACACTTACCGACGACTAATTTCGCCCGACGCAGCAGAGGACGCCGGTTTGGGTGCTCCCCCTCGTTTCGGGTACAGTTGGTCGCCGCGGCTGAGGCCGCAATAGGGCCCATAGCTCAGGCGGTTAGAGCGCTTCGCTGATAACGAAGAGGTCGGAGGTTCAAGTCCTCCTGGGCCCACTGAGGTGATGAGATGAAGAAACTCGCACTGGTGGCACTCGCCGCCGCAGCGGTTGTTGCGATTGTGGTCGTGCTCAGCGACCGCGAGCCGCGAGACCTCTGGGACGAGGTTCTGGATCGCTTCTAGTTTTTTGAGATGTGCACGTCCCGCGGGGCCTTAGCTCAATTGGTAGAGCGCCTGCTTTGCAAGCAGGAGGTCAGGGGTTCGATTCCCCTAGGCTCCACTCCCCGCTCCGGGCACTACCGGATATCTGGCCCTACTGCGGCGCCATCGATTGCTCCCGCCGAATCGCCCTTGAGCTCAACCAAGATCGTGTGCGTTGGGGTGGACCCTATGTTTTCGCCCGCGTGACGCTGGGCGGGGAGCCACACGGCTTGGTTGGCGATCAGCGCAACATCGCGATCCCCTGCGGGCGTGATCAGCTTCCGGTGAAAATCCGTGAGCGTGATCATCACGCTGTTGGGATGCACGTGCGGGGTGGTGCGGTCGCCTGGGACGTCCGCGTAGTCCAGCACCCGCACATGCTCGTTTTCGAACAGGACGCGGTAATGCTCCGGGTTGGAGACGGTTGGATCCTCGTTGGCCATGTGGGAACCTTACGCCCCGCGCGTGCGGCTAGCCAGAGCCAACAATCCCCGCACTGCGAGCCCGCGACGAGCGCCCAGAAGGCCGAGCACCGCGGCGAACGCGCTCGGGACCCTTACCGATACCCTGACGCCATGTCCTTTGCCGATACGCCAACGCTCACCCTTGGCCGCGTGACGCTTGAACGCGCTGAGCCAAGCGCACGCGCCGGCCCTCGCCATAGCGTCGGGCCAGGACAATCTTTGGAAAACCGCCTGGTACACAACCGTTCCCGCGCCCGACGCGGTACCGGCCGAAATCGACCGTCGCCTCGCGGAGCACGCGGCTGGGCGGATGGCGCCGTGGGCGATCATCGACCGGGACTCCAACGCGGCCGTCGGCATGACCACGTACATGAATCTCGATGAGCCCAACCGGCGGCTCGAGATTGGGTCAACGTGGATGGGCACGGCGGCGCACGGAACGGCGATCAACCCCGCAGCCAAGTACTTGCTGCTCTCGAGGGCGTTCGAAGACCTGAACTGCATCGCAGTCGAGTTCCGTACCCACGCAAGCAACGCCCAGTCCCGCGCGGCAATCGCGAAACTGGGCGCCACTCAGGACGGCATCCTGCGGCAACACACGTTGTGGCGCGACGGATCCATCAGAGACACCGTGGTGTTCTCGATCCTCGACTCCGAGTGGCCCGCGGTGCGCGCGGGGCTCGAGGCTCGGCTAGGAACTACTCGGGCTTCTTAGGCGCAGGCTTCTTTGCTGCGGGCTTGCGAGCCGGCTTGACGGGTGCCACCTTCTCTACGGGTGTGAGCCCGTCGTCGTTGGTGCCGCCTTCGTCCTCCCACACGTCCTCCGCGTCGTCGAACGTGTCCGCGAGCCCGGCAGCCGCCTTTGAGCGCGCCTCGCCCGCGGCGTCCTTGACCTTCTTGGCCTCGGAAACCGCGGTCTCCTTGACCTTGGTCACGGCGGGACCGGCAGCGTCCGCCACCTTCTTGGCCTCGGCAACGGCGGTGTCTTTCACCTTGGCAACCGCGGGGCCCGCCTTTTCGGTGATGACTTCGGCGGCTGCAGAAGCGGCGGCGCTTGCGGCGACGGCGGCACGCTTGGCGGCGTCCGTCGCGGCGTCGGCTGCACGGTTTACGCCGTCGCGGAGCTGGTCCTTGAAGGCCGAGTCGTCGGCGAACTCCCACTCGTCATCTTCGCCTGCCCACGTGTCGCGGCCCGGGTCGCGCCGCGCCCAGACGACGAGCGCGGCGGCGGCTGCCCCAACGAGCATCGCGGGAATCACGATCTTGGGCCACACGCTCTTGTATTCGGGCTCGTCGTCCGTGTGTGCCGCGGAATCGACTGCGGCGATCACGGCGGGGATGGCGGCGCCAACAACGGCTGCGTGAAGGGCGTCGCTCCACTCGCCCGCACGCGAGCCGGCCTTACGCACAAACGGTTCTGCGCGTCGGGCACCCTCTGCGTAGACGTGCTTGGCTCGCGGTCCCAGCCATTCCTTCGCTTGGTCAACCTGCGGACCCGCCCACTCCTTGGCGCGCGCGGCAGCTTCAGCCGCCGCTGACGCGGCCTCTACAGCCGCGGCCTTCGCCACCTTTGCGGCCTCCGCGGCCTGCTTCTGGTAGTCCTGCGTCGCCTTGCTTAGCCTTCGCCGTGTTCATGGTGATTCCTTTCCCCACATCAGATGTTCTCTTTCCATCGTGCCACGCAAACCGCTCAATGGCGAGGCCGTGGAACAATGGGGCCTATGAAGGCAACGATTGAGACGACAGAAGGCTCCATCATCGTGGAGCTATACCCCAACCACGCACCGGCGACGGTTGCCAACTTCACCGGCCTCGCCACCGGCGAGAAGGAGTGGAAGGACCCAGAGACCGGTCAGCCAAGCCACGAGCCGTTCTACGACGGGCTCGTCTTCCACCGCGTCATTGACGGATTCATGATCCAGGGCGGCTGCCCTCAGGGAACCGGCACGGGCGGCCCTGGCTACAACTTCGACGACGAGATCCACCCAGAGCTCGCGTTCACGGAGCCTTACCTGCTCGCCATGGCGAACGCGGGAAAGCGCCTCAACCCCATCACCGGGCGTCCGGGCGGCACCAACGGCTCGCAGTTCTTCATCACCGTTGGGCCCACGCCTCACCTCACCGGCGCGCACACGATCTTTGGCAAGGTTGCCGACGACGCGTCGCGTGCGGTCGTTGACAAGATCGCCACCACTCCCGTTGGTCGCAATGACCGCCCGCTTGAGGACGTCATGATCACGGGCGTCACCATCACAGAGGACTAGGTTCGGCGTGCCCGACGCTGCCTCGCCTCCCGTTTGCCCGCGCCACCCCGACAGGGTTTCGTATGTGAACTGCCAACGCTGCGGGCGCCCTGTGTGCCCGGAGTGTCAGCGGCCAGCGCCCGTTGGCATTCAGTGCGTTGACTGCGTGCGCGAGGCGGCGGAGCAGCGCGGACCGTTGTTCAACCGCCTTGGGTTTTGTGAGCGCGGGCGGCCAGCCGGTCGTCACGTACGCGCTGATCATCGCGAACGTCGTGGCGTACTTTGTTGGCCCCTTGCTACTTGGCGGTCGCGGCAAGTGGATCACGGCGTGGGCAATTCACCCCGGTTCGCAGTGGTCCGATTGGATCCTGAGCGGCTTCACGCATGGCGGCTATCTGCACATCGCGATGAACATGTTCGTGTTGTGGCAATTCGGCACGCAGTTGGAGCCGATCCTTGGACGCCTTCGGTTCACGATCCTCTACTTCGTGTCGCTGCTTGGCGGGTCACTTGCCGTTGTGCTGTTCAATAGCGCGGCGGTAGGCGCGTCTGGAGCGATCTTTGGCCTCATCGCCGGCTACGCGGTCGTGTTGCTCAAACTGAAGTTGCCCGCTCAAACGCTCATAGCGTCGGCCGGTATTTGGCTTGTTCCTTGGTTTCTTCATCGAGCAGTATCTCGTGGCAGGGCCACCTCGGCGGAGCCGTTGCGGGGGCACTCACGATGCTGGTGATGCTGCGAGGCGTCGAGAAGCGGCAGGCCCGCAAGAAACCAGCGAATCACACGCGTGTAGTTCTCCCCAAGGTTGTCCCCAGCCGGGGATAACTACATGGGTGTAACTACTTGTCGCTACTTCCAGCGCGTGAAGAGGACCATCGACGCCATGAGGAACAAGAACCCAACGGCGACGTTCAAGTGGCCGATGTCCAGGGGGTATGCGCCCTTGGAGATGTAGTAGACGATGATCCACGCCGGGCCCAAGATCACCAGCGTCAGCGCGGTGGGCAGCAACCAAGCTGGATTCTCGGTTGAGACCTTGCCGACGTTGCGAGGCACCTTGACGGATTGCTTCTTGTCGCGCTTCTTTGACACGGGCACTGCGGGCTCCTCTAACGGGTGAACACTGGGGATAAGAGTACCCGCGCGAGCGCCGGCCTTGGAATCGTGGCAAACGGCGCGTGTGCGCAACCTCTCATTTTCTTGTCGAGCCGCGTCGCGTACCCTTGCAGGACCATGGAAACGGTCGCGGAGCCCGCCGCTACGCCCGACGCCACGCGGGCCAAGCGGCCGGGCGTGGGCTCGCGCGCGCTCGCGTTGGTTGGCGAGCTCATGATCATCGCGGGAGCCGTGCTTGGGCTCTACGTGGTGTGGCAGCTGTTCTACACCGACGTCGAGGCCAACGCCGTGCAAGAACAGACGGTGGCGGACCTGGATTGGGCGTACACGCCGGCCATCACCGCGAACCAGCCTGTCGGGCGACGCGCCAAAGGCCATCCCGGACGAGCTGAAGCTCAGCCCTGACACCGCGCCGGACATGCAGGAGCCCGCAGTGGGCACCACCTTCGCGACGTTCTACGTGCCGCGTTGGGGCGCGGACTACATCAAGCCCATCTCCGAGGGCGTTGACCGGCACAAGATTCTCGACAGGCTCGGGATCGGCCACTACCCCAACACCGCGATGCCAGGCGGGCTCGGCAATTTCGCGATCAGCGCGCACCGCACCACGTACGGCAAGCCGTTCAACCGCATCGCCGAACTCATGACAGGCGACTACCTCGTGGTCCAGACAAAGGACGCGTGGTTCGTGTATCAGGTGACGAGCCACGAGATCGTGAAGCCCATCGGCGGTCAAGGTCATCGCGCCAGTGCCCAACAACCCAGGGGCCGCGCCCGACAACCACTACATCACGCTCACGAGTTGCCACCCATGTACTCCGCGGCGCAGCGCTACGTTGTGCACGGCGAGCTCGTGTACTGGTCGCCAACGGGCAACGGCGTGCCCGCGGAACTCGCCGAGGTGACGTCCTCATGATCTTTCCCGCGGTCTGGAGCGCGATCCCTGGCCCTCGCTGGTTGCGCGCGATTATCGTTGTCGTTGCGCTCGCGGCGATCGTGTGGGCTCTGTTCGAGTACGTTTTCCCGTGGGTGTCCGTGACGTTCGGCATTCAGGACCAAAGTGTGGGAGATGGCACATGACGCGCATCCTCGTGATCGACAACTACGACTCGTTTGTCTACACGATCGTTGGCTACTTGCGCCAGATGGGCGCCGAGACCGTCGTGTTTCGCAACGACGTCCCGCACCCTCCCGTGAGCGAGTTCGACGGCGTGCTCGTCTCCCCCGGCCCCGGCACCCCCGCGGAGGCCGGCTGCTCGCTCGAGATCATTCGCGAGTGTGCCGAGGCGAACGTGCCGATGCTGGGAGTGTGCCTTGGTCACCAGGCGCTCGCCGAGGTCTTTGGCGGAGTCGTGAGCCACGCGCCAGAACTCATGCACGGCAAGACCTCGCACGTGGAGCACGAGGGCGATGGCGTACTTACCGGCCTTCCCTCGCCGTTCACGGCAACGCGCTATCACTCGCTCGCCGTGGAAACCCCCACCGTTCCTGACGAGCTCGAGGTCACCGCAACCACGGCGTCGGGCATCATCATGGGCTTGCAACACCGCACGCTGCCCCTCACGGGCGTGCAATTTCACCCGGAGTCCGTTCTCACAGAGGGCGGGCACCGCCTGCTCGCCAATTGGCTTGAGGTGTGCGGCATGCCCGACGCCGAGGCGCGTTCCGCTGGCCTGTCGCCCCTCGTGCGTCGGTAGTTCTTTTCCCCGCAGCGAACATTGCTGACACGCCCTCTTCGCGTCAACTAGGGTTGACGGAGGAGGTAGTGGGACATGGTGACGATGGCTGACGAGGCGGACCCGGATGGTGTGCGGCGTGCCCTGCAAGAGGTGCGCGCGGCACGGCGAGACATTGAGCAGCAAGAAGCGGCGCAGTGCGCCGCGGACGTAATGCGGGGCTCACGTGGGAGCAGATCGCGGCAGACCTAGGCGTGTCAAAGCAAGCGGTGCACAAGAAGCACCGTGCAGGCGTGCTTGTGCACCGCTAAGCAGGGCGCGGCTATGGGGCGGCGAGGTCGGTGGGCGCCGGCCCGGTTGACACGAAGATCGTCACGGGCTGCCCAATGCCAAGCGAGATCCCGGCCTCAGGGCTCTGCGCAAAGACATTGCCGTTTGGCTGGTCGTTCGACGGGCCAGACTTGACGGTCACCTTGAAGCCCGCGTCAATGAGCGTGGCCGTTGCGTCCGCTTGCGACTTGCCAACGACATTGGGCACCGGTGCAGTGGTAGGCGTCGAGGCAACGGTGATGGTGACGGTGGAGCCAACATCAACGCGGCCAGGGGTCGGGCTCTGCTTGTAGACCGTGCCGTCTGCGTACTTGCTGGTCTCGACCCGTTTGGTCGTGATCGATAGGCCAAGGTCCCCGAGCGTCGCGCGCGCTGTCGTCCTCTGTAGTGCCGGTGACATCTGGCAGGTCCACTTGACCGCTCGCGATGAGCAACACCACGGCATCGCCGTTCGCGGCGGCTGTCCCTGCGGGCGGTGTCGGTGCCGGTAGCGAGGTCCTTGGCGATCTCAGGATGCGTGTCGTCGGAGTCCACGCGTTGCACCACGAGACCTGCTTCTGTGAGCGCGGCGATGGCAGCCTCTTGGGTCATGTTCGCAACGTCGGGAATGGTGACTTCTGCGGGGCCAGTGGAAAGGTATACCGTCACGGTGGCTCCAGCGGCGACCGTCTCACCGGCCGCAGGGTCCGTACGCGTGACGAGGTCCTTATCTTGCGTATCCGAGGGCTCCTCTTGGAAGTCGGCCACGAGGCCCAATTTGTCGAGCGCGGCTTGCGCTTCCGCTTGCGTGAATCCGGTCATGTCAACGATGGGAATGGCCGTTGCGGACGGGTCGGGATCTGCCCCGCCGCCGCGCGTGAACATGAAGATAGCGAGAATGACGAGCAGCGCGGCGACAATTGCACCGCCAAGCAACCAATAGCTGCGGTTCTTGCCCTTGCGATCAAGGTCGTCGTCGTCAAGGAGAGTGGGATCGAGTGGCTGCGCCACAATCACGGGCGCGGCAGCGCCCGCGCCGGCTGGAGCAACCGTTGCCCACGGCGACTGCGCGGGCATGATCTCGGTGGCGCCGGTCTCGACGACGGGCGGCATGGCCTGCGTTGGCTGGTCAGTGCCATCGCCACCCATGAGGGCAGCGGCGCCAAGGCCGGCAGCGCCGCCCATGAGGGCAGCAGCACCAACGCCGATGGCGCCGGTTGAAGGATCAACGGGGTCTCCCGAGCTGAACGCTCGCAGATCCGCGAGGAACTCTCCGGCACTCGAGTACCGCTCGTTGCGGTCCTTGGCGAGCGCGCGCAGAACGATCTGGTCGAGCTCTGGCGGGACGTCGGACGCGAACTGCGACGGGCGCGGCGCCGCCTCGCGCACGTGCTGGTACGCGACGGAAACCGGCGAGTCGCCGATGAACGGGGGGCGCCCGGTGAGGAGTTCGAAGAGCAGGCAACCGGTCGAATACAGGTCGGAGCGGGCGTCGACGTTCTCGCCGCGCGCCTGCTCGGGCGACAAGTACTGGGCCGTGCCGACGACGGCTTGCGTCTGCGTCATCGTCTGGCCGGCGTCGGCGAGCGCGCGCGCGATGCCGAAGTCCATGACCTTGACCGCGCCCGTGGGGGTGAGCATCACGTTCGCGGGCTTGATGTCGCGGTGGACGAGGCCCGCGTGGTGCGAGTAGTCGAGCGCCGCGAGCACGCCCGCGACGATCTCGACGGCCTCGTCGATGGGCGCGGCGACGTCGCCCTTCAGGATGTCGCGAACGGTGTGACCCTCGACGTACTCCATGACGATGAAGGGCATGGCCTGCGGCACGCCTGTGGAGCTGACAACGGTGTCTTCGCCCGTGTCGTAGACGGCGACGATCGAGGGGTGGTTGAGGCCAGCGGCCGACTGCGCCTCGCGACGAAAACGGGTCTGGAAGGTCGGGTCGCGCGCGAGGTCCGCGCGCAGAATCTTGATGGCGACGGTGCGGCCAAGGCGCGTGTCGTAGCCGATGTGGACCTCGGCCATGCCGCCGCGCCCGATGAGGTCGCCGACCTCATACCTGCCCGCGAGAATCTTCGCGTCGTCGCTCATCTGTCGTCCCTCCGCGGGCCCAACGGGTCCGTATCCTGGCATCATTGTCGCATTTCCTGCGCTCACGATGGTGAGCGCCGCACATCTGGCCTCGCGCGGAACTCTCGCGGGGCGATGCTTGGCGGCATCTGTCGCTTTGGCTCGCGCGCGGCAGGCCGCCGGGGCCAACGGGAGTCGGCACAGCGTCGGGCACGTGCATGGCACCCAGCACTTTGTCCAAAGCCTCCGTGGTGTGGGGCCGCTTGCGGGGGTTCTTTTCGAGCAGCACCATGATGAGTCGCGCATGCCGGGCGACACTGCGTCGGGGAGCGGCGGCACGGGGTCGTTGACCTGCGCGATCGCGATGTCGACGGCGTTCGCCGCGGTGAAGGGGCGCCTGCCCACCACGGCCTCGTACGCGATGATGCCGAGCGCATAGATGTCCGACGCCGGGGTGGCCGGCTTGCCGAGCGCGAGTTCGGGCGCGAGGTATTGGGCGGTTCCCATCACCATTCCGGTGGCGGTGAGCGTGGTCTGGCCTGTGCCTCGCGACACGCCAAAGTCGGTGATCTTGACGTGGTCGTCGCCAAAGATGAGCAGGTTGCCAGGCTTGATGTCGCGGTGCATGACGCCGGCATCGTGGGCCGCCGCGAGGCCCTTTGACGTCTCGTTGAGGATGCGGACGACGCCGCGCCTCGAGATGGTGCGCTCGCGTTCAAGAATGGTGCTGAGCGGCTCGCCCTCGACGAGCTCCATGACGAGGTACGCGATGCCGTCGTGGTCGCCGTAGTCGAAGACCTGGGCGATGTTGGGGTGCGTGAGGCCCGCCGCGTTCTTCGCCTCGTTGCGGAAGCGCTTGAGGAACGTCTCGTTGCCGCTGTGCCGCCTCCTTGAGCACCTTGACGGCGACGGGGCGGTCGAGCTCCGTGTCCTCGGCCCGCCACACCTCGCCCATGCCGCCAACGGCGAGGAGCGAGCGTCAGCACGTAGCGGTCGGCGAGCGTGGTGCCCGCGCGCATCGTCATTTCCCCGCCTTGCTGAGTTCGATGGCCTTCTCCATGACGGCCTTGGCGATCGGCGCGGCGACCTTGCCGCCCGTTGCCTCGTCGCCAAGGTCGCCGCCGTTCTCCACGATCACGGCGACGGCGATCACGGGATTCTCGGCGGGAGCGAAGCCAACGAACCACGCGTGCGGAGGCGTGTCGAGCCCCGTCTCCGCGGTGCCCGTCTTGCCCGCGACCGAGACGCCGGGGATCTGCGCGGCCTTGCCCGTGCCGTTCGTCCACGACCGACACCATCATCTGCGTGAGCTGCGTCGGCCTCGAGGGTCGTGAGCGGCTGGCCGTACTGCACCGGCGTGGACTTCTCGATCACGCTGAGGTCGCTCGCTCGCGCGGTGTCCACGAGGTAGGGCGTCATGAGTATGCCGCCGTTGGCGATAGCCGCCGCGACCATCGCCATCTGCATGGGCGTGGCGCGGACGTCGAACTGGCCGATGGAGCTCATTCGCCACCTGGGCAGGGTCCGGGTCCGTCTGGCAGACGCGAAGGCGTGACCACGAGAGGCACGCGGAAGGTGTCGGTCCAGCCAAACTCCTTCGCCTTGTTCTCGATCGCGGCCCAGCCCAAGTCATCCCCAAGTCCGCGAATGCCGTGTTGCAGCTCACGGTGAGCGCTGCTCGAGGCGTGATCTGCTCGCTGGCTCCGCAGCTCTCGCCGCCGTAGTTCTTGATGGCTCTTGGTCGAGCCAGGGAGCGGCAGCTCATCCGGTGCGTACACCGTGGAGTCTGGGCTGTAGCCGGCCTCCAGCGCGGCGGCGGCGACGATGAGCTTGAAGGTGGAGCCCGGCGGGTAGGTGTCGCCCGCGATCGCGCGATTGACGAGCGGCCCGTTGGGGTCGTCGTTCAGCGCTTGGTAGGCGTCGTTGACGTCCGAGCGTGTCGTGGCCCGCGAGCACCGCGGGGTCGAACGTGGGGCTCGTCACCATGGCGAGGATCGCGCCCGTCCTCGGGTCGATCGCGACGACGGCGCCCTTCTGGTCGCCGAGCTGCTCAGCCGCGACCTGCTGCATTCGCGCGCGGAGCGTGAGCTCGACGGACGCGCCTTGCTGCTCCGCGCCCGCCAAAGAGGTCGCCGCAGGCGATTCCAGAACAGCGCGTCGGACGTTCCCGCGAGCAGCGCGTTCTCCGTCTGCTCGAGCGCGGTCTTGCCGAACACGATCGAGTAGTAGCCGGTGGCCGCGGCGTAGAGCTTGCCGTCGGTGTAGGTGCGCTGGTAGTTGAAGGGGTCGTCGATGGGAGCCGAGAACACCACGCTCTCGCCGTCCACGACGAAGGGGCCGCGGAAGTTGCCGAATTCGCGGTAGAGCGTGCGGACGTTGCGCGAGTCCGAGTTTAGCGAGGTTGCTTCCACCACTTGAATCCAGGACGCGGCCACCATGAGCGCCAAGAACATGACCAGCACGACTACGGAGAGTTTGCGCATGGGTTCGTTCATGCGGTCACCTCCTGCGGTCTTCGCGCCTGGTCCGATATTCGCAGCAGCAGCGCCACGATGATCCAGTTGGCGATCATCGCCGAACCGCCGTACGCGAGGAACGGAGTGGCGAGGCCAGTGAGCGGAATGACGCGCATGACGCCGCCGACGACGATGAACGTCTGCAGCGCGATCGTGAAGCCCAGCCCAGCGGCGAGGAGCTTGCCGAATCCGTCGCGCACGCCGATGGCCGTGCGCATCGCCCGGTGCACGATGATCACGTACAGCATGAGTAGCGCGAGCAGTCCCGTGAGGCCAAGTTCCTCGCCAAGCGAGGCGATGATGAAGTCCGAGTACGCGTACGGCACGAGGTCCGGGCGCCCTTGCCAAGCCCCGTGCCAAATAGCCCGCCCGACGCCATGCCAAACAGGCCGCGCACGAGCTGCTCGGATTGGCCAGAAGAGTAGACATCGGGGTCCAGCGCGTGGAGCCACGCGACGTAGCGCACGCGCACGTGCGCAAACATCGTGCCCGGCGAATGCGGCGCCCACGACGAAGAGCCCCATGCCAAGGACGACCCAACTGGTGCGTCGCGTTGCCACGTAGAGCATGCCAACGAAGATGCCAAAGAGGAGCAGTGAGGTGCCGAGGTCCTGTTCGAAGACCTGCACCGCAATCGCCGCGGCCCACACCACGATCAATGGGCCCATGTCGCGAGCGCGCGGAAAACGGATGCCCAGGATCTTGGGCCCCGTCACGGCGAGAGTGTCGCGGTTGGTCTGCAGGTACCCCGCAAAGAAGATCACGAACGCGATCTTGGCGAACTCCCCTGGCTGGAGCGAGCGGCCAAAGAGGCCGATCCAGATGCGCGCGCCGTTGACCTCGCGGCCAATCACGGGCATCAGCGGAAGCAGCAAGCCAACGAGCCCAAGCACGCCGGCCGTGTACGTGAAGCGACGCAGCACGCGGTAGTCGCGCAGCACCACGATGATGAGCACGCATAGCCCAGCGCCCACGAGCACCCACATGGACTGGATTTGGCCAAAGTGGGTGGGCGCTCCACGCTGAGCCCACGCGAAGTCGATGCGCCGAATCATCGCGAGGCCCACCCCGGTCAGGGCGGCCACCGCGGGCACGATCACGGGGTCCGCGTCGCGTGCCCAGCGGCGAAGCGCGAGGTGGATGCGCGAGCAGCACGGCGACGACAATCACCGTGTACCAGAGCATCTGAGAGATGACCAAGACGTCGGCGTGGTAGTCAACGAGCGCGCGGGCCGACACCGTGATGAACGCGGAGAGGCCGAGCAACAACAGCTCGGAGCCGCGGCCGCGCTGGTATCGGACGGTAGAGACGGTTGCCACTACTGGCTCGCCTGCAGGCCAATGATCACGGCCGCGTGCCTCTGGCACCCCACCTACTCTGATGGTCGCTTCGATGCGGTCACGGGCATACGGCTGTAGCGAATCGAGCGGGATGTCCGTCTCCGCGACGAGCGTCGACAGATCGAGGGGCCCGACCTCCCCTGGAATGCCGCGGTAGATCGCGACCACACCGTCGTGCTCGCCCACGAAGTACTGCGATCTGCGTCCACGCGTAGCCAGCCCACAGCGCGCCGAGCAGCACCACCACCACGATGAGCGGGAGCATCCACGGGCGCCACTTCTCCCACCGGGTGGACGTTGTCGACCCGTCGTCGTCTTCGTCGGCGAACTCGCCGCGAGTTGAGACTCGCCGCGCGCGCCGCGGGGGTTCCCGCCGCGCTCGACGGTCGGTTCCGGTCCGCCGCCGCCGCACCAACCACTTGGGACGCTGTGGACGGGCCGACGCCGTCCGGAAGCTCGTCGATGTCCACGATGTCGCCGATGATGCACGTCACGTTGTCGGGAGCGCCCGCGGCGAGCGCGAGCGAAACAAGGGCGTCCGCGCAGTCGCCTGGATCCTCGACCTCGAGCAGCGTCTTGTGCATCGTGTCGCGGCTCACCACGCCAGACAGGCCGTCGGAACACAGCATCCAGCGGTCGCCAGTCTTGGTCTCGCGCACGGAGATGTCGACGGGGACGTTGGCGTCGATGTCGCCGAGCACGCGCAAGATGAGGTTGCGCTTGGGGTGGTTCTCCGCGTCCGCGACGCGAGAGCCGGCCGGTGTCGACGAGGTGCTGAACAAACGTGTGGTCGGTGGACACCTGATCGAGCGATCCGTCGCGCAACAGGTAGCGCGCGCGAGTCGCCGATGTGCGCCATCATGAGGGTGGAGCCGGAACGCAGCATTGCCGTCACGGTGGTGCCGAGTCCGCTCAGTTCGGGATCGTTGCGCGCGCGGCCGACGATCAGGCCGTGGGCCTCGGAGATCGCGCTCTTCAGTTCGTCGAGCGCCTCGTCTGGCCCAAGCGCCTCGCCGTCGAGTGCCGCGAGCCGCCCAACCGCGATGGACGACGCGATGTCACCACCAGCGGCGCCGCCCATGCCGTCCGCGACGAGCAACAAGTGGGGACCCGCGTAGCCGGAGTCTTGGTTGTTGGCGCGCGCGAGGCCAACGTCAGTGCGCGCGGCGAATGCCAAGCGAGAAACGTCACTGGGCGAGCTCCAGCGTGGTGGCGCCGATGCGGACCTGGTCGCCGCGGCGCAGCGGCACGGGGTCGGTCACCTTCTGGTTGCCAAGGAACGTGCCGTTCGTGGACCCGAGGTCCTCGACCTTCCACTCGCCGTTTTCGGGAAAGATGCGGCAATGCCGAGCGGAGCAGTAGTCGTCGTCGATGACGAGCGTGCACGTTGGCGCGCGGCCTATGAGTACCGGAGCGGAACTGAGCGGCAGCGTTGTGCCCTTGAGCGGGCCAGCCGTGACCGCAAGGCGAGCGGGCGGCGCCTCGTCTGGCGAGATCGCGCCTGCGCGCACACCCGTAGCCCCCCTACTTGGGCGCTGCGGTCTTCTCAGCCATGGCGTCGGGCACGCGACGCGCCTTACGGCCGCGGCCGCGCTGGGTAACGCGCGTGCCGTAAAGGTCGGCGCGAAGCACGCCGATCGAGCTCAGCACCATGACCCACAGCAGCACCAGGAAGCCAAGCCGAAGCAGGGTGACGGAGAGTTGACTCATGGTCGGCTACGCACCCGGCTCAGTCCTCGTCCGTAATGCACGGCGTCCCAGTACATGATGGGAGTGCGGCCGATGCGGATCGCGTTGCCGTCAACGAGCGTGACCTCGCGTGATGCGCTGCTCCTCCACGAAGGTGCCGTTCGTAGAGCCGAGGTCGCTGAGGATCGTGCCGTCTGGGGTGACCTCGAAGCTGATGTGCCGGCGGCTCACGCCGTTGTCGTCAACCACGACGTCAGCCTCGGTGCCGCGGCCGATGACCGTGGTTGCACCCGTGAGGTTGTAGCGCTGGCCGTCGATCTCGAGCAGCGGGAAGCGGCTCAGTGGATCCGGGCTGGTAGCAGGGGCTACGGGTCCGCGGGTGGTGCGGCTCGTCACTGCGTAGCGGCCCGTGCTGAGCGACTCGTCCTCTTGGAATTCGACGCCGACCGATCCCACGAACGCGTAGCGCAGACTGCGCGCGTGGTCCTCGAGCGCGTCTTGGAGCTCGTGCGCGAGGGCCTCGTCGCCCCAACTGGTGACGGTCTCGAGATCGGCGGGAGAGAGCGAGATGACGTATTCGTTGGGCGCCACGGTGCGGTTGCGGTCAACCGCGGCGGCACGGGCGTCGCACTCGCGCTTGACCGCGGAGGCGAGCTCAACGGGCTTTACGCCGGACTTAAACGTCTTGGCAAACGCGTTCTGCATGGCGTTCTCGACGCCCTTCTCGAAGCGATCCAGGACTCCCATATGGCCATCGTACCGGCGGCCCCTTGCGTGTTAGAGTTACCCGGCGCGCGCGAGTGGCGGAACGGCAGACGCGCTGGCTTCAGGTGCCAGTGTCCGAAAGGGCGTGGGGGTTCAAATCCCCCCTCGCGCACGAGGCCCCCAAGGGTTGGTTGATACCAACGAGGGGGCCTTTTCTTATGCCCGACGCTGGGGCGGGCTGTGGCGCGTCGGCCGGGGTCAGCCGTCGCCGACGGTCACGTCGTAGGTCACCGTCTCAGGAGTGGCGCCGCCCGTGTAGGTGATGACCGCTGTGGTCGTGCCGGGTTTCAGGCCCGCGAGTAGCGCTTGGCGCGCGGCTCGGCCAGATCCATCGAAGGGGTAGAACTTCACTACGGACGGGTTGGTGATGTTCACAGTCCAGTACTTGTCCTCCGTGTACTCCGTTCCGCTGCCGGTCACCGCGAGAAATCCGTTGACTGGCATGTGGACCTCCACCGGCGCGCCGCTCTTGGCCGCGGTCGTGAAGTCGACCACCGCAGGGTTCGCGTCGAGACTCGGATACTGTTCTGGGCTGCTGCAGCCGGAGATGGTCGCGGCTAGGAGCGCGACAACTCCAAGCACCGTGGCAACGTCGCGAGCCCGCATGACACAAGTGTGAGCGCCCCATGGCAGCGCCACAAGGCCCAGCCACGACCTCCCTTGTGGTCACGGTGACGTCCACAGGTCGTCGGCTAGTCTCGGAACGTGGCGCGACCCGTCGCGCGCGACCTCTGGTGCCTACGGTCGAGGAGCGGTCAGTGTGTGGATTCTGAGTAGCAAGACCGCGCGCAGGTCCCTGTTGCACGTGCTGGCGGCGCTCGCAATCGCAAGTGGCCCGGCGCTCGCCGTGCCCACGTCCGTGACACCAGCGCCGTCACCCCCCGTAGTCGTGACGCCCAGCCCCTCGCCTACCGCGACGCTGACCCCCAGCCCGTCGCCGACCGCCACCGCGACGGCGAGCGCCTCGCCCTCCGCAACCGCGGTCCCGTCGGCCTCTGCGGCGCCGTCAGTCACCCCAAGCGCGACACCGTCCCCTCCCGTCACGGAGGTGATTCCTCCAGCGATCACGCAGAGTTCGGTCTCCCCAGGGGCGCTAGCCGCAGCGATCCTTGTGCTCTGCCTAAGCGCTCTGGTGCTCTTCGCCCTGATACGGCGCGCGCGGATCGCGCCGATAAACGAATTCCCCGTGCACCCGCTTGCGGGCACGCTGACGCTTGAGGAGGGCTTCGCGACGCTCGAGGCGGTGGGCGAGGCAATGATCGACGCCGGCTACAGCGTGAATACGGTGCAGGAGTCGCTCGAGGAGATTGCACGTGTCAACGGCCAGCCGCGCACGGAGGTGGTGGTGATGCCCACGGCGCTCTTCGTGTCCGCGCGGGATCACATTGACGTGCGCACGGGCGTGGTTGCGAGCGGCAACAGCCCACTGCTCCTGCACCAGTTGGATGCGTTGGACAGGGTCGTGGTCAAGGCGCGCATGGGTCAGCTCTCAGCGGTGGAGGCGCGGGCACAAGTACTCGAGATGCGAGAAGCGAAGTCTCCGTTCGGCATCGCGGTGCGCGTGATCGCAGCCGGCGTCGTCAGTGCCGCGCTCGCGGTCATCCTTGGCGGTTCCTGGGCGAGCATGGTTCTTGCAGCGGTGCTCGGCGCCGGTGTTGGGCTTGCCGTGATTGCGACGGCTACTCTGCGGGCCACCTTGCAGCCGCTCGTGATTGTTGGCGTGGCCTTTGTGTGCGCAGTCGTCGTTTTTCTGGTGGCGCGATCCGGCCTGGATCTGGTGGCGCTTCCCTCAGTCATCGCGCCGCTGGTGGTGTTACTTCCTGGCGTGCTGCTGACCACGGGCGTTGTGGAACTGGCGACCGGGCAGATGATGTCGGGCGCCGGGCGACTGGCCGCCGGCTTCATGAGATTGGTGCTGCTCGCCGGCGGCATCGTTGCAGGCGCCACGCTCGTAGGCGTCCCGCACATCACTATTGCGGAGGGCACGTACCCGCTGGGTCCCATAGCACCATGGATAGCGGTCGCCTTCTTTGGCGTCGCAGTAGTCGTCAACAGGGGCGGCCGCCTCCGGTTTGTGCCGTGGATTGTGCTGGTGCTTTACGTGGCGTACAGCGCTCAGGTGATTGGCAGCTTGTTCTTCTCGGGGCCAATCGCCGCATTCATCGGCGCATGTGCGATGACGCCCGTCGCCATCCTCGTATCGCGTTTCGCCAACGCCCCGGCGTCTTCCGTGAGTTTTCTGCCCGGATTCTGGCTACTGGTGCCCGGGGGGCTTGGTCTCGTTGGAGTCACGGCAGTTCTTGACGGTGGCGGCAATGGCCTAGCCATTCTCGCCGTGACGGTTGCGACCATGGTCGCCATCGCGCTCGGCATTCTCACTGGGTCGGCGTTCAGTTCCGTTAGGCGTTCCGGCCCCAAGGTGCTGATTTAGCCCGACGCTGCTGCCGGGCTAAGCTGCAACCTCGCGTACCCAGCGGTTTTCCTTGGACACAAATCCCATGCGCGCGAGGTAATGGACGTCGAGTGACTCCGAAGGCTCCATTTCGACGCGAGTGAACCCAGCGTCGGACAATGCGTGGGACTCGCGGTAAACGAACTCGCCTGGCGTGAAGTCTCGGAAACTTGGCTTGACCCAGTCGAGTTCAACGACGCCAACCCCGGCGCCCTCGGTGCGCAGCGCGACAACGCCAACGTTCTCGTCACCGCGGACTACGAGAAATGCCTTGCGGGTCTCGCCGGCCTGTGGCGTTGGGGCGAAAGCTGGGGCGTTGCGAGCGATGTCGTCGTGATGGGTGGAAAGGACATGCTGAAGGAAAGCGTCGTCTGCCGCGACGGGGATCACCCTGTACGCCTCCACGTCGTGACGCTCATGGGTGAGCTTCCAGATCCAATAAGCATCGATGATGGTGATCGCGAAGTTCATGGCGAAGAACGGCCACAGTTGGATGGCACCGTTGTAGATGGTGGCGATGAACGCGCCTGCGAAGTTCATCCACCGGAACCGCAGCACTCGCGACACCATCAGGGACCACACGACGAGGATGGAGCCGATCCATCCGAAGGCAATAAACCACGCTTGTTCAGTCATGTCGCCAACAGTAGGCGCGCTAACCGGTGTGCGCGCGCTTACTCCCAGGAGAACCGGTCAGTGCCATCCATGTGGTGATCATGGCGCCGGCGGCGCTGCCCCTCAGCGACGACAACACCGATACGTTCGGCCTCGGCCTCGAGCGTTCTGCGCAGGCTCACGAGCGCGATGTACGCGGCGCCAACAACCAATGTCGTCGCTTGCCACACCACCACAAGCCACTCCGGAGGGCGCCCAACGTCGCCGCAAAAGCCATCGATGCGTTCGCCGCAGTTAATGGCGGAGAAGAGAAACATGAAAACGACCCCGAAGACCAAGAACAGCCCCATCGCGATGCGTCCCGCGCGCAGGAACCGGGTCACGAGATCCTGCCTGCCGTGCACAGCCGTCGGCCCGGCTTCGCTCAGCAGATAGGGCTTGTTCGCCTCCCATGCCGTCGCGAGCCTCGCGCGCGCGAGCAATAGCAAGGTGAGGCCAATCGCAAAGATGGCGAGACTGCCAAGCGCAGCCGCGTTGTCACCTGGCACAAAGAACTGCCCGCCAAGGAAGAACAGCGCCACGCCGCCGGTGATCGTGAGGAGCACGCCGAACGCACGGGTCACCTGGAGGCGAGCGGTGTCTGTATACGTCGGCTGCACAGGGTCAGGCTAGCGCCGCCCAACGCCCTGGCCGGGTTGGGCGTCAGTGCCCGCCAGCCGCGATAAACGCCAAGGCTCCGAGAATGACGACGCCTACCGCGCCGAAGCATGAGTAGGCGGTCGCCTTGTAGAGAGTCACGGAGCGCCCGGCGGCGCGCGTCGACGAGTCGAGCGCCCGCACGCCAATTGCATACAACGTCGGCAGACCTGCGCCGATGAGGATGCCGAACACCACAATGTTGGCGAGTGAGCCCCACTCCACGAATGTGTTCATGTGCGTCTACCTCGCCTTCGACTTCTTCTTGGAAGCGGAGACCTTGGTCTTCTTCGATTTCTTGGCGGCGGCGGTCTTCTTGACCGAGCCCTTCGTCTGTTGCTTCTTCGCTTGCTGGGTCTTGGAGCGCTTCTTGAGCTTCTTGGGGACCGGCACGGGCTTTCGCCTGCGCCTACGCGGCGGCTTCGGCACGCGCATGAGGCGCGGGTTGTGCATGGTCACAGAGTCCGCGAGGATCGACTCTTCGTTGACCGTGGGCTCCCAGTCGTCGTTGACGTTGTGCGCGCTGATGGGCTGGCGGCGAGACAGCAGGTAGATGAAGCCGGACGTCGCGACCAAGATGCCGAACACGACGAACGGCCCGGCCTTAGGTCCAAACAATGCACCGGTGCCGTAGCAGAGCCCGCCAACTGCAGCCGCGGCAGGAACAGTGATGACCCACGCCATCAACATCTTGCGCGCTACCGACCAACCGACAGTTGCACCCTTGCGGCCGACGCCGGTGCCAAGGATGGACCCTGTGGCCACTTGGGTCGTGGACAGCGAGTAGCCGAAGTGGCTCGAGAGCAAAATCACGGAGGCGGACGACATGTCGGCAGACATGCCTTGGCGCGAGTCGAGCCGCACGAGGCCCTTGCCCAGCGTGCGGATCACGCGCCATCCACCGGTGTACGTACCCAGGCCCATGGCAATGGCACACGACACGATGACCCATGGAGGCACGGGAGAGTCTGCAGGCACCGCTCCCGCGGCGATGAGCGCGAGCAGGATGATACCCATCGTCTTCTGCGCGTCGTTGGTGCCGTGCGCGAGCGCCATGAGTGAGGCGGAGCCGATTTGGCCGTGGCGGAACGATCGGTCGTTGTGCTTCTGGGAAACGGGACGGGTGACACGCGTCACGAGCATCGTGCCGAGCCCCGCAACGGTGATGGCGACGATGGGAGCGATGAGAGCGGGGAGCATCACCTTTGAGACGAGCCCACTCCAGTTGACGCCAGCGGTACCCGCGGCCGCGAGCACCGCACCAACAACGCCACCAACGAGCGCGTGTGACGAGCTAGATGGCAGCCGTACGAGCCACGTGATGAGGTTCCAGATGATGCCGCCCGCGAGACCGGCGAGCACCACGGCAAGGGTCACGACGCCGGAGTCAACGATGCCTTTCGCGATGGTCGCGGCCACGGTAAGCGACAGAAACGCGCCAACCATGTTGAGGATCGCGGCGAGCAGCACAGCTTGCTTTGGCTTAAGCGCTCGCGTCGCGATGGTTGGGGCCATCGCGTTGCCGGTGTCGTGAAAGCCGTTGGTGAAGTCAAAGACGAGAGCCGTCACCACAACGAGCACCAGCAGTACGGGTTCGTTCACGCCGCTAATTGTGGACTATCTGACGTAGGACTGCGTGCCGAAAAGTGGCTAGGCGCGCCAAATCTTGTCGAGATAGTCGCGGATAGAACGGTCGGAACTGAAGAACCCCGACCGCGCCACATTGAGGATCGCCGAACGCACCCAAGCGTCCTGGTCCTTCCACGCCGCGTCGACGCGAGCCTGCGCATCCATGTAGGCCCGGAAGTCCGCGAGCGCCATGAAGCGGTCGCGCTCAACGAGGCTTGCGAACACTGACGCAACCGCGCCCCCACGGTCGCCGCCCGTGAACACGCCAGAGGCGAGCAGGTTGAGGGCATTGCGGAGGTCCTCGTCTTGCTCGTAGAAGCTGCCGGGGTCGTAGCCCTTTGACTGCAGCGCCTCGACCTCCGGTTCCACCATGCCAAAGAGGAAGAAGTTGTCGTCGCCAACAAGCTTGCGGATCTCGACGTTAGCGCCGTCGTCGGTGCCGATCGTGAGCGCGCCGTTGAGCGCGAACTTCATGTTCCCGGTGCCAGACGCCTCCTTGCCCGCGAGCGAAATCTGCTCAGACAGGTCCGCGGCGGGGATGAGCGTCTCCGCGAGAGTCACGTTGTAGTTCGCGGGGAAGGCGACCTTGAGGCGGCCCTTGAGTGACGCGTCGGCGTTGATCGTGGCGCCAACCGCGTTGATCAGGTAGATGGTCTCCTTGGCGCGGACGTAGCCGGGAGCGGCCTTGGCGCCAAACACGAAGGTGCGCGGCGTGACGTCCTCTAGCTTCACCTTGCCCGTAGTGATGTGCTCGTAGAGCGAGACGATGTGAAGCAACTTGAGGGACTGCCGCTTGTACTCGTGGAGGCGCTTGACCATCGCGTCAACCATGCCGTCCTGAGCGAGTTCAAGGCCGTCGCGTGCCTTGAGCACCGCCGCAAAACGTTCGCGGTTTGCCGTCTTGACGGCGGCGAAGCGCTCGCGGAACTCTGGGTCTTCGGCGAACGACTCGAGGCCCTGGAGCCTGTCGAGGTTGTTGACCCACCCGTCCCCAACGGCCTCCGTGATGAGCTGGGTAAGCCCGGGATTGGACATGCGAATGAAGCGTCGGGGCGTGACGCCGTTCGTGACGTTGGTGAACTTCTCCGGATACATCTCCGCGAAATCCTTGAGCACCTTGTCGCGAAGCAGCTCGGAGTGCAGGGCGGCGACGCCGTTCACCTTGAAACCGGCAACGGTGGCGAGGAAGGCCATGCGCACGGCGCGCACGGGCTCCTCCGCAATGATCGACATGTGGCGTTCGCGAAGGTAATCACCAGGGAAGCGGTCGCGGACGTCGTCGAGGAAGTCATCGTTGATGCGGTAGATGATCTCGAGGTGTCGTGGCAACAGACGGCCAAGCAGGTCAACCGGCCACACCTCCAGCGCCTCTGGCAACAGCGTGTGGCACGTGTACGCGAATACCTTCTGAGTGATCGCCCAGGCGTCGGCCCAATCCCAGCCGTGGTCGTCGATCAGCAGGCGCATGAGCTCCGGCACCGCGATCACAGGGTGAGTGTCATTGAGCTGGAAGGTGATGCGCTCGGGGAGGTGGGTGAGGTCATAGTCCTGAGGCAGGACGTTGTTGATGAAGTCCTTGAGGGAACACGCAACAAAGAAGTACTGCTGCTGAAGTCGCAGTTCCTTGCCCTGTGGTGTGGAGTCCTCCGGGTACAGCACCTTGGAGATGTTCTCTGCTTGCGTCTGAGACTTAACCGCGTCGGCGTAGTCGCCAGAGTTGAAGATCTTGAGGTCAAACTCTTGGGTGGCGCGCGCGCTCCACAGGCGAAGCGTGTTGACACGGCCGTTGCGATAGCCGGGAACCATGTAGTTGAACGGAACCCCGTTGACTTCCCACTCCGGCACCCAGCGTCGGCGCTTCTTGCCCGCAGCGTCGGTCCAATCCTCGACGGTGCCGCCAAAGCCAACCTTCACCGCGTTCTCTGGGTGCGGCAACTCCCATGGCGAGCCAAGGCGTAGCCAGTCGTCTGGATCCTCCACTTGGCGGCCCTCTTCGAAGCGCTGCTTGAAGATGCCGAATTCGTAGCGGATGCCGTAGCCGATCGACTGGACGTCGAGCGTGGCGAGCGAGTCGATGAAGCACGCGGCGAGACGGCCAAGGCCGCCGTTGCCGAGGCCCGGCTCGATCTCCGCCTCGCGCAGTTCATCGATATCGATTCCGAGGCTTGCGAGCGAATCGCGCGCGATCTCGTGGAGGTCGGCGGCGATCAGGTTGTTGTCGAGTTGGCGCCCAAGCAAGAACTCCGCGGACATGTACGCGACCGTCTTCGACTGGCTCTTCGCTTGGTTGCGGAGCGTCTCGAGCCAACGCGTCATGAGGTACGCGCGCACCGTGCGGGCAAGCGCAAGGTACTTGTCATTCGTGGACGCGCGATCGAGATCGACGCCCTGTCCAAAGTTCACCTCCCGCAAGAACTCGCGGGTGAAACTCTCAACGTTGTACTCGCGCGCGGCGACGGGAAGCATGGTCACGGAGACAATGTATGCGCTTCCAGGGTGCCCAAACGATTTCGTCGCACAGATTTAACATTCGGGCGCGCGTCTCCGACGCAACTTCTTTGCGCCCCGTCCACAAGGTGCCACGTCCACACGGCCGAACTCCCATCCAGCCGCGGCCCTCCTCCACACTTATTCGCCCGGGACACCCCGGAAAAAGGTGTGAACTGGGGCAAAAGGTGCGGACGCAACAGCCTTTGTGTGGAGGAGGGCGTGCGACGAGACAGGCGCGGAGCGCTCACGGCGCGAACGGATGGGGCAGACTTACCCGCATGCGCGGCATCATCCTCGCGGGCGGCTCAGGGACGCGCCTGCACCCCATCACTCAGGGGACCTCGAAGCAATTGGTCCCCGTGTACGACAAGCCGTTGATCTACTACCCTCTCTCGACCCTCATGCTCGCGGGGATCAGCGAGATCCTGGTGATCTCCACCCCCCACGACATGCCGCAGTTCCAGCGGCTGCTTGGCGACGGATCGCAGTTTGGGATTTCGCTTCAGTACGCGGTGCAACCAGAGCCCAATGGCCTCGCGCAGGCGTTCGTGCTCGGCGCGGACTTCATTGGCGACGAGCGTGTCGCGCTGGTGCTCGGTGACAACCTGTTCTACGGGCCAGGACTTGGGCTCAACCTTGAGCGCTTCGCTGACGTCAACGGCGCAGTGGTCTTTGCGTATCGCGTCGCGGATGCCACCCAATACGGCGTGGTGGAGTTTGACGAGAACGGTCGCGCCCTCTCGCTCGAGGAAAAGCCCGCGGTTCCCCGCAGCGAGTTTGCGGTTCCGGGGCTGTACTTCTACGACAATTCCGTGGTCGCGATCGCTCGCGACCTCGCCCCCTCCGCTCGCGGTGAGTACGAGATCACCGACGTCAATCGCACCTACCTTGAGGCCGGCGCGCTGCACGTTGAGGTGTTGCCGCGCGGCACGGCGTGGCTCGACACCGGCACGTTCGATTCACTGCTTGAGGCGAGCCAGTTTGTGCAGACAGTAGAGAAGCGCCAGGGCCTCAAGATCGGCTCGCCCGAAGAGATCGCGTGGCGCCGTGGTTGGCTTACCGACGCGGCGCTCGAGACTATTGCGCGCGGCCTCGCCAAGTCCGGCTACGGCGACTACCTGCTTGGCCTATTGGAGCGTGAACGCAAGTGAAGGTGCTGGTAACTGGCGGGGCTGGGTTCATCGGCGCCAATTTCGTACGCCTCACCCTGGCCACGCGGCCCGACGCCGAAGTCACCGTTCTCGACAACCTCACCTACGCGGGAAACCAGTCGTCGTTGCCTGACGCCGCGCGCGTGTCCTTCGTCAAAGGTGACGTCGCAGATGGCGAGCTGGTTGACGCACTGGTGGCAGCGTCGGACGTTGTGGTGCACTTCGCGGCGGAGAGCCACAACGACAACTCGCTCGACGACCCAAGCCCGTTCATCCACACCAACCTGTTGGGAACGTACGCGCTGCTCGAGGCGGCGCGGCGGCATGGCACGAGGTATCACCACATCTCGACGGACGAGGTCTATGGGGATCTCGAGCTGGACGATCCCGCGAAGTTCACGCCCGATACCGCGTACAACCCTTCGTCGCCGTACTCGGCTTCTAAGGCGGGCTCGGATCTGCTGGTGCGCGCGTGGGTGCGGTCGTTTGGCGTGGCCGCGACCATCAGCAACTGCTCCAACAACTACGGGCCCTACCAGCACGTGGAGAAGTTCATCCCGCGGCAGATCACCAACGTGCTCGACGGGGTGCGTCCCAAGCTTTACGGCGCTGGGCTCAACGTGCGCGACTGGATCCATGTGGACGATCACAACCGCGCGGTGTGGGAGATCATCGACCGCGGCCGGGTGGGCGAGACGTACCTGATCGGCGCGGACGGCGAGACGAACAACCTCACCGTTGTGCGCACGCTGCTGGATCTCATGGGCCTGCCCGAGGACGAGTTTGACCACGTGCAGGATCGCCCTGGCCACGACCTGCGCTACGCGATCGACGCCTCGAAGCTGCGTTCCGAACTTGGCTGGCAGCCGCAGTACCGCGACTTCCGGTCCGGCCTCGCGGCGACCATCGCGTGGTACCGCGACAACGAGGCGTGGTGGCGCCCCGCGAAGCTCGCGACCGAACTTAAGTACGAGCGGCTCGGTCGGTAGCTGTGGCCTCGGCCCGCGTTGACGCGTGGCTCTGGTCGGTTCGCATCTACAAGAGCCGCACCCAGGCGACAGCCGCGTGCCGCGCGGGGCACGTGCGAGTCAACGGCGAGCACGCGAAGGCTGCCACTCCGGTACACGTTGGCGATCGCGTGTCGGTGCGCAAGGCGGGGCTCGATCGCCAGCTTGAGGTGACGCAGACGCGGTCAAAGCGCGTTGGCGCGGATGAGGCCGCCACGGCTTACCTCGATCACACGCCGGCCCCTGCGGTGCGCGCAGCCGCGGCGCCGCCTGTTGCCAAGCGCGATCGCGGCGCTGGGCGGCCAACCAAGCGTGAGCGCAGGCAGATCGACAAGTTGCGGGGTAGGGACCAGTAGCCGGTCTGGCGGCGCGCGCTGCGTGCGCGTCACGCCTCGTTTTCTGGCGGGCCCAACTCCTGCGTGCGCGTCACGCCTCGTGACTCCTCGCCACGCCCCGCCGCGCCTCGCCACGATGTGGCGCGAAGACGAGATAGGCGTCAGGCGCACGCAGGAGCCGCGTCGGGGGGAAAGCGAGGCATCAGGCGCACGCAGGACGCCGCCCGCCTTAGCGGCCTATGACTTCTCGCAGTAGCGCCCGGTAACCCGCGCCAACTGCTTGCACCGAGTAGCCGCTCGCCCTCACCTTTGCTGCCTCGCCTAGCGCCCGACGCCGCGGAGCCTCTCCCGCAAGGTCTCCTAGCGCGGCGGCAAGGGCGCCGGCGTCGCCTGGAGCCACGAGAATCCCTGACTCGCCGTCGACGACTGCCTCGTTGAGCCCAGGTAGGTCGGAGGCGATCACCGCAAGTCCCGACCCCATCGCCTCGAGCATGGCTACGGGCAAGCCGTCTTGGTCCCCGGATGCGGCGGGCCGCGAGGGGAACACCGCGATGTCCGCGTGCGCGTACGCGGCGTCGAGGGCCTCGCGGCCAAGCTGGCCCGCGAAGGTGACGCGCTCGCCGAGGCCCGCGGCCGCCGCAACCAGCGCTTCGCGATCCGGGCCGTCGCCAACGATGGTGAGCCGAGCGTCGGGAACTTCCGCCAAAGCGGCAAGCAGCACGTCGAACCCCTTCTTCTCGACAAGCCGCCCCACGGCGAGCACGCGCACCGGCCCTTCGTCTGCAACCGGCGTCACCACGGAGAATCGCGCACCCATGGGCATCACGCGCACGTCCGCACCGCCGAGCGAGCGCACCACGTTTGCCATGTCCTCGTTCATGACCGTCACGACGCGTGCGGCGCGCGACGACGCGACGCTTGAGCCACGTGGGAAGCCGGCCGCGCAGCGCATAGAGATCCCCGCCGAGCGTGGTCACCACGAGTGGGGTCCGCCTGCCCGAGCGCGCGGGCGGACACGCCAGCGGGGATGAGCCAGTGGGCGTGAATGACGTCGGGTCGCGTGGAACGCGCGGCCCTCCTGCACGGCAAACCACTGCGACGCAACCAAGAACGGCACCTGCAGCAACGCGGACTTGCGAGCGCGCACGTTTTCGAGAATCGCCCCGTCAGCTACGGACTCAAAGCGCCGCGGAAGGTAGCGATGACGAACCACGGTGAGGGAGCCGTCGGGCGATACCTCGCGCGCGGGAGCCCCGGCAACGCGTGGCACCAGTACCGTGACGTCGAACTCGAGCGCGAGTTCGCCGCAGAGGTCTGCGACGAACGCAGGGGTGCCGTCGCCGGGGCGCGCGGGGTAGGTGGTCGCCACGACGAGCGCGCGCGGTCTGGCCATAGAATTCAATCCAATGCGAGGAGCGGGGCGAGTGAGCACAGTGTATGACGTGGCCGTCGTCGGCTCGCGAGGTTTCCTTGGCTCGGCGACAGCTGCCGAACTCGAGCGCCGCGGCGAGCGCGTTGGCCGCTTCACCAGAGACCAGCCGTACGTGACGGCGGTCGCGCTACGCGCGCGGTGGTGTGGGCGGCGGGTCACGTTACGCCTGCGAACACCACGCGCGCGGAAGCGCCATCGCAGATCTCGAGGAGCTGGTCGCCACGGTACGGCGCACCAAACGTCCGCCTCACGTTGTGCTGCTGAGCTCGGGAGGAGCGGTCTACGGCCCACCCGCGCGGGCACCGTTCCACGAGAGCGATGAGCCCCACCCGGCGAACGAGTACGGCCGCATCAAGCTCGCGCAAGAAAGGCTGCTCGCCGAGTCGGGGCTCGCACACACTGTGTTGCGCGTAGCAAATCCGTATGGTCCCGGTCAGTGCCGGAGCGCAGGGGGTGGTGGGCCTCTGGCTACATGCCATCCGAGCCGGTTCCCCCATCACCTTGTTTGGCGATGGCGGCGCGGTGAGGGACTTTGTGTACATCGCCGATGTCGCGGATGCCATTGAGTGCGCAGCCGATGTCGCGCCACAAGGAATCATCAACCTCGGATCCGGCGTGGGCACGAGCCTCGCGCAGTTGCTCGAGGTGATACGCGTGACAGTGGCGCCGCACGAGGTGGAAGTTATGCGCGAACCCGCTCGTGGCATTGATCCTGCGGCGAATTGGCTGGACGTGTCCCGGGCGCACAAGCAACTGGGCTGGCAGGCGACCACGTCCCTTGCCGACGGCATCGCTCGCACATGGGCCTCGGTGAACGCGTGAAGAAGAACCTCTTGCGCTGGGGCTTTCTCGCCGTCGCGCTTGGCCTGCTCGTCGTGGTGGTCATCAAGGAGTGGGACGAGGTCACAGAGGCCCTGCGCTCACTTTCCTGGCAAACACGTGGTGCTCGCCGGGCTCGCCGCCACCGTCGCGCTTGGGGTGAACGGGCTGTCCTGGCGCCAGGTCATGGTGAGTGTTGGGCTCAAGACGAGCGTGCCGTCGGCCCTGCGCGTGTTCTTGCTGAGCCAAGTGGGCAAATACGTGCCCGGATCCGTGTGGCCCGTGCTCGCCCAAGCGGAGTTCGCTCGCGACCACGGCGTCTCGCGAGCGCGCGCCATGACCGGCTCGATCGTGGCGATGGTCGTTGGAGTGGTGACGGCGGCGATCGTTGGCGTGGTTGGCATTGCGCTCACGGTGCCCGACGCCGTTGCCACCTATTGGTGGATCCTCCCGGTTGCCGTGGCTTTGGTTGCGGCGCTCACGCCTCCCGTGCTGCGGCGACTCGTGGCGCTCGCTTTCCGCCTGACCAAGCGCACGGAGGAGCCGGCGCATGTTTCAGGGGGTGCGCTGCTTGGCTCCGCCGCGTGGTCGGTGCTCATGTGGCTGCTGCTTGGGCTGCAGGCGTGGCTGCTGCTGCGCGAGATCGCGCCGGGCCCCAAGGCCAATTACGTCATCGCAACGGGCGCGTTCGCGCTTGCGTGGCTCGTGGGCTTCCTCGTAGTGATCGCCCCCGCGGGCGCTGGCGCGCGAGAGGCCGCGCTCGTGGTGTTGCTCGGCTCGGTGGCCACCGGTCCGCAAGCGCTGAGCTTGGCGCTCGTGAGCCGCTTCCTGATGACCGCGGCAGACGCAATCGGCTTTGGTATCGGCGTCGCTATTGGACGCGGTCGACCGGCGAGCGTGCCGGACCGTACTGCTGCACCTTGAGGCGCTCCAGCTGATCCTCCATGAGGATGCGGTTGGTCTTCAGGAGGTCGGATAGCACGCCGAGGGCGACCGCGAGCAGCGCTCCGGAGATGAGCGCGCCGCCAAGGATGAGCGACTGAATGTGGTTGCCGTCGTCTCCCTGAAGGCGCACGATCGCGAAGCGGATGAACGGGATCAGGCCAAGGATCCCGAACGTAAACGCCAGCGCGCGGAAGATGGACCACGGCTTGAACATGATGTACGAGCGCATAATCGCCTGCCCGGACTTCATCATGTGCTCAAAGACGTTGTTGAACAGGCGGGACTCTCGCGTCTTAGGGTTGGTGGTGATGGGCACCGACTCGATCGCGAGGCGCTTGTTGCCCGCCTGGATGATGGTCTCCATGCAATAGCTGAACTGCGTCACGATGTTCAGCCGATAGAGCGAGTACCTGCTGTAGGCGCGAAAGCCGGAGGCAGCGTCGGGCAACTTGGTGCCTGCCGCGCGATTGACGACCCAGCTGCCGAAGCGCTGCATGAACTTCTTGAAGAATGAGAAGTGTGCGATGGATTGGGTCTGGCGATCGCCGATCACGATGTCCGCGCGGCCCGCGAGGATGGGGGCCACAAGGTCCCCGATGCGCTCTTGCGGGTACTGGTTGTCGCCGTCGGTGTTGACCACGATATCCGCGCCATGCGCGAGCGCGTATTCGACACCATCCGCGAAGGACCGCGCAAGGCCCATCGTGCGCGTGTGCTTCACGATGTGGGTGATGCCGTGCTCTCGAGCCACCTCCGCGGTGCGGTCCGTTGACCCGTCGTCGATGATGACGATGTCGATCTCGTCGACGCCATCGATGTGGGTTGGCATGGTGGCGAGCACCAAGGGAAGCGTCGCCTCCTCGTTGAGGCACGGGATCTGAATGATGACCTTCACGGACTCAGGTTAATGGGCCGCGCGTGGTTGAGCTCTCACGGGCGCTCGCGGAATCTAGCGGCCCGAGCCGCGCGCGCCAGTCCTGCTAGATCTTCGCCTGGCTCGAGATAGCCCAGCGGCCAACCGCGGCGCCGATGCCCGCGGCGGGTGCGACGATCGAACCGAGTCCAACGAAGTTGCCGATCATGAACCCAACGAACAGCCCCAGCGCGGCGAAAGCGAGCACGTGAACGCCCTGGTTGGTGTTGCTCCGGAGGGTGAAACCAAGGCCCCACGCGAGCACCGGTCCCAAGAGCAAGAAGATCACCAGGATGAGCCCAAAGAGGAAGATGCCGCCGCGCGCTACGGAGCCCGCGTCCGCGAGCTCGTCGAGCCCCGGACCCGTGATGAGCGTCACGAACAGCACCACCGCAGTGGTCACCGCGGCGATGACACATCCCAGGAAAATTGACCACGCGCTGAAGCGCACGGTCCACGTTGGGCGCACCTTGCCAGACTTTGGATCCCATTCGGCCATGGCGCAAGGTTAGCCGCCCGCAAGTGGACGCGCGCTCGCCGCGCGCGGCACGCGGCGTGGCCATAACATCGAAGGCGAGGGGCCAACAGTTGGAGCAATGATGAAATTCACGATCTATCAGGATGCCGCGGGCGAATTCCGCTTTCGCGTAGTCGCGGCGAATGGCAACATTCTCGCGAGTAGCCAGGGCTACAACCAGAAGCAGTCGGCCAAGGACGCCATCGCGTCGATTCAGAAAAACGCGGCCGATGCCCCCGTCGTTGACGAAACCTGACGCGCCGCGCGAATGACTCCGCGGCACGATGCGCCACAATGGGCCAGTGACCGCGTTCGCTGACCGCCATATTGGCCCCGACGAGTCGGGCATCGACACGATGCTCGCCGCCGTTGGATACCCCTCCCTTGCCGCGCTTGTCGAGGCGGCCGTTCCGGCGTCCATCCGGCAAGACGACGTCCTCGTGTTGCCGCCCGCGCGCGACGAGGCAGAGACCCTCAGCGCGCTTCAGGGCTTCGCGCAGCGCAACCGCGTGCAGGTGTCGATGATCGGCCAGGGCTACTACGACACCGTCACGCCCATGGTGATTCGCCGCAACGTCCTCGAGAATCCTGCCTGGTACACCGCCTATACGCCATATCAGGCTGAGATCTCACAGGGTCGCCTAGAGGCGATGCTCAATTTCCAGACCATGGTGAGCGACCTCACCGCATTGCCCGTCGCTGGCGCGTCGTTGCTCGACGAGGCCACGGCCGTCGGCGAGGCAGTGCTCCTCATGCGCCGGGCCACCGCTGGCAAGGATGGCGGCGTTGTCATCCTTGACGCTGAATGCCACCCGCAGACCATCGAGGTCGTGACCGCGCAGGCAGAGGCGATTGGCTTGCCTTTGCGCGTCGAGACCCTTGGCGACGACTGGCAAGCGCCCGACGACCTTGTTGGGTTGGTCATTCAACAGCCAGGCAGCACGGGAGTGGTGCGCGAAATCGGCGGGTTCATCGACGCCGCGCATGGCGCTGGCGGGCTAGTGACCGTTGCCGCGGACATTCTCTCGCTGTGCGTTATCAAGGCCCCGGGCGAGCTGGGCGCGGACATAGCTGTGGGTTCCACCCAGCGCTTTGGCGTTCCGCTATTTTTTGGCGGGCCGCACGCCGCCTACATCTCGGTGCGCGAGGGGCTCGAGCGCCAACTTCCCGGCCGCCTCGTAGGGGTCAGCGTTGACGCCGCGGGGAATCCGGCTTTACGCCTCGCCTTGCAGACCCGCGAGCAGCACATACGGCGAGACAAGGCCACGAGCAACATCTGTACCGCGCAGGCCCTGCTGGCGATCATTGCCGGCTTCTATGCGATGTACCACGGACCCGACGGCCTGCGCGAGATCGCGCTACGCGTGCACCGCATGGCGGCAACTCTCGCCGACGCGCTCACGGCGCGCGGAGCCACCGTTCGCCACGAGGCCTTCTTCGACACGATCGTGCTCGACGTTCCTCGCGGAGCGGAGTCAGTTGTGCGCCGCGCGGCGGAACAGGGCATCAACATTCGCAAGCTCGACGACGACTCCGTGGCGATCTCGTGTGACGAACTCACGACGCTCGATATCCTCACCAAGCTCGTCGCAGCCGTAATTGGCCACCCGCACGAGCGGCCCGTCTACGGGGGGCCGTCGGTGACCATTCCGCGAGACCTGCGCCGGACGTCGGACTACCTCACGCACCCCATCTGGACCAAGCACCGCTCCGAGACGTCGCTGATGCGCTACATGCGCAAGCTCGCCGACCGAGACCTAGCGCTTGACCGCACGATGATTCCGCTTGGTTCGTGCACCATGAAGCTCAACTCCGCCGTTGAGATGGCGCCCGTGAGCTGGCCCGGATTCGCGAACATTCACCCGTTCGCGCCAAGCGACCAGACGGCTGGCTACCGGGCGATGATTGGGCAACTCGAGTCGTGGCTCGCCGACATCACGGGTTACGCCGCGGTGTGCGTACAGCCAAACTCTGGCGCCCGCGGCGAATATGCCGGCCTGCTCGCAATCCACGCGTACCACCGCTCCCAAGGGGAAGGTGAGCGCGACGTGTGTCTGATCCCAGCGTCGGCCCATGGCACCAACGCGGCCTCCGCGGTCCTTGCCGGGCTGCGCGTGGTTGTAGTGGCAACCGGCACCGACGGCGAGATCGACATGAGTGACCTCACCGCGAAGCTCGAATCGCACGCAGGCCGCATCAGTTGCATCATGATCACCTACCCTTCGACCCACGGTGTGTACGAGAGCCACGTTGGCGAGGTGTGCGCCGCGGTGCACGAGGCCGGCGGCCAGGTCTACATTGACGGCGCAAATCTCAATGCGCTCGTCGGTCTCGCGAAGCCTGGGCACTTTGGCGGCGACGTTAGCCACCTCAATCTGCACAAGACGTTCTGCATTCCGCACGGCGGTGGCGGTCCGGGTGTGGGCCCCGTCGCTGTCGCGCAGCACCTCGTGCCGTTCTTGCCGCGACTTTCTTCGCCGATCCAGACGCCGGAGGAGCTCATCCGTCAAGGCGCCCCGGTGAGTGCGGCGCCGTACGGATCCGCGGGAATCCTCGCGATTTCCTGGGCGTATATCGCGCTCATGGGTCACGAGGGCCTCACGCGCGCCACCTCGACGGCTGTGCTCGCCGCGAATTACGTTGCCGCGCGCTTGGGCGACGCGTTCCCTGTGCTGTACCGCGGACCCAATGCCCTCGTTGCGCACGAGTGCATTCTTGACCTGCGGCCCCTCACCAAGGCCACGGGCATCACCGCGGAGGACGTCGCGAAGCGGCTCATCGACTTTGGGCTGCACGCGCCGACGATGTCCTTTCCCGTGGCGGGCACGCTCATGGTGGAGCCCACCGAGAGCGAGGACCTTACGGAGGTGGACCGCTTCGTCGACGCGATGCTCACGATCCGGGACGAGATTGCGGCGATTGAGCGCGGCGAGATCACCGTTGAGGCATCGGTTCTCAGGGCCGCGCCCCACACCGTTGAGCTCGTTGCCGCAGACGAATGGACCGCAAAATACCCGCGTGAACAGGCGGCGTTTCCTGTTCCTGGGCTACGTCGCGACAAGTACTTCAGCCCTGTGCGGAGAGTCGACAACACCTACGGCGACCGGAACCTTGTGTGTTCGTGCCCCCCGCTCTCCGACTACGAGTCCTAGAGTCGGATTTGCGCCGCGTTTATACGAGTGTGGAGGTCGCCACACTCATAGGTGTGATTGGCGCGCGCTCAGTTAGTCTTTCCGTCTAGCGCTCCAGGTCGCCCGGAGCGTCGACACTGGCCCTGAGGGAGGACCGTGGCCGCACGTCGCAAAACACTGACTCCCCCCAATCTGCCGGGCTACACATACGTGCGCCCGCTCGGTTCGGGGGGCTTTGCCGACGTCTTTTTGTACCAGCAGAACATGCCTCGCCGCGTGGTCGCGGTAAAGGTCTTGCTCACCCCCATCACGGACGACGCTGCCGCGCGCGCGTTCGCGGCGGAGGCTGACGTCATGGCGGGCCTCAGCGCTCACCCTGCGATCCTCACGGTGTATGAGGCCTCAGTGGCGCCGGATGGCCGCCCTTACCTCGTCATGGAGCACTGCCCGTCGTCGATGGCGACGCGATACCGGACGGAACAGATTCCCATCGCGGAAGTCCTTTCGGTTGGTGTGAAGATAGCCGCGGCCGTGGAATCCGCGAACCGAGTAGGGATGCTGCACCGAGACATCAAGCCCTCCAACATCCTCGTCACGACGTTTGGTCACCCGGTGCTGAGCGACTTTGGCGTTGCCTCGGCGACCGTCACGGGCGAAGACGACATGATCGCGATGTCGCCTCCGTGGAGTGCGCCAGAGGTCGTTGACCGCCGCAGCTCGGGAACGGTCGCGAGCGAAGTGTGGGCGCTCGCCGCAACGGTGTACACGCTCGCTGCCCAGCACGCTCCGTTCGACATTCCAGGGGGTCGCCACTCGGATGAGCAACTCCGCGGCCGCATCATGCGCGCCAAGTACGTGCCAACTGGTCGCGAGGATGCGCCGCCTGCCTTCGAGGCGGCACTAGAGGCTGGCCTGCGCCGATTGCCCGACGACCGCTATGGCTCCGCGCGCGAGTTTGGCGAGGCGCTCCAGTCGGTTGAACGGGAGATGGGCTTGCCGATAACGGCCCTCGAACTGCCCAGTGCAGAGTGGGCGCCTTCTGCTTACGCCGGCGACCACTCTGGCGCCCCCATTCACTCGACCGTGAGTGTCGCAACGCAGCGCCAACACGTCCTTGACCCGCTTCCGCGCACTGGCACCCAGAGCCGCAGCGAAGGTCGGCGAGACCGCATCGGGCGCGGCATCCTGATTGGCGTCATCATCGGTGGTGCGGCCGTCATTGGAATTGTGTTGACCATCTTGCTGGTTGTGGGGCGCTAAGTGGCTACGCCCGACGCTCCCCGCACCCGCGTTGGCGGCGCGCGCGGCCACGCCGTCACGTGGGCGGCAGTGGTTGCCGTTGCCGCTACGGTCGCGATTGGCGCGGCGCTCGCGCCAGGCTTCGATCAGCGCGAGGTGACACCGGACGACCCGTCGGTATGGGCAATGCAGTCTGTGGCTGGCCAGCGCTTTGGCCGGGTGAACACCGTCGTGGGCGAGGTCGACACCGTCAAGAACGTGTCCTCGCCAACGGACCTTGTGCAGTCGGGCACGGCGCTGCTTGTGTTCTCGAACAACCTTGGCAGCGTCACCACGGTAGACACCGCGAAGCCAACGGACATCGATTCGGCCGGCTCGCAGTCGACGGTTGCGACGCCATCTGGGACCGACGCCATGGTGCACTCTGGCGATTTTGTCGCGTACTTGACCGGCGACGGAGCGGTCACGGCGGGCCGCGTTTCTGACGGTTCCGCGACGTCACCAACACGACTCGACCCGTTCGCGAATACGGAGGTCGCAGCCGGTCAAGAACGCCCGGAGTTCCGCGCAGTCGCCGTCGCAATGTCAGCGTCAGGCAAGGTTGCTGCGTATTCAGCTGAGGATGGTTCCGTGATGCGCGCTAGCGCCGCTACGGGCCTCATCGACGGGATCGACACTGTCGTAGACGGCCCGCAGGGCGAGGGTGTCCAACTCGCTTGGGTGGGGAGCGCCTGGGTGCTCTTCGATCCGGCGTCTGGCCGGGTGTGGAGGTCCGGCGCCGACGGGCCATCCGACTCCGGCGTCGACGCTTCCGGTCGCTTGCAGCAGTCGAGTGAGGAAGGCTCCGCAGCACTCATTGCCGATTCGTTCGGAATCGTGGAGGTGTCCCTCTCCGACGGCTCAGCAACGCGAACGTTTGGGGCCGCCAACGTGGTGCTCGGAGAGCCTGCGTCACCGGCAATCGACCCCGCAACCGGCGACTTGGTTGGCGCGTGGTTACCTGCGGGGAGCGGGCCCGGCACATTGTGGCGGTCGAGTGGCGAACGGACATCGCTCGATTATGGAGGTCTCACGCTCGGAGACCAGCGCTCCCCGCAGCTCCGGTCAAACGGCAGCCGCATGATCCTCAACGAAGGCCGCTCTGGATGGGTCTGGAGCGTGCCGTCCGGGCAACTCGTCGCCTCGTCACAGCAGTGGGACCCCAACCAGGAAACGCCGACTACGGACGACGACGAAAACGTTGCCAGCGAGGTTACGGATCCGCGAGCGCCGGTGGCCGAGAACGACGACTTTGGCGTGCGGGCAGGTCGGCAGGTGATCTTGCCGGTGCTGCTCAACGACCACGATGCAAACAAAGACGTGCTCACGGTGTGGCAACCGGACATCGGCAACCTTGATCCAGCGTTTGGCACGTTGTCGCTTGCCGACGACGATCAGTCGCTTGTGATCGCGGTCTCGCCGAACGCCAAAGGATCCGTACGTTTCACGTACGTCATCACGGACGGCACAACGAGCGACGGGCTGCTGTCTACCCCCGCGACTGTGACCCTCACGGTGAAGGACCCGTCGGTCAACACTCCGCCAGAGTGGTGCGGCGTCGCTGGGTGCCTCGCTGAGTGGCCCGCGCCGCAGGTAAACCCTGGCGGCACCGTGTCTGCCGACGTGCTGACCGGATGGGTCGATCCAGAGGGCGACCCGATCTATCTCGCCGGCGCTACCACAACGTTCGCTACGGGCGTCGTTGCCGCTTCGCCTGAGGGGCGCTTGGTATTTCAGCACACGAACGCGAACGCGGGCGGGGGTGGCGTGGCCCCCGTGTCCGTGACGGTGTCGGATTCGCGCGGTGCGCAGGCTTCGAAGGAACTCACCATTACCGTGCTCGGCGAACCGGAATTGCGAGTGCGGGATCTCTCGCTTACCGTGACGGCTGGCGTTACCGCGACGGTCGACGTTGGCAAGCACGTGAGCGGCGCCGTCGGCCCGCTGCAGGTGAGCGAGGCTTCGCTGGCTCCTGGGGATGACGCCTCCGTTGCCGTGGCGCAGTCGGTAATCGGCTTCACCTTTTCCGCGACCGAGCCCGGGTCGCACCTCGTCGACTTCAAGGTTACTGACGGCACCTCTGAGGCTCGAGGCGTTGCGCGCATCACGGTCATCGCGCCACAGGAGGAACGGCTCACCACGGTGCCGCTGACCGCGTTCGTGCGTTCAAAGGAAGACGCCACCGTGGATGTCCTCAAGGCGGTGTCCAACCCAGGCAACCGGGTGCTGCTCATCTCCGACGTGAGCGTGGCCCCCGCGGCTGGCGCCCAGCTCAGCTCAGACGTTATCGGTTTTTCTGCGCTACGCGTGAGCGGAGCGACAGCCGACGGTCGCCCTGGCCCGCTTGGTGTCGTCACCTACACGGTGTCCGATGGCAGTGGTCGCCCGGAGATGACCGTGACAGGGGAGGTGACAGTGGTGCTGCTTGCCACGACAACGCCAACTCCTCCGCTCGCTGTCGATGACTCCATTACCGTGCGGGTCGGAAGGCAAGCAAACGTCGACGTGCTCACGAACGACATCGGGCCAGCTGGGAACGTGATTGCGTTGGATCCCGGCTCGGTCGTTAACGTCCAAAATGCGGGTCTCGTCTTCGCCGCAGGCTCCAAGCTTCGGTATCTGGCACCCGCGACACCTGGTACCTACGTCGTTACCTACGACGCCTACGTGCTTGGCTATCCCGGGCAACGAGCGACGGCTCGCCTCGTGGTCACCGTGCTCGACTCCCAAACAAACGCTCCGCCAACGCCGCCAAACCTGACGGGTCGCGTCGCATCCGGCGAAAGCGTCACGCTCGCGTTTGACGGCACGCGCCTGGATCCCGATGGTGACAGGGTGTCCCTGCGAAGAGTTGAGACCCAACCGCCGTCCGGCATCGCCGCAGTTACCGCGGACGGACGCGGCATCGCGTACACCTCGGAGCCCGGATTCTCCGGCCAGGTGTCGTTCACGTACTCCGTGATCGACGCGCGTGGTGAGACCGCAATCGGCACCGCGACGATCGGCGTGATTGCTGCGGATCTCGAGGCGCGCCCGGTGACGTACACCGATTACGTGCAGGCACAAGCGGGGGCCGGACGCACCGTGGTGGTATTGCCGATGGCAAACGACTTTGACCTGGGAGGCGGCGAACTCTCGCTCGTCGATGTGTCGCCCGACGCGCCGCTCGAGTCCGACGAGTACCGCGATCTCGCGGGCCGCGTGGTGTCGGTAGTCGACGGCACGGTGACGTTGAGCGTTGGCGATCAGCCGGGCACCTTCGTTTACGTATACACGGTGCGAAACGAGGCGGGCTCGACGGCGGTGAGCCGCATTATCTTGAAGGCCGTCAGGGAGCCCGTCGTTGACGTGCCGTTGGTCGCGGACACGGTGCTTGCACTCGACACCCGTGAGGCGCTGCCGATGGGTGTAGACGTGCTCACCGGGAAAGTCTCGTGGGCGTCTGGAGATCCCGCGGGCCTCACACTCTCGCTATGGGGCGATCAGCCAGACATGGCGGTAGACGGGTGGGTAATCTCCGGGCCGCTGTCAGATGAGAGCCGGATCGTGCCGTTCCAGGTCACCGGGCTGAACTTCGCTGGTGAAGAGGTCACGAGTTACGGCTTCTTGCGTATCCCTGGGCTCGATGAGTCACGGTTGTCGCTCAAAGAGACCTTCGTGCAACCTCAGGTCGAGGAGGGGTCATCGGTGACCTTTGACCTGGGCCCGCTCGTCGCTATCCCTGCCGACGCGGAACTCATCGTCGATCCCTCAGACGTGACAGCGTCGGGCGTGCGGAAAGGCTCCACGTGCGAACTTGTGTCGGGGACGATGATCAAGTACACCGCGTCTGATGGCGCCCCATACTCAGACATCTGCCGCATCTCTGCGCGGGTTTCTGATCAGGATCGCTTCACGCTCGTGCCCGTCCCCATCACCATCGTTCCGAGGGCGCCGTCGCCCATCCTCAAGAGCGCGTCGCTCGAGATCTCACCAGGAACGACGACCACGTTCGACCTCGCTGGCATGGTGACGTGGCCCAAGGGAGCCGCCCCTCGCGCGGTCGACATCGCGTTTGAGTATCAGGGTCAGCAATTTGTCGTGACGCGCGTGGGAACCGTACTCACGATCACGGCGGAGGACCGTTCGGTGCCCGGCAACGTCGATGGTGCCACGGTGTCGTTGCCTTCCGATCCGGACGTGCCAGCCGTATCGCTGAGCTTCACCGTTGGGCCGGCTCCGTCAACCTTCCCCAAGGCCGCGACGATCTCGCGGCAATGCTCGGCTGCGTCAGGCAATTCCTGCACCGTCACCGTGATCGGCGGCCCCGGCGAGGTCAATCCGTTGCCAGAAACTCCGCTTGAGGTGGCCTCCGTCATCCCAGACCCGAACTGCCCAGATGTGAACTTCAGTGTCTCGGGTACCAGCGCAATCACAGCATCGTGGACAAACGACACTGCTGGTAGCACGTGCACCGCGACCTACACCGTTAAGGACGCCCAGGGCCGCATCAGCGCTGGCGACAGGGTTGGCACCCTAACGATCGACCTGCAGGGCTTCCCGGCCGCTCCTTCCGAGGTGCGGCAAGTCGCCTTCGGGAATGGCAGCCTGACGCTCTCGGTGAGCAGTGGCACTGGCGTTTCTTACCCGGCGATCACCGGCTACGCGATTTACGAGGGCGCCACCAAGGTGCAAACCTGTGGTCCCGACGGCGTGTGTGCGCCCATCACCGGCCTGACCAACGGGGTAAAGCACACGTACTCCGCGAAGGCCGTCAACAGCGTCGGCGAATCGCGCGGGTCCGTCACCGTGGTCGCCTGGAGCTACGCACCCCCGGCGGCGCCGGAAAACATCACGTGGCTGCCCACACGCACGACGACAGGCGAAGGCAAGCGGATCGATATCGAGCTCGATGTCACCGACGCCAACACGAGCGCCCTGCAGATCACGAGCGCCTCTGGCGAAACCAAAGTGGTGTCGATATCCGGCAAGGGTCACGTCTCCATCCCCGCGTACTTCCTCGGCGCCAACGACACGCAATTGGTCACGGTGACGCCCATCACGAACCTCGACTTGCCGGCCATAGCGGGCGCCCAGGCTCAAGGGGCGGCGGTCTCGTTTAGCGCGAATGGTGTTGGCGCCCCGACGATCGGAACCATCGGTACCGAGGTGCTCGGCGGGGCAATGAGCGCGCAGTTGACGGTCTCGGTGAAGACGGGCGGCGTCGGCTCGGAAACGTGGGTCGGCACCGTGAGCGCTGGCGCGTGCAGCGCGATGGTGCAAGCGACCGGCGGCACCGCGTCGCTTACGGTTCCGGTGACGGCAAATGTGAGTAACAAGATCACCGTATGTGCGAGGTCGCTCATTGGCGCTGTTAACTACGGCTCGGCAACCCGCGTCGACGTCACGATTTACCCGTGGATTGACCCTGGCGCGCCAATAGTCACGACGGGCTATCAGGTCGCATCGACGTGCGACGGCAACGGCATGTGGTGCAGCACTGACGTCACCGCACCCAGCATCAGCCTGCTCGGGATGCCGCTCGGCGCGGTTGCCTTCTTCAGTTTCGATGGCGACACCGCGACCACCGATTTCTCGACCATGCCCATAGGCGCCCCCGTCTCCGTCAACACGTTCGTGTGTGTGGTGTTTGACCTGCTAAACACGCAATGCTCGACGGCGCTCGCGACCGTGTCTCCTGTCCCGGGCTCGGCGGAATACCGCACCAAGGTCACGGTCGACGCGTGCCGAGTGGGCGAGGCGCCCACGCTCTCCGTCGCGGCTTCGAGGTCGGATTGGTCTGCGACGTGGACCCTTCGGGACGTCGACGACAGAATCACGAATGACTTCACCGCGATGCGCACGGCGAGCGTTCGCGTCAAATTCCAAGGCGCGCTCCAAGGAATCGCCCAGTGGACCTCTGACACAACGACGTGTTCTGGTGCGCCCGATCCAAACCCCTCTGTCACTCCTAGCCCTTCACCTACCCCCTCACCTACGCCATGAAATCGGCCGATGAATGTCTCGAGGAGACCCATGACTGTTACTGACGATCAAGCGAAGTGGTTTGCGGACACGTTCCGTTCGTTATGCAACAACGTTGAGCTTGCCGTGCTCGGGAAGCGTCACGTCGTTGAACTTGCGTTCACGGCAATGGTCGCCGAGGGGCACCTGTTGCTCGAAGACGTCCCGGGCACCGGCAAGACGTCGCTCGCGCGCGCGATGGCGCAGACCGTGCGCGGCACGAGCACACGCATCCAATTCACCCCCGACCTCTTGCCGGGGGACGTTACCGGAATCACCGTGTTCGATCAGAAGAAGGGGAAGTTTGAGTTCCACGCGGGCCCCGTTTTCGCGAACGTCGTGCTGGCCGACGAGATCAACAGGGCAAGCCCCAAGACTCAGTCCGCCCTGCTCGAGGTCATGGACGAGGGCCAGGTGACGATCGACGGTGTGACTCGTGTCGCTGGCTCGCCGTTCATGGTGGTCGCTACCCAAAACCCCGTGGAGCAGGCCGGCACCTACTCGCTGCCGGAAGCGCAACTGGACCGATTCATCATGCGCACGTCGCTCGGTTATCCGGACCACGCGTCGACGCTACGGCTCCTAGAGGCCGGCCGTCCCCCGCGCGTTGCGGTGGACCCAATTGTGGAACTCAAGACGATCGCCGCAATGGTGGACCTTGGCCGGGAAGTGCACAGCAGCCCGCTCGTGCTCGACTACATCGCGCGCATCGTCAATGCGACGCGCAACGCGACCCAGGTCCGGCTTGGGGCGTCGATGCGTGGCGCGATCGCGCTCGCTCGCACGTCCCGGGTTTGGGCGTTGGCTCACGATCGCACCTTCGTCACGCCGGACGACGTCAAGACTCTCGCAGACGCCGTGCTCGCCCACCGCCTCATCCTTGATCCGGAGGCGGAGTTTGACGGCGTCACGCCTACGGCGGTCATCGGTCAGGTATTGCTCGACACGCCCCCGCCTAGCCACAAGGACCTTGAGTGAGCAGTCGCTCACTGTCGCAGACCCGGGCTCCCGCGGCGGGTCCCGCGCCTGCGCCCGCGATCACGCGCACCGAGTACCTCGACGAATCTGGCGGCCGGTGGGTTGCCGTGGGAATTGGCGCGTTGCGTCTGGCGCGCGCGGTGCGGGCGCTACTGCGGCGAACGTGGGCAACTCTCGCATCCACGGTTACCGCGGCGGGGTGGCTGGTGTTGCTGTGGGCGATTGTGGGTCTTGTCGTTGGTGTGGGGGTTGGGTGGGGCGAGTTCCTGATTGGCGCGTGCGTTGCCATCATCCTGTTGTTGCTCGCCACGCCCACCCTCATTGGGCGCGCCAACTACGAGGTGGACTTCGCGCTTGAGCACGACGCAGTGGTGGCTGGCCAAGAGGCGTTTGGGGATTTCGTGGTGCGCAGTCCACGCGCGGGGATCGCGTTGCCTGGTCGCATCCAGATCCCCGTTGGAGCCGCTCTTGTTGACTTTCACGTGCCGCTGTTGCGCCATGGCCATGAGCACAGGGAGCGCATCGAGATCCCCGCTCGGCACCGGGGCGTCGTAGACGTTGGTCCAGCCACCACCACTCGCACCGATCCGCTCCACCTACTACAACGAGAATTTCACTGGGCTGACGTCCGCACGCTGTACATCCACCCCGTGACTATCGCGATCCCGTCAACATCCGTCGGGTTCATCAAGGACCTCGAGGGCTCCGCGACCAAGACGATTACCAGCGAGGACATCTCGTTCCAGTCTGTGCGCGAATACGCGACCGGAGACGCGCAACGTCACATTCATTGGAAGTCGACCGCCAAGACCGGCACGCTGATGGTCCGCCAATTCGAAGAGACGCGGCGCTCGACGATCAGCCTTGTCCTTGACCTGAATGCTGCCTCCTACGCGTCGGACGACGAGTTTGAGATGGCGGTGAGTGCGATCGGCTCGCTGGGGGTGCGTGCGTTGCGAGACGGCAGGGACTTGCAAGCTGTGACCAGCGGAGAGGTCCCAGAGTTTGCGCGCGCGACCGTTCGTTCTCTGCGCCAACTCAAGGTGACCTCCCCCAGAGCTCTGCTCGACGACTTGGCTGGCGTCGCGTCGGGCCATGCGGTTGTCGAATTGCCCTCCATCACGCGGATGGTGGCCGAGAGCCGCTCGGACACGTCGTTGGCTTTTCTTGTGACCGGTTCGCGCGCAACGCTCGCGCATCTGCAGAGCGCTGCCCTCGCCTTTCCGGTCGACGTCGCGGTGGCCGCGGTTGTGTGCGATCCCAGTGCGGAACCCTCGCTTCGCCCCATGGGCCGCACGCGAGTGCTCAAGCTTGGCGTACTTGACGACCTGCGCCCGCTCCTCGCGAAGGGAGCCCGCGTATGAGCCGTCCCGCCCGCCAAACGACGGTGACCTATGCGCTCATCAGCGCCGCCTTTATGGCCGCTGGTGCAGCGATGGCAGCGTGGTCCTTGTACCCGGTCTACGAGTCGAGGGCTTTCGTCGCGGTGTCCGCGGCGAGCATCGCGGCGGGCGCGGTCATCGTCGTCGTTAGCGATCGTCTCGGCTGGAACGGGCTGAGTGTTGCCGGGCTCACCGTTGCCGCGTATGTGGGTATCGGGTTGACTCTCGCGATCCCAAGCTTCACGGCCGGTGACACGACACTGCTTGCCGCGCTCGGAGAACTCGCGAGGGGCCCTGTCGCGGGATGGAAGGACGTGGTTACGCTGCCGCTTCCGCTTGGCGAGTATGGCGCGACGCTTGTGCCCCCTCTCGCCTTGTTGCTCGTCGGCACCGTGGTTTCCACAACGTTCGCTGCGCGCGCCCGACGCTGGTGGGGCTTCGCCGGCCTCGTCACCGCGATCATGGTGGCCACCGCGGTCTTGATAGGTCCCGCGACTCGCGCGCCGGAACTCGCGTGGGCTCCGTACGGCGTCTATATGAACCAAGAGTTTGTCATCGGGCTGTCGACGTTCGCGGTGCTGCTTGGGTGGACTACCTGGCGGGCGATCTATGTGCGGCGTCGGTCGTTGCTGAAAGGCTCGTCCACGGCGAGCCTGTCCGGGAGGCATCCCGCGCGATCGCTTGGAGCATTTGTTGGTGGACTGGCAATGGTCACCGTCGCCTTAGTGGTGGGATCGCTCGTCGCCGGGCCCATTACCGCGGACATTCCACGAAGCGTGGCGCGTTCCGTGATCGAGCCGCGCGTGGTGGTGAACTCGACCGTCACCCCGCTCGCGTCGTACCGCAACTACTTCTCTGACGACCAATTTGACGCGGAACTCTTCACCGTCGATGTCACGAGTGGCGAAGCCGACCGCGTGCGCCTCGCGACGTTGCCGTTCTTCGACGGAGACTCTTTCACCGCTGCCGGCCCGGAAGGAACTTCCGCACCGTTCCAGAGGGTGCCGTCCGGCATTGCCGCTCCTGAAAACTCGGTGCCGGTGTCCGCGACGATCACGCTCAAGGCGTCGACAGGAGTGTGGGTGCCGCTCATCGGGCGCTTGGGGTCCGTCACCTTCCACGGCGAGCACAATGGCGAGCTCGTTGACTCTTTCTTTTATCAACCCGCCACCGGCACCGGCCTTGTGACCAACGCCGGCGCGTTGGTGGCACGTGACTCGTACACGGTATCGGCCTATGTTCCGGCGACCGCGCCCGCTCTCAACATGTTGGGCGCCGCGCCCGGTGGCGACACCATCTCGTCGAGCCTCGTTCCCACGTCGCTTGTCGACTGGGTCACTCACCAGGGCGTAACGCACGACGGTGCGGGTTTCGCCGAGCTCGTAAAGCGCTTGCGCGAACGAGGCTACTTGTCTCATTCGCTGACCGAATCGGGCACGACAGCCGCGTGGGAGGCGGCGCTCGGGTCATACTCGTTCGCGGGCTCTGCTGCCGGGAGTTCGTACGACCGAATCGACCGCCTCTTCACCCAGCTCAACGAACGCGAGGCCTCCGTTGCGGACACTCCGGGAGCGAGCCTCGTCGCTGCGATAGGCGACGACGAGCAGTTCGCCGCGGCCGTTGCACTGATCGCGGCCAACCTTGGATTCCCCTCGCGCGTTGTGCTCGGTGTGCACCTCACGGACACCGATGTGACGGGCTGGTCAGTCCCGGCCTGCGTCGAGGGGACGTGCCGCGGTCAAAACATGGCCGTGTGGGCGGAGGTGCAGTCGGCAAACGGGACGTGGATCCCCGTGGATGTCACGCCGCAGCACACGAATTCGCCGTCGCCGATCGTCACGCAGCAGCGGGACCCCAAGTTCGCGCCGGACCTTGACCCTCGGCGCGCTGAGCCCATCGCGCCGCCCTCCAGTCAGCGCGGTTCCGCGGCGCAAACTCAACCTCCCGCGCCAGCCGACCAAAGCTTCTGGGACGCGATTGGACCGGTCGCCCGCGCGGCGGGGATCAGCCTGCTAGCAGTGCTCGTGATCCTGGGGCCGTTCCTCGCGATCCTCGTATGGAAGGGACTGCGTCGGCGTCGGCGCCGCGTAGGTCAGCCATGGGACTCGATACACAACGGCTGGGAAGAGTACCTCGACACTGCGGTCGACGCGGGCTTTGCACCCATGCCTCTCGCGACGCGCCTCGAAACCGCTCGCGCGTACGGGAGCCTTAGCGGGGTCCGGCTCGCGCAACTGACTGACAGCACTACCTTCAGCACGAGGGGGGCAGTGTTGGAGGACGCCGACGAATTCTGGCGACTCGTTGCCTCTGAGCGGGCCGCGTGGCTCGCGGATCGCGGCTTCTGGGGGAGGGCGAAGATGCGCCTCTCGTTGCGGTCGATGTGGAACTCCGTCGCGACGCAGGCTCCCGAACCGGTTCCCTCCACCGCGCAACCCGCGCATTGGCATGCGCGGGCCTCTGACAAGGGGGGCGCCAATGGTGTTGGCTGAGTTTGCAGTTGTGCTCGTTGCTCTCCTTGTGGCCTTTGTGTGGATGGGCTTCGCGCTGACCGCGGTGTTCGCCAAGATGGGAAGAGGGCACGACGACGCCCCATTTGGCGGCGCCTGGATTCCCATCTATCGCTACGTGGTCGCGGCACGTGCCGCCGACCTTCCCACGGCTCCGGTGTGGATCTCGCGCGCAGTCGCGGCCGCCGCGTGGCTCGTCTTTGGAGTCGTTGTTGCCTTGCGCGCGGCCGACGCAGTAGCGGGCTCTGGCGAATTAAGCGTCATCGCAGGGCTTGCGGTTTCGGTCGCAGTACTCGCGTCGCTTGTTGGCTGGGTGTTCTGGATTCTTGGTGCAAACCGTATCGAGACGCGCCTGGTGGTACAGCAACGGCTGTGGTGGCTTGCCGCGATCCTCCCCCCGCTCTGGGCGACGGTCGTTGGCTTCGGCGGTGTGCGCGCCGCCGTTGGCGGTCCCGTAGTGGGCGCGGTCGCCCAAGAGAGCGAGCAGCTCCCAGAAGCGGACGACGCCACGCGAGCGATTCGCAGAGTGGTCGCGCCGGCGGCCGTCGCTCTTGCCGAACCGGAATCTGCACGTGACCCAGCACCAGAATCTGTACCCGAACCGGAATCTGTACCCGAACCTGAACCGGAACCAGCGTCGGGCAATGAAGAACCCACGGCAGTGCCAGAACTGAGGGAAGAAATCATGACTACTGAGGAACACGACGTCACCGGTGAGGTGCCGCGCAGCTATTCGCCCTACGACATAGACGCCGCCCCATTAACCCCAGTGCCGCTGCCAGACCCCCTCGCATGGGGTCTCGACGACGACGATGACGCGACCTTCTTTGCCCAGCGGCGCCGTGCACGGTGGGTGCTACGTGTCGTCGGAGCAGAGGAATACGACCTCGAGGACATCACGACGATCGGGCGCGAAGGTATCCGCCCCATTCCCGGCGTGCTGCCGATCATCGATGACACCCGCACCATGTCTAAGCTGCATGCGCGATTGCGGCGCGAGTCCGACTATTGGTTCGTCACCGACCTTGGATCCACGAATGGCACGTTTGTCCGTGACACGTCCGGGACCGAACTTGAGGTGAAGGCGCAAACGGAAGCGAAGATCGAGGGCACGCTGCTATTGGGCGACCTCGAGGCGATCATCATCGACCAACGCGAACTCGCATCATGAGGACCATGCAGTGGGGTGTTGGCAGAGGGGCGACCGATGCGGGTCCACGTCCACGTAACGAGGACTCCTATTGCGCGTCCGGTCCGGTATTCATCGTGGCCGACGGCATGGGCGGGCACGCGGCCGGGGCGGCGGCGAGTGCAGCGGTGGTCGAGGCCTTCTTGCCACTGGTAGGCGCCCCTGTCATTGGCCCAGACGAGGTCGCCGCCGCCGTGGAGCAGGCACAAGTCGACGTGATGGCTATCTCCGCACAAGTGGGTAGCCACTCGGGCTCGACCCTCACGGGAGTGGTGGCGGTTGAGCACAACGGCGAGCCATGGTGGATGGTCGTCAACGTTGGTGATTCGCGTGTCTATCGCGTGACCGAAAACTTCATCCAGCAAGTGACCGTTGATCACTCGTACGTGCAAGACCTGCTTGACGCGGGCGAGATCACGGCGGTTGAGGCGCTGACTCATCCCGAGCGCAATGTGGTGACGCGAGCTATTGGGGACGGCATGCTCGGCTTCGACGCGTGGCTCATGCCGGCCGTTCCGGGAGAGTGGCTCGTGGTGTGTTCGGACGGGCTGACAAGGGCCGTCACCGATTCGCGCATTGCCGAGGTGGTGAGGCTGTCAGGGGCCGACGTCGCAGAGCGCCTCGTGGACGCGGCCCTCGCGGGTAAGACGTCCGACAACGTCACGGCAGTGGTGGTGCAAGCGGTTGGCGTACGCACGAGCGCGGGCGCCGAGGCGGCGCCGTGGCGCATGTGGACGGAAGACCCTTCAGACGACGACACCACGCAGACCACGCGAGTGAGGGTGTGGGCATGACGGAGCCCGGTGAACCCGTAGTTGCGCAGCCGGCTACGGAAGCCGTCGCGGACTCGACGGAACTCTCCGAACGCAACAAGGAGGCGGAAGACGTCACGCTGCTGTCGGTACGCGTGCGCGACCAGCTGGCGACCGAACCCGACGAATACACAGAGCTCTCTTCGCGCCACATGGCGGTTGATGATGAGACAGCCGACGCGACCCGCTTGTCTCGGCGCGCAAAGGGTAAGTCCACAGCCGCGCCCACGCGCAAACCTGCGTTGCCCGCGTTGCCGCCCGGCGAGATCGGCGGCGCGGTCGCGGAACGCGGAGAATTCGGCAAACCTGCAGAGGAGTACGTGCCGCGTGCCGCTCCCATCAGCCTTCCGCCAGAGCCCGCGCGCGCCACGCCCGTGCCGGAAAACGTAGGAGTCCAAGACCCTGCCCAGGCGCGAGCGCGTCGCGAGGCCGCTCGCCACAAGCGGCTGATCACGACCGCGATAGTGGTGGGCCTTACAGCCGCGATCGTCACCGCCGCGATCATTTGGATCATCGCCTTGCTTGCCGGTCAGGAGTGACCGCGCACGTGAAGATTGCGGTCTCAAGTACGGTTGTGCTGTGAACCCGCTCCGCTCTCCGCTTCACGACGAACATGTTGCGCTCGGCGCAACGCTCGTTGACTTTGCTGGCTGGGAAATGCCAGTTCGCTACACCGGCGATATCGCGGAGCACGTCGCGGTGCGCACCTCCGCGGGCCTCTTCGATCTTTCCCATATGGGGGAGATCGCGGTGCGGGGCGCGGATGCGGTTGCGTTCCTCGAGTACGCGCTCATTGGGCGCATGGGCGCCATGGCGCTCGGCAAGGCGAAGTACACGATGATCTGCGCACCTGACGGCGGCGTGATCGACGATTTGGTGGCCTATCGCCGCGATTGGGACCACTTCGTCATCGTGGCAAATGCCTCTAACAAGGACACGGTGTTTGCGGAACTCAATAGTCGCGCTGGGCTCTTCGCGGTGACGCTCCACGACGAGTCCGCAGCGGTGGCCCTCATCGCCGTGCAGGGGCCGGCGTCGCCCGGCATCGTGCGCGCGATGATCGCTCGCGACGCGGAGAACCTCGACACGTTGCCGTATTACGCCGCAACGAACGTTGTGCTCGACGGCGATATCCATGCGTTTGTGGCGCGTACCGGTTACACGGGCGAGGACGGTTTTGAGCTCTTCGTTGGCGCTGACGAGGCTGTTGCCGTGTGGCGTCTGGCGCTCGCGGTGGGAGGCGACGCGCTGACACCGTGCGGGCTCTCATCGCGCGACACGTTGCGGCTCGAGGCCGGCATGCCGCTCTATGGTCAAGAACTCACTCGCGAGACCACACCCTTCGATGCTGGCCTTGGCCGCGTCATCGCCTTTGGTACGGAAGCCAGCCCGCGGGGCGATTTCGTTGGGCGGGCGGCACTAGAGGCGGCGCGCGACGCCGCCCCCACGCGAGTGCTTGTTGGCCTCGTTGGTGACGGCCGCCGCTCCCCGCGTACTGGCTACGCCGTCACCGACGCCGACGGCACACGCCTCGGCGAGGTGACGTCTGGCGCCCCCTCTCCAACGCTTGGGCGACCCATCGGGATGGCCTATGTGGAACCGTCGGCGAGCGAACCCGGCACACAGGTGCTGATCGACGTGCGGGGCAGGGGCGAACCGATGACGGTTGCGGCGTTACCTTTGTACCGGCGGGCGTGACGAGAGAGAGGCGAGATCCGGAAATGGCAAGCGTTCCAGAGAACTTGAAGTACTCGGTTGAGCATGAGTGGGTGGACGGCGAACTGGTCGTTGGCGGCCAGGTGACGGTGGGCATCACCGAGCACGCGGCCGACGCTCTTGGCGACATCGTCTACGTCGAGGCCCCCACTGTGGGTGGGAGCGTGACGGCGGGCCAGGTGTGCGGCGAGCTTGAATCCACGAAGGCCGTTAGCGAGCTTTACTCTCCCGTGACGGGCACGGTGACCACGGTCAACGAAGCGCTCACCTCAGAGCCAGGGAACATCAATGCGGACGCGTTCGCCGGCGGGTGGATCTTTAAGGTCACCTTGACCGAGGCCCCAGCGGGCTTGCTCGACGCCGCCGCCTACGGAGAGCTCACGGCGTAACCCATGAGCGCGGCTAGCGGCACGCGGCTGGTGGTGGCGGTTGCCCTCACCGATTCCCTTGAGGTGCCGCGATTGTTGCTTGCTGCGCGGCGCAACGCGCCAGCCGCCCTCGCCGGCCTGTGGGAGTTCCCCGGCGGCAAGGTGGAGCGAGGCGAGACCGTGGAGGGCGCGCTACGCCGCGAACTGCGCGAAGAGCTCGGCATCGAGGTGTTGCTTGGCGACGAGATTCCTGGGCCGGACGACGGCGGCGACTACGGCTGCGATGAACCCGTGTGGATGCTGCGCCCCGGAGACGTCGAGGGTGTGCGGCTCGTGTTGCGCATCTGGTGGGCGACAGTCGCGCCGGGCGTTGACGGGGTGATCCCGCAAGTCAGGGCGCTCGAAGATCATGACGCCGTGCGCTGGCTAGAGCCGGGAGCGTGGCGGGACGTGGCGTGGTTGCCTGCGGACAAGCGCGTCGTCGAGGCGTGCATCGAGGACGCCGTCGAGCGTCACCGCAAGGCGTACTGCTAACGCCCTAGCGCTTTGGCGGCGCTAGCGCTTGAGCGCCACGCATCCCTTGATGTGGTCGTTTACCAGGCCGCATGCCTGCATCGATGCGTACATCGTCGTTGGACCAACGAACACGAACCCGCGCTGCTTGAGCGCCTTCGCGAGCGCCTTTGACTCGTCCGTGAAGCCGGGCACCTCCGCCCACGACACGGGCGGTCGCTTGCGCGCTGGCGGCTGGAAACTCCAAAAGAGCTCATCGAGGCTTTCGCCAGCCTCGCGCATTGCGACCACCGCCTTCGCGTTGGTGATCGCGGACGCGATCTTGAGGCGATTGCGCACGATGCCAGGGTTGTCCATGAGCCGATCGAAGTCCGCGTCGGTGAAAGTTGCGACCGCCTCGGGGTCGAACGCAGCGAACGCCTCGCGGTACCCCTCGCGTTTGCGCAGGATGGTTATCCACGACAGTCCGGACTGGGCGCCCTCGAGCACGATGCGCTCAAAGATCGCGGAGTCGCCGTGCACCGGCGTTCCCCACTCGTGGTCGTGATACTGCTCATAGAGAGGGTCGCCTGCGCCAAAACAGCGGATCATGTCGTTTGTCTCAGTGATCATGCGGCCCAGTCTGCCGCGCGCCGCCCACACGGTGTGCGGCGGAAGGCGAGCCCTGGGGATAACTGGTTCTAGCGTCGGGCCTGGGGACGCGTATTCTTGCGAGCGCCATGACGATCCGCAGCCTCCTCGACGCCGCCGCGCGCGGCGAGCGTGAGCCCACGCTTTCCTATGAGCTCTTCCCGCCGCGCACCACAGCGGCCGAGGACACCCTGATGCTCACGATGGGCCTGCTCGCGGCAACAAACCCGGACTTCATGTCGATCACGTATGGCGCCTCGGGGTCTACGCGGTCAACGTCGCGCGCCGTTGTCCACGCGCTTGCTCAGGCACACACCATCCCGCCGCTCGCGCACCTCACGTGTGTTGATCAGTCGCGAGCGGAGCTCGCCGCCGTGATCGAGACCTACTTGGCCGACGGCGTGCGCGACTTCCTCGCTTTGCGCGGCGACCCGCCGCAGGGCCAGGCGGACTGGCGGCCGCACCCTGACGGCCTGTTGTATGCGTACCAACTCGTGGAGTTGTTGCGCGAGGTCGCGCACGCGCACGGCGTCGATGACTTGTCCGTTGGCGTGACGGCCTTCCCCGCCCAGCATGCGATGGAGCAATGGCGGCAGCTGGGCCTCGACGTGTTGCGTGCCAAGCAGGACGCGGGGGCCGATTTCGCGATTACCCAGGTCTTTTATGACGTCGCGCAGTATGAGGCGCTCGTCATTGACGCGCGAGCGCAGGGCATCACCATGCCCATCGTGCCCGAGGTCATGCCGCTCGTCTCCGCGCGGCGGGCGGCTCATGCGGAACAGCTCACTGGCGTCCCGACGCCCGCTGAGTTGTGTGCCGCCCTCGAGGCTGCGGAGGCCGACGACGCGGCGGCTCGTGCCGCAGGAGTCGCCCACGCTGCTCAGTTGTCGCGCGAGCTCCTTGCGGCCGGCGCCCCTGGCATCCACATCATCACGTTCAACCGCCACGAGGCTGCGCTTGACCTTGTGCAGGCGCTCAAGCCTCACGTCAGTTAGCTCGCTTGCAGCGTGACCTTCGCGCCGTGCTCGATGGTGCGTGACACGGTGCACGTTTTCTCGTGAGCGGCCTTGAGCGCGGGCTCGATGCGGGCGCGGGCCTTGTCGCCGTCCTCGCCTTCAGGGAACTCCACGTGGAACGTGACGACGATGTCGCGCAAGATGGTTGCGCCGTCCGTATTGACCTTGTCTGCGGTCACCGATGCCGACCACGCGGTGGGCTCGGCACGCCGAGACGTCATCACATCGAGGTCCGTGCCAGAGCAGCCGGCGACAGCCGCGAGCAGCAACTCCACGTTGCCAAACGCATCGGGAGCATTGCCAAAGCGGATCTCGGCGCCGGCCGGATTGGTGGCTATGTAGACGCCCTCGGACTCGCGGCGAAGGGTGACTGAGCGGGGTGCGATCTCTTCCATGCCTCCATCGTCGCACGCGCTCTCGCAGCCTGTTCCCGCGCGACCACAGCGCGGCCTGGCCACGCACGCACGAACCGGCTAGAATCGCGGGGCATCCTTCGGCGCCTCGCAGGCGTCGACAAAGCGCAATGGCGAGCCCGCCGCGCACAAGCCTCCACGAGGAATCATGACCGAGCCAACAAACGCCCCTGCCACCGCGCCCGCCTTCCCCGGCGGAATCGTCCTCGGATACCCGCGCATCGGCCGCATGCGCGAGCTCAAGAAGGCGCTCGAATCCTTCTGGAAGGGCGCCACGAGCGAGGCCGACCTCGAGGCCGCAGCCGCCGCTCTGCGCGCAGAGAACCGCGAGAACCTGCGCGGGCTTGGGCTCGGCACCAAGGACTCCTCCATCCCCAGCAACTTTTCCTTCTATGACCACGTGCTTGACGCCGCCGTCACCTTTGGTGCCGTACCCACGCGCTTCGCCGACCTGCGCAAGGCCGACGGCTCCGTCACCTTGGCCGGCTACTCCACTATCGCGCGTGGCGAGGGCGCTAAGGCCCCGCTCGAGATGACCAAGTGGTTCGACTCGAACTACCACTACCTGGTTCCGGAAATCGGCCCGGAGACGGTTTTCGCACTCAGCTCGAATCGCTGGGTTGACGAGTTCCTCGAGGCCAAGGCCGACGGCTTCGTCACGCGCCCGGTCATCACGGGCCCCCTCACGTTCCTCTACCTCGCCAAGCCTTCCGATGACGCGCCTAGCGGCTTCCACCCCATCGAGCGTCTCGCTGACCTGCTTGCTGTCTACAGCGAACTGCTTGGCAAGCTGGCCGACGCTGGGGCTGAGTGGGTGCAGATCGACGAGCCCGTGCTGGTTGCGGACATCGACGCGGATCGCGCAGAGGTGCTCGCTAACGCCGCGACCGTGTACGGCACGCTCGCGGGTCTCGCCAAGAGCCCCAAACTGCTGGTCGCCGCGCCCTACAACTCGCTCGACGATGCGCTGCCCGTGCTGACCGCGGCCGGCGTAGACGCCATCGCGATCGACCTCGTGCGCGGTGGGATTCCCGCTGCGGACCTCGCGGGAGTGCAGATCGTCGCGGGCGTCGTTGACGGCCACAACATCTGGCGCACGGACCTTGACGCGGCGCTCGCCAAGGCGGACGCGGTCGCCGCTCGCGGTGCGGTTGTCTCCATCGGCACCTCTACCTCTCTGTTCCACGTTCCCCACACCCTCAAGGGAGAGGAGCACCTTGGCGAAGAGCTGATCTCGTGGCTCGCTTTCGCCGACGAGAAGGTTGCCGAGGTCGTCACCCTCGCCGCGGCCCGACGCTCGGGCGGAGACACCGTGGCCAGCGCCTTGAGCGAGGCGCGCGCTGCGCTCGCTTCGCGCAAGGCACACCCCGGCACCAACCGTGCCGATGTGCGCGCCGCGCTTGACGCCGTGACCTCCGCCGACATGGAGCGCTCTCCTTATGCCGTACGCGTGGCCGCGCAGGACGCCCGCTTCCACCTTCCTGAGCTCGCGACCACCACCATCGGCTCTTTCCCGCAGACCGCTGAGATTCGCAAGGCCCGCGCCGCATGGGCCAAGGGTGAGATCGACGACGCCGCCTACGAAGAGGCGATGAAGGCCGAGATCAAGACCGTCGTCGACCTGCAGGAAGAGCTGGGGCTTGACGTGCTGGTGCACGGCGAGGCCGAGCGCAACGACATGGTGCAGTACTTCGCTGAGCTGCTCGACGGCTTCGACGTCACGGTCAACGGCTGGGTGCAGTCATATGGCTCGCGTTGCACACGTCCCTCGATCCTGTGGGGCGACGTTGCGCGGCCCAAGCCGATGACCGTGCGCTGGGCCGAGTACGCGCAGTCGCTTTCTGAGAAGCCGGTCAAGGGCATGCTCACGGGCCCAGTGACGATCCTCGCTTGGTCGTTCGTGCGTGATGACCAGCCGCTTGGCATCACGGCCAACCAGGTTGGCCTTGCGCTTCGCCAGGAGATCCGCGACCTCGAGGACGCAGGCATCGGCATCATCCAGGTAGACGAGCCCGCCTTGCGCGAACTGCTGCCTCTCAAGAAGCGTGACCAGGCGGCCTACCTCGCGTGGTCCGTGAACTCGTTCCGCCTGTCCACCTCTGGCGCCAAGGACTCGACGCAGGTTCACACCCACCTGTGCTACTCCGAGTTCGGCGAGATCATCGACGCGATCGATGGCCTTGGCGCGGACGTCACCTCGATCGAGGCCGCGCGATCCCGCATGGAGGTTCTCCCCGCGATTCGCAACCACGGCTACGAGCGTCAGATTGGGCCCGGCGTATGGGACATCCACTCGCCACGCGTTCCCTCAGAGCAGGAGATCACCGAGTTGTTGCAGCTCGCGAAGGAGTCGATTCCCGGCAAGCAGCTGTGGGTCAACCCTGACTGCGGCCTCAAGACCCGCGCTTACGCAGAGACCAACGAGAGCCTCAAAAACCTCATGGCTGCCACACGCACGGTGCGAGCCGCGAACTAGTCAGTAAACTAACTGAGAACGGCCCGGGTCCCGGAGGGGAACTGGGCCGCTTCTCTTAGTTGGGCGACAACACCCCGATGATGTTGCCTTCTGTGTCTCGAAAACGACCCCAATAGCCTGAAGTCGCGTCCACCGTCTGCTTGGACTCCACGATCGCGCCGCCAGCTCCGACGACCCTGTCAAGCACTACCTGGAGATCCGGCCCCGCGTCGAAGTAGACGACAACGCCAACTCCAGAAGGCGTCCAGTCTGGACCCCAGGACACCGCGCCCTGAGGGGTGCCCTCGTGCAAGAAGAGCGACTTGCGATTGCCGTCGCCGATGTCCTCAAGCTGGAGAGGGGCGTCGAACACCGCCTCGTAGAACGCGGTAGCGCGCTCGAAATTGGTACACGGAATCTCAAACCAACACAGCGCGCTCATGGCCCGCTCCTCTCGACCTTCGTCACACCAGACCAGTGATGGCACCATAACTACCATGAGCGTCGGGCGGCCGCTACTGGACAAGGAAAAGCGGGCCCGGCTCCGTGAGGAGCCGAGCCCGCTTGTTTGCTGACAAATGTTAAGGACACTGCCCTTGGGTAAGTCCATTCGCAGCGGAGTACATGAAGCCAGGGCTTGCCGAGATTGACCCGTTGGGGTTCGTCACGTCAATGCACCACGTGCTCACGGTTGTCCCGGTGATGCCACCGAAGACTACGTGTTGCGATGCACCCACAACTTCTGTGCCGTTGACCACGTACGCATTGCCCACCACAGTCACTGTGGGCACCGCGTCCGTCTCACTTATCGCTCCCAACACAAAGGTTGCGAGATTCGCGATATCTGACTTGGCAGCGGCATCCTCCGCCTTAGCCTTCTGATGCGTGAACATCGGTATGGCGATTGCAGCGAGGATTCCGATAATGATGATGACGACCAGCAATTCGACGAGCGTAAAGCCGGCCTCGGATCCCCGCCTCTCGGTGGGGGTTTTCATCTGGATTTCCTTCTATTCAATTTTCCCGATATCCGGGAGCCGCGACCAAAAAGGCACAGGCCACGCCGCGACGCACCCATTGTTGTGGCTCGGTGGGTGCGTGCGCGAGGAAGTGTGAGAAATCTGGCCCGCGCCGTGCGGACCCGAACAGGTCAGTCCGTGTGCTCAATCAGCGCTTTTTGCCAATAGCCAACGTCGATCCAGCCATCAAACTTTCGGCCAGCGTCCGCGAGCGTTCCTCTATGTGTGAAACCAAAAGCCTCGTGCACCGCGACGGATGCGGGGTTCGGCAGGGCGATAACCGCAACGAGCGAGTGCACTGGTGCATGCGGTCCTTCGGTCAGTTGTCCTACGCGGTGCACTAATTCGGCGTAAAGCGAGCGGCCAAGCCCGTGGCCTCGCTCTGCTCGATCGAGGTAGACGGAGACCGATAGCGTGTGTCGGTACGCCGCTCGCACCTGGAATGGCGAGGCGTATGCGTAGCCCACGACGCCAAGTGCGTCGGTGGCGACAATCCACGGCAAGCCCGCGTCTTGTACGGCGGCGATGCGGTTCGCCATGGCCGCCCCGCCGATCTGATCCACCTCGAAGGTGGCGATGTCGTGTGTCACGTAGTGGTTATAGATCTCAGCGATCCGTTCGGCATCGTCCATGGGCAGTGCATCGCGAATCATGCGTCCATTGTCACGCACGATGGTGGCGTAAACGAGTAGCGTTTCACCCGTGACCTCGCCATCAATCCCCAAGGCCAGCTGGTCCGTGATGATCATGCTCGCGGCCGCCCAGTTCATCATGGTGCTCGACACCACCGTGATGAACGTGTCAATCTCCCAAGTGGTCGAGGATCTCAATACGACCGTGGTTGGCCTGCAATCGGCCATCACGATCTACACGCTCGTGATGGCGTCGTTCATGTTGCTTGGCGGCAAGCTCGGTGACCGCTGGGGCGCTAAGCGTGCATTCGCGATCGGCCTCGTGATCTACGGGACCGGCTCGTTCATCACCGCGATCTCGCAGAACCTCACGACCTTGCTCATTGGCTGGTCCATCATCGAGGGCCTTGGCGCCGCGCTCGTGATTCCTGCGATCGCAGCTCTCACCGCGTCCACGTATCAGGGCAAGCAGCGCGTGCTCGCATACGGAGTGCTCGGCGGAGTTGCAGGTGCCTCGGCAGCGGCGGGCCCGCTGATCGGCGGCTGGGTGGGCACTGTCTACTCCTGGCGATATGTGTTCGCTGGCGAGACGGTGGTGGTCGCCATCCTCATGATCTTCCTGTTCCTGATTCCCAGCGTGAAGGCCAAGGGCGCGTCGCTCGATCCGCTGGGTGCGGTGCTCTCTATCGCGGGCCTAGCACTCGGCGTCTTCGCGATCTTGCGCTCGAGCCAATGGGGTTGGATTCTCCCAGGCCCCAAGCCGCTCACCATCAACGGCGAACAGATCAACCCGCTTGGCCTGTCGCCCGTGCTGTGGTTGCTCATCGCGAGCGGCTTCTTGCTCACTGCGTTTGTGCGTCATGAGCACAAGGTGATGGAGAGCGGCGGCGAGCCGCTCGTTGATCTCAACCTCTTGAAGATCCCTGCGCTACGAGCCGGCCTCATCATGATTGGCGCTCAGCAGTTCATCATCATGGCGACCTTCTTCGTGTTGCCCCTCTACTTGCAAAGCGTCCTCGGATTCAACGCATTCAAGACGGGCGTTGCGATCCTTCCGCTGTCGATCTCGTTGCTAGTGTGCGCGCTTGGCGGCGCCGCACTCTCTTCGAAGATGCCGACTCGACAGATCGTTCGGATTGGAATCATCGCGATGCTGGTTGGCGAGGTCGTGATGCTCGCGACCATCGACGTCGAGCTAAGGACCTGGGGTTTCGGCATGGGCCTTGCGCTTGTCGGCGCCGGTCTTGGCCTGCTCGCGTCGCAACTCGGCAACGTCATCATGTCTGCGGCGCCGCCAAAGAACACCAACGAGGCTGGCGGTCTTCAGGGCACGGCTCAGAACCTTGGCGCGTCGCTCGGCACCGCGCTGATTGGAGCGGTCCTGATCGCGGTGTTGTCCACGACGTTCGCCTCAACCATTCAAGATCAGCCGAACCTCTCCGCAGAGGTGCAACTAGAGGCGAGCAACGCGCTCACAGCAAGCGCAAACTTCGTCACTGTTGACCAGGTTGCGGAAGCCGCGAACCAGGCCGGACTCAGTGCGGGCGAGACGGAACAGGTGGTTGCGGCATACGCCGAGGCCCAACTCGCTGCATTGCGCGGGGCTCTCGCAGCAATCGCGCTGTTCGCGCTCGTAGCGCTCGCTTATTTGCGTCGCTTGCCCAAGAAGGCCCCCGTTGAGGATTTTGCCACGGGCTAGTGCGGTTGTGAGGGTCACGTGCAACGATATCCGCACGTCGCATGTCAACCTCGCACGTGGGCCTGCACGTCATACAAGTAAGGCGACCGAGTGCGTCGCCGAGGGGAGTTGACATGAGCGTAGGGAAATTTGCCGCGATCGCGTTGGGCGCATTGCTTCTCGCCGGTTGTGGTGGCGGTAAGGACGAGCCCGCTATGGGGCCCACCGGTGCGGGTAGCACCACCGAAAACACCGCGACCGCGGGCGCGAACGGGGATGCACAGGCGGCCGGCGACATCAACTGCGATGCCATCGATCCGACGCAGATGGTTCAGTTCATCGTGTGGACCCAGACCTTCGCGCAGGTCCGCGATGTCGACGGCTTGCAAACCATGTCGACGCTGCAATACACGCCGGAGACCATGACGGCGATTTTGAACCAGCTGGACGGCCTCAAAGGGGTCGAGGGTGAGGTCTACGGCAAGCCAGACGATGCGCTCGTCGTGATGCGCACCGCGAATGACACCTATGCGGCGATCATCGCTAAGGGTGACTCTGCGACGGCAGCCGACTTCGCTCCACTCGACGCGTTGGAGCCGGATGTCACGAGTTGGATTAAGGCCCAAGGTGCCATCATGAGTGCGCTCAATGCGGCGTGCCCCGACCTGGATCTCTCGTAGTAAGCAACCTCGGCACCGGCAGGTGGTTTGCGTATCTCATGAGCAGCGAACCAACCACCGCGAGCACAAGAACGTAAGCCGCTGCCAACGCGCCCAGTTGCGCGTTGGTGCCGGCTGCCACGCCCAGCCCCGCAATGACGATTGAGAACTCGCCGCGAGGCACTAGGGACAAGCCGGCCCGCCACTGTCCCTTGGGCCCCACTCCAACGCGCCTCGCCGCCCACGCCCCCGTGCCTATCTTGGTGACCGCCGTAACGACGGCGAGGATGAGCGCGGGGATAGCTACAGGGGCTAGGTCGCGAGGGTCGATCGCGATGCCGAAAAACACGAAGAAGATGCCTCCAAAGACGTCGCGTAGCGGAGGCAACAACGCTCGGACCTGATCCGCGACCTGGCCCGAGAGTGTGAGGCCAAGCAGGAACGCACCGACCGCCGCAGACACCTGCACCGCCTCCGCAAGCCCGGCCACCAAGAACGCGAGCCCAAGCACGCCTAGCAAGAGCAGTTCCCGAGAGTGGGACTGCACGAGTCGAGAGACATGTCTCGAGAACCGGAACGAGATGAACAGCGCGGTCGCCACTACGCCGATCGCGATCGCGGCCGCGATCGCACCCTGCAACACACTCGCACCAACGAGCAGCACCGCCATGAGAGGCAAGTACAGCGCCATCACGATGTCTTCCATGACGAGCAGGCTGAGCACCGCTGGCGTCTCGCGGTTGGCGAGACGGTCAAAGTCGTCGAGTAGCCGCGCAACGATTCCGGACGATGAGATGTAAGTGACGCCAGCGAGCAGTAGCGACGCGGTGACGTTCCACCCAAGAATGAGCCCCATCGCGAAACCAGGCCCCCCGTTCGCGATCGCGTCCAGAATGCCGGCTTTCCACGTGGTGCGCAGACCCACCTTGAGGTCTTCCGGCGTGTACTCGAGCCCAAGCAGCAGGAGCAGCAGGACCACGCCGATCTGGGCGCCCACCGCCAGGAACTCCTCGCCCGCGTTCACGGGAATGAACCCGCCTTCACCCATAAGCAGGCCCGCTACCAGGTAGAGCGGAACCGACGGTATGCCGATGCGGGCCGCGACGCGACCAAGCACGGCAAGCACCAAGAAGACAAGACCCAATTGAATGAGTACGGCAGCCGCGCCAGTGTGCGCGGTCTCCGCTACGGCGTCGGCCGCGCTGCGCACGGGCAAAAACGTGCCTGGAAGTGGCACGCCCCAGCCGGCCACGACTCAGCCCGTCAGGATGGCGCGGGCGCGGTCAACGGCGTCGTCGGAGCCCATGATGAGAACCGTGTCGCCCGTCTCGAAGGTGAAGCTGGGCTCGGGGCCCGGGATGGCCCTGTCGCCGCGAATCACCGCGACGACGGACGCAGACGTGTGCGTGCGGATCTGTCCGTCGGCGATGCGCTTGCCCGTGAGGCCACCAGACGCGGGCATGGTGATCCACTCGATCGCGAGGCCCTCCACGGTGTGCTTGAGCTCGTCCAGCCGTGCCGTGATCTGTGTGCCGCCAAGCAATTCAGCAACTTTGCCGGCGTCCGACTCGCTGAGCTCAACCGTGCCACGACACGAGTCGGGGTCAAGGCGGTCGTATAACGCGATGTCGCGCTTGCCGTCGCGGCGCACGATGACGCCAACGTGGTCGCCGCCTTCGGCAGTGAACTCGTAGCGCACGCCAACGCCGGGCAGCGGAGTCTCAAAGATCTCCATGGAACTACTGTGCCATGCCCGTCAGGCCTCCGAGACGAGGTCGAGCTCGATGAGGCGCTCCCACGCGAGTCTCACCAGGAACGGGTCGCGCGTCTCGATGAGTCGCAGGGCTCCGAGCAATTGCCAACCTTGAGCTCTCGTGGCGGTCGCGGACGACATCTCGCCGTACGTGAAAGCGAGCCCATCGAGTTGCTCTCGAGACACGAGATTGGCCGCATAGCCGAGGTCAGCAGCTGGGTCGCCAACGCCGAAGCGGTGCCAGATGAGGATCCCCGCAAACGCGCCCCTGTCGCTGAGAATTGCGTGCGGCTCGATAGTCCCGTGCGTCCAGGTCTGCACGTCAATCTCGGTGGCGGCGGCGCGTTGCCACACAGCGTCCGCCTTCACCGCGTCAAGCACGCGGTTTTCAGGAGCACCCGACGCCATGGCCGCCGAGAGCAATCGCCGCCAGTCTCCCTCTTGGGCTGCGAGGGTAAGGGAGGTTAGGGGGCTGGTAGGCGCGTCCGCGGGTGCTGGGCGGTGAAGTTGGCGCAAGGCGTCGCCGAGCATCTGCGCGGAGGCGTCGTGTAGCGGAACGAAAGCGGCGGTAGATCCGGAGATCCATTTCACCAAGGTGAAGTGATACGGAAAGTCACCTTGCGGCACGCCGGTGCCGATGGGCGCGGAGTAGGGGAAAGTCCACAGGGGAAGCAGCGGCTCAAGGAGGTCGGCGACCCGCGCGTAGAGGTGATCCTGACCCGGGATGTTTGGCATGAGCACCCCGTAGTCGTCGCCGATGCGCACGGTGAGGTGGTCAGGCATCACGTAGCGACGGCCGATTTCCCTGCCGGCGAGCGCGGGGAACTGATCAAACACCATCGCGGCGACTTGGTCGTCGCTTGGGATGATCCTGCCGTCCTCGGCTGTCGTGGGGGACATAGCCCCAGATTAGCGCGCGATTCAGGGGACCAGAGAGCCCGGTGGCGAAACGATTCGAACTGATGCTTAGGATGGGAGGTGAGCCCAGCGTCGGGCCCCATGACGAGCGAAGGTGAGATCGCGATGGAGCGACCCAATCTCAAGGTTGAAGCTGGCGGCAAAGCGCACACGTGGATGGGTGTGAACTTTTGGTCCCGTGCGGGAGGGCCGCTCATGTGGCGCCATTACGACGCCGACGTCGTGAGCGAAGAACTCGACCAGATGCGCGCGCACGGCATGACCGTGACGCGATCGTTCCTCTACTGGCCAGACTTCCATCCCGAGCCCGATCGCCTCGACGAGCTCATGATCGAGCGCTATCGCGACTTCCTTGACCGTCACGCGGCACTCGGGATGCAGACGATACCGACGTTCATCGTTGGCCACATGTCGGGTCAGAACTGGGATCCGGTGTGGCGAGACGGGCGCAACCTGTTCTCCGACGTCTGGTTTGTGGCGCGTCAGGCCTGGTACGTGCGTGAAATCACGGCCCGCTTCCACGATCACCCTGCCATCGCCGGTTGGTTGCTCACGAACGAGGTACCGATATACGGCGACTGGCGCGGCCGTGGAAACGACTCTCTGGATCCGGACGTGATCATCAGCTGGACCCAGATACTGATCGATGCAGTGCGCGCCGGGGGCGGGACTCAGCCCGTGAGCGTTGGCGAGGGCGCGTGGGGAGTGGAGATCACCGGCCGCGACAACGGCTTCCGCGTGCGCGACATCGCCGCGTTGGTCGATTTTCTGGGTCCTCACGTGTACCGCATGGAGACCGATCAGGCGCGGCAGTTCCTTGGCGCTGCGTTCATTTGCGAGATGCTCCAGCGCAGCGGCAAGCCAGTGGTCATGGAGGAGTTTGGGCTCACGTCCGACTACACGTCCGACGAGAATGGCGCGCACTACTATCGCCAGCTGCTCCACCACACCTTGCTGGCGGGCGCCACCGGTTGGCTCGCGTGGAACAACGCAGACTACGACGACCTCTACGCGCAGGCGCCGTACACGCACAGGCCGTTCGAACAGCACTTTGGGCTTGTCGATCGCCACGGGGTCGCTAAACCCCAGGCTCTCGAGATGCGCGACTTCCGCGCATTGCTTGACCGCATCGACGGCGCCGCGCTCACACGTCCTGACTCGCAGATCGCGCTTGTGGTCACCGCGTACCTCGACAATCAGTACCCGTTCACGGCCCCAGAGGACGGCCCGACGGCCGTTGCGACGCTCATGCAGGCGTACGTTTCCGCGCGGTACGCCGGGCTGTCCGTTGGCTTCATCCGTGAGGCGGACGGCACCTCATGGAAACCAGGGACCGTTCGCGATCTGGACGCGGGGGTTCAGCACCGCTACGCGAGTGCCGACGAACCCATGGATGTGGGCGCCGGGCTCCCCGACGACGCGACGCTCTACCTGATCCCCTCCACAAAGGCGCTCACATCGCCAACGTGGGTGCGCCTCGACGAGCTAGTACGGGCCGGAAAGACCGTTTACGCCTCGTATTTCTTGGGCACTCACTCCAACCAGCGCGGCCCATGGTGGCCGACGATGCACGAGCTGTTCGGCGTTAAGAAGCTCACGCGCTACGGGCTCGTCGACGTGATCGAGGACGACGTTGTTGAGCTGACGTTCCTCGCCGATTTTGGAGACATCGAGGCGGGCACGACGTTGTCGTGGCGCGCGGCGGGCACCGAGAATTCGCGAGCGTACCTGCCGGTTGAGGTGGACGGCGCGGAGGTCGTCGCCGTGGATCAACATGGGAGGCCAGCGCTGGTTCGCCACCATCTTGGCGAGGGCCAGGCGATCCTGTGCACCTATCCCATTGAGCACATGGCCGCCGTGTCCGCGGCGGTAAATCCGGACTCCACTGCTGTTCTTTACGCCGCGCTCGCGGCGGAGGCGGACGTGGCACCCGACCTGCGCGTTGACTCTCCGCACGTCATCGTTGGCGAGATGGACGGCGCGGATGGCGCGCGCTTCGTGTGGCTCGTGAACATGGCCGACGCTGTGGTTGAGACGGTGCCGAGCGGCGCCTCGCTTGAGACGCTCGACGGCGACGCGGCCATCGCGGTCACGCTTTCTCCCTTCGGTGTTGAGGTGCTCAAGCGGGCATAGGTGGCCGTAGCGTGGGCGTGCTCCGAGCGACCCTGTAACGTGGCAGGCATGGGTTGGCGTGAACTATTCGGGGGCGAGAGGGCGCACACCTCCGAAGACGTGATGCGCGAGGCCGAAGCTGCGCGCCCGCCTGCGTCACCCTCACGTGCCGCAGCAACCCGCTCGCCTGCTGCGGCGCCAGCTCAGCAATATGTCGCGCCGCCCGCGGCGCAACTCAAGACCACAGACGAGATCAATCGCTTGGTTCGCGCGGGCGACAACATCGGCGCGATCAGGATGTATCGCCAACTGCATGGCGTGAGCCTCTTGAATGCGAAGAACGCGATCGACGCGATGGCCAGCGGACAGACGGCCGGGCCGCGCCCCGCTCCTTCAACTTCCGCGTCGGACGGGGGCAGGAGCGATGCGGAGGTGCGTGCACTCGTTGCGCAGAATCAGTTGATTCCCGCGATCAAGTTGTACCGCGAGTTGCATGGCGTTGGCCTCCGGGAAGCGATGGTCGCAGTAGAGGCGATGCACTGAGCCAGCCCGACCCCCGGACGCGCCTCGGCGATGCGCGCTTTAGTCGGCGAGCATGTGCAGCGCATGATCTCGCAGAGCGATCAACCGATCGGGGTTAGCGGGCATGCCAGCAAGGGCGCGGTTCAATTCGCTCCCTTGAAGGGCGCCAACAAAACCGCTGGCGAGCGCATCCGCGTCACGCGGGGCGGCGCCCGTGGCCTCGGAAATCACCGGCGTCACCAGGCTCAGCACATAGTCGACAATCAGGCCGTTGAACGCGACCCCAAGGTCGGCGTCGGTCTGAGCATGCCCAATGACATAGCGGTACATCGCCAGGCATTCGTCCGAGAAGAGCACCGCTTGGTAAGCCCGGGCGAATTCACTCAAACGCTCGCGAGGCTCACCAGGGCGAGTCGCCGCATCGCGCATCGGGCCGACCACGCGCTCCAGTTCCAGCGCGAGCGCCGCGCGAACGAGACCGGGCCGGCCATCGAAGAATTTGTAGATGGTCTGCTTCGACGCCCCGGCGGCGGCGGCGATGTCATCGACGGAGACGTCGAAGCCGCGCTCCAGGAAGACCCGGAGCGCGACCTCGGCAATCGCTGCCTTACGCCCCTCGCCTCGCGATGGCGATCCCTTCACGATCGATGACCTCCAGGAACAGCGACGGCTCGGGCCTCACCCGGTGATCCGTCGCGTGGTGAATCCACGCGACGGTGCCGTCGGCCCGCGTGATGATGACGGTTGGCACAACGGTATCGCCGTTCGTGCCGCCGCCAAACGTCACCGGAGTGCCGCCCTCCTGAACGAGGTCTAGCGTGCGCGCTGCTGCCCCATCGACATCCACGTAAAAGTCCATGCGCGCATCGAAGCGCCTTGACAACTCTTCCGTGTCGTCTGCCCGTTGGGGGCTGATGAGCGCCACCCTCACCCCGCGGGCCTCAAGCTCGCGATACTGTGCCGCGATGCCTTTCACCTGGGCAACGCAGAACGGACACCAGTTGCCGCGATAGAACATGATGACGTGAGGATCGCCGGTGAACACCTCTGAGGTCACGCGCTCGCCGTTCACGGTGGTGAGGTCAAAAACGGGGAGCGGGTCGCCCACCGTGGCGACGGCGGTTGGCACGTGTTGGCGCGAGTACCAGAGGGTGTAGCCGAGCAATGCCGCCAAGCCCAGCCCCGCCACCACCCCTGCTACGGGATCAACAATGAACGCCCCGACAGTGGCAATGGTGGAGGCCGAGTAAGCGGCCCAGGGGTGCTTCCCTGTGCGAGCCACGACGCTCGAAGGTGCCACCTTGGAACCCGCGATGAGCGCGATTGCGACTGCCCACGGAGCTGCGGCGAGTAGCAATCCAGGCGTTGACTGCGTGATCGCCTGCCACACGGCGAGGGCTGTCGCCACGGTGCCAGCGGCACCAATCAGTTCTACATATGTGCGGGCAAAATAGCGTTTCATGAGTCCTCCTAGTTGTAAGTGTACGGCTACGTACACTTACAACGCAGGTAGGCCGACGCTATTCCCAGTGGATCAATTGCCGCTAGCGGTCGCGGTTCACTCGCCCCACGTCCCACACCGGCTCTGTGCTTGCGATGATCTCGCCGTCTTCGCCAAAGATGAGAAAGCTATCGAAGCCGCGCGCGAACCAACGATCATGCGTGACGGCGAGCACGGCGCCCTCGAACGTGGCGAGCGCGGCCTCTAGCGATTCCGCGGACTCAAGGTCGAGGTTGTCTGTCGGCTCGTCGAGCAACAGCATCGTCGCGCCGCCGAGCTCCAAGAGGAGCACCTGAAACCGCGCTTGCTGCCCCCCTGACAAGGTCTCGAACGCCTGAGAGGATGACGCGCCGAGCCCGTAACGGTCCAGCACAGACTCGGCCGCCGAACGTGCGAGGCCCGCACGGTGGTCGTCGCCTCGGTGCAAGATATCGACGAGCGCGCGGCCCGTCCACTCTGGATGCGCGTGAGTCTGCGCGAACCAACCGGGCCGCACGCGGGCGCCGAGCCGGACCGTACCTGTGTGCGTCACTGGTTCCGGCACCACGTCACCGGCAGGGAGGTGCTCGTCGTCCGGATCTGATCCGCCCGCCGCGAGCAACCGCAAGAAGTGCGACTTGCCTGATCCATTGGAACCGAGCAAGGCGACGCGGTCGCCAAACCAGATCTCGGCGTCGAACGGCTTCATGAGGCCGGTGAGTTCAAGCTTCTCGATGACAACGGCGCGCTTGGCCGTGCGCCCGCCGGCAAGCCGCATGTTCACGGATTGAGGAAGCGGCACGGGCTCTGGCTTGCCTGCCTCTTCAAACTTGCGCAGCTTGGTCTGGGCCGCTTGGTAGCGCGACGCGAGGTCGGGGCTGATCTTGGCGCGCTCTTGCATGATCCGCACGAGCTCCTTGATTCGCTCGTGCTCCTCGTCCCAACGGCGCAGGTCCTCCGCGAGCTTGGCATTCCGCGCCTCGCGCGCGTCGCGGTACGTACTCCACGGGCCTGTGTGCACCCACAGCGTGCTGCCGGTCGCGTGGCGCTCGAGCGTGGCGATGCGGTTCGCAGAGCGGTTGAGCAGCTCGCGATCGTGACTGACGAGCAGGATCGCCTTCCGGGACGCGATGAGCTGTTCCTCGAGCCAGCGCTTGCCTGGAACATCGAGGTAGTTGTCTGGCTCGTCGAGGATCAGCACCTCATCGTCGCCGCGCAGGAGCGCCTCGAGCGCGAGTCGTTTCTGCTCGCCGCCGGACAACGTGGTGATCGCTCGATCGCGCGCGCGGTCGAACGAGATGCCGAGCGCGGCGACCGTGCACACGTCCCACAACGTCTCGAGCTCGTAACCGCCCTCGTCACCCCACGAAATCACGGCGTCCGCGTAGGCAAGCTGATCCTTCTCCGCTCCGGTAGCGTGCATGCGTTCCTCGGCGGCCCGCACACGCTCGGCGAGAGCGCGCAGCTTGGGCGACGCTAGCGAGAGGAGCAGGTCGGCGACCGTTGAGTCGTCCCTTACCGACCCTATGAACTGGCGCATTACGCCGAGCCTGCCCGTGACCGCGCACGTACCAGCTGTTCGCGGCGACGTCGCCCGTCACGATCCGGGTGAGCGTCGTCTTTCCGGCGCCGTTAGGCCCCACAAGGGCCACGACGTCTCCTGCGCTCACCTTAAGCGTGACGTCGCGCAGCAGCACGCGCCCGTCAGCGAGCGTGAATCCAAGTTCGGTCAGTTGCAGATGTCCCACCGGGGAAGTGTAAAGGTGCGCAACAGCGAGGGGTCGCGTAGCGTCGGGCATACCGACGAGAAGGGGAGCCAACATGCCAAAACACGCCATCAACTGGTTCGAGATTCCGGTGACCGATATGGACCGAGCAGTCCTGTTCTACGAGGCGGTGCTGGGCGTGCAGCTTGAGCGCATGGAGGTCGGCACTCCGGTCGCGACCTTTCCTCACGACGACGAGGGCGTTGGCGGGCGCGCTTTCTCTCGACGGCAGAAAGCCGAGCGCAGAGGGTTCGCTCGTTTACCTCGAGGTGGATGGCAAGCTCCAGGACGCCCTGGATCGCGTGCAAGGAGCGGGCGGCGAGGTCGTGCTTCCAGTCACGGAAATCGGCAGCGACTACGGCTACTACGCGTACATCTTGGACACAGAGGGAAACAAGGTGGGGTTCTACGAGACTCTGTGACGGCGGCTCTGGTTGCCTCACATGTGAAGCGGCTCCGCCGGATCAACGTTGACCCGGCGAAGCCAGCCACTAGTGCCGCTACCCTGCCAGGCTGTTGCGGCTTCCCCCTACACCCAAGAGTCTGGCGGCCGACGCTACCTGCAGCAAGCCACACCGGTCACGGTTTGGCTACGGTTGAGTGCCGATTCTGTGCCCAGTCGCGTGCGAGAAGGCCCCACATCGCGTCGTCGGAGACGGTGTCACCAAGCCAGTAGGACTCGCGCTTCACGCCCTCGAGCGCAAAGCCGAGGCGCTCGAGCACCCGGTTCGAGGCGAGGTTGCGCGGGTCAGTCGACGCCTCGAGGCGGTGCACGCGCACGTCATTGACGAGGTGGTCGATCATGCGGGCTGCTGACTCAGTTGCGTACCCCTTGCCGCGCGCCCACGGATGCAGCGTGTAGCCGATCTCCGCGGTCTTGCCGTGGTCCGCGAGGAGTACCGCGATGTCGCCAACGATCACGCCCGTTTCCTTCTCGATGGTGGTCACCCCGTACCACTCGCCAGGCGTCGGCCCGTCAAGCGCGGACACGGTGGCCACGAGCTGCTCCGCGCGGTTAAGCGGATACGGGATGACCCATCCCTGGAACTGCGCGGTCGCGGGATCAGAACGGCGCGCGGCGAGATCAGCCGCGTCGCTAGTGATCATCGCTCGCAGCACGAGCCGCTCGCTGACGAGCGGGGAGAAGCCTTGCGCGCGCGGATTGCTTGCGGCGGCCATGCAACCAGGCTAGTGCTGCCGGACATTGCTACGAATTACGCAAGTAGCGCGTTGCGAAATGCAGGTACACTTGACGAGTTAGGTAACCCTTACCCGCCAGCCGCACTACCGCCGGAGACCCATGACAACGCGCGAAAGCACCGCCGTGCGCTTCGACGCACCCCGGCGTTCTACGGCGCGCTCCATGGCGCCGTGGCTGATTGCCGCGCTCGCGCTGCTCGCGCTCGCCATCATCCTGTCTCTCTGCCTTGGTGCACGCTCCATTCCCTTGAGCACCGTGTGGGACGCGCTATTCCACTACAACCCTGCGGTCCCAGAGCAAGGCATCATTCGCGAGAGCAGGGTGCTGCGCACAGCGATTGGCGTCCTCGCTGGCGCCGCGCTAGCGCTCGCAGGCGCGCTCACCCAGACCATTACTCGCAACCCGCTTGCGGACCCGGGCCTGCTGGGAATCAACGCGGGGTCCGCGCTCGCGATCGTGATCGGCATCACCGTGTTTGGCGTCAGCGGCTTCTCGCCGCAACTGTGGCTTTCATTCCTTGGTGCGGGACTTGCCGGCGTCGCCGTCTTCGCGATTGGCGGGCGCGGCGCTGGCATGTCGTCTCCGGTGCGCCTCGCGCTCGGCGGGGCAGCGCTTACCGCTGTGCTCGGCTCTCTGACGACCGCGCTCTTGCTCCTGAACCCCGAGGCGCTTAGCACCTTCCGGTTTTGGTTGGCTGGGTCTCTCATTGCAAGGGCTCAGGCACCGCTCTTCGCGCTCGCCGCGGCTGGCGTGCTCGCGGTGCTGATCGCGGCAATGGTCACGCGCTCGCTCGGCGCCTTGGCACTCGGCGACGACTCCGCTGCATCTCTTGGCACGCACCCTGGCCGTTCTCGCGCGTTGGTCATGGTTGCGGTGACTCTGCTCGCTGGACTTGCCACCGCTATCGCCGGCCCCATCGCGTTCATCGGCCTCGCAGTTCCCCACCTCGTACGCGGCGTCACGGGAGCGCGACTCGGTTGGCTCTTTGCGCTCAGCGTCCCGGTGGGCGCCGCGGTCATCCTGCTGTGCGACGTCGCTGGGCGCCTCATCGCGCGGCCCGGCGAGGTTCCCGTCGGCGTGACCACGGCACTGCTCGGGGGCGCGGTGCTCGCGCTTATGGCTCGCAAACTCACGGTGGTAACGCTGTGACCACGTATCTGCCCGACGCCCCGCTCGCGTCCGCGCCGCACGTCACCCGGCCGCGGCGAAGGCTGACACGCGCAACCCGCGTGACCATTGGCATCGGCGCGGTCGCGATCGTCGTCATCGTCTTCTCGTTGTGGAGCGGCACGGTGAACGTTTCGCTGTGGGACACGTTGCGCGCGGCCGTGGGGATCGACACCGGAACGGGAGCGGACTTCATCGTTGGCCAGCTCCGTGCGCCGCGCATTTACACCGCCGCGCTCGTCGGCGCGCTACTCGCGGCCTCCGGTGCGCTGATGCAGTCGATCGCGCGCAACGCGCTCGCCTCTCCGGACCTATTAGGCATCAGCGCGGGTGCGGCTGCTGGCGCTGTCGCATGCATCTATCTCACCCAGACCACGTCATCGCTCGCCCTCGCCCCGTGGGCGGTGCTCGGCGCGCTCGTCGCGGCTGCGCTCGTGATCGTGCTCGGCTCCAACGGCAGGCTCGAGCCGTTCCGCATGATCATCGCTGGCATCGGCATCAACTTTGTCGCGACCGCGGTGATCACGCTGCTTCTCGTCAAGATTCCGCAAGAGGTGGTGCCCCAGGCGTATGCGTGGATCGTCGGTTCCACGGCGGCACGAAACTGGCAACACGTGGCCATCGGCGTAGCGTCGTGCCTGCTCATCGTGCCGATAGCGCTCCTGATGGCCCGGCGCCTTCGCGTCCTGGAAATGGGCGACGACCTCGCAGCCGGACTTGGTTTGCGTCCAGGCAGGCTGCGCTTCGCGGCGCTCGCGACGGCCGCCGTGGCGGCTGGGCTTGCGGCCGCGCTGGTTGGCCCCATCGCGTTCATTGCGCTCGTTGCGCCAGCGATTGCGCGCCGCCTTACGCGCAGCCCTGGCATCACCGTTGCGGCCTCGGTGCTTGTTGGTGTGGTGCTGACCGTCGTGGCAGACCTTGCCGCGAGAGAACTGTTGGGCTCCGTCCAGCTACCCGTGGGCCTGTACACGTCCCTCATCGGCGGCCCCTATCTCATCTACTTGATCGTGCGTTCGAAGGGGTCGTTCCAATGACCGACACACTCGAGGCTCAGCGCGAGCGGACTCACCCTCGCGTACGGCGACGCCCGCGTTGTGCACGAGCGTCAGCATCGAGATCCCGCCGGCCTCGGTGACGGCGATCGTGGGCCCGAATGGCTGCGGAAAGTCCACCCTGCTGAGGGGACTCGCGCGCCTGCATGCCCCAGCGTCGGGCACCGTCTTGCTTGACGGTCGCGACATCCACGACCGCCCTACGCGCGAGGTCGCGCGGGAGCTCGGGATCTTGCCGCAGTCGCCGGTGGCGCCCGGCGGTATCACGCGTGAGGGACCTGGTTGGGCGCGGCCGTACGCCGTACCTGCGGCCCCTTCGTCCATGGTCGGACGGCGACACGGACGCGGTGACGGAAGCCTTGCGTGCGACGGGGCTCATCGGGCTCTCCGACCGCCGGTTGACTCGCTCTCCGGTGGTCAGCGCCAGCGCGCGTGGATTGCGCTCGCGCTCGCGCAGCGCACCGAGTTGCTGCTGCTCGACGAGCCAACCACGTTCCTCGACATCGCCCACCAATACGAGGTACTTGACCTCGCTCCACGGCCTCGCTCAAGACGGCCGCACCATCGTTGTGGTGCTGCATGACCTGGCCCAGGCCGCGCGCTACGCGGACCACCTTGTGCTCATGAGCGCGGGCCTGATCCTCGCGCGCGGAGTGCCCTACTGAGGTGCTCACCGCAGACCGCGTGACGGCGGCCTTTGGCCTGCCCGTGACTGTTGTTCCCGATCCGGTGACTGGCACGCCGCTCATCGTCCCAACTGGAGCGCCGGCACGGCGCGCCGCAACCAAGGAGAAGACACCATGACCACCACGAGGACCAAGCGCGGCGTCGCCGCCGCCTTCGCCACGGCACTGATCGCCGTCGCCGCCCTCACGCTGGCTGCGTGCTCCGGCTCGTCGAGCCCCTCGACCACGATCGGCGAGCCAACTGCGCCGGCGCCCGACAGCCAGTTCCCCGTCACGATTGAGAACAAGTTCGGCACCACCGAGATCCCTGGGCAGCCGGAGCGCATCGTCACGGTTGGCTTCCACGAGCAAGACTGGCTCTATGCGATGGGCCTCGCCCCCATCGCCGTGCGCGAGTGGTACGGCGGCTACGACTACGCGACCTGGCCATGGGCCGACGACGCCCGCAAGGCCGTAGGTGCGGAGCCCACTGTGCTGGGCTCCGGAGACCTCGACATGGAGGCCGATCGCGGCGCTGAACCCTGACCTCATCATCGCCACGTGGTCCGGCATCACCAAGGAGCAGTACGACCTCTTGAGCCAGATCGCCCCCACGCTCGCGCAGAGCGGCGACTACGCCGACTACGGCATGCCCTTCGATGAGGAAACGCGCGCCATCGCGAAGGCGGTCGGCAAGGTATCAATCGGCGAAACCATCATTTCTGACATCGACGCCAAGATCACGGGCATCGCGGGCGCGCACCCGGAGTGGAAGAACTCGAGCGCGGCGGTGAGCTTCTTCTACGAGGGTCAGCCTGGCGCGTACTTCTCGCTCGATCCCCGCCCCGCGCTCATCGGGCGCCTTGGCCCCAACGTGACCGATATCGACGCCCTTGGCGACTCCACGAAGGACTTCTACGTGACGGTAAGCCCAGAGAACCTCGACAAGATCGACTCTGACGCCCTCATCTGGCTTGGTGCTACCGCGCCCGATACGGAGAAGACGGTCACGGCGCTGCCGCTGTACCCACAGATGAACGCCACGCTCAAGGGCGGCCAGATCTGGTCAACGGACGGCGTCTTCGAGGGCGCGTTCTCGTTCGCGAGCCCGCTGTCGATTCCGTTCGCGCTCGACCGCCTTGTGCCGCAGCTCGAGCTCGCGCTCGATGGCGACCCTGCAACCCTGCCAACCGGCATCGCTCCGGCGTCCTGATCATGGAGACGATTCACAACGCCACGATTACTGGGCGGCAGCAGGTCACGCCGCTGATGGTCAGGCTTTCGCTCACGTTTGAATCGCCCGACGCTTGGGTTACCACCGGCGTCGGCGACGAGTTTGTGCACATCGACGTTGGTGCGGACACGCTCGACGTTGACGGCCATTCCGAGCGCCACTACACCGTGAGCGGCGTCTTCGAGGGTGGCCTCGAGGTGGAGGTGTTCTTGCACGGCGACGGCCCTGGATCCACGTGGGGCAAGGAAGCCGCGATCGGCGATGTAGTGACGGTGTCCGATCCATGGGAGTACTACGGCCCTCCCGCTGGGTCCGGCACGCGGGTGCTGATCGGCGACCTCACGGCGTTGCCAGGCGATCGTGCGGATCCTTGGCGATGCATCGGCAGACGAGGCGTTCCGCGTGGTGGTGGAGGTGCCGTCGCTTGAGGAGGTCCGAGAGTTCGCGTCCGCCGCGCGAGTCGACGCGCAGTGGCGCATTGCCGGAAACGGCATCGGGCCGTCTGCCGTGTGCGACATCGTGCGTGGCCTCGCCGCGGAGGGTGTCATCGTGCCGGAGGCCAACCCCTATGTGTGGATCGCATGCGAGTCTCGCATCTCACGCGCGGCCCGCACGCTGCTCCGCAAGGAGATTGGGCTTGCCCATTTCTCAGCAGCGCATCGTTGGCTATTGGCACGCCAACGCCGAGCAGGTGATGGCGGACTGGGAGGCGCTTAGCGCGGAGACCAAGGCGCAATACCTGGCCATCTGGCGCGAGGACCGCACGGACGAGGAGAACTGGCTCGAGCTTGAGCCGTTTTTGCAGTCTGTGGGGGCTTAGGCCTCGCTCGCGACCCCCAGGTCCGCAAGGGACCTCCAGCCCGACGCCCGGTAGTGCGGCTCGTCGAGCGTGGCCATAGTCACGGCGTACACCAGTGCCTCCGCTCGCACTCGCGGTGCGAAAGGATCCGCGGGCCCGCCATCGGCAACGTAGGCCGACGCGAGCGTCTCGTAGTCCGTGGATCCCACCAGGTAGAGCGACTGACCAAGGTCGGTGGCCGGATCGCCCGCACCTGAGTCGCCCCAGTCGAGTAGCCCTCCGAGCCTGCCGTCGAGACTCAGGACGTTGTTTCCGTGCAGGTCGAGATGACACCAGGTGAGCGGCCCACGCTCGTCGGCAGCCTCGAACACGGCCATCGCTGCGGCTGTGTCGAGCACCCACTCTGTCTGGGCGGCGAGCAGGCCGAGCCGGAGATCGAACCGCTCCGCCCTGTGCGCGAGCGGGGTCGAGCGCCAGTCGTTGTACGGAGCGCCTGTCGGCGCCGGCACATGCACCTGCGCGAGAGCGGCGCCCAGGTCCGCCGCGCCGTCGGCCGTGAGGGGCGCCTCCATCGCAACCGTGCCCGTGAGCCAGGGCACGAGCGCCCACCGCCACGGGTACCCGCGGCCCGGTTGACCGACGGCGAGGGGTACCGGCGCCGGGAACGTCCAGTTGGTGGCGAGCCGTGGAAGCCAATCGTGCTCCGCAACCGCGATGTCTGCGGCGAGCTGGCGCCGAGGCAATCGCACGAGTAGTTCGTCGCCGAGGCGATAGACCGAGTTGTCCCAGCCATCGTTGAGGTGCGCGAGCGGGAGATCGGCGAAGTGGGGAAACTGGTCGGCCACCAGGCCGCATTACCAGCTCGGCCGTGATCGGAACCTCGCCCGGCGGAATGGCCGTTGGGGGAAGTGTCACGTGGGCCACGCCCCCTTGACCACCCACTCGAGGGCGCGCGGGAACGGCCCATGCCCGTCGTCCGTGTTGATGTGGCCCTCGCCAGGGAGCACGTGGACGTCGCGCGCGCGGCCACCGTCGAGCCAATTGAGCGGCGTGTTGCGGTAGCGATCGCGCTCTCGCGCCACAAGAGTCACTCCCGTGGTGTCGAGGTAGTCCGGGCCTAGGGTGCCCGCGAAGGCGGCGATCGCTCCATCGAGCCGGTCGCGCGACGGCGGAGCCACCATCAGTACGCGCTCGTTGCTGGTGAGCCCCAGTTGCACCAGGTGTGACCACAGCACCCCGCCGAGCGAATGCGTGACAACGATTCGCTCGCCTTCACCGAGCATCGCGAGTTCATCCTTGGCAACGTTGATCCACTCCGAGGGCACGGGGTGGTCCGGGTTGGGCAATTGCGGGTACTGCACCGGAATGTGCAAGCGCCGCAGTTCCTCGGCGAGCCACCAGAGCCAATGCCCCTGATCGCGATGGTGCTGGAAACCGTGGAGGATGAGTACGCGCGGCGACGTCATGGCCCCATTATCGCCGCCTGGCTATGGTGACGTCATGGACGTTCGACCCGCAACACTCGCCGACGCCCCGGCCCTCGCTCGCGTACACATCGCCGCGTGGCGCGTGGCATACGCAGGCACAATGCCCGACGCCTTTCTCGCCGGGCTTGACGAGTCTCGTTTTGCGCGCGGCTGGGAAGACGCGCTCTCCGACGGGACCACGCTGGTTGGCCTGAGCGAAGACGGCCTGGTGGACGGCTTCGCGACCGTGGGCAGCGCGCGTGATGCCGATCCCCCCGCGAGCGCGCAGCTGTGGGTGCTGAATGTGCACCCTGAGGCCTTCGGAAGCGGGCTCGCTACGGTGCTGCATTCGGCGGCGCTCGCGCACCTCGTCGAGCAGGGCCACGAAGCGGCCTACCTGTGGGTAGCCAGCGACAACCCACGCGCGCGACGGTTCTATGAACGCGAAGGTTGGGCGCCGACGGCGGGCTACAGGAGGAGCAGTTTGGCGGCGTTCCGGTGCCTGAAGTCAGATACGTGAGAGACCTCGCCGCATGACCATCCCCGACGCGGAGCGCCGCAACCACACGATCGACTACTTTCGCGACCTGCTGCGCGAGGTCCCTGCGGATGCCGCGACCGCGCTCGACGTTGGCTGCGGCGAAGGATTCGCGGCACGGGCGCTCGCGGAGGGCGGGCTCGAGGTGACGGCGATTGATTCCGATGCGCCGAGCCTGGCGCTCGCTCGCGCGCAAGCGAGCGCGGGGATCACGTACCTCGATGGCGACGTCATGACCGCCCCACTTCCCGGCGACTACGACGTCGCTCACGGCGCTCGCGGTGCTACACCACTTGCCTCTCGAACCGGCTCTTGAGCGGTTCAAGTCACTGCTCGCACGAGGGGGAATGCTGTTGATTGTCGGCCTTGCGGCATCGGAGCTGCCAAAGGACGCGGCATGGGAGGCCGCGGCCGTTTTCGCCCACCAGGCGGGACGGCTTACGCATCGCGAATGGGAGCAGCCAAGCCCAACCGTGTGGCCCCCGCCGGTGACGTATGCCCAGGTAAGAGAGGCGTCGGCCCGCATCTTGCCTGGCAGTACGTTCCGCAGGCGAGTGAAATGGCGCTACACGCTCACGTGGGTGAAGCCGTAAGTTGCTCTAGAGAGACGCAACCATGCGCTTGACGGCTTCCTCGAGAATCGCGGGCGACGTCGCGATGTTCATGCGCACGTGCCCCTCGCCTCCGGTCCCAAAGGTGGGCCCCGAGTTGAGCGCCACGCGACCGCGCTCAAGGAACACCGCGGCAGGATCGTCGCCAAGGCCAAGATCGCGGCAGTCAAGCCACGTGAGATACGTCGACTCGGGCACGCGGTATCCCACGGCTGGAAGGTGTTCGGCAAGTAGCGAGCCCAACAGGTGGCGGTTGCGATCGAGCGCGGCCAGGACATCGGCGAACCACTCGCCGCCCTGGCTATACGCGACCGCTTGCGCCACGGTGCCCCAGTGCGTGGGGCCAAAGTGCTTGCCCGCGTCGTAGCGCGCAAGCGCGGCATGGGCGTCGGCACCAAAGACCGCGATCGCCGCGGGAATCGACGCAAGATTCCATCCCTTTGACGCGGCGTGGATCGCGATCCCCATGGGGTCAACTTCAAGATACGGCGTGAACGTCGCGTCCGCGTAGACGATCGGGGCGTGGATCTCGTCGGAGACCACCTGAATCTCGAACCGGTCCGCGAGTTCCGCGACCGCCTCAAGCTCGGCGCGCGTGTGCACGGTGCCACCGGGATTGTGCGGATTGCACAACAAGAACGCGGCATTGCCGCGCGCCGACGCCTCGGAGAAAGCCGTCTCGAGCCGCGCCATGTCGATACGCAGATCGGGGCCCAGTGGCGCCGCCACGACCACGCGGTCGGCCTGCCGCAAATACGAGTAGAAGGGTGGATACACGGGCGAAGTGACGACCACCGTGCTGCCAAGGTCGGTCGCGTCAACAAGCGTGTCGGTGTACCCGGCGATCACCGATTCGACGGCCCGCGAGCGCGCAACGCTCGGGTCCCACCCCCAGGTCGCGTCGGCATAGGCCGCAAAGGCTTCGAGATACGGAGTATCGCCCGGATAACCGGTGTCGCCGTTGCGAATGAGTGCGCTGAGCGCCTGGGCAATCGGGGGCGCCATCTCCAGGTCCATCTCCGCGACCCACAGCGGCAAGACGTCTGCGGGGTAGTGGCGCCACTTGGCACTCGTGCGCGTGCGCAGTTGTTCAAGCGACAGAGCGGAAAAGGGGTCCGGGCGCTCGGTCATGGCACGAGCCTAGACGGTGGGTTGGTCCCTCGCGGGCGAATCATTCTGGCGGGTGTCGTCGAGCAACTCCGGCGCATTCGAGAACGCGTAAGCACGCCAGTCGTCGTAGCGATCCGGGGCGTCGACCTGGTGCGCGGCGCGCGCAAGGTAATCGGCGTCGGCCTCATTGGGGCGGGGGACGGCCATGACGTCCTTTCGAATGCCGGGGGTGCCGGCACGGCTCAGGGGTGTTCGCCGTGCCTTGTGGGCGGGCGATCTGACGGCGCTTGGTTGAGCGCAAGGTGACAATTTTACTGCTTAAAGCCGGCCGACGCGCGGTGAGCGCGTGTGAGCCACGTCACGTCACCCGGCGAGTTGGCCTAGTAAGGCATCGAGGCGAGCCGATGCACCTCTGAGCCGGTCCATGCCGCCAAGGTTGAGGTAGCTGGTCAGTTCCGCCTCACTCGCGAACTTGTACGTACTGATCACCCTTGTGCCCGCGTCTTGCGCGTCGAAATCTTGAGCCAGATGAAGCGTCACGTCTGGGAAGATCTCCGTGGTGATAGAGATCGCGAGTCGTTCGCGCGGCACGATCTCCTCCACCTTGCCGTAGAGCGCGAACTGGTTCCCTTGGGGATCGCGTTGCACCACTCTCCAGGGTCCACCAACCTCGGCGCTGAGCTCAGTGTCCACATTGACGTAACCGGCAGGCGCCCACCACCGCTGCACGTAGAGGGCCTCGGTCTGCGCGAGCCACACGGACTCAATGGGGTAGGGCATGAGTTCGGTCACGATAAGGCGCGGCGGCGCGTCGGTCACCTCGAACGAGATCTTGATCACGCGTGCTCCCTCTCCACGTCCCCCGAGTCACGGCAAGCCTCGCGTTACCAGCGCAAAAGGTCAAGGAACGCGCCGGTCACGCTGGTGGCGGCTCCCCGCCGGCGGTCACCGTCTTGGTGGACCTGAGGCTCACGATGGTGGTGACGGCGAGCACCGCGATGATGAACACGAGGGAGAACAAGGTGGGGATCTCTGGTACTGCCGGCCAGATCCCGTGCGCCCAGTGCAGCACCAGCTTGACGCCGATGAACGCCAGGATGATCGAGAGCCCGTAGCCAAGATAGACGAGCTTCGACAGCGCGCCCTCGAGCACAAAGTAGAGGGCGCGCAGGCCCAACAACGCGAACGCATTGGTGACGAACACGAGGTACGGATCGGAGGTAATTCCGTAGACGGCAGGAATCGAGTCGATCGCGAAGACGATGTCCGTGCCGATGATCGTCGCCATCACGAGCCCGAGAGGCGTGAGCGCGCGGCGCCCCATCTCCTTCCAGGTGACGTGCGTGCCGTGGTATTCGCCCGTGACCGGCCAGAACCGGCGAATGAACCTCACAACAGCCATCTGGTCTGTATCCACGTGCGCATCTTCTTCGCTGCGCGCGTCGCGATAGACCTTGATCGCCGTGGCAAGCAAAATTGCGCCAAATAGCAGGAATGTTGCGGCGAACTTCTCTATCATCGCGGCGCCCACGACGATGAAGATGCTCCGGAGGATGAGCGCGCCGATCACGCCAACGAGCAGCACGCGTTGCTGCAGGGCCCGCGGCACCGCGAACGACCCGATGATCACGATGAACACAAAGAGGTTGTCTACAGACAGGCTCTTCTCGACGAGGTAGCCCGTGTAGTACTTCACGCCAATATCGCCACCATGCTCGGCCCACACCCAGACGCCAAAGGTGAGCGGAAGCGCGATGTAGAAGATCGACCAGCCGATGGCCTCCTTCATCGACACCTCATGCGGCTTGCGGGTGATGATGAAGTCGATGGTCAGCAGGACCACGACGCCAATGAGCGTGATCGCCCACAGTTGCGGAGTGCCGATTGTGCTGAGTTCAGTCATGGGTCACCTCAGATTCTGGATCTGAGGTCTCCTTCACCACGCCACATGGGCCTGGCGCCCGTCCGGGAGGCATGCGCCTCGTGATGACCGGAGCGGAACTTGAGAAGTACTCCCCTCGCGGGCCATCGTAACGTGTCGCTCGCGGCCCGACGCTATGGCCGGCCTTCGTTCTTAGGGGCCGAGTAACGCTCTGAAGGCGGCGGCGGCACGAGCGGGCGCCCCAGGGTCAAGTGCGAGGAAGAGGCTCGGCTCGGTCAGTTCTAGCTCGAGGACCACGGGTCCGTCGGCGGTAGGGAGCAGGTCCACGCGGGCGTACGCGAGGCCAGGAAGGTCGGCGAGGATCCGGTGCGCGAGTTCGAGCTCCGCAGCGGAGGCAGTCGCGGGCGTCACCTTCTCGTCGGCGTAGAGACCCGTGCTCCACGACATGTCGCGAGACAGGATGGCGGCTTTGCGAGCCGCGTGGGAGAACTCGCCGCCCACGAAGATCAGCGCCGTCTCGCCGTGCTCGTCCACACCATCGAGGTACGGCTGGATCATGGCCGTGGACCCCTCGCCGTGCAGCGCGCGCACGTGCGCCATCGCGCCCGACGGGTCGTCGTTGAACAGCAACGCCCCCCGTGACCCGGCCCCGACCGAAGGCTTGACGACAACGTGGCCCGAAACGGCGTCGGGCCTCACGGTGTCACCAGGGGCGACGAACTCCGTGGGAACTACCGGGATGCCGCGAGCGGCAAGATCCGCAAGGTAGCGCTTGTCGGTGTTCCATTCGATGATCTCGACGGGATTCACCAGGCGCGTAACCTGAGACACGCGAGTGGCCCACGCGAGAAACGCGTCGAGGTGCTCGGTGTAGTTCCATGTGGAACGGAGCACCACAAGGTCGTACGAGGCCCAGTCGGCGTCGTCATCCTCCCAATAGGCCATTTCCGCCTCAGAGAGCAACGGCAAGAGCAACTCTTCGTCGGCGTCGAGGACGGGCATGTCGCGAGTGCTGACAAGGGCGATGCGGGCGGGCATGGGCCAAATCTACCGGCGCTACTTAAGACAGGTCGGCGACCGCGACGGGAGCAGCGTCGCCGAGCCCGCCATTCGCAATCCATTGCGAGTGGGACCGGTACATGACGCCGTCACGGCGGCGATCGGCGGAGTCTTGGCGATCGCACCAATCCGCCATCGCGACAAGGCGCGGCACTACAAAGCCGAGCAATTGGTCACGCGAGTATCGCAATGCTGGGTCGCCGCCCGCATACGCGTCAAGAAAGGCGTCCAAGCGCTCGAGGCGACGCTGCTGCACGGCCTCGTCGGCGTCGGGCGTGAGAGGAACGTAGCGGTAGGCCGTATACGCGAGGTCCCATAAGCGCGGGCCGGGGTAACAAAGGTCAAAGTCGATAGCGCCAACGAAGCGCCCGTCGCGGAACACGTGGTTGTAAGGCGCAAAGTCCACGTGGCAGATCACCTCAGCAGGGAACTTGCCTGGCCACCACCACACGTCGTCGCGGCTGCGAGGGAAGCTAACCGTCGCGTCGTGCCATTGGCGAAGGCGAGCTGCAACGTCGGCGACGGTGGCCGTCGGATAGCCGTCGCCAGGGTCGCCGTGGTCAACGTCGCCGGGGATGTAGCGCCACACGTCCCTGCCTTCGTCGTCAATCCCGAGCGGTTCTGGCGCCCACGTGACGCCGTGAGCGCGAGCGTGCGCCACGAGGCGTTGCACAGTGTCGCTTTGGGGCTGGTGCGCCTTGCGGACGGTGTCGCCAACGCGCGTCACGGGGCCAGACATGTTGCCGCCGGCGAGGACCTGGGCTTTACCCCACGAGCGAGCCGGTGTGGGCGGTGCCGCGGCAATCGCGGGCTTGGTGCGCATCGCGGTGTGAGCGAGCAGCCCCGCCATCGAGCGGCGGTGGCTTCCTGTCAGCAGCGTGACAAGTTCGATCACCGCAACCACCGCCAAGCCCCACGCTCCGAAGATCACGATGGGAGCCCAACGGACCGCTGCCCTGACAAGAATGGACAACCTGCTTGCCGCCGCCCCAGACTCCAACCCGCGCGTGGGCGCGAGGTTGACGGTGATCTCGCCGATCGTTGCGCGATCGCGGCGGATGAGTGGCACCACGATGACCAGCAGCGCGGCTGCGGCTGCACCAAAGACAACGTCATGAGGCGCGTCCGCGTCGAGGTTGCTGACCCACGCGGCCTTGGCCCCACCCGCCAGGAATACCAGCAATCCCAGATCAATACCCGCGGCAATGAGGCGGCGCGGCACCGTCGGCCGTTCGAGGTCGAAGACGGGCTCCGGGTGGCTCCACGAGCGTCGGCTGATGGCGAACGAGATCAGCACCCCAACGCCAGCGCCAACCGTGTTGAGGATGAGGTCGTCGACGTCGAGCAGGCGGTACGGGCAGGGGTAGAGGCCAAACACGCCGGTGCCCTGGGCGACCTCAATGAACGCGGAGGTGACGAGCCCAACAGTGACGACGGTGAGTCCACGCCAGCGGGTCACTTGGTGGAGGAAGAATCCGTAGGGGACAAAGAGCAGCACGTTGCACAGCACTTGCACAAAGGCGGACGTGGTGAGTACGGCAGGGAAGCCAACCGCGCCCCACGCATCGCCGACGAGCGAAATCGAGGCGAACCAATCCGTTTGCCAATACGAGGAGAGGGTCCCGCCCGTGCACTCGAGCGTGCCGGGGTCAGGCAGCGGGAAGATCGTGAACGCGGCGAGCGCTACCGAGGAGCCCAGCAATCCGGCCGACGCCAACATGGGCCAGCCGCGCAAGGCGCCAAAGCGTCGGGTCACGATCGCCAAGATCGGCAGCAGCGCCACGGGCAGCAGGAGCGCCGTGCCGATCACGGTGATGACGGTGCTCGTCGCGTAGGTGCCCATGGGGGCCAGGCTAACGGGATCGGAAATAAGTATCGGCGTCGGCGACCCTGGGGGAGGGATAGGGGCGCCGACGCCGAACGGGGGCGACTCAGGCGGTCAAGTCCCCGGATGGCCGCCTGAGCCACGTTTTTGGAGATCGGCGCCTTTGCCGAACTTGTGTCCATGGATGACGCTACGGCCCGGCCGGATTGAGTCTGAGGGACCTAAGTCCCGTCCTTGGGAATTCACCCCAACCGATTTGCACTAAGACTCGTTCTATACGCTGAATCGAGGGGAGCAGCCAGTGTCCGAATGGGAAGGCGTTGCCAGAGCGCTCGTTGACGCGCGCTATGGGGTGCTGGTTGGCTACGCGCGGCTGGTTGCGGGCGGCGCCGACGCAGAGGACTTGGTGCAAGAGGCGCTCATCTCTACGTTTTCCCGACGCAGGGGCATAGCGTCCGTTCCCGAGGCGGAGGCTTACGTTCGGCGTGCGATCGTGTCCCGTTTCCTTGACGGTGCCCGACGCTCCTCCCGAGCAAAGCGCGGCACGGCCACCGAGGCCGATCTTGCGATCGCCGGGCACGCCGACCAGGTGGGGCTCTCGATGGACCTCGCGAGCGCCCTCTCCCGGCTCACCCCGAGGGAACGCGCGTGCGTAGTACTGCGCCATCTTGACGGGATGTCCGTCTTCCAGACAGCGCATGCCCTCGGCATCGCGGAGGGAACCGTGAAGCGGTACGTCGCCGACGGGCTCGCGAAACTCAATGCCGCCCTCGGCACCCACGAGGGCTCCGAAGAACCCATTGCTGTCCGCTCCCCGAAGGGAGGCGCCCGATGAGCCGCCTCGATGAACTGTTCAGTGACGCCCTTCAGCGAGAGGCGACCACGCCGTCGGGCGACCGACTGACGGCCGTTGCCGAGGTGACCGTTCAGCGTGCCCGACGCCATCGCCGGGTGCGCGCCGCATTGGAGGGGGTCGCGACGCTGGTTGTGGTCGTCGCGGGGTTTGTCGTTGGTGCCATCGTGTTGGGGAGCGATGTGACGCCGCCCGTCACGACCCCGACGCCCGCGCGCGATCGTCGACCTGAAGGCCGACCCGCGCATGCCGCAAGCGCCGTCCATGACAGCCGACGATTGGACGTCGGTGGATCAACCAGTGGGACGTCGAGCTCGCGAGTTTCGTGAACGTCGGCCTCGATGAGGTCGGCTCCACGGTCGCCATCTACTTCACACCACCCGAGGGCACGCGCCTCCTTGCGTACGCAACGACGGACTTTCCGTTGAAGAGGCCCATCTTGCTCAGTTACGTCGCGAGCGACGCGACGGGCCTTGTCTACGACAAGGACTACCCAGAAGGTCTACAGCCTGACCCTGCCAACGGGGACTCTCGATGAGGTCGAGGAGCGCGGCGTGTGGACCATTCAGGGCGCCTACCCCTTGGGCAAGACGACGTCCGGCGACTCGGTGTACGTGCTGGAGACAACCCCATCAACGGACGGGGACGCCATTGACGAACACATCTTCGTCCAAGCGCAGGATGCGGTGACGGAGTTGTCAAACATCGGCATGGTCCCGAGCCCGGTGTGGGGAACTAACATCTTCGTCGCTACCGATAACGGCCTTGGTGATCCGGGACGTCGAAAGCGCCGGTTCCACCCTCGTCGACGGAACTGAATTCTGCTCTTTTGAGGTCTGGAATCGTGACGGCTCTTTCACGGTCAACTGTGTGGCCGACCAAGACCGTACAGGGGCCTATTACATCGTTGATGCCGTCACGGGCGCCATGACGCTGGCTCTGGCGGATGCGGACCTCGAGTCGACGGAAGCTCTTGAATCCGCAGCGCTGTTGACCCAGCGCAACGCGATCGATGCTCTCCGGTCGTGGTCGGGCGGCGCCACGTCGGGCACGAGCCTTAGGCCGCCAACGGTCACGGGCCCAGATCGTACGGAAATCGACCTGTGGGAGGACTTCACCAATGTCCCTGACTCGTACGCAGTGATCTTTGGAGTGCGAGGTTGATAGGGCGCTAGAGAGTGGGGTTGAGCACATCTGCGCGGCGTCGGCGCCGCGCCCGAACGGGCCGCGACTAGATTGGCGCGCTATGACCATCAATCGCCGCCGCAGAGGTGGTTCTCACGTCCCCCGGGCGCAACTTTGTCACTCTCAAGATCACCACGGACGACGGTGTGGTTGGCCTTGGGGACGCAACGCTCAACGGTCGCGAGCTTGGCGGCGGCCGTGTACCTCGCGGACCACGTGATTCCGCTGCTCATTGGGCGCGACGCGATGAACATCGAGGACACCTGGCAGTACCTGTATCGCGGCGCTTATTGGCGCCGCGGACCTGTCACCATGGCGGCCATCGCAGCCGTTGACATGGCCCTGTGGGACATCAAGGCCCGGTACGCGCAGCTACCGCTGTACCAACTGCTCGGCGGCCAATCGCGCGTGGGCGCGCTCGCGTACGGCCACGCGTCGGGCCGCGACAACGAGGAGCTCTTCGACTCCATCCGCGAGCACCAAGAACTGGGTTACAAGGCCATTCGCGTGCAGACCGCGATCCCCGGGCTGGACTCCGTCTATGGAGTTGCCGCCTCTGCAAGTGGCGACGGGGAGAGGTACGACTACGAACCCGCCCGGCAGATCGGCGTCGGGCCGCGCCCTTCCGGTAGAAGAAGAGTGGGACACGCGCGCCTACCTCCGTCACGTCCCCACCGTCTTTGAGGCGGTGCGGAACGAGTTTGGTGCCGAGCTGCCGCTGCTGCACGACGGCCACCACCGCATGACGCCGCGCGAGGCTGCGCAACTCGGCAAGAGCCTCGAGCCCTACGACCTGTTCTGGCTCGAGGACTGCACCCCTGCAGAAGATCAAGACGCCCTGCGTTACGTGCGTGACCACACCACGACGCCGTTGGCAATCGGCGAGGTCTTCAACACCGTCTATGACTTCCAGACCCTCATCACCGAGCGGCTCATCGACTATGTGCGCGCGGCCGCCACGCACGCCGGCGGCATCACCCACCTCAAGAAGATCGCGGACTTCGCCGCCATCTATGGCATCAAGACCGGCTTCCACGGACCAACCGACGTGTCGCCCGTTGGGCAGGCGGCGCACCTGCACCTTGACCTCGCGCTCCACAACTTCGGCATCCAGGAGTACATGCGCCACTCGGATGAGACTCTCCAGGTGTTCCGCACCTCGCTGCGCTTCGAGGAGGGGTTGCTCCACCCCGGAGACCAGATGGGCCTTGGCGTTGAGCTCGACAGCGCCGCTGCCGGCGAGCACCGCTACGAACCGGCGTACCTTCCCGTCAACCGACTCAAGGACGGCACCGTTCACGATTGGTGACGGGCATAAGCGGGCGCTAGTCCGCGCTCGCGGTCGGGTAGGGCGGCACGGGCGTCGGCTCGTGGTCGGGGGTCCTGTCGTCGAGCGGAGCGGCCTCATTCGGATCGAGCTCCGGCGTTCGCCCGGTGCCTCGCTTGAGCAGGGGCACCGTTGCGAATGCAATGAGGAACGTGAGGATCGCCGAGCCCGCGGCGAACCACAGGCCATGGCGCGCGCCGTACTCCTGGATCAGGATGCCAGCCGCGAGGGCGCCGCCCGCCACGCCGATGCCTATGCCGATGCGCACCCACGCCATGCCTTCGGTGATCTGGTCGCGGGCAACGACGCGCTGGACCACGGAGTCCACGTTGGTAATTGTTGGCGCCACGGTGGCCCCAGCAAAGAAGCCGATGACGGAGAAGATCAGCAGGTTGGGCGCGATGCCGAGCAATCCGAACCCCACGGCCAGTAGCCCGGCAAAGATCACGGTGCGCTTCCACAGCGGCGCCTTCCAGTGCCGCGAGCCGTACCACAGACCGCCGAGCAGCGAGCCGAGTGACAGCACGGCGAGTATCAGACCGGAGACCGACTTGAGGCCATGCTCGTCGGCGAAGGCAACCGCGGAGATGTCGAACGCGCCGAACATCAGCCCGAGCCCCGCGGCGATCGCGGTCACGGCCAGCACCGCTGCGGGCACCCTGAGGCCAAGACTCTGGCCGCCGGTCTCGCTCCGGCGCGGCGGTTCGGTTGACTTCTGCGCCAGCAGAATCGTCATGCCGACGACCATCCCGACGGTGCACACGATAAGGCCAAGGGGCGCCCAGATCGCGGTGGCGAGGATCGTGGCGAGCGCCGGACCGCCGATGAACAACACTTCATCGAGCGCGCCCTCCAGGGCGAACGCCGTCTGGATGTCTTGGTCGCTGTGAAGGATGTGTGACCACCGTGCTCGCGTGAGAGACCCCACGGGACCGCTGATGGAGGCGAGGGCCGCGGATAGCCAGAGCAACCACTCGGGTCCGTGCGTCATGGCTGTCCAGATGGCGCCGGTCGCGCCAACGACAAAGATCGCGGTCAGCGGGATCATGGCTGCGCGTTGACCAACGCGGTCGGTGAGCCGCGCCGTGGGTACGGTCTGCATTGCCCACACCAGGGTCCCGATTGCGGCGACTCGACCCGCCATCTGGTAGCTGTCGTACTGGATCTGCACCATCAGGATCATCGAGATGTTGAACATCGCCATGGGGAGCCGCGCGAGCAACCCTGCGGAAGCGAACGCGGGTGCCCCCGGGTTGCCGAGGATGGTGCGGTATGTGGTGAGCATCGGCCAATCGTCCCACGAGAGGGTGTAGTTAGTTACCAAGCGGTCGGGCGGCCCGACGCTACGTCTTGTCGGGCGGTTCCGTCACGCTTCGATAGTTTCACCAGCAGGCAAAATGCCGGGGCCATGTGGCGCCTGGCCAGCCACAGGGTCGGGCGACGGAAGCGGCGTGCTGCGGTGGCGTCGGACGTCTTGCACGATCAACGCCGTGGCGCCGCCGACGATCACGAGGATCGCGAGCGCTATCCCGCCCCACATGAGCCATGGCTTCCAATAGAACTGGTTCGCTGCGGACGCGACGATGGTGATGTCCGTACCGCTTGCAAGATCGGCGAGGTCGACCGTGACGGTGTTTCCCTTGATGTCTCCAACGGTGGCGCTCGTCACGAGCCCAGGGAACGTGAAGCTCAGCGACACGTCGATTGAGCTGCCGAGCAGGTCAAGTTGGCCCGCGCTGATGCCCTGGCCGCTGAGAGCCTCGGCGATCGCGCCCGTGGGGATCGACACGACGTAGGTGTCATCCGTGCGCACCAGAGTCGCGTTTCCCGTCAAAGGCAATTGCGATGTGAAGGTGGAGAAGCTCGTCTCGAAGGCCTTGAGCGGCAAGTCGGTTGCCGTGATCTGTACACCCTTGAGGTCACCATCCGTGTAGTCCGCTACCTCCAATTGCCCGGGATATTTCTTCTCGAGCGCGAGGTACCCTTCCGAGCCGGTGATGGTGCCCTTGAGGTCGTCGAAGTTGACCTGCGCGAGGGACGCGAGCTGCGACCGGGCGTCGTCTGTGACCGCGAGAATCGCGACTTGGCTAAAGGTGTCGTCCGCATGAACGGTTGTGTCCGATGTGACGCGGACACACCCGGCGAGAGTCGCGACCGCGAGTACGGCGATTGCGGCGAGCCGCGCGGTGGTCCTCACTTGTGGCCCTTCCGGCTCTTCCACGCGAGGTAGCCAACCGTGCCGATCATCGCGAGGATGAGGACAACGCTGATAACCATGGTCGTGCGTCCAGATGCTGTCAGAGGACGTCTGAGCGACCTTGAGCAAAGACAGTGTCATACCGCTACCTTGGCACAGGCAACGTCACTTGGCGGCAGGGTCCTCCGGTGCAACGGGCGGCGCAGGGGGTGCAGGTGGCTCTGTTGCGACGTCCGGGGCGCTGAACTCGACCGGCGCGCCCAAGTCAACGGGGGCACCGAAATCAACAGGAGCACTGACCTCCGTAGGGGCCTCGGTGGCGGCGGCTTCCGCGCCGCGACGGCGCTTCCGCACAACCAGCAACGTGGTGACGACCGCGGCGATTACCGCGATCGCGACGATCGCCAGAATGATCAGCAACCACGGCAGCCCGCCCTCAGTTGCCTTGCCCTTCGCGTGAATCGTGTCCGGGGGATCCAACAGGTTCCACGTCACCGTGTTGCCGGAGACGGTGCCGTTCGACTCCGTGACTCCGCCAGGGAAGGTCACGGAAAACGTGAACTCCGCGCCGAGCGTGGCCAGATCGACGCCCTGGGTGTCGGCGCTTTGCGTATCCCACGTGCCGTCAACGATGAACAGGTCGCCCTCGCGAGTGATGGCGATGTCGGAGCCATCGGAAGTCCCGCTGAACGCGTCGAGCGGCTGGCTCGTGAACGTGGTGACCTTGCCGATGTAGCCGTCTTGGCTGTAGTCCTCGGTGGTCGCGCCGTCGAATTGGTCACTCGTGTCGGTCGTGAGTTGGCCGAGCAAATCATCGTCGGACATCCCGAGCGATTCGCCGACGCCGGACTGGATGGCAATCAGCATCGTGCCGTCGATCGTGTTGTCCTCGTTCAAGGTGAGATCGACCTTGCCTTTGAAGCAACCGGCAAGGGTGGCGACAACGAGTAGCGACAGGGCGGTTATCCGCATGGCATTCTTCATGGCCGACACCCTGTCAGGTCTGGCCCTATTAGGCCAGCCAGTGTGACTATTTCGCGCGCGTAGCCGGGCGCTGGGGGCCCCGCTTTGCGGTGCTGCGAGTACCGGAGCTGCCTTGCCGTCTGGTCTGCTTCGGCGCGCGCGGCCAGAACGTGAGGGCCGTGACCGCCAGCACGAGCGTCGTGACGCCAATGGCTGGCCACGGCGAGTTCGCCGGAATTGCCGACGCGCGGGCCTGCAGTTCTGGAGGGCCGCCAACGAGATTCCACGTCACAGTGTTGCCGTCAACCGTGCCGTTTGCGCTCGTCACCGCGCCAGGGAACGCGATGGTGACGGTCATGTCCGGTGTGTCCTCGGCACTGGCGGCTTGGTCCGATTCCGTCGACGATGCCTTGCCGCTCACCACAAACTCGTCACCAACGCGAGTGATGCCAAACCGGTCGCTCGTGGGGGCGAAGGACGTGAGCGGCTCGTCGCGGAACTCCACCTCGATGCCGCTAAAGCCGTCGGCGCTGTATGGGTGAGTCCACGAACGCTCCCACGTCGTTTGCAGACCTGAGTCGTCGTAGAGCTGCTTGGCGACGTCGGCATCCGAGCCGCCCATCGCGGCTCCGGAGCCGGATCTCGAGGGCGATCACGTACGAGCCGTCAACGGTGTTGTCGGCCTTCACGGTCATGTCCGCGTTGAAGCGCATGCAGCCGCTCAGGGCGAGCGCCGCGACTGCGGCGAACCCAAGCGCTGTCACGCGACGTCTCACGGGGAAAGGTTGGCACGCACGTGGGGCTGTGGACGGTAGCCACGCTGTCGCGGACCTCATCGCGGCCGTTCAGCCGCCGAGCGCCTCGCTCACGACGTCCCTTGCCTGGGCCTGCACCTCGCCGAGGTGCGCCTCCGACACGAACGACTCCGCATAGATCTTGTAGACGTCCTCGGTGCCCGAGGGGCGCGCGGCGAACCACGCGTTGTCGGTGACCACCTTGAGGCCGCCGATAGCCGCGCCATTTCCTGGCGCGGTGGTCAGCTTGGCCGTGATGGTGCCTCCCGCGAGGGTCGTCGCCGGCACCCGTTCTGGCGAGAGCTTGCCGAGCGCGGCCTTCTCCGCCGGAGTCGCCGCGGCGTCTACGCGCGCGTACCAAGACTCGCCCAGCCGCTCCACGAGCGAGGCGTGCAGTTCCGACGGCGAGCGCCCCGTCTTGGCGATGATCTCCGACGCAAGCAGGCACATGATGGGCCCGTCCTTGTCGGTGGTCCACACCGTCCGTCGTGGCGCAGGAACGACGCTCCAGCTGACTCCTCGCCCCCGAATCCGACGTCGCCGCTGAGCAGGCCAGGCACGAACCACTTGAAGCCGACGGGCACCTCGACGACGGAGCGGCCCATGTCCGCACCAACACGGTCGATGAGCGAACTGGACACGAGGGTCTTGCCGATCCCAGCGTCGGGCCGCCAGCCTGGCCGCCCGCCGGAGTACAGGTACGAGATCGCGGCAGCGAGGTAGTGGTTGGGGTTCATGAGGCCCCCATCGGGAGTGACGATGCCGTGGCGGTCGCATCGGCGTCGTTGCCGTGGGCGATGTCGTATGGCGCCGACGGCCCGGCCATGAGCTCGCGCAAGGACGCCATCGCGTACGGCGACGAGCAGTCCATGCGGATCTTGCCGTCCCAGTCAAGGGTCATGAAGGCCCACGCAGGGTCCACCTTGGGATTCACCACGGTGAGCTTGAGCTTGAACTCTTCGCCGATGGCACCCCAGTAGTCGACGGACGCGCCGCCCAAGGGGTCGGCGCCGATCCGGACGCCCGCGTCGCTGATCGCCTGCAGGTCCACCACGGACGGCAAGTGCTTGAGATACAGGTCGAGGAAGTCGAAGCCCTTAGTGGTGTCCGCGGCACGAGCCCGCGCGTAGGCCCATCGCTTCACGTGGCGCCAGCCGCCCGCGAGCAGCTCGTTAGCGCGCGCAGCGATCCAGCCCGTGGCGTCGGTGTCGGCGGGCCCGCCGTGGGGAGGGTTGTACTTGAAGCCGCCGTCGCGCGGAGGATTGTGGGAGGGAGTGATGACGATGCCGTCGGCCAGTCCCCTGCCCTCGGTCCGCAGGTCGCCTGGCGCGCCGTTTGCGACCAGGATGGCGAGCGATACGGCAGGCGTTGGCGTGTAGCCGTCGCGAGCGTCGACCCGCACCTCGACCCCGGCGGCCGCGAGCACCTCGACAGCGGTCTCTTGCGCGGGCCCGGACAGCGCGTGCGTGTCCTTGCCAATGAACAGCGGACCATCGATCCCTTGGCGCTCGCGATACTCGACGATCGCGGCGGTGATGGACACGATGTGCGCCTCGTTGAACGCCGAATCGAACGCGCTGCCGCGGTGGCCGGACGTGCCGAACGCCACGCGCTGGGACGCGATCCCCACGTCGGGCACACGGTCGTAGTACGCGCCCAGCAGGGCGTCGATGTCGGTGAGGTCTTCCGGAAGGGCGCGGGTGCCAGCTCGTTCATGCATGGCTCCACTGTATTCGCGCGCTACTGGGAGTTTGCGTGGAATTCGCAACAACCCCTGCCGGGCTCGCACCATCGCTGGCTAGGCTGGTCACGTGGGACGCAAAGCTGGGGATACATCGGCGTCCGCCGAGGACGGCGGATCCTCTGCTGCCGCGCTCATTGTGGCCCACGACCAGGCGCGATACATCGCGGCCACAGTTCGCGCGGCGATGGCGATTCCCGGAGTGGACCTCGTGCTCGTCGTGGACGACGCCTCGTCCGACAACACTCAAGAATTGGCTCGCAAGGCCGGCGCGGTGGTCGTGCGCAACTCACATTCGCGCGGGCGGAGCGCCGCGCTCGAACTGGGCGCGTCCGTGATCGCGATGCGCGATGAGCCAGGAATGCCAGCAAGGGCGCTTCTGCTGCTCGACGGCAGCCTTGGGTCCTTCGCGATTGGCGCCGCTCCGCTTGTGCCGGCCGTGACAGAGGGCGTGTGCGACATGGCTATCGCGCTCACCGACATCAAGCCCATCTCGGCTGGTCCCACAGCGAAGGCTGCGCGCCGCGCCATCGAGGTGGCCACCAACTGGAAGCCGTTGCAGCCGCTCAGCCGGATCCGCTGCGTTTCTCGTGATGCGCTCGAGGACGCGATGCCGCTTGCGCGAGGCGCTGGCCTCGAGGTGGCGCTCACGCTCGACGCGCTCGCGGCCGGGTACCTCGTGACCGAGCTCGAGTGCGACGTGCGGCACAAGTCGAACTCCGCCGACCATCGTTCGCTCGGCACGCGCGCCAACCAGTACCGTGACGTCATGGTCGCCATCTCGAGCCGTCGCGTGCGCGGCGCAGCAACGAACACCCGTCACGCGGTGGGCACGCAAGTGAAGAAGGTGACGCGCCGCAAGGGCGGCGAGGCCGACGCCGTGGTCACCGAACCGGAAGTCGTCGAGTGAGCGCTGTTCCCCGCTACGCATACCTGGGCCCGGCGGGAACGTTCACCGAGGCCGCGGCGCGGCTCATGGTCTCCGCTGACGCGGCCGAACTCGTGCCGGTTGTTGACGTCCCTACCGCGCTTGGGGCGGTGCGCTCCGGCGACGCTGAGTACGCGGTCGTGGCGATCGAGAACACGGTCGAGGGCGGGGTAACGGCCACGCTCGACACCTTGGCCGAGGGATCGCCGCTGGTGATTCTCGGTGAAGTGGTGTTGCCAGTGTCATTCGAACTCGTCGTAAGACCCGGCACGGCGCTCGCTGACATCGCGCGCGTTGGCGCCCACTCGCACGCCTGGGCACAGGTCCGACGCTGGGCGAACGCCACCCTGCCTGGCGTCACGTTTGTTGCGGCCCAGTCGAACGCTGCCGCGGCCCTCGCGGTAGCGTCGGGCACGTTTGAGGACGGCTTGGGGTACGAGGCGGCGCTCGCACCTCCTGGCACCGGGGAGGCGCTTGGCCTCACCGTGCTGCTCGACCGCATTGCCGACAACCCGAACGCCGCGACCCGGTTTGTGCGCGTTGGACGCCCGGAAGCTGCGCCCGCGCCCACCGGCCACGACAAGACCACCCTCAACGTGTTCCTTCCGACGGACCGATCCGGCGCCCTGCTCGAGATGCTTGAGCAGTTCGCGGTGCGAGGGGTCAACCTCTCGCGCATCGAGTCGCGGCCGCGCATGGACCGACCGGGCGAGTACTCGTTCTCGATCGACGCGCTTGGGCACATCGCGGAGGCACGCATGTCAGAGGCCCTTATTGGGCTCAAGCGCACGTGCCCGCTCGTGGTGTTCCTGGGTTCTTACCCTGCGGCCGGAGCGATGACAACGCCCTTGGCTCCCGGCACGGCCGACGCTGACTATGTTGATGCAGCTGCGTGGGTCGACGGGCTTCGAGAGCGGCGCTAGTCGCTAGATCGACGCGCCCTCGTCTTGGCCATGTTCGCCCGTATCGCCGATGTCAGCACCCTGGGCAACGCGCACGCTTAACGCGCCCGCGTCTACTCGCGCGGTGATCGCGGCGGCCCGACCAAGCACTTCGCCGTCCACCTGCACCTTCTGGGGGGTGTGGAACAGCACCTCCACTTTGCGCGCGCGCACGTGGTCTATGCGCGAGGCCTTCATGATGCGGGCCCACCATGGGTCGCGGATGCCGGCATTCTGCGCCATCACGGTGCCAAGCAGCTCGGTCCAACCGACGATTCCGCCGCGAGCATCGAGCGTCGCGATGTCGAGCTGACCGTCAACGACGGACGCATCCGGCATGAGCTGCAGCCCACCAGGCAGGCGACCAACGTTGCCCATCATCACGGTGCGCATCTGCGACTCGACGGGCGGTTTGTCGTCCACCGTGATCTTCGCCGCGATGCGCTTGGAGCCGAGGTGCGCCACCGCTGCGAAGAAGTACGCGAACCAGCCGAGGCGGGCTTTGAGCCGGTCATCGGCGCCCGCAACCATTTCGGCGTCGAGCCCGGCTCCCGCGATCACCAGGAAGAGGTGGGTTGCCACCTCGTCGTCATCGTCGCCCGCGTGACTCACGTCAAGCCAACCGACGTCCACCGAGCGGTCCTCTCCGTCGATCGCCATGCGCAGCGCGGCCATGGGGTCGGTCAGCGGCACTCCAAGGTTGCGGGCAAAGATGTTGCCAGTGCCAAGCGGAATGATCCCGAGACTCGCGTCGGTGTGGGCTAATCCCGACGCCACAGCTCGCACCGTGCCGTCTCCGCCACACGCCACCACAAGATCGGCGCCCAGCTCAACGGCGCGCTTGGCCTGCCCAACGCCGGGGTCGTCCGCGGTAGTCGTAAACCACATCGGTTCTGGCAAATAGCGGATCGCGCACGCACGCATCGCTTGCTCGCGAAGATTTGCCACGCCTTGCTTGGTGGGGTTGGCCACGAACGCGATTCGCTGGTTCCGCGTGAACATGGGGGGAACGTCGTCTGTGGCTCCGACGCGCGGTGCCTTGATGAACAACAGGCTGTGCCAAATCCTTGGAACCGCTTGCGGTTCGCGCTGCCCAAGGTGCCGCGTGACGGATACGACGATGATCAGGGCGAAGAGGGAAACCCCAAGCCCCACCATGCCAAGCAGGTCAGCCGTCATGGGTTGAGCGTAATCCAGCGACAGTAGACTGCCAGGCATGATCGATCTGAAGCTCATCCGCAACGACCCAGCAACGGTCAGGGCGAGCCAGGTCTCCCGCGGTGAGGACCCCTCACTCGTGGACGCTGTACTCGCTGCCGACGCCGAGAATCGTGCCGCGCTCGCTGCCTTTGAGATGGCGCGTGCCGAACAGAAAGCGCTCGGCGCGCAGGTCGCTCGCGCCGTTGGCGAGGAGAAGTCTGCGCTGCTCGCACGCACCAAGGACCTAGCCGCACAGGTCAAGGATTTGCAGGCGAAGGCCGACGCTGCATCGGCTCGCGCGGTCGAGCTCGCGCGTTCGCTTGGCAACATCGCAGAACCCGGCGTTCCTGCGGGCGGCGAAGACGACTTTGCTGTCTTGCGCCACGAGGGCACGGTCCGCGACTTTGCGGCCGAGGGCGTGACCGTGCAGGACCACCTCGCCCTTGGCGAGGGATTGCGCGCCATCGACATGGAGCGCGGCGCCAAAGTGTCCGGCTCGCGCTTCTACTTCCTTACGGGCATTGGTGCGCGGCTCGAACTCGCGATTCTCAACGCCGCGATGGCCGCCGCGATAGACGCTGGCCACACGCCCATGATGACCCCCACGTTGGTCCGCCCCGACGTCATGGCTGGTACTGGCTTTCTTGGTGCACACGCGGACGAGATCTACTACCTCGAGAAGGACGATCTCTACCTCACTGGGACAAGTGAGGTTGCGCTCGCCGGCTACCACGCGGACGAGATCCTTGACCTCAGCAACGGTCCTCTTCGTTACGCGGGATGGAGCGCGTGCTACCGCCGCGAGGCGGGGTCGGCGGGGCGAGACACCCGCGGCATCATTCGGGTGCACCAGTTCCACAAGGTGGAGATGTTCGCTTACGTCACTGCGGCCGACGCCGCGGCGGAGCACGCGCGATTCCTCGCCAATGAGGAGGCGATGCTCACCGCGCTCGAGCTCCCGTATCGCGTTATCGACACCGCCGCTGGCGACCTTGGCATGAGCGCGGCGCGCAAGTATGACTGCGAGGCGTGGCTCCCGTCGCAAGAGCGTTGGATGGAGGTCTCGTCGACCTCGAACTGCACCACCTACCAAGCCCGACGCTTGGGCATCCGCGAGCGCGGAGCGTCGGGCACAGAGGCGGTTGCGACGATCAACGGGACCATCGGGACCACGCGCTGGATCGTGGCGCTGCTTGAGAATCATCAGCAAGCAGACGGATCCGTATACGTGCCGCCCAGTACTGCGCCCTTACCTTGGCGGCCTCGAGGTGCTCGAGCCCGTACGGTAGCCGCGCGCCAGCTGTTCACCGATTCGTCACCCGCCCATGCTTTGGCGTGTGGGCGCGGCGTCGTATGGTCAAACCATGACTACAGATGAAATGGAGCCAGCGGCAGACGACTGGCGGCTCGTTGGGCTCGACATTGACGGCACCATCATGGGGTACGACGGTGGAATCTCGCCCGCGGTTATCGACATGGTGGAACAAGTGCGCATGTGCCGCACCCACGTGGTGCTCGCCACAGGCCGCAGCGTGGTCGCGACCATGGAGGCACTCGATGAGCTGGGTCTAAGGCGCGGCTGGGCCGTGTGTTCAAACGGCGCGGTTACCGTGCGCCTCAACCCGGGATCCCCTGGCGGCTACGACATTGCAAAGATGCGCACCTTCAGCCCGCGCGCCGCGCTCGAACTTGTGCGGCGCGAACTTCCCGACGCATTCGTCGCAGTCGAGGACCTGGGAGCGGGGTTCCGCGTGAGTAACGAGTTCCCGGTTGGCGAACTTTCCGGGCGACAGATAGTGCAGACGTTTGAGGAGTTGTGCGCAGGCGAGGTGACGCGCGTGGTGATCCGCGCGCCGGGTGTCGACGTCACGCACTTCGACGCCGTTGTGCAAGCGATGGGCCTGCAAGATGTGACGTATGCGATCGGGTATACCGCGTGGCTCGACATCACCCCGCCCGGCGTCAACAAGGCCACCGCGCTTGAAGAACTGAGGATCCAATTGGGGGTTGACCCCGCACACACTGTCGCGGTTGGTGACGGCACCAACGACGTCGAGATGTTGCGCTGGGCTGCACGCTCTGCCGCGATGGGCAACGCGCCGCAACGGGTCAAGGACGTTGCGGACGAAGTGATCGGTTCAGTCGCGGACGACGCGGTGGTTGAGCTCCTCGCGAGGCTCGTGGATCCCGCTCGTCTCGCGCTCCGTTAGCGCTTGCGCTGCAGCACGCGCTAAGTGAATAGGCTGGGCGAATGAACTGGCTCACTACCCCCGCACACCACCGCTGGCTTGAGGCGGAGGGCGATCGCCTGCTTGAGTTCGGCGCCGCGAGCCGCGACCCGCTCGGGGGGTTCGGGTGGCTTCGTGAAGACGGCACGCGGGACCCCAGTCACGACGTCGAACTGTGGATCACGTGCCGCATGACGCACTCATTTGCGCTCGCGACCATGATGGGCCGCCCCGGCGCCGCTGCTCTCGCGGACCACGGCGTCGAGGCTCTCACCGGTCGCTTGCGGGACGAGGAGAGCGGCGGCTGGTTCGCTGCCGTCGGGGCACAGGGGCCAACCAACACGGCAAAGGAAGCCTACGGACACGCGTTCGTGATTCTCGCCGCAGCGTCGGCCACCGCGGCTGGCCGCCCAGGCGCAGAAGACCTGCTTGAAGAGGCCCTTGCCACCCACGCCGAGCGATTCTGGGATGAGACCGCCGGCATGAGCCGCGAGAGCTTTGCCGCGGACTGGACGGGCGAGGAGGACTATCGCGGAATCAACGCCAACATGCACACCGTTGAGGCCTACCTCGCGGCCGCTGACGTCACGGGCGACCGCCAGTGGCTCATGAAGGCGTTGCGCATCGCGGAGCGCGCGATTCACCAGTTTGCACGCGGCAACGAGTGGCGCATCCCCGAGCACTTTACCGGCGACTGGGAGCCTTTGCTCGATTACAACAAGGAATCTCCGGCGCATCCGTTTCGCCCGTATGGCGCCACAATCGGGCACGCGTTCGAATGGGCCAGGCTCACGCTGCAGATGGGCGTGGCGCTCGAACAGAGCGGGATCGCGGCTCCAGAGTGGATAGTGCCCGACGCTCGGGCCCTGTATGACGCAGCGGTCACCGAAGGATGGGACGTGGACGGCGCGCCCGGTTTCGTCTACACGATCGATTGGGACGGGCAACCCGTTGTGCGCGAGCGCATGCACTGGGTAAGCGCGGAAGCAATCGGTGCGGCAGCGGTGCTGTGGCACCGCACCAAGGTCCAGCACTACGCGGACCAATACGCGCTGTGGTGGGACTACGTGGCTAACAATCACCTTGACGCTGTTGGCGGCTCGTGGTTCCACGAGCTTGGCGTGGACAACTCCGTGTCACGGACCGTTTGGGAGGGTAAGGCGGACATTTACCACGCTCTCCAGGCGACGCTCATTCCGCGCCTTCCTGTGGCTCCCGCGCTCGCGGCCTCGCTTGCGGTCGGAAACCTTAACTGACGCTGAGGACGACCTTTCCAAACGCACCACGAGCTTCCATGAGTTCGTGGGCGCGCGCCGCTTGCTCAAGAGGGAAGACCTCGTTGATGACCGGCCGGACGTGCGAGGGCACAAGCGGCCATACGCTTGAACGAACGTCTGCCACGATCTGCGCGCGTTGCCAAAGGGGGCGCGAACGCAGCGACGTCCCTGAGACCGTGAGCCGCCGCGAAAGCAGCGTCGCGAGATTGACTTCGGCGGTGGCCCCAGATTGCAAACCAATGATGACGAGCGTGCCGTCGTCCTTGAGAACAGCAAGATTGCGCTTCAGGTACTCGCCCCCGATGCAATCGAGCACCATGTCGACGCCGCCAAACTTGGCGACAGAAGCCGCGAAGTCAGTGCCGCGGTAGTCGATGCCGACGTCTGCACCAAGCTCCACGCATCGAGCCGCGCGCTCGGTGCCCCCTGCGGTCACGAGTACGTCCATACCGATAGCCTTCGCGATCTGAATCGCGATCGTGCCTATTCCGCCTGAGCCGCCGTGAATGAGGATCGATCGAGCGGTTGGCACCCCGCCCACGCGCAGATTTGACCACACAGTGCATACGGCCTCGGGAAGCGCCGCGGCTTCGATGTCGGTGATCCCCTCTGGGGTCGGCAACACCAGGGCAGCGTCGCACGAGACATACTGCGCGTAGCCGCCGCCTGGCACGAGAGCGCACACGCGCTGGCCGGGCGTGAAGGTCGTGACTCCTTTGCCCACTCGCTTGACGACCCCGGCGACCTCGAGTCCCGGCCACGGCGGGGCGTCGGGCGGTGCGGGGTAGAGGCCGCGACGCTGAAGAATGTCGGCGCGATTGACGCCGGCGGCAGCCACCTTGATAAGGACATCATTGGGTCCCACACGGGGCATGGGGACTTCGGCGATCGTGAGGACGTCGGGATCGCCGAATTCGGGCAAAAAGGCCACCTTCACCAAAAAACCCTCAGAACCTCCGTCATAGGTGCGCCCCGCCGCCCTCTCAATGTACGGGTTGTACGTATCTGTCTCACGTTTTCGGCGAAGGCGCCGATAACCCAGGGGACTGTAGTGGCTCGTACGGCCCACGACGAAGCTGTGGGTCCCCGCAGGTTCACAAGGGAGAGGCTTCATGCTCCAAAGGCTTGGTATTCGAGGAAAGATCCTCGCGGTCGTCGCGGTGCCCGTCATCGTGCTCTTGCTCGCGGCCGGATACATCACGCTGCAGGCGACCAACGCACTCGGCGACGCGGCCAACGCGCAGCAACTCGCCGCCGCGGCGCACTCCTCCCAGCCGTTCCAGGCGGCCTTTAACGCCGAGCGTGACGCGGCGACGAACTTTGTGGACTCTTTCTCTGACGGCCAGAGCTCGCGCGCTGAGGCGCAAGCGTCGATTACCACCTCGATGCAACAGCTGCAGCCGCGCGACGCCGCAGCGTATGCCCAGGTAAACACCATTTTCGCTGGTGGACAGGTCACCACAGGCGGAACGGCGATGAGCCTCACTGACCTGCGTGCGGTTGGCCCTCAGACCGTCGATCCCGACAAAGCCGACGACTGGTACACGTGGCCAACGCCCGCACAGACCACCGAAGTGACCGGCTCGCTCGACGCGATGTCCGAATCGGTGACGGCTCTCGCCGCCACGAAAACGGGCGATGTCAATGACATCCTCGCGGACATCGCGTTCCAGCTCACGGTTGAATCCCGCACGACAGAGGCGTTCTTCACGGTGCCTCAGGGTTTCCAGACCACGTTCCTCGACTCCAACGCCGCATCTGACGGCACGTACCAGTCGTTGCTTACGCAGATGGACAAGGTGCGCAAGAGCGAAGCAAACGATCCCGTGATCGCGACGATTTCGACTGTCAAGGACCAGATGAGGGATCTCGACTCCACGCGTGATGCGGTGCGTGTGATCGGAAACTCGGCGTCCAACATTTCCTCGTGGTACAGCGGTGTCACGAGTTCATTGAATGACATGCTTACGCGCTCCTCGATCGCTGTCGACGACGCAAACCTTGCGATCCAGTTGACCACGTACGCGGCGATCGACAACTTGTTCCAGCAAATGTCACTCGAATCCACGCTGAACCAGCGCATCATCCGCTCAGGCGAATACGGCGTCGGTGACGCCACCGGTGCCCGCAACCAGATCGCAGCAACGAACTTCGCGCTCGACGACGCGCAGTCGTCGGCCTCTGCGCTCGGCGGCAGCATTTCGGTGCCCGACTTCGGTGCGTCTCAGGTGGCGACGGCCAACCAAGACTTCCAGTCTGTTCGCAACACTGTGGCAACGGGTGACAATGCCCAGTTGGCGACCATCGCTACCCTCGACTGGGTGGGCATGGTTAATGCCGAGAAGGCCGCACAGCAACCCGCTTACGACGAGACAATCTCTCTGGCCATTCAGCGTGCGGACGAGCTGCAGCAAACGGCACTGTTGCAGACGCTGCTTACCGCCGCCGCTGCGGTGCTCGCCGTTGTGCTCACGGTTGTTATCGCCCTCTTGATCGCACGGCGCATTGTTGTCCCGCTTCGCCGCCTGACGACTACGGCCACCGCTGTGCGCGCCGAGTTGCCTCGCCTCGTGGAGCGCGTTGCCATGCCAGGCGAGACGGTCGACGTTGCCGAAGTGCAGATCCCAGTGGAGTCGCAAGACGAGATCGGGCGTCTGGCAGAGGCGTTCAACGGCGTTAACGCGGCGACCCTTGCCATCGCGTCCGAGCAGGCAGCTCTGCGTGGTTCTATCTCGGAAATGTTCGTGAACGTGGCGCGCCGCGACCAGGTGCTCCTCAACCGCCAGCTCGCGTCGATCGACGAGATGGAGCGCACACAGGATGACCCGGCGACGCTGACCAAACTCTTCGCGCTCGACCACCTCGCGACCCGAATGCGTCGTAACAGTGAGTCTCTGCTCGTGCTCGCAGGCATCGACACCGGTCGCCGTTTGCGCCGCTCAATGCCGCTGTCCGACGTGATCCGGACGGCATCGTCTGAGATTGAGCTGTACGAGCGCGTCCAACTCGAACTTGACGCCGACCCCGCCATGCTCGGGCACTCCGCCCTGACCGCCGCGCACCTGTTCGCCGAGTTGCTTGAGAACGCGACGGTGTTCTCCGACCCCGGCACGCAGGTTGTGGTGCGCACGGACGAGCGCGACGGACTGTACATCGTGGAGATCCAGGACTCTGGAATCGGCATGACCCAAGCGGAACTCGCCGAAGCCAACAGCCGCGTCGCGTCCACTGCCGCTTCCGAAATCCTTGGCGCCCAGCGGTTGGGGCTCTTCGTGGTCGGTCGCATTGCGCGCCGCATCGGCGCGCGTGTCGCGATCGCCTCTAAGGAGGGCGAGGGCACCACGGCCACCGTCACGATGGCAACATCTCTCTTCGACTCGACGTACGCGCCTGACGTTGTGCACCACACAGAGTCCACGGTTGACGAAGAAATGCACGCCCCGGCTGCACTTGTCACACACAACGCGGACGACGAGCAGTTCGCGGCAGCGCCAGAGGCACAACCCGTTTCCTCTGCATATCAGCCGACGCAGATGGGTGGCGCAACACTCGCGACCCGTGGCACGGACGCTGAGCCGAGCGTAGACGAGTTGATCGCGGCCGACGCTGCAGACGCACCTGTTGGCGTGCCGGTTAACGGCCAGGACCTCACTGACGGGATCTCGTCGACCGGCCTGCCTACCCGCCGGCGTCGCGAGGCCTCTGTCGAGGTGACGGAGGAAGAGCAAAAGAAGATCATCGGTCTGCCTGCGCGAGCCACCGCCGCCCAGTTGAGCGCGCTCGAAGCTGCATCGCCAGACGAAGAGTTCAAGCCTGCAATCCCGGCTGCCGAGCTTGCGCCGCAGACTCCGGAAGAGCGCGCACAGATGTTCCGCGGCTTCCGTTCTCGCCGTGAACTCGGCGACGCGATCGATCCCGAAGCGGAATCGCTCGGACACGCGGCTCGCCGCGGGGGCGTCACGCCGGAAGACCTCGTTGCGCAGAGTGCCGACACCTTTGTGGTGCCGTCGCTTGAGGACGATGAGTTCGACGACGCGCCGATCGCTGCGGGAGCCGTCGCTGCCGTCGCTGCCAGCGCGATGGTCGTGCCGCTGCTCGAAGACGACCCTGATGAGATTCCTGCGGTTGTCGCAGAGTCCGCTCAGGAGCCACAAGAAATGGTCGTGCCCGTTCTTGAGGCAGACGACGACATGGAGTACGCGGGGGTCGGCGAGCACCAGCCCGAGGTCACTGTGGAGCCAGCGAGCACGGACGAGGAAGCGCCCGATTCCGCTCAAGAGGCGACCGCCGCCGTCACCGCGGCGCCCGAGCAGGATGTCGCAGTCGCGACGGAAGCGCCTGCTTCACCGTCCGTGCCAGTAGTAGCAGCGGCCGCAGCAACGCCATTTGGTTACGCAGACGTCTACGGATCTTTGCCCGCCGGGGCGCAAGAGCCACAGCCGCAACAGGCGTGGGGCGCCGAATCCGCTGGCCTAGAGCAGCACGGTGACGGAACTGGAGAGCCGACGCTGGACGAACTTATTGCTGGCGCTACCGACGAGGAGGCCGTCAAGAGCGGATTCTTTGCTCGGCTCTTTGGCCGCTCCAAGAAGCCGAAGGCTCCTGAGGCACCAGCGCCCGTTGCTTCGGCACAACAAGACTCGCTTCCGCCCGCGGCGCTCGGTGCTGCGACAGCTGGGTGCACTTGCCGCCGCGCCGGTATTCGAGCCGGCGCCCGCGTACGAAGTTCCGCCGGTCCAGGACGCAGCGCCCGCGTACGAGGCAGCACCGACGTACGAGGCAGCACCGACGTACGAGGCAGCACCGACGTACGAGGCAGCACCGACGTACGAGGCAGCACCGACGTACGAGGCAGCACCGACGTACGAAGCGGCACCGACGTACGAGGCAGCACCGACCGTACGAGGCAGCACCGACCTACGAAGCAGCTCCTGCTCCCGCGCCGACGCCAAGTCCCGGTGGGGCATTCGCCCTGTGGGGCTCGCAGCCGGCAGCGCCAGAAGTTCGCCGCAGTTGACGCCCCGGTGGCCGGTCAGACATTTACGCCAGACGAGCTCGCCAACCCGTTCGGGTGGGAAGCAGCTGGCGCGAGCGCACTGCTGGCGAACGAGCCAGATCGTGCCATCGAGTATCAGCCGATTGGTCGACATCCACCCAGAAGGCTCCGGTGAGAACGACTCACAGAAGGCCGAGCTCACCAGCGCTGCCTTCTCCGAGTTCAGCTCGCTCACGGCGGAGCGACCTAAGGTGGAGACGACACGTGCCGGCCTACAGCGTCGGCGTGCGTCGGGCGAAACGGCGCCCGAAGTCACGCCTATCGAGCCCGAAGTCCAGATCGTTCATAAGGACCGGGACGCAGACGAAGTCCGCAGCCGGTTCACCAGTTTCTACTCCGGTACCCAGCGAGCTCGGAACGACGTTGCAGAATTTGAGCAGCGCTCGCAAAGCACAGCTGGCAAGGAATAGGACAATGGCAATACTCATCTCTCTCAAGGAGGACCAGTGACCGCCCTCAGCACTGAAGCCACCAACTTCGGATGGCTGCTGGACAACTTCGTCCAGACCGTTCCCGGAACGCGCCACACGCTCGTCGTCAGCGCCGACGGCCTGCTCATGGCGATGTCGAAGAATCTCGACCGCACGGGTGGCGACACTCTTGCCGCGGTCGTGTCCGGCATGGCATCACTGACGCGCGGTGCCGCCCGGCAGCTCAAGGCGGGCGAGGTGCGTCAATCCATCATCGAGATGGACGAGCTCTTCCTCTTCCTCATGAGCGTCAACAACGGCTGCGGTCCTCGCCGTCGCCGCGGACTCGACGTGTGACGTCGGCCTCGTCGGCTACGAGATGACGCTCCTTGTGTCGCGCACCGAGAACGCCCTGACGCCGCAGCTCATCACCGAGATGCGTCAGAACCTTCCCACCGACGGAGCAGCTGAGGTCGCTAAGGAACGCGCCATGACGGAGACTCTACGACCCAGTCCAGAGGAGCGAGACGACGACACCTACGCGGTGCGCCCCTATGCCGTCACCGGTGGGCGGGTGAGTCGCCGCGAGCGCGGACCTCCCCATGGAGGCGCTCGTCGAAGCTGCCTCCGGCACACAGAGACTTTGCGGGGCTTGACCCCTGAGAAGAAAAAGATCCTGCAGCTTGCTGCAGGTCAATATCAATCCGTGGCGGAGCTCTCGGCCCACACCCGGCTTCCGCTGGGTGTGGTCAGAGTGCTCGTCACGGATCTTGCTGAAGAAAAATATCTGAGAATCCATACCAGCGGAACAGCTCGACGATGCAAGCGATGCATGATGAGTCCGGCGGCCTTTCCCTGAGTCTTCTGGAGAGTGTCCTCGATGGCATCGCAGCCCTCTGACGCGCCGGTCGCTACCGCAGCCCGCCCCGCCGCATGTCGCCCCGACGGTCGTCAAGATCGTGATCGCGGGTGGATTTGCCGTCGGCAAGACCACCTTCATCGGGTCGATCTCTGACATCGACCCGCTCAACACCGAAGCCGCCATGACGGAGCACTCCGTCGGCGTCGACGATGCTGGCGGCGTCACCGATCGCAAGACCACCACCACGGTGGCCATGGACTTCGGCCGCATTGCGCTTCCCGGTTCCTTGTGGCTGTACCTGTTCGGCACCCCCGGACAGGACCGCTTCCTGTTCATGTGGGACGACCTCGTCCGCGGCGCCATTGGCGCTGCGGTGCTGGTCGACACGGAGCGGCTTGACCAGTGCTTCCCCGCCGTCGACTACTTCGAAGGCCAGGGCATCCCGTTCGTCGTGTGCGTCAACTGCTTTGATGGCGTGGCGCGGCACCAGCTCGAGGACGTGCGGGAGGCGCTTGGCCTGCGGCCCGAAGTTCCGATGATGTACACCGACGCTCGCGAGAAGGTCGGCGACCAAGCAAGCTCTTATCGCCGTCGTTCAGCTCGCGATGCAGCGCATCAAGGACAAGTAAGTTCACGCCGCGGCGCGGACCTGAGCCTGAGGGGCAGGGTCCGCGCCGTTGGCATGTCCAGTAACCTTGGCGGCGTGATGTACGTGGACGGCTCGGCCCTGTGCCGCTTCCTGCCGGGCGTGCGCTTCTACGAGGAGTTCACTGCCTGGGCTTTGCCGAACCTCGAACAGCTCGCGACGAGCCAGCTGAGCCTCACCGAACTGCGCCAGGCCGCCGCGCTCTACCCTCGTGAAGAGAAGGACAACGCCTACCAGGTTGTTGAGGAAGTGCGCGCGCGGATCCCCGTTGTCCGCTTCAGTGACGACAACGTGCAGGTGTCGACCCACGCCGCGAGCGTTTTGCGTCCGTTCGCCGCGCTGCACCTCGGCGCGGCCGTTGCGCATCCCTCGATCGACACGATCGTGACCTACGACGCTGAACTCGCGAACGCGGCACAGTTGTACGAACTCAAGGTGCTGAGCCCTGGCCTCCCTGCTGGCTGGCACAATGGGCGCGTCGGTTAGTCCGATGGAGAGTTGACCGAGCGGCCGAAGGTGACAGTCTTGAAAACTGTTGAAGTGCAAGCTTCCGTGGGTTCGAATCCCACACTCTCCGCTCCCCGCCTTCCAATAGCGACCCGCGCGTCGGGTATTCTTGTGCGGCCGGGAGACGTCGCATAGTCCGGTCTAGTGCGCGGTCCTGCTAAGACCGTGAGGGTGTTAAAGCCCTCCGTGGGTTCAAATCCCACCGTCTCCGCCAGTAACATCGCGCTTGTGGCGCCTCGGTAGCCCGGGACGAGCCACGAAACGCCAACGCGTCGGCGCGGTTCCCGAGCGTGCACGCGGCCCCGAGCCGCCATACTTGCGATGTCGGCGGTACCGCCGCAACTCGAGAGGGGCTCCGCCGATGTCTGACCCGGAAATGGAACTCGCCGAGCAGTTTGCGGAGTTCGCGACACAGTTTCATCAGGAACCTGGATCGGAACGCACCATCGAGGCGGTGACGGAGCAGGCGAGATCGGCGCTGGGATGCGACGACGCGGGGGTGCTGCTCCGCGTGAGCGGGGAACTCACCACGGCGTATGCGACGTCCAAGCGGGTCGAGGAGTCTGACAGGATTCAGCGCGAAAGCGGCGAGGGCCCGTGTTTTGCCGCGAGCAAGACTGCAGAGATCTTCCGCGTCGATGACACGACCCTCGAGACCGAATGGCCGGACTGGGCGTGGCAGGTTTCGAAGCTCGGCATCCGCAGTGGCCTTGGGGTGCCCCTACGCACGCACGATCGAAATTACGGCGCGCTGAACCTTTACTCCGAAACGCCATCCTATTTCGGTGAAGACGAGGTCGCGATCGCGATGATCTTCGCAAGGCATGCATCGATCGCCCTCGACGGTGCCACAAAGGAAGAGTCGTTCGCGCAGGCTATCGACGCCAGGAAGATCATCGGCCAGGCCCAGGGCATCATCATGGAGCGATACGACGTGGACGCGGACACCGCGTTCCACACGTTGCGCCAGTTTTCGCAGGTGAACAACATCAAACTGCGTGCCGTTGCTGAGCACGTCATCGCCAAGCGGCGCTTTCCTGGCAGCCGCGGCGCGGCGTGACGCACCGCGCGGGAACCGGAGCGCGCGAGAAGTAAGCGTGGGTGCGGTGCTGGCGAGATAGATCCGTGCTCCGTGTGATGATCGGGCTCGGGGTGGGCACTCTTCTGATGACACATAGGAGCCCTCATGGTCACCATCGCACAGAAAGACCGGGGCACCACGTCGGTAGCGGTGCGGCCGTGAAGGTGCTCACGAACCTGATCGGCGCGGTCGTGACAGGCGACAAGATCGCCGATGCGGTGTTCGTCTATCACCGCGCGCTCGTGGTCCGCAAGCGCGCGGCCCTCGTGACCGTCCCGGTGCTTGGTGAACTAGATCGCGTGCGCCGGGCGAGCATCGCCATCGGGTGGCTCACTGGCTTGGCGTCGAGGCCAGAGCCCAATCGGGGACGCGAACTCGAGGACCCGGCGACCGCGAGAGAGTTACTTTCCCTCGCCGGTGAATTGCGCGACAGTGACGAGCCGCGTTAGGACTTGTCTGGTGCCACGTCGGTGGAGGAGACCGTCAGCTGCGCCGTTGCGCGCTCCTTGCCCGTGTCAACCCGCGGCTGCACCTCAAGGAGCAGGAACGATTTTGTTTCGCCGCAGTCTTGGCACAGCCCAAACGTCCCGAGCTTGAGGCGGACCCCGGCCAGACGCGCGAGTAGTTGCTGCTCTTAATTCAGCGTCTAGCGCGGCGCCTTCGCCCTCTGTGCAGGCGCGTCCCTTCCGGGTGTGCGGTTCTCCGCGCTCACCATCCAGGCGAACTGCTCGAGTTTCTCGATGATGGCGTGGAGGAGATCTGCGGTTGTCGGATCCTCCTCGTCGACCTGATCATGCACATCGCGCGCCGTTCCGACGGTCGCCTCGAGTGCGGCCGTGATTAGTCCCACGGTGTCCTTCGTGCTCACCTCGCCCTCGGGATACGGCTTGAGAGACGTCGCCTTGACGACGGTCGCTGAGCGGCCGTCGGGGACCACATGTAGGGCTCGCATGCGCTCGGCAATCTGGTCCGAGAACGCCCTGGCGGCGTCGATGATTTCGTCGAGTTGGCGATGCATGTCGCGGAAGTTACTTCCAACCACGTTCCAATGTGCCTGCTTGCCTTGAATCTGCAGCTCTAGGAGGTCGACGAGAACGGCTTGGAGGTTTGCGCCAAGTTCCTTGGATGCCTTCATGGCCGCCTCACATCGTCCGACGGCCGCTGAAGGTGCGGGCAAGCCACACAATCGCGGCAACGACGAGCAGAACGAGTCCCACCCAAATCAGGAAGTTCAACGAGGAGGCGACGCCACCGGTGACGAGAAGCACGACCGCGACGATCGCGACGAGAGATAGCAGGAGGTTCATTTGGCAACCTTTCGTTTCCCTGGCGTCAGCGCCCGGGGGTCGGTTTTTGGGCGCTATCGCCCTGTGCACCCGTAGGTACCCAAAGTGAGGCGGGTGTATCGCCTTGGCTGCGCGCGCGGTTGCGGAAATGGACTTTGCATGGTTTCCTGGAAGAAGTAGTCGAGCAGAGTGCTACATCAATCACGTTGGGATTGAGGCACCATGCTCGACTCTTCTGTTTCTTTTGGCGCGCTGCACGATGGAGACACCCCACGGCTTCCTGGCGGTACCGCAGGCAGTGGTCGGTGGCGAGCGAGCCGATCACGGACACGATCTCGTGCTCGACCACATGGGTCTCGCCGAGGCCATCGCGCGCCGTTACTCGCGCGGCGCAAGTGATCCCCGGGATGTTCGCCAGGTGGCGTTCCTTGGCCTCGTCAAGGCAGCGCGCCGTTTCGATCCGGATCTTGGCTTCCCTTTCACAGCTTTCGCGGGCCCAACGATCGCGGGCGAGATCAAGCGCTACTTGCGAGACACTGCATGGTTGGTACGCCCGCCGCGCAGCGTGCAGGAGCTGGCCCTCACGACTTCAACCGCGGTGTCAGAGCTCCAGCAAACAATCGGCCGTGAGCCCTCTCCCGCCGAGATCGCGGAGCACCTATCGCGAGACGTAGACGACGTGGTGGAAGCGATCGCCGGGGCCCGCGGAATGTTCGCGACCTCCTTGGAGGGTCTCGTTGAAGAGAACGTCGCTTCCCTCACCGATTCCGCAGATCCGGCGGAGAAGGTTGATCGCGACCTCGAACTTCACGAAGCCGTGCGGCGCTTGCCACACCGAGACCGCGTGATGCTCTACATGCGCTTCTTCGAGGGGCGCAATCAGCGGGAGATTGCGAGCGAACTTGGCATGTCGCAAATGCAGGTGTCCCGCGCTCTCGCGAAGGCACTTGACAGCATCCGCGCGGACCTCGAGACCGAACTGTCTGCGCCACAGTTTGAGCGGACGGCCTAGCGAGGCAGCATTTGACTGTTTCCCGCGCGGTTGGATGCCGCTCCCCCTAGGGTTGAGGCGTTGGCGAACTCCGAGGAGACGAGAGCATGAGCAAAGCAGGCAATTCCGGAGCGGCCGGAGGCGGGGCGGTATACGGGCTGGGATTCATCGGCGCGGCGATCTACTACTTCTGGGCCGCGGACACATTTTGGGAGTTCATCCTCGCTATTCCGAAGGCCATCGTGTGGCCCGCGATCGTGGTCTTTGAGCTACTCAAAAGCTTCTACGGCGGGTAGGCGCGCTCTGCTCACGGGCAACCGGTCGTCGCGTCGCCCGCGCGCGGTGATGCCGTATACTCGTGACTCGGCTTTAGAGCCGCTGCGCCCGTAGCTCAACGGATAGAGCATCTGACTACGGATCAGAAGGTTGGGGGTTCGAATCCCTCCGGGCGCGCGCAACCCGCCTTGCTTCGGCAGGCGGGTTTTCGCAACTCTGGAGCCGGGCTTAGGGTCGGACCATGGAATCTCTCACTTCTCTCGCCGACGAGTATTACGAGTACGCACGCGAGGCAGATGGCCACTCGCTTTTGTGGAACTCGTCTACCGAGCACCTGGCTACGTGGCCAGCCTTCTCGCCCGACGCCGTGGCTGAGATCCAACGCAGGTTCGGGGAGTTTGCGGCTAGGGCGGACGCGCTGACGGCGACCACCCAACGCGAGCGTGCGCTCAAGGACGCGATTGCCTTCACGGCCCGCTCGAGCGCGGTCAGCCTCACCTGGAACGCCGCGATTACGGGCACGCACCCTGCGCTCGGATTCGTGGCCATGATCGAGGTCTTCGGTTCGCGATTCAACCTCGTGACGGACGCTCACGCCGACGAATACCTAGCAAAGATGCGCGCGCTCCCTGGAGCGCTAGATGACCTGGCTTCGGTCGCTGAGGCTGAGGCACTGCTCGGCATTGTTGGTCTCACGCGTCACCTCAACCGCACCGCAGAACTTATCGAGGAACTCGCGTCCGCGCCGGACGCCCTTGACCGGATCGCCGCCCAGTCGCCACCGTCGGGCCTCGTGGAATCCCAAGCCGACGCGTGGATTGGAGAGCTGCGCGCGATAGTGGCTACCGATGTGTTGCCCGCCCTCGCGGATCATGCGTCACGCATGCGCGCGCTCGCCGCGCGGGGGCGCGACGACGACCACGCAGGCCTGTGCCATTTGCCAGGTGGCGCTGCGCAATACGACGACCTCGTGTGGGCGATGACGTCGACTGACCTCACGGCCGCACAGATCCACCAGTTGGGCCTCGAGCAGATCGCGAGGCTCGACGAGGAGTACCGCGAGATTGCCGGGTCCATGCTTGGCACCACGGATCTGCCCGAGATCTATTCACGATTGCGCGGCGACTCGTCGCTGAGGTACCAAGACCCGGCCGACCTCGTGCGCGATGCGGAGGCGGCCTTTGCGCGGGCGACCGCCGCGCTACCACTCGCCTTTAGCAAGGTTCCCGTTACGCCTTGCACGGTGAATGCGGTTAACGGTGGGGCACAGGCTTACTACTCCGCGCCCGAGCCGGAAACCGGCAAGCCGGGTGAGTTCTTCTTCAACGTTTCTAACCCGGCGGATTGGAGCCGCACAGAGGTCGAGGGAACCACGTTCCACGAGGGCGTTCCAGGGCATCACCTGCAGTTTGCGCGCCACGAGGAAGACACGGAACTTCACAATGTCCTTAAGCGAATGAATGTCACGGCGTACCTCGAAGGATGGGCGCTCTACACGGAACGTCTCGCCGACGAGATGGGACTGTATTCCGGTCCCTTGCAGCGGGTTGGCATGCTCGAGAACGACTCGCTCAGGGCATGTCGCCTGGTAGTCGACACGGGAATGCACGCCTTTGGGTGGACGCGCCAACAGGCGATCGACTTCATCCTCGCCAATTCGCCCAACTCGGAAAGCGCTATCACGGCCGAGGTTGATCGCTATATCGCGATGCCAGCGCAGGCGCTCAGCTACATGGTGGGGCGCCTCGAAATCCAGCGATTGCGGGAGCAGGCGGGTTTGCCGCTTCCCGAGTTCCACGAGCGCGTGCTCGCGCACGGCATGGTGCCATTGCCGACGCTCGCCCGGCTTGTGCTCGTATCGGACGCCGTTTAATCACTTTCGCTATAGAATTTCGCCACGCGTACGCAACAGCGTGTACGCCGTGACTAGGAGTGACGATGGACAACGGTTTCTTCGATGGCAGCTTCTTAGGCTTCCTGCTGTACACCTTCTGGATCTTTATTCTCATCTCGTTCATCTTTGTCGTCATTCGCGTCATCATGGACGTGTTCCGCGACAAGACGCTCGGCGGCGGAGCAAAGTTCCTGTGGCTGATCTTCATCATCTTCTTGCCCATCCTCGGCACGCTGATTTACATGTTCGCGCGTGGCAATGGCATGGCGCAGCGTGACCTCGAAGATGTGAAGCAGCGTCGCGCTTACGACGCTGAGTACACCAAGACCCTCATGGGCGACGTGAGCGGCGGCGGTGCTGCCGGTGAGATCGAGCGTGCAAAGGCGCTGCTCGACTCCGGCGCGATCAACCAGGCCGAGTTCGACACCCTGAAGGCGAAGGCCCTCAGCTAGTCTGCTGGCCCCGCATGACGTCGTTGTCTGACGACTAAACAGACTAAGAGGCGACGGCCCCTTCGCCCGTGAGGGCGAGGCGGGTCGTCGCCTCTCCCTTTCTGGTCACCACGGTGACCGCCCTGTCGCGGCCCGGAGGTAGCAGCCGCACCGTGATGGCGCCCTCACTGACGAGGTCGATAGCGGCCGCGATACGGATGCCCGTCTCTGCCATGGCCGCAGGCGAGGGAAGCGCCGACCCGCGGTCGTCGAGCAAGGTCACCTCGACACCGCGCTCGCGCGCACGCGACACCGCAGCCACTACCACGGGAACCATGAGCGAACGCCCCCGCACGCCGTCGCGCAGCTGTGCCTCGACATGGGAGAAGGCAGCCCTGTCCGCGTCGCTGAAAGGGCCTCCCTCAGCAATCCGATCCAACAGCGGCACCGCGACGGCGGCGAGTTCGGCCGCGCGTTGAACGCGAATCTCTTGCGCCGCGTTCGCGGATGCCGCTACGGCAGAGGCGCCAACCGATCGCTCGGTGAGTTCGTTGATGCGCGAGGCCGTGCGGCGCAGTGACGCGCCGAACAACGTGGCCACCACCATCAGCGCGATTTGCGACTGGGCCAGCAGCACGCCTGAGACTGGACTACGCCCGGACAGTACCGACCACACAACCGTGATGGCAACCATGAGGAGCCCGCCGGTCCACGCGAGCAACACCCGACGTCGCAAGATCAGGAACCAGATCAGCCACGTGTTTGCACCAAGGTGCCACGTTGCGCGGCCAAGGTTGTCGGCGTCGGGCAGTGCGTAGCAAACCAGCACAGTGCTGACCACAATGATGCCAAGGACCACGAGCGTGAGGTGCAATGGGAAGGGGTCGGGGTAGGGGCGGCCAACAATCACGACGCCGGCGCAAATCATCACCATCGCGACGTAGGCGGCCCACGGGTGGTCAAGGACGGACGCGGTAGCGAAACAGAAAACCGCGTTCGAGACGATGACGAGACCCATGATGAGGTGCGCGCCCTCGGTGTGCAGCCCCAGCAACCGGCTGACGTCGGTTGGCGTGGCGCGGGGACTTGGCGGCGTCGTCATGCCGTCGTCCACGTCAAGGTAATGCGCGTTCCGGCACCGGCTTGCGACCGCACGCGAGCGTCACCGCCAGGCAGGGAGCGCATGCGCTCGCGGATTGACACGCGAATCCCAAGCCGACGCTGGGGAACGTCGCGCGGCGAAAAGCCCACTCCGTTGTCGTCAATGACGACGTCCACGCCCGTGGGACCAATGGTGACCGCCACGGCGCGATTCACGTTCTCGCCTGCGTGAAGGAGGGAGTTGCGGATGGCCTCTTCCGTCGCTTCCGAAAGTGCAGAGACAACGTCGCGGGGAACCGTGCCATCGGCGTCGATCCCGTACGTGAATTCGATGTCGGGGGCCAAGTCGCCAACGGTAGAGCGCAACAGAGCCACGAGTTCCTCCGGCGCATACGGCTTGTTCGCGAGCTGCGAGCTCGCGAGCTCCTCGACAGAGGCGAGTGCCCCGCGCGCTTGCGTCGCGAGACCCGCGGGCGCTGGGATGCGGCTCGCGGACAGCAGCACCGACATGATGTCGTCGTGCACCATCGCGTTGATGCGTGTCTCTTCGCGCTCGCGCGTGAGGGCGCCCGCTTCGAGCGATGCCTGCTCGCGAGCCCTCGCCGCCACCGCGTCGAGCCGAGCCGCCGCCATAATCACGGCAGCCGCCACCCCGGCGAAAATACAACAACTTACCGTGGCGCCGATTCCATCGAGTATCGCGCGGATGGTGGTGTCATCCCGGGTGGCGAGAGCTACGAACGCCACGATCGGACCTTGGCTCAGTGCGAACACCCACGTGATGCGGCCACCCCACGCCACGGCGATGAGGGTCGCGGGGATCGGGCCAAAGCCTTGTAGCCACGGGGCGCTATGACTCTCCAGTGTGTCGCCATTGAGCGCAATGGGGAAGAGCAGTTGGCACGACACGAAGCCAATGCCAATCGCGGTGACGAGTCCGCGCATCGCCGTGAGCGGGAGCACGCGGCCCAGAATGGGAAACGTGGCAGGAACCAACAGCACGATGAAGATGCTGAACTTCATGAAGTTCGAGTCCACTTGCTCCATTTGGCCCACAAAGCCGGCCTTGCCGGGGGCAAGGAGCATCCCAAAGATGATGGTCGCGATGCCGATCGCGAAGTACATCGTGCGCGTCATGCGCTCGAGCGCGGTTTGCTCGCCGTCGGGTTCAGGCATGAGCGGCCTCACGCATCGGGTTCGTCCGCGAGCAGCCCGTCTTCGAGCGCGCGCTTGTAAAGGTCCACCCGCGAGTACGCGGGCCGGCCAGCGTCTGCGTACTTGCGGCGGATGCGACTCACGTAGTCTGCGACCGTCTCGCGAGACAGTCCCGTGTGGAGAGCTACAGAGCCAGCCGTTTCTCCGCTTGCATAGAGGCTTAGGATCTCTTGCTCGCGAGAAGACAGCTTGGCATCCCTGAGGTTCGCGTCGGCGTCGATTGCCGCGGCCCAGTCAGCGCCAAAGACCTCCACGCCCGACGCTGCCGTGCGGATCGCGTCAAGCAACGTCGCGGGATCGGAGGACTTGCGAATCAGGCCAAGCGCGCCGGATCGCGCTGCGGACTGAATCATGCGCCTGTCCTCGGCACCCGTATAGACAAGTACGTGCGTGCCGCGCGCGTGGATGGCATTCACGTTGTCTTGCGGAAGTGAACCATCGGCTAGGCGGAGGTCAAGCACAACGAGGTCCAATTTCCCCTCGATCGTGTCGAGTCCGGCCACTGTTGCCGCCATTCCAGCAAGGATGAGATCGGGCTCGGCCGCCACAAGATCGCGAAAACCAATCGCGATGAGCGCGTGGTCCTCGACAAGCGCGATACGCCAAGGTCCTGGCATGTGTCCCTCCCTTACGGTGCAGATTAGCGGACAGTCACCAATACCAGGGGCTTAGTGGTGGTAAGTGGTTTCCCTGCCCCCATAAATGGGGGCTTTACGAGTGGTTGCACAGGTGACAGCCTGTGCTGTGACGAGCCGCAGCCGGGGGGAGGCTCGTCGTTAATGCGGAGGTTGGGGATGGACTGGACTGCTGAGTCGTTGAGCATCTTGCTCACGGGCGTGCTCTTTTTGGGCATCGTGTGCGCCGGTCTTACCCCGTCGGTTGCTCTGAGTCCCATGTCGTTCGGCGCCTTTGGCGCCGCAGGCGTGGTGTTCGTCGGCGCCGCTTTCGTGCTCGCGCGGGTGCAAGCAGTCAATTACCCACCGTTGATGTGGGCATTGCCAATTCTCCCGCTGCTCATCATCGGAGTGCTGTGCAAGGACGCCGTCGCCGCCAGACGTGTTTCCAGCCAGACCGTGCACGCGACCGCCATCGCGCGCCCCGACGCTGAGCGGCCCCTCGCCGCTCCTGAAGAGGCCCCGGCCTTGGCTAAAGAGCCATTCAGGAGCGGCGAGGGATCCGCGCATGCTCTCGTTACGAGCGCTCACGTGACTCCCAATCAACTTGCCCACATGGCGATCAACCACCCTGAGCTCCGCCCCTTGATCGCGCGCAATCCGCTCACTCCTCCTTCAGTGTTGGAGTGGCTTGCGGAGGGCGGATCGCTTGAGGCGATCTCCGCCATCGAGCAGCGCAAGAGCGCTAAGACCCTCGCCTAGTTGCCGCGTCCTTCCCCGGTTCGAGACCGCGAAGTCCACTCACGCGTTGGAGCGGTTCTGCCCTTCGGTAGCCCTACCCACCCACGGCGCGTCCGCGGTCACGATGCACAGCGCGGTGCGGTCGCCGTGCTGCCACGTCGCGGACGACGGCACCCACGCAACCCAGTCGCGCCCGTCGGCGGCGTGTGCGAGCGGGCCTCCAGGCGCCAATTGAGCCGCGCAATATGCGAGCGCGGTGTCGCGCACGGCTTCGTCTCCTGGCCACTCTGCCTTGGTGAAGACGTATGACGAGACCGCCTCCGCAGCGTGGCCGTCCTCGCATGCCACCACGTTGACGGTGCCCGCCGAATCGCCGAGAGTTTCGATGCACATGCCGGAGACGACCTGAACTGAGTGCATGCGACCGGTGGCATCAGGCTCGGCTGGGGTGAGGTTGCCGTTGCGCACCGTCAGGGTGACTTGGGCCGTGACCCCAGCCACGACGGCCAGCGCACCTGCCGCCATCAGCACGGCAACCCAGCGCGGAAACCGGGAACGGCGTCGGGCGGGCGGCGAGGGCCGGAAGTCCGCGCGTTGCGCACTGGCGCGTGGCGCGGTGCCGGAAGGACCGCCGTCAGGAGCGGGAGGCGGCGCAAAGTCGTCGGTCACGCGAGCAACGCCATTACGCGGCTGCCATTACACATCAGCCAAGTCAACGACAACGGGCACGTGATCGGACGCGCCCTGACCCTTGCGCTCGTCGCGGTCGATCCACACTCCCGTGGCGCGCGCCGCGGCAAGAGCGGACGCATAGACAAAGTCGATCCGCATGCCCTCTCCGCGAGGGAACCTCAGCTGCTGATAGTCCCAGAACGTGTACGTGTTGGGTTCCGGAAGGTAGCGGCGGCTGAGCTCCTCATAGCCGGCGTCGGCGAGCGCATGGAAGGCAGCGCGAGCCTCAACGGTGACGTGGGTTTCTGCCGTGCCGTCTTCCTCCGACCAGATGTCGGTGCTGAGCGGCGCCACGTTGAAGTCGCCTGCGACGAGGGCGGGCACCGACGCCCACTCCATGGCGGCCTCGCGGAGCGCGCCAAGGAAATCTAGCTTGTAGGTGTAATGCGGATCGCCAAGCGCGCGCCCGTTGGGGACGTACACAGACCACACGCGCGTGTCGCCGCACGTGGCGCCGATTGCGCGCGCCTCAACTCGCGGGTCGCCAGTCTTAGCGAAGGCGGGCTGGCCTGCGAACTGAAGTTCGACGTCGGCCATCCCGATGCGTGACGCGATCGCCACACCGTTCCACTGGTCTAGCCCGTGAGCCGCGACCTCGTATCCAAGAGCGGCAAACGGTGCGGAAGGGAACTGCTCCGGTTTGCACTTGATCTCTTGCATCGCGAGCACATCGACGTCCGATACCTCTAGCCATGCCGCGACTCTGTCGGCACGGGCTCTGATCGAGTTGACATTCCACGTGGCGAAGCGCATGACACCACCGTACTGAATCGACGCGGATTTGATTCAACGCGTATTCAACGCGGATTTGATTCAACGTAGGGTCAATGCATGGCAACGGCATTGGTGACAGGCGCGTCCGCAGGTCTAGGCGAGGAATTCGCGTGGCAACTCGCCACCGCTGGGCACGATCTCGTGGTGACAGCGCGCTCTCGGGACCGCCTGAGCGAGCTCGCGGACGTGGTCTCGAGCGCAACGGGCGTCAAGGTGGAGATTCTCGCCGCCGACTTAGCAGCGGCCGACGGACGGGAAGAGGTCGCGGCCAGGCTCGCCGATCGCGCTCGCCCCATTAGTTTGCTCGTCAACAACGCTGGCTTCGCGACGGGTGTGGACTTCGTCGATTCCACGTGGGAGGAAGAGGCGGCGATGCACGACGTACTCGTTACCGCCCCACTCCGGCTCACTCACGCTGTGTTGCCAGGAATGATCGAGCGAGGGCACGGCGCAATTCTCAACGTCTCGTCGATTGCAGCTCACCTCAGCAACACCACGTATGCGGCGCACAAGCGCTGGGTACTCGAGTTCACGGAGGTGCTCGCGGGCCAGTTGCATGGCACGGGAGTCACAGCGACCGCGGTGCTGCCTGGCCTCACCCGCACCGAGTTTCACGATCGCCCGTCCCTCGAGCATCAGAAGACCGATTACCCGCCGCTCGTGTGGCTCACGGCGGAACAGGTCGTCAGCGCTGCGCTCACCGGTGTGCGCCGTGGCACGGTGTCGGTCACGCCGTCGGTTCGCTATTCAGTAGCAGGCGCGCTGGCGCGGATTGCGCCAGCGCGGCTCACGCGCGGCGGTAGATCCATGCGCTCCACGGACTGACATGTCAACCTGTGTGCCGGCGCCGTTCGTCGAGAAAGTGGAGGCGAAATGAAACTGGGACCGCTGTTAGTGACCGTGCTCATAGTTGGCGCAATGTTCGCGTTCTTTTTCTGGCTGAGCCGAAAGCGCAAGGGCGAAGTGGCCGCGGCACGAGCGGCCACAGTCGCTCGTGGGTGGACATGGGTGGAACGCGATGACACCGTGTTCGCGGGGCTCACGCCCCTCATGTTCTCAGCAGGCCAGCGCCAGTGGGCCGACGACGTCATCAAAGCACCAGACTTTGTTGCCTACTCGTTCCACTGGGTGACAGGCAGGGGTGACAGAAAAGACACCCATTCGCGGCGAGTGGCGATGCTGAAGACGGGGGTGCGGTTGCCCATGATGGAGGTGGTGCCGCAGACGATTGTGTCTGCCGCGGAAACCGCCATCACCAGCGGTGACATGGACGTAGAGCTGGCCGCCTTCAACCGGGCATGGAGTGTCAGGACAACGGTGGCGCCGGTCGCGCATGCCGTGCTGCACCCGCGCATGATTGAGCGGTTCATGGATCCAGGCATGAAGTTCCGGTCCGTGTTCTTCGACCAGGGGTGGATCGGCATCGTCGACAACGTGGTGAACACAGCAGCCGTCGTGGACCATGCGGTGGACGCTGTCGCTGTTGCCAGGGAGGTCGAGGCGCTTGTGCCACCGCATCTGGTGCGCGAGTATGGCGATGGCGAGGCTGGCGCTGCGTCCCAGTAGTCTGGCGACATGAGCACTCCCCGCGACACCCTGCGCGACCTGATCAAGGACCTTGCCGTTGTGCATGGGCGCATCACACTGTCTTCCGGCCGCGAGGCCGACTACTACGTTGACCTGCGTCGCGTGACGCTGCATCACGAGGCCGCGCCGCTGATCGGTCACCAGTTGCTTGACCTTCTGGAGATCAACGGCTTTGGCCCCGCAGACGTGGACGCGGTTGGCGGGCTCACCCTTGGCGCCGATCCGGTTGCAGGGGCGTTGCTCCACGCGGCCGCGTCTCGCGGGCTAGAGATTGACGCCTTCGTGGTGCGCAAGGAAGCCAAGTCCCATGGCACGCAGAGACGTATCGAGGGGCCCGACGTTGTGGGCAAGCGCGTAGTGGCGGTTGAGGACACCTCCACAACAGGGGGTTCGGTGCTCACGGCGGTGGAGGCGCTTAGCGAAGCTGGTGCTCACGTGGTCGCCGTCGCGGTCATCGTTGACAGGGACACTGGCGCTCGCGAGGCCGTCGAGGCCGTTGGCCTTCCGTACTTCTATCTGTATGACCTCGCTGATTTGGGCCTGGCGTAACTGTCATGGGGGGCTTTCGGCTGAGCTTGCGCAACGTTGCTCAAGTTGCCGGAGTGACGTCGCTTGGCCTTGCGTGGGGCCTCAACAAGGTCGCCGACGTGGACGCCGTGGTAATCGCTCTAGTAGTGGTTGGAGTCGCGTGCCTCGCCGTCGTGGTGTGGCAGGGCCTCCGTTTCCGCCTAGTCACCAGGGAGCGGGGAGAACTGGCAAAGCGCCTTACATGGCGACTGGTTGCAAAACACGGTGGATATGTGGAGCGGTTCCGTGGGTTCCCGTTTGGCCAAGGGCGCGCGCAAGAGGCACAGTTAGTTGCGTTTGGCGCATACCGGGACACCTTTGGCGCGACCTTCACATATGAATTCACACGGGGCTCGGGGCGCTTTGCCCATATCCAGGAGTATGACGTTGTACTGCTCGAACTCCCTGTAGTTCTCCCTGATGCGTACCTTCTCCCCCGCGATTCGGTTGAGACCGCGAAGACGTTAGCCGGCTTTGATCGAAGTACCTTCGAGCTCGTCGCATTCAATGATCGCTGGAGCGTCACCGGGCGAGACAAGAAGTTTGTGCATGCTTTGGTCCACCCGCTCTTGATCGAGTCGCTGATGCGTAGCACAGCCAGGGTGGCGCCAATCTGCCTTACGAACGGCGCACTGTATGTGTGGACCGCGAAGCGACTCAGTGCATCGGAATCAATCGAGCTTCTCGATCGCCTCGACACGGTGCGGCGTAGCATCCCCAACTTTGTGTGGAAGGACTACGGCGGGGCGAAGAACGGTCGTCTCACAACGATCTACGGCCAAGGCGATCACTTGACTCAGTTGCGGATGGAAGAGTCCTGATGCAACGCCTCAGTTGGCGCAACGCTGCCGGATGGATCGCCGGCGTGGCGACGATTGTCGCGACGTTTGGGCTCAAGGTAGGCATCTTCAACCGCTTCGTCTTTGCGTTCGTTGCTGTGGCCGCGCTAGTGGCCCTGGCGTATTGGATCTATCAGGGCGCCGAGAAGAGCCGTCACGCCCGTCGCTTGCGGGAGTTCGCCTTTGCCCACGGCTGGTCGTATCGCGAGGCGGGCGGCGTGGCAGTCGCAGGTCTCGAGGGGTTCCCTTTTGGACAGGGTCACGACCGCTTAGTTGAGGACATCGTCGAGGGCACCTACGGCGGCCGTCCGTGCGCGTCCTTCACTTACACGTTTACGCCGCAGGTCGCAGGAGAACGTTCGGTACCCCAGATCTTCACCGTCACGCAAGTGAAGCTTGACGTTCCCTTTCCACGCCTCGACTTGGTGCCAGAGGACATTGGCTCGCGGCTGCTCAATGCGGTGGGGTTTGCGGACATCGACCTCGAATCCGCGGAGTTCAATCGCACGTGGCGCGTGCAGTGTGCAGACAAGCGTTACGCGACCGACTTTCTTGATCCGCGCATGATGCAGTCGCTCCTCACGAACCGCTTGCACGGGGTAGCGGTGCGCGTTGACGGTGATCGCGTGTTGGCGTGGAGCGGTGGCATCGCGAGTGTGAAAGATCTTTCGCGCCGCTTTGACCTCGTGTGCGGCGTCGCCGGACGCATCCCCGCGCACGTGGTGCGCCGCTACAACGAGGCCGATGCCGGCCGTCGGGCAGCTGAAGAGGAGCGCGAGCGCAACGCACCAACCTGGGCAAAGACCGGCGGCGTATTGAACTCTGGGCGCTACACCGGAATCGGCGTTGACTCCGATGGTGACGGGGTCGAGGACTAGGACCAGCGCAACCGCTAGAGTCTTAACCAACTGACTCGGGAGGTCATCATGTGGGTTGCCATCATTCTGGTGGTACTTGTCATCGTCATCGTGCTGTGGGCGGTCGGCGCGTACAACGGGCTCGTCAAGCTACGCAACCTTGTGCAAGAGGCGTGGCACCAGATCGACACCGAGCTGCAGCGTCGACACGACCTGATCCCCAACCTCGTCGAGACCGTCAAGGGCTACGCGGCCCACGAGCGCGAGACGTTCGAGGCGGTAACCGCCGCCCGTGCGGCCGCGATGACAACGGGCTCGTCGCCAGCGGAGCAAGCGCAGCAAGAGAATGTCCTCACCCAGGCGCTCGGCCGCCTGTTCGCGGTAGCCGAGGCGTACCCGGAGCTCAAGGCAAACGTCAACTTCCTGCAGTTGCAGACCGAACTCACCAACACCGAGGACCGCGTCGCCGCGGGACGCCGCTTCTACAACGCAAACGTGCGCGAGCTCAACACCAGGATTGAGACCGTCCCCACGTCGATCATCGCGAGCATCTTCAAGTTCGTGAAGGCTGAGTACTTCGAAGCCGAGGACCCCACCGTGCGCCAGGCACCCACCGTTTCGTTCTAGCGGGACGCTGTGCCAGGGGGCGACGGTCGCGGAGCTGGTACCGCCGTTCCCGTTTCCGCAGGACCGGTAGGAGGCCCACTGTGCACGGCGTGACCTGGCTCAGCGCGGCGACGGCCGACACGGAGGACACCGTCGACATCACCTGGGTGATCCCAGTCGTCATTTTCCTGGTGACCGTGACGGGGATGGTCTTCTTGGCCCGCACTTTGAGCAAGGCTAAGACCGAACGCGAGGACGCAGCGCTACCGCGGTCGATGCAGATTGAAGCCCTGGCCCAAGCGAGAGGCTGGGGCTTCGACGAAGAAGACCCCGCCCGGGCCAAATACTTCTCCGCGTACCCGTTCATTAGCAACACGCCCGAGAGGGCGTGCGACGCCGTGTGGGGGAGTATCGACGGGCGGCCCTTCGAGACCTTCCTGCTGAGCCTGTCGGAAAACACCTACCTCTCCGGCTCGCTAGGTAAGACACGGACGATGTCCAGCGACTTTCAGGTGACGTGGGTGCCGCTGCCGGGTCCTTTGCCGCGCATCAAATTGACCCTTAACGACTCGGTGAGTCAGCGCCTTGCGGCGCTTGGCGAGCGCGAGGTCGACGTCGAGTCGTACGAGTTCAACGAGATTTGGAGCGTGTACAGCCACGACGCGAGGATCGCGCACGCGATTCTCCAACCGCGGATGATCGAGCGGCTGCTCGAGAGCGATGCGAATTGCCGCGAGTTCACGTTCGAGGGTGCCGCGCTCATGACCTCAGTGCCGTTCGCGACCGCTCTCGCGGACGTGGAAGCGCTCGTGCGAATGCTCTATGGGGTGGCCGACCTGGTTCCGCGCTTCCTCTTTGAGGACAACTCAGGCGACCAGGTGGAAGGTGGCCGCGAAGCGGTCTAGCAACCGTGGGTCGCCGCTGAGCACGCGGACCGTTTCCAGGTCGCCAGCCAGCAGCGTGCGAGTTCCGGTCCCCACGTCGAAGGCGAGGTCCGCAGGGCCACTGCCCCTGCTCACGTCGAGTGAAGGGCCATCCACCCTGACGAGCAACTGCGCCGCGCCAAAGCCACCGGCATAGGAGGTGCTAGGGAGAGTCGCGGCAGCGTCGGGCCGGAACGCCGTTCGCAAGGCGATAGTCATGGCATCCGGCGTGAGGATTTGCTCCTCGCGTGGGTCGCCCATCGCCTTGAAGCCCCACGCGCTCAGGCCAAGCACAAGGGGTTCGAGTTCACGCCCGTATGGAGTCAATTCGTAGACGATCACGCGTGAGCGCGGAATGCGCCGAATGATCCCTGCGGCCTGCAGCTCTTTGAGTCTCGTCGGCCAGGATGTTGCTGGGGATGCGCTGGAGCCCTCCTGCGAGTTCTCCGTAGCGACGCGGCCCAACGAGCAGGTCGCGAACGATGAGCAACGCCCATCGTTCGCCGACCAGCTCGAGCGCCTGAGTTACGCCGCAGTATTGGCCGTATTCGCGTGCGGCCATTGTGGCTCAGCCCTGCTGTTCCATGAAGGCTTGCTGGGCCCCTGCGCGGCAGCCACCGGGTCCATGTAGCCGAACTCGAGGATGTTGCCGTCTGGGTCGTTTAGCTGGCGCTGGTACATGAAGCCGTAGTCAGTTGCTGGCTGTGGCTCGGCGCCGCCGGACGCGAGGCCAGCGGCGACTGCGACGTCGACCTCCTCGCGGCTGTCCACCATGATTGCGGTTGACACCGAGGGCGACACAGACGGGTCGCCGATGGGCAGTTTGGTGAACGTCTGGAAGTATTCGCGCACCAAGATCATGAAGTAGTTGTGGCCGTCGTCGACGACCACGCACGCGGCGTTGTGGTCAGTGAACATGGGGTTGATGGTGAAGCCGATGGCCGTGTAGAAGGCCTTGGCGCGGTCTAGGTCAGTAACGGGCAGGTTGACGAACATCTGAGGCATGGGGGGCTCCTAGTTGGCGGGTCGATACGTCGACATGCCCAACACTTGCAAAAAACAAGTGTCGCGTCAAGACCCTATTTCGCTGCGGCGCGCGGCACGGCGCTCGAGCCGGCTCTTTGTCCACTCGATGATCATCGGGATCAAGGAGATCAAGACCACGAGGATGAGAGCGCCGTCGATGTTGTTGCGGACGAACTCGAAGCTTCCAAGCCAGAAACCAAGCATCGTGACGCCAACGCCCCACGCGATTGCGCCGATCACGTTGAACTGCACGAAGTGGCGATACGGCATCTTGCCGACGCCCGCGGCGACGGGCACGTAGGTGCGCACGATGGGCACAAACTGCGCAAGGATGATCGCCCTGCCGCCGTGGCGTTCGAAGAACGCGTGGGTGCGGTCGATGTACGACTTCTTGAAGAAGCGCGAATCTTCGCGCGCGAAGATTCGCGGGCCAACCCCGCGGCCGATCCAGTACCCGATCTGCGGGCCGATGAACGCGGCGAGTGCCCATGATCCCGGCCACGAGCCAGATCGGCAGGTCGATCTGCCCCGTTCCCGTGAAGAGTCCCACGGTGAAGAGGAGGGAGTCGCCCGGCAGAATCGGGAACAACAGCCCGGTCTCGATGATGATGATCAGCGCCACGGCGAACACGGCAGCCGTGCCAAAAGAGTCGATGAAGTTGTTGATCAGTGTCGCGGGGTCAAGCCAGTCGGGACCGAGCGTGTGGACGGCAGCAAAGTGAATCACGCCGCTAGCCTACGGGGGTGAACTCAGAGAACGCTGTGAGCGGTGAACCGGGCGCAGCCGACGACACCCGCAACGTCGTCGATCGCTACAAGGGCTGGGACATGGACGCGATCGTCGCGGACCTCGACTCGCGCCGCCACCCGTTCCACGTGGCCATCGAGAACTGGCAGCACGACTTCAACATCGGCTCTGTGGTGCGCACCGCGAACGCCTTCCTCGCCAAGGAAGTGCACATCATCGGCAATCGTCGCTGGAACCGACGCGGCGCGATGGTGACGGACCGCTACCAGCACATTCGCCACCACCCCACTGTCGAGGAGTTTGTGGCGTGGGCCCACGCAGAGGGCGTCGCGGTGATCGCGATCGACAACCTGCCCGGCTCGGTGCCGCTCGAAACCTACGCCCTGCCAAAGGCGACGGTTTTGGTGTTTGGCCAGGAGAGCGTCGGGCTATCCGACGCTGTGCGAGAGGCGGCCGACGCCACGCTGGCTATTGCGCAATACGGCTCCACGCGGTCCATCAACGCGGGCGCAGCTGCCGCGATTGCGATGCACACGTGGGTGCGGCAACATGGGGATCTGGAGGTCGGCCATGAGCAGTGATGCAGTTGACGAGGACCTCGAGCCGTTCGAGAAGTTCCACAAGGATGGCTCGCTGTGGGCGCGCGGGCACAAGGTGGAGGGCGCGATGCACGGCTATTGGGAGTTCTTCCGCACCGACGGTTCCGTGATGCGCAGCGGCACTTTTGATCGCGACCGCCAGGTGGGCGAGTGGACAACGTACGACCGTGCGGGGAACGTGGCAAAGACAACCCAGTTCGGCGAGTAAGCCAACGGGATCCCTGGGACATGAGGCCCATTCCGGCACTGTCTGATATCTGACAGAATGGTTGTCGGTTCCATCCATACCAATTGCAGGAGTTCCGCATGGCCATCGCCACCCCAGAGTCCTACAACGCAATGCTCGACGCCGCCAAGGCCGGCTGTACGCGTTCCCCGCCATCAACATCACGTCGTCCTCTACCGTGACCGCGGCCATTCAGGGCTTCGCGGAGGCAGAGTCTGACGGCATCATCCAGGTTTCCGTCGGCGGCGGCGCAGTACGCCTCTGGCACCACGATCAAGGACCCGGTGCTCGGCTCCGCTCGCGCTCGCGGCCTACGCCCGTGAGGTTGCGGACAGCTACGGCGTCACCATCGCGCTGCACACCGACCACTGCCACGCGCAGTACGTCGACAGCTGGCTTCGCCCGCTGCTCGCCATCGTCCACGGAGCGCGTTGCTCGCGGCGAGCAGCCGCATCTTCCAGTCCGCACATGTGGGACGGCTCGTCCGTGCCGATGGCCGAGAACCTCGCGCTCGCTGCCGAGCTCCTTGAGCTGTCGCAGGCCGCGCGCACCATCCTCGAGATCGAGATCGGCGTCGTCGGCGGCGAAGAGGACGGTCACGCCGCCGAGGTCAACGACAAGCTCTACACGACGGCCGAGGACGGCCTCGCGACGGTCGAGGCCCTTGGCCTTGGCGAGAAGGGCCGCTACCTGACGGCGCTCACGTTCGGCAACGTGCACGGCGCCTACAAGCCCGGCTCGGTCAAGCTGCGTCCGGAACTGCTTGGCGAGATCCAGGCTGAGGTCGGCGCCAAGGTCGGCAAGGACAAGCCGTTCGACCTCGTGTTCCACGGCGGCTCCGGCTCGACCGTCAGAAGAGATCGCCATCGCGGTCTCACACGGCGTGATCAAGATGAACGTCGACACGGACACGCAGTACGCGTACACGCGCCCCGTGGTCGACCACATGATGAAGAACTACGACGGCGTGCTCAAGATTGACGGCGAGTGGGGCGACAAGAAGGCCTACGACCCGCGCGCGTGGGGCAAGGCTCGCCGAGGCCGGCATGGCCGCCCGCGTCGTCGAGGCCTGCCAGCAGCTCGGCTCGGCCGGTAAGAAGATCTAAACATGCGATCGTGAGGAGGCCCCCGGATCGCTTGACCGCGGGGGCTCTTCGCACGTAGAGGGAGGGTAAGCGATGCCCGGAGCGGTGATCGTCGGAGCCCAGTGGGGCGACGAAGGTAAGGGCAAGGCCACGGATCTGCTCGGCTCCCGAGTCGACTACGTGGTGAAGTTCAACGGCGGCAACAACGCCGGGCACACGGTGGTCATTGGCGACCAAAAGTTCGCGCTGCACTTGTTGCCGTCCGGCATCCTCACGCCGGGTGTCACGCCCGTGATCGGCAACGGCGTTGTCGTTGACCTGCGCGTGCTGTTTCAGGAGATCGACGGCCTGATCGAGCGCGGCGTCGACCCGTCGGCGCTGCTGATCTCGAACGCGGCTCACGTCATCGCGCCGTACGCGCGCACGCTCGACAACGTGACGGAGCGATTCCTGGGCTCCCGCAAGATCGGCACCACGGGTCGCGGCATCGGGCCCGCGTACGCCGACAAGATCAACCGGCTCGGCATCCGCATGGGCGACCTGTTCGACGAGCAGGTGCTGCGCGACAAGATCGAGGGCGCGCTCGTGGCGAAGAACCACCTGCTCGTCAAGGTCTACAACCGGCGCGCGATCACGGTGGACGAGGTTGCCGACGAGCTGCTTGAGCTTCCGCGACCGCCTCGAGCCCATGGTGACGGACACGTCGCTTGTGCTCAACGAGGCGCTCGACCGCGGCGAGAACGGTGCTCTTCGAGGGCGGCCAGGCGACCATGCTCGACGTTGACCACGGCACCTATCCCTTCGTCACCTCGTCCAACGCGACGGCGGGCGGGGCGTGCACCGGCTCCGGCGTCGGGCCCACCAGGATCGACTCCGTGATCGGCATCGCCAAGGCGTACACGACGCGCGTTGGCGAGGGGCCGATGCCCACCGAGCTTGCTCGACGAGTGGCGGCGAGCGCTTGCGAGAGGTGGGCCACGAGTTCGGCACCACCACGGGGCGGCCCCGCCGCTGCGGCTGGTACGACGCGGTCATCGCCCGTTACGCGTCGCGCATCAACGGGCTCACCGACTTCGTGCTTGACCAAGCTCGACGTGCTCACGGGCATCCAGGAGATCCCCGTGTGCGTCGCCTACGACGTCGACGGCGTTCGCTATCGCGAGCTCCCGCTCGACCAGGGTGCCTTCGCGGCAGCCGTGCCGGTCTACGAGACCTTCCCTGGCTGGGATGAGGACATCTCTGGCGCGCGCGAGTTCGCCGATCTCCCCGCGAATGCGCAGGACTATGTGCGGGCTGTGGAGGACCTCTCTGACTGCCGCATCTCGACGATCGGCGTTGGGCCGGGACGCGACGAGATCATTCAGATCAACGACCTGCTCCACTCGCGCGCCTGAGCCCGGATCTACCCGGCTCGTTCGCGGACGACGCGGGCAACGTCTACCCTCTGGACCGCCCTGGCCGCAGGGAACCGTGAGAGCGCGGAGGCAACGAGTACCCCGAGCGCGGCGGCGCATGGAACCCACCACTCCCACGTGAGTTTCAGGGCAAAGAGGTCGCTAGAGAATGTCGCCAGGAACGCTGCGGCGGCAATGGTGCCGAACAGAATCCCGAACGGAATCCCCAGGGCGGTCGCGACGATGTTCTCGGTGGTGATGGTGCCCGCGACCTTTCGGGAGCGGACCCCGGAGGCTCGTAGCGTCGCGAGCTCTCCGGTGCGCTCAATCACATTAACCGCGAGCGTGACGTACATGACGGCGAGTGCGAGCGCGCCGCCAAGCATGATCATGATCCCGATGAACGCCCAGAACAGTCCGAGGTATTGCTGTAGCGAGGACAACACCGCCTTCGCGTCGTCGTAGCTGACCACGCCGTCGAGTTGAGAGATTGTCGCGCGCATGGCATCGCGGTCCACGCCGGGCTCAAAGCTGAGCACGTACGCCTGTGCTCCGAGGTCCGGAACGATGTTCTCGGCGACTCCGTTGGTCGCATAGACGAAAGTGCCGATGGGTTCGTCGACGAAGCCTTCCACGGTGACCGAGGTGTCGCCTTGTGTCGTGGACAACGTGACGGTGTCGCCAGCGGCGATGTCGAGGAGCGAGGCCAGGGGGGCACCGGCGAGCACGCCGGTAGGGGGCAAATTGCGTGTGGTGCCGTCCGTCGAGACGAACTGGTGCATCGCGGTATCCGGTTCGAAGCCGCGCAGATTTGTCACGTAGCTCTCTCCGTTGGCCTGCACGGTGACCTGCCCGACCACCGTCCGCTCCACTGCGGCCACGCCTGCCACGGAGCCGAGTGTCGAGGCGGGGTCGGCGCCGTCTTCGAGCACAACTGTGGCGTCCTGAGTCTCAATGTCGTTGTACTGAACTCGGACGGCTTGCAGGATGCTCGTCATCATCCCCACCGACGTGAGCACGAGCACCAGCGCGAGGATGGCGCCAAGCATGGTCGCGAACGTCCGGCGCGGACTCCGGCCAACGTCGCGTAGCGCCATGCGCGCCGTGACTGGCAACCACCGCATACGGGCTACCGTGCGGCTCCAATGGCCTGGCGGGCGGGAAGGCGCCACGGTGTGCATGGCGACGGCCGGCGCAGTGCGGGACGCGCCAAGTGCTGGGAAGAAGGCGCCGACAGCCCCCACGGCCACGCCAAACACCAGGCCAATAGCGATCATCCACGGGTAGTTCGCAACGACCGTATCTGGAATCCCGAGGCCCGCGGTGTACGCACGGGTCACTGCACCGTTTGCAGCGGCTCCAACGAGCACACCCGCGAGCGCACCAATGGCACCCACGGCCAGGCCCTGAATCAAGTACATGCGCAGGATCCGGCCTCGGTGCGCCCCAGCCGCCATCAGCGTGCCGATGATGGGCCGCTCCATGAGCGTGCGGCGCGCGAGCATGACGTAGGCGGCTACCGCGGCGGCGATGAGGAACAGCGCGGGGAAAGCCTTCGACATCTGGTCGAAGCCCTTGAGATCCTCGTTGAGTGTTGCCTGCGAAGGTTGGTCCTCCCAAGTTTGGATCGCGGTAGCACCAGCCGCCGTCATCGCTTCTGTGACCGCGTTTGAGCGCGACGTCGTGAGCTGCTCCGGCATGATGACGAGGGCCTGGTTGTCGGGGCCGTACCAGGACCTCACGGTGTCCTGTGGAAGGAACAGCACCGCGAACGAGTGCGGATCGCCGAGCACGTCCTGGCGACTGCGCGCGGGCCACAGGTACTCGGCGGAAACGGCGACGCCAACGATCTTGACCTCGTGCCAGCCGTCGGCGGCGTACACCTTGACCGTGTCTCCTGGTGTCAGGCCAAAGGTCTCCGCGGCATGCGTCTCGACTATCGCCTCATCTGTCGCGCCGTCGCTGAAATATGCGCCGTCGGTGACGTCTATCGAGTTGATTGCGGGTTGCGCCGACGTTGGCATGCCGATGACTCGCCCCAAGAGTTTGGTCTCGTTGATGAGCATCGGCGGATCGTACTCGGCGCGAGCTGTGGCGCTCGCGGCCCCGGCGTCTGTCGCCGCGGTCGCGACGTCAGAGGGCGTAGCTCCCGTCGCCAGGTAGGTGGCGAAGTCCAGCCGTTCATAGGTTTGGTGATACGAGAGCGTGAGGTTCTGGAACGCGCCAGCAGTGGCGACGTAGATCATCACGCCGAGCATGATTGTGATGGCTACGGCGATGACTTGCGACCGTGACCGCCTCAGGTCCCTGAGCGACTTTCGTGTCGTGACGCGCATCGCGGCCTACCACGTGACGTCGGCAGCGTCGGCCGGCGTTTCATTGACGGTAGAGGACTCGATCGCGCCATCGACCACGGTGATGACGCGATGCGCAATCTGGGCCACGGACGAATTGTGGGTGACGATCACCACCGTTCGGCCTTCTCGATTGAGCTGCTGCAGGAGGCTCAGTATCTGCCGCCCCGTCGGCAGATCAAGCGCTCCGGTCGGCTCGTCCGCCAGCAAGATGTCGGGATCGGTTGCGAGGGCTCGCGCCACCGCAACCCGTTGCTGCTGGCCGCCGCTGAGCTGCGAGGGGAAATTGTCGGCCCTATCTGCGAGGCCTACGGCATCGAGCAACTCGCCGACTCGCGACACGTCGCCTCTGCCAGTGAGCGCCAGGATGATCTCGACGTTCTCCCTGGCCGTCAGCGTCGGGATCAGATTGAAGAACTGGAAGATGAATCCCACGTGTTCCCGTCGAAACGCGGACAGCGTCGCGGGCTTGCGCCCCGATATGTCTACGCCAGCAATTTCTACCTTGCCTTCGGTTGCGGGCTCGATGCCGCCGATGATGTTGCACATCGTGGTCTTTCCCGAGCCAGATGGCCCGAGCACAACCACGAGTTCACCGGAGGCGATGTCGAGGTCGACGCCCTTGAGAGCGTGCACGGCGGCTTCGCCCTCACCGAAGGTCTTGGTGACCCCCGTAAGGCGGATGCCGCGATCGGTGTCGACGGCTGATGCGGTCATTGCTGTTCCTCTCGTGCTGGTGGTGCGAAAACTCCTCGGGTGTACGCGTCCATAGCGTCGGCCGCCCAACGACCCAAGCCCTCTGGAGACAGCGGGTCGGTGCCGATGACCTCGGCGACGTTGTCGTGGAGCACGATCATCGCGAGGTCGTTCACGAGCAAGAACGCCGCGCGCATGTCAGCATCAGCGCTCGTATGCATGGCGCCGCTCGATTCGAGCTGTTGCACAACCGCCCTCGACATGGCGAACCATTGTCGGAAGAGCCGCCTGCCCGCCTCGTCGCCGCTCAGCAGCAGGCGCCGTAGATACGCCGGAATGGGCGATCCCGGAGGGATGCGCGATAACAGCATCTCTGCGACACCGCCGGCTCCGGCTTCCCCACCCGTGGCGGCTCCCGAAAGGTCCGCGACGCCGTCGAGTAGAACGTCGAACACACTCGCCACGTGCTCGTCGACCGCGTCACGAAGCCCTTGCTTGGAGCCGTAATGGTGGAGTACGAGTCCGGCCGACACCTTGGCGCACGCGGCAATGTCTCTCACAGTGACGGATTCCGGCCCGCGTTCGGCGAAGAGTGTGAGCGCACAGTCGCGAATCTGTGCCTTGGCGGTGAGTTCCGATTTGCTGACCACGCGTTCACTTTACTGAACGCGCGTTCAATGTGCAAGATGTGGCCCCCGCAATCAGCCCACTAGACTTTCCAGAGTGATCATCCTCTTGGTGGGATCCGGCGCGCGCGAGCACGCTTTGGCCCGATCCCTCGGTATGGACCCGGCAGTTTCCGAACTTCACGCAATCCCCGGCAACCCCGGAATTAGGGAGTTCGCCACACTTCACCGTGGCGATCCCAACGATGGCGCGGCGGTCGCCGAACTCGCCGCACTCTTGCAGGCGGACCTCGTTGTCGTTGGTCCGGAGGCTCCCCTCGTCGCAGGAGTGGCCGACGCCGTGCGCGCGGCGGGAATTCCCGTGTTTGGGCCCTCCGGCGAGGCAGCGATGCTCGAAGGATCCAAGGCATTCGCCAAGGAGGTCATGGCGGCGGCGAACGTGCCAACCGCCGCGAGCTTTACCTGCACCACCGCACCGGAACTCACGTCCGCGCTCGTGAAGTTTGGCGCACCTCACGTCGTCAAGGACGACGGGCTCGCGGCAGGCAAGGGCGTTGTCGTCACGAGCGACTTCAACGAGGCTCGCGCGCACGGCGAGGCGATTCTCGCCGCGGGCGGCACCGTGGTCGTTGAGGACTTCCTCGACGGCCCGGAGGTGAGCCTGTTTTGCCTGTGCGACGGCGCCACGGTGATTCCGCTCCAGCCCGCCCAGGACTTCAAGCGCGCCTACGACTCCGATGAGGGCCCCAACACCGGAGGCATGGGCGCGTACAGCCCGTTGCCGTGGGCGCCGCCGTCGCTCGTGGCGGACGTGGTGCAGCGCGTGGCCCAGCCAACGGTCGAGGAGATGGCTCGCCGCGGCACGCCGTTCGTTGGCGTGCTCTATTGCGGGCTCGCGCTCACGAGCAAAGGGGTCCGCGTCGTGGAGTTCAACGCGAGGTTTGGCGACCCGGAGACCCAAGTGGTGCTCGCTCGTCTCGAGACGCCGCTCGCGGGCGTGCTGCTCGCCGCGGCGGAGGGCCGCCTCAACGAGCTCACGGCCTTGCGGTGGTCCGACGACGCGGCCGTCACCGTCGTGATCGCCGCCAAGGACTACCCGGCTGACCCCGCGAAGGGCGATCCCATCACGGGCATCGAGGCCGCGGAGGCAATCGCCAACGTCCACGTTCTTCACGCTGGCACGGCGCTCGACGCCGGCGGTCACCTTGTCTCCGCGGGCGGCCGGGTGCTGTCCGTGGTGGGGACGGGAGAGGGTCTCGCCGCGGCACGCAACGCGGCATACGAAGGCGTTGCCGCAATCAGCCTTCCCGGTTCTCATCACCGCAGCGACATTGCACTCAAGGTCGCGGAGGCAGTTGGCTGATGGCGCTCGCGAACATCCCAGCCGCCCCGCAGCTTGAGGGCTGGCGACACATCTACTCCGGCAAGGTTCGTGACCTTTACGAACCCGTGTCGCCGCATCCGCGCGGTGACGTGGTGCTGGTGGTGGCGTCGGACCGCATCAGTGCCTACGACTGGGTCTTGCCCACGGAAATCCCTGGCAAAGGCGCGATTCTCACGGCGCTGAGCCTGTGGTGGTTCGACCAGATCAAGGACATCGTGCCCAACCACACGGTTGAGGCGCCGGTGCCCGCGGCGGTGCAGGGCCGGGCCATGGTCTGCAAGCGGCTCGAGATGTTCCCCGTGGAGTGCGTGGCGCGCGGCTACCTCACCGGCTCGGGTCTCGTTGAGTACGCGAAGGGCGGCGAGGTGTGCGGGGTCCCCTTGCCCGACGGGCTGGTTGACGGCTCGCGGCTGCCCCACCCGATCTTCACGCCGGCCACGAAGGCCGAGCTGGGCTTGCACGATGAGAACGTCAGTTTTGACAAGGTGGCGGCTGAGATCGGGCTCGACGACGCGACCGCCCTGCGCGACCTCACGCTGCGCCTGTACGAGCGCGCGCACGAGATCGCGCGGGGCAAGGGCATCATCCTCGCGGACACCAAGTTTGAGTTTGGCCGCGACGCCACGGGGGCGATCGTGCTCGGCGACGAGGTCCTCACGCCCGACTCGAGCCGCTTCTGGCCCGCCGACGAATGGGAACCCGGCCACGCCCAACCCAGCTACGACAAGCAATACGTGAGGGACTGGCTGACGTCGCCAGCGTCGGGCTGGGACAGGGCATCTGGCGAGGCGCCGCCTTATCTGCCCGACGCGGTGATTGAGCGCACGCGTGAGCGGTACCTCGAGGCGTACGACCGGTTGGCGCACGACTAGCCGACTGCCCCGTTCCCCCAACGGATGCGTGCGCGAGTACGTTCTCTTTGCATGAGGCGACGCGCGGGGTGGGTGATCGGCGTGACGGCCGCGGTTGCGGTGGTGGGCCTTGCTCTTGCGTGGTCGCACTTCCACGTGCCCTCGGCGCCGGGCGCGCCCACCGCTACGCTCGCGGTGCTCGACTACTACCCTGCGTGCGGCAACGAGACCCTCGAGTACGACGGCACCACGTGGTATCCCATCAAGCGCCCGGACTGGGAGGCGCCAATATTCGACGGCCCAACCGCGACCGGAAGCGCGCAGGCGAGCGGAGCGTCGGGCGGGCGTGGCATTTCTGCGAGTGTGCCGATGGTGGCCGCGCCTGGGCCGGGCGATGACCACGGCACGCTCGTTGTCTACGACAACGGGATCGCCTACTGGAACTCCGACAGCGGCAACATCCACACCTGGCTCACGACGGCGCCGCAGACGTACAACTGGGTCTGCTGAGGGCGCACGTCCGCCCGGTAGACTTTCCGCATGGCCACGATCCTCGTTCACGTCATGCCCAAGCCGGAGATCCTCGACCCCCAAGGCAAGGCCGTTGGCGCGGCGCTTGCGCGGCTCGGCTTCGCGGGCATTGAGCAGGTTCGGCAGGGCAAGCGCTTTGAGCTCACCGTTGACGGCGAGGTGACCGACGCCCTGCTTGAGCGGGTGCGTGAGGCGGCGGTTTCGCTGCTCAGCAACCCGGTCATTGAGGACGTCGTCGAGGTGACGGTGCTGTGACGGCACGCATCGGCGTTGTCACCTTTCCTGGCACGCTTGACGATCGCGACGCGCTGCGCGCCGTTCGCCTCGCCGGTGGGGAGCCCGTCTCGCTGTGGCACGCGTCGCCATCGCTCCAGGACGTAGACGCCGTGGTGCTGCCAGGGGGATTCGCGTACGGCGACTACCTGCGCGCGGGCGCGATCGCGCGCTTCGCGCCCATCATGGACTCGATCGTGGACGCCGCCAACGGCGGCATGCCCGTGCTCGGCATCTGCAACGGCTTCCAGGTGCTCACCGAGGCGCACCTGCTGCCAGGCTCGATGATCAAGAACGAGCACTTGCACTTCATTTGCCGCGACCAGACGCTGCGCGTGGAGAATGCCGACACGGCGTGGACCAGCGAGTACCGCGGCGGCGAAGAGATCACCATCCCGCTCAAGAACCAAGACGGCCAGTACGTCGCCGACGAGCGCACGCTCGACGAGCTCGAGGCCGAGGGTCGCGTGGTGTTCCGCTACGTGGGCTTCAACCCCAACGGCTCGCGCCGCGACATCGCGGGCGTCACGAACGCGCGCGGCAACGTTGTGGGGCTCATGCCGCACCCCGAGCACGCGACGGAGCCGGGCTTTGGGCCAGACTCGGTCGAGGGCGGCCGCACGGGCACCGACGGGCTCGCCTTCTTCACGTCGGCGATCAAGGGACTGCTCGCCAACGCCTGAGCACTGACGCGCGCAGCGCGGTCATCGCCGAACTCGCCGCGCATGTTCCCCGCGCCGACGCTCACCCCGTTCGCGTCGCCATCGATGGCATGACGGGCGTGGGCAAGACCACGCTGCGCGGCGAACTGGCCGACGCCCTGCGCGCCTTGGGCAGAGACGTCACCGAGGCCTCTGCTGACGACTTTCACCATCCAGCGCGAGCATCGCTACCGGCAGGGGCGCAGCCAGCGCTGCGGGCTACTTCGAGGACGCGTACGACTATCACGCGCTCGCCGAGAAGCTGCTCATCCCACTGGGACCCCGGGGCGACCGGCAGGTTCGGTTACGGCACCACGACCTCGTGACTGACGAGATCTTGACCGACGAGCCCATGGTTGAACTTCCGCCGGACGCAACCTTAGTGGTCGACGGCTCATACCTTCAGCGGCCAGAGGCGGCGCCGCACTGGGACTGGGTGATCTTCGTTGAGGCGACGCGCGAGGCGTCGGCCGCCCGGCAGGTCATCCGTGACGGGGCACCCGCGGATCCTGACCACCCGTACCACCGGCGCTACTTCGGCGGCTATGACATCTACCAGGACCGACTCGACCCTCGCGCGAGTGCGGACGTGGTGCTCGACAACACCGATTTGGAGCGCCCGACGAATCTTTCGATAGTTGAAGTGTTGACAATCAATTACTGTGTCACATACAGTACTTGACATGAACAATTCATTGACCGAGCCTTCGGTGTCTGAACCGTTGGGTTCTGACGTCCTGCGCGGACACACGGACGCGATCGTGCTCACGGTGCTGCTTCCGCAAGACCGCTACGGCTACGAGATCTTCAAGGCCATCGGTGACGCCACCGGCGGCGAGTACGAGATCAAGGAAGCGACGCTCTACGCGACTTTCCGACGGCTGGTCCGTGACGGCCTCGTCGAGGCCTATTGGGGCGACGAGACCCAGGGCGGTCGCCGCAAGTACTACCTGATCACCGACGCTGGCCGCGCCTACCAAGCGCAGGCCGTCCGCGACTGGCGCGCCGCGCAACGCATTCTCACTACCCTCTTGGACACAAAGGACGCACGATGATGACCACCTACGACTCCCAGCTGCACCGCCTGCTCGACGACGCCTTTGCAGGCATCGCCGTGACGCCTGACACCCAGGACCTCAAGGAAGAACTGCGCTCAAGTTTGATCGCGCGAGTGGCCGAACTTACGGCGCAGGGCGTGCCCGACGCTGAGGCCGCGCGCCGAGCGATCGACGAGTTGGGCGACGTCCGGGCTGCCGCGCTGGAGACCGCACAGATCGAGGGCGGCAAGCGTGCAAAGGTCGACGTCGTAGCCCTGGCGCTCGCCAATCAAGTCAAGCCAAAGCCTGCCTTCGTGTTGCGCGCGGTGGCGCTGTCCGCGGTGATCGTGATCGCGGTGACAGCGCTCGTACTCGCCTTCATGGGCGTGTGGGACGTTGCAGACGGAGCCATGGTGGCCGTGGCGCTCGGTGGCATCGCGTTGCCCATTGGGCTGCTCGTGGCCGACGCTCTTGGCCAGGAGACGACGTCCAACTACCCGATGCCGCGCAAGCGCGCTGGCCTCTATGGCTTGGCCGTGGGAGCGATCCTCGCTGGCGTTCCGTTCATCACGTGGTTCGGCTTCGATACCGACCAGCTGTGGGCCGGAATCCTCGGCGTGGTCGTGACCGTGCTCGGCGTGCTGCTTGCGACCTACCTGGGCGTCACGCAGACCAACCGGCACAAGCCGTGGACCAAGGCTGCGGAGGCGAACTTTCAGTTCCAGAACAAGTGGGAGGACAACCCGCAGGATGCCGCCCGCTACGGCATGTACTCGGGAGCGCTGTGGCTGCTCGCGATCGGCGCTTTCGTTGCGCTGAGCCTCACGGTGGGCTTCGCTTGGTCGTGGATCGCGTTCCTCGTGGCGGTGCTGGTGCAGATGATCATGACGGCGCGGATGCTGTTCGGTGCGGAGAAGGACTAGCGAGCGCGTGACAGGTCAGCGGAACTTCCCGAGGGTCCACGCGCGAGCACGATGCAAAGATCTGCACCCACGCCCAGGCCTCGGCAACCGGCGTGATGCACGACGCGAGGGCCAAGAAGGTGGCGAGCAACCAGCGGGCACGGGCCACGGCCCACACCGTGGCGCACGCAATGACGATACCCACCGCAAGGCGGATCCAGACAGCGTGAGTCCGTCATCATCGGTGTATTCGAGTAGCGAGATGCTCCCCAGGTGGAGCACCGCGGCGACACCCGCGATGGCGAGCGGACCCCATGCCCTGCGGCTGGTGTCGTCTGTCACGTCGACAGTGCGTCGCGAATCGCAGCGAGTGCCACGAAGGAGCCGTGGTTGAAGTCCGCGCCCAACTGGCTGGGGACCGTGACGAGCACGGTGTCCGCGCTCATGACCGCGGCGTCGGCCCGCAGCTCTTCGATCAACTTGTCGGGCTCGCCAACGTAGGTCTTGCCGAACGTGCCAACGGAGTTGTCGATCTCGCCGATCTGGTCGCGGTTGCCGCCCATCATCTCTTTGGACAGGTACGGCCCAAAGTAGAGCTGGCTGAGGTCGTCGACGATCGGCATGATCGATCGCGATATCGACACGCGCGGCTCGCCCGCGTGCCCCGCCTCGCGCCACGACTCGCGGAACGCGTCGATCTGGCGGGCCTGGAGCACGTCGAGCGGCTCGCCCGTCGCCTCGAGAATGAGGGTCGACGACATCAGGTGCATGCCGAGTTCGCCCACGCGCCGCGCCGATTCAGTGTTGCCTGCGCCGTACCAGATGCGTTCGGACAGCCCAGGCGACGTGCGGCTGGATCGGCAGCAAGTTGCCCTGGTAGAACGTGGGCGTGGGCGCCCGGTTCCGCGATTCCTTCGCCAGAAATTGCCCGCCTGAACAGCGCAATACGGGCGGCGGCGTCCTCAACCGGCATCACGCCGTCGGGCAGCGGGTACCCAAACTCGCCTGGCCCGTCGAGCGCCATCTCCGGTGACCCGCGCGAAAGCCCGAGTTGGAGACGACCGCCAACAAGCAGGTCCGACGTTGCGGCAAGTTCGGCCATATACAGCGGGTTTTCGTAGCGCATGTTGATGACGCCGGTGCCGAGTTCGATCCGCGACGTTGCGCGGCCCATCGCGGTGAGCAGCGGAAACGGCGAGGTGAGGTTCTGCTCCCAGTGATGTACGCGAATCCACGCGCCGTCCATGCCCGCGTCTTCCGCGGCCTCGGCGAGCCGCACGGTGTCGTTGAGGGTCTCGGACGCGGAGCGCACCACGGAGCCGGGCGCGCTGCTCCACCAGCCAAACGATAGGAACCCGATGTTTTGCATGCCTCTACGCTAATCGCATGATCAGTGTGCGTAGCGTCGAACTCGGCGACCCCGTGGCGTCCGCGTTGTGGGAACAGCAGCAGCGCGAACTCTTTGTGCGTTATGGCGAGCCCGATGCCGACGCCCACTTCGCCCTCGCCATGCCGCCCGACACCTTGGTGACCTCGCTGGTGGCGTTCAGCGATGAGGGGGAGGCGGTTGGTACGGGGCTGCTGCGCTGGTCGCCCTTCGCATCGGGCGCAGGGTCCGTGGAAGTCAAACGGCTTTACGTGCGGCCAGAGCACCGTGGGCACGGCCATTCGCGCGTGATCATGGGCGCACTCGAGCATGCAGCGGCGCGCGCGGGAGCGGTGCGGATCGTGCTCGAGACGGGCGTCGAGCAGCCGGAGGCGATCGCACTATACGAAGACATCAGCTACTCGCGGATTCCGGGTTACGGCGAGTACATGGATGACCCCCGCTCGGTTTGCTTTGCGAAGGAGCTACCCACTCGGGTGCTCGTAGTGAACGGGACCATCGGAGCTGGCAAGACGAAGGTGGCCGGCGCGGTTCACGACGCGCTCGCGGCGAGAGGCTCTCGCACTGCATTTATTGACGGCGACTACCTCTCGCAGGCGGAACCCAACGTGCCTGGGGCGCTCTTCAACCACGATCTCTTGCTTGCGAATCTATCCGCAGTCGCGCCCGTGTACCGCGCCGCCGGGTACGGGCTCATGGTCATAGCGATCGTGATCGAGGACAGCGACGACCGTGCCAGATACGCTGACGCCTTTCACAGCGCCGGTGGCCCGGCTGAGGTCACGATCGCCCGGGTCACGGCCCCAGAGTCCGAGCGCTTCTCGCGCATCATGGTGCGCGATCACGAGCCCGAGTGGCAGCAGTGGAGCAAGGCCCGCACCGTGGAGCTTGAGCGCTCTCTCGACGAACTCTCGCTCGACGACGTCGAGGTCTCAAACTCAGACCGCCTCCCGAGCGAGACAGCAGAGGAGTTGCTCGCCGCTATCGACTGGTAACTCAGGCAGCGAGCAGCGCCTCGCGCCAATGCGGCTCGTTCTCACGGATCCACTGGGCGTCGGACTTCCAGACGATGCCAACCCCGCGCTCCCACAGCTCGATCCACGGCGACTGCCCGGTGACGCGCATGGCGTCCAGATACTCGTACATGCGCTCCGAGCGGTCGGCGAGCAACGGAAGCAACTGCTCGCGTTGCTGCTCGGTGAGTCCGTAGCCGTCGGCAAAACGAGCAAGGCGATCGGCCGCGGCCGCGGGGTCCAAGCCCACCCTTGCTGAGCGGCGCGAACGCGTGGGCGGCATGCGCGATGTCCCACAGGCGCGTGCCGGGCGCCGCCGCGTCCCAGTCGATCGCGATGAGGCGGCCATCCGGAGTGACAAGAATGTTGGAAGGCGAGATGTCCTGATGGATGATCATGTCCGCGTTGGGGCCCGCGAGACCCTCAAACCACATCACGCCGGCGGGCGGCACAAAGCTTGCGAGCGCGTCGTGCATCTCGCGCATGAAGGCGCCTATGCGCTCGGGGTCTAGCGCGGCGTCTGGCGCGCGAGGGTGATCGGCGCGCAGCCCCTCCACCCACTCCACAAGGTGACGGCCCTCCGCGTCCCAGCCAAAGCTACGCGGCGCGCCCGTGAATCCAACGGCCTCGAGGTGCGTGAGCAGTGCGTGGGTCGCGGCGCTGTAAGGGTCTGGTGCTTGCACGGAGACTGCCTCTCGGTTGATAGGTCTGGTGTGGACGGGAACGTCGAGCGGCCACGCGGGATGGGCAATCCGGGGGGTGGGCCGGCGGTGACGCCGTCCGTCTTGGCGCGCGACCACCCAGGCGAGGCCGTCGAGGTTGTCGAGGAGCCTGATCTCTGCGTCGTCCCTGCTAAGACCCTGAACCACGAGCTGGCCGCGCCACCCGGACGCGGCGATGATGTGGGCGATCTTGCGATCCGCGCGCCCCGCGCCATAGGGGAGGATGAAGCGGCCGGTGGCCTCGGCGTCGGGGTCCATGCCGTTCAAAGCAATCGCCACGAGGTGCGGTTGCATGAGCGAGAAGTGCTCCGCGAAGTTGGCGATGTGGGCGTGACCGTGCTGCTGTTGGTAGGCGAGCCCCACGTTGTTGAGGCCGCGCTCGCTGAGCGCCTCTACGAGCGCGACGAGGTTGCGGGGCTCGCCAAAGAAGCCCGTCTCGTTGGTGAGCAGCACGCACATCCCGTGGTCGCCGGCGAGCTTCGCAAGCGGCTCCAGGTGGTCGGCGGCGTGCCACACGTGCTCGTGCTCGTCTCCGGTATCGGCCGACGCCACGGTGACCCAAAGGTCAGGCGATAGGCCGCGTCGGGCGGCTTCGGTGACGAACTGACGAACGTGAGGATTGATCGCGCCGGGCGCGCTATTTTCGGGAAGCGGGTGCTGCACGACGATGCCCCCGAGCGAGACACCTTGGTTGTGTAATGCGTCGAGTTCGGCGTCGAACTGCAACGCGTCGCGGTCGCGCCAGTCCCAGATCAGGTGACGGATTCCGATACGGCGCAGCATCGCGGCGCGTTCGCGGGGAGTGCGGTCATTGAGGTCTGTGGCGACGATGCCAGCTGCCGCAACGTTTGGCCGGTCGCACCACCTCACGGTGGTGTCTTCCCAGCCGTACTGCATGATGCGCGATGGCTGTGCGTGCGCCGCGTTTCCCGCCGTCACTGATCCCCGCCCTCACTCGAGTGTGCTTCCACCGTAGCGGCGAGGCAGCCAAGCGTGGTGGTGCCACACGGGCGCTAGTGCGGCCAGTGCGGAGCGGGCACGTGCGCTGCGAGCGCCCTGGCTATCCAGTCGAGGCCCGCGAGGTCGTCGGCGAGGCGATGCTCAATGGGGTCCATCGTGTGGCCGATGATCGCGGTAAGGCCGTGCCAGCCCGAGTCGTTGATGACCCTCGCCAGCTCGAGGTCGCGCGGTCCGTGCCCGTACGGGAGCACCTTGCCGTCGCCCCAATGCGCGCCGTCGCGCATGCCGTTGAGACCAAGCGCCACGACCGCGTGCTGAAACTGCGGCCACAGCTCCGGCGAAGTCGTCGATGTGCGCGTGGCCGTGGTGCTGCATGTACGCCATGCCGGTGTTGTCGAAGCCGCGGCTCGTGAGCTCGTCGAGGATGCGCAGCTGATTGAGGGGCTCTCCACACCAGCCAAGGTGGTTGTAGAGAGCGAGGGTCATGCCGTTCTCCGCGGCAAGCCGCGCGAGGGGCTCGAGGCGATCGGCGTACGCGCTCGCGTCGCCCTCTTCGGTCACGGGCCCCGGCGCGCCAAAGTCTGCGCACGCCCACAGTTGCGGTGTCAGCCCTTTGCCCGACGCCACGCGCACCTGTGCTTCGAGCGCCGGGCTGACCTCGCCGTCAGGAACGGGCGCCCAGATAGCGGCGAGGGTCAGGTTGTGGGCCGCGAGGGCGTCGGCCTGGTCGCCCAGCTGTGCCGCGTGCTCGTCTCGCCAGTCCCACGCGAGGGCGTCAATCCCGAGGTCTGCCAGCACTTGCGCGCGGTCGGCCGGCGTGCGTTCGTGGTCGTCGTAGGGGACTACGCACCAGGCTGCGAGGGTGTCGACGAAGGGTGGGCGCACGGAAATTGTCACCGCGCGCTAGTCGTCGAGCGCGAACTTCAGCGCGGCGTCCACGTGAAGCTTGACGGTATCGAAGTACGGGACGTCTAGGTCGTTTGCCGTGAGGACGAGCGGGATCTCTGTGCAGCCAGCGATGACGCCTTGGGCGCCGCGATCGAGCAGTCGCTCGGTCACTCCCAGCACCAGGTCGCGGCCCTCGTCGCGAATGATGCCGCGTGCGAGTTCGTCGTAGATGAGGTCGTGAATGGCGGTGAGGTCCGGCTCGTCCGGCGGGATGACCTCGATGCCGCGCGCGGCCATGTGGTCGCGATAGAACGGCATGCGCATTGTGTAGCCGGTGCCGAGCAGGGCGGCGCGCGTGATGCCGGCGGCGACCATCGCGTCGGCGGTGACGTCGAGCATGTGGATGACCGGGATGCCGATCGCGGCCTGGACCTGCGGCGCCACGAGGTGCATGGTGTTGGCGCAGATGAGGATTGCCTCCGCGCCCATCGCTTCCATGCCGCGGGCGTCCTTGGCGAACGTGGCGGCGAGGGCATCCCAATCGCCGGCCGCCTGCGCGTTGGCAATCTGCTGAAAGTCGTAGGAGCGAACGATGAGGTCTCCGCTTGCGGAGCCTCCGAGCTGCCTCATTCACGCCCTCGTTGATGGCGCGTTCGTAGTCGATGCTCGAGTGCCAGGTGATGCCGCCGAGGAGGCCGAGCTTTCTGGGTGCTGTGCGCATCTCGCCAGCGTAGCAAGGTTCCAGTACGATGTAAGGATGAGAGTTGGAGAATTGGCCGCCGCTGGCGGCGTGACGGCAAAGACCGTGCGGTACTACGAGACCCTGGGCTTGCTTGCGCCGCCTCGTCGCCTTTCGAACGGGTACCGGGAGTACGGGCCCGACGCCGTTGATCGCTTGCGCTTCGTGCGCGACGCCCAGGCGGCGGGCCTCACGCTTGGCGAAACCGGGTCAATTTTGAGTATGAAAGACGAGGGCAAGGGCACGTGCCATCACACACGCGAGTTGCTGGATCGGCACCTCGCGGAGATCGACGCGCAGATCGCGTCCCTGCTCGCGGCGAAGGGCGAACTGACCGCGCTGTCGCGCCGCGCAGAGTCGCTCGATCCCGCAGACTGCATCGACGCGAATCGGTGCCAGGTCTTAGGTCTTGACATTCCAGTGGGGGGTAAGGTTTAGCCTGTCATCATGACCGTACTTGATGACCACCCGACCGCTCCCGCCGCTATCAACCTTGCCGTTGGTGGCATGACCTGTGCCGGGTGCGCCTCGACCATTCAGCGAGGGCTCTCGCAGTTGCCAGGCGTGGACGACGCCGTGGTGAACCTTGTGACCCGGCGCGCGACCGTGAACCTTGACGGGTCGGTCGACGCCGAGCTGCTTGAGGACTCGATGCGCGCGGCGATCACGGGCCTTGGGTACGAGGTGCTGACGCCGGTCTGCGAACGACCACGGCCAGTACGGCGACAACGGCGACCACCGCGACCACGGCGAGCATGGCGACAACGGCGAAGCACGGCGACCACGGCGACCACGGCGCCGCCTTCGACGAGCACGCCGCGCACCTCCATGCCGACGCCTCGCGCATCGCCGACTATCGCCGCCGGTTCTGGATCGCGGTGACCCTCTCCGTACCCCTGCTCGCGATCTCGATGGTTTCTGCGCTGCAGTTCGATGGCTGGGAGTGGCTCGCCTTGGCGCTCGCTACCCCGGTGATCTTCTACAGCGGCTGGCCCTTCCACCGCAGCGCGGTTAAGGGTCTTCAGCACCGGGCCGTCAACATGGACACCCTCGTTTCGCTGGGAACAGTAGCCGCGTGGACGTGGTCAACTGTGGTGCTCGTCGCGAATCTTGACGCCCACGTCTACTTTGAGACGGGCGCGGTCATCGTCACGCTGATCTTGCTTGGAAAGTGGATCGAGGTGCGCTCCACGGCGCGCGCAGGCGACGCCGTTCGTGCGCTGTCGAAGCGCCAAAGTGCCACGGCGACGCTTGAGGACGGCAGCGTCGTGCCTCGAGACGAGCTCGCCATAGGCACACGGTTCCTGGTGCGGCCAGGCGAGGCGATCGCGACCGACGGCGTGGTGGTTGACGGCGCGGCCGCCGTCGACACGAGCCTCGTCACGGGCGAGTCGCTGCCGGTAGCTGCACATGTTGGTTCTGAGGTCATCGGCGGGACCATCGCGGTTGACGGCGCGCTCACGGTCGAGGCCACTCGAGTTGGCGCCGAGACGATGCTTGCCCAAGTGGCGCGCATGGTGGACGACGCCCTGAGCGGCCGTGCGCGAACGCAACGCCTCGCGGACCGCATTTCCGGCGTTCTTTGTGCCCACGGTCATCGGGCTCTCGCTTGTGACGCTGGCGGGCTGGTTGCTCGCCACCGGCGACGCGAACGCCGCCTTCACCGCGGCCGTCGCGGTGCTCATCATCAGTTGCCCGTGCGCGCTTGGCCTCGCGACGCCACTCGCGATCCTGGTGGGGACCGGAACGGGCGCGCGCGCCGGCATTCTGGTGCGCGGCCCCCAGGTGCTCGAGGATGCTCGCCTCGTCACGACCGTTGTGTTCGACAAGACCGGCACCCTCACCGAAGGTGCACTAGCCGTCACGGCCACGTCGCCGGACGCCGACCCCACCCTCCTCAACGCCGCGGCCTCGGTCGAGTCCCGCTCCGAACACCCCGTTGGCCGCGCCATCGCGGCACATTGGCCAGAGCGCATTCCCCTCAAGGGGTTCCGCTCCACACCCGGACTTGGCGTCACGGCGACCGTCAAGACGGACACCGCGATCCTCGACGTCACGGTGGGCGCGCGCTCCCTCTTCGACCAGATTCCTGCAGCGCTCGAGGAGTGGGCCACCGAGCGCGAGGGCGACGGCGAGACCGTGGTGTTCGCCGGCTCCTCGACGCCCGATTGACTCTGGCGCCCTCCTCGCGGTGCGCCAACCGCTGGTCGCGGCCGCAGCGATATCGCTGGCAGATCAACTCAAGCCTGGAGCGGCCGACGCAGTGCGCACCCTCCGCGCACAGGGCACCCAGGTGGTGCTCTTGACGGGCGACAACGAGCGCGCGGCGGCCGCGGTTGCCTCGCAGGTGGGAATCGACCGCGTCATCGCGGGGGTGCTTCCGGGCGGCAAGCTCGAGGTGATCGAGACCCTCAAGGCGGAGCCGGGTGCCCGAGTTGCCATGGTTGGCGACGGCGTCAACGACGCCCCGGCGCTTGCCGCGGCAGATATCGGCATCGCGCTTGGCACTGGCGCGGACGTGGCGCGCGAAGCCTCGGACGTCACGATCGTCCGCGGTGACCCGCGCACGGTCCCAGCGGCCATTCAGCTCTCGCGCCGCACGTTCGGAGTGTTGCGCGGCAACCTGTTCTGGGCGTTTGCCTACAACGTCGCGGCGATCCCGCTCGCCGCGTTCGGGGTGCTGAACCCGATGATCGCCTCGGCCGCGATGGGTGCCAGCTCGCTCTTCGTGGTCGCCAACTCGCTGCGGCTGCGGCGCGCGGTTTAGGGCGACCACACAACTCAGCGCTCCGGGCACGCCTGTTGGCCCTCACACGGTGGTGAGGGCTGCGAGGCCGCCGAGTATTCGTTTCCGCTCGGGTCGAGTTGTTGGGGTGGAGTGAACCAGACGTGGTTGTCGTGTCGATGTCGATGTCCCATCCGTCCCTATGGATCTGGGTGTGGCATCGCGTGCATAACAGCAGGCCGTTTCGCAGATCGGTCGTGCCGTCGTTGCTCCACCAGCGGATGTGGTGGGTGATGCAGTGGGAGATGGGGGCGTGGCACTTGGCGCAGCCGCCGTCGCGTTCTGCGAGGGCCATGCGTTGAGCCCAGCAGAACAGGCGTTCCTCTCGGCCCATGTCCAGGACCTCAGACTTGCCGTTCAGCACTATGGGCAGGATGGTCGCGTCGACCGCGAGTTGCCGCAACGTGGACAGCGAGATGGGTGTGCCGATCGCGTCACAGGTCGCGACACCGACTTCGCGCTCGAGTTGGTCTTTGTCGATGCGCACAATGATCGTGGCTTTGACGCCGCTGGCGGGGGATTCGCAGTCCAGTCCGTGGGCGGCGAGTGCCACGAGGGCGTCGGCGCGGATTTGGGTGGCGGTGCGATCGTCGTCTGGACCCTCGCGCCGCGCCTGGAACGCGGCCTTCACTTGCGCGTCGAGGAAGGTGCGCAGGAACCCAGCGGCAACCGGAGGGAGTTGTCCGCGGATGTGGGTCACACCGTTGGCGTCTTCGGTGAGATCCAGGGACCGCGCCTCAAACTGCCGGCGCTCCCGGCCCTCAAGCTGCACGGCGTCGAACCGTGCGGCCTCGGACTGCGGCACACCATTTTGAGCCGTCCGTAGTCGAGCACACGCGCCATGCGCGCCAGCCTGGCCTCAAGCTCGCGGTGTGTCACCGTGCAGCGGCTTGCAGCGTCTGCGCGATCAGGTCCGCTTTGCCTACCGGCAACGATCCCGTCACGCAAGCCGTGGGCAACAGGACGGTCCTCACCAAGCGCCACCCCCGCATTGACGAGTTTTGCCCCCTCGGCGAAGCTCGCCGCCCATCACGCTTGCGACGAACTGCTCCGGCGACGCAAAACCCTGCTGCCGCGCAAGCCCAGCCGGCGCCGTCCTCAGCGCTTGAGCGTCGGGCAACCTCACCGGCAACAGCGGCAAGCGCAACGTCCCACGCACCGCGAGCGGCCGCCGCGACCCGCTGCAACGCAACCAGATCCGCACGCGGCAAACACGCCAAATCCGCACCCTCAAAACCGCGCACAAGTGCGGTCTTGGAGTCGACGTCGGCGAGCGAAAAGGTCATGACACCAGTCAACTCAGGGGGTCTGACATAAACGCCCTAAAAAGCACCACCGTTACCAAAACGTGTCAAAAAGTGGATAACTTTCGCAGAAATCGCCGCCTGTGGACGCGAGTGCCCATCCCCCGGTCGCACACCGATTTACCTGCTAGATCGCGTCAAGCGCGCGCGCCAAGTCCTCGCGCAGGTCCTCAACATCCTCGAGCCCAATGGACAGCCGCACGGTCGCTGAACACATCCCAACCGCCGCCCGCCCCTCTGGCCCAAGCCGCCGGTGCGTCGTGGTCGCGGGGTGCGTCACTATCGACTTCGCATCCCCAAGATTGTTGGCGATCGCGAACACCTTCAGCGCGTCGAGGAAGCGGAAGGTGGCTGCCTTCGCCTCGTCGCCGTGCGGGTCAACGCCCTCAGGCAAGCGCAATGTCGATGGTCACGAAGCGTGCCGCCGAGAGTCATCTGCTTGTGCGCCAGCTCGTGCTGCGGGTGCGACTCCAACAGCGGGTGCCGGGCAACGGCAACCCGCGGGTGCGCCGTCGAGCCACTGCGCCAAGTCGCAAGCGCCGACGCCGCCTGCGCGCGCACGCGCACGCCAAGGGTCTCGAGCGACTTGCCGAGCACCCACGCGGTAAAGGGAGACATCGTGGCGCCCATGGTCCGCACCATGGTGCGCACCTTGTCCACGTACTCGGCAGACCCAAGCACCGCGCCGCCCAAAACCCGGCCCTGGCCGTCGATGTGCTTGGTCGCGGAGTAGACAACGGCGTCGGCCCCCAGCTCCAAGGGGCGAGAGCCAATGGGCGTCGCGAAGACGTTGTCCACGATGAACAGCGCACCGGCCGGCTCGCGAGAGCCCGGCCACAAACGCAATGTCAACCAGGTCCTGCATGGGGTTGGAGGGCGACTCGACGTAGATAGCGTCGGCCGGCGTCGCGAGAGCGCGCTCCCAATCCGCGGCAACGTGGCCGTCTACGTAGTCGACCACGATGCCCCAGTTGGCGAAGTACTCGTCGAACACCACGAGCGAAGAACCAAACAGCGCGCGAGAGGCCACGAGCCGCGACCCCTGGCGCAAGAGACACGCGAGGGACACGAACACGGCGGCCATTCCGGTGGCAGTAGCGAAGCAGTCCTCGGCCCCCTCGATTGCGGCGAGCCGCTCCTCAAACATCGACACGGTGGGGTTGCCGTAGCGGCTGTACTGGTACCGCTCGATGGACCCGTTGAACGCCGCCTCGGCTTCAGCGGCGTTCGGATACACGTAGCCCTGCGTGAGGAAGATCGGCTCCGACATCTCCTCGAACGGCGTGCGGTGCACGCCTCCGTGGACGGCGATGGTGTCGGGGCGCAGTGCGGGGACGTCGGTCATGCAGACAGGCTACCGGCGGCTACACCTTGATCCCAGTGATGCCCGCGTCCACCGGCAGGATTGTCGCGGTCGTGGAACCTGCGCGCGGGCTCGCGAGGTAGCAGATCGCCCACGCGATCTCCTCTGCCGTCACGAGCTTGCCCATCGGTTGGCGGCCGTGCAGATTGGCCGCCTCTGCCGCCGGGTCCGCTGCGTTGGCGATGAGGCGCTGAATCCACGGCGTGTCCGCGGTGCCAGGCGCCACGGCGTTGACGCGGATGCCATCGGCCAGGTGATCCGCCGCCATCGCGAGCGTCAGCGCGTCGATCGCGCCCTTCGACGCGCAATACACCGCCCTGTTGCGCACCCCCATCAGCGCGCCAAACGACGACACGTTCACCACGGACGCCGACGACGACGCGCGCAGCATCGGCAACGCGAGCGCGGTCAGCCGCGCCACCGACACCACGTTGAGGTCCAGCACCCGGTGCCACTCGTCGCGATCATTCGCGGTCGACGTCGCCAACTGCGCTCATTCCCGCGTTGTTGACAAGCACGTCGAGGCGACCGGACTCCCGTTCAATCGTGGATATGGCCGACGCCAGGTCACCATCGGCGGTGAGGTCACCTACCAAGCCGCGCACCCCGTCGGCCCCTTGGATGGGCGTGCGGTCAAGCACCCAAACGGACGCGCCCCGCGCCGCCAGTTCCCGTGCCGTCGCCTCTCCGATGCCAGACGCGCCACCGGTCACCAACGCAACCAAACCCTCAAAGTCCCGCGCGGTCATCGTGGCCCCACCACGGTCTGGCGCTGGCTTCCCAATCCGTCGATTCCGAGTTCGACCACGTCACCGGCCGCGAGGTACACGGGCGGCTTCATGCCGAGCCCAACGCCGGGCGGCGTGCCGGTGTTGATGAGGTCCCCTGGCTCGAGCACCATGAACTGGCTGATGTAGTGAACCACCGTGTACGGGTCAAAAACCATCGTGGCGGTGGACCCCGTCTGGCGCCGCACCCCGTTGACGTCGAGCCACATGGAGAGCGCGCCGAGGTCCCCCAACTCGTCCGGCGTCACGAGCCACGGCCCGGCAGGGTTGAACGTCTCCGCCGACTTCCCCTTCATCCATTGACCCCCGCGCTCAAGCTGAAACTCGCGCTCGCTCACGTCATTGACCAAGACGAAGCCGGCCACGGAGTCGCGGGCGGCCGCTGGGCTCTCGAGGTACGAGCTCCGGCGCCCAATCACCACCCCCAACTCCACTTCCCAGTCCGTCTTTGTGGACCCACGGGGGAGTCGCAGATCGTCGTTTGGGCCAACCAAGGTGTTGGGCGCCTTGGTGAACAGAATGGGCTCGTCGGGAACCGCTGCTCCCGTTTCCGCGGCGTGGTCGGCGTAGTTCAAGCCCACGCAAATGATCTGGTGAGGGCGCGCGAAGGGCGCGCCAATTCGTTCGTCTCCGATGGCCCGACGCTCGGTCGGGTTTTGCTTGACGAAGTCGCGGAGGCGCGCCATTCCGTCGGAGCCAAAGAACTCCTCGTCGAAGTCGTCTGTCACGGGTGGCAGCGTCGATATAGGTGCCGTCTTCGAAGCCAACGACCGGGCGTTCGCTACCGGGTTTTCCCAGGCGCATCAACTTCATGGTCCTACCTCTGATCCGATCTCTTCAGGTGGTGTGAGCCTATGCCATGGGCCAATTTTCGAAAATGTCGGCTAGACATAGGATGAAAGTGTGATTAGAGTCGCTCCCATTCAGTGAGGAGGCTGACAGTGCCACAGACACATCCCGAGGGCGAATCTGCCACCGTGGAGGCCGAAGAGGCAACTGCCAGCACTGCCAAACTGCGTACGTTGGGCACGGTACTCGCACTTCTCAGGACCGGCCCGTTGTTGGTATTGGTCCTGCTGATAATCCTCTTGGCGCAGCTCTCGCCGGTGTTCTTCACCACGCAAAACCTAGGCAACGTGCTGGTCCAGACCGCCGCGATCGCGATCATGGCCATTGGCCAGCTGCTCGTGATTCTCACCCGCGGAATTGACCTCTCTGTAGGGTCAAACTTGGCGCTGTCTTCAGTGGTGGGCGCGACCGTCTATGCCGAAACCGGGGGCGGGGCCGCGACCATCCTCGCGATGCTCCTGACGGGAGCGTTCATCGGAGCAATCAACGGCTTTGGTTACGTCTTCGGCAAGATCCCCCACCCCTTCATCGTCACCCTCGCGACGCTGAGCATTGCCCGCGGGCTCGCCCTCGGCATCTCTGGCGGCCAACCGATCTCCGGAATGCCGGACATCGTGGTGGCCATCGGCGGCGGCACTGCAACCTGGATTTCCGATTGGCTTCCCAATGCAGCGTTCTTGGTTGCCGGAGTCGCGATCGTCGTCGCCGGATTCTTGACCCGGGCTGGTGTGGGGCCGCTGGATCTACGCGGTTGGCGGGAGCCCGGAAGGTGCGCGCAGACTCGGCATCCCTCGCTCGTGGGTCCTCGTGTCCGTGTACGTCATGAGCGGGCTGCTCGCGGGCACCGCGGCCATCATCGTCTCCGGAAGGCTCAACGGCGGGTCGCCAACGTTCGGCACCTTAGGCGAGCTTGACGCGATTGCCGCCGTCGTCATCGGTGGCGCCAGTTTCTTAGGCGGCCGCGGCCACGTGGGCCACGCGCTCGTTGGCGCGCTCATGATCGGCGTGATTCGCAACGGCATGAACTTGCTCAACATCGAGGCGTACCTCCAGCTGATCGTCATCGGCGTCGTCATCTATCTCGCCGTTCAGTCCGACGTCATCCGCGGCAGGCTGGAGAGTCGCTTCCGCGTACTGAAGGCGGCGGCAGAATGAGCGACGTTCCCGTGCTCGCGATTCGCGGGGCCACCAAGCGGTTTGGGGCCGTCCTCGCCCTCGAGCACGTTGACCTGCACGTGAATCGCGGCGAGATCCTCGCGCTCCTTGGTGACAACGGCGCCGGCAAGTCCACTCTGATCAAGTGCATTAGCGGGGTGCATCGGCTCGACTCGGGAACCATCGAGGTGGACGGCGAGGCCGTCCACATGACGAACCCGGCCGTAGCGCGCGCTGCAGGGATCGAGACCGTCTATCAAGACCTAGCGCTCTTCGACAACCTCGACACGACCGCCAACTTCTTTGCAGGCAGAGAAGAGGCGGTGCCTCGCTGGCTGCCGATGGGCCTTCGATGGATGAAGGTCGGCGAGATGAATAGGCACTCTCACGAACTCGTTGGCCGCCTGAAAATCAACATTCCGGCCAAGGCCTCTTCCGTCGGCATGATGTCCGGCGGCCAGCGCCAGGCGATCGCCGTTGCACGCAGCGCGGCCTTCGCGTCAAAGGTCGTCATCCTCGACGAGCCAACGGCCGCGCTTGGACTCCGTGAGTCTCGCCAGGTTCTCGACCTCATCCTCCGGATGCGGGACGAGGGGTGCGCGGTGCTCGTCATCTCCCACGCCATGGATCACGTCATGGAAGTCGCTGATCGCGCGGTCGTCATGCGACGAGGCCGCGTCGTTGGAGAAGAAATTCCGAGCCCTGAAAACAGGACTCGGCTGGTATCGCTGATTGTGGGGGGTGACGACTGAAAGCCCTGTTGATCCCCAGCAAAAGAGGCGAGCGCGCTGCAACGACGCACCGGCAACGCCTTACCCCTCGCAGTTAAGCATTAACACTCAAGGAGAAAGCATGATGAGGAAGAAATACCTATTTGCCGCCGCGGCAGCGACCGCGGCGTTGTTCCTGACGGGATGTTCAAGCGATGAGCCGGACAACTCGGCGGCGCCAACGCCCACCGGCGGCGCAACGGGCGGCGACGATCCCGTACTGATCGGCATGATCACCAAGTTCCCCGTTGACTTCTACGACATCATGGTCGACTCGGCCAAGGCGTGGGACGAGGCGGAGCCTGGCGCCACTGTCATCTTTGCCCAAGGCGAGAGCGGCACGGACGACGAAGGCGAGATCGCGGCAATTCAGTCGATGGTCACGCAAGGCGTTGACGCGATCGCCATTACGCCAACGAGTCCAGCTGTGCAGGGCGAGTTGCAGAAGGCCGTCGATGCTGGCATCAAGGTGATCCTGATCGACAACGACATCCCGGACTGGGATGGCAAGACAGCTGTGGTCGCCACCAACAACCTCGCGGGTGGAGAACTCGCGGGCCAGTGGTTCGTCGACAACGTCCCAGCTGGAGCCAAGGTCGGCATCCTGCAAGGCGTGCTCGGCAACCCCTCGCTCGACGATCGCGTCAACGGATTCAAGACCGCGGCCGGTGACCACATCACTGTTGTTGCCGAGACCGCAACTGACTGCGACCAGACAAAGGGTCTGAACGCGGGCCAGGACATGATCACCGCCAACCCGGACCTCGACGCGATCTACTCTGCGTGCGGCCCGCCCATCACGGGTGCGCTTCAGGCTGTCAAGTCCGCGGGTCTCACTGATCTCATTACGGTGGGCTTCGACGCCTCCCCGGACGAGATCGCTGCAATTGCCGCTGGCACCCAGACTGGCTCCGTTGCTCAGTTCCCAGACAAGATGGGCAGCATGGGCGTGCAGGCCGCGTTCGACGCTGTGATGGGCAAGGCCGTTGAGGCCAACATTGACACCGGAACCGACATGGTGACGAAGGCCAACGTCGCCGACTTCCAGTAGGTACGAGGTGGTGGGTGCCGCGCCAGTTGCGATGCGCGCGGCACCCAACCACTCTCGCGGTGAGAACCCGTGGCCAGAGAAGAAGCAGTCCCAAGTACGCAATTGTGAAGGAGGTCGATGATGAGCACCGAACCGCGCGTGCTGCAACGCATCTTCCCTCTCACAGATGTGGTCGCACACCAGCCAGCGACGCCCCTTCCAGTCGCTGGCTCGGTGTGCTTCCAGCCGGACTGCACCCCCCGCGAATCGCTCGCGACCTATGATTCCCGCAGGCATGCCCTGCAACTAAAGGAGTCGTGACGTGGCGCTTACCGATGAGGCGATCTTGCGGATCAAAGAGATGATCGTCAGCGGGCAACTCAAGCCCGGCGAGCGTCTTCCACGCGAAGCGGACCTCGCTGAAACGCTTGGGTTGTCACGCAACTCGCTGCGCGAGGCGGTACGCGCACTAGCGCTCATCAACATCTTGGACGTCCGTCAGGGCGATGGCACCTATGTCACCAGCCTGGATCCCAACTTGCTGCTTGATGCGCTGACGTTCGTTGTCGACTTCCACCGCGATGACTCAGTGCTCGAGTTCCTCAGGGTAAGGCGCATCCTTGAGCCCGCGGCCGCGGCCATGGCTGCCCAACGGGTCACGCAAGACGAGATTCACGCGATGCAACGCATCATCGACGCATCGCTTGGGGGCGGAACCCCGGAAGAGGTGCTCGCGTTCGACATCGATTTTCACCGGCACATCGGCACGGCCTCCGGTAACTCCGTGCTCGCATCGCTGATCGAGGGGCTGTCCGCTCCAACGAACAGAGCGAGGGTGTGGCGAGGTCGCACGCAGACCGACGCAAAGGAGCGGACCGCTCGCGAACACCAGGTCGTGCTTGACGCGCTCGCCGCGGGCCAACCGGACGTTGCGCACGCGGCGATGGTGACCCACGTCGCTGGGGTCGAAAACTGGCTCCGGATGGTGCGCTAACACATAGGACGACTTCACAAGCATCGGAATCCACCACGCTCTCTTCGCACGAGACTCAGATTTTTGCCCAGCAGGACTTTTTAACATCGGATGTATTCGTAAGCCAGCAACGTTCTGGCCCTGACCTAAAGGAGGCTAAGGATGGCAAAGTTCGTCGCACTCGAACCGACCGACGTCCGATTCCCTACCTCTCGTGAGCTGGACGGCTCGGACGCGATGAACCCGGAGCCCGACTACTCGGCCGCGTATGTGGTGATCACCACGGACGCCGGCGACGGGTTAGCTGGCCACGGCTTCACGTTCACCACCGGCAGGGGCAACGACATCCAAGTGGCGGCGCTCGCTGCGCTCCGACCGTGGCTCATCGGCCGCGACGTCGACGAGGTGCTCGCCAATCTTGGCGGTTTTGGGCGCGAGCTCACGTCCGATGCGCAATTGCGCTGGTTGGGGCCCGAAAAGGGCGTGATCCACATGGCGTGTGGCGCGGTCCTCAACGCACTGTGGGACCTTCGCGCCAAACGCGAAGGACTCCCGCTGTGGAAGCTGCTCGCGAATCTCAGCCCCGAAGAGCTAGTGGACATCGTTGACTTCACCTACCTTACGGACGCGCTCACGCGCGATGAGGCGCTTGCGATTCTGAGGGCGGCACAGCCGGGTCGCGAGGCTCGTCAAGCAGAGCTTGTCGCCAACGGATACCCCGCCTATACGACCACGCCTGGCTGGCTCGGCTACTCCGACGAGAAGCTTGTTCGACTCTCTCGAGAGGCCGTCGCGGATGGCTACACGCTCATCAAACTCAAGGTGGGCGCGGCAGTAGATGAGGATATCCGGCGCATGGGCCTCGCTCGCGACGCAGTGGGTCCGGATATCGGACTAGCCGTTGACGCAAACCAACGATGGGAGGTCTCCGAGGCGATCGAGTGGATGTCACATCTCGCGCGGTTCAACCCGCGCTGGATCGAGGAGCCCACGAGTCCGGATGACATCTTGGGCCACGCCGCGATTCGCGCCGCAATCTCGCCCATCGCCGTGGCGACGGGTGAACACGCGCAGAACCGCGTGATCTTCAAGCAGTTGCTCGCGGCACATGCGATCGATGTGGTGCAGATCGACGCGAGCAGAGTGGGCGGCGTCAACGAGAACATCGCGATCATCCTGCTTGCGGCGAAGTTTGGGATCCCGGTCTGTCCACACGCAGGCGGCGTTGGTCTGTGTGAGGTAGTGCGACACCTCGCGATGTTTGACTTTGTCGCGGTCAGCGGGAGCACGGACGGCCGCTTCATCGAGTACGTGGATCACCTACACGAGCACTTCTTTGACCCCGCGATTGTCACGAGAGCTCGCTATGTCACGCCGACTATGCCCGGCACGTCGGCCGAGATGCGGCCAGAATCCATGGCGGAGTTTGTGTTCCCTCACGGCCCGGCGTGGGCGGTCGTGTGAGCCGCATGCCGCAGTTGAAGACATCATACGTATGCTCTATATTGGCAAGTGCGTACGCGTCGTCAACGACGCCAACCACGAAGGGGCCCTCACATGAGCCAAGAGACGAGCAGTGACGGCTCCGGCGGGCACCCGCAACGATCCCGAGCGCGAACCCGGAGCGGTTCGCCTTTGTCGTGGGGCTGGTGCCTGAACTTCGCGACGAGTACCTGCAACTTCACGCCGCACGTGTGGCCCCAGGTAGAGCAGACTCTCGTCGATTGCAACGTGCGTAACTACTCGATCTACGTCTTTGGCAACATCTTGTTCGCCTACTACGAATATGTGGGCGAGGACCACGACGCGGACATGGCGCGCATCGGCGAAGACCCCGTCACGCGCCAATGGTGGACCCACACGGACCCCTGCCAGGTACGCATTGCGCCTGAGCGGATCGAGGGCGCTCGGTGGCAACCGCTAGATGAGGTGTGGCACCTGCCGTGACCGGGACCGCTGCAATCGTGCCGAGGGGCGTCGGCTTTGGCGGCGCGAGCCTTGGGAATCTGCGCCGCGCCATCACTGACGATCAATCCAGAGCCGCCGTGGATCGCGCATGGGAACGCGGCATTCGGTACTACGACACCGCACCCCACTACGGCCTTGGACTTTCCGAACGCCGCCTCGGTGCAGCGCTCGCTGAGTACCCGCGCGACGAGTTCGTCATCTCGACCAAGGTGGGCCGTCTGCTCCTACCCAGGACCACACCGCTGGCCCAAGATGACGACGGGTTCGTGGTCCCTGGCGACCTTGAGAGGATCTGGGACTTCTCACTAGCGGGAGTGCGTCGAGTCGCTTGAGGAGAGCCTTGCGCGGCTGGGCCTTGACCGTGTCGACATTCTCTATCTTCACGACCCGGACCAAGCCCACCCGGGCGCCGCTCGCGAGGGCCTTGCGGCACTCAGCGAGCTCAAGCGGGAGGGCCTCGTGGGTGCCATCGGCATCGGCACTAATGCCGTCGACGACCTTGACTCGCTCATCGGCGACGGGCTCATCGACATCCTGATGCTCGCTAATCGATGGACGCTTCTGGATCACGTTGGCGCGCTGCCCGTCATGGCTGCGGCGGCTGAGCACGGCGTAGAGGTCGTCACCGCGGGCGTGTTCAACACCGGCCTGCTCGCAACGCCACGGCCAAGGCCCGACGCGCACTTTGACTACGGGCCAGCTGGCCACGACCTCATCGCGCGGACCAACGCGATCGCCGACGTGTGCGAGGCCCACGGCGTTGACCTCCCCACCGTTGCCATTGCATTCGGCGCAATGGCACCGTGCGTGAGCAGTGTTGTCCTCGGTATGCGGTCCGCAGAGGACGTAGACGGCAACGTGGACAGGTTCCAGACCGCCGTGCCGCCAGGAGTGTGGCGAGACCTTGTCTCATGCAGGCCTCGTTGATGCAAGAGCTGTTACAAACACACATGTCGATGATTGGACGCGCTGATGCTTGCTTGTGAATACGTTGCCGGAACGGGCATGAGGGTCACAGAGATGGATCGCGAGCCTCCCGGTCCTGGCGAAGTGCAGATAGCGGTGGCATTCACGGGCATCTGCGGCACCGACCTCCACATCTCCCACGGCGCGATGGATGCCCGCACGGGCGCGCACAGAGTGATCGGCCACGAGATGTCCGGCACCGTCGAGGCGGTGGGCGACGGCGTTATGGGTTTCCGAGATCGGCGCGGCCGTGACCGTCATGCCGCTGCTGTGGTGCGGCGAGTGTCCTACCTGCTTGGCGGGCAACAGCCACATCTGCGAAAACCTCATCTTTGTTGGCATCGACTCTCCGGGTGCGTTGCAGGAGTTTTGGAACGTCCCGGAACACATCGTGGTGCCGATGCCGCAGGGAATCTCGCCTGCGTGACGCCGCGCTCGTTGAGCCTGTGGCCGTTGCGCACCACGACGTTGAGCGCGCGCGGCTTGTCGCGGGCGAGAAGGTCGTCGTCGTTGGTGGCGGGCCCGTTGGCGTGTTGGTCGCGGTAGTCGCCGCCGCGCGCGGCGCACAGGTTTTGGTGATTGAGCCCGACGCGTATCGCAGGGGCATCATCGAAGGCTTGGGTTTTGCCGTGGCCGACCCAGCAGACGACGTTGCCGCCGCGGTGGCCGTGCACACCGCCGGCGCCGGCGCCGACGTGTCATTCGAGGTATCGGGATCGCAGCCGGGGCTGACCACGGCGGTGGACGCGTTGCGGCCGCGAGGGCGGCTCGTCGCGATCGGCATCCACACCGAACCTCGCCTCGTAGACCTCAAGCGAGTGTTCTGGAAGGAGCTCGAGATCCTGGGCGCTCGCGTCTACGACCGGTCTGACTATGAAGGGGCGATCGCTCTGGTCGCGGCGCACAAGATTCCCGCTGATGCGCTTATCACGCACGTCACGCCGCTCTCAAGTGCACCAGAGGCATTCGACCTGTTAGGCGCGGGCGGCACCGTAATGAAGGTGCTCGTTGACTGCCGAGAGGGAGGCGTGCGATGACCGCGCTGCCTCAGGGACTCGCGCCGTTTGACCTCACGGGAAAGACCGCGGTGGTGACGGGAGCCAGCAGAGGAATCGGCTTCGCCATCGCAGAGGGCGCTCGCGAGCGCGGGCGCTGACATCGTCGCCGTGAGCACCACGATGCCGGAGTCTGGGCAGCGAGATCCAAGCGGCCGTGGAGGCGTTGGGCCGCAGCTTCACTGGACTGAGCGCTGACTTCGCGGATCGCGCCCAGGTGTATGCCTTGGCGCAGCGGGTGCTCGCGATGGACCGCCCGGTGGACATTCTCGTCAACAACGCGGGGACCATTGCGCGGGCGCCAGCAGCCGAGCACTCCGATGACGACTGGGACCGCGTGCTCCAGGTCAACCTCTCGAGTCAGTTTGTGCTCAGCCGCGAACTTGGCAAAGCGATGGTTGAACGCGGCGCGGGCAAGATCATCTTCACGGCCTCGCTGCTGAGCTTCCAAGGGGGCATCACCGTGCCCGGCTACACCGCGGCCAAGAGCGGAATCGCTGGGCTCACCAAGGCCCTGGCGAATGAGTGGGCGGCGCACGGCGTCAACGTCAACGCCATTGCGCCTGGCTACATCGCCACCGACAACACTGCGGCGCTGCGCGCCAACAGCGAACGCAACGCCGGGATCGTCGCGCGCATCCCCGCGGCGCGCTGGGGAGAAGCCAGCGACATTGCTGGTGCGGCAATCTTCTTAGCCAGCGCAGCGTCGGACTATGTCCACGGCACCGTGCTCGCCGTTGACGGAGGGTGGTTGGGTCGATGACCGACGTTCTTGCCGGCCTTGCCATGCTGGGCGTCGTTCCCGTGGTGGTCGTCGACGATCCCGCGAATGCCGCCCCGCTCGGTGAGGCTCTGATTACAGGGCGGGCTCGCGACGGCGGAGGTCACGCTTCGCACGCCAAGCGCGCTCGACGCCATTCGCGAACTCGCTGCGCTACCGGGCATGGTCGTGGGAGCCGGCACCGTCCTCACGCCTGAGCAAGTCGACAGCGCTGTGGCGGCCGGTGCCGAATACATCGTGTCGCCAGGATTCTCGCGAGCGGTCTCCGCGGAGTGCGCCACGCTTGGGGTACCCCTGATCCCCGGCGCCGTGACGGCCACCGAGATTATGGCTGCCCTTGAGGCGGGTCACCGGTTGGTGAAGTTCTTCCCAGCAGAAGCGTCGGGCGGTATCCCCACCCTCAAAGCGCTCAGCGCTCCTTTTGCCGACGTTCGATTTGTGCCTACTGGCGGCATTACGGCGCTCACCTTGGACGACTACTTGCGGGTTCCCTCGGTGGCGGCTGTTGGCGGAACCTGGATTGCGCCGCGCGACCTGCTCGCGGCGGGCGACTACGCGAGCATCGCCGCGCGAGCCGCGCATGCGGTATCAATAGTGGGGGAGGAACGATGACGCTTTCCCTAAGGCCGGCCGCGGACTGTCGGTACGACGCGATCGCGCTCGGCGAGGTCATGCTCCGCCTGGACCCCGGCGAGGGCCGCATCCGCACCGCGCGAGAGTTCCGCGCGTGGGAAGGCGGCGGCGAATATAACGTGGCGCGTGGCCTTGCCAAGTGCTTTGGCCTGCGCACCGGCGTGGTGACTGCGCTCGTGGACAACGAGGTGGGCCGCCTCATTGAAGGCCTCGATCTCGGGTGGCGGCGTCGACACCTCGCACATCCAGTGGGTCGCGGACGACGGCATTGGGCGAGACGCGCGCAACGGCCTCAACTTCACCGAGCGCGGCTTTGGGGTGCGGGGCGCCAAAGGGCGTCTCCGATCGCGGCAACACCGCGGCAAGCCACATGCGGCCCGACGCTGTGGATTGGGATGACCTGTTCGGTCGCCAAGGCGTGCGCTGGCTCCACACGGGCGGGATCTTCGCGGGGCTCTCCGACACCACTGCAGACGTGGCGATCGCGGCGACGGAGGCGGCGAGACGTCACGGCACGGTGGTCTCGTACGACCTCAACTACCGGCCCAGTCTGTGGCAGTCGATTGGCGGGATCGAGCGCGCGCGCGAGGTCAACCGCCGCATCGTGCAATCGGTGGATGTGCTGATAGGTAACGAGGAGGACTTCACGGCCTCGCTCGGATACGAGGTGCCAGGCGGAAGCGACGACCTGACGGTGCTACCGGTTGACGGCTACGCGCGCATGCTTGCCGACGTGTCCGCAGACCTGCCAACGCTGCAGGTGGCGGCGGCCACGCTACGCACCGTTCACTCTGCGACGCGCAACGACTGGGGCGCCCTCGCGTGGTCGCGCGAGAGCGGCATTGTCACCGCGACCATGCGCGAGGACCTCGAGATCATGGACCGGGTTGGCGGCGGCGACAGCTTCGCATCTGGCCTTGCCTATGGGCTCTTGGAAGGCATGGACCTTGCGACCGCGCTCGAGTATGGCGCCGCACACGGAGCGCTCGCCATGACCACGCCCGGCGACACATCCATGGCGACGGTCGCCGAGGTGCGGGCGCTTGGTCGCGGGAGTCTGGGGCCAGAGTCCAGCGGTAGGCGGCCCTAGGCGACCTCACTGGAAGGGGGATCCAGCCACGTGGACAGCGGGCGGGACGAGGAGCTCCAACTCGTCCCACAAGGCATCGGGGATGTGCAACCTGGCCGACGCGATCAGACTCGCTATCCTGCTCTCACTCGTGATTCCCACGACTGTTGCGTCGATTCGGGGATCGCGCAGCGAGAACTGGAGCGCGGCCGTGGCCAAGTCGATCCCGTAGCTTGTGCAGACCGAATCCATCGCGGCGATCGTCTCAAGGAGTTCGCGACTGGCGGGTTTGTACGAGTACTTCGTCGATTCGCCAGGGCGAGCAAGGATTCCGCCGCCATAGACGGCCGCATTGAGAACCCCTACCCCGAGTTCGACGGCGCGAGTGAAGAGCGCGTCGGCGCTGCGATCGACGAGAGTGAACCGGTTGTGGCTCAGGATCACATCGAACACACCCAGGTCGAGATACCGGTGCAACAGAGGCGTGTTGCCGGTCGCCACGCCAATGGCATCGGCAAGCCCTTCGTCACGGATCTGAACCAGTGCGTCGACGGCGCCTCCGGCGGAAGTCATGTACCCGAAGTCGAATGCGTCAGGATCATGCAAGAACAGCAGTGGGACCTTGTGCAACACCGAGCCGTTCAAGACTTTCTCGGAACGACTCGCGCACGCGGGCACCGGAGAAGTCTCCTCTTGGCCGAGTCGACCTTCGTTATGACCGAGAAGTCATCAGGAACTCCCCCGGCCAACGCGATCGCCTTGCCGATGCGACGCTCGCTTGCCCCGTCGCCGTAGTTGTTGGATGTATCGATCGCACGAATCGGGCTCTTGCAGTAGCGCGAGCACGAAATCTACGGCCGCAGATTCGCTGACGTCGTAGCCGTAGAGATTGGGCATCGAGCCCAGGGGCGAAGCGCCGGCGATGATGGCCGACGTAAACAACGGGGTGCGACCGATCCCTCTGTGCCAACCCCTAGACATCCGACGCTGCCGTCGTCATCAGCGCACCTCGACCTGTACGGCCTGCGAACGCATGATCGATCGAGAAGCGGTAATTGCCGCGTTGCACTCGCTCGACCGTGCCGGCCGGATCAGTCGCGACGCCTGCAGACGCGAGGACGTCGTCGAGCAACTCGCCGATGACTGTGGCGTTCGGGCAGGGTCGCGACATACCAGGCGTTCGCCCGCCGCGTGATGGCGGCACCGCCCGCAAGGTCGCCGGGCCCGAATACCGAAAGCACATCCGCATCCGAGACCCGCACGCGTTCGCTCCACAGCGATCCAGCGCCCGCGAACTCACCCTCAAGCGAGATCGTCGGCGGTATGCCACTGTCGTCCCTCCGGGGGTCCGGCGCCGCGAGGGGCGCGAACTCCTCGACGCGCACGCCGAGGGTCTTCTGCAACGAACCGAGGTAGCCGCCGGAGGTGATGTGCATCCTGTCGTCGACGATGCCGGTCTGGAAGGTCACCACGAGATGGCCACCGCCATCGGCGTAGGCAGCGAGGTTGTCGAGCGCCGCCGGAGTCGCGCAGAACAGGCTCGGCACGATGACGGTGTCGTAACCCGACAGGTCGGCGTCGGCTTTCACGAAGTCGATGACTACGTTGCGGTCGAAGAGCGCCACGTACCACGCGAAGACGAGCTCGACGTAGTTCAGAGTCGTCGGCACCGCCCGCTGTTCGAGGCTTCGCCAACTGTCCCACTCGAAGACGATCGCAACCCGCGCGTCGACGCGGCTGCCCTCGATGTCCGCGAGGCCCGCGAGGTCGGCGCCGAGTTCGGTGATCTCGCGCCACACCCTGGTGTCGGTACCCGCATGCGGCAGCATGGCCGAGTGGAACTTCTCGGAGCCGGCCACCGACTGTCGCCATTGGAAGAACAGGATGCCGTCGGCACCGCGCGCGACTGCTTGCTTTGACCACGCCGCCATCTGACCCGGCGCCTTCGGCGCGTTTCTCGCCCGCCAGTTCACGGCGCTCGGCGTTTGCTCCATGAGGATCCACGGCTGGCCATGGCGTAGCGAGCGCATGAGGTCGCGGGTCATCGCGGCGGACGCGGGGCTGGCCGGATCGGCGGGGTCGGGGTAGGAGTCGTCGGAGACGACATCCACCTCCTGGGCCCATTCCCAGTAGTCGGCACCTTTGAAGAAGCCCATGAAGTTGGTGGTGACAGGGATGGATGGCGTGGCCGCCCGCACGATCGCCGCTTCGGCTCGATAGAGCTCGATCAACTGATCTGAGGTGAATCGGTCAAAGTCGAGTAGGTGCGCGGGGTTGCCGAATGTCGGCATCGCCCTGGGCGGCTGAACCTCGGCGAATTCCGAATACCGTTGCGACCAAAATGTTGTTCCCCACGCCGCGTTAAGTGCTTCGACCGTGCCATGGCGATCCTCGAGCCACGCCCGGAACGCGTCTGCGCTCGTCTCGCAGTAGCAGTGGCTCACGTGGCAGCCGTACTCGTTGTTGATGTGCCACATCGCGAGCGCGGGATGATCGGCGTAACGCTCGGCAATCTTGGACGCGAGCCGCGCCGCGAGCCGCCGGTACACGGGCGAACTTGGGCAGTACTGCTGGCGGCTGCCTACCGACAGGCGAACGCCGTCCTTGGTGACTGGCAGTACCTCAGGATAGTGATGCGTGAGCCACGGCGGAGGCGAGGCGGTCGCCGTCGCGAGGTCCACGCGCACGCCGGCAGCGTGCAGCCCATCCATGACGCGGTCCAGCCATCCGAAGTCGAACTCTCCCTCTCGCGGCTCGAGCATCGCCCATGAAAAGATGCCGAGGCTCACCATGGTGACGCCCGCCTCCTGCATGAGCCGTGCGTCCTCAGCCCAGACCTCTTCCGGCCACTGCTCGGGGTTGTAGTCCCCTCCGTACCAGATCACGTTAGCCCTTCACTCCGCCGGTCGCGAGACCGGTCTGCCAGAACCGCTGCAGGTACAAGAACACCACGACCAGCGGAAGGATCGACAGGAACGCGCCGGTGATCACGGTCGAGAACAGCGCTTGCGCGCCGCCGCCCGCCGCCGAGGTCGCCTGTTGCTGCGCGAGCCCAACCGTCAAGGGCAGTAGCTTTCCGCTATTGAGCATGATGAGCGGCAAGAAGTAGTTGTTCCAGGTCGCCACGAGCGTGAATAGCATCACCGTGACCATGCCGGGCGCGAGCAGGCGCAGAGACACACGTCCAGAAGATGCGCTGCTCTCCCGCTCCGTCCACTCGTGCGGCCTCCATGAGCGAGTCCGGAACGGCATCGGCCGCGTACACGCGCATGAGGAACACGCCGAACGGACTCACGAGCGAAGGCAGGATGACGGCCCACGGCGTATTGGTGAGGTGCGCCGACGAGAACAGCAGATAGGTAGGAATCGCCAGCGCGGTGAGCGGGATCATGATCGCGCCCAAGATGATGGCGAACAGCAACTTGTCACCAGGGAACTTGTACTTCGCGAACGCATATCCCGCCATCGTCGCAAGCACGGTTGCGCCGACCGCGCCTACGGTCGAGTACAGGACCGTATTCAGCGTCCAACGCAAGTAGATGCCGTCCTGGTATGCGAACACTTCCCGGATGTTCGCAAACAGGTTGAAGTCATGGCCAAACCACAGCCCGAACGTGGTGAAGAGGTCGCCGTTGTCTTTCGTCGACGACATGAAGAGCCAGATGAGAGGCACGATGAAGTAGAGCACGCTCAACCACATCACCACCGTCAGCAGGTTGCTGCGGCGCTTTCCGCGATTGGCCGCTTTGCGGCGCTTGTCGCTCTGGGACGGGTTGTTGGGCGGCGCTGTCACCTGCGTCAGCTGGGCGGTCACGACTGGACCTCCCTCTTCTGCATGCTCAGTTGCACGACGTACGACACGATCATGATGACGAAGCCGAGCAGGAATGCGATCGCCGCGGCGTAATTGAGGTCCTGGTTCACGAACGCAAGGTTGAAGGCATAGAAGTTGGGCGTGAACCCCTGCGGGATCGCCGTCGGCGAGATCTCCACCAGCAGTTTCGGTTCGTTGAAGATCTGGAAGCTCCCGATGACCGAGAAGATGACGGTCAGGAGGATGGCGGGCCGAATCATGGGAATCTTTACGCTCCAGGCAAGCCGCAATTGGCCCGCGCCGTCGATCTCCGCAGCCTCGTACAACTCAGGCGGGATCGACTTGAGCGCCGCATACATGATGATCATGTTGTAGCCGACGAATGCCCAGGTAATGATGTTCATGATTGAAAACAAGATGAGAGAATCCGACAGAAAATTCGTTGGCGGCAACCCGAGCGCGCGGGTGATCTGGCCGGTGAGTCCGAAGTTCTGCCCGTAGAGGTAGCCCCACATGAGCACGGCGACGACGCCGGGCACCGCGAAGGGCAAGAAGATGAGCAGCCGCACAGCCTTACTGCCGCGCGCTCGACCGGAGTCGATCGCGAGCGCGAAGAACAGCGCGAAACCGAGCATGATGGGCACCTGAATCAGCAGAATCAGCGCGGTGCGGCCGAGCCCGAAAAGGAAGGCGGGGTCCTGGAACGCGCGCACATAGTTTCCGAAGGCGACGAAGCTCACGCCGCCGACGAGCTTGTGAGCGTAAAAGCTCAGGTAGCCCGAGTATGCGAGTGGCGCGATGAACATCGTCGCGAACACGACGAAGAAAGGAAGGACGAATCCGTAGGCAACGAGGTTCTGCTTCCGCTTGATCGCAGTGTTCATCTCGATCTCCTTCGCTTTGGTGTGCGTTGTGCGAGGCGGCCCGGGGGTGTGATCCCCGGGCCGCCCGCGTGCTATCCAGCGTTGACTGTGAAGCCCTGCTGCTTCGCATAGTCGACAAGTGCCGCTTGCCAGGCGTCCAGGCCCGCAGCGAGATCGCCCTTGGCCGCGACGGCGGCCCCGAACGTGTCGTTGCCGCTCGAGTAGGCGAACTCCATGAACGGCAGCCACTGCCAATCGGTGTCTACCGTTGTGGAGATCTCCGCGAAGAGCTTGTTGACCTGCTGGCCACCATAGAACTCGGGCTTCTGGTCCACGAATGCGGGGTCAGCGAGCACCGCGTTCGCAGTCGGGAAGAAGCTCTGCTTAGTCGAGAACAGCAACGCTGGTTCTTGCGCGTTGTTGATCCACTTCGCCAACTCGTAGGCCGCGATCGGGTTCTTCGTGGTCTTGAGCACCGCGTCGGCTGAACCGCCCTGGTTGCCCGAAGCGGGCTTGCTCGGGTCCCATTGAGGTAGCGGCGCGGCGCGCCACTTGCCCGATGTGTCAGCCGCTGCGCCGGAGAGGAATACAGGAGCCCACGCCGCCGTCAGCCAGCCGGCGTAGTGGCCATTGTTGAGACCCGCGTACCACTCGTCGTTGAAGTCAGGGTCGACTGAGACGAGATCGTTCTGGATCATGTCCTGCCAGTAGGCCATCACTTTCTTCGCCTCTGGGCTGTTGATGTTGATCGTGACAGTCTTGTCGCCGTCGTAGCCGAATGGCTTGACGCCTGCTGCCCACAACAGCCCGAGCCACCCGGCGCCCTGGCCCGGCGCCATGTTGGAGATGTAGGAGTCCGTGTTCGCGCGCACCTTCTCTGCGGCGATCTTGTAGTCGTCCCACGTTGCTGGCGGCTCCGTGACACCTGCCGCAGTCATGATGTCCTCGCGGTACAGGTTGCCCATGGGGCCAGAGTCCTGCGGGATCGCCAGAATCTGGTCGTTGGAGAGGACCTGCTTCCAGACCCACGGCACGTAGTCGCCAGCGATGTCTGCCGCGCCGTACGGCGTGAGATCGAGCAGGTCGCCAGTCTGTGCGAACGACGAGATGAACTGGTACTCAAGCTGGACGACGTCGGGACCGCCGGTACCCGCCTTCGAGGCTGTGCGCACCTTTGAGTAGTGATCCAGTCCTTGGCCGACATTCTCGACCTTGACGTGGATATTCGGGTACTCCTTCTCGAACAAATCGACCTGTTCCTGAATGTCGGGTACCCAGGTCCAGAACGTCAGGTCGGTAGGCGTGTTAAGCGCTTCCTCGCGCTGTGCCTCCGTGATCTGCCCGTCGGTGCCGCCCGTGTTGTCCGGGTTTGCACTGGTGGTGCTCGCCCCTGGGTCGGCCGTGCATCCGGCGAGCGTCAATGCCGCCACGGCGGTGATCGAGGTGATCGCGACCGCGGCTCTGCGTGCTCCTTGCCTCATGATTGCTCTACTCTCTGTGGTGTTGGGTTGTAGACGGCCCCAGACACGGGGTCGCGTTGCTCGACGAGGACGGTGACGTCCCACGGTTCGAGAACGATCGGTTGCCCGCCGCGTCTGTGCGGCGGGTGAGCGGTCGCACGCGCGGGCGACCAGTTGCTGATGAACCAGACACGCTCGCCGCTGCTGTTGCGACCCGAGGTGACGGTCACCGACGCGTCGCCCTGCCACTCGCTCGCGCTGGTGATAGGCACGGCCCAGCGAAGAACCGATGTCGCTAGCGCAAGGTCGGGCAGCGTGCCCACGTAGGTGACACGGCCAGCACCGTGCTTGCGCGAGGTCACCGCTGGCCGGCCTTCGTAGATGCCCGAGGAATACACGGCCACAACGTCGGCGCCCTCGGCGACGAGAGCGTCGGCCCAACCCTCAGCCTGGCCACCGCCAAAGGTGGTGCCGTCGACGCCCACCGGAGCGTCGAGCGTCGAGTACTCGTCGTACCAAACGCCAGCTGCTGCGGCGAGACGCCCGGGCGCTCGCTCGGGCCGGGCCCTGGCGAGCTCGTCGCCGTAACCGGTTCGGATGCCGACCACGAGGTGCCCGCCCGCTTCCGCATAGCGCACGAGTGCGTCGAGCATCCCGTCATCGGCGACGTAGAGCGTCGGTACTACGAGGGTGGGGAACTCGGCCGCGAAGTCCGCCGCGTCGTGCTCCCGGAACTGGTCGGCGTGCACGATTCTGCTCTGGATGCCTGCCTCGAAGGCCGCGCGGTAGTAGCGATCGAAGATCCGCAGGTACGACGTCCGGTCCGGGCCGCCCTCTGCGTCGGCGAGCGGCGGGTAGAACTCGAAACTGTGTTTCGTGTCGATCGAGTAGAGCAGGGCGACATCGGCGTCGGGAGTGAACGCCTCGAGCGTGGGCCCGAGTTCGCGCAACCGGTGACCGAGTTCCGCGATCTCACGGTAAATGCGACCGGGCCGGCCGCTGTGCGGCAACACCCCGCCCCAGTAGGTTTCGATGCCGTAGTGAGGGGTCTGCCACTGCCAGTACTCGATCATCCGAGCGCCGCGAGCCACAAGCGCGAGGCCCGCAAGCGCGATCTGACCCGGGTACGGCGTGTGGTGCTGCCAGTGGGACTGCCCGATCGACTGCGCGTTCGTCTCGGTGACAAGGAACGGGGCCTGTGCAGAGCTGAACATGCGGTCGCCCTGCTCGAACAGTGCCCACACCCCGGACGTCCACCACTTTGCGGTTCGCGGCACCTCGACCCCGATGTGGAGTGCCTCTTGCATCATGTAATACGGGTTTCCCGCGGTGACATCGAGCTTCTGCACGAGTTGTCGGTCGTCGATAGCCTCGCGCTCGTACGAGATACAGGTCATCACGAACTGGATTGGACTTGCGTACTCGCGCACGATGCGCGCTTGCCACGCGATGAAGTCTGTGACGAGTTCTGCCTGGTACCGGCGCCACTCGATCTGGTATTGCGGCGAGTGGTTGCCATCGGGACGCCAGAGCTCCTCCCAGGAACGGATGCGCTGAGACCAGAACGTGAGCCCCCACTCGCGGTTGAGATTCTCGACATCCCCGTAGCGGCCCTCGAGCCAGCGCAGGAACCCGTCGAACACCCGTTGGTTGTGCAGCAGGAACGCGCCGGGCTCGTTGTCTACTTGGTAGCCGATGATCGCGGGGTGGTTGGCGTACCGCGCGATGATCGCCCGGATCACAGCTTCCGCGTGGTGACGGAACAGGGGATGCGTGATGTCGACCTCTTGGCGCGATCCCCAGGGTTGGCGCACCCCGGTGGCCTTCTCGCCCGCGAGGTCTGGATCCATCGCTCGCAACCACGGGGGCACGGCATAGGTCGGCGTGCCGAGCACAACCGAGATGCCGCGCGCATGCGCGCCATCGAGCACTGGCTGCAGCCAGTCGAGGTTGTAAACGCCCGGCTCTGGCTCCCACGTGGCCCACACCGATTCGCCAACGCGAATGACAGAGAAGGATGCCTCGGCCATCAGGTCGAGGTCGCGCTCGAGGTCGCCGTTCACGCGGTACTCGTCGTAGAACGCCGCTCCGAAGAGGATTCTCTCGGGTAGCAGGTGCGCGTCGGCCAAGGCTCACTCCATTGTGGCTAGGTTGCGGAATGTTGCCGGTAACATTTCAAGGAGAAAAAAAAGAATGTTACCGGCAACATTCGTCGAGCACCATCATGTTGTCGGTAACATATTGGCTGTCAAGTGCTACGTCGGTAACGTTATGGTTACGAGCCTCAATCGCCGCGGAGGGAAGATGACCGAGACGCAACCCAGCGTCGAACGGCCCGCCACGATCTACGACGTGGCGCGGGCGGCGGGGGTATCCCATCAGACCGTGAGCAGGTTGCTGAAGGGCTATGAGGGCATCCGCCCCGACACTCGCGACCGCGTCGACGAGGCGATCCGCGAACTCGGCTACCGGCCCAATCTCACCGCCCGGTCGCTGACGACGGGCCGCTCGCACCGCATCGCGGCGCTCACCCACGAGATCACGCAGGTGGGTCCGAGCAAGATCCTCGAGGGCGCCACCATGGCTGCGCGCGACGCAGGCTACTTGCTCGACGTCATCACGCTGGATGTGCACGACGCCGCAGCGATCCGCGAGTCCATTGACCTTGCACTGCAGTTCGACCTCGCGGGCGTGCTCGCGCTCTCGTCGACCGACGAGGTGACGAACGCGGTGGAGTCCTCGACGTTCCGGGTGCCGATCTACCTGGCAACGGGCCACGACAAGCTGCCGACCGACTCCACGCCCGTCGACAGCGGTCTCTTCGCCGTGGTGCGTCACCTTGCCGAACTCGGTCACCGCGATGTTGTGCACATCGCTGGCCCCAGCGCCTGGGTGGGCGCGCGCAATCGCACGCGTGAGTATGAGGCCGCGGTCGCCGACCTTGGCCTGCGCTCTCGGGGCGTCATTCATGGCGACTGGTCCGCTCGCTCCGGCTATCAGGCGATCGCATCGTGGCCGGATGAACTGCCCGCTACTGCGTTTGTCGCAGCCAACGATCAGATTGCGCTCGGTGTCATCCTCGCCCTCAACGAGCGCGGCTACCGGGTACCGGACGACGTGAGCGTGACCGGAGTCGACGACACCCCGGAAGCTGCGTACTTCTCGCCGCCACTCACGACCCTTCGGCTCGATTTCAGCGCCGCAGGGCAGTGACGCGGTGCATCAACTGCTGGCGCTCATCGACGGCGTCGAGCCCCCGCCACGTCGGCGGCAAGACGCCCCGAGCTGATTGTGCGTCGCTCCACCGGCCCGGCCCGGGCGCGCGAGTAACCATCAGACGCCGTAGAAGCGCGACGCCGTGCGCCAGGACAGCTGTTCGCGCTCCGCGGGGCTGGCGGCCAAACTCATCGAGGACCATCGACAGCCATTGGCCAGGGGCCAACCGGCGAGGCGACATTGCCGAGATCGGCCAGTCGCTGCCCAGCATCGCCCGGTCCGCACCGAACGCATCGAGCGCGACCTCGAGCCACGGGCGGCATGCGGAAACCAGGTCCTGGTCGTCGCGCAACTCTGGGGGCATCCCCGACAGCTTGACGCTGACCTGAGGAAAGGCGGCAAGCGCGCGGATGTTCCGCTCCCAGGTTCCGTCATCACCGGTTGCGACCGGCGGCTTGGCGAGGTGATCGAGCACTACGGGCAGGTCGGGAACCTTCGCAAGCAGGGTGGTCAGGGCCTCAAGCTGGTAATGCCGGATGCACGCATCAAACGGCAGCCCGGTGCGCGCGAGCGCGCGCAAGCCCTCGAGCAGGCCGGGTTCCTCGAAGAACTGCAGCGGCTCATCCTGCAGCAACCGGCGGATGCCGACGGTGCGCCCGGCTTCGCGCAGCGCCGCCACCTCCGTCACGACTCCGCTGCCTTGCTCTAGCGGCGCGTGGGCGACGACGCCAAGCAACTCCGGCCAGCCGAGGGACTCGGCCCAGGCCACCTCGCCCGTCTTGCTCTCGGGCCCCGCCTCGACGAATATGACACCGGTGACGGCCGGCGACCCGGCCTGGTATTCGGCCGGAAGGTAGGGGCGATCCAGTTCACCATCCAGCCACGAGTACTCCAGGGCCGTCGGATCCCAGATGTGCACGTGGCTGTCGATGAGCCGTGGTTTCACGTCCGTCACAATGCCCACCTTCGAACTTATACGATGTATACGAATATTAGCGCGCGCTGAGTGGAGTAGGCGATGCGCATGACAGCGGCGCCGGGCGGGTGCGCGTTGCGGATTTTCGGGCGGCCGCAAGGTGAAAGGATTCCCGTAACAAGCCCGAAAGGACAACCGCGACGATGTTGACCACCTCTCCGCGCTTCGGCGTGAACTACGTGCCGAGTCGACGGTTGGTGGTACGCATGGGCCGACTGGAAGCGCGAGTCGGTCGCTGCGGACCTTGCAGTGATAGCCGGCCTGGGTATGGACCACATCCGTATCCATTGCCTGTGGCCTCTGTTCCAGCCGAACCCGACGTTGGTGAGCGCGAGCATGTTGGCGAGACTCACCGAGCTGGTGGACGAGGCGGACGCGGTGGGCTTGGGCGTCGTCGTCACTGTCTTCAATGGATGGTTGAGCGGCTTCGACTTCCGGCCAGCATGGATCGCATCCGACGTGAACATGTTCACGGACCCCGCAACGATTGATGCTCAGCGGCTGTTGATCACGGAGATTGGTGCCGCGATCGGCCACAAAGCCAATGTCCTTGGTCTCGACGTCGCGAACGAGCCAAGTGTGTTGCGCGATGCCCAGCGTGCCGTCACGTCCCAACGCGACGGCGATGCCTGGCTTGCGACAATGCTCGTGCAATGCGAGGAGTCATTGCCAGGGCGCATGCACACGGTAGGAATGGACCACGTTCCTTGGCTTGCGGACACGACCGCCTTCAGTCGCGCCGCCGCTGCCAACGTTGGTGACGTGGCGTCAATTCATGCCTGGATATTCTTCACCGGCGCACTCGAACGGTATGGCGCGTCCGGCACCGGCACCCGGCACCTCCCGGAGTTCATGCTCGAGCTGGCCAAGGCGTTTGCGGTGGCCCCCGAACGCCCAGTCTGGTTGCAAGAGTACGGTCTCGCAACCGACTGGATTCTGGGCGAAGAGGACCGCCGCGACTTCGTGGAGAGGGCAACGAGATCGGCGGCCGCGGTGTCCGATCTATGGGGGATCACCTGGTGGTGTTCGCACGACATCGATCGAGCCCTCAGCGGGTTTGCCGAGCTGGAATACGATCTCGGACTCATCACTGTGGACAACGTCGTGAAGCCATTGGGTGCCCATCTCGCCTCGGTGGTCGCGGCCATTCGCGCGGAACCCGCGCCGACGGCGCGCTCGACGGCCCTTGTGCTACCCGACGCACTAACGCCGGACCTGACTTTCGCCGACTCGTACTTTGATCTGATCGACCACGGAATTGCGCCGGCGATCGTCCTCGAGAGCCGCGTCAACGACGCCAAATACTTGGCTGAACGCGGGATCGAATCGTGCGTCTGGCCCAGGGGCTTCGATGACGGCCCGGCGCCAGACACTGATGCAGTCGGTCGCTTGACCAACCGCTCCAGCACTTCGCGTCCATCCGCACCCCGCGACTGATCGATTCGATGCCATAAGGTGGCGTGAGCCCAACGATGCGCCGCCGAAGGGGGTCCGGTCATGAGTCTGAATTGTGGGCAGGCATGCGCGACGAAGTCGTACCCCTCGTGGCCCTGCGCTTACGGCAGCTTGGAAAATCTGATACCCGCCACGACTTGCACGTCTTTGTAGCGTGCACATGAAGAGCCTTCGCCCGGCTGCTTTGCTCTTGCTGGTGATGACTCTTTCACTAGTCGGCTGCTCAGCTGACGCGGTCATCCCATCACCCGCGGTAACCGCCACTCCCACGCCATCGCCAACCACGGCACAGCAGCAGGTGATCGTGGCGATGTTGGCGGCGGATGACGCGCAGCCGACGATGAGCAAGGCACAGCGAGCCACGCTGCTGGACGTCCTCGCGACCGGGGAAGTCACGTTCGAGCAGTATCAAGAGGCAATCACCAACACTCTTGAGTGCGCCGAAGACGCTGGGTTGACGATCGACGGGCCGCGAACTGTCGACGAAGGCAGTCAACCGACGATTCAGTGGGGATGGAACGATCCGGCGCAGGCCGATGGCGACCCCAAACTTGGCGAGTTTTGCCGCAATGTTCATTCGCTCGGTGTTGAACAGGCGTACCTCAACAGCGATGCTGGCGTCGAAAACGAGCGGCGGCAACTCGAGGAATATCGTGGCGAAATCGTCGCCTGTTACACCAATGCCGGCGCACCACTCTCAGACCCAGCGATGGACATATTCGACATGCTCAACAACAACGAGGATCTTGCGGGGAGTCACGCTGAGTCGGTGACTGCCTGCCTCGACGATCTCAACATCGTCGTCAGCCCGTAGTTCCTACACCAACCGCGCAGGCACCTCGCGCCCATCGGCACCCCGCGCGATGACGTCCGCGCCATCAACGCGAACCGTGATCTCCTCGACAGAACCGTCACCAGAGACGAGCCGCAGCACGTGATCACCTGGGGCGATCCCAGGGAACACGTCCAGTTCAAGCCCCTCCGCGTAGTCGTAGTCGGGCCGCTCTATCCCCACGCCCCACGGGATGATCGCGCCAGGCCGCGCATACAGCGGCAGCGAATCGAAGTCGTGCGTTTCCGTCACCCAACGCCCGCCGGTCACCCGCTCGCCGGTAAGTACGGAGGTCCACACGCCGTCGGGCAAATAGAAGCTCACCTCGCCGGAGGCCGACATGACGGGCGCCACCAGCAGCGAACCGCCGAGCATGTATTGGCGGTCAAGGTAGCGGCACGCGAGGTCGTCGGGGAACTCCAGGAACATGGGCCGCAGCACGGGGGTCCCATGCGACACGGACTCGTCGGCCGCGCCCAACAGGTACGGCATGAGCCGGTTCTTGAGGCGAGCAAACGCGCGCGTGACCTCTACGGCCTCGTCGTCGAATGCCCACGGCACGCGGTACGACGTGCTCCCGTGCAATCGCGAATGTGAAGACAGCAGCCCGAACGCGAGCCAACGCTTGAAGACCGCGATGTCCGGCTCACCCTCAAACCCGCCGATGTCGTGGCTCCAAAACCCAAAGCCGCACGACGCGAGCGAGAGCCCGCCGCGCAGCGACTCTGCCATCGACACAAAGGAGGAGGTGTTGTCCCCGCCCCAGTGCAGCGGCATCGCCTGCCCGCCAACTGTCGCGGAGCGCGTGAAGAGAATCGCCTCGCCCTCGCCGCGCTCCTCGACGAGGACGTCGAAGACGGCGCGGTTGTAGAGCTGCGCATAGAGGTTGTGCATCAGGTAGGGGTCGCTGCCGTCGTGCCACACAACGTCGGTGGGGACGCGCTCGCCGAAGTCCGTCTTGATGGAGTCGACGCCTTGCCTCAGCAGCCCGCGGATGACCTCCTGGAACCAGGCCGTCGCCTCCGGATTGGTGAAGTCGACGAGTGCCATGCCGGCCTGCCACAAGTCCCATTGGAAGACGCTGCCGTCGGGCCTGCGCAGCAGATACCCCTTCGCCGCCGCCTCGCCAAAGAGCGCCGAGCGCTGGGCGATGTACGAGTTGATCCACACGCTCACCTTGAGGCCGCGCGCGTGCAAACGCTCAAGGAAGCCCTCCGGATCGGGGAATGCGGCGGTGTCCCATTGGCCAGACATCCAGGTGAACTCGCGCATCCAGAAGCAATCGAAGTGCACCACCGACAGGGGCAGGTCGCGCTCGGCCATGCCGTCAACGAATGACATCAGCGTTGACTCGTCATAGTCGGTGGTGAAGCTCGTCGACAGCCACAGCCCGTAAGACCACGAGGGCACGCGCGCCGGCCGTCCTGTCAGCCCTGTGTAGCGATCGAGAACCGCCTTGGGCGTGCCGCCACCGATCACGAGGAACTCGAGCACCTCTCCCGGCGTGGAGAACTGCACGCGCTCCACTGCCTCCGTGCCCACCTCAAACGAGACGTGGCCAGGGGTGTTGACGAGAACGCCGTAGCCCGCCGAGCTCAGGTAGAACGGCACCGACTTGTACGCCTGCTCGGAACTGGTGCCGCCGTCACCGTTCCAGATCTCCACGGTCTGGCCGTTCTTGACGAACGGCCCAAAGCGTTCGCCGAGCCCGTAGATGGTCTCGCCAACGCCGAGGTCCAGCTGGCCAAGCATGTACGCCGAGTGCGGCGCGCCGCCGTCCTCGCTGTAGCCCGCGATGCCGCTGGGGTCGGCACTCACCGGCGCGTGGTCGGCCAGCGCCATGTGGGCCAGCGCCTTGTGCCCGAGCCCCGTGATTCGTTGGCCCTCCCAGATGAACTCGATCCCCAAGGGCGCACCTTTGGTGACGCGCACCTCAAGCCCGCCGGTGGTGAGGGTGGCGTTGCTCGCTGCCCGACGCTGTGGCCGGCTCGTGCGCGGTCGTTGCCCCAGCGTCGGCCTGCGCCGGGGAAGTCGAAACCGCGGTACTCGTCGCCGCCGGCGTGGTGGGTGACGCGAACGCGGGCGACGCCCTCATATGGCGAGTCAATATCGACGGTCAGGGTGGCGGTGTTGAGGGTGTCGCCCCTGGTCTCGATGCGTTTGGCGGTGGCTAGCAGGCTCAGCGAGTGTGGCTGAGCCTCGAGCTCGTACGTCTCGGCGGCGTAGCTTGCTGTGACGCCGTCGCGGAGAAACCAAAAGCCGTCGGTGAACTTCATGGCGCGCGGTTCAGAACTGACGCGAGGGGAGCCCTGCGGCAACCCAACCGTTGGCGGGCCCCTCGAAGCCGTCGAGGATGTTGTAGGCGGGGCCGTACCCGGCGGCGGTCGCGGCCATCGACGCGCCGATGCTCCGCTGGCCAGAGCGGCACAGGAACACGATGGGCGTACCCGGCTCCACGCCGGTTGCCTTGAGCTGCTCGAGGAACGTGCGGTTGGGAATGCCGCCCGCGTGGACCCACTCGATGAAGTGGGTGTCCACGCCAAGCTCGGCGGTGTCGGGGACGCCAACCTGCTCCCACTCGCCAACGGTGCGCACGTCAACGAGAACGGCGCCCTCCTTGACCATGTCCCAAGCGGCGGTGGTGGTGATGTCTCCTGCGTACTGGCTCATGGGGAGAGTCTAGGCGTGCGCCTTCGTGGACGCGGCAGGCAACCCGGGCACGCTCGGTGTTCGCGCGGCCGCGGCGACCACGAGCGCACTGACCACCGAGAACAGCAGGCCAACACCGAGCACGATTCCAATTGCGCGCGGCGCGAGCCAGAATGCGATGTCCCACCGAAGTGGCTCGCTCAAATCGCCCACTTGCATCGCCGCAGCGAACACGGTCGTCACCGCGGCCGCGCCCAACACGCCAACGATGGTGCCAAGCAGCAGCGAGACGAAGTGGGCGAGCCCGGCCGCGGCACGCGACTGCCGCGCTGTGATTCCCAGCGCCTCCCGCGTTGCGCGTTCCCGTTGCGTCACCGCGGCAGTCGCAACCGCGATAGCGGTTGATAGCAGCCCAAACGCGCTAAGGATGATGATGGTTGCCGGCAGTATCCAACTGGGCCACGTTTCGTCGACAAGTGTCGCAAGGCCATACCCGTCACCCGCGCCTACGAGCGTCAAACGCTGCAGGACAACCACAACGCTCAAGGTGAGCAAGGCGCTGGTGCCGAGTGCCCAGAGGAGTGCTGGCACCGAGTACTGCCGCGGTCGCGCGCACATGGAGTCACCCGCGAGGAGTGCCGTCTTCTCGGGCCGGCGGGACAGCCACCGGCCCGCGACAGGCAGCAGCCACCGCAGCGTCTCATTTGCCACAACGAAACTCAGTAACGCGAACCCCCATCGTGAGAGCACCGCCAGCAGCGGGCCACCTGTGGCGTCCTGGCGATCGGCCGAGAGCAGCGCCACGAGCCCAAATGTTGCCCACACCGTTGCCACAGGCCAGAAGCGAACATTCCGGCTCACCTGGGCGTTCGTGACGTCGTTCTCAGGTTTAAGTGCCGCGGCCGGGCTCACCCGAGTTGCCCAGAAGGCTGGCACGCCGGCAACTACAAACGACATTGCCAGCGCGAGGACGAGCGCGCCGAGTGCGACGAGTGGCGCAAAGCTTGCGTACGCCGCGATTCCCGCACCTGGCGTTGCGATGTGCACAACGACCAGGTGAGCAGTTGCAGCGAGAGTTCCGAGCAGATAGCCCGCGACGAGGCTGGAGAGCGCAAGAATGCCCGCCTCGAACATCGTGGCGAGCACGACATGGCGCCGAGTGGCACCCAGGGCCCTCGCCGTCGCTACCCATTGGGTGCGCGACTGCGCCTGAGCGCGCCCAAAAGCGAATGCCATCGCTATCGATCCCACGGCGAGCACGGTCACGCCGAGGATGACCCATAGTGTCGCGTCGCTCTGGCCGTATTGCACGGCGGAATATTCGGAGGCGCCTGTCTCCGCGGCGAGCTTCGCGAGCTCTGGGCTCGAGCCATCCCAGGTGAAGGTGACGTCGGCAGTGGCGTTCGACGAGCCTCCACCGATGTCGGCGACACGCTCGCCGTACACCTCGAGGTCCTCCCACGGGAGCCAATAGTCCGCCAACGTTGGCAGCCATAGCCCGCTTCCGGCCACAGGGGACCGTGTGATTCCAGAGACCGTCGGATCGATCCCGGCCGGGGCGAGGCCGTCGACGTCGACATAGACCGGCACCGTGTCCCCCACTCCAACGCCCATCCGCTCGGCGGCGGCCTTGCTCAAGGCAACCTGGCCCGTAGCAGGAGGAGCGCCCTCGATCAGGATCGCGTCCCAGTCCAGGTCGCCGGTCGTAAATAAGGGGTGGGTGATCAGGCCGCTGTCTCGGTTCGGCTCGATGCGGATGCTCCACATGGTTGCCTGCGCGGCGTGACGGATGTCTCCGGCGGAATCGAGCGCGGTGTTCATGGCATCAATGTTGGTAACTGATGGCGCGGAAGAGCTGTCGACGGCGAAGGTGTTCCACATCGCGTGGTCGGTGTCGAGCACCAACGCGTGATTGGTGGCGTCCTCTGCTTGCTTCAGCTCGTGTCCGAGCAGGCCGCCGTACGTCGCGATCCCCACCGCGAGCGATATGACTGCGGCCGCCCACATCAGGTATCTGCGCTGCGACCGCACTTGCTCTCGTGCCAGCGCCCAGATCATCGTGTTCCCCCTACTGTGACGGGCCGCAGACCCTCCACGGGCGTTGAACTTCTGTACTTGCGTGCCGCTGCCCATGCCGTCAACGCCATCAGCATCACAGTGCCCAACAGCAGCATGCCCAAAGCGAGCCACGCGACCGACCCCAGCGCCGTCGCAAGATACGAGTCCGTGATGACACCTGTGAGCGATGAGCGAGCGCGACCGAGCGCCGCCATCGACGCTTGTGCCAGCGCTCCAAGGCCTCCGCCAACGACCACCGCGAATGCCGCTACGCCGGCAGTTTCCATCACTGTCGCTGCCCTCAGTGCGCGCGGTGTAGCCCCCAGGGCGGCAAGCGTGGCATCGTCGCTTCGCCTGGTGCGCGCAAGGCCCACGGCGAGCGCGATCAGCGGAGTGCCGATCAGTAATACCAAGATCCCTATCGAGAGCATCGTGGCTTCCCACTGCGTGGTGAGGTGACCCGTGATGGTTGAACCCTCAGATCCGTCCGCATCGACACCCTCCGGCGTCAGCGCCCAGGCGCCATTGACCACCGCGGCGTTGAGTGATGGATCGGTCGAGTAGATCAGGTACGCGGTGGCCGTAGGGTCAGCGGATAAGCCCGCCGAGGAGCTGGTGAACATATCGCAGCACGTGGCCAGAGGCACTACGCCGGTCGGCATGAAGCCGTACGTCGTCCCCTTGATCAGATGCAGGTTCGCGTTGGACCCCCAGAGGTTCTCGACAATGGCTCCAGGGTGCTCGGTGAGGGTGTTCGCCAACTCGTTGTCGAGGCCACGCAACTGCCGAGGATCCACGGCAAATAGCGCGGCGTCAATGCCGTCGGCACCCAGCGTGTCCTTGACCGGCACCACCAAGACATCGGCGACGCCATCCACCTCGCGCAAGCGATCAGCGAACGCCGCAGAGTCGTGCGGCTCGTAGAACACCCGGTTGCCCACGTAGGTGGGACTCAGCGTCTGTGAAGGGTCCGCCTGCACTGCAATGCCGAACAGAAAGGCAAAGCTGCCAAGCACAACCACCACGCGACCGCTCGCACGCGACGCCGACGCGGCTCGGGCCTCGATGATGGGCGCCACTTCCGAGCTCGCAATACGGGCGACCTGCGAGAGCCACCCGGGGACTAGACGGCGGGACCACGGAATGACTACCAACAGGGCTAGCCAGATCACCGCAAGCCAGGTGACGGCAAACGCGATTCCCGTCGCGTTGGTCACGTAGAAACTCGGCGCCAGATCATAGGCAAGCGCCAGCCCAACGATCACACCAGCGGCGCACGCAGCAATTGCGCTCAGCACCAGCGCCACGATCCGGGAGCCGCGACGGGTCTGTGGCGGCAGAGCTTCCTCGTACAACCGCTCCACCGGGCTGCGGCGCGGCCGTGCAGTGTCGATGATGTGCGCCAATACGAGCGTGCCAACAACCACTGAGCCAGCGATCGCGCGGCCAAACCAAAGGCTGGCCTCGGTGGTGAGCGGCCACCCAGATGCGAGGAGGATGCCCGCGTGGACCATACCCGCGATCAGGTACGCGCCACCCACCCAGATTGCGCCGTCGCGTAGCCCGCGCGCGGCGGCAGCCCTCACCGCGGAGGACTGAGTCTCGCCCAGCGCTGCTCGCACGGCCATATCGTGAGGCCGGTTTGCGTCGCGGATGCCGAGTACCGCCACCTGAATGATGCCGACCACGATGAGCGGCACGAGCAGGTAGAAAGCAAGTGCCATCGCGTACACCGCCCAACTGCCGTAGTCCGTTGACATCCCGCAGTTATGCGGATCGCAATCGAGCCGACCCCACGGCTGCATCGCCAACATCACGAGCAGCGCGAGCGCTCCCGCGATGCCCTCCGCGAGCCGCCTCATCGCTCCACCCCCGCGAGGGCGTCGAGGCCCGCGAGCACCGCCTCGGGCGTGGGATCCGTGACGTGACCCGCCACCTTGCCGTCGGCGAAGAGCAACACCTTGCCGGCGTACGACGCCGCGGTTGGGTCGTGCGTGACCATCACCACGGATTGGCCCAGTTCGCGGCAGCTTTGGCGCAGGTGCGAGAGGATCTCGGCGCTCGCGTGGGTGTCGAGATTGCCCGTTGGCTCGTCGGCGAGCACTACGCGCGGCCTGGTGATGAGCGCGCGAGCGATCGCGACCCGCTGCTGCTGGCCGCCGCTGAGTTCGAAGGGCCGGCGCTCGAGTTCGCGGCCGATGCCGAGCATCTCGATAAGCGAGGCGAACCACGCCTCGTCGGCAGGCATGCCGTTGAGCCGCAGCGGCAGCACGATGTTGTCCCGCGCGCTCATGGTCTGCAGCAGGTTGAAGCCCTGGAAGACGAACCCGACCACGCGGCCACGCACCTTCGCGAGCTGCTTGTCCTTGAGCGCGGTGATCTCGTCGTCGCCCACCCAGACGTCCCCAGCGTCGGGCCTATCGAGGCCGGCCAGAAGGTGAACCAGCGTGGTCTTGCCGGAGCCGGACGGCCCCATCACCGCGGTCAGCACGCCCGCGGCGATGTCGAGGTCAACGTGATCCACGGCGGTCACCGCGGACGGGCCGGAGCCGTACGTCTTGGTGAGGCCGCGCGCCTTGAGCGCGAGTGCTGGTTCGTTCATAGGTGCGACGCTACGGCTGGCCGGGGTGCGGCGCATCGGACTGGGGGATGGACTTGGGCGATACCCAGGTATGGCAAGGTGGCGCGCATGGACGCACGGCGGCGACTACCTTTCGGCACACGCCGGAGCATGACGCGTGGACCCCAGACGGCCGCTGCGACGCCCTCATCCAGGAGCCGGACGGCAACGTCACCCGGTGCGGCTATGTTCGCGACGTGGCGCCGCTAGACCTGGCCAGTGACCTCGCACAGCTCCAAGAGCCCGTGCAGCGCAACGCTGGCGCGCGCATCGCCGTGGCCGTCCTGATGGGCGTGCTGGGGGTCGCGATTGCGCTGGACTGGTTCGCTTTCGTGCTCTTCGTCGCGCGCAATGAGCCAGATCCCAACATGGCGACCGCGTTCATCTTCCGAGTCGCGGCGAGCGGCCTCTACGGCGCGGCCGTCGTCTGGCTCTTGCGCCGCCGCTAGGAGATCCCGGCCTGGTGCGCCATCACCACGGCCTGCACCCGGTCGCGAGCGCCGAGCTTGGCGAGCACGCGCCCCACGTGGGTCTTCACGGTGGGCTCCGCGAGGAACAGCTCAGCGCAGATCTCCTGGTTCGACTTGCCTTGCGCCATGAGCACGAGCACCTCGCGCTCGCGGTCGGTCAGGTCATCGAATTTGCCCGACGCCGGCTTCGGCCGGCAACTGAGCGGCAAGTCGCGTGAGGAGCCGCTTGGTTGACGACGGCGCGATCACCGCGTCGCCCGCGTGGACGGTGCGGATCGCGTGGAGCAGGTCCTCGGGCGGCGCGTCCTTGAGCAGGAAGCCCGCGGCGCCCGCCTTGATCGCGGCCACCACGTACTCGTCGAGGTCGAAGGTGGTGAGGATGATGACGCGCGCGTCGGTGCTCGCGGTGAGCGCCGCGCACGCGGCGATCCCGTCCATGCCCGGCATGCGCACGTCCATGAGCACCACGTCGGCGCGCGGCGCCCGGGATCACGCGCAGCGCCTCGTCGCCGTCGCCCGCCTCGGCCACGACCTCCATGTCCGGCTGAGAGCCCACCACCATGCCGAAGCCGGCGCGGATCAGCTGCTGGTCGTCGACGAGCGCGACGCGGATTGTCATGCGCTGAGTATGCCTCGCTCGCCCAGCGGCAGGCGCGCCCTGCACCACAGAAGCCGCCGCCCGCGCGGGGACCAGCGCCAAGGCTCCCGCCAAACAGCGCGACCCGCTCCGTCATGCCCTCGATCCCCGCACCCGAGCCGTCGTTGCGGGCCGCCGCGCCACGGCCGTCGTCGGAGACGGTGAGGCCAACAGCGTCGGGCTCCCACGTGAGTTGAACGTACGCGGTGGGTCCCGGCCCGGCGTGCTTGAGCACGTTGGTGAGCGCCTCTTGGGCGACGCGATAGAGCGTGAGCCCGGCGCCGATGGGCAGCGGTCGCGGCGTTCCCGTGGTGACGAAGGAGACGTTGAGGCCCGCCTCGCGCATCCCCGCAACGAGCACAGGTATGTCGTCGAGGGACGGCTGCGGGCCCATCGCCGCCTCGCCGTCGCTGTCCCTGAGCAGGCCAAGGAGCGAGCGCATCTCGGTGAGCGCGGATCGGCTCACCTCCGCGATGGTCTCGAGCGTTCGCTGCGCCGCCGCGGGGTCCGTGGGAGCCGCGAAGCGACCGCCGTCGGCCTGCGCGACCACAACCGAGAGGGTGTGGGCAACGACGTCGTGCATCTCGCGGGCGATGCGGGCGCGTTCGGTCGCAGCGGCGAGCTGCGCCTCGGCCGTGGTGTCGCGTACGAGCTCCTCTTCGAGCGCGTTGGCTTCGGCCTCCGCGCGCCGCCAGAGCCAGAACAGCGAAGCGGTTGCCGCGGCGAAGAAGCCGACCAGCACCCACGCGAGCAGTTCCATGGGGCCACTCTAGGCGGCCAGCTTCAGGGCTGGGTCGGTTGGTTTCGCTTGGCCAGAGCCTCGGCGACTTTGCGCGAAAACGCTCCTCTGGCGTCGGGCCGCCCGACGGTGTGGCAAGTTTTGCGCGGAGGGCGCGGGCTTCCGCCTCGGCCCGGGATTGAACCGCGGGATCGGTGCTCATGAGCCGAGCGCCGAGGTCGATGGCGTCGCGAGCGGCGCCTTCGAGTGCGCCCATGAGGGCGGTGCCGTCTCGCAGGAGTTGCTCGGGCGGGATGCCCGCGCGCGAGGCCAGCCAGGTGACGCCTGGGCCGTGGTCTGTGGTGGTCATAGCAGCTCCTACGGGTCGTTGAGGTGCGAGTTGGCGTTGGTGAAGTCCAGGTGGATTTGGGCTACGTTGCCGATCTGTGCCTGCGCGAGATCTCTCAACGTTGCGCCCGTCACTCGTCCACCGGACGAAGTGTCGCGGAACCAGAAGGACATCGGAGCGTCGAGAACTTGATCGGGGAGCCCAAAGGTGCCCACCTGGCCATCCCACAGCAGCTGAGGAAGCAGGGCCCTCAGCGACTCAACGTATGCGCCCGGGTCCTCGAGGCGCATCGCTTCAAAGTGCACTTCAAGCACCAGGTGGAAGTCGCCTTGTTGGTACATGCCAACTCCACGGCGTCCCTCCCTCCCGTCCTCACCGCGATACGCGACGCCAGAGTGGAAACCCACCCCAGCGTTGTATAGCCAATCGGACACAGATTGCCGATCAGGCATGCCTGTCACCTTGTAGTACACGCGGGTGGTGTCAGTGCGCAGGTGGTGATAGATGTTGATCCACTGAACGCCCTTGTTGAATCCCTGGCTCGTTGGCGCGACCTCAACCGCGTTTCGCATAACGTCAAGGAGCATCCCCGTGGGGATCCATTCGTGGGTGCCCGGGCTGAGACCACGGAATGCGCCCTTGACATGTTCCTTGCTTTCTCGGTGGCTCCATGCCCAGGTCAGGCGCGGCAACCCGTACCCGTGTGCTGGGGCACCCCGGGCAATTGCCTTCATGAAGGGCAACAGTTGTCCGCCGATTGCGGCTTCAAGGGCGGGGTCAGGGCCAACCAACGCGCTCGGCGCATTGTCGATCGAGCCAGCACCAACTCCCGCCTCCTTCCACGTCATGTGGCCAATGGCCGTGACCAGATGCGTGTCGATCGGGTCAAAGTTCGCGACAGGGGCGGCTTTGAGCGCGCGGACGTATGCGTCCCCATAGGCAGTACGCACTGCAGTAGCGAAACCGTTCGCGCCTCCCTGGGCGCTTGCGAATGCGGAGAATGCGGGAGTCGAAGCGTCGGGCTCTCGCTTCGTTCCATCCTCGAAGTACGGGACAAGCCGAATGTGGTTGCGGCGATCCGTCCATGCCGCGGTGGCAGCGGATTGCGCTTCGGGGACACCTACGGTCGGCGCCCACATTGTCGTTTCCGTTGACTGTCCGAGCGGCACGTATTTGGCGTGCGTGAGGTCGGCAGCGAGAGTCTGTTCGGCTGACGCAACCAGGGAGCCGGAGTCCTGCGGCAGCCCGGCGGCAATCCAGCGAAGGATCGTGGGCTCATTAGCCTGACCAAAGTCGACAAACGCCTGCCGAAGCAAGCCGGCAAGGGCCCGCTCTTCCGCTTCCACCGCGCTATCATCCGGAGGCCTCACGTCGTCGGCCGGATCCTGGACCGCGGCGTTGAACGCAGCCGCGAGCCGATCGGCGTCGCCATTCAGTGCCGTCACCGCGGAGTCGATTGATGCGACCAGAGGCGCCCGCGGGTCGCCCGCGGGGTTCAGCATCCCGCGCCACTCCTCGACTTTTGCGGAGACCGGACCCGATGTCGAAGCGACCATCGCCACTGCCGTGTCTCCGGAGCGGTCGATCCACAAGCGGTGACTCTCGTTGCCCCCACTAAAGCGCACCGTGGTGCCCAGTTCCTCGTCGTCGTTCTCCGCTCCGTTCGGCTCCTCCTCGTCACCGCCGATACCGATTCGCCGCAACAGTGCTCGCGCTTGAGTCACGAGGAAGCCGACTATCTGGTCGATGATCCCCAACGACGTAGGCCTGCATACGCTGGATCACTGCGGCAACCTCGTCCGGCAGGTCGCCCAGTCCCAGCAAGCCCATGAAGAGGTCGATGACCACCACGAGCATCGAGGCGAGCGCGCGTTCGACGACCGCGGCGAGCCCGCCGATGTTGCCCGGCGATCACGTTCGCCATGCCGCCAACCACCGCCTGCACAAACGCGAAGATGCGGGCCGCATTGCGGAAAATCCACGAACACACGCGGTAGATCAGCATGATCGCCTGGGCGACCGCGCCGGCGGGGTTCAGCAGACTGAAGATGTACTCCGCCGCCTTCACGATGAGCTTCTCGACGATGAAGTCGATGGCCGCGTCGACGATCATCCCCACGATGTTCTCTGGGCTGAGCATGTCCTTGATCATGTTGACGAAGCCCCTGGGGGCCCTGCGTGATGAGCACCGAGAGGATCTGCCACGCGATCTCGAGCAGCTCCACGGCTTCGGGCCCTAGGTGGCGCACCAGGATCTCGCGAATGTTCGGCCACGTGATCCCCATCAGCTGCAGCGCGAACGACACGAGCGACATCGGGTCGAAGCTTGTCGGCATGGGGATGGGAGTTTGCAGACCCGAGAACAGCCACCTCCAGAACGCGCCAAGCAGGTGCATCCCGAAGTTGTCGAAGAACTGCTGGAAGCCCAGCTTGACGCCGGCCGTGAGGTTGTTGATGAAGTTCTCTGGGTCCGCGGCGATGTCGCTGACGACCTGTTCGATCTGCGCGATGAGCGACCAGAAGGCGCCCGGCGGAATACCAACGAGCCGCAGCAGCCCGTTGATGATCGCCCTGACGGGGTCGTCGATGAACTCCTCGATCGCGGCGATCACGCGTCCCATGAGCCCGCCGCCGCCTCCTCGCGCCTCGCCTGCACGGCGGCGTGGGCTTCGTTGACCGCGGTGATGGCGCGCGGCGGATACGTCGCGCACAAAGCTGGTCTGCGCGTCGGTGACGCGCGTAGCGAGACCGTCGAGCATCCCCGCGAAGCGCGCGCGCTCGGTGCGCGGCGAACTCCGGGAACTCCGCCTCCATTTGGTCGAACATCGCGTTGATCTCGTCGCGCGCGTTCGCTGATCACGCGCCTGCGCTGCCGCGATGACGGCGTTGACGTCGCTTGAGATGGTCAGCAGCAGGTCGCACACGCCGTCGCCGAATCGCGCGCTCCGCCGTGTTGTACTCGTCGGTCACCCAGTCGGGCAGCCCGCCAAGCGTAGTCGCCGATGGCGACAAGTGTGCCGAGCACCCCTGAGTGGCGGTCGTCGATCCATCGCTGCACGCGGTCGAGCGCGTCGTGGAACTCTCGCGACAGCCTCGCTAGCCCCGCGTCCCACTGCGCCATCGCGGTGCGGCGTCAGCGGCTCAGCAGTGCTGTGACGTCGTGTTGCGCACGCGTCGTAGAGGGATTGCGCGCGTTGCGACACGTTGTCGCGAGTCACTTCCTCGCCGCCTGTCATCGCGGCTTGCTCGCCGCCCACCTCGCTGACGGTGCGGCTCGCGCGACGATCGCATCGCGGCGACGGCCTGCATCTGCAAGTTGCGCCATGTCCACTTGCGCGGTATCGATCGCCGTTTGTTCCTCTGCGCGGATCTCCTCCGGCGTGCGCTGCGCAAGTTCGCCAGCTCGCCGCGGGCCGCGCGCGCATCCGCGAACGGGCCGTCGGGAATCTCAGCGGTGACCCGGGTTTCCATGCCCGAGTCCGCAGATGCGTGAGTCCGTCGCGGCGATGTCGGCATCGAGCGTTGTCGTTTCGGCGGGCTGGGGTCTGGCGCCGCCGATGCGGCGTCTACACCCATCCCAGGGGACGCAGGTTCTGGTGTCACTACAGGCGTGGGCGTGAGCGCAGGGCTGCCCGCAGGCGGGCTCGCCATCGCGTCGTACGCGCCGGCTACTTCGGCCGACTGGTCTCCACTGACCCCGTGATCGTGGCTCCCGCCGCGTTCGCCTCCGGGTGGGGTCGGATCGCAAAAGTCGTCTTCATCCTTCTGGTCGTTCTCGCGTGGATCGCGTCGCGGATCCGCTCGCCAGAGCGACGATTTCGGGGCTTGGCGGCGGGCGTTCCCCCAGCTCCGCGGCCATCGCTTCTTGCGCTCGCGCCACAGTCTCAGCGGCCGGTTCCGCCACCGCGCCGCGCGCCTCGCTCGTCGTAGCGTCGGCCGACGGCAGGGTCGCCGCGGCGCCGGCCGCACCTCCCGCTCCGCCGGCCACTGCACCGCCGCGCGCCGCAGTTGCCTCCGACGGCGAGGTAGGAGCCTCCGGCATGAGCACCCAACGTCGGCGATTCCTCCGGCACCGCCACCGCCTGCGCCACCACTGCCGTCACCGCCCAATTCCGCCAGTGGAACCGCGCCGCCGCTCGCGACATCGCCAGCACCGACCGCGGCACCAGGCGCGTCGATCACCCCGTCGGTAGCGCCGTCAGGGACTGCGGTATCGCCGGGGACGTTCGCGCTGACGATCTCGCTCGATGGAGGAGCAGGGGCGGGATGGAGCGGATCCGCCGGTATTGGCGGCGCCGCTTCCGGCCCACCGACTGGGCCAACAAGCCCTGCGAGCGCCGCGCGCACCGCGGCATCGAGCACGCCGAGCGCGTCTGGCGAGTCGATGCCGTACATGCCCGCGGCGAAGAACAAATCAGGATTGGCAACGAAAGCGGGCGCGCCGTCAACCGGAGCGTCCGGATGCACGGAGAGACCAGAGACATCTACGCGAAGCAGGCCGCGGAACAACTCCGCGTAGCGGGGGCTCAACGGCTCTCCGGCCGGCAAGGCGTCGCCAGGCAGAGGCACCGTGATCGCCGCCTCGTCCCGGGTGGAGCCCACGGCGGCGGCAGGGGTAAAGACCGCCTCAGGAGGCATTGACGCGAGGTCGAGGCGCAGGTCGGTGCCCCTCAACTGCACCGCAGGGGTAGCAAGCGTCATCGCAGGAGACCACCCAACGACGGTCCACTCCGCGACGCCAAGCGGCAGGCCAAGGATTTGCAAGTTGGCGCGCATGCGCACGTCGCCGCTGAGCGTGCCATCCGCACGGAAAGCCGCGCGACCTGTCACATCCAGGAACGGGCGCCGCCCTGTGAGCACGACCTCGCCGCCGTCGAGCCCCCACTCGGCCTGAACCGCCTCGAGCCCGCCAGCGACGGCGCCGCCGAGGCCAGCAACAGCTTCACCGTCAAGGGGGCGCGGCACAGTGGTGAGCACCGGCGCGCGCTCCGGGGGCGCGGCGGTTGGTGAGCGCGCGGTGGTGCTTGGCGGCGCCTCTGCAGGTGCCGCAGAGGTGACGGTGGCAGTCACGTGCGCGCCGTTCGGCCAGTCTTATCGAACTGGCGGCGGATTCCCTCCTCGAGTCCCGCACGCGTGATCGCGCCAGTCCCACTCGCGGCAAGGTATGCGGCCTCGATTGCGGCATCTCGAATCTCGGCGCCGGTGAGTTGATGGCGCTCCGCGAGTTCTCCAAGCGCCAGATCCCCGGCGATCGGCACGCCCGGCGGCAGCACCCTCTCCCACAACAGAGCCCGCTCCGACGGCCCAGGAGTGGGGAACTCCACCATGACGTGGATGCGCCGCCGGAAGGCGCCGTCAATGTTGCCAAGCAAGTTGGTTGTCAGAATCACTACGCCTGGGTGGGACTCGATGCGCGCGAGCAGATAGGAAACCTCTTGGTTGGCGTACCTATCGTGAGAGTCGGCGACCTCCGTGCGGGCGCCAAACACGGCGTCGGCCTCATCAAAGACGAGCACGCAGCGCTCACGTTCTGCGCGCTCAAAGACGGCAGCCAGTGCCTTCTCCGTCTCACCAATATACTTAGATACCAGCGCTGATAGATCAACAACGTACGCGGGAAGTCCGGCAGAAGCTGCCACCGCGGCTGCCGTCATGGTTTTCCCGGTTCCCGGGGGTCCGTGGAACAACGCGACGAGCCCGCTCGCGTTGTCGTGGTGACGAGCGAAGCCCCACTCGCCGGCGACGCGATCGCGGTGTTCTAGCCGCCCTTCAAGGTCGGAGAGGCGGGCGCGAGCGCGGCCAGCGAGCACCACATCATCGAGCGTATGAACCGTTGTTAAGGGTCGTGCAGGGAAACCCGCGGTGGCCTGGGGTCGCGGTGCTGGCGTGCCGAGCACCCACGCGGCGAGGCCCGGCTCTGGAGTGAGTACCCCGGTGAGATCGCCAGGAGGATCGAGCGTCAGCAGCCCACTCGAGCGCAACGCACCGTGCTCGCTCAGCATCGCCGTGGCGTCGAGACGCCCTGCGAAGGTGCGAGCCATCAGGGTTCTCGCTACCTCACCGGTGAGGCCCGTGACGCCAGCGCGGTCGGTGAGCAAGCCGTACGCCGCGGCAAAGCGCTCGTCGAGGTGCGGCGCGATCGCGGCGACCAGCACCAGTGCCTCCGGCGCACTTAACCCAGCCATCCCTATCGCCGCTGCGAGCGGCCCCGCGCCATCGAACCGCTCGAGCTCTGGGATGCCCTCGTCGTCTGCATCAACCGCGAGCGGCCGCTGCAGCACCCCTCCCTGGCGCTCTTCGAGGCGCAACTGGATCACGGCGTCAAGCGCCTCGAGCGCTCGCCGCAACTCCACGACGACCGTCTGGGTTTGCCTGTCCGACGCGGTGGTGGTCATGGTCGGAACCTCACCGAAAGTGGTGGGGACCATGGCAATTTGAACAATGCGAGAGGGTAGGGCAAGCGAGTCAAGAGCACGTCAAGTGGGTGGGTGGCTGCGGTCAGCAACGCAGGGTCGCGTTCTGCGTCGAGTAGGCCAATTCGTCGGATCCACTCTCCGCGAACGAAGTCAGGGGAAGACTGCGCAAAACCTGGTAGGAGGCTCGCGAAAGAGATCAACGCGGTGTCTGTCTGTGCTCGCACCTCCGCCTCGTGGGCAAGGCGGACGGGCTGCGCAACGGGCTCGCGCGCGCCCGCAAGAAAGAGGATGAGTGGGTCCGCGAGAAGGGCAGGGTCATTAGGGTCCACGAGCGTCGCGAGCGCGAACGTACGCACCGCGGCTTCGTCAAGCCCTGGGTGCAATGTGGTCGCGGTACGGCAACAGTCAGCGAGCCAGGGGTACATCAGGGCCAGCCCGGCAGCGTTGCTGACGGCGTCAAGGTCAACTGAGCCCGCCGCGGCGGGGGCAAGTGCGGCCAACGCGGCAACTCGTGCTGCAGCCGCGCTTGCTAATGCTGCATTCGGATGCCCGACGCTAGGCGCGGTTTCGTGCGGAGGCTCCGCGGCGCGTTGTGGCGAAGGCTGGCCGGTGCCGCTTGGCGCGATGTGTGCGGCGGTGGCGTTGGCGTCGTTGCCCAATTCTGAGGGCGCTACGAGTGGCTTGTCGCCGTCACGCAGCAAAGCGTTTGTAGCGACAGCGCGAGAGCGCGCGGTCACCGCCTCGTCGAGTGCAAGCACGAGGCGCGCGATGTCACCGCCTGTGCCTGCGTTGGCCGACGTGGTGTCCTCAACGGCCACCTGAGCAAGCGCGAGCGCGGCCGCCGGGACTGGTCCGCGCGGTGCGCCCTGCGCGAGCCAATTTCTGGCAGCCGCGACGACGCTTTCCAACGGGAACCCGCGAGAGCCTACGCCAGGCGATACGCCGGGCCTATCGGCGAGCCTCGAGGCAGGCCGAGCGTCCGCGGGGAGATGCCGCAACAGTTCCACTCGAATCGCGTCGGCCCATAGGGTCGCCAGCGTAGTGTCGTCGTACTCGGATAGGTCGAGTTCAAGACGGACAGACAGAGAGTTCAGGCGCGCGTCCGGCACATCGACAAACGCACGTTCCAACGCCGCTGGAAGTGCGGTGGCGGCCACGCGAGTGAGCCGTGCGGCATTGGGGCCCCGCAAACGGAGCGTCTCGACAACAGCGTCGGTCATCGCTCGCCGCCACTCACTGCACGAATCCCTTCACCGCGCGGAACTGGGCGTCGAGTTTGCGCTTGGCACCCGCGTCCACCCCGGCAGCGCCGATCATGGTGCGCATATTGTCGAGCAACTCGATCGTCACGGTTGCGACGGTGTCCGGGTCGCCGGCGCGTACTGCGAGTTCCAACTCGCCTTGGGCACGTTCCGTTGCCTCGATGTATTTGCCGAGGTTCTTGTTGTCCGCTTGAGAGATGGTCTTCAGTGCAGCCACGGACGATTGCGCGAATTCGGCGAGGGTGTTGCCTACGTCCACCGTGTAGTTCTTGGCGCCAAGCGCCCCCTCATACGCAAGCGAGTGCCCTTCGAGCTTGGACAAGCGTTCGCCCAACAGATCCGTTTTCACTGACTGCTGTTCAAGCACGCTCACTCTGTGCACCAACACCGCCGCGTCCGCGGGCGATCCTTTGATGCCCATGACGTCGGTCTGCAAACTTCCGATGTTGCCCTGGAGCGCCTTGAGGTTGCCGTCGATGGTCGCGAAACCCGTCGTGACCTCAGCCGTGAGGTCGGCCGTCGCGAGCAATGCGGCTGACGCTTGCGTGCCCGCAGTAGTGGCGACGTTGGCAATCAACGCGGATTTGCGTGCCGCCACCAGCACCGGCACGGTGGCGACGCCTACGGCGACGCCTTTCCCGTCCACCGCCACCATGATTTCGTCGCTCAGGCCCACCGCGTTGCCGTATTCGACGTTCGCGATATCGCCCACTGAATCCGCGGACACGATCTTGACGTTGGGCGTGGCGCCGTGCTTCATGATGTTGGCCTCGAGGGTGACCTTGACATCTATGCCCGCTTCGCCGAGCAACGTGTCGATAACCAGAACGCCGTCGCCGAACGGATTCGAATCCGGCTTGTTGAGCAACTCACGCATCTGTTCCTGCACACGCACGCGTGGATCCAGCGCGAGCTCGATGGGAGAAGGGTCTCCGAGGTCTCGCGGGATCTTGAGGTACTTGTCCTGAATCAATGGACCAGCGATGATCACGGTTCCGCACTGCGACGGATGCTTGTCACACCACGTCAACTCTGGATCGATTACGTGGCCCGGCCCCGTTGGCGGGTTGGAGGGTGCAGGCGGAGGGTCCGGTGGCGCGTAGTTGTCGAGCACGCTTTCCAGATAGCTCTGTGAGGCACCGCAGACACTCGCGCATGAGCTTCCGAGCAACGCCTGCGAGAGCCCCTTAGGAGGCTCCCAGAAGTGCTTGAACGCGCAGTCAAACGTCCACGTGCTGCCCGTGCGGGTCACGGAACCGAGCACCACGCCAGGGGTCGCCTCGTCGCGGAACACTTGCACCGACTGCAAAGCCCTGCAACGGATGAGGTCGATCGTCGCAAACAGCACCGTGTTCAGCCAGCCCACTTTGTAGCCCTTGACGCCCATGAGATCGGTGTTGGGAATGGAGACGGCTTGAACCTTTGCGACGAGCGCCGGGGGAAGGGGGGGATTCAGCGAGTCCAGCGCATCCTTGAGAAGCTTCTTGAAGTTGGTGAGATTGCCCACCGGTTGACCGCTCGCCGACAGCCACAGGGGAACTATCTCCAGGACCTTGTTCGCAGCAAAGTCGAACCGCGCACCGTTGAGGCGTCCGCTCACCACATGCACGTCTACTCCGCGCGTGTGCTTGGTGGAGTGGCCGGCGCAGCCTACTTCCGTGCAACCTTCGAGAGGATCTGGCGTGTCCGTCGCGTAGAGGACTACGGAGTAGGTGTCAGCTTGTGCTCCGAGGAAGTTATAGGTCGAGACGGGCAGCGGCGACATGGACGATGAGAAGGTGAGCGTCTTGGCGCTGGTCATGACCAACGGCTCACCCCGCTGATCCACGGCGAGGCCCGGGTCGATGGTCAGCTGGCTCCCGCTGAACGTCCCAGTGAGGCCGCCGTTGATGCCAAAGCCGATCATGCGACCCACGAGCTGGTCGCGGTTCCACACGTGCTTTTCAAGCAGGTTAAGTTCTTCCGCGGTCAGGGTTTGACCTGGCTTGAATTCCGGGTATTTGAAAACGGTCATGGTGGTTCCTTAGTCCGCGGTTCCGGTGGTTGGTAGCTTGCCGATGTCGATGTGGTCCACACTGCGTTCGGTGTCGTTGACCGGGATTCCGTCGTCATCGCAGCCGTAAATGTGGATGCCGTTGGCGTGATCAACGAGAGAGACGATGTCGCATGCGAGTTGTCGTAGCTCCTTCGCGTGGTCCCTCAACGTTTTTGAATACTCAGTGACCGCGTCCTCGTCTGCGTCGGGGGCGAGTGTCAACGGCGTCGAAAACGTCGCTTGCGTCGCGAGCCTCCCTGGAGCGATGAAGCACAGCCGCAACGACACGTGCGCTGGGGCGTACCAGCGAGTGAACTGAGCGGCCTCGATGCGCCGCCGATAATCCGAGAACTGCGGCAGGTTGGGCACAAAAAGTGTTGCCGTATAGGGGTCGGGGCTGAAGTTGCCGCCCGGCACCTTGAAGTGCTCCAGGAGGAACGGAACCTCGTCCCCATCGTCGTCGGCCGTCGCGGGGCGGTACGCAAAATACAAGGTGAACCAGTCAAGGAACCCTTGCGGGGTGCCGCGCCTGCGCCATATTCGCGCTGCGCGTGCTACGAACTCACGCCGCGCAGCGAGTCCCTGTTCGCCGGACCCCCAGGACGTCGGAACATCGAACGCGAACCACGCCGCGAGCGCGTCGTACCGCTCGGTGAGTGAGGCGACAAGGGCGTCGGGCCCCGCTGACAAGGGCAGGTCGGTGGGCCACCGGAGCGCGGCGTCAGGTCCAAGGCCAAACGTGAGGTCTTCGATGAGCTCGACTACTGCCTCGTTGAGGTCGTCCGCAAGGCCCAAATATGCATCTACCTGCGCGAAGGACACAGCGTCGTCTTGGTAGAGGGCGGGCAAGGTTGCGGAGTTGCGCGTGTAGTCAGCCATCGCACGCCCCCGTTACCTGTAGCACCGTGGTGAAACAGCCAATGGGGTCGCGCGTGGGAACGTGGCCCGCAGGCACGGGCAAGGCGCCATTCGCGCCGCTCGCTACCGCGCCCGAGCCGATTTGCAACGTCAGATCGCGCACGGCGATCACCTCGGGCACGCCAACGAGGCGTTCCACCACTTCGCTCAGCGGTACTGGCTCGCCTGGGAGCCAACCGACGGCCGGCTGCGGCGCAGGGGGCCACGGACCGTCGAGCGGGTCTGAGGTGTCCTCACCGGGACGAGTCTCTGAGCGGCCGATGGCGAAATAGTCGTCGATCGCCGACGTCGCCGCAGCTTTAATCGCTCCTTGACTAGCCGTTGGCGGCACCACAAGCGTCGCGAACACTTTGACGGCGGCGTAGCGCAGCGGAGCGATTCCCACCTCATCGCAGATAAGTCGCCGCGGATCCAAAGGAGCCAGCGGGTCCGCCCACCGTGGAAATGGGGTGTATACCTCAGTACCCACAGCGAACGCGAGGACTTTCCGCAGAAACGTGCCGTCGGTCGTCGTCCCCTTAACCTTGGGCTCGACGACGATGGTCAGCGCGGCGGCCGCACTGTCTTGAACCCAGAGCCGACGTGGGTCGTCTGCGGGATACAGGGCCGCGGCTTCCGTTGGAGTGACCGTTGGCAGGCCGTTCCACATCACGCCTTTCAGTCGGCCGGTCACGGTCCACGCGCGCGACACCTCTGGGTGTGTGCGTGCGCGCCGCGCGTAGTCGTCTGCCGTCACGGGCTCGCACGTGAGTGCCTGCAGCGGATGCGGCGGCCACACCTGGCTAGAGCCGTCTGCGCGCTCGAGGTCCTCGGGACCGATGTGAACGGGTTGGCGGGGCCGCGCGGCCGCTGCGATGGCTTCCGCCGCGTCCAGCCCCGCGGCGGCCATGTCGCCGAGCAGCGCCCCGTAGCCAGCGTCCGTGGTCACAGAAATCGTGTGTTCGTAGGTAGCGGCAATAACTGCGTGTTGGCGCCGACGCTCGCGTTCAACAAGATGTTGCGCTTCTTCAGGCCACACTCCTGTTCGGGCCACGAGCTCGCGCGCAGCGATCTCGTCGCGTTGCACGAGCGTGCCCGGGCTCGCGTCCCCTTGTGCGACCGAGTCGGTGACGACGTCCGTATGCTCCATTGCGATCCGACGCAGGCCACTCCACCGGAGTGCGGAGATCGCTGCCGAACGGAGCGATGCCGGTATTAACGAAGCGTATGGAGCTGCACCCAGCAATGATTCGGCATCGGTCCGGCTCGTAGCGGCGGCGACCTGCGGCGCCAGGGAGCCGCCGGGAACGGTGAGTGCCTCGCGTAGCGCAGTCGCAAGCGATGTGAGCCGGCCCGTACCCGGCTCGGGCAATGACCCTGCCCAGTGTCGGTCGGGCGCCTCGAGGGACCCGGCCCAGCCCAACGGCCAGGAGGCAAAGCCGGCCTCCTCCACGCGGTAGTGCATGTCCGCAATCCCGTAAGCGGCGGCCTCAAGCAAGGTGACGCCCGGATCCGGGACGTTGTGGTCAGTCCACGCGGGCGAGGCAACGGTGGCGAGTAGGGCCATTGAGCGAGCGCGCACCGTTTCCCAGTCGGCGTCGGGCGCGGCAGGAGAACTCAGCATGATGGGCAGTGGCGTTGCGGCCGCCTGCAATGGCGGGGTGGTCATAGTTGCTCCTCCACGTTGACGAGATGCAAGCCCGATGAGCAATAGAGGCCGAGGCACACGTCGACGCCGACCACCTCGGTCGGTCCTGCCGGCCCGACGAGTTGAAACGCCGTCACCGCGTCCACGAACGGGAGCCTCTCCAGTGCGGCTACCAGGCTCGACGCGTAGAGGGACTCGCCCCATCGCACGGGGAGGACGCCTGTGGGATGTAGCAACGTGTCGATCGCCGCAAGGATCGCTGCCTTGCCTGTGATCGCGGCGATGCCCGCGCGCAACTTGATCGACGCGTTCACCGTTGCGGGCACGTACTCGGGGCACAGAATCGAAGTAATGGCGCGCACGGGCATCACGGGAGCGAGGGACTCGCGAATTCGGCTAGCGAGGCTCACGCTTGGGCGCGGCTGCAGGGCACCGGGGAAGTCCGGAATGACCAATAGCCCAATGGAACCGGCCGCGAAGTGACCGGCGGAGTCAGTGTGCGGCAAGCACCGCACGGCTGCGACTTCGGGGAACGAGATCGCGATCATCTGTTCGTAGTCCCACGCCGTGATGGCGCGCCCACGGTGGCGCACACGCGCGGCCGCCCGGACGGCGAACCCTGCGTCGGTCTCCGGGCCGCGCCCCCTCACTGAGGTGAGATTGGTAACTTTTTTGACGCCGGGGATTGGGGCGAGAGTGCCCTTGATGGTTCCTGCAGGCAGTGCGGTCGCCGGCGAGGGGTCCGACGCCGGGTCGGGGGCGGCGGAGACGTATTCGGCGACGACGGCGTCGGGAATGACGGCCAGGATGGCACCGATCTGAATGGGTTGGTTGGTGACGAATCGGATCCACCTGCCTGTGGCGGCGGACACGCCGTCGCAGCCCGCTGCCCAATTGGCGGGCGCCACGAAGCGGATCAGGCCAGACTCGCGCATCCGATTCGTGCCGTCGGCAACGAGCAACGGCTGCCACTCGTCACCGTTCCAGGACTCCCAGCGCGGCACAGCGAGGTCATCCACGCCGCACGGGGACGGCGACGTCAGGTCCACGTAGAGCGACACGGAAGAGCCTGTGACCGTCTCGGGCACCGCGAGCCCGAAGGCCACCATTCCCGAGTTGCCAATTCCGTCAACGTCGACGCGGAAAGGCTTCCACGACGGCGAGACTTTCACGTCGTGTCGCCATCCGGACCGTGACTCGATACGGGTCGCTGAACTCTCCGCAGTTTCGTAGGAGATCGTGAGATAGCGGTAGATCGCTGGTACCAGGGGCATCGGCATGCCCGTGCTGTTCGTCGGGTCAGCAACGGCCAGCGAAGCGAATGTTGCCAGCGCGCGCTGGTACGCCTTCCAGCCCATGTCTCCGCTTGTGATGTTGAGCCGTACGTACCGACCGGGCTGTCCGCTGAGGGTGGTGGCCTCGGAGCCCGCACTCGCAAGTGATCCCGTGTGGTCGCCGAACGTGTAGGCCGTGTTGCCGAATTTCTCCCACTTTCCGGCAAGCAGTCGTTGCCACTCCATCTGGAGGGTCACGATGGGCGTCGTGTGACTCGGAGTGTCCCCTGCGATGACCGCTTCGTGGACCCACGAGTACGCGACAAGCTGACCGCCGATGAAGGTGTACGCACCTTCAAGATCAAGTGATGAAAGGGGACCGCCCCCAGAAATGGCATGCACGAGCTCCACGTCGATGCTGAATGTCGTCACGGGCTTCGCAAGCGCCTCATCGCAACGTAGGTAGAACGAGTCGCCCATGCTTGCGGTCACACCAAAAGGCTCGAACTCTTTGGAAACGTCAACGGCGCCCTCACCGGCGAATGCGGCGTCGGGAGTGAGGCCGCTGCGCGACGTGACCGCAACCTTCACATCAGTGAACTCGAGCGCGAGAGGGAGTGGGCTCGTGGGTTTGATGACGCATTCGATCCACGGAACGCCGCCAGCGGGGTCGACGCATCCGTCCGAGAGCGGAATGCTTACCTTGACTCCAGTTCCAGGCTTCGGCAAGGCCGTGCTCATTCCCCCGAACGCGTTGGGCCAGCGCCACTCTGACGAATTTCGAAGGGTGCCGATTAAGCCTTCGTCTGCGCCAACGAAATTGAACTGTGCGGTGAGGTCGCCAGCGCTGAACGCGAGGTTGGCGGAGGAGATGCGAATCACGTGCGGTGCTGGCGGGCCGAAGGGCTTCTGCAGTTCGGTCTGCGGTGGCACGAGCGGAAAGTCGGGCGCCGAGTAGGCGAGTCCTGGCGCCCCCGCGGGTGGCCCCCCGGGGACCATCACGCGCACTCCCACGAGCGCGGCGCCGTGCGCCGTTAGTGCGTCGATTGTGCGATAGCGACGCTCGTTGCCGTAGGCGTCCTTGCCACCTCTCAGCATGGTTCCCGCGGGTATCACAGCGGGCGCGAGCTTGGGCTCGATCGTCGCCGCGGCCACCACTCGATCGGGGACCACCGGCAGCCGAGGCACCTCGAGGATGTCAGTCAGCCACTCCACATGAAGGCGTTGCGGAAGCGTTGCCACGTGCTCGTCGAGGTGCACGTATTCGTCGGCGAGCACACCCAGCAATGCCCGGTCAGGATCGGCAGGGCGGCTCACGTCCCAACCGCGGTCCGACGCGGCGAAGAGGGCATCGCGCCACGTCACGTGCTCCGCGAAGACAGACTGCTCAGCGGCGTCGGCCATCGCCCCGATCAGTTGTTGCCGAGTGCGCGTCATGCGCCACCCGCTACATAGAAGGGAACAACCATTGACTCTGGGCGGCGGTGACGATCGATGCGGTACGAGATCGAGACGTCGACCCTGTCTTCGGCTTCGCCGGCCGGCTCGGCCGTGACGTCGTCCACAATGACTCGCGGCTCGCCAATCATGAGTGCCCGGCGGACGTCGTCAGCGAGCCGGTAGCAGACTTCCGTGGTGCGCGGCTCAAACACATACCGATCCACGCCAGCGCCAACGCGAGGGCGCATGACGCGTGAGCCAAGCATCGTGCGCAGCAGGATGATCATCGCCTCGCGCACGTGGTCGTTGCCGTCGTTCATCCGCACGGTCGCGGGCCCCACGGGGCCACCGCGCTCGTCGGTGTCCACGTCCCACCGCGGCGGGAACGCCCATCCGCGGCCTACCTGTGGGTAGTCAAGTGCGCTCATCCGATCATCACCGTCGGGGCCCCTACGGCGACCGAAGCTCCGCATGCGCACGAGTCACCTTGCCGCACTGCTGGGCGGCCCTGGATCATGACGGTCGCGGATCCCGCCACGAATGGCGAAGCGGGAATGTGCCCGGTGTTAGGCGGGATCACGCACGCATGCATGTCGCCAAGGACTGCTGCAGGCATGCTCGCGATTAGCACGGTCGCAACGCCGGGACCCACGACGGTGCCGCCGTGTACCGTGGTGTCTCCAACTCGCCCTGCAGCTGGCATCATGCCTCCTAATTGATATTCACGAGGGCGCCCTTGAGCCCTAGCGGGCCCGAGGCCTTGAGGTCGAAGGTTGCCGAACTCTCGAGCTTTGACGGGCCGCTCGCCTTGCCCTCAAAGGTGACCGCGTCGATCTTCACCGCGCCGCTCGCCGCCTTGAGGATGATGTCGCCTTGGCTCGCGGTGAGCTCGATGCCGTCGCTTGAGAGCTTGATCTCGTTGCTCGAGTCCTTGTGAGTCAAGGTGATCGCGCCGTTCGCGTCGTCGATCACCACCGAGTGACCCTTGCCGCTGACGAACGACACCGCTGCCTCGTCGCCGTCGTCGAGCGTGAACGCATGCCCGCCGGGCGTCACCCACGTGCGTACCGCGTTCTTGTCCGAGTCGATAGTCACCGGCGGCGCCGCCTTGCCGTTGTACAACTGGCCGAACACCACAGGCACCGCGGCATCGCCGTCGACGTAGCCCACCACCACCTCTTGGCCAACGTCTGGGATCACCACGACGCCGTACCCGTCCCCAGCGTCGGCCGCCGCTACCCGCGCCCACACGCCCTCGCCGGCATCGTCTCGCCATGGCAACCGCACCTTGACGCGGTTGGCGGAATCGGGGTCGTCGAGCGCTTCCACCACCCCGAGTGACAGGCCGAAACCACGGCCCGACGCGGTGGGCGGCGTGAGCACGGGAGGGCGCCCGAGTTGCAGTTCCGTTTGGTAGCCCTGTGCGGAGAGTCGATGGCGCACGCCGTGAGGTAGTGCGGGCCGGACAGCCGGGTGCCGACGCCGGCGACATCCACCCATGAGTCGCACCGCAGCGCCGGGTTGCCGAGGGTCACCACGGTTCCGTGCACGTGCGCCAGTGCGCTGTCGCGCTCGCGCCCGGTGGCGCGCGCGTCTGCGCCGTCTGCGGCTCCGTCGGCATCCGTCTCATCCCGAGCCGCGCGCAACGGCCAGCCCGCGGCGCCGATCGCGTCCTCGTGGCTGTCGCGGTCGCCGGTGTCGATGCCAGCCCCGATGCGGACTGCTCCGACTCTGCCGCCTCGAGCGCGCCCATGTCCCACGAGACGCCCGTTGCGCTGTCGATGGCGCTGAGTGAGGTCTTGCGTGAGGTGCAGCCTCAACGATGTCGCTTCGTGTAGTCGAGCTGTGGCGGGCTTGAGGGCGACGCAGGCGGCTTCATCACGAGCGAGTCGCCGCGCACGTACAGCGCCCAGCCAAGTTCTGTGGCGCGGGCCTTGAGGAAGTCCCAGTCGCTCACTCGGTCGCTCACGACGAAGGGGCGCGTGATCGCCGTCGTCGGCATCGGCGGTGAGCGAGTAGTCGGCGGCGATCGCAGACGCCACGTCGGCGTCGGTGACGTCGGCGAGTTGCCGCGACCGCGGCGGGTGCTCCAAGCAAGATCGACTTGGAGCGCGCCTCGACGCGCAGCGTGGGCCGGCCGCCCGCGAGGGAAGTGCGCGGTGAGCGACGCGATGACGCCCTCGAAAACCGGCGTCAGGTCGCTGTGAAAGCCCATCGACACCGCGAGTTCCGCGCCCGGAGTGAACGGCCCGCTGTCGCTGTGCCGAACGGCGCGCGTGTCGGCGTCCCAGTTCTGCACCAGCAGCGTGCAGCGCGCGTGGCGCCCCACCTCCTCGTGGACGTCGATCTCCACCACGTCGGCGGCCACGAGCGGCGCGAGCACTGCGCCGGCCGCCGTGACCTCGAACGCGGGGCGGTCCGGCTGCGCCGCTCATCTGCGCGCCCCAGTGCGCGCCGCGACGGGGGGAAGCATCAGCACCTGGCCCGTGCGCAATCCCGCGCGGGTTGGTGAGCCGGTTTGCCGACGGCGAGCGGCCGCCAGTATGCGGGGTCGCCGTACACGGTTGCGGCGATCGCGTCGAGCGTCTCGCCGTCCCTGACCAGCCACGTCTGATACAGATCGGGCGAAGCGGTGCGATCCTCTGCCTGCACCTCCTCGGGCGACAGCGCCTCCTTGAACTGCAGCTTGCACGTGGCGCGCAGTGGCTCCCCCGCGCGATCGAAAAGCTTGTAGGTGACGTCTACCTGGGTGAGGATCCCCCGGAACGAGAACCGGCCCCAGTATGCGTGCACGTAGTACGGCTGGTGCGTGTCGCCTTGGAACTTGGTGAGCGCTAGGAGTTCGTCAAGCTTGGGACCGATCGAGCCGGCTTCGCCGACCACGCCCGTGCCGTCGAGCAGCAGGTCGAGCGACACCTGGTCTGGCTCGCCTCCGCTGAACGACTGTTGCGGCGCGGAGGTGCCGGCAGACTGTGTCGCCTGGTAGAGGTTCTTGCGCGAGAAGGTGAGCTCGGTGGGATTGAGAAGCGCACTCCACGAAACGCCGGCAGGCGTGTGGAACTCGATGTCCGTGTAGGCGTCGATCGTGAGCTTGGTGAGCTGCGTTGCGGTGAGCGTCATCGGTCCCACTCCCTGCGCAGTTGCTCCATCACGCGCTCGCTGGCACGGCGAACGATGAGGTCCAGTTGGGCGTCGTTGTTGTTGCCCGACGCCGCGCTGGCTTGCGCGTCCGGCGTGGGCGCCGCAGCGGTCTCGGTGATGATCTGCCCAATCACGACGGCCATGTCAGCTCTCCGTCTTCTTGAGCTCAAGCCCGTGATGGGCGATCTCGATGGACTCGATCGCGATGGCAGACGGACTGCGCGTCCAAGTCGGGCCCCGTGAGCTTTGCCGGCCAGCCGCGCGTGAAAGCCCACACGCGCACGGGGCTGAGATCGCCGTCGACCGTGCTCATGAGGCGTGACCGTGCCGTCCCGCGGCGCCACCAATCCGGTCACGTGGAACTCGTAGAACCAGTCCCACAACTCCCGCGTTGGCCCCGCCCCCTGGCCAAGCACCAGGTTGGGGAACGAGCCACGAGAAGGGAAGCGATGGGAAAAGCGGTTCTCGCCGCCCTCCGCGTACTCCTCCACGCTCACCTCGCCCGCCAGCCCCGTGCACTTGCGAGAAGCTCACCGAGGAGAGCCCGTCGATGGCCAGCACAAAGTGCGCCGTTGTGAACGGCATGATCGCGGGCGAGGTGGTGGGGATCATCGCGTCAGGCCACCTCGATCTCGATGCCCTCGCAGGCGAACTCGACGGACTCGATGGCGACGTCGGTGCCCGTGGACTTGAGCCCCGGCCCCTCGATCTTCACGGGCCAGGCGTCGCTGGATCTTCCATGTCATGACCGGGTCGCGCGCCTCGTTGAGCAGGCTCACCGTTACGGGACGGCGCGTGACCGTGCCAGCCGCGATGGTGTTGTACCACTCGAACAGGCCGTTGCCGGCTTCAGCGGGGGCGATGCCTCGCTTGAGCGTGACGTTGCTGAACTTCTTGAGGCCCGGGCTGCTTGCGCGTGCTGAGCTGCTTGTCGGCGCCGCCGCGATACTCCACGACCTCGGACTCCATGGTGAGGCCGCTAACCTCGGAAAAGCTCGATGGTGTTCTGGGAGTCGCCCCAGCTTCACTTCAAAGTGCAGGGTGGTCAGGGGATACATGATTCGGTGCTCCTTCTGCTACTCGGACAGGCGCTTGTGGCTGAAGCGGAAGATGACGAACTCCGCTGGTTTAGCAGGGGCGATGGCCACTTCTGTGATGACCAACCCCAGGTCGATGTCCGTCTCCGTCATCGTTTGGCCAAGGCCAACTCGCACGCGGTAGGCCTCCTCCGGCTTGACGCCAGCAAGCGCTCCTGCGCGCCATTGCTGGTCCAGGAAGTTCTCCACGGAGACCTTGATGCGAATCCACGTCGACGCCGTATTTGGCTCAAAGACCACCCATTGCGTTGAGCGTTCGACGCTGGTCTCGATCATGTTGAACAGGCGCCTTACGTTGACGTAGCGCCAGGTGGCGTCGTCGGTCGCGTTGCGCGCTCCCCAGATGCGCGTGCCCCTGCCGGGGAAGGCCCGGATGAGGTTCACGCCCGAGGGATTGAGCAGGTCTTGCCTGCGCTGTGTATAGGACTCCGCAAGGCCGACGAGCCCGCTCACCCGCTCGTTGCCTGGTGCCTTGTGGACGCCGCGCTCGCGATCGGTGCGGGCAAAGACGCCGGCCACAAAACCTGACGGCGGAACCGTGGAGTACCGGTCTGTCGAGTCGGGGTTGATCGTCACTATCGACAGGTGAGGCGCGAACACGGCGGCATAGGTGCTGCTCACCGTGGAGTTGCGCCAACCGACGAGTTCTTGGTCGTTGTCCTCGTCCGGGCCATCGATGATGGCGAACCGTCGGAACTGCTCACAGTGCGTGACGACCTTGCCGATGAGGTCCGCTTGCAACAGCGGATCAGCGAGCTTCACGGCGTCGGGCGCGATGACCATCGCCGGTTCCGTTTCGGCCTCAAGCGCCGTCAGACCCTCTGCGTAGTCACCGTTCGATGCCGCCGCGTCAATACCGGCTTGGCTGCTCGTAACCGTGGCAGGCATCGTGCCTACCGCAATCGCAGGTGCACCTGCGGCTCGCTTTGCGGGGGCGATGTAGGTGGACACCCCAGTGACGACGCCGTCGCCCGCGAAGTAGCCGGGGTGGGTGTCGTCGAGAGACAGCCCAGTGAACCGCTCTACCTCTGCGCCGTCATACGCGACGCTCAGGCTGAAGCGTTGAGCGAGCCCCAACGTGGGAACCACACCGATGAGTGCGAAGCGACCGAAGTCGCCCCCGTCTTCCGACGCGATAGTTGTGGTTTCCGCGAAGTCGAGCACGTAGATGTCGCCATCGACATGGGTGGACGCTGTGATCCGGAAGGTCTTGGTGGCGGAGAACTCCACGTACTCACCCACAGCTGGGGCGACTGCGCAGCGCACCACAACGCCTCGCGAGGCATCAGCGGGCAACACGAACGTTGCGGTTGTGAACGTGGCTGCGCCGAGTGTTCCCACCAACGTGCCAGTCCCTGGCCCCGTGCGGGTGACCGTTGCGGTGTCCGTGCCATTCGTGAGTCTGATGGCCGTGGTTTCGGGCAGGAATGAGAACTGCTGGAGCACCGCTTCTATATTTGCGGGCGTAAAGGAAATGGCCGCCGTGTAGGTCGCGACCCGCACTTGTGCCTCTGCAGTGAGTTCGCCGGCAGGGGCATCTCCACCACCGATTACTGCGAAGGTGGAGCTGCCATTCCAGCGTGCGACCGCTCCGTTCGCAAGAGTGATCCGCGCTCCCGTGAGCTGGGTGTCGTTGTTGCGCGGGCCCAAGCCCTCGCCAACGTTCCACGTGATCATGCTCGCGGGCAATGTGCCGCCCGTATTGCCAGTGGTGGTGCCAACAAAGGTGGCGCGGCGTCGGGCATATGCGGCCGCAACCACAGCGGCACCGAGCGGCGCCGCGAGCGTGACCCTGAGCACCGACCCCGACTGTTCGGCGGCCACAACCCGCGCTTCGGTGCGCGTGGCGTCGGGCGCAACCAGCACCAGGATGTCGCCGCTCCGGATTCCTGAACCCGCCGCGAAGTCGAGCGTTGTGGGCGCGGCCGCGGTGGTGAGTGCGATGACATCCCCTACTCGCAGGGCGACCGCAGAGCCCGTGTTGTTCACGGTGACGGAGGTGGCTGTCACTGCGGACACCGAGCCTGCGCTCGTGGCGGCGCGCGTGGTGAGCAACACGGTGTCTCCTGCGCGGAGGCCGCCGGATCCCTTAACGGGGATCGCGACCGTACCCACTGCGGCGGCCGTGTCTGCTGACACGATGGCACGAGCGAGTGAGCCCTGCGCTCCGGTGAAGTCCGGTGCCGCGGTAACCGTGACCTTGTTGGCCCAAGCGCCCGGGCTCGCAGCATTGATGACGAAGCTCGTCGTTGGGCTGCTTTGGCCATCTCGCACCGTCCACTGGGCAGGCGTCGAAGGATCGACGCGCACGATGTATGCCGCCGGTCCTCCGTTCTCGAAGAACCCAAAGACGGACTCCGCAGTGAACGAACGTGCGGTGGCATTGCCAAAGGTGCGGACAAAGTCGGACCAGCTGGTCACCCTGGTGGGCTTCTTCACCGGTCCCCTTCGCGTGGTGCCAAGAATGGCAACAACGCTTGTCGATGCGGCGGCGATCGGTTGGGGGCCCGAAGGCACCTCCTCGATGTACACGCCTGGTGATTGATAGGTCACGACAGCCTCCTTGGCTCGTGTCTAGGTGGGATCGACCACAAAAATGCGGGTCTGGGTGTGCCCGTAGTCCATGGAGACCTTGCGCACTGTTGTGGTGCCGATCCGGAGGTCGGCGTTGATGAGGTCCGCGCCCCATGTGCGGGTTGCGGAGTAGAAACCATCAGGCCCCTCGGTCAGCGGCACCGTGGGATTGCCCGACGCTCCGCGCACGGTCACGGTGAGGTTGTCGCTGTAGCCGGTCGTGTCCTTGATCTCCACGGTGAGCGTCATGTCCACGGGGGTCAGCGGGACCTCAATGTCGTCGGCGGTGAGCGGCACCCGGACAGAGTTGAGTGGTTGGCCCACCACGGGCGTGGGGAAGGTGAGGAGCGACGCAAGGCGGCCGTCCGTCACGATGACGTCGAGCTCCGCGGGGCCTGCGACGGATGAGGTGGAGCCAACAACCACGGTGCCGTCAACCACTCGAGCCCACCAGCCCGTCGGCCACGCACGGGGGCTCACCCGTACGTCGGCAATGGGGCGACCCGTCGCGGCGTGAACCAACCGCACCAGGTGCCTGGTGGTGGCGGTTGTGGTGGCGATGACGGTCATGACGAACCCACGTAGTCGATGCGGTGCTCGCGAATGCGGCCAGCACCCTCGCGTTCGATGATCGGCACGGGGGCTACGTCCACTTCATAGAAGAGGGACAGCGGCCCGGGCCGGCCAAGAGCGCCCCAGATCTGGTTGCGCTCGTCTGCGTTGGGGCTGAGCATCCGGATCGTGATGGACTCCACTGCTTCGCTCAATGGCGGCTGGAGGTCGGCGCGAGTGACGATCGGAGTGGTATGAAACGCCTGCACCACACGGTCGAGGCGGATCTGCGCTTCGTCGTGAGCCCCTAGGTAGGTGACCACGTACGTGAGTTGCAGGTGCATGGGCGCGCGCACCAGCCCAGCGATCCCTTCCACAAGCGGCCTGTTGATCATGTGCGGGTGTGGCGCCACGGCGATGAGCGCAAGTTGCGCCTTGGTATCGGAGGGCGCGGTGCCACCCGGCGTGATCTTGTGCAACTCGATCCAGTCACCCATGTCTGGCGTGGCGTTGTGAATCACGTCGATGAGGGCTTCAGAGACCTCGAGGATCATGACTCGCGCTCCCAGCGGCGCGGGGTGAGGCCCTCAGCGTCGAGCCGCGCCTCTACGAGCCGCTCGAACTCTGTGAACGACCCCACGTACGTCTCCTCGTCGGTGGTGAGGTCACGGACCCTTGCGCGGACAATGAGGGGAAGCGATTCGACCTCACGGGGCTCAGCCCACACATCGAGGAGGAATCGGTGCTTCCACGTTTTGACCACCAGGCCGTGACCCTTCTGCTGTTGGGGTCAGCCTGGTGGGTGCCTCTCACGGAGCAGTCACCGCGCTATCGCGGAGCTATCACGGAGCAGGTCAGGCGAGGCGTGAGACGTGATCGAGCGCGCGATCCACGATCTCGCCAAGGCGTGCGATCTCCCTGCGTGCGCGCTCGAGTTCCGCGGTCAAGGCATCGACGCTCGCGTTGGGTGCGGCGTCGCCGCGGCGTAAGCGCGAATACAACGCAATGGTCTCGGGCATGGGATCGGCTCCCAGCTCCTCAAGCAGTACAGCGCGGCATCGTTCAAATTGGCTCTCGACGAGGTCGTCTCTGCTCGCAGCGGCGTACGAGACCATGAGATGGCGGTGGATGTCCTCGCGCAACGGCTCGAGTGCGAGCGCCATGTCACCGTACTTGGCGATGGCGCCAACCTCGCCAAGTGCTCCGTAATGCTGCAGCAGATAGTCGAGGGCGGTAAGGAAGAGGTTCTCAATCCTGGCGCGCTCGGCCATGATCCACTCGTCCGTGCACTGTTCCACGAGTTCCCCGCGGTGCATCGACACGGCGGCCTCTAGCGCAGAGGCCTGCGCGGCGGTGAGCGCGTCCGGCTTGCCGGCGAGCGCCGGCGCCACAAGTTGTTCAAAAAGACGGGCGTCGAGCGCGACCTCAACAGCCGGAGCTGAGGGCAACCCGCTTGCCGTCCGCCGGGGCAACGATCTCTAGCCCGGTGAGCGAACGCATTTCCGTGCGCAGTCGCCACAACGCAGTGTTGAGGCGGCGCCGCGCGGTGAGAGAGGGGCAGTCGCTGAACAGTTGTGCCGCGGCAGTCTCGCGCGACCGACCCTCCTTCGGTGCGAGGGCTAAGTAGGCGCACAGCAACGTTGCCCCTGGCGAAAGCGCCACGGGGTTGCCTCCGGTCAGCAGCGTTGGCAGTCCCAGGAGTCTCAGCGTGAGTTGCGTGTTCGGCACGCCTCCCCCTCACAAGTGTCCACTGCCGAAAATACTTCAAAACGGACATGCCCGCTAGGCGAGCGCTGCCACTACTTATGGGGGCACGGTGCCCAAGTTGGCCGACGCATTTGCCGGCTTTTGCTGCTTGCCCGCCCCAGCGTCGGGCAGGGGCCAGCGCCTTCACGCGCCGCCGGTACGCTTGTTGGGTATCCGTCGCCCCGAACATCTTGAGGGAATTCATGCCCGACGCCACCACAAGCCATCTCGACACGGTTGAGATTGCCGCCGCCACCCCTGAGCAAGAGCAGCCATGGGCCGCGCTAGGCCTCAAGGCCGACGAGTACGCGAGCATCCGCGAGTTGCTTGGTCGCAGGCCAACGAACGCGGAACTCGCGATGTACTCGGTGATGTGGTCAGAGCACTGCTCCTATAAGTCCTCGAAGGTGCACCTCAAGCAGTTTGGCGAGAAGACGACAGAGGCCATGAAGGAACACCTCATGGTTGGCATTGGCGAGAACGCGGGGGTTGTCGACATCGGCGACGGCTGGGCGGTGACCTTCAAGGTTGAGAGCCACAATCACCCGTCATATGTTGAGCCGTATCAGGGCGCGGCCACGGGCGTTGGCGGGATCGTGCGCGACATTCTCGCGATGGGCGCGCGGCCGGTTGCCGTCATGGACGAGCTGCGCTTTGGCGAGATCACGCACCCAGACACAGCGCGCGTAGTGCACGGCGTGGTGAGCGGCGTGGGCGGCTACGGCAACTCGCTTGGCCTGCCGAACATCGGCGGCGGCGCCGTATTTGACGCCAGTTACCAGGGAAATCCTTTGGTCAACGCATTGTGCGTTGGCATCATGAAGCACGAGGACATCCACCTCGCCTCCGCCGCGGGAGTTGGAAACAAGGTGGTGCTGTTCGGCGCGCGGACCGGCGGCGACGGCATCGGTGGGGCCTCAATCTTGGCCTCGGAGACCTTCGAGGATGGCGTGCCCGCGAAGCGCCCCTCCGTGCAGGTCGGCGACCCGTTCATGGAAAAGGTGCTCATCGAGTGCTGCCTCGAGTTGTTTGCCGCTGACGTGGTGCTTGGCATCCAAGACCTGGGCGCGGCCGGCATCTCGTGCGCCACCTCAGAGCTCGCCTCGAATGGTTCCGGCGGCATGCACGTGTGGCTCGACGACGTGCTGCTTCGCGACCCCACCCTGAACGCTGGCGAGATCTTGATGTCGGAATCCCAAGAGCGCATGATGGCCGTCGTCACGCCGGACAAGCTCGACGCGTTCCTCGAGATCACGGGCAAGTGGGAGGTTGAGACCGCCGTGGTTGGCGAGGTCAACGATTCCGGCAGGCTCACGATCGATCATCACGGCGAGCGCATCGTTGACGTGGATCCACGCACCGTGGCGCATGACGGCCCTGTGTACAACCGTCCGTTCGCGCGGCCAACGTGGATGGACGCGTTGCAGGCAGATACGGCCCGTAGCATGCCGATGCCGGTCCACGAGGATGACCTTCGCCTCGCGTTCTTGGAGCTGATGGCGTCGCCCAACATGTCGTCCCGCGCGTGGATCACGTCGCAATACGACCGCTACGTGCAGGGCAATACAGCGATGGCACGGCCCGACGCTGTTGGCGTCATTCGCGTGGACGAGGCCACCGGGCGCGGGGTGGCGATCGCTACGCGTTCCAACGATCGCTTCACGAAACTGGACCCTTACGCCGGTGCCATCCAGTCCCTCGCGGCCGCGTACCGCGCGGTAGCGATTGCCGGCGCAACGCCGCTCGCCATCACCGACGGGCTCAACTTTGGTTCACCAGAGGACCCCGACGCGATGTGGCAGTTCGCCGAGGCAATCCGCGGTCTCGCCGACGCATGCCAGGTGCTTGGCGTGCCGGTCACCGGCGGCAACGTGTCGCTGTACAACGGCACGGGCCAGCCTGGGCAGATCGACTCCTCGATCAACCCCACCGCGATCGTTGGAGTGCTCGGCGTCTTCGACGACGTTGACAGGGCCACCCCTTCCGGCTGGAGAGAAGAGGGCCAACTGCTGTACGTGCTCGGCACCACGCGAGCAGAACTCGACGGCTCGCAGTACGCCGCGATCGCGGGCCACCTCGGGGGGTTGCCGCCGGTAGTCGATCTTGAGGCGGAGCGTTTGCTCGCTGAGGTCATGGTCGCATGCTCTCGAGATGGGCTGATCGACGCTGCGCGTGAGGTTTCCGAAGGCGGCATAGCTGCCGCGATTGCGTTTGGCTCTCTGCGCTACGGCGTTGGCGCTCGCGTAGTGCTTGACGAACTGTGCGAGCGCGACGGCGTGAGCCTCGCACAGGCGTTGTTCTCCGAGTCGCAGGGCCGTGCGCTCGTCGCGGTGCCGCGCTCCGAAGACGAGCGCTTCTCGGCGATGCTCGCCGCGCGCGGCGTGCCTGCGGTGCGCGTTGGGGTTACAGATTCCGAACTGGGTCTCGATATCCAAGGCGCGTTCAGTGTGGGGCTCGACGAGCTGCGCACCGCCTGGGAAGCGACCTTGCCGAGGCACTTCGCTTAAGTCACTCTCAACACAACGAGGTGAGGAGTTCGCAGTGACCCTGGTCGACAACGCGATCTACGTGGACGGCGTGCGCACTCAGAGTCCCAAGACCCTCGACGAGACGTATGAGCTACTCCATGACCGCAAGGGCATGGCGTGGATCGGCCTCCTCCAGCCCTCGGAGGAGGAACTTCGCTCCGTAGCCGACGAGTTCTCTCTGCATCCGCTCGCCGTGGAGGACGCCCTCAAAGGCCACCAGCGCGCCAAGTTGGAGCGCTACGGCGCCACGCTCTTCGTCGTCCTTCGTCCGGCTTGGTATCTCGACGCCGAGGAGGAGGTTGTCTTCGGCGAGGTCCACGTGTTCGTCGGCAGGGAGTTCGTGGTCACCGTTCGCCATGCGGAGCGGCCCGACCTCGCGCGGGTGCGCCGTCGTCTCGAGGCAGCTCCCGGGCTCCTCGCGCTGGGCCCGGAGTCGATCCTGTACGCGATCCTCGATGAGATCGCCGACGGCTATGCCCCAGTCGTTTTGGGTCTCGAGAACGACATCGACGAGATCGAGGACCAGCTCTTTCGCCGCGATCCAGAGGTCTCCCTTCGCATCTACGAGCTCCTCCGCGAGGTGATCGGGTTCCAGCGCGCGGTGAACCCCCTGAAGGGCATGCTCGACGCGTTGCTGCGCGGCGCGGACAAGTACGAGGTCGACGTCGAGTTGCAGCGGTCTCTGCGCGACGTCGCGGACCACGTGCTGCGAGTCACGGAGCGGGTCGACTCGTTCAGAGTGCTGCTCGACAACGCGCTCACCGTGCATGCCACGCTCGTCACTCAAGACCAGAATGACGAGATGCGACGCCTCTCGCAGACCGGCATAGACCAGAACGAAGACGTCAAGAAGATCTCGTCGTGGGCAGCGATCCTGTTCGCCCCAACCCTCATTGCCTCGATCTACGGGATGAACTTTCACCACATGCCAGAGCTGAATTGGGTCTTTGGCTACCCCCTTGCGATCGCGGCGATGGCCGCCATGAGCTACACCCTTTACCGCATTTTCAAGAGTAGGCACTGGCTGTAGAGCAGGACCGGGCGGTGAATCGGTGAGCGCTTCCCGTGCGACGCTTGACCACATGAACCGCCGCCGCATCCCCGACGTCGAGGGCCGTTCCGCCATTGCGTCATGGCTGGCGACCGGCGGCCACATCGACAAGGACGTCATCGCGACCGCTGTGCGTTGGGGCCTCGAGGAACTCGCTGAACGCGCGCCCGGCCAATCGGTAGAGGTGCGCGTGCCCCCGCACGGCGCCACCCAAATCGTCGAAGGTTCCGTGCACCGCCGCGGCACCCCACCTGCCGTGATCGAGCTCGGTCCCGACGTCTTCCTTTCACTCGTCACGGGCGAGACCACATGGGCAGACGCCGTGGCCGGCGGCCTCGTGAGGGCATCGGGGGAGCAGGCCGACCTTGCGGGCCTGTTGCCGCTCGTCGCGCCCGTTCCGCACGACTGACTCTGTGCCCGCGCGGCCTGCCCGTAGACTGGTCCCGTGACTGACGCTCCCCTGTCCGAAGCCGCGGACGAGGACACCCCAACGATGGATGAGCTCGACCGCGTTGCGTTCGACGCGGTGGTGCGCAACGCCCCTCGTTTCGGCCGGTTTATCGGCACCGGGGTGGCGATTGGGGCGGGCGCAGGGCTGATCATCGGGCTCGTGCTTCCCAACTCAACTCCGCTCGGCCGCGGCGTTGTCGCGTTGCTTGTGGCCGCGGGATTCGGCATCATCGGGGCGATCGTTTCTGCGGCGCTCGTTGTAGGCGTGGACGGCACGCGCCGCGCTCCCGCGACGGGCCCGTTCCCTTGGGAACCGCCTACGGCAACGCCGGAGCCTGACGGCCTTAGCGTCGGGCAAGAAGAAGCGAAGGGCGACGCCACGTGAGCCGCAGGGGCGACGGCCGCCTAAGCCACGACCTGCTCCCTGGCGAAAAGGGACCGCAGGACGCGTGCGGCGTCTTTGGCGTATACGCTCCCGGCGAGGAAGTTGCCAAGCTCGCGTATTTTGGCCTCTACGCTTTGCAGCATCGCGGCCAGGAGAGCGCAGGAATCGCCGCCTCAAATGGCGAGAACATCCTGGTATTCAAGGACATGGGTCTCGTCTCGCAGGTCTTCGACGAGGGTGCGCTTGAAGCTCTCCAGGGTCACCTTGCGGTGGGCCACACGCGCTACTCGACCACCGGGGCATCGACGTGGGCAAACGCCCAGCCGACGCTGGGGCCAACCAAGCACGGCACCGTCGCGTTGGGGCACAACGGCAACCTGACCAATACCGAGCGCCTGCTCGAATTGGTTGAGGAGCGCCTTGGGCAGGCCACGCGAAACACAATGCGCGGGAGCGCCTGCACGGACACGGCGATCCTCACCGCGCTGCTTGCTTGGGACGAGTTCGAGACCCTTGAAGAGACCGCGTTGGAACTGCTGCCGCAAGTGCGCGGCGCGTTCTGCTTTGTCTTCATGGATGAGCAAAATCTTTACGCCGCGAGGGACCAGCACGGGGTTCGCCCTTTGGTGCTTGGCCAGATGGCGAGCGGCGGCTGGGTGGTCGCCTCCGAGATCCCTGCGCTCGACATCGTTGGCGCCACGTTCGTGCGCGAGGTGGAGCCGGGCGAGTTCATCCGTATCGACGCAGACGGCGTGCATTCGCAGCGGTTTGCCATCGCGGACCCCAAGGGCTGCATCTTCGAGTTCGTCTACCTCGCCCGCCCAGACACCTCCATCAACGGCCGCTCGATGAACGCCGCTCGCCTTGAAATGGGGCGCACGCTTGCTCGCGAGCACCCGGTCGAGGCCGACCTCGTCATTCCCGTTCCCGAGAGTGGGACGCCAGCGGCGGTTGGCTACGCGCAAGCTTCTGGCATTCCGTTCGCCCAAGGCCTCACCAAGAATGCCTACGTGGGCCGCACGTTCATCCAACCGTCGCAGACGTTGCGCCAACTGGGCATCCGACTCAAGCTCAACCCCTTGCGCGAGGTTATCGAGGGCAAGCGGCTCATCGTTGTTGACGACACGATCGTGCGCGGCAACACCCAGCGCGCCATCATTTCGATGCTGCGCGAGGCCGGTGCGCTCGAGGTGCACGTGCGGATCTCGGCGCCGCCTGTAACGTGGCCGTGCTTCTACGGCATCGACTTTCCCACGCGCGGCGAGCTCGCGGCGGTGGGGCACACGCTCGAGGAACTGCGCATCGACATTGGCGCGGACTCGCTTGGCCACATCTCGGTGGACGGCATGATCGCCGCGACTGAGCAGCCGGCGTCCAAGCTGTGCACCGCGTGCTTCACGGGCGAGTACCCCATCGAACCGCCGGTCGACGCGCGGCACCTGCTCATGTGGCAACCGGCGGAGGTCTCCTCATGAGCGACGCCGACGGCATCACGTACGCCGACGCCGGGGTGGACATCCACGCGGGCGACAAGGCCGTGGAGCTCATGAAGGCCGCCGTAGCGAAGACGCACGGGCCCGAGGTGCTGGGCGGGGTCGGCGCGTTCGCCGGGCTATTCGATGCGTCCGCCCTGCTCGCGTATGAGCGGCCGTTGCTCGCATCCTCGACCGACGGTGTTGGCACCAAGATCGTCATCGCACAGGCCATGGGCGTGCACGACACCATTGGGCGCGACCTCGTGGCGATGGTTGTCGACGACATCGTGGTGTGCGGCGCAAAGCCTCTGCTCATGACCGACTACATAGCGTGCGGCCGCGTGGTCCCCGAGCGGATCGCTGACATAGTTCGCGGCATCGCGGAGGGCTGCATCGAGGCGGGCGTTGCGCTCGTTGGCGGCGAGACGGCAGAACACCCTGGCGTCATGGGCCTTGAAGAGTACGACGTCGCAGGCGCGGCTATCGGTGTGGTCGAGGCGTCCAAGGTGCTGGGTCCAGACAAGGTGAGGGCCGGAGACGTCGTCATCGCGATGGAGTCCTCTGGACTTCACTCGAACGGCTACTCGCTGGTCCGTTCCGTTGTTGCGCACCGCGGCTGGACGCTTGAGACCTATGCGCCCGAACTGACGCGGTCCCTGGGTGAGGAACTCTTGGAGCCCACGCGCATCTACGCGAAGCTATGCGTGTCGCTCGCGGAGACCGTGCCGGGCATTCACGCGTTCTCGCACGTGACCGGCGGCGGGCTCGCGGCGAACTTGGCGCGCGTGTTGCCGCTCGGCCTTGCCGCAACGGTTGCGCGTGACTCGTGGGCGTTGCCCCCGATCTTTGCGCTCATTCAAGATGCAGGCAACGTGCCGTGGAACGACCTCGAGCAGACGCTGAATCTTGGCATCGGCATGGTAGCCGTTGTCGCGGCCGCCGATGTCGCGACAGTCGTTGAGGCGTGCGGCGCGGTCGGCGTTCCCGCGTGGGTGATCGGTGAGGTCGCATTGGACGCGGGCCGCCCCACATCGCCTGACGTGGTGCGCGGGGCAAAGGGAGTCGACGGCGGCGCCGTGGTGCTCACTGGCACGTACCGCTTGTAACTGGCCCCAGCGTCGGGCGCGCGTGGGCGCTCCGTGCTAGGAGCGGTCAGTCGTCGTCGTCAGTCGCCCAGCGGTCAACGTAGGGATCGACAGGTTCAGGCTTGGGCTCTGGCTCGCGCGTCACCGTCTGCGTAGGCGCGTGGGACGTCAACTCACGCTCAAGATCCCGGAGGTCTCCGCCGTGGTTGGTGTACTTCAGCTCGCGCGCAATCTTCGCGTCTTTAGCCTTTTGACGACCGCGCCCCATGTCGCCGTCCCTTCCCGTTGTGCCTGTCCTATCCGGTACTTTACAACGCGCCCTCAGTGGCCAGCGACCCCGCCCAAACCGGTCAATAAGGAAATCTCGCTGAAAGCCCGTCATAATTGGTGGTGGTAGACGTCTCATCTAGCGACAGGAACCCGCGAGGGGACGCACCAGATCTGAGGGATGACAATGATGTTTGACACGGCCCAAGAGCCGGAAAAGTTGCTCACGCCGAGCGAGGTTGCCGCGATCTTTCGCGTTGACCCCAAAACCGTGACCCGGTGGGCGAAGGTGGGCAAGCTGTCGTCGATTCGTACTCTAGGCGGCCACCGCCGCTTCAAAGAGGCGGAAGTGCGCGCCCTTCTCGCCGACGCGCAGGAGCCACGCCTCTAGCAACTGGCACCTCCGTCGTGTCAGCCGTGACGCGTACGCTTCTGCCATGCCGTCCCCCTTGCTCGCGGGCACCTATGTCACGCCCGTAGGTGACCTCGCGGTGCTCGTTGACCCTGCGTCAGACGCCGTTGTGTGCTCCCACTTTGGGAGCATTGGCGAGGCCGCGCGCGAAGTTGGCCGCCCGTACGTTGAGATGCCCGACGCTCGCGTGGCGGCGGCACTCGCCTCCTGGGCGGCGGGGGATGGGTTGGCATTGGCGGCAATCCCCGTGTTCCAAGAAGGAACCGCGCTCCAGCAGCAGATCTGGGCTGCCGTGCGCGAGGTGCCTTCCGGCGAAACCGCAACGTACGGCGAGATCGCGCATGAGGTGGGCCGCCCGCGCGCAGCTCGCGCCGTTGGCACAGCCTGCGCGCTCAATCTCACCACGCCTTTCACCCCGTGCCACCGCATCGTGAGTGCGTCCGGCATCGGTGGGTTCGGCGGAGTGACCCAGCTGAAGCGTCGGCTGATAGCGATGGAGGCAGCATGAGCGCGCCGGCCAAGGCCTGGGTGCCGGCCTTCTTGACCACCTCCCTGTTCTGGGGTTCGAGCTTCCTGTTCATCCACGTGGCGCTTGAGTCCTTCACGCCGGCAGAGGTGGCGTTTGGGCGCGTGGTGGTTGGCACCGTGGTGCTCGCTGGGATGCTGCTCGTCATGCGGCATCGGCCGCGTTTCTCGTGGCGCGAACTGGGGTCCGTGGCGCTCGTGGCGCTGGGATTGTCTGTGGTGCCGTTCATCCTGATTCCGTTCGCGGAACTGCACATCACGTCCATCCTCGCGAGCCTCCTCAACGCGACAACACCGCTATGGACAGCGATGTTTGTGGCACTACTGATCCCCACGGAGAAGGCGACTCGGGTGCAGATCGTTGGGCTCGTGATCGGCGCGTTTGGTATCGCGGTGCTGCTTGGGGCGTGGAACGTGAGTGAGCTTCCCGTGCTTGGCGCGGTGCTGATGCTCGCGGCAACTGCTTGTTACGGACTGGGCGGCACGTTCTCGCGAATCCTGCTGCGGTCCATCAAGGAGACGCCAACGAGCCTCAGTGCGGCGCAGATGGTGCTCTCCTCGCTCATGCTCGCGCCGATCGCGGCGATCTCCGCGCCGGGCGTGGTGGGCAACGGAGAGCGTGGGCCGGTCACCGCCAGCGCCGTGTGGTCGCTCGTTGCCCTCGGGGTGCTCGGAACGTCGTTCGCCTACGTGCTGTTCTATCGCGTGGTGCGGGTGGTAGGGGCAACCACCGCAGCGTCGACCACGTACGTGGTGCCTATCATCGCGACGATCCTCGGGATCCTGGTGCTCAACGAGACGCTCCACTGGTATGAGCCAGTGGGCGCAGTGGTGGTGCTGTTGGGCGTGTGGCTGGCTACGCGCAAGCCCAAGGTCGCAGCGGCCGTGGTTGACGCGCTAGAACTGGGTGCTGCGGAGTTGAGACCTGCGGAGTTAGGTGATGCCGACTCAGGGGCTACTGCATCGCGCCCTTGATGTTTTCGATGGCGCGGTGAGGGACCAAGTCCTTGTTCTTGCTGATCTTCTTGGCACCCATGAGCCCAAAGACCACAACCCAGGCGCCCAAGATGAAGGCGACAACGAGAGCGGCAGCCCACGCGGGCATGATGGTCGCGAGACCAAAGACGGCCGCAAATAGCAGCAGTGCCACCACAAAGAACCCAAAGGTCGCGGCGACGACAAGCATGATCACGCCGGTGCGGATCTCTGCCAGCTTGTGCTGCATCTCCACCTTGGCGATGGCGTATTCGGTGCGCACGCGAGCGATCCACGCGCCCGCAATGGAGGCGAACAGCGCGTTGAACATCGCCTTGAAAATGCTCGTCAGTGACATGAATGCTCCTTGGTGGCCTACACCTAACTAAACGGTAATCGGCAGTTGTTGGCAAACGCGAGAGGGTTCACTGTTGTCTGTACCCACTACTTGTTCGATCCTTGCAACAGCGCCTCGACGAAGAAACGCTGGAACGCGAAGAACACGATCAAAGGGATGACCATCGACAGGAACGCGCCCGCAGACAGCACGTCGATGTTGGCGCCAAACTGCCGTAGCTGACTCTGGATCGCAACTGTGATGGGCTGCGACTCCGCGTTGGTGAAGATCAGCCCGATGAGCAGGTCGTTCCACGTCCACAGGAATTGGAAGATCGCGAGTGAGGCGATCGCAGGGCCTCCAAGGGGCAGGATGATGCGCGTGAAGATGCGCCACTCGCTCGCGCCGTCAACGCGAGAAGCCTCGAGCACCTCCTTGGGGATCTGCGTGAAGAAGTTGCGCAGCAAGAAGATCGCGAAGGGAAGCCCAAACGCCACGTGAAACAGAATCACTCCTGGTATGGAGCCGAAAATCCCAAGTAGCCCAAACATTCGCGCAACGGGGATCAGCGCCACCTGCAGCGGCACGGCGAGGAGCACGATGACGAAAACCAAGAGCCCGTCCCGCCCAGGGAATTCCATCCACGCGAAGGCGTATGCGGCGAGCGAGCCGATCAACACTACGAGCACAGTCGTCGGCACCACAATCAGGATCGAGTTCAGCAGGGACGACGTTATGGTCGAGTTCGAGAGCAGGTTCGTGTAGTTCTCGAGTGTTAGTTGGGCAGGCTTGCTGATTACCGTCCACCAGCCCGACGTTGCGCTGTCGCCTCCCGTCCGGAATGACGTCACGAAGAGACCCAGTGACGGAATCAGCCATAACAGGGCAACCACGATCAACGCGGCGTTGACGAAGCTGTTGCTGAAGACGCTAAGGATTCTCTGCCACACGGTCTTCTTGCGCTTGACGATCGTGAGTTGGTTAGTCATGAGCGTTCCTGACGGAAGCGACGCACGTTGATGATCATGAACGGCAACACCAACAGCAGCAGCAGAATTGCGAGCGCGCTACCTAGCCCCTGGTCGTTGCCGCCGCCGAACGACACGGTCCACATCTCCACGGCGATGACGTTCGCCGCTGGCTTGGCGGCGCCGGGAGGAATCACGTAGACCAGGTCAAAGATCTTCAGCACGTTGATGATCAGGGTGATGAAAACGACTATCAGCACGGGCGATAGCAGCGGCGCTGTGATGCGCGTGAATACCTTCCACTCTGACGCGCCGTCGACGCGCGCGGCCTCTTGGAGCGATCTGTCCATTGCCGACAAGCCCGACGCGATCATGACCATCGCGAAGCCCGCCCAGATCCATACGTACGACAAGATGACGACGGCGGTGATGAACGTCGAACTGAGCCACGGCACGCCGCTAGCTCCCGCCGCGAAGTTGGCTGCGGGCAGAGCTATCCGGTAGTCGCCGGGGTCCAGCCCAGAGATCGCATACGTGCCCGCGTCATCCGTTGTCGCAGATCCGGCGATGGTGCCATCGGGGTTGACGGCGTCCACATGGACGCCCGCCAGACCGGACTCGTTCGCGTCGATCGAGCCGTTAACTCCGCCCCCGCCGGGAACGAAATCGAGCCATACGGTGCCCACGACCTGGTCACTGGAGGGAGCGTCGGCCGCTTGCGCCGGGGTGGGGTTGTCGCCAAGGCTTTCCGTGCGAATCCCCACCAACGGAAAGTCTTGTGTGGACCCTGGTTGCACGGTGTCGATCGAAGCAATAATGCCGCGATCTTCAGCAATGCCAGCGTCGGCACGAGGCTTGGCGCCGGGGAAGGCCGCGCCGTGGCTGAACGCATCCTTGACACTCACGACCACCGCATTGACGACGCCGATAGTTGGGTCTTCCTGGAACATGCCGCGAAAGATCACGCCAGCCGCAAGCATCGAGATCGCCATAGGCATGAAGATGATCAATTTGAAGGCCGTGGACCACTTGATGCGGTTGAGCATGACGGCGAACAGCAGTCCGAGGATGGTGCACGTGATGGGCGCCACGATCACCCAGATGATGTTGTTGCGGATCGCGGTGAACGTCGCGTCGTTTGTGAACATCGTGACGTAGTTGTTCCAGCCGATGAATTCGTCGCCCTGCGCGTTGTAGAACGAGCGGATGAACGTGAAGACGATCGGGTAGACCACGAGAGCGCCTAGGAGCACCAGTGCTGGTGCCAGGAAGGCGAGCGCAATGAGTGCCTTGCGGCGACGGGCTGCGCGGATCGGGATGTCCCGGCCACCACGCGCGGGCGCGGTGGCCGGGACCGTATCGGTTGCCATGAGCTGCGCTACCTAGTGTCGCCTCCTAGTAGGCTGCCGCCGCGGCGTCTTCGAGGGCCTGCTGGGTGCCGGCCACGTCTGACGGATTCTGCAGGAAGTCGATCATGATCTGCCAGAAGCCTTGGCCCGCGGTGCCGCCGAACGCACTGGGCGTGAGGTCTGACATGTCAAAACGGAACGTGGCCGCATTGGTGAGCGCCTCTGCGATTTGCTTCGAGGTCTCATCCGGGTAGAGCGACGTGTCGACATTCTTGTTCGGTGATGTGAGCCCGCCAAGCGGCACCCATACCGACGCCGAGTCCGGAGATGCCAGGTATGACATCAGCGCTGCCGTGGCGTCGTCATCAGTGAATGCCACCGCGACGTCGCCACCGCCTACGACTGCCGGATCAGAGCCGTTCACCGAAGGGAAGTCGTAGAACAACGCATTCTCGCCGACAGTGGAGTTACCGTCCGCGGTGATATTGCCTGCCACGAAGTCACCTTCGTAGACGGTTCCCGCCTTCGGATCGGCTCCGAATACTTCGGTGACGGAGTCAGGGAAGGTTCGCTGTGCGGCGCCAGATTGCACGACGTCAGAGCTGAACAGCTGAGCGAGCACATTCAGAGCATCCGTGACGGAAGGGTCGGTCCACGGAATTTCGTGGTTGGTCAGCTGGTCGTACTTTTCGGCACCGGCAGTGCGGAGATAGACGTTCTCGAACCAGTCCGTGAGGGGCCAGCCGACGTCCGCTCCTATGGAGATTCCGGAGTAGCCGGAGTCGTTCACAACTTGCAGTTGGGCCATAAAGTCATCCCACGTGGCCGGGACCGTGGCCCCAGCCTGGTCGTAAATGTCCTTGTTGTACCAGACGGTTGACTTGTTGGCCGCCTTGAACCAGACGCCGTATTCGGTGCCGTCCACGGATCCCAGATCTATCCAACTTTGTGCGTAGTTCTTCGCGACTTCTGCTGCCGTCGCGTCAGTTAGCGGCTTGAGATCTCCCGCTTTCGCGAACTGCTGAAGTAGTGCCGGAGAGGAAATCACCGCGATGTTTGGCGGGTTTCCACCCTCGATTTGGGTACCGAGCGTGGTGGCAGCTTGGTCACCAAAGCTCGTGTAGTTGACAGTGGCTCCAGTGTCGTCAGAGAACTTCTTGAGTACTTGCTCGAAGTTCGCCTGTTCGTCGCCGGACCACGCAGCGGACACGTTGAGTGTCACTCCGCTGAGGTCAGCGGCAGCCATCGTGTCGCTGGGCGTCATACTCGCGCCGCCATCGTCTGACGACGAGCATCCCGCCACTGTGAGAGCACCAGCCGCCATGAGGGCGACGGCCCCAAGCCCGCGGTTCCACCGAGTTGTCATCGTTCTCTCCTTCGGGGTAAGGAGGCACGAACACACCTATGAGGAGCGCCTTCGCGCCTCGCCGGTTACGCAAGCCCGCTTCTTGTGAAAGCGTTTGCTGTTCTTTGACCATACCCCAATTGCGGTGTTAGTCCCAATCGTTACCTTGGTGGGTCAGGGCGAACTTGAGCACCGTTGCGCAACCCGGAGTGGTGTCCATGTCGTACGCCAACCCCCACGCAACCTTCGCAACGTCACCTGGACCGCTGTGGCAACTGGTCCTCAATAGGTTGGCGAACGAGGCCGCCAGGCAGGTCGACGTGGCGATCGTGGAACCGGAGCATCCACCCAACATGCTTTCCTCTGGCAGGCTAGGTCCCATGTCTGAGACGCCCGGGAGCCCCGAGTACTACACGCCTTCCGCCGATTCCGCCCCCCCGCCCGTCCCTCAGCCGCAGTCGATCTCCGACGCCGCAGCGCGGTGGGGCGCCGGGGAAGGCAATACCGAGGCCCCTGAGTACTCACAGCAGTACGCCCCGCCAGTACCACCTGCTCCTTACGGCTATGCACCACCTCCGCCGGCGTACGCGCCGGGTGGACCGCGCTCGGCCACCGGGCTCGCTATCGCCTCGCTCGTCGTGGGGCTCGTCGCGCTCATCACCTTCTGGATTCCGCTTTGGGGCACGTTGCTGGGGATCGTGGCGGTCATCCTCGGTGCAATCGCCCTGGCAAAGAAGCAGTCGAAGGGCATGGCGATCTCTGGCATCCTGACGGGCATCTTTGGAGCTATCGCATCCGCGGGCATCTTTGCGCTCATCATTTGGGGCGCCAGCAACTCGGCCGACTACAGCTACGACGGAGATGTGACGGCCGCGTCACGCGACGGTGTGACGACGCTGGGTCCGGCGCCGGTGAATGGGAGCCTCAGCGTCAAGGAGCAGGCTTTTGGGCCCGCGACATACGACGACACCGTGACGTGGTTCGTGGTGATCCTCAACAATCCTGGCCCCGGTGCGTACCCCAACGCGGATGTCACTGTCAACGCGCTCGACGCGTCTGGCGCCGTGATCGACACCGCGTGGAGCTACGGAACATTCCCAGCTGGCGACACCGCGATTGGCAGCGCTTTCTACGATCTCGGCGGCGCGGAGGTCGCGTCACTGCAAGTCGTGGCGCCATCCGTCGACGCGATGTCCAGTGACGCCGCCAGCAGCGCGCTTGCGTTCTCTGACCTCAGCGCGACGAGCGACACGTCGTTCACCACGGTGACTGGCACGGCTGAGTCCGGCAGCTCGGAAGCGTTGTACGGCGCTGAAATCACCGTCGTGGCGCGAGATGCGAGCGGCGAGATCATTGGCTCCGCGTTCTCAACGGTGGAGGCGATGGATCCTGGCGATAGCGCGCAGTTTGAGGCGTTGTTCTACGAGCCTTTGCCTGTCGGGACCACATACGAGGCGTACGCGGTGACGTACTAGCTGGTTTCGCAGTCGGCGCTCACGGCCTTCCGTCGGTGACGCGAGTAAGTATCAGGCGGGAGGGGTGTGCGCGCCCCACATGCCAGTTGGTCGGCGCTAGCGCCGCCAATTCGTCGCGCGTATAACTTCGCCGAATAGAGGTGCGCCCATCCGCGTGCGCAAAGGAACGCACCGCCAACGGTAGGGCCAAGATCGAATAGGCGACGTAGGCCGCGGCGCCGCGTTCGATGTCGCTGTGAACCACCAGCCGCGAGGCGAGCCGCGTACTTTCGTCGAGGAATTCACCGAGCCCGTCGTCAAGGTGGTGAAGCACGTGATTGGAGATGACCACGTTAAAAGACCGCCCCTCTGCTACGAGCGCGGCGCTCGTGGTCGCGAGAAATTCGACCCCGCCAGCTGGTTTGGCGCTCGCAAACTCGTGAGCTCTCGGATCGGGATCGATCGCAGTAATGGTCAGCGCGATCCCATCCCGCGCGGCCCATGCGGCGATGCGGCGGGTGATGTCTCCGCCGCCAAAGCCGATGTCGAGCAACGAGTTGGGGCCGCTGGGGTCCAGTGCAGGGCGCACGTGCGTGCGATAGATCATCCGCCATCGGCCGACGATGCGGTTCAGCAATCCAAAGTGGCCATAGGTGCGAGCCAATCGTTCGGGATCGCAGAGCGGGTCGTCCATCCATTCCACCGCGTCAATCGCGCGGTGGTGCAGTGGCATCACCCGGCCACACGGAGCGTCATCACGGCGCTCTCCACCGTTAGCCCTGGGCCAAACGCGAGAGCGCACAACCGTTCTCCGTCACGGACCCCGGCGTCGCTCAGAATGCTCTTGAGGATGAATGGCACCGTGGCGCTTGACATGTTGCCGAACTGCCGGAGGATCTCGCGCGAGGGCGCTAGTTGTTCGGGAAGCAACTCGAGTGCCTTTTCGACGCGATCGAGGATTGCTGGGCCTCCAGGGTGAACCGCCCAGCGGTCCACGGAGCGCCACTCGAAGTCCTCATCCGCTCCAAGTGTCGCGGCTACCGGCGTCAGAGCTCCGGCCACCTCTGCCTCAATGATCTTTGGGACCTTGGTGCTGAGGACCATCTCGAACCCATTGTCCCCAACCCTCCACGTGAGGTCTTGGTCGCCCGTGGAGGTGAGACAGGTTTCGAGGGCGTCCAGTTCGAGCACCACGGCGCCAGCGCGCGGTGACCTCGCAGAGACGATCATCGCGGCACAGCCGTCGGCGAAGAGCGAGGAGGCGACGATCGCATCTACGTCCTCGCCCACCTTGAGGTGGAGCGAGCAGATCTCCACGCACACAACGAGCACCACAGCGTCGGGCTCCGAAAGTGTGATGGAACGCGCGGTGCTGAGGGCGGGGAAGGCCGCGCAGCACCCCATGAACCCGATGTGAACGCGGCGTGCACTCCCTGGCAAGTCCAGGTCGCGCACGAGTCCGTAGTCAATGCCGGGCGCGGAAAATCCGGTGCACGACACGGTGATGACGTGGGTCACCTCGGCCGTGTCGAAGGCGGCGGTCTGGATTGCTGCGCGCGCCGCCAACGCGGCGAGGCGGCGTGATTCTTTCACCGCGAGGTCGTTGCGCACCGACGTCATGGGTGACGTGCCTGGGTCCACTGCCAAGAAGCTCTGACCTAGGGCAGTCTGTTGATCCACCTCAGCGAGAAACAGGTGGCGTGTCTCGACTTCCGAGGCGCCGAACACTGTGTTGGTGAGGCGTTGCGCGAGCCGGCTACGCTCCCTGGTCCCGTAGAGGAGTGCGCGGACCTCGTCTTGAGCAAGGCTCACCGCTGGCACCGCCGTCTCAATCGCGTGGATGTATGACGCTCGAACAGGTGCCGCGACGGGCGCGTCTTGGGGCGAGGTAAGGGTCCGGGGCATGTGGCCACGCTACTGCGCAATGCCGCGCGCGTCGCTAGTTCTGATGGGAAGGGACGAATCGATGCTACGTGCAGCCCCGTCAGTCGCGCCGGGCATACGCAAAGCCCTCCGCCGCGGTGGGCGAAGGGCTTACGAGTGGCTCCGACGGGCGTCGATCCCGTGACCTCACGATTTTCAGTCGTGCGCTCTACCAACTGAGCTACAGAGCCGAGCGGGGCACGGCATCGGCGAGAAGCCGTACCCCTGAGAAACGAAAACCCCTCCGATAAAGAAGGGGTATTCGTACCCGCGACCCTGACGGGACTTGAACCCGCGACCTCCGCCGTGACAGGGCGGCGCGCTAACCAACTGCGCTACAGGGCCTCGCTTTTTGAGCAAGAGCAAGTGTAAACCATGACCTACAACCGCTCGTACCCCCAACGGGATTCGAACCCGTGCTACCGCCGTGAAAGGGCGGCGTCCTAGGCCACTAAACGATGGGGGCTTCAAGGCACCCTCTCGGGCACCAGGACCCGCCAATAGTACCGGCGACTGCCGGAGTTACCCAACCCGGGCGTCGGACCACAAGAATGGGGCCATGGTGGAGATGTCGCGAGAGGACTTTGAAGCCGCAGTTGACGAGGCACTTGAGGGGATTCCTGAGGCCTTGCTTGACCTTGTCGACAACGTCGTCATCCTCGTGGAGGACGAGCCGGAGGGCGACGACCCGGAGCTCCTCGGCCTCTACGACGGCATCGCGCTCACCGACCGCGGCAACTACGGCTACGGCGAAATGCCTGACCGGATCTTCATCTACCGCGGACCCACTTTGCGCATGTGTGAGACCCAAGAGGAGGTGCGCGGCGAGGTCGCCGTCACGGTTGTCCACGAGATCGCCCATCACTTTGGCATCGACGACGAGCGGCTCCACGAGTTGGGGTGGGACTGAGGGCTCGCTTCGCAATTCTGGAAAGGCGTAGACTGCCACTCTGACCACTTGGTAACTCAAAGCCCGCAAAGGAGCGCGCGATGTCTGATGCAGTGCCCACGCCCGACGCCAACCTAGGTTTTACTCCCATGGCCACCTTTGGCGCGGTGCCGGAGGGTTGGCTCTGGGGCACCGCCACCGCTGCTCACCAGATCGAGGGTGGCAACATCAACAACGATTGGTGGGCGTGGGAGCACACGCCGGGCTCTGGCACCCTGGAGAGCAGCGGAGACGCGACGGACTCGTGGAATCGCTGGGCCGATGACCTCCAGCTCGTGAAAGACCTTGGCCTTGATTCGTACCGGTTCAGCGTTGAGTGGAGCCGCATCGAGCCCGCGCAGGGCGAGTTCTCGGTTGTCGCGCTAGAGCACTATCGCAAGGTCATGGTCGCGGCCCACGAGCTTGGCCTGAAGAACTCGGTGACGTTCCACCACTTCACCACGCCCATCTGGGCGGCGGAGCAGGGCGGCTGGGAGAACCCGCAGATCGTCGACTGGTTCGCTGCCTTCGTGGAGCGCGCAACCGCGTTCTTGGGCGAGTACATCGACATCGCGGCGACGTTCAACGAACCTAACGTTGTGGTCCTCGCGGGCTACCTCGGTGGGAACTTCCCGCCCGGCCGCCACAACGACGTGGCCGCCGCGTCCGTCGCTACGGCGCACTTTGTTGCCGCGCACAAGCGCGCAGTGCAGATCCTCAAAGCAGGCCCAGGCTCGTTCCCCGTGGGTTTGACGCTCGCCATTCCCGACATGGTGATCCATCCGGATGGCGACCCCAACTCAGAGGGCGTCCGCCTCACCGAGCCCCCCACCGATGGGCCTGACGTTCAGATGTATCAGATCTGGATGGGCGCCTACCTTGAGGCCGCGCGCGACGACGACTACATCGGCGTGCAGACCTACTTCACCCAGCACGTGGGTCCGGATTTCCAGGAACTCCCCAAGCCCGCCGACTGGCGCGTGACCCAAATGGACTGGACCTTCACGCCAGAGGCGCTTGGCCGAACGGTGCGCTTGGCCAGTGCGCTCACGGGCGTGCCCGTGATCGTCACTGAGAACGGTGTGGCAAGCGAAGACGACGCGGAGCGGATCGAGTATTACTCGCGTTCGCTCGCGGCGTTGCGCGAGGCGATGGACGACGGTGTTGACGTGCGCGGCTTCTACGCGTGGAGCCTGCTCGACAACTTCGAGTGGGCCGAGGGCTTCCGCCCACTGTTCGGCCTCGTCGCCGTGGACAGGGCCAGTTTTGAACGCACGCCAAAGCCGTCTGCGACCTGGTACGCGGGGGTTGTCGCTGCAAGCCGTTCCTAGCCAAAGGCAGGGGCCCGACGCTACCAACGCGTCGGGCCCCTGCTTTTGGTTTTAGTTCTCGTCGCCTTCTATGAAGGCTGGCGTTGGCGGCGTCTCGACACCGCCACGTAACCGCACAATCCACGACAGGCCGTGGTAGATCACGAGCGCAGCGATGGTGCCGAGCGCGATGCCGTTGAACAGCATTGAACCCAGGTGAGCGGTGTAATCCGCTGTGCCAACGATGAGCGCCACGGCTGCCGTGACGAGGTTGACGGGCTGCTTGAAGTCCACCTTTGCCTCCACCCAGATGCGCGCGCCGAGCACGGCGATGAGGCCAAATAGCAGCGTCGCGAGGCCGCCGAGCACACCTGCGGGCAACACGGCAACGAGCGCCCCGAACTTGGGGCACAGACTCAGTACGAGGGCAAAGACTGCAGCCGCCCAATACGCGAGCGTGGAGTAGACCCGCGTCGCGGCCATTACCCCGATGTTCTCCGCGTACGTGGTGGTGCCGGAGCCGCCGCCAAGGCCAGCAACGGTTGTGGCGAGGCCGTCCGCGAACAAGGCCCGGCCGGTCTCTGGGTCGAGGTTGCGGCCCGTCATGGCGGAGACGGACTTGAGGTGGCCGATGTTTTCGGCGATCAGGATGATCACCACGGGCACGAAGGCGGCGAGCACGGAGCCGTCGAACTTCGGAGTGTTCCAGGTGGGTACGCCGAACCATGATGCGTCACCGATGACCTCGGTCGCCGTCTTTCCGCCCCACGCGTCGAGGGGTGTTGACCACTCGCCGCGAATCGCAGAGAACGCGATGCCAACGGCGGCGCCAACGATGATCGCGATGCGACCGAGGAATCCCTTGAACACGACCATTGCCAGCAGCACAGCCGCGAGCGTGACGAGCCCCGTCCACGGGCTCGCGCTCCACATGTTCTTGGCCGCGCCGGCGAGGTTGAGGCCGATGAGCGCGACGATGGAACCAGTGACGATGGGCGGCATCACGAGGTCGATCCAGCGGGTGCCCCAGAGGTTGACGACGATGCCAACGATCGCGAGCAGCACACCCGCGAGGAGGATGCCGCCAAGGCCCTTGCCAATGGTGTCGGCGTCGAGCGGGCCGTTTGCTGCCGTGACGCCAGCAGCGGCAAGGGGAGCGATGAAGGCGAAGCTCGAGCCAAGGTAACTGGGCACGCGGTTGCGGGTGATGAGCAAGAACAGCGCTGTGCCGACGGCGCTGAAGAACAGCGTTGTCGACGCGGGCATGCCGGTGATAGCAGGGACAACGAGCGTTGATCCCATCATCGCGAGCACGTGCTGCGCGCCGATGCTGAGGGTTCGCGGATAGGTGAGGCGTTCGTCTGGCGCTACCGCGGCGGTTGAGGCGATGTTCTTGCCATCGCCATGGAGTGTCCACGTAAACAGGCTCATGCGTGCTCCTTTGCACGGAGTTGGGACCCCGCGCAAACACGCGATTGACCGGACTCTAGCGAGGAACGCGTACGCGCGCGCGGGATGTTCGTCCCGGGAGGACCAGTGCGCTGAGTGCGCCCACACCCCGCCTACCGAGCCCTCCTCCACACGAATCGGCATGCCTGCTTAGCGACCAAAGGTGATACCCCTGGTACATCGGTTGCGGCTAAGAACCACGAGTCAAAAAGTGTGGAGGAGGGCGAGGTGTGGGGCGCGGGCGAGGTGTGGGGCGCGGTGAGGAGGACTGCGAGGTGTGGGGCGCGGTGTGGAGGAGGGCGAGGTGGCTCTTGTCTACGGCGCCTTAGGGTGCGAGGCCCAGGCGGACTCGACCATCTCACGCACCGTGTGCGCGTTCTTCCATTCGATGTCGTCGGCGGCGAGTTCCCCCGTGGCGACAATTCGCGCGGGGTCGCCAGGGCGTCGCGGCCCGACGCTTGGCACGAGTGACGTCCCCGTCACGGCAACGATCGCGTCCACGATTTCCTTGACCGAGCTGCCAGCACCGGAGCCGAGGTTGTAGACGGGGGCGAGCGGGCGGCCCGCCGCGAGCATGCGCGCGGCGGCGACATGCGAGTGGGCAAGGTCGCTCACGTGCACGTAGTCGCGCACACACGTGCCGTCAGGTGTGTCGTAGTCCGTGCCGTTGATTTGCGGCGCGATGCCAGCTTCGATCGAGGCGAATACCTTGGGGAACAGGTTGTGCGGGGAGGCGTCCCAGACGTCGGTAAATCCTGAGCCGACCACGTTGAAGTAGCGCAACGAGGTGGCGCGCAACGCCGCCTCCGTGCCCGCTGTCGCGACGATCTGGTCGCGAATCAGCCACTCGCCAATGAGCTTCGATTCGCCGTACGGCGACTCTGGCATGGTGGGAGTCGACTCTGTCACCACGGGCTCCGCGGGAGTCCCATAGACGCCGGCGGACGACGAGAACACGAGGTTGCGCACGCCCGCCGTTGCCATCGCCGCGAGCAGGCAGCGGGTGCCCTCGACGTTCTGTTCGTACGTGTGCAGCGGGTACTTGACGGACTCACCCGCGAACTTGTAGCCGGCGCAGTGGATGACTCCCTCGACGCCATGTTGGACAAGCGCCGCGGTCACCGCCTCTGTGTCGAGCACCGACGCGGTCACGAGCGGCGCGCCCGCGACGAACGACTCGATGCCGGTTGAAAAGTCGTCCAGCACCACGGGGTTCATCCCCGCGGCCGACAACGCGCGCACCACGTGGGTCCCGATGTACCCGGCCCCGCCCGTCACCAACCAGCTCATGCGTCCACCCTAAAGGTCAGGCCCTAGACATCCCTGTGAGCCCCGTCGGAGGGGACCACGGTGAAACAACGGGGAGCGGCGAAGCCTGCGGTGGCGAAGTCCTCAGTGACCGCGGCAGCTATGCCGTCCGCGGCGTCGACCGCGACAAGCGCGATGGCCGCGCCCCCAAAGCCGCCGCCGGTCATGCGCGCGCCAAGCGCGCCGTGCCGCATCGCGGACTCAACGGCGAGGTCGAGCTCCGGCACGGAAATCTCGAAGTCGTCGCGCATCGATGCATGTGAGGCGAGCAAGAGTTCACCGATCGCTTGCGGCCCCTCGTCGCACAGCGCGCGCACCGTCGCCGCCACGCGCGCGGACTCCGTAACCACGTGGCGCACGCGACGGTAGGTCTCGTCGTCGAGCACGGCTCGCGCTCGCGGCAGGTCGCTCTCGCCGATGAAGTGCAGAGACGTCACACCAAGCAGCGCAGCGCCGCGCTCGCATGATTCGCGCCGGTCGCCGTAGCCGCCGGTCGCGTGCTCGTGCCGCACGTGCGTGTCGATCACGAGCACCGCAAGCCCTTCACGGTCAAGGTGAAGCGGCACCGATTCAGCGATCTCTGTGCTGCAATCGAGGAACACCGCGTGGTCTGCCTCGCCCAGCAGAGACGCACTCTGATCCATGATTCCGGTTGGCGCTCCCACGGCGACGTTTTCAGCGAGCCTGCCGGCGCGCGCTAGGGCCATCCGGTCACGCCCAAGCCCCCACAGTTCGTTGAGAGCAACGGCCACGGCACACTCGATCGCGGCGGACGACGACAGCCCCGCGCCAAGCGGCACGTCGCTCGTGAGGTAGAGATCCACGCCCGACGCCGCGCTCAGATCGGCGCCCGCTTGGCCGAGCGCCCACGCGACGCCAAGTGGGTAAGCGGACCAGCCGCTGAGCAGTTCAGGAGAGAGGTCGTCAATCGCGATTGCTGCTTCCCCTTCGATCGTCGCCGAGCGCACTCGCAAAATACGGTCGTCACGCAAAGCTGCCGCACAATACGTGCGGCGATCAATGGCGAAGGGGAGCACGAGGCCGCCGTTGTAGTCCGTGTGTTCGCCGATCAGGTTCACCCGCCCAGGGGCCGACCAAACGCCGCCGGGGGGCCGTCCGTACTCGCTCTCAAAAGAGGCGCTGGCTCGCTGCGCTGCGTCCGACATCAAATCCTCGCTGACTTGTCCTGTGTGCGGGCTTCCGCTCGCGCCTACGTCAATGTTACCGTGAACATCGAGTGCACTTGGCGCGGAGACTTCCCACCCACCTCTTCCCGCGCGGTGTTCTCTATCGCCAATGACCTCGTAATAGGGTGACCGCGGAGGGTTCAATGCCGAAGCAATCGCGTGGTCCAAGCATGCATGATGTTGCTGCGCGCGCGGGCGTGTCTCACCAGACCGTGTCGCGCGTACTCAACGATTTTCCTGGCATCCGTCCGGAGACACGTCAGCGTGTCCTTGAGTCGATCGATGACCTTGGATATCGCCGTAATTACGCTGCGCGCATCCTCGCTACCGGCAAGTCACAGGCGATCGGCGTGCTGGCTCCGGAAGTCCCCAACTACGGCCCGATGACTACCCTGTACGCGACCCAACGCGCGGCTGTCAGGGCTGGTTTTCACCCGCTGATTACGACGTCATCCCATCTCCCGGAGGACGTGATGGAGGGCCTTGACTTTCTCCTTGGCCGCTCCGTTGAGGCGCTTGTGGTCGTGGCGCAGAGCCCGCACGTGACGCAAATCGTTGAGGAAATGAACACGGGAATCCCCATTGCGTATGTGCTCACCGGTCACCCTGCCGTCGGTAAGTCAGTCGCGGTGGATCAAGTCGCCGGAACCCGGCTCGCGATGGAGCACCTGTACCAATTGGGTCACCGCGAGTTTCAGCAGATCGCCGGCACCGCGGGGTTCACCGAGGCCGACATGCGCCGCGCGACCTTCCACGAGTTCCTCGAGGAACGCGGCCTCACCGCATACCCGGACCTCAATGGCGACTGGGATGCAGACTCTGGGTTCCGTGCGGGACTCGAGGTCGCGTCGGACACGACGGCACTGTTTGTCGCCAACGACCAGATGGCACTGGGTGCTATGCACGCATTGCGGGGGCGTGGTTTGTCGGTCCCGCTTGACGTGTCGATTGTTGGATTCGACGACACCCCTGACGCGGCCCACAGCTACCCTCCGCTCACCACCGTTCACCAAGATTTTCTTGGCGCAGGCGAGCAAGCGGTCGCGATGCTTGTCGCGAGGCTCACCGACCCCGATGCTCCCGCTCCGCCGCCGCTGCGCCCTTGGCTCGTCGAGCGCTCCTCAACTACCCGTCCGCGGGGCTAATACCAGGACTGATGGCCCAATTTGGCGCCCGAACTGCGTTATATGTTAGCGTTCATATCCGTCCACTCGAACTGGCAAAGGGGCCATGATGGTTGAACCAAGAACCGCCTACGTCATCGGCGTCGACTTCGGAACCCTTTCAGGCCGCGCACTCGTCGTTGACGCGGCCGACGGCACCGAAGTCGGCAGCGCCGTCTACGACTATCCGCACGCCGTTATGGATGCGACGCTTGCCTCCTCCGGCGCCGCGCTTCCCCCTGAGTGGGCGCTCCAGGTCCCGAATGACTATCGCGAGGTTTTGCGCCGCGCGGTGCCCGACGCTGTGGCTGCGGCAGGCATCGACCCCGCCCTGGTGGTGGGAATTACCACCGACTTCACCGCATCGACCCCGCTGCCGGTGCTCGCCGACGGCACGCCAATGTGTGAGGTTGCGGGCTTCGAGAACCGCCCCCACGCCTACGTCAAACTGTGGAAGCACCACGCGGGCCAGGCACAGGCCGACCGCATCAACGCGCTCGCGCGCGAGCGCAACGAGGCCTGGTTGCCACGTTACGGCGGGTTCATTTCCTCGGAGTGGGAGTACGCGAAGGCGCTTCAACTGCTCGAGGAAGATCCGGAAATCTACGCGCGCATGGACCATTGGGTCGAGGCTGCGGACTGGATCATTTGGCAGTTGTGCGGCGAGTATGTGCGCAACGCGTGCACCGCCGGCTACAAGGGCATCCTCCAAGATGGCGCCTATCCGAGCCGCGAGTTCGAGGCCGCACTCAACCCAGATTTCGCGGGCTTCGCCGAGACCAAGCTCGCCCACCGCATCGGCCAATTGGGCGAGCGCGCTGGTGGGCTCACGGCAGAAGCCGCCGAGTGGACAGGGCTACGTGAGGGCATTGCGGTTGCGGTTGGCAACGTCGACGCCCACGTCACCGCCCCTGCTGCAAAGGCCACTGAGCCGGGTCAGATGCTCGCGATCATGGGCACCTCCACGTGCCACGTGATGAACGGCACCAGCCTTGCGGAAGTTCCCGGGATGTGCGGCGTCGTTGACGGAGGCATTCTTGCCGGGCTCTACGGCTACGAGGCGGGGCAGTCTGGAGTTGGCGACATCTTCGCTTGGTACGTCAAGACCCAGGTCCCGGCCCGGTATTTTGCCGACGCAGAGGCAGCGGGCACGTCCGTGCACCAGCACCTCACCAACCTCGCTTTCGACGAGCCGATCGGCGCCCACGGTCTCGTTGCGCTCGACTGGCACGGCGGCAACCGTTCGGTGCTTGTGGACACCGGCCTCAGCGGAATCGTCGTTGGCCAAACTCTCGCGACCCGCGCAGAGCACGGCTATCGCGCGCTGCTTGAGGCAACGGCGTTCGGCACCCGGACCATCGTCGAGACCTTCAACGCATCAGGGGTACCCGTCACCGAATTCGTGGTCGCCGGTGGCCTCCTCAAGAACCCTCAACTCATGCAGATGTATGCAGACGTCCTGAACCTGCCGCTGTCCACGATCGCCTCCGACCAAGGACCTGCCTTGGGGAGCGCGATCCATGCCGCGGTTGCCGCGGGACTGTACCCAAGCGTCGGGCAAGCTGGAGAGGCGATGGGCAAGGTCACGCGCGGCGCCTACACTCCCCGGCCCGACGCCGTGGCTCAGTACGATCGTTTGTACGCCGAGTACCAGGTGCTTCACGACTACTTTGGCCGGGGCGCCAACGATGTGATGAAGCGGCTAAAGGCGCTGCGACATGAAGTGCTGCGCAAGGAGACCAACTCATGACCGTTTTCACCGAAGCCCAACAGTCAGCCATCGACGCGAGCCGCGCGCGGGTTTCTAGCCTGCACGCGGAGCTCACCAAGTACGGACTCGTCATCTGGACTGGCGGCAACATCTCCGAGCGAGTGCAGGGAACGGATCACTTCGTGATCAAGCCCTCTGGTGTTGACTACGAGAACCTCACGCCAGAGTCGATGATCTTGTGCGACCTCGATGGCAACGTGGTGGCCGGCTCACCGGGGTCCGAGCGGTCGCCATCGTCTGACACCGCCGCGCATGCGTACGTTTACCGCGAGATGGCGCACGTTGGCGGCGTTGTCCACACGCATTCGACCTACGCCACAGCCTGGGCCGCTCGCCACGAATCGATCCCGTGCGTGATCACTGCGATGGCGGACGAGTTTGGCGGGGACATTCCGATTGGACCGTTCGCGATCATCGGCGATGACTCGATAGGCCGCGGAATCGTCGCGACGCTCACCGGCCACCGTTCGCGCGCGGTGCTCATGGCCAACCACGGCGTCTTCACGATCGGCAAGGACGCGCGCGACGCCGTCAAGGCCGCCGTGATGTGCGAGGACGTTGCTCGCACGGTCCACATCTCGCGGCAACTCGGAGAGCCCGTTGCCATTGATCAGTCGGCGATCGACTCGCTCTTCGATCGCTACCAAAACGTGTACGGCCAGAAGCCACAAGGAGACATCGCATGACCAGCATCGTTCCCAACCTCGCAGACCTCGAGGTCTGGTTCCTCACCGGTAGCCAGACGCTCTACGGCGACGAGGTGCTTGCGCAAGTTGCCGCGCAGTCAAAGGACGTGGTTGACCTGCTCTCCGCGTCTGGCGATATCCCGGTGACGCTCGTATGGAAGCCCGTACTCATCAGCCGCGACGGCATTCTTGACGCGATGGTGGAAGCGTCGGCCAACCCCAAGGTGATCGGCGTCATCACGTGGATGCACACGTTCAGCCCGGCCAAGATGTGGATAGCTGGGCTCAACGCGCTCACGAAGCCCTTGCTGCACTTCCACACCCAGGCCAACCGTGAGTTGCCGTGGGGCAGCATTGACTTCGATTTTATGAACCTCAATCAGGCCGCGCACGGCGACCGCGAGTACGCGTACATCGAGACGCGTCTCAACGTTCCGCGTGTCACCGTTGTGGGCCACGCGTCGACGCCAGAGGTGTCGCAGCGCATCGGCACGTGGTCGCGAGCGGCTGCTGGCATTGCGTACGCGCGCCGGCTGAAGGTGGCTCGCTTTGGCGACAACATGCGCTTTGTCGCCGTGACGGAAGGCGACAAGACAGAGGCAGAGGTAGTGCTTGGCGCCCAGATCAACACGTGGGGCGTTAACGAGCTTGCCGAGCGCGTGCATGCCGTTGGCAGCGACGCGATCGATGCGCTCATCGAGGAGTACGTCGCCCAATACGACGTAGCGGAAGAGCTGCTCCCTGGCGGCGAGCGTCACGACTCGCTCCGCTACGCCGCGGCGATTGAGGCTGGCCTGCGCGGCTTCCTCGAGGACGGCGACTTCCACGCCTTCACGGACACGTTCGAGGACCTTGGGGAACTACGCCAGCTTCCCGGTCTCGCCGTGCAGCGGCTGATGGCCGACGGCTATGGCTTTGGCGCGGAGGGCGACTGGAAGACAGCCATCCTTGTTCGCCTGTGCGCCGTCATGGGCGCGGGCCTGCCCGGCGGCGCAAGCCTCATGGAGGACTACACCTACCACTTGGTGCCTGGCGAGGAGGTCTCGCTCGGCGCGCACATGCTTGAGGTGAGCCCCTCGCTTTCCTCCAAGAAGGCCCGGCTCGAGATCCACCCGCTCGGGATTGGCGGCAAGGAGGACCCGGTTCGCTTGGTCTTTACGGCCGACGCTGGGCCGGCCATTGTTGTGGCCCTTAGTGACATGCGCGACAGGTTCCGGCTCGTGCTCAACGAGGTCGACAACGTGGATCTGCCAGAGGCGATGCCGAGTTTGCCGGTGGGCCACGCGGTGTGGAAGGCGCGGCCGGACTTCACAACGGCGGTCGGTGCTTGGCTCCAGACGGGCGGCGCCCATCACACGGCGATGAGCACGCAACTCGATTCCCAGGTCGTCAAGGACTTCGCGAAGATGGCGGGAATTGAACTGCTGGTGATTGACGCTAACACGACGCTCGAGGAGTTCGAGAAGCAGATCCACTGGAACGCCGCCTACTACGCCCTCGGGAGTCGCTAACCGGGCGGTCAGAATGTCTTACCCCTGGTAGGACGGTGGGTTGTGACCGGTCACAGTCCTCCGACCCCTCGCCGAGGGCACCCCGGGGCTACCCCGAAAATAGCCGAAACACCAGGCACGTTACTAACTGTAATCAAAGCGTGACCTGCCCTATTTGACTCCCAATGTGAACGCAAACATACTGTGAAGTACTCGGCTCGCAGGGACGCGGGCCGATCTCTCAAGGAGGAGAAATGCAGTCAAAGAAGTTCTTCGCCGCAGCGGCGGGTGCCCTCGTGGCGCTTTCGCTCGCGGCTTGCTCCGGTGGCGGAGCTGGTGACGACAACAATTCGGCGGCACCAACCACCTCGACAGAAGCCGGCGGCCTCATCGGCGTCGCAATGCCAACCCAGACGTCCGAGCGCTGGATCGCCGACGGCGACGCCGTCAAGGCCGGCCTTGAGGACCTCGGCTACAACGTTGACCTTGAGTACGCAAACGACGACATCCCCACGCAGTCCCAGCAGATCGACCAGATGATCACTCAACGGCGCAAAGGTGCTGATCATCGCCGCGATCGACGGCACCGCGCTTTCCTCGCAGCTGCAGAACGCCGCTGACAAGGGCATCAAGGTCATCGCGTACGACCGCCTCATCCGCGACAGCGCGAACGTTGACTTCTACGTCACGTTCGACAACTACAAGGTGGGCGTGCAGCAGGCGACGTCGCTGCTCGTTGGCCTCGGCATACTCAAGGCTGACGGCTCTGCAGGAGACGCCAAGGGTCCGTTCAACATCGAGCTGTTCGCTGGTTCGCTCGACGACAACAACGCCGGATTCTTCTTCAACGGCGCCATGGACACCCTTAAGCCCTACATCGACGACGGCACGCTCGTCGTGAAGTCGGGCCAGACCGACTTCGAGCAGGTCGCGATCCTGCGCTGGCAGCAGGACGTTGCGCAGACGCGCATGGAAGACCTGCTGACGTCGACGTACTCCGACGGCTCGAAGGTTCAGGGTGTGCTCTCGCCCTACGACGGTCTGTCGCGCGGCATCATCACCGCTCTGCAGAACGCCGGCTACCCCGCCACGATCGCCGATGGCTTCCCCATCGTCACCGGTCAGGACGCCGAGATCGCATCGGTCAAGCTCATTGCCGACGACGTGCAGTTCGCGTCGATCTTCAAGGACACCCGCAAGCTCGCGGCTCAGGCCATCACGGTTACGCAGGACGCCTTCCAGCTGGCACCGAGCCCGAGGCGAACGACACCACGACGTACGACAACGGCGTGAAGGTTGTGCCGTCGTTCCTGCTCGAGTCGGACATCGTCTACAAGGACACCATCCACGTCCCTGCTGTTGACTCGGGTTACTGGACAGCTGACGAGGTCGCGGCCGGCGTAGCCGAGCTAGTCTCGGAAGTACACAGACGTCGGCCCCCGCCCACGCTGGGTGGGGGCCGACGCCCCAGGTCGAGTCATCAACGGAGAAGGACTAATGGCGACCAACATTTTGGAGATGCGCGCCATCACCAAGACGTTCCCCGGCGTGAAGGCACTGTCAGACGTGGACCTCGAGGTCCGCGACAGGCGAGATCCACGCGATCTGCGGCGAAAACGGCGCAGGAAAGTCGACCCTCATGAAGGTGCTCTCGGGCGTCTACCCGCACGGCACCTACGAGGGTGAGATCGACTTCAACGGCGAAGAAGCCCGAGTTCGGCAGCATCAACGATTCCGAGCGCGCTGGCGTCGTCATCATTCACCAGGAGCTCGCGCTGGTCCCGTACCTCACGGTGGCCGAGAACATCTTCCTCGGCAACGAGCGGCGCGGACGCCTTGGCCTCATCGACTGGAACCGCGCCAATCACGAGGCCACCGAGCTGATGCACAGGGTGGGCCTCGACGAGAACCCCACCACGCCCGTCGGCCAGCTTGGCGTGGGCAAGCAGCAACTCATCGAGATCGCGAAGGCGCTCTCGAAGGACGTGAAGTTGCTCATCCTCGACGAGCCCACCGCGGCGCTCAACGACAGCGACTCCGAGCACCTGCTCGACCTGCTCAAGGGCCTCAAGGCAGCACGGCATCACGTCGATCATGATTTCGCACAAGCTCAACGAGATCGAGTACGTCGCCGACCGCACCACGATCATTCGCGACGGCACGACGATCGAGCACCTCGACATGTCGGACGCCGACCGCCACCCAGGACCGCATCATTCGCGGCATGGTGGGCCGCGACCTCGAGCACCGCTACCCGGAGCGCATCGACCACACCATCGGCGAAGAATTGCTCCGCGTCGAGAACTGGACCGTGCATCACCCAACGCAGCCGGACCGCATCGTCGTGGACAACGCCTCCTTCAACGTGCGCGCAGGCGAGGTGGTGGGAATCGCGGGCCTCATGGGCGCGGGTCGCACGGAACTCGCCATGAGCGTCTTCGGCCGCGCGTATGGCCGCGGAATCAGCGGTCGAGGTGTACAAGCGCGGCGAGCGCGTGCAGACACGCAGCGTGTCCGAGGCGATCGACGCACGGCATCGCCTACGCCACGGAGGACCGCAAGCGCTACGGCCTCAACCTCATCGAGGACGTGCAAGCGCAACATCTCGGCGGCGGGGCTGGGCAAGCTGTCCAAGCGACGGCTTCGTCAACGGCAACGAGGAGATCATGGTCGCCGAGCGACTACCGCGCCGTCGATGAACATCAAGACGCCGTCGGTGATGCAGAAGGCGGGAAACCTCTCCGGTGGAAACCAGCAGAAGGTGGTGCTGTCCAAGTGGATCTACACGGACGCAGACGTGATGATCCTCGACGAGCCCACTCGCGGCATCGACGTGGGCGCCAAGTTCGAGATCTACACGCTCGTCAACAAGCTGGCCGCCGAAGGCAAGGCGATCGTCCTCATCTCCTCCGAGCTGCCGGAGCTGCTCGGAACGTGCGACCGCATCTACACCCTCGCCTTTGGGCGAATCACCGGCGTCCTGGACGTCGCCGACGCGACGCCAGAGTCCCTCATGACACTCATGACGCAAGAACGATCGCACACTCCGCCTCGGCGGGAAGGGAAGGCACGGCACGCATGACCGCGCATCGCCAAACATGCAAGGAACTCTTCGCTGGGCAACCTCCGCCAGAGCGGCATCTTCATCGCCTTCGTCGCGATCGTGCTGCTGTTCACCGTCCTGACCGACGGCAAGCTGCTCAGCGCCGGAGAACCTCACCAACATCGTTCTGCAGTACTCGTACATCCTGGTGCTCGCGATCGGCATGGTGATCGTCATCATCGGCGGGCACATCGACCTGTCGGTCGGTTCCGTGGCTGCGCTCGCGGGTGCCGTTTCCGCCGTGCTCGTCATCAAGGAGCGGAACCCCGTGGTGGGCGGGCGTGCTCGCCGCACATCGGCGTGGGCCTCCTGGTTGGCGCGTGGCAAGGATTCTGGGTGGCCTTCGTCGGGATCCCAGCGTTCATCACACCCTTGCCGGCATGCTCCTGTTCCGCGGCGCTGACGTGGCAGGTGCTGCACAACCTCTCGCTCTCCAGCTTCCCCGAGCAGTACCAGCAGCATCGCCAACGGGTTCTATCAACGGTCTGGTTGGGCGGCAATGGGTACGACGTCTTCACGCTCGTGATCTTCGCCATCGGCGTGGCCGGGTACGTGTTCGGCCAAGTCCGTGCTCGCCGCCGCGCGATCGCGTACAAGCAGCCCGTGGCCGCGCTGCCGCTGTTCATCTCAAGCTGGTCGCGGTCGGCGCTGTGGTGATGTGGTTCGCGCTGGCAGCTTGCGCAACGCCCGCGGCCTGCCGATTGTGCTCGTCATCCTCGGCGCTGCTCGTGTTGATCTACTCGGTGGTCACGACCCGCACGGTGTTCGGCCGTCACGTCTACGCGATCGGTGGAAACCTCACCGCCGCGACGCTTTCTGGCGTCAAGGTCAAGTGGGTCAACTTCGGCATCATGCTCAACATGGGCTTCCTCGCCGGTGTGGCGGGCGTGCTCTTCTCCGTCGCGCATCAACAGCGCGACAGCCCCAGGCAGGTAACTTCTTCGAGCTCGACGCCATCGCGGCTGCGTTCATCGGTGGCGCCGCCGTGACGGGCGGCGTCGGCAAGGTGTCCGGCGCAATCGTCGGTGGTCTCATCATGGCGACGATGTCCAACGGCATGCAGCTGCTCGGCCATCGGCACCTCATGGCAGTACATCGTCAAGGGCCTCGTGCTCTTGCTCGCGGTGGCGTTCGACGTCTACAACAAGCGTCAGCGCCGGCGGTCGCTGAGCTGTCCCCCTCCGGTCCCGGACCCCGTGCCTCACAGGCTGCGGGGTCCGTTGCCGTCTACGGGAGGGTGACGCCCGTGAGTCGCTCCAGTTCGGCAACCAGCGCGGCGCGCGCAGTCGGCGTCGTGGACCAGCGGGTTGGGCGTGTGCTCTTCGCGTCGCTTCACGTAGCGGCCCGACGCCGTGGCGGCTTGGTCGTTCGACGTCGCCAGCCACACTTGGGTCTCGGCGCCAAGGTCAACGGGATCCCATGCGTCTGGGCCCGCCAAGCTTGGTCTTGATCCAGCCGGGGTCGACGACGTTCACGATGGACTCAGGGTGCCGCGCGGCCACCTCGAAGCTCAGCATCGAGTCGTGCAGCTTGGAGTCCGAGTACGCCTGCATGCCGTCCCACTCGCGACCCGCGCCACTGGAGGTCGTCAGGCGTCCAGCGGCCGTCGGCCTCGAGCCCGGACGTGAGGTAGACGACGCGCGCGAGACGGGCATGAGCGCGGTCAGGAGGTACGGGCCAACCACGTTGGTGTGGAAGATGCGCTCCAGGCCGTCGCCGGTCTCGTGGCGCCCGCCGCCGCCACCGATGCCTGCGTTGTGGATCACCACGTCGAACGGGCCGGCCGCGTTCGCGGCCGCCGCGAGCGCGACCGTCGACGCGATGTCGGCGAGGTCACCAACGACGCAACCCGCCGCGCCAGGAATCGCCGCTACGGCGTCGGCCGCGCGCTGTTCGTTCCTCGCGTGCAGCACCACCTCGTGGCCAAGGTCGATGAGTTGGCGAGCGCACTCGGCGCCGATGCCTTGGGCGGAGCCGGTGATGAAGATGCGTGTCATAGCGCGCAATCCTTACATCACTGCGCAGCGGGACTCGACCCGTAGTCTTTCCTCATGGGAATCGCTGACGAACTGATCGCCAACAACCACGCCTACGCGGCTGCGTACATTCCGGACCGCCCTTTGCCGCCGCGCAGGCACCTCGCGGTCGTGACGTGCATGGACTCGCGGCTCGACACGTTCGCGCATGCTTGGCCTCGACATCGGCGACGCGCACATCATCAGGAATGCGGGCGGCGTGGTCACGGACGACGTGATCCGCTCGCTCACGATTTCGCAGCGAAAACTCGGCACTCGCGAGGTGATCCTGATCCACCACACCGACTGTGGCGCGCTCACGTTCACCGACGACGAGCTCCGCAACCAGCTGCTCGAGGAGACGGGCCTCAAGCCCACGTGGAGCCCTGAATCCTTCAAGGACCTTGACGGCGACCTGCGTCAATCCATGGAACGGGTGCGCCGCTCGCCGTTCCTCGTGGACACCACGCAGGTGCGCGCCTTCATCTTTGACGTCCACACCGGCGAACTGCGCGAGGTCTTCTAGCGCCTCGTCGCGGCCCTCCTCCACACTTTTTGAGGGCAGCCAAATTGGTGCGCGCCAACTACCAGGCAATTCTCTCGGGGCCCACCTCTCGAGTACCCCTTTTGTGTGGAGGAGGGCTGTGCGCGGAGGGCGGACTTGGGCCGCCCGGGGTTACGCTGGAGTGAACGACCTGGGAGGTACTCATGAACTGGTGGAGTTTCATTCAAGGCGGTTTTCCGGGGCGAGCACAAGCTCGCGCCCACCACCTGGATCGCGGCAGTAGCGACGGTCATCTACACGATCTCACCCATTGACTTCATCCCCGAGCTGTTCCTTGGCCCCCTGGGTCTCGTGGACGACCTTGGCCTGTGGGCGATCCTCCTTTCACTCGCCGCACGGGAGAAGAGCCGCTACGAAGTGGCGACGCACGGCGGCGAATACGTGAAGGCAACCCGCGTCGACTAACAGGGCTACGCCCGCGCGGATTCCAGTTCCCTTTCGTCCGACGCTGTGGCCGGCACCGCGTGCGACTCGCCGTCGATTTCGAGGTGCGGGAGCACGCGGTCCAGCCAGCGAGGTAGGTACCAGTTGAACTTGCCGAGCATCCGCATGATGGCAGGCATGAGCACCACGCGGATGATGAACGCGTCGACGAATACCGCAGCGGCGAGCCCAAGCCCCAAGAGCTTCATGACCCTCGAGTCCGATGTCACGAAGGATCCGAAGACCACCACCATGATCGAGGCCGCGGCGAGGATGACGCGCGCCACCTCGGCGAGGCCGCGGCGAATTGCCAGGCGGTTATCGCCGGTTGCATGGTAGATCTCCGCAACTCGCGAGACGAGGAACACCTGGTAGTCCATGGACAACCCAAAGAGCAGCGCAAAGAGAATGAGCGGCGCGAACGGCTCAATGGGCCCGCCCTCACCGACCCCGATGATCGAACCTCCAACGCCGTGCTGGAACACCGCGACGATGATCCCGAATGCCGCGGCGGCAGAGAGCAGGTTCATTGCGGCACCGACGAGCGGCAGCACGATTGACCGGAAGGCGACGGTCAAGACGATCACGGAAAGGCCGACGACGATCGTGAAGAACAGCGGCAGGGAGGCCGCGATCGCGTCGGTGAAGTCGACATTCGAGGCGACCGTGCCGCCAACGAAGGCGGTGATCCCGAGCGCCTCAGCCTGGGGCACGTACGTGCCGCGCACGCGGTCAAGGAGCGCGGTCGTCGACTCGTCTTGGGGACTTCCCGTTGGCACCACCTGCACCACGACCGCACTCGCGTCCGCATTCGGCAAGGGACCAAGCACGGCAGCGACGGCTGGGTCACCGCCCAAATCGGCGAGCAGCAACTGGAGCCCGGCAGGAGGCGCCGCGGCGTTGAGCGGCGCTGCGTCGCCAAGGTCAACGGCGATCACAAGTGGACCGTTGGATCCATCGCCAAAGCCGGTGGCGACGAGGTCGTACGCAATGCGCGTTGGGGTCCCTGCAGGATCATTGCCCTGGTCCGGCTGACCCAGGCGCAGGTCCAGTGCGGGCGCCGCGAGGAAGGCAAGCACCGCGAGCGCGGCGAGGCTGGTCACCAACGGGCGACGCTCCACGAACCGAGCCACCGCAGCCGGGCTCCCCAACCGGGGATGCCACGCCAGCGTCGGCCGCAAGGGCTGCCCGCTCGCGGCGGCTGAGCACGCGGTGCCCGTACATCTTGAGTAGCGCGGGCACGAGCGTGACGGATGCGCCCACCGAGAACACCACGGTGATCGCGGCGGCGGTGGCGAGGCTGCTGAGGAACGCGATTTGCGGTACGAACATGCCGCCGAGCGCGATGAACACGGTGATGCCGGCGAACACAACGGCGCGGCCCGACGTTGCGGTCGCCTTCACAACTGCGTCGTCGACGCCTGCGCCAAGTTTCAGTTCGCGGCGATAGCGATTGACGATGAAAAGTGCGTAGTCGATGCCGATGCCAAGTCCAAGCAGCACGGCGAGACGTGGGCGCGGAGGTGGAGACGGGCGAGAGGTTCGAGCTGAGCGCGAGCGCGCCGAGCGCCGCCGTGAGGGCCACGATCGCCGAGATGAGTGGCACGGTGGTCGCGAGCAAGGAGCCGAACGCGAAGAAGAGAATGACGGCGGCAATCAGCAGACCAACTGCCTCGCCAACGCCCACCTCGGGATTTGCGAGCCTGCTCGCCGCCTGGCCGCCATGGCCCACAGTCAGCGTGGCGTCGCCAACCGCTTCGCCGTTGGCGTTCGCGGTGATCTCGCCGACCTTCTCGATGTCCGCGAGCGGGAGGTTGTAGGCAAGGTCGTCGTAGGTCACGGTCGCGAAGGCGATGGTGCCATCGGTGGAAACCTGGGCCGCGCCTTGAGGCGTGAGGGGGCTCGTGATGCTCGCAACAGAGGGGATCGCGGCGATCTCGTCAAGGGCGGTCGTGATCGCCGCAGCGGCAGCGGGGTCCGTGATGGACCCGGCGCTCACCGCGAACGCGATCGTGTCCGTGTCACCAGCCGACGCGGGAAACCGCTCGCCTAGGAGGTCGTAGGCCGCTTGGCTGTCGGAGCCAGGGAGCGAGAACGTGTCGCGCATGTCAGGCCCGGCGGCGGCACTGACGGCCTGCAGGCCCACGGCAATGCCGATCCACGCGAGCAGGATGAGCAGCGGTCTACGGGTGGCGAATCGTGCGAGCGGTTTCATGGTGCGTTCTCCCCTTATGACTAAACGAACGGTAAGATAGATACAGAGGCGATAGTTGCACAATGCCTAAACGATCGTCAAGGTAGTTTGTGAAGTTTTTCCACGACTCGCATGAGAGGGAGCGTCCATGAGCATCGAGACAGTGCCGACAGAGGCCGTGGACGCGCGCCGCACGGACACCCGTGACCGCGCGATCTCGGTGGCCGCCACGCTCTTCGCCGAGCACGGCTATGCGGGCACGTCGATCCGCGACATCACCGACAAGTTGGGCGTGACCAAGGCGGCGCTCTACTACCACTTCGCGTCCAAAGAGGATCTGCTGCGCGCGATCGTTGACGAACCGATCAGCAAGGTGCGCGAGGCAATCGCGGCCAACCCCGACCTCAGCACGCCAGCGCTCCGTGCCGACTTCGTGAAGGCCGTGCTTGCCGCGTTCGCGTCCTGCCCTCCGGAGTCGGTGGCTGTCTTCAAGGATCCGGAACTGCAGAGCGTCATCAGCCAGGACATTCACGCGTCTGGAATCACCAACGTCATCGCGGTCATGCTCGCCCAGGCGCTGTCCGGCACCACGGATCCAGATGCCATCGAGACGGCGCACTTGCTTCGCGCCATAGGCGCCGTGAGCGCGGGAGAAGCGATGCTCCACGCGTTCCACGTGGTGAACCCCGACGCAGAGAATCTCACAGAGGAAGCCTTGGATCAGATCGCCTCAGTGATCTGCCGCACGCTCGAGCCGTAGGCGCGTTACTGATCTTGGTGCGGGGCGCCGCCCTTGCGCCACGCCTTTGGCGTGGTCGCGTTAAGGATGCGGACGAGGTTCGCCGCGGATCGCAATGACACCTTGCCGTCGGACATCATCGCGAGCCCGCGCACCGGCAGCTCCTTGAGCATCGCGGAAAACATGCCAGCCTGCGCGTTGTCCGCGAGGTCGCCGTCCGGATCTGCGTCTCCCAGCCCAAACGCCTTCGCGACTTGTGAGTGAACGAACGCCACCACCTTGCGGCCAGCAGCGCTCGTCTGCAGGTCCCCGAGCGTCGAGTCAAGCGTGAATGGCAACAGCGGCCGCGGCGTGGGGATCGCGTGGCCGAGCATCGCCGCAAACTCGGCGTCGGTAGCCACAAAGCCAACCGGACCGGGCTGCGGGAGAGACCACGTCGTCGGACTCGACGCGCAAGGTGCGCCGCGCGCGAATATCCACGGACGATGAGCCAACCAACAACTCGAACTCGCCTGCCTCCACGAGCCAGTCGTGAGACACCACATCCCACACCGCGAACGCGCGCCGGTCGAGCCGCAGAGTGACTTTCTGCGACTCTCCCGGCCCTAGCACCACCTTCGCGAAGGCCCTCAGCTCCTTCGCGGGGCGGTACACGGTGGACTCAACGTCGCGCACGTACAGCTGCACCACTTCGCTACCGGCACGCGTTGCCGGTATTGGTCACCGTGACGGTCACGGTGTACCCATCCGAGGTCTTGCGGGAGGCCAAGCCCTCGTACGCGAAGGTCGTGTACGACAGCCCGTGACCAAACGGGAACCGCGCGGGCACCCCAGCCGAGTCGTGGAAGCGGTACCCAACGTAGAGCCCCTCGCGGTACTCCACTTGGGTGGAGCCGCCGGGGAAGTTGCGGTCCGCGGCAACGTCTTGTTGCGCCATCGGGAACGACTCCGCGAGCCGCCCGCCGGGCTCGCTCACGCCAAGAATCACGTCCGCGATCGCGCCCCCGCCAGCTTGCCCGCCGAGGTACGCCTCAAGGATCGCCGCCGCGCTGTCTGCCCAGGGCGTCACCACCGCGCCGCCGTTGAGCATCACCACAACGGTCCTGGTATTCGCCTCGGTGACCGCCGCGATAAGCGCCTCATGGCCGTCGGGCAAGCGCAAGGTTGAGCGGTCAAAGCCCTCGGATTCGAGCACCGCGGGCAAGCCCACCAGCAAAATCACCGTCGTGGCGCCCGACGCCGCCTCGCGGGCCTCGGCCAAGAGCGCGGGGGTCGTGGCGCCGGTTTTCGCGTCGTAGCCGGGCGCGTAGGTAACCGTGGCCTTGCTGCCGACGGCGTCGCGGAACTCGGTCGAGGAACGCGTCCACGCGCGTGGGATTCACGAGCGACGAACCAGCGCCCTGGAAGCGCGGCGTCTCCGCGAATGCGCCGATCACGGCGATCGTGCCCTTGGGCTTCAGCGGCAGTACGCCGTCGTTCGTGAGCAGTACCGAGCCCGCGGCCGCCGCTCGGCGCGCGAGGGCGTGGTGCGCTTCGAAGTCCACGGTCACCACCGCCGTCGGGACCTGCGTTCTGAGCGAGAGGTCAACCACGCGTGTCGCCGCGAGCGTGACGTCAGCCTCGCTCAGCGTGCCGGCTTCAACGGCCTTGCGAATGGCGCCGTCCCACGTTCCTTTGGAGCCGGGCATCTCGAGGTCGAGCCCGGCGTGGACCGCGACCGGCCGGTTTTGCGTGGCGCCCCAGTCCGTCATGGCGAGGCCGTCGAAGCCCCACTCTTCGCGCAGGATGCTGGTCATGAGCTCGCGGCTCTCGCCAACGTGTTCGCCGTTGACCCTGTTGTACGAGGACATCACGGTCCACGGGTCAGACGTCGTGACGGCGATCTCGAAGCCCGTCAGATAGATCTCCCTGAGGGTCCGTTCATCGATGACGGTGTCGATCGTCATGCGGCGATGCTCTTGGTTGTTGGCCACGTAGTGCTTGATCGAGGCGCCAACCCCTTGGGACTGGATGCCGCGCACGAGCGCCGCCGCGAGCTGGCCGCTTACGTAAGGGTCCTCGGAGAAGTACTCGAAGGTGCGGCCCCCCGCTGCGTGGCGCTTGATATTGAGGCCAGGGCCAAGCAGCACGCTCACGTCTTCTGCACGAGCCTCGCGGCCAAGCGCGGCGCCGATCTCCTCGAGCAGCGCCGCGTCCCAGGTCGAGCCGAGCGCGGCGGCGGTGGGGAAGCACGTTGCCGGAACGGACGAGCTCAGATCCACGGTGTCGCCGGAGTCAAGTTGCTTGCGCAAGCCGTGGGGGCCGTCGGTCAGCATCACGGAGGGGGCGCCCGGGGCGTCCTCGGTGTGCCAGAGGTCCTTGCCGGAGAGCAGGCGAGATCTTGTCGGCGAGCGAAAGGGCTGCGACGATGCGCGTTGCCTCGGCAAAGGTGTTGCGCATGAGGGCCTTTCTTGCGTCGCTGCCGGGGTCGCTAGGGTATGAAAAAGCGCGCGGGCGTTAAGGGGGGGAATCAAACGCCCGCGCGCTATCTAACAATGTTAGATAAGGTGAGCGTAACTCGCAAGTCCTGAGTTCGCAATAGGAAATCGAGGGGTTTCGTGGCCGTCAGAATGGATCGCGCAGAGCGGCGTGAGAGCATCCTCGCGACCGCCATGGCGATCATCGATGAGCAGGGCCACCAAGGTCTCACCATGCGGGGTCTCGCGCGCGAATGCGGACTCTCCGCACCCGGTCTCATGCACTACTTTCCCGACATGCCAACGCTCGTTGTCGCCGTAGTTGCCTATCGAGAAGAGCGCGATGCGGAGCTTTTCGAGGTAGTCGAACCCGGGCCTGGCGTCACCCGCGCTCTGCTCGATAGCGTGATCGAGAACATCATCGCGCGGCCGAAAGCTGCCGAGCTGTTCGCGATCGTCGAGGCGCAGGCTATTGACCCGCGTCACCCCGGCCACGCGTACTTCAAGGAGCGGTCCGACGCGATTGTTGCCGAGTTTGCGCCCATTGTTGCCGTGGAGTTCGCGGACCCCGAACGCCTATTGAACGAACTCGGCGCGGTGATCGACGGGCTCCAGCTCAATTGGCTGCGCGAGCCGGATTCGTTCGATTTGCGAGAGCGCTGGCGCGCGATGGCGGACCCATTGCTCGCCGCAGCCAAGCGCTGTCCCAACCAGTAGTTGCACGCGGGCAGTCGAGCAAAGCGAACTACATCTCCTCGTGGGTGGTGGGGTCGCCATCAAAAAGGCGACCGTCCGCTTTGGTGAGGGCCGAGATCGCGGCAACCTCGGCGTCGGACAATTCAAAGTCGAAGACGTCAAGGTTCTCCGCTTGCCGCTCCGGGCGAGCGGACTTGGGCAGCGGCACCGAGCCCAACTGAACGTGCCAGCGCAAGATCACCTGGGCGGACGTCACGTTGTGGTGCGCCGCCGCCTCGGCCACCGCCGGCTCGTCGTATGGCGCGCTCGCTTTGCCGAGCGGGCTCCAGGACTGGGTGCGGATGCCGAGCCTCGCGTGCTCGGCACGCATCGCCTCCTGGGTGAAGTAGGGGTGCAACTCAATCTGGTTGATAGCAGGGGTGACGCCCGTGTCGTCGATGATTTGGGCGAGGTGATCCGCCGTGAAATTGCTGGTCCCAATGGTGCGCGCCACCCCTTGTTCGCGCAGCTCGACGAGCCCGCGCCACGCGTCGAGGTACTTGCCGGTGATGGGGTTGGGCCAGTGGATGAGCAGCACGTCGATCTGGTCGAGCCCCATCGTCGCAAGGCTCTGTTTTCCCGACGCGATGGCGGCAGCGAACTCGTGCGCTCGCCCGGGGATCTTGGTTTGGACCGTGACGTCTTCGCGCGGCGTGCCCGATTCGGCGAGGAAGTCGCGAATGGCCCGGCCAACCTCTTCCTCGTTGCCGTAATTCACCGCCGAGTCGATGAGCCGGTAGCCCGCATCGAGGGCAGAGCGAATGGCGCGATAGCCCTCATCGCCGCGCAACGGATAGGTGCCAAAGCCCATCTCCGGGAGGGAGTGGCCGTCGTTGAGGATGAGGTGTTCAGTCATCTGTCCACCATACGACGGGTCGTTTGCGCGCGCCCGACCACTAACGTTGGCACCATGACGGTGGCGTACGTGCTTGGCGGCGGCGGAGTGCGCGGCGCGGTGGAAGTTGGCATGCTGCGTGCGCTGCTCGAGGCGACGATCATGCCGGACCTCATCGTGGGGACGTCCATCGGCGCTATCAACGGGGCCGCCGTTGCCGCGGACCCCACCATGGCGGTCATCGAGAGCCTTGAGCTGGCGTGGGCCTCGCCCGCGGCGTCGGCCGTCTACGGGGATTCGTGGTGGCGCCAGATGCAGCGACTCGCGCAGTCCCGTACCCACCTCAACGACCCCGGCCCATTGCGCGAGTTGCTCGCCTCGATGATGGGCGCGGACCTGCAGTTCGAGGATCTGGTGGTGCCGTTTGCCGCGTGTGCCTCAAGCATTGAGCGCGCCGCAGAGGTGTGGTTTGACTCCGGCCCCGTCATCGATGCGGTGATCGCGTCGGCCTCCGTGCCCGCGGCCCTCCCGCCGACCCTCATCGACGGCGAGCACTATGTTGATGGCGGCATCGTCAACTCCATACCCCTCAGCGAGGCCGTGCGCCGCGGCGCTACGGAGATTTTCGTGCTCCAAGTGGGCCGAATCGAGGAGCCCCTCACGGTGCCAACCAAGCCGTCAGAAGTGGCGAAGGTGTCTTTCGAAATCGCCCGCAGGCACCGCTTTGCCAGGGACCTTGCAGAGATCCCGGCTGGCGTCGCGGTCCACGTTTTGCCCTATGGCGGCCCCCAACCGGAGGACGAGAAGCTGGGCTCGTACCGCAAGTTCGACGCCACCCATCGCCGCATGCAAGCCTCGTATGAGGCGTCGGCCGCGTATTTGAAGGGGTTGTAGACCATGGCCAGTCCCGCTCGCATCGCTTGGCGCCTTCCGCCCGTCTGGGTGCGCCGCTGCATCCTTGCCCCGCTCGTGGTCTTGATCGCGTTCGTGTGGCTGCCCATCGCCGTGTGGGTTGGGGTGATCGTCGCGGGGATCGTGGCCCTCGCGCTGCCCGGGCAAGCTGCGTCTCTTCCGCGTGTTCTTCATGATGGGGCTCTACTTGCTGTGGGACGCCCTCGCGCTCGTGGTGATGTTTGTGCTGTGGGTGATCTCCGGCTTTGGGTTCGCGATCCGCAAGCCGTTCTTTGTGCGGGCGCATTACCGGCTCGCGCGCATGATGCTCGGGACGCTGTTCACGGCAGCGCGGTGGGTGCTCCGCCTCAAGGTGGTGATTCAACTGGACGAAGCCGAGGGCGTCACCACCGGTCACCCCATGATTGTGGTCAGTCGCCACGCGGGCCCCGCGGATTCGTTCATCATCGTGCACGCGTTGCTCAGCCGCTTTGGTCGCGAGCCCGCAATTGTCCTCAAGGACACGCTGCAGTGGGACCCCGCGGTTGACGTGCTTCTGAACAGGGTGCCCTCACGCTTCGTCACGCCAACGCGTCAGCGCAAGCAGGGCGGCGCCGGCGGTGCAGTTGCCATCGGCGAACTGGCGAAGGGTCTCGACGAGAACGACGCCCTGCTCATCTTCCCCGAGGGTGCCAACGCCACACCTCGCCGCCGCGCTGCGCCGCATCGAGCAATTGCGCGCGCAGGGTCACGAGGAACTCGCCGAACGCGCGGAAGCCATGGAGAACGTCATGCCGCCGCACGCGGGTGGGGTTTTGGCAGCGATGGATGCCCGGCCCGACGCGGTAGTCGTCATGGTGGCGCATACGGGCCTTGAGCAGTTGCTCACCGTTGCGGACGTGTGGCGCGAGCTTCCCGTGGACAAGACCATCACGCTCAACGGCTGGCTCAGCGGACCCCGCAACTATCCCGGAGGGGCTTCGCGAGCGTGAGGCGTGGCTCTACGACTGGTGGGAGACCATCGACGCGTGGATCGACGAACACCGGCCTCAGGGCGAGACCGACTCGTAGCTACTTACGCGTTGGCGATGCCAGCAGGCGAATCCACGCGACGGGGCGTCATGGCCGGCGCAATGAAGGCCGCTGCGAGCAAACCGAGGCCAGCGCCCACCACTTGAGCGCCTATGAACCACGCGGCGGATGCGGGTGCTATTCCCGCAAACGTGTCCGTCACTGTGCGCGCGAGCGTGACGGCGGGGTTGGCAAACGAGGTTGACGACGTGAACCAGTACGCCGCGCCAATGTAGGCGCCGACGGCTGGCCCCACCCAACCGCCCCTGCCGGTGCGAGTCATGACCACGATCAAGCCCAACAGGCCGGCCGTGGCGACAATCTCGCCCAGCACCGTGCCCGTACCCGCGCGGTTGTGCGTCGAAACGGCGAGTGGTTGCTCGTACATCGCGACGGCAAGGGCGGTGCCGGCGAGGCCGCCAGCCACCTGCGCGAGAATGAGGACGGCAACCTCGCGCCACGTGAGTCGCTTGGTCAACAGCTTCTCCGCGAGCGTCACGAGCGGGTTCAGGTGGGCGCCGGAGACAGGCTGCAGCACTACCACCAACACCGCCAATCCGAGGGCGGTCGCAAGCGAGTTCTCGAGCAGTTGCAGTCCCGGATCTGTGGGCGATAGCCGCTGCGCTGCGATGCCGGACCCAACGACGATGGCCACGAGAGCGGCGGTCCCAACGAACTCGGCGAAGGCGCGGCGCGCAAGGGACCGCGTGTGGTTTTCGTTTGCCATGGTGCACGCATCTTGACAGGTATCGATTGCTCAGTCAATATTGACTCAATCATGAATGAGCAATTGGCAGTCGAGGACAGGGCGCGACGGCACGCCGCGCTCGGGGACGCGCTGCGCCTCACGATTGTGGACACGTTGAGGTGGGGTGACGCGTCCCCTACCGCGCTCCAAGCCCAATTGAAGGTGCCGTCCAACCTGCTTGCTCACCACCTTCACATCCTGGAGCAGGCCGGGCTCGTCACCCGGCACCGCTCGGAAGCTGACAAGAGGCGGTCCTACGTTTCTTTGGCGCACCACGCTGCCGCATCCGTTGACGGGGCCTTCGTTGACGTGGCTCCGCACCTCGTGGCGCCGCGCGTGGTCTTCGTATGCACGGGAAACTCCGCGAGGTCACAGTTCGCGGCCGCGCTGTGGGCACATGCGAGCGACGTTCCGGTTGCCAGCGCTGGGACCCACCCAGCCGACGCCGTCGCCAAGGGCGCCATCGCGGTTGCGGCTCGGCACGGCCTTGCGCTCGCGAACAACGTCCCGCGCCACATGGCGGACGTCGTCACACAGGGCGATCTCGTGATCACAGTGTGCGACTCTGCGCATGAGGACTTGCACCTGGACGGCGCACTGCACTGGTCCGTGAGTGACCCCGTGCGCACGGGATCCGACGACGCGTTTGAGCGCGCCTTCGCGGACGTCGTCGCACGTATCGACTTTCTCTCACCGCTCATCCACTCGTCGTAGAAAGGCACGCCATGACAATCGGCAATGAACCAGCAATCGCAGTGCACTTTGGCCCAGAACTCGCGGACATCAGCACTCGGCTCAAGCGCGAGTTCGGACAGATCGACGGCGCTGTTGTCGAGGAGTTCGTCCGCTCCTCTTATGAGGACCTCGCTGCCCGGGCCAAGGTGCCAACGTTCGTTCCCGTGCTGACAGAGCGATTCTCCCGGCAGCGGCTTGCCGCGCTCGCCAAGAACGAGGGGCAAGCGACCAACGTGCCGACGGTGCTATTCCTGTGCGTTCACAACGCCGGCCGCTCGCAGATGGCGCTTGGTTTCCTCGAGCACTATGCAGGGGCGGGTGCAGTTGGATGGTCGGGGGGCTCGGATCCCACTGACCGTGTGAACCCGGCGGCAATTCAAGTGATGGCTGAGCGAGGCATCGACATCTCGCGCGAATATCCAAAGCCATGGACCGCGGAAATTGTGCGCGCCGCTGATGTGGTGATCACCATGGGATGCGGTGATACGTGTCCGTATTACCCGGGCACGCGCTACGAGGACTGGGTTCTCGAGGATCCTGCGGGCGGAACGGAAGATTCCGTGCGGCCCATTCGCGACGAGATCGAGCAGCGCGTTCTCGCCCTGCTCGAGTCACTCGGCGTGGAGCCCCAGCACGCGTAGCCCTCGCGAGCTTCACGCGAACAGCGCGGAGACCGATTCCCCAGAGTGAATGCGGCGAACCGCCTCGGCAAACGCCGGAGCCGCCGAGAGCACCGTGAGTTTGGGGTGCGCGAACTTCAGGGTGTGCGGCACGGTGTCGGTGGTGACGATCTCGCTCACGCGAGGATCGTTGCCGATGCGCTCGAGCGCGCCGTTGCTGAAGATGCCGTGCGTGCATGCGATGGAGATGCGGCGCGCGCCGTGCTCTTGGAGCTTGTCGAGGATCGCGTCGATGGTGGTGCCGTTGGCAATCTCGTCGTCGAGGACGATGACATCGCGGCCGTCCACGTCGCCAATGAGGTGCGAGATGGTGACGCGGTCGCCCTCGAATCGCTCCTTGGCTCCGGCCGCGACCGGCGTATCGAGCAGGCGCGCGAACTCGGCTCGCGGACTTGGCGTTGCCGAGGTCTGGGGAGACCACGGTGGTGTTGGTGAGGTCGTAGACCGCGGAAGTGATGACGCGAGCTCCTCGAGTGCATGCAGCTGGTCCGTGGGGATCCTGAAGAACGCGTGCACTTGGGGGGCGTGGAGCGTCATCGTCAGCACCCTGTTGGCGCCCGCCGTGACGAGCATGTCCGCCATCAGCCGCCCGCCGATGGAGATGCGAGGGTGGTCCTTCTTGTCGCTGCGCGCGTAGGCGAAGTGGGGCATGACCGCGGTAACGCGCCTGGCAGATGCGCCACGCGCGGCGTCGATCATGAGCAGCAGTTCCACCAGATTCTCTTGCGTTGGCGCCACGATGGGCTGCACAAGGAACACGTCGCGCTCGCGCACGTTTTCTAGCAGTTGCACTTCGAGGCAGTCGTTGGCGAAGCGCTGCACCTTGGAGTCGCTCAGCGGGACGTCGAGCGCGGCACACATCGCCTCCGCGAATTGCTTGCCGCCTGTGCCTGCGAATACGCGGATCGACTCCATGGCGGTCAGCCTAGTTGGCTCGACGACGCGGCGGCGCGCGGAATGGGATGCCGGTGCCAGGACGTTCGACGACACATGACAAACATCACCGTTCTTGGCGGCAATGGCTACACCGGCGGCGCCATCGTCGCCGAAGCCATCCGCCGCGGCCACGTCGTCACCGTCGTGTCCCGCTCCATTCCTACCGCGCCCATCGACGGCGTCACCTACATCACGGGTTCCGCTACCGATAGTTCCGTCCTCGGCCAGGCCTTCGCCGGCGCCGACGTTGTCGTCACCGCCACCACGTCTCGCGGCGAAGCTGCCCAAGCCGCCCCTGGCATTGCCAAGGCTTTGGTGGAACGTGCCGAGGCGTCGGGCGCCCGAGTTGTGGTGGTTGGCGGGTTCTCTTCCTTGCGACCCGCAGCCGGAGCGCCTCGCTTCATCGAGGGCGACGTGCCCGAGCAGTATCGGGCAGAGGCTCAGGCCGGCCACGACGCCCTTGAAGCCTTGCTTGCCGCGCCCACAACGGTGGACTGGACTTTTGTCAGCCCGCCAGCTGCGTACGGCTCGTGGATCCCTGGCGCGCCAACGCGGCACGTACCGCCTGAGCGACGACGTCGCGTTGCTCGACGAAGAAGGCTCGTCCACGATCACCGCAACCGACTTCGCGCTCGCGATCCTTGATGTCATCGAATCTGGAGACCACTCCCGCGAGCACATTTCCGTGGCCCTGTAGAGATACACAACCGCACAACAAAGCCCGCCGACCCCTCAGAGTCGGCGGGCTTTGCGCTTGCTGGCGGCGGTGCTGATGCCTAGTTGGCAGGAGGCATAAGCACGCCGTCGATGAGGTAAACCGTCGCGTTGGCGGTCTGCACTCCACCGCAGATCACGTTCGCGCCGTTCACCATGAGGTTGTCGCCGGAGCCGGTGACCGTGAGGTCTGCGCCGTTGACGGTGGTGTGGGTGCCAGCGATGTCTGCTGGCTCAATCTGGCCCGCAACCACGTGGTAGGTGAGGATCGACGTGAGCAGGTCTGCGTCCGCTCTTGAGGGTGTCGATGGTGCCTGCGGGAAGTGCGGCGAAGGCGTCATCGACCGGCGCGAAGACGGTGAACTCGCCGCCGTTGAGGGTGTCAACGAGGTTGACGTCGGGGTTGACCTGGCCGCTCACCGCGGCAACAAGGGTGGTCAGCACGGGGTTATTGGACGCCGCAACCGCAACCGGATCCTGGGACATGCCCTGGACCGAGCCAGCGCCGTCCGGCACTGCCTTGTCGTAGTCTGCGCAACCGGCGCCAACGAGGTTGGCGTATGGGTCCATCGCCATGGCGCTGGGGGACTCGGACGCCATCGGCGTCTCCGACATCGCCGGGGGGCGCGCTGGACGCTGGCGCCTCGGCGTCGGACGAACAAGCAGACAGTGCGAGTGCGCTAGCAAAGACCAACGCGAATCCGGTGGACAACTTCTTTGTGGTGTTCATGATTCCTCCTTCTCGACGCCCTGAGGGACGCTCGCCGCGGGTGCGACTTCACGAGGGGTTCGCGCCTCGGCGGGAGGCGGATTGGAAGTTTGTAAATTTTCTTTTCCGCAATCCGCGGCGTGGCTGGACCGGCCGAACACTGAGGCATATGGAACTCATCATCATTGGACTGCTCGGCGGTCTCATCACCGGAATCTCCCCGTGCATCCTGCCGGTGCTCCCCGTCATCTTTCTGACGGGCGGCACGCAGTCGGCGCGCAACGCGCCTCGTCCCATGGCAATGGCTGCCGCTACCCCTGGCAAATTCCAGGTGGGCGCCTCGGTGGCCATAGCGTCGGGCCAATACAGCGGCACCGCAGGAACGACGCCCGACGCTCCGCAGGTTTCGCGCTGGCGTCCCTACTTGGTGATTGCCGGGTTGGTGACGAGCTTCACGCTTGTGACGCTGCTTGGGTCGCTGCTTCTGAGCGTGCTGCACTTGCCGCAAGACATCATTCGCTGGGTGGCGATGGGCGTGCTGGTGATCATCGGCATTGGGCTGATCTCTCCCAAGTTTGAGTTCCTTATCGAGCGGCCACTCGCGTTCCTGCCAAAGCGCAACGTCGATACGCGCCGCAACGGCTTTGGCGTTGGGCTCGCCCTTGGTGCGGTGTTTGTGCCGTGCGCCGGTCCGGTGCTCGCGGCGATCATCGTGGCGGGATCCACGGGTCAGATCGGCGTGGGCACGGTGCTGCTCACCGTGTCGTTTGCGATTGGCGTGGCGATACCCGCTGCTGTTCTTTGCGCTTGCTGGCCGCGGGCTCAGCGAGCGGATCAGCGCCTTTAGGCGGCACGAGCGCGGGCTGCGCATCGCCGCTGGGGTCGCGATGATCGCGCTCGCGGTTGGGCTCGCCTTCAACGTTCCCGCGCAGCTGCAGCGGCTGCTCCCTGACTACACCAACGGCATTCAGCAGAGCCTCACGGATAGCGACTCCGCGCGCAAGGCGCTGGATCTTGGCGGGCTCGTCAACGACGAGAACAAGGATCTTGACCAGTGCACCGATGGGGCCCCAGAGCTCGAGTCGTGTGGCACCGCGCCGTCCATCAAGGGCATCGAGTCGTGGCTCAACACTCCAGACGGCGCGGCGGTTGACCTCGCCGACTCTCAAGGGCAAAGTGGTGCTGATCGACTTCTGGGCGTACTCGTGCATCAACTGCCAGCGGTCCATCCCGCACGTGGTGGCGTGGGACAAGGCGTATCGCGATCTCGGACTTGACCGTGGTTGGCATTCACTCGCCGGAGTACGCGTTCGAGAAGGACGCGGGCAACGTTGCCGCAGGCGCGCGAGACTTTGGCATCACCTACCCCGTGGCGCTCGACAACACCCTTTCCACGTGGACCAACTACCGCAACCGCTATTGGCCCGCGCACTACCTGATTGACGCGGAGGGGCAGTTCGCCACATCGCGTTTGGCGAGGGCAACTACGCGACTACGGAGAAATTGATCCGCGAACTGCTTGAGGATGCGAATCCGGGCGTCGCACCTGCCCGCTGCCACCGACGTTTCCGACGCGACCCCCGGCGTCGGCTCCACCACCCGCGAGACGTTCCTTGGCTCCTCGAAGGACGTCAACTTTGCCGGACCGGGGAGGTACTCGGCAGGGGAGGATTCGTTCACGTACCCCTCGCCACAGGCGGACGACTCGTTCGCGCTTTCCGGTTCGTGGGACGTCGAGACGCAGTTCGCGACGCCCACCGCGGATGGTGCGGCGGTCAGGTTGAACTTCCACGCGGGCACGGTAGAGATGGTGCTCGCCGGGACCGGCGAGGTGCGCGTGGCGCTGGACGACGGATCGGAAAAGGTCATCAAGGTCAGCGGCACCCCGCGGTCGTACTCGCTCGCCACCGGGGTTGGCGGTGGGCAGCACGTGCTCGAGGTCAAGGTGGCGCAGGGGGTTGAGGCGTACTCGTTCACGTTTGGGTGAGCGCAGGCGGGTTAATCTCGGTGGGCCATGACTGACACCTCCCGCCGCGAGCGCCCTCGCCACACCGCAACGGTGCTGAGCACCTCGTGGCTCAGCACCAGCGATGGTCCGGGTCGTGTTCTCCACGGCCGCGGACCTTGACGGCCTCTTTGCGGATTCGTATGTGAAGCTGCTCTTCGGCGACGCGATGCGCGCGTACACGGTGCGTGCCGTCTCCGGCTCGGAGCTCACAATCGACTTCGTGGTGCACGGCGATGAGGGGCTCGCGGGTCCGTGGGCCGCTTCTGCAGCGCCGGGAGACTCGCTCGAGTTCGTCGGGCCCGGAGGCGAGTGGTCGCCCCGCCCCGCTGCCGATTGGCACCTGTTCGTGGGTGACGAGAGCGCGTTGCCGGCCATAGCGTCGGGCCTCGATGGTCTCTTGAATGACAAGCCGGGCGCCAATGCGCTGGTATTTGCCGAGATTAGCGGCGCAGGCGGAGCAGTACCCGCTTCCCGTTGGGCCGGGCGTGAAGGTGACGTGGGTGATCGCGAGACGGCGCGCCCTACGGTGAGCGCGCTGGTGGCCGCGGTGCTGGCCGCAACACTTCCAGGCGGCGATGTCGAGGCGTTTGTGCACGGCAATGCGGAGATGGTGCGGCCGCTACGACGGTATTTGTTGCGGGACATTGGGGTGCCGCGAGAGCATGTGTCGATTTCCGGCTATTGGCGCTCGGGGATGACGGACGAGGGGTGGCGCGCGACCAAGCGCGAGTTCAACGCGGCGATGGAAGCCGAAACCGAAAGTGGAGACCGATCATGAAGAACTTCGCCAGCGGCATCAACCTGGGCGGGTGGCTTTCGCAGTACGAGGAATTCGATCACGAGCACTTCCAGACCTTCATCACAGGAGGCCGACATCCAGCCAGATCGCCGCATGGGGCCTTGACCACGTGCGGCTGCCTGTTGACTACCCGGTGCTCGAGTCGGATGACGCGATCGGAGTGCCGCGTGAGCGCGGCTACGCCTACATCGATGACTGCATCGGGTGGTGTGCCGACGCGGGTCTCGCGGTGGTGCTTGACCTCCACGAGGCGCCGGGATTCACCTTCCAAAATGCCCTCGAGGTGGAGACCGCTGGCGACAACGTGCTGTTCACCGATGCCGCTACGCAAGATCGATTCGTTGCGCTGTGGCGAGACATCGTGCGCCGGTTCCACGACGCTCCCGTGCCGATCATCTTCGAGCTCCTCAACGAGGTGACGCTTCCGGACAACGGCCCGTGGAACGACTTGGTGTCGCGCACGGTTGCCGCGGTGCGCGAGATTTCGCCCGACGCTGTGGTCATGATCGGCGGCACGAACAACAACGCGGTGAGCGGGTTGGAAGGGCTGATCGAGATTGACGACCCGCGGATCGTCTACACCTTCCACACGTACGAGCCGCTGTTCTTCACGCACCAGAACGCGCCGTGGTCTGCGGGGCCGCGCGAGTGGGGTGGCGCGCCGCAGTACCCCGGCTACCTCGACGGCCTCGGTGAGTTGCTTGACGGCCACCCTGAGCACGACGCCGACCACCGCAGTATGTGGACCGGCGCATGGATCGCGAGATGCTCGCGGACGATCCTCGCGCCCGCGCTGGAGTTTGCCGCGCGGACCGGCCGCGAGTTGTATTGCGGGGAGTTTGGGGTGGCCGATTGGGTGGAGCCGGCTAGCCGGCGCGCGTGGCTCGCGGACTTCTTGGGGCTGTTGCGAGAGCACGGCATCGGGTTCGCGCTGTGGTCCTACAAGGCGATGGACTTTGGCGTGGTGGATGCCGCGGGGGACGTCGTGGACCCCGAGTATCTGGCGATCCTGCGCGGCGACAGATCTCCGAACGTCTAGAGCCCCAGGTACAGCCGGATCGCGTCATCAACCTTGCGCGACACTCGCTCCGGGACCCTGCCAATGCGCTCCACGAGTCGCCCTACCGAGACCGCGCGGATCTGCTCCACTTGCGCCTTGGAGTCACGCTCCAGGCTGCCGGTTCCTGTTGGCAGCAACACCTGGAACGAGTACACCGTGGTGACGCTGGACGTCAGCGGAACCACCGTCACCGTGCCAGTGCCGTGTTCGAGAGTGGACCTGACGAGCGCGTCGCGGCCCACAATCAGTGCGGGTCCCCGTTTGCCTACTTCGTTGCCCATGCTTGGGTCGAAGTCCACCCACCACAGTTCTCCGCGACTCACAGTCCGTCGCCCACTGTCGCGTCCCAGTCCTTGATGAGCTCAGCGGTGGCTGGCTCGTCGAAGGAGGCGAGAAGTTGCTCGGCGAGGTGTGCCTCAAGTGCGGTGTCGCGCACACGAGCGATCGCGACTCGGATCGCTTCCGAGCGGCCAGCGGCAACGCCGTCGCGGATCAGAGCGTCCAACACCGCGAGGTCTTCGTCTGGAAGGCTGATGCTGATCTTTGGAGGTCATACCGCGATGCTACCGAGGTAGTACCAAGGTGGCAATATTCGAACCTGGCGGCCCCAGCGATTAGCTGGTGAGCAGGTCGCACACGGGCGACTCGTCTCGTACCCCTGCGATCACTCCGCACAGGCTCGGGTCGATCCTGACGGTCACCGTCGGTGACCACTTGAGCGCGACGGGGACCACGAACTCCTCGATGTCCGCGAGGAGTTGGGCATCGTTCGGATCGCCCTTGATCTGAAGGGTGAGGGCGTTGGAGCCCTCCGTGTGGTCCACGCTGTAGATGAGGATCTTGTGCAACGCGCCTGCGGCGGTGATTCTGCGCGTGCTCTTTGTTGCCCACTCCTCGTCACTGAGCCCGTCGGGCCGGCTGCCGCCCTGCGTACATCTTCTCGTAGGCATCCGGCGTCGGGAGGATCGTCGGGAGGGCGGTGGGCAGCGCGGTCGGGAGCGCAGTAGGTAGTGCCGTCGGCAGGGCCGTGGGCACTGGGAGGTCAACGGGGGAGTCTGCGATCAACTCGCGCACGGCGGCGCAGCCGGACATTGCGAGGGCCGCGATCGCGAGCCCGATGCCGGCGGCGACCGCCTTGTGTAGCCGAGTCATCTCGGTCCTCTCTCGACGAGCCATTGCCTGACACCGAGAATAGGCCCTTGGGCGGCGTTGCGACTACGTGAGACTCTCGGTCAGGAGCCCCCGAAGGCATCGAGTGCCTGCAGACCCTTCTGCATAAACGCTTCCTCGCCGAAGGTATTGACCTTCCAGAAGACTGCCTGGCTCCCGCCCGCCGTCGAGAGCGCAACCTTCAGTTGGTCTCCGACTTCGAGGATGCTTACGGAGAGACTCACGCGATTGGAACCGGCCATGCTGAACCGCTCATACGTGCGAACGACCATGCGCGCGTCCCCGATCGACAGAGCGTCGCCGTTTTCGAGAGAAGACGAGACGCTGCCGGAGGCGATTGCGCTGTCGAGGTGGGCTGCAAGAGCATCTGCCGAACCAACAAGTGACCTGGACTGGTACATGATTTCCCCTCTTTGCGGGGGCGCCCGCGAGCTCCCCTTGACGCAAACGCTAGCGCGACTCGCGTAGGCGGGTACGCAATCCGCAGCAGTGGGTACACACAGTTCATGAACCGGATGCACCGCTGGTCTCTCGAGGAAGCGGACCCTCGCATGAAGGTCGTCGTTACGGGAGCGAGCGGCAACGTGGGCACGGCGGTCTTGCGCGCGCTGAGTCAGGCGCCGGATGTCACCGAGGTCGTAGCCGTGGCGAGGAGAGTGCCGCGCGGCACGCCGCCGGCGCCCTACGACATCGCACGTGGATGGCGATTGATGTCGGTGGCCGCGCCCGGGACAGGGTGGGCCGCGCGCTCGCAGTACGCGATGGACGGGGCCGACGCGGTGATCCACCTCGCGTGGGCGATCCAGCCCAATCACGACAGGGATCGATTGACCCGTACCAATGTCTTGGGCACATCGCGAATGCTCGCAGCCGCCCGCGCGGCCGGGATCGACAACGTGGTGGTGGCATCATCCGTTGGCGCATACTCACCGTGTGACGACGATGAAACGCACGACGAATCCTGGCCAACGAGGCGGCGTGGACTCGTGCGAATACAGCGTCGACAAGGCGGTTGTCGAGCAAGTGCTCGACGAGCACGAGCGCAATCACCCGGAAGTAATCATCACGCGTTTGCGGCCCGCGCTGATCTTCCAGCGTGACGCGGGCTCGGAGATCATGAGGTACTTCGTTGGTCCCTGGGTGCCCGCAAGCGCTCTGCGAGGGAAACTGCCGATTCTGCCGTGGCCAGACGGCATGCGGCTCCAGGCCGTTCACGCAGACGACGTTGCCCAGGCTTACCTTGCGGCCGTCAGAGTGAAGCCCGGCGGGGCGTTCAACATCGCGGCCGACGACGTTCTGCGGGGTCCCCAGATTGCGAGCCTGCTTTCGGGCGGACGCGTCCGTGAGGTCCCAACGGCCGTGGTTCGCGCGGCCGTCTCTGCTGCGTGGAACGCGCGCGCAGCTACCAATCAGCCCCGGCTGGATCGACATGGCGGCAGCGATGCCGGTGATGTCCACCGCCCGGGCCCGTGACGTGCTGGGATGGTCGCCGAACCACTCCGCGCTTGCGACCGTCGCTGAAGTCGTCAACGGCATGGCCGACGGCGCGGGCACAGCCAGCCCCCCGCTCAGGCCCCGCGGTCGTTCTGAAGAGACGGCGGATAGCCAGCTAGTTTCGTTGCAGTCCCTTGCCCAGAGTCGGACCCGATTGGCACACTGGGCAGATGGGTTCAACGAATTCGCACGTGATCAAGCCGCTCACGCCGGAGACATTTCCGGCGTGGCTCGCGCTCGCGCAAAAGCACAACGGCGTGTGGGGCGGGTGCTACTGCTCGTATTTCCACGGCGACACCGCGCGACACCGTCAAGCGCGAATACGACGGTCCAACGTTCAAGCAGCGGCTCGTCGACGAAGGCGTAGCCCACGCCGCGCTCGTCTTCGACGGCGACGCCGCGATCGCGTGGTGCGAATACGGCAGCCCCACAGAATTGCCGAACATCTATCACCGCAAGGAGTACGACGCAGGCGAGGCCAACCCGGCACCGTGGCGCATCACGTGTTTCTTCGTGGACCGCGACCACCGCCGAAACGGGGTGGCGCGCGAGGCGCTCGACGGCGCGCTCCAGCTGATCGCGCAGGCGGGCGGGGGCGAGGTCGTGACTTTCGCCAATGAGCTGGTCCCGGGCAAGAAGACGTCCTCCTCGTTTCTCCACAACGGCACTCAGGGCCATGTTCGAGAAGGCGGGATTTACGTTCGAGCGTCACCTCGGCTTACGGAAGACCGTCATGCGAAAGACGATCGCGCCGATTGAGTAGTCCACCGGGGGCGCTACAGGGCTGCACGTGGTCGTAGGTGGCGAGAGTTCGTAGCTTCCGCACGTGCATCTGAAGCCAAGCCTGCAACACATAATCATCGCTGTGCGCCATTTAGGCTCGATATCTGCAACATAATGATGCGAATTGGAGAGTTTTGTGCCACGATGGTTCCACGGCGAGGTCGCCGCGGATGTGGCAGCGCGAACAGCAGGAGGCTTCTTATGAATCGGACTACGAGGCGGGTAGCCGTTGCGATCACGCTCGCATGCGGCGCGGCGCTCATAGTTGTGCCGGGCGCGCAGGCGTTCACGGCTGCGGAACCGGAACTTACGGTCACGCAGCAGACGGACTTCCCCGAGGGAGGCACCATCCAAATGACCTTGGAATGCCCCACCGGGAGTGGATACGGCGAGATCATCGTTGCGCCCACCGCTTCGACCCTCTTCCCTCCTCTTCCCTACGACGACCCGGTCGACGGCACCGGCAAGGTCTCGTGGATCGTCAATCTGGAGGGGCTCACCGCGGGCGAGCCATACGACGCTCCGGCGGGCATGAACGTCTTCTTCACGGGCAAGTGCTACACCGATTCCTCCATGACCACCCAGGTCGGCAGTGCGGACACGGCTCAGATTCTGGTGCCCGACTGGGGCATGATCGCTGCTGCGCCCTCACAAGTCGCCTTGGACGTGCCGATCCCAGTGACAGCCGATTGCGGCACGACGCCAACGGGTTTTGTGCCGAATTACTTCGAGATCGTCGTTTACGACACTGACGGAACTACCCCCTTGGCAGCGCCTACGACTGTCTCCACGCCGGGTCCGATCACCGGGTATCAAATCGGCACGCCCGCGTCGTATGGCTTCGCGAACGGCGATGACATCAAATTGCTGGTGCTCTGCATCGGCAGCTACAACGGATCACCGGACGACGTCGGAGCGAGCCGGTACACCACGCTGACGGCGGGCGGTCGATTGAATAACCCGGGTGGCACGCCGGCGGACCCCGCGGACCCAACTCCCGTGGACTCGCTCGCCTTCACGGGTGCCTCGTACACGCTTGTGCCCTTCGCGGTTCTGCTCATCGCGGCGGGAGCGCTGCTCATCGTGGACGCGAACCGGCGGCGCTCGCTTGGCAGGTGACGAGTGCTCTACAGGCGCGCGTCGATAGGATGGGCACGCCGCAACAACGTCGGGAGTCCGCTATCAGCCAGCCGTTCCTCCGCGGGATGTCGATCATCGAGTCCGTGGGAAGCCATCCCGCAACCGTGTCCGAGTTAGCGCGAAAGCTCGATCTCGACAAGGCTGTGGTGTCGCGGCTCGTGACGAGCGCGGAAACCGACGGATGGCTCGTCAAGCGCAACGGCATAGTGGTGCTCGGCCCACGCGCGGCCGCCCTGGGGCGTGAAAGTGCAGAGCGTTCGTTTGAACGCGTGGCCGCTGAGCTGTGCCACACGGTGGCGGGCGTTACGGGCCTTGACGCTGCGGCCAATCAGTTTGCCGGGCAGCGCGGATATGTGCTTGCGCACTCACCGGGGCGCCGCCCGCTGATGCTCGGTGATGTGGAGTTTCAGGAGGAGTCGCTCATTCTCAGTGCGGTGGGACTGAGCGTTGGGGTGCAGTTTGACGCCGCGGAGTTCGAGGAGTTGCGGGCTCGACTCGAGCGTGCGCATCCGGGTGACTCGCGATTCACCAAAGTGTCCGTGGACGCGCGCATGGAGCCCATCCGTGGGGGCGCCGCGGCTCGCGAGAGCGGGGACTTCGTTGAGGGGTTGGGATGCGTAGCCGTGCCATGGCGACATCCGCTCGCGGTGGCGCCAACGGCGCTGTCCGTCATTGGCCCGGTGGATGCCGTGGACGCTGCGAGTGAACTTCTAGAACGCGTTGTCGTGGCGGCGGTACAGCCGGGCGCGAATTCCTCGTCTGTTATCGCCGCAGCCGCCGCCGCGGCCTAGCTCGCTCGCGCCAGGCAAGAGGACGTCATCCTCCTTTCGCCACAACGGCAGAGGGTCCATGGTCGAGAGGGCGCGCGCTCGATGTCCGGCGTTGGTGGGACGATGCGTGCACGGGCGGTTTGACGGCAGGAGGTGTGAAGTGCGCGGCGAAGCGACGGTTCTGCATGCCGACCTCGACGCGTTCTACGCCTCCGTCGAGCAGCGAGACGCGCCGTCGCTGCGGGGACGGCCCCTGATCGTGGGCGGTGGCGTCGTGGTCGCTGCGAGTTACGAGGCGAAAGCCCGTGGAGTGCGCACCGCGATGGGCGCGCGTCAGGCGCGCGCGTTGTGTCCCGAGGCCGTCGTCGTGCCGCCCCGGATGGAGGCCTACTCCGCGGCCAGCCGCGCCGTGTTCGCGATCTTCCACGACACCACGCCCTACGTGGAGGGCCTCTCGATCGACGAGGCATTCCTCGAGGTCGGCGGGTTGCGCCGCATCGCCGGAACTCCCGAACAGATCGCCGTGCGGCTGCGGGAGCGCGTGCGCGCTGAAGCCGGGCTCCCGATCTCGGTAGGCGTCGCGCGAACCAAGTTCCTCGCGAAGGTCGCGAGCGCGGTCAGCAAGCCCGACGGGCTCCTCGTCGTGGAACCCGACCGCGAGGAGGCGTTCCTCCACCCGCTTCCCGTCGAACGGCTGTGGGGCGTCGGCAAGGTGACCGCAGAGAAGCTGCACGCGCGAGGCATCCACACCGTCGGGCAACTGGCGGAGCTGGAGGCGACGACCGCCGAACAACTGCTCGGCAAGGCGGCTGGCGCGCACCTGCACGCCCTGGCGCGGCTGCGCGACCCGCGGCCCGTCGAGACCACGAAGCGGCACGGTTCCATCGGCTCGCAGCGCGCGCTGGGCAACCGGCGCGCGCACGCATCGAGGAGCTCGGGCTGATCCTCACTCAGATCGTGGACGGACTCGCGAAGCGCCTGCGCGATCGGGGATCCTCGTGCAGCACCGTCGTCCTGCGCCTCCGCTACGGCGACTACGCGAAGGCGACGCGTTCGCGCACGCTCGCCGCCCCTACCGATCGCACCGAGGTGCTGCTCGGCGTCGCGCACACATTGCTCGCCGGCGCCGCGCCGACATCGCCGAGCGCGGCGTCACGCTCATCGGTGTCTCGCTTTCGCGACTGGCGCGCGGCAACACCGTCCAGCCCGAACTTGCCATTTACGGGAACGACGGGGAGCGCATCGACACGGCGCTTGATGCGGTGCGCGACCGCTTTGGCGAAACCGCCGTCACCCGCGCGGCGCTGATGGGCCGCGATCCTGGCTTGAGCGCGCCACGGCTCCCGGAGCACGAATAGTCGTTTTGCTATGGGACCAGCAGCGATGACACCTTGTCGAGTGCTCCCGGCACGAGGCGGTAGTAGGCCCATGTGCCGCGCTTGGATCGCGTGAGGAATCCCGCATCCGTCAGCACTTTGAGGTGGTGTGAGACGGTGGGCTGAGAGAGGCCGAGCGCATCAGTGAGGTCGCAGACGCAGGCCTCCGAGTCGTCGTGCGCAGCGACCATGGAAATCAAGCGCAGCCTCGCTGGGTCGGCGAGAGCCTTGAGCGCGCGGGCGAGGTTGTCAGCGTCCTCGGCGCCCATCGCCTCGCCTGTTGCGACGGAGCAGCAATTGGCGAGGTCGGTGAGCGGGAGCAGTTCTAGCGTGGCCATGTCCCCATCGTCCCATGAATATTGACAGACGTCGATGTATTGGCCACACTTCATACATCGACGTCCATCAATGGAAGGAGGACGGCCATGTGTAACGACACCGGTTGTTGCCCGCCCGGCTGCTGCTAAGCGGCCCCGCCGCTCCTGAGTGCACCAGGGGCGGCTCCTAGCTAGCACTCTGGACGGTATATGGCCCGGAGTCAGCCGTCGGTCAAGAGCGCCGTGACTATCGCCACCGCGCCGTCGACGAGAGCAGCGAGGTCGGCTTCGCTTGCTGAGGCGACGTACCGTTCATCCCGTTGAATGGGTAGCGCGATGTGCCGCGCCGCGTGGAGCGGCGGACCACGGCTCCACGGACGGGTTTTGGACCGAATTTCGCTGTTGGATCACGCGCGTAGGGAACGCTCTCCAGCCATCTGCTACTTGGACAGCTTGCGCAGGCGCCTCAGCGTCGCGCGGTCCGCATCTACTAGTCCCACGTCGGGATGGCGAGGCAACTGTGGTCCTCTGTCCGCGAGATTCAGCGCGGTCCTGGCCGCCCGTTGGACCGTCTCGCCGTCCCCGATGCGCTCGGCAAGTCGAATGAGGTCCAGGTGCCACCTGAAGAGCTGATTGTCGAACTTGAGGCCGGGGCGCTCGATCCAGGTGTTTAGCAAGGCGAGAATCTCGTCGTTTCCTTGCGTTCGATTGCTTGCGAGGAGCGCTTCGGCGAGCGAGATTTCTACGGTTCCCGTGCTTCCACCACCACTCGGTTGCTGCTTCAAGATGCGGCGATAGAGCAACTCAGCCGATATCAAATCACCGCTTTCCATATCCATGTCAGCGAGTGCCTCCCAAGCGGCCGCAGACTCAAACCAACGAACGCCTGGGGCAACCGCGGAGCGCTCCAGCAGCTCGCGAGCGCCGTCTAGCCTGCCCGCCGCCCGCAGGCTCAGGCCCTTGATCCGCAGGTATTGGGGGCGGTTGTAAGGCCGCGATCGCTTGAGGCGGGCCTCGAAGTCCTGGCGTGCGGCGTCGTCCCATGCTGGGCTCCGGAACCATTCAGTCGCCACGGACTCATCTTGGTCCGGCGCCGCGCCCGTGGCAATGTGGCTCGCCGCACCACGGGCTCGCCACGGCACTCGGACGGATTGTGGAGGGGATATGGCCCTCGCGAACCGCTGCGAACAAGGCATTGGCGGAATCGCCGAGGCGCTCCGCCGGGTCAGCGACGGTCAAGTTCACGAATGTGGAGCAGACTCCGTAGATTGAGCATTCGCCGTTCGGCTGCATTCTCAAGTGCGTCCACGACGACGGCCGCACCCAACCACGTGGCTTCGGCGTCGTTGACAAGTTGCTGGCATGCCCTCGCCTGCCCACCCGTTGACACCCATTCGTCGACGAAGACCGCCCGATCCCCAGAGCGCAAGACCGAGCGGCGGACGCCGAGGTCGAGGTGCCGGTCCCTATAGTCGGGAGGGGTCCGCCGGACCAGCCAGACGTCATCGTTCGATGCGCGCTCAGGCTTCTTGTGAACCGCTGCGAACCCGATTCCCAGATGGCGCGCTACGAGTGGTCCGAGGAGGAATCCATGCGACTCGGTGCCGAGTATGACGGTGGGCCCCGCGTCGAGGAAGAGGTCGGCTAGTGCGGGACCGATGTCGGTAAGTACCGCACCGTCGCGCCACCATTCGCTGTAGTCCGCGTAGTGCGTGCGGGTATACGTCGGCTCGGTCGGAGGATCGGATCGCCAGGCGAATCCCGCGATCAACCTTGTTCGCAACTCATTCACGCGGACAGTCTGTCATCGGCACCTTCCCACGCCGCGCAAATAGTCCTCGGACACCCCGACGGGTTTTCGACGGGTTTTTGCTCAAACCACACCGGTGTAACGACCACAAAACACTGATCTACCAGGTGGGCCCCGTGGGGCTCGAACCCACGACCCGCGGATTAAAAGTCCGCTGCTCTACCAACTGAGCTAGAGGCCCGCGGATTCATCGTAGCCAGCCCAGCGCCGCCTGACGACACGCGCCCACGTCACGGCGACCAGCCCGCCAAGAATCGCGCCGGTCGTATTGAGGATCACGTCGTCGATGTCGCCCACGCGCCCAAGGCTCAACTGTGTCAGCTCAATCCCCAGCGACAGCGCATCCCAAACATCAGCGCCATGCCGTACGCGCCAGCGTCGGGCGAGCCAAGCGACAAGCGCGCCGATCGGGCACGAACATGCCACGTTCCCCAGCAAGTTTGCTTGGGGACGCCCGCCATGCGAGTCAAGCCCGCGGCGGATCTCCCTGAACGGCATCAGGTTCAGCCCCGTCCCGCCCGCATCGCCAAACGACAGCGCCGAGCGTGAGCCACAGGATCACACCAACTGCGCCATCAGCGCACCACAACAGCCACCGCAGTGGCCGACGCGGCAAGTACGGCAAGCGCCCCCAGCACCAGTGCGGCACTCGAGACGGCACGGCGAGCCATGACGTGGGGTAGGTGGTCACGGGTCACCAACGTATACGGGACGCGCTCCGAGGTGCCCGACGCCGTAATCTGGGAACGCCTCAGGTTTGGGGAGGACGCGAGGATGGACCGTACGCAGGACGGCAAGCGCAGGGGATGCCAACTATGGGGCCATCTGGTAGCACCTACGCGACTATCGGCGCCTGAGCCCTGCGGATTCTGGCCGCGATAGTCGAGGCGATTCGACGGCACGTGTGATCAATGTGGGTCGGAGCGGGGTCGTACGAGCCATGACCGTGACGCTCGCGCCGATTGGCGTCGTAGGTGCGGCGCTGGTGTAGCGCCCGCGCAAGCCTTCCGACGGCCCGAGCCACGCAGAGGCTTGCACGGCGACGACGTCATGTTCGGACGCGGCCCTCGCATCCTTCACGTTCACCAGTGGCAAGACCTTGAGGCAGGGCTGCGCGAGATGCGGAGAGTGGCGAAGGGGCCAGTTGTCATCCTCACCGGCGACCCAGGCGCTCTCGACCGCTTCTGGCTCAACGAGTACGCCCCCGAAGTGATCGCCACCGAGGCTCGCAGGTACCCGCCGATAGCGACCATCGCCGAGATCCTTGGCGGCGAGATCGAAATCGCTTCCGTGCCGATCCCCCTGGACTGCACGGACGGGTTTGGCGAGGCGTATTACGGCCGGCCGGAGATTCTGCTTGAGCCCGGCGCTCGGCTTGCGAACTCGGCGTGGAGCTTTGTGGACCCATCGGTCCACCGAAGGTTCGTAGCGCAATTGAGCGCCGACCTTGCCAGCGGCGCGTGGAACGAGCGGTACGGACATTTGCGCTCGCAGCCCGAGTTTGACGGTCGCTGCGGCTCATCGTCGCGCGTCGGAACTAGCTCACCAACCCCAGCGCCTCGAGCCCGCGCCACCCCATGGCGCGCGACGCGGGCCGCTCCACCATCGCGATCCCAACGCACTTCGCAAGCCCAATGGCCCGCGCCCGCGCAACCAGGGCGTCGTCCACGCGGCCGGTCAGCTGCCCATACTCGCGCAACATCGACGCAACCCCAGCCCCCGGCATCAGCGAGTACGCGAAGCCAAGGTCCACCGCGGGATCGCACGCCGCCATCGACCCCCAGTCGGCGATGCCGCCAAATACCCCCGCGTGAGACAGGACGTTGCCGCCGTGCAGATCGGCATGCGACCACACCCACTCGTCGCGCGGCACCTCCGGCAACCCAGCCGCCGCGTTCCACAGGGCAAGCGCCGCACCAGCATCGAGCTGCTCGCCATCGGGCCCGCCGCGCCGCGACAGCAGTTCCACGCGTTGCAGGGTCTTCTCCTCGCGATCGGAGAGAGGAATCGACTGCTCGATCGTTAATGGGCGCCTCGGCCGGGGCGGGCACGTGTACCCGCGCGAGCGCGCGCCCCAAAGCCGCGCCCTCACTCGCGAGCAACGGCACGTCGATGGCCATCTCTCCAGGCAGCCACGAGACGATCGCCCACGGCCACGGATAGCCCTCGCCCGGCACCCCAACAAACGGGAAGTGCGGAAACGGGAAGTCCCAGCTCTCGCCGAGCACGGGCACCCACCGCGTCTCCGCGAGCAAGAACCGCACCGCCGACGCCGTTCGCGGCAACCGCACCGCCAAGTCGTCACCAAGCCGGAACATCGCGCAGTCCCAGCCCTCCGAGTGGCTGCCGATGGGAAGACCCGCGTACTGCGGTGCCTGGGCGGCAACTAAGGCGCGCGCGGCGTCGGCCGTGATGGAGGCGTGGCGCGGGGGCGGGACGGTGTCGAAACTCACGCAGCCACCGGCCGCACAACCCGCCACCGGGTCGCGGAAAACAGGAGCCCGCCAATCACCACGCCGGCCACGAAGATGCCCGCCACGACCACGGCGATGGACCCGTAGCCCTTCGCGGGGTCAAGGAACGGATACGGAAACCAACCGTCCGTTGCGCCGCGAATCAGCACCACGATGGCCCACACCACGGGGTACGCGAGCACTATCCACACGCGCCGCAGCGGAAGCCGCGCGCGCGGCCCCTCGAGCAGCCAATCCGCGAGCAGCACCACGCCGGAGACGCCATGCAGCACAAGGTTTGTCCACGTCCACAGGCTGCCGTCGGAGGTGGGCGCCAGCAGCGTCCAAAACACCGTCACCACAATCACCAGATATGTCGCGGCGCAGGCCCGCAGGTACTCCACCCACTCCGGCCGCGCGCGCGCCAGTGAAGCGTGCGGCGATCAGCAAGGTGGTCGCGCCAATGAGGTTGGTTTGGATCGTGAAGAACCCAAAGAAGTTCCAGATCACGAAGGTGCCGCTGTCGATCGCGCCGCTCAGATCGTGCGCGATCGCGGCCAGCATCAGGGCGGCAACGAGTAACCCGGGCCACCGTCCACGCTCGCACCATGGCCCGACGCTATCAGCCCTCTCGCCTTCGCCAACAGAAAGCGTTGCTCGGCTTCGGTAGGCGCCAGTTCGGCGGCGGTCAGATACGCGGCGCGCGCCTCGTCGTCACGGCCAAGGCGACCGAGCAGGTTGGCGCGGGTCGCGTGCCACAAGTGGTACCGCTCGAGCGGGAGGCCGTCAACGATCGACAGCGCACGTGCTCGGGTCCGGAGACCTCCGCGACCACCACCGCGCGGTTGAGCTCCACCACGGCGGTTGGCTGCTGCGCGAAGAGCGCGTCGTAAAGGGAGAGAATCTGGTCCCATGCCGTGCGCTCAAGCGACGGCGCCATGGAGTGCACCGCGGCGATCGCCGCTTGCAGCTGGTACGGTCCCGCGTTTCGCTTGACCATGCACTCGGCGATGATGCCCCGGCCTTCGCGCGCGAGGTCCGCGTCCCACGTGGAGCGGTCCTGATCGGCGAGCAGCACGATCTCGCCGTCCGGGCCAAAGCGAGCGGGGCGTCGGGCCTCCGTGAGGAGCATGAGGGCGAGCAGGCCCCGCGCCTCGAGCTCATCCGGGAGCAGCGCAACCGTGGAGCGCGTCAGGCGGATCGCCTCGCGGCTCATGTCCGGGATGTCAGTGCGCGCCTCGCCGTAGCCATTGTTGAAGACCAGATACAGCACGGAGAGCACGGGGCCAACGCGCTCGGGCAGCTCCTCGGCCGTCGGCACGCGATAGGGGATCTTCGCCGCCGCGATCTTGCGCTTTGCACGCGTGAGTCGCTGCGCCATGGTGGGCTCGGGAGTGAGGAAGGCACGCGCGATGTCTCGCGTCTCGAGCCCCGCGATGAGCCGCAGCGTGAGCGCCACCTGCGACTCGAGGCCAAGCGCGGGGTGGCAGCACGTGAACATGAGGCGCAGCTGGTCGTCTTGCACGGCATCGTCCATGCGGTCCGCTACTTCCTGCGCCGGGTCTGGCTCCGTGCCGTCGCCAGCCAGGCGTGCGGCACCCTCGTAGCGGGATTGCCGAGAGCCCTCTCTGCGGATCACGTCGATGCTCCGGTTCTTAGCGGTGGTGACAATCCATCCGGCAGGCGAGGGCGGAATGCCATCGCGTGGCCACACCTCGAGGGCCCTGACGAAGGCGTCTTGAACCGCCTCCTCGGCAGCGTCGATGTTGCCAAGCATCCGTACCAGCGTCGCCACCGCGCGGCCCCGCTCCAAACGAAACGCCTCGGCGACGGCGTCCTCCGCGTCTCTCACGTGTGACTCCTCGATGTATTCGCTGACTAGAGGTTGGAATGGTCGTAGTTCGACGTCGCAACGGTGGGCCGCAGCGCAGCGCCGGGCCCACTCTCGCGCCTCAGCTTCGGACGCGCAATCGATGATCCACATCCCGGCGAGCGTGGTGGGGCCAGCCGGGCCCGGCTTCTCGAACACGGCGCCCGTGAGGGGAGCGTAGAAGGTGAGCGCAGCGTCGGGCGCCTGCAAGCCGCGCGAGAAGACGTAGGCGCCGGCCGCGCGCAGTTCCTCGTCGAGGGCCGTGAGGTCCGCGCCACACCTCCTGATGGTCATCCATCAGGTTGAAGGGCGAGTCCGCACGGTCCTGTGCGGCGATAAGGAAGACGGGCATGGATCAGATGCCGTGGAAAGGGCGGACCTCGACCGGAACGCCGCACGCCTGCGTGGCGCGCTTGCCGAGTTCCACGGCCTCCTCACGGGTGGCCGCCTCGATGACCCACAGGCCGCCGATGATCTCCTTTGACTCCGTGTAGGGGCCGTCGGTCGCGATCGCCTCACCGTTCGTGACGGAGCACGTGGTGGCGGAGTCCGGCGCGTGGAGCCCGCCCATGAAGAGGATCTGGTCCTTGATGGACTCGTTGAACGCGCCAACTCGTTCGTACATCGCGGCGTCCTTGACCGGGTCCGCGATGGGCGGGTTGTTCTCATAGTCGTGAACAACGCTGAACAGATACTGGGTCATGGCTGTCTCCTATTCGGCCTGGAAGGGGCGCACTTCAACGGGCGCCTGGCATGCGGCGGTGGCGCGGCCCGCGATCTCGAGAGCTGCGTCGAGATCCGCAACCTCGATGACCCAGAAGCCGCCAAGGGCCTCTTTGGTCTCGAGGTACGGGCCGTCGGTCACGACGAGCTGGCCGTCGCGAGACGCCACAACCGTGGCGGTGTGGGGCGCCTCAAGGCCGCCGCCGAAGACCTCGACGTCCACGATGGTCTTGTTGAACGCATCGACGTCGGCATAGATCTGCTCGTCGTTCGTGCGGCCAGGGGACTCGTTGTAGTAGTCGTGGTGGACTGTGAGCAAGTACTGGGTCATGGTCCTGCCTTTCGTGAATCAACTGTGACACGACCACGATCAGCGCGCACGATTTTCGACAGGGTCCCGCGGCTGCGTCACGTAGCCGCGATCATCACCGCGAACACAAACGCGCCCGCCAGCATCGACCAACCTTGCGACCGCCGCCACAGCGCCACCCCAATTGCCACCAGGGCAGCCACGTGCCACGGCCCAAACGCGCGCCACTCGTGCTGGTCGAGGAACAGCGAGTTGACGATGATCGCGCCCATCGCAGCCGGCCCCACCATCGTCAGCGCTCGCCGCACGGGCGCGGGAATCTTCTCCGGATCGCGCAGCAACACCACCCCGCTGATGCGAATCAGGTAGGTGCCGAGCAGCGGCGAACAGAAAGATCAACCAAAGGCTCACGCGTCGCCACCTTCTTTGGCCCGACGCTTCTCTCGCCACGTTTCAAAGGTCGCCCCAAGCGCCATTCCGGCGATGATGCCAAAGAACACGTTGAGGCCGTAGGGCCATCCGCGGCCGAGCAGCACCACGACGGCGGCGCCCGCGATGGTGACGACCTCGGAGGGTCTGTGCAGCCCGGGCACGAGCACAGCGATGAACATCAGCGGCACGATGAACCCCACCTGCCAGTGACCTGGAATCACCGGGCCAAGTAAGAGGCCAAGCATCGTGCCGAGTATCCAGACGGCGACAAAGGGGAGTGCGGCGCCAAGGGCGAACCAGCGTCGGCGAACGGGGTCCGGCTTCATCGGCATCGCGCATCGACACCACCGCCGACTGGTCGGTCATGATGTAGGCGAGCCCAAGGCGCCACCGGAGCGGAAACGCGGCCCACACGGGTGCGAGCGCCGCCGAGTACAGCGCGAAGCGAGCATTGATGAGGATCGCCGTGAAAATGGCAATGGCCGCGGGGGCTCCCGCCTTGAGCGCCTCGACTATCGCGATCTGGCTTGCTCCGGCGACCACCGTCGCGGACCCGAAGAGTCCCGCCCACGGGTTCATGTTCGCGTCGCGAATGAGCGCACCAAATGCGAGACCGAAGAGCGCAGACCCCACCATCAGCGGGCCGATCGCCTTGAGTCCCGCGCCGAACGCGGACCACTGTGCGGCACCGATTCCGAGCCGCGAGGGGCGCGGTTCGGCAGGTGTCATACGCGTCAGTGTTGCACGGCCCAAAGGTGGCTCAACACGAGTGCTCAAAGAGGTAAGAGCGCACGGGAACAAAGATGCGCATTCCAGCGTCCTAATGGTGTGACCTTCAGGCGAGAGCCTGATGGCCACTCGGGTGAATGAAGCGAACCGCCTGGCCCCCAACCCCCCTTCGGGCGGCCGGGCGGTTCGTCCCCGCATAGGCTGTATGTGGAAGGAGCAGACATGTCCCCCAACAAGATCATCAAGACCGACGCCGAGTGGCGCGCCCAGCTGAACGACTTTGAATTCGCGGTGTTGCGCGAGGCCGCCACCGAGCGGCCGTGGACCGGCGCCCTGCTCGACGAAAAGCGCGCCAGGCACGTTCAAGTGCCGCGCGTGCGGAGCGGAGCTGTTCGGCTCCGGCACCAAGTTCGATTCCCACTGCGGCTGGCCGTCGTTCTACGAAGCGATGGACAACGACGCCGTGACGCTCATCGAGGACTCGCACGCTCGGCATGGTCCGCACAGAGGTGCGTTGCGCCGCGTGCGACTCCCACCTTGGCCACGTGTTCCCCGACGCGCCGCAGACCCCAACGGGCGATCGCTTCTGCATCAACTCCGCGTCGCTGACGTTCGACGAGTTGGCGGAGTAGGTGGTCGAGCACCGCTTCCGCAGGCCCGCGATGCTCGACATGGAGCTCGCGGACCAACTCGTTGGCGACATCGACCCCGCCGAGCGCGCGCTCATTGCGCACGAGACCGCCGCGGCTCATCGTTGGCCAGGCACGCGAGTCGAACGATCCAGAGCTGGTCGCCCGGCTCGTGCGGCTCGTGGACGAGGAAGGCATCGACACCGTCGCGATGATGTGGTCCAAGGCCGACGCTCACACCTTGCCGGGCGCCTTGTGGCGGCTTTACATGCTGCGCGAGTGGGTTGCGCACGACGCCGACGCCGTGGCGCGCTCGTATCACGAGGGCGTTCACGCGGCGCACGTTCGGCACGCGATCGCGGGCGTCGAGGATCCTCCCGGGCCCGACGAGGTGCGGCGGCTCGCCGACGCGATCCTGCGCGGCGTCTTCGCCGGCGACCTCGCCGTCGCGCTGGATCGCGCAGGCGCGTTCTGCCGCGTGGTCGCCACGGGTGCCGCTTTCGAGGCGGAGACCGACGAAGGCCACGCGGATGCCCGCGCACACCGGACCACGTTGCGCGCGGCGCAGTTGCTACGCACGGGCGAAGACCTTGAGCGCTGCGCCGCGCTGTGGCGCGAAGGCAAGCTGGACTGAATTGTTTGGCGCGGGAGCGCCGTCGCTTGACCCAACCCCAGCGTCGGGCCAGCTGTTGACTTCCAAGGGTCCTTGGTGCCAATGGGGCCCAAGTGACCAAGGTCCTCCGCCAAAACGCAAACCTGCGTCACATCCGCCACAAGCACCCTTGGGATTCAACGCGCGGAGCGATGGGTGCGGGGCGTGACGTACGCTTGTATACGACGTCGGGCCGGAGAGCCCCGGGCTCCAATTTCAGCCGCTTCGAGCGGCCTAAGCGCCGTCAGGCGCTCCCGGCCCGGCGTCGCTCCCTCTAAGTAGAGGGTGCGCGCTACGGGTGCACGTGCAACAGGTGAGTCTCCACGGCCACGGCGCGCGGCCCCGCCTCGGTGTCCACCACGTGAGCAACGAGCACGCCGCCCGCGGGCAGGTACGGGTTCTTCCGCGGTAGCGCACCGCGCGTGTACGGCCGGGTCGCGGCCCGCACCATCTCCACGATCGTGGGCAGCGTTGGCCGGTGCACGCACACCACCCTGTTGCCAGGCTTGCCGAGCAAGTTGATCATCACCTCTGCGGTGCGTAGCGGCTTGTCTGCGTGCCCCGGCTCGGTGAGCGCGGCTGACGTCTTCACGGTCAGGCCGGCCGCTTCCGCATAAGGAGCGAGCGTCTCTACGCAACGCGTCGGCGGGCGAGGACGAGGCGTGCGTGACGCCAAACGCCGCGATGAGGGGCACGATCTGCAACGCCCTGCGAGCGCCGGCTTTGGTGAGCGGGCGGGACTCGTCCGTGCCGTGCCAGGCCTTGCGCCGGCGCGCCCTGGCATGACGCACCAGTACGAATGCCCTGGTATCAAGCCGATCATTGGCGTACGCCTCGGCGAGCACCTCGAGCGGGCGCAGGTCTTCGGGGAAGGTGATCTTTGCGTTCGCCTGCTCCACGGTGAGCCACCGAACGCGGTCGATCTCGTGCTTGGGCGCGCTCTTGACTCGGGGCCGCGCGCGCGCGGCGCGCGACTCCGGGCCGACCACCTGTGCGGCCCAGTACCGCACCACCTTTTGCTTGCCGGCGCCGATCGGGTAGCGCAGCGTCGGCAGGGGTTGGCCGAGCACGATTTCCCTGCCCGTCTCCTCCGCAACCTCGCGGATGGCGCACTGAGGCAGCGTCTCGCCCGTCGATGAGCTTGCCCTTGGGCCAGGACCAGTCGTTGTAGCGAGGCCGGTGCACGGCGAGCACCTGCAGCTGCCCGTCGCGGACGCGCCACACAAGGGCGCCTGCGGCCACTTGCGAGCCGGGCACGGTCACCGTGGTCACTTCCGGTTGGCCCTGCGCTTGGGCTGACGCGTGATGTAGATGGTCTGCAGATCCGCGAGGTGTGCGCCGTCCTCCGCCCACGCCTTGCGCTCCCAATCGCCGTTCGAGTGAAGTTCCCACGCCGCCACGTCTGACGACATCGCGAGGTCGATGTTCTCGACGAGGTACGCGGCCTGATCCACGTCCGCGATCGACACGAGCGTCTCGATGCGGCGGTCGAGGTTGCGGTGCATGAGGTCGGCGGAACCGATGAACACCTCCGGCGATCCGTCGTTCGCGAACGCGTAGATGCGCGAGTGCTCAAGGAAGCGGCCAAGCACGGAACGCACCCTGATGTTCTCGGAAAGCCCTGGAACGCCGGGCCGGATGGCGCATGGTGCCGCGAACGACGAGCTCGATCGTGACGCCCGCTTGCGACGCGCGATAGAGCGCGTCGATGATGCGCTCGTCAACGACCGAGTTGATCTTGAACTTCACCCACGCGGGCTTGCCAGCGCGCGCGCGGTCCGCCTCGGCGTCGATGCGCGCGATGAGCCCGGACCGCAGCCCCGTTGGCGCAACGAGCAGCCGGCGGAACTTCGCCTTTGGGCGCGTAGCCAGACAGCTGGTTGAAGAGCTTCGCGAGGTCCGAGCCCACGTCTGGGTCCCGCGTGAGGAGGCCGTAGTCCTCGTAGAGGCGCGCGGTGCGAGGGTGATAGTTGCCGGTGCCGATGTGGCAATACCGCACGAGCCCTTCGTCCTCTTGGCGCACCACGAGCGAAAGCTTGCAGTGGGTCTTGAGGCCCACGAGGCCGTACACAACGTGCACGCCCGCCTCCTCGAGCTTGCGCGCCCATGAGATGTTGCGCTGCTCGTCGAACCGCGCCTTGATCTCCACGAGCGCCAGCACCTGCTTGCCGTTGCGCGCCGCCTCGATGAGCGCGTCGACGATGGGCGAGTCGCCAGACGTGCGATACAGCGTCTGCTTGATCGCGAGCACCTTGGGGTCCGCAGCGGCTTGCGACAGGAACGCCTGCACCGAGGTGGAGAACGAGTCGTAGGGGTGGTGCAGCAGCACGTCGCCGCGGGTAACGGCCTCGAAGATGGGCATCTGCTGCGCGGTCTCGACGGGAGCGAGCGTGTGGTTGGTCGAGGGCCGGAAGGCGGGGAACTGCAAGGCGGGCCGGTCGAGGTCCGCGATGACGTTCAGCCCCGTCAGGTCAAGGGGCGCGGGAAGCCGGAACACGTCGAGCTCGGTGATGCCCAGTTCGCGCACCAGCAGTTCGCCCGTCGCAGGAGACATCCCTTCCGCGATCTCGAGCCGCACCGCGGGGCCAAAGCGGCGGCGCAGCAGCTCGCGCTCCATCGCCTTGAGCAGGTTCTCTGCGTCGTCCTCCTCGACCTCGACGTCCTCGTTGCGGGTGACGCGGAAGGTGAAGTGGTTCACGACCTCCATGCCGGGGAACAGGTAGTCAAGGTGCGCCGCGATGACGTCCTCGAGCGGCACAAACCAGCGCGGAGCGTCGGACAGTGCCGCGGCATCGGTGACCTGCAAAGCGTGCCCGGCCGCATCGACCGCGAGGAACCGCGGCAGCGTCTCGGGCACCTTGACGCGGGCGAAGAACTCCTTGCCGGAGTCCGGGTCCCGAATCTCGACCGCGAGGTTGAGCGACAGCCCGGAGATGTAGGGGAAGGGGTGCGCGGGGTCCACCGCGAGTGGCGTGAGCACGGGGAAGATGTCCGAGCGGTAGAGCTTGCGCAGCCGCCCCTGCTCCGCGTCCCCGAGTTCGTCGTAGCGCACAATGCGGATGCCCTCGGCGGCGAGCGCGGGCCGCACTTGCGTCATGAAGACTTCCGCGTGCTGATCCATCAGCGCGTGCGCGCGCTCGGTGAGCGCCTCCACCAATCGGGTGGGGCTCATGCCGGTGGCTGACGGCACGGCGAAGCCAGCGGCGATGCGGCGCTTGAGGCCCGCGACGCGCACCATGAAGAACTCGTCGAGGTTTGAGGCGAAGATCGCCAGGTAGCGCGCTCGTTCAAGCAGCGGCACGTCTGGGTCTTCGGCAAGTTCCAGCACGCGCTCGTTGAAGGCGAGCCACTGGAGCTCGCGGTCGAGGAAGCGATCCGCCGGAAGAGGCGGAGACTTCACCTTCTCGGATGTGACAACCGTGGGGATCGCGTACGTCTCTTCAGACTCGATAACGGGGGCCTGGTCTGTTGTGGGCTTGGGGGCGGGGGCAACCTGGGAGACGTCGATGCTCTCGGACATGCGCCCATCGTGACATGGTGTGACCCCGCACCGCGACCCCATTAATTCGCCCGACGCCGGGCCGGGTCATCGCCCGCTCTTCGCCTAAGCGCGGTAGACATGGGTGAGGAGGTATGCGATGACAGAGGCACCAGCTATAGAGGTGGATCACCTCACCAAGAAGTTCGGCGATTTCACGGCGGTGGACGACGTCTCGTTGGCCATCGATAGGGGTGAGATTTTTGGCTTCCTTGGCCCCAACGGTGCTGGTAAATCGACAACTATTCGTTGCATCCTCGATTTGATTCGCCCGACGCAAGGGTCCTGTCGCGTACTGGGCCTCGACTCGCGCGCGGATTCGGTGGAGATTCGCAGGCACCTTGGCTTTCTGCCCTCCGATCTCGCGCTGTATCCAAATCTCACTGGTCGCAGGACGATTCAATATTTCGCAAATTTGCGTGGCGGCGTGGATATGTCTCGCGTTGACGCGCTCGCCGCACGCTTTGACGCCGACCTGGACCGCAAGGTCGGCGAGTATTCGTCGGGCAATCGCCAAAAGGTGGGTCTCATCCTCGCGTTCATGCACAACCCGCAGGTGGTGGTGCTTGATGAGCCCATCACGGGGCTCGACCCCTTGGTGCAGCTCGAATTCCACACTCTGATGCGCGAGTACGTCGCGGCGGGCAACACGGTGTTTCTCAGCTCCCACACCCTGAGCGAGGTGGAGCGAGTCGCCGATCGCGTGGGCTTCATCCGCAGGGGACACCTCATCGCCGTGGAACGGATGAAGGACCTGCGCGAGAAGTCGCTGCGGCGCGTCACCCTTGAGTTTCCTGAACCAGTCCTTGCGTCCGCCTTCGACGGCGTGGCTGGCGTGCACGACGCCATCGCGGAGGGCAACACCGTCACTGCGCGCTATGACGGCCCGATGGGACCGTTGCTCGGTGTGGCGACCGCACACGGCGTGCTGTCGCTCACCACCGCAAGCGTTGACCTCGACGAGATCTTCCTCGAGTTCTATCGCGACGCCGCACCGACCGAGGACACGGCGCCAGAGGATTCCGCGGCCTGATGCTCCGCTCCGTCTACCTCAAGTCCCTCCGCGACCGCCTGCTCGGCGTCTCTATTGGCGTGGTCGCGCTGTTCCTTACGGCGTGGATGGGGCTGTGGGCGTATGCAGGCGTGGACGGCGCGGACACCTACTTCCAGTCCATGCCAGCCGCCTACGTCGAGCTGCTCGGCATCACGCGCGACTCCGGCACCGCGGGGCTCATGATGTCCATGATGTTCAGCCTCATGGGCGCCTTTGTGCTTGGCGGCCTCGCGGTCTCCATGGGCGCCTCCGCAATTGCAGGGGAGGAGCACGACGGCACGATGAATGTGCTTGCGACCGTGCCGCGCTCTCGCGCTCGCCTTCACGCGTCCAAGGCGGCCGCCTACCTCACGCTCGTGATTGCGGGCTCCGCGGCCGCGTCCGCCAGCTATTGGCTTGCCGCGCGGCTCGTCGGCGAGGACGTCTCTTCGCTCAATCTCGCCGCCGCCACGGTGCACCTCACCGCGGTGCTGCTTGTGTACGGAATTCTCGCTTTCGCGCTAGGTGCCGCAACAGGAAACCGGGCGTTGGCGTCGGGCACCGCAACCGGGCTACTGATTGTCTCGTTCCTTGGCGCTGGGCTACTGCCCATGCTCGGAGGCACGTGGGAGACCGTCGCGAAGTGGTTCCCTTGGTACTACATCGACGGCACGTCACCCCTGATAAATGGCGTGAATTGGCCGCAGATATGGTGGCTTAGTGGCGCATGGGTCGTGCTACTCGTTGGCGGCGGGGTGTTGTTCGTGCGGCGGGACCTCCGCGCCGGCGCCACCGCCTCGTCGCTTGTGGATCGCTTGCGCGCCAACCCGCGCATGGCGCGACGTCATGGATCGCGTGCGCGGAAGCGGCAGCACGCGCGGCCCGATCACCAAGGCCGTGAGCGACAAGCAAGGCGTTGCGCTCCTTGCCGCCTATGGCCTGCTTGTGCTCGCGGTGATCATGGGGCCCATGTTCAATGCGCTTGGGCGCCACCATCGGCGACGTGGTTGCAGGGATGCCCGAGGCCATTCTCGCGATGGTCGGCTTCGCGGACTACAGCACGGCAACGGGTTGGTATCACGGCGAGATGCTGTCCATCACTGTCGCCGGCCGTGTTTGCGATTGTCGCGGTAGGAGCGGGCGTGGCGCTCGCGGCGAGGAGCGCAAGCGCACCATCTCGGTGGTGCTCGGCGCACCCATCTCGCGCGCTGCGCGTTCGCGAGCTCCAAGCTCGCGGCGCTGGGGCTGCTCATCGCGCTGTGCGGAGTGCTGCTGTTCACGGGAATCTGGCTCGCCAATCTCATCTCCAGCCTGGGGATGGATGTTGGGCACATCGCCGCCGCGGCATGTTGCAAGCTGCGCTCGGCCTTGTGTTTGGTACCCTCGGCGTTCGCCGTGGCCGGGTGGACGGGCGTTCAAACGCCGCCGCGTGGACGGGAACTGGCGTGGCGGTGATCGGCTGGGCGGTCAACGCTTTCGTTGGCGTCAACGACAACCTTGTCGCCGTCACGCGAAGCTGTCGCCGTTCTATTGGGCGCTGCACACGTTACCCGCTCGACAACGGCATGGACTGGTCGGGGCTCGCGGTCCTCGCCACAGCGTCGGGCCTTTTGGCTGCGGTCGGGCTTGTTGGCTACCGGCGCCGCGACCTGCGGATAGCAGCGAGCGGTAACTGCCGCTATCCCGGCGCGCGCGAACGCGAGCCCGCGATCCACGTTGGCCATGAGTTCGCTGGGCTTGGCGGGCCGCAATCGGGGGCCGTACGCGGCGGCCCGCGGCCATCTGAGCGGTAAGTGCACGTCACTACCGCCGCCGCTGCGGCTTCCGGCATGCTAGTCGCGAGGCGAGCAAAGCAATTGCGCTCGCAGGCCCTTGGGCGAGCGCGGGGCAACGCGGTCCTTGTACTGCAGGCCTATGCGCGGCCACGCCGTCGGAATGCGCCGCGAGTTCACGGAACTCTTCGCGCCCAAGGAGCTCAAGCTCGCCGGAGGCCAAGACGTCTTCGGTGACCCACGCGCGAAAGGTATCAAGGGCGTCGGGCGGGAGCATCGCCGGTCGCGAAGCCGGGACTCGAGGAGGGCGACGAGGTCCTCGAGGGGGCCGTAGAGCGCGGCTTCCTTGGTGGGGATAGTAGCCAAAGAAAGTGCGGGGAGACACTCCGGCCGCGCGGGCGATGTCGGCGACTGTCGTCTCGTGAAAACCTCGCTCCATGAACAGGCGCAACGCGGCAGTCGTGGAGCGCGCGGCGAGTCTCTCGCTTGCGAGTCTCCCGGCGCCCCTCGGCGATTGCTACTGACATATCGACAGGATACGGGAACTATGGCAATATTGCACTCGTTGCAAGTTTGCACGGCTCTGTTCTAAAACCGTGCTGCCTGCACCACCGCGCGAGGCCGCGCACACTCACCCTTCACTACTTGCGAGGACTCACGCATGGGACATCTATTGCACGCTATTGGCGCCTTCGCGGCGCGTAGGCGCTGGGCGGTCATTGGCGCGTGGGTCCTGATGATCGTGCTGGTGGGTGCTGCCGCCGCCGCGTTCAAGACGCCGCCAACGGACTCCTTCAGCATTCCGGGCACGCAGTCCATCGCGACGCTTGAGCAGTTGCAAAAGGAGTTCCCTGGCCAAGAGGGAACCGGCCGGCAAGGTCGTCATCGCCGCGCCGGAGGGCGACACGCTTGCGACCCCCGAGTACCAGGCCGCCATCAGTGAATCCGTCGCGAACCTCAGCGCACTCGACCACGTGACGTCTGCCGTGGACCCGTTCACCGCCATGACCGTCTCCCCGCAAGGCAACATCGCCTACATCGCGGTGCAATACGACCTCGGGCAAGCGGACCTGCCGGAAACCACGGCCGACGTTGCGCGCGAGGCCTCGCAGCCGATGGTCGACGCGGGGCTCCAGGTGGAGTTCTCCGGCCAAGCGTTCGTGGTGCAGGCGCCGCCGAGTAGCCCCGGCGAGATCGTCGGTATCTTCGTTGCCGTCATCGTGCTGCTGATCACGCTGCGCGCCTTCGTCGCCGCGATGCTGCCGTTCGTCACGAGCCTCGCCGCCGTGGGCCTTGGGCTCGCCTCCGTGTACGCGCTCAGCGGCACCATCGAGATGTCGTCTACCGCGCCGATCCTTGCGCTCATGCTCGGGCTTGCGGTGGGCATCGACTACTCACTCTTCATTCTTGCGAGGCACCGGGCTCAGCTCCTTCAGGGCATGAACGTGCGGGACTCGATCGCGCGTGCGAACGGCACAGCTGGCGCGGCCGTGGTGTTCGCAGGCGCAACCGTTGTGGTGGCGCTCGTTGCGCTCTTCATGGCCGGCATCCCGTTCCTCACCATCATGGGCGTTGCCGCGGCGGGGACCGTTGCGCTCGCGGTTGTCGCTGCGCTGACGCTGCTCCCTGCCGTGCTGTCATTCGTTGGGCTCAAGGTGTTGCCGCGCAAGCAGCGCGCGCTCGTTGGGGCCGAGGACTACACGCCAGAACTCACCGACGCCAAGGTCAATCGCTGGGTGGCGGCAGTAACTGCCAAGCCGTGGCTCGTGCTGATTGCGGGCGTCGCAATCCTCGGCGTGATGGCCGTCCCCGCTACGCAATTGCGCCTTGGCCTGCCCACGGAGCAATCGCAACCAGCTGAGTCGTCGGCCAAGAAGGGCTACGACCTGCTGTCCGAGGGCTTTGGGGTTGGCTTCAACGGGCCCATCGTGGTGCTGTACTACCACCGATGACCCGGCTACCGGCGCGGCCGACGCAGCGGCACTCGCCACCGAATTCGGCACCCTAGACAACGTCGCGTTTGTGAGCCCGCCGCAACCCAACGCTGACGGCACGGCCTATGTGCTGACCGTGATCCCCGCCACCGCCCCGGACTCGCAAGAGACCGAGCAGCTGGTGCACGACATGCGGGCGGTGCAGGCCGTTGGCGCCTCGACCTTCGGTGTCACGGGAACCACTGCTATTCAGATCGACGTCGCGGAGGGAATCGGCAACGCGCTCCCGGGCTACCTGCTGGTGGTCATCGGACTTGCGCTGATCTTGCTGCTTGTGGTGTTCCGCTCGATCCTGATCCCCATCAAGGCGCTGCTCGGGTTCCTGCTTACCCTCGCCGCGACCGCGGGCGCACTCGTCGCCGTGTTCCAGTGGGGCTGGTTCAACAGCCTGCTCGGCGTCACCTACACGGGCCCGATCATCGCCTTCTTGCCCATCATCGCGATCGGCATCACCTTTGGCCTTGCGATGGACTACGAGGTCTTCCTCGTGAGCCGCATGCGTGAAGAGCACTTGGGCGGCGCTGAGAACCTTGACGCCATTCGCGTTGGCTTCTCGCACTCTGCGCGAGTGGTCACCGCGGCGGCGCTCATCATGACGTCCGTCTTCATGGGCTTCATGTTGGGCGACGACGCGATCATCAAGTCGATCGGCTTCGCGCTCGCGTTCGCGGTGCTCATCGACGCCTTCGTGGTGCGCATGACGCTGGTCCCTGCCGCGATGGCCGTCATGGGACGCGCGGCATGGTGGCTTCCCGGCTGGCTCAAGAAGGTTGTCCCCGAGATTCACCTCGAGGGAGACCCAGAGGAGCTAGTGGCGGTAGGCGTCACCGCGGATAAGGCAGAGCACTAGCGTCACTTGCTCGGCGGCACCCCGTACGCGCGCAAGAAGACTGTTACGCCCGACCTCGCCCTGCGCTCAACTCGCTCGGCCGACGTCGTGTCGCCGAGCATCCTGCGGTCGAGTTCCGCACCCATCACGAGATAGGCGAAGTGCTCTGCGGCTAGCTCGGGATCCTCGATCGCGAGCACGCCACGCCTTGAGGCCGCCTCGAAGCCGCCTGCGAGTGCTCGGAGAACCGACTCTGGCGCCTTGTCTCGGTACTCGGCTGCAAGATCCGGAAAGTGGAAGGACTCGCGCGCGATGAGTCGACGAAGTGGCACCACGGGCCCCAGCAGCACCTCGCTTGCGAGGCGAACGGCGATGCTGGGAAGTTCGGTCCACGGGTCGGTCATGTCAGCCACCCGCGCGGTGACCGTGCCGGCGAACGCCTCCGCGATCGCGATGGATTCGCCTATAGCCGCGAGGAACAACGTTTCTTTGTCGCCGTAGATGTTGTACACGGTTCGTTTGGCGAGCCCCGCTCGCGCCGCGATGTCGTCGACGCTGGTGTCGGTGTAGCCGTGCTCGGCAAATGCGTTCCTAGCGGCGTCGAGTAGCGCGGCGCGCGAGCGCATTACGCGAGGATCGTCGTGCGCTTGCTCGCCTCGATCGACCACGGGACCCCCACCACTTGTCATGCCATCCACCTCGCAATTAGTATACCGGCGAGGTCACTAATGCACTCGCGAGTAAAGGAACCGCTATGCCCGAGGCCAAGCCCACTCTGAACACCCGCGCCGCCGTCACCCGTAGCCTGTTGGGCTGGGGCGTCGTTGCCGGCCCGTTCTACCTAGTAATCGGAATTGTGCTCGGATTGACACGGCCCGGGTTTGAATTCTCACAGCACGCCTTGTCGCTCCTAACTCTCGGCGACCTTGGCTGGATTCAGCGTCTCAACTTGGCGCTTTCTGGCCTCATGGTGCTCGCGGCAGCGCTGGGCATCTTCCGCGCAATCAGGAACGGCCGGGGGCTCGCCATGGCGGCACTGACGGGTGTCTACGGGCTCGCTTTGATCGCCAGCGCGGTCTTTTTGCCCGACGCTGTTGACGGCTTCCCGCCCGGAGCCACCGCGCAAACGACTACGCACGGGATCCTGCACATCGTCTGTGGCGCGCTTGGCTTCATTGCACTCGCCGCCGCCGCATTCACTTACCCGCGGTGGGCACGTCACGAGGGGGTGCCCGGCGCGCGTGATTCCACCATTCTTGGTGCGGTCATAGTCGTGGGATTCATGGCGGGTGCAGCGCTTGCCCAAAACAGCGCGGGGATCGCACTGCTGTGGATCGCCGTGCTCGCTGGCTGGCTTTGGCTCGCGTTGGCGTGTGCCCGGATTTACAAGTGGAGTCCACATCCGCTCGCTCCGGTGGAGCCGCCCGCCGCACCTTAGTGTTGTCGCATGGCACCAACCGCTCAGCGACTCTTGCGGAATTGGTGGCCCGGGGTCACCCTCATGGCGATCGGCGCGATTGGGTACCTTTCGCTCCTCGACGCGGTGCGTGAACAGGACGACCTGTGGCGCCTCGACACTCCGCTCCTCGAGTGGTTCGCCGCTCATCGGACGCCCGCGCTCACCGACTTCATGGTGCTGGTCTCATGGGTGTTTGGCCCACTGGTGTTACCTCTCCTGGTAGCTCTCGGCGGCGCGATATGGGGCATGCGAACCGGGCAGTGGTTCAACGTTGCAGTGGTCGTTGGCGCAGAGGCGTTCGCCGGCGTGTTGTCGCTCGTGCTCAAAGCAACAGTCGATCGCCCGCGGCCCCCCGAGGACTACTGGCAAGAGCCCGGTGGCACGCACACTGCGTCGTTTCCCTCGGGCCACACACTGTGCTCGGCGACGCTCGTGCTCGTCACTGGCTTTCTTGCGTGGCGCACTCACCGCTCGATGAAGGTACTGGCATGGTGGCTCGTGGGGTCGGTTGCTCTTACAGCAACAGTCGCTATAAGCCGCATGTACCTGGGGTATCACTTCTTGACGGACGTGCTGGCTGGCGCCTTCGCCGCCGTCTTCATCCTTGGGCTCGTGGTGGGAATCGTGCGCACTCACGATGCGCGACTCGCGAATAGAGCTCCCGCCGCCGCGAATCCGGGCTCCCTGGCCTAATCACCAAAGGAAACAATGCCGATGTCTTCCCCATGCGAGCTTGGGCCCCCATATGGCACGCTCAACGCATACGTGGTGCACGAGATAAGAACGGAGTGGTGTCATGAGCGAGGGTCAGGAGCCGGGTACGCCCGATTCGCCGGAAGCCGTTGAGATGGTGCCCTTGCTCGACGAGGAGGGACGCAACAAGCTCCCCTTGTGGGCATGGATCCTCTTCGGCGTCGCAGCGATTGTGCTGATCGGGCTGGTGTGGTTCGCGATCGCGAACTCCACGGACGCGGAAAACGCACCGATTACCGAACCGACTCCCTCCGACTCACCAACACCGATGCCGTCGCCCACGTTCTCCGACTCCCCGACGCCGATGCCGTCGCCCACGTTCTCCGACTCTCCGACGCCGATGCCGTCGCCAACGTTCTCCGATTCACCAACGCCCATGCCTTCGCCCACGGGCCCAACGTCGCCGCCCGCCACGTTCACCGACGGTAGCTTCGTTGGCGGCACGGACGTTTTGGCCGGGACGTACCGGACCACGGCTGCGGTGACGGGCGGGAAGTGCGTATGGATTCTCGCGGGTACCGGGGCCAGTGACGGCGCTGTGATTCCGCCCATCGGCACCCCACCGGGAGGCATCCCCACGGTGACGTTGCCGACCGGCTACACCCTCGCCACCAAGGGCTGTGGCACCTGGATAACCGTTGACCCAACGCTGCTCTTCGCGAACGGCGCCGCCAAGGCCGTGCTCACGGACGGCGTATGGCTCGTTGGTGAGGAGGTGCGCCCCGGCACCTATACGACGCAGACCATCCCGCCGGGAACCATCCCGGAGAAGCTATGCCGATGGACCGTGAGCAAGGACGTCGCCTCCAACTTCAGCGAGATCGTCGTCAGGTCCTTCGTCACCGAGGGCGCGGGCAAGGTCACACTCACCGAAGGGGAGCAGATCGAGTCCACCAACTGTGGTGACTGGATCGCGCTCACGAAGTAGCTGGGCGCTACTCGCCCTTGCCGCTGTCCAGACCGTTCTTGATGGCATCCATCACGGAGTTGTCCGCGAGCGTCGTCACGTCGCCCGATCGCGCGGTGTTCTGCAACGTCGCGCAGCAGGCGCCGCATGATCTTGCCCGAGCGCGTCTTTGGCACCTCGCTCACCACCAGGATGGTGCGCGGCTTGGCGAGCGCGCCGATCTCGCGTGCGCACGTGCTCGCGCAGCACTTCGGCGATGTCGTGGCCCGACGCCGTTGCCCCCTCCGCGTCGGCCCTCACCACCACGAAGGCCACCACCGCCTGGCCCGTGGTCTCGTCGTTAGGCGCCAACGACGGCCGCCTCCGCGACCCACGGGTGAGACACGAGCGCGTGCTCGATCTCGGTGGTGGACAGCCGGTGGCCGGAGACGTTCATGACGTCGTCAACGCGGCCAAGCAGCCAGATGTCGCCGTCCACGTCCTTCTTGGCGCCGTCGCCGGCAAAGTACATCCCGTCGAACTGGTTCCAGTAGGTCTTGGCGTAGCGCTTCCTGTCGCCCCAGATGCCCCGCAGCATCGAGGGCCACGGCTCGCGGATCACCAGGTACCCGCCCTCGCCGTTGGCGACGCGAGCGGCCCGAGTCGTCCACCACGTCGGCCGCGATGCCTGGCAATGGCCGTCTTGCGCCGAGCCCGGCTTGGTCGCCGTCACGCCTGGTAGGGGGCAGATCAGGATCGCGCCGGTCTCCGTCTGCCACCACGTGTCGACGATGGGGCAGCGGTCGCCGCCGATGACGCGGCGGTACCACATCCAGGCCTCGGGATTGATGGGTTCGCCCACGCGAGCCGAGCAGGCGCAGCGAGCTGAGGTCGAACTTGTCGGGGATCGCCTCGCCCCACTTCATGAACGTGCGGATCGCGGTGGGCGCGGTGTACAGGATGGTGACGCTTGTACTTCTGGATGATCTCCCACCAGCGGCCCTCGTGAGGGGTGTTGGGGGTGCCTTCGTAGAGCACCTGGGTGGCGCCGTTGATCATGGGGCCGTAGACGATGTACGAGTGGCCCGGTGATCCAGCCGACGTCGGCGGTGCACCAGTACACGTCGGTCTCCGGCTTGATGTCGAAGACGATGCGGTGGCGTGCTGCGACGACGCCCGTGAGGTAGCCGCCCGTGGTGTGGAACAGGCCCTTTGGCTTGCCCGTGGTGCCGGACGTGTAGAGGATGAACAGCGGGTGTTCGGCGTCGACCCATTCGGGCTCGTGGCTCGCGGACCTGGGGGTCCACGACGTCGTGCCACCAGACGTCCTTGGCCCTCGTCCCACGCGGTGTCCTGGCCCGTGCGCTTGACCGACAAGCACGTGCTCGACGGTGCTCTGCGCCGTGGGGTGCTCGCCGATGGGGGCGAGTGCCTCGTCCACCAGGGGCTTCAAGGCGAGGTGGGCGCCGCGCCTGTTGCCGCCGTCGGCCGTGATGACGAGCTTGGCCTCCGCGTCGTCGATGCGCTGGCGCAGGCTCTCCGCGCTGAAGCCGCCAAAGACGACAGAGTGAATTGCGCCGATGCGCGCGCACGCGAGCATCGCGACCACGGCCTCGGGGATCTGCGGCAGGTAGATCGCGACGCGGTCGCCCTTGCCGACTGCCGAGGCTGAGCAGGCCGTTGGCGGCGCGTCTGGACGCGCTCGAGCATGTCGGCGTAGGTGATGGTCTCGGTGTCGCCAGGCTCGCCCACGAAGTGGAAGGCGACGCGGTCGCCGCGGCCCTCGCGCACGTGGCGGTCAACGGCGTTGTCGCACGCGTTGAGGGTGCCGTCGGGAACCAGCGCGCCACGGGGGCGTCGGACCAGTCGAGGATCTCGGTGAAGGGCTTCTTCCACGCGAGGCGCAGCGCGGCCTCGCGCCAATACTCGAGGCGTGTCGACGTTGGCCTTCTTGTATTCGTACGCCGTCGCGTTCGCGTGCGCGGCGAAGCCTACCAGCGGCGGGAAGGTGCGCGTCTCGGTGTGCAGGTTCTCGAGGGTGGGGGATCCGTGGGCTGAACCACGCTGGGCGTCATTGGCCATGGCGTCAGACTAGACAGGTTTGCCGCCCGTTTACCAACCCGCACCAGGGGGTTTGTTAGGGGGCCTGGTAAATAGGGGATGGGTCGCCAGCGCCTATTCGAACTGCTCCCATTCAGGGCAGCCGTCGGTGATGAACGTGACAGCCTCAGGAATGTCGGTGATGAAGACGTAACTGCCTTGATTCTCGAACGCGGCTGCGCCGTCCTCATCCACTATTGACCAAGTGCAGCCGTCGGGCTGACTCGCGGGCTCGCCCTTCAACTGGAATCCGCCGTAGGGGATGTCCGTGCCGATTGCGTAGCTACCTGTTCCGGGTAGTGTCACGCCGGCGAAGTCGCCGCCGTCGGTCCCGTCGTCGGTCGCCTCGGCGTCTGGGGTGCTGGCTGCGTCGCTCGTCGTTGCGCCGGGCTCGACCTGGTCTGGGTCGCCGGACCCGCCACACGCGGTCAGCGCGATAGCGAGCGCGGCGCCAAGTGCGAGCCCCGCTGCGGCACGCGCGAACGTTACTGAAGACATCGTTTCCTCCCTCTGTCCCCGCGGGGACGGTGCACCATCAGTCTGGATGCCTGCGGTACCGCACGTAATGGGGGTAATGGCGTATTCGTGCGCGGTCGCGCGTCCGCCGCGTCCGTGGTGTGATGGGGATATGACACCGGAAGGCTTTCGATACGCGACCCGCACGAACGGCGAGGTCACCATTTTTCACCACGGCAAGATGGCCAAGATGATGCGCGACGAGGACGCACAGGCGTTCCTCAAGGCGATCAAAGACGCCGACGACGAGCAAGCCGTTATGGCCGACGCCGTTGGCAACGACGGCCAGATGGCTCGCCCCACGTCCGGGACCGGCCCAAGCGGCAACGACCTCCAGGCCGGCGGCGCAGCGCACGGCCACAAGGAGTTCCGCCGCCGGGCCGGCGGTGGCGGGTAGTAGGCGCGGTGCCCGACGCTCGGGTTGGTTTTCGCTCGAGCGCGCGCTCGCGCGACGTAGGGCCGGCGCGCAGTTTCGCGCGCGTTGCCGACGCACTTGCGGCATTTGAGGTGCATCGGGGGTCGGGATTCCGCGTGCTTGAGGCGCCGGGGCGCGCCGCGATTGGTGGACGCTTTGTTGCGCGGGCTCCGTTTGTGCGCGTGACAAGCCTTTGCGAGATCACCGAAGTGATCGACGAGCCCGAGCGTCGGGGCTTCTCCTATCGCACGCTCCCTGGCCATCCGCTCGAGGGCGAAGAAACGTTCCTCGTTGAGGTACGTGACGGCCGCACGGTCTTCACGGTGAGCGAGAGCTCGCGACCAGCACGGATGGTCACGCGACTCCCGGGTGCGCGTTGGGTTCAGGGCCGCATCAATGAGCGCTATCTCCAAACGGCCGAGCGGATTGCGGCTACGGCACCGTCACGGTGACGGGTGCGCTCATGGTTGGAGCTTCTACGGAACCGTGTACTCGATCGGCTCGCTGATGCCCACGCCCGGATCGGTGCTGTTGATCGTCGTGGGGTCGATCTGCCGCGTCAGTACTTCCTTGAGGACGTCAGCTGGTGGTTTGCAGGCAAAGTCGCCAACGTCCCACGAGCCGGTGCAATACGGGGCGACGCGCGGATCCTCCGCGAGCTTGGTGTAGCTGATGTCCGAGCTCAGGTTCCACGTGTCCATGACTCCCTCCACCGCGAATGCCTGGCCAAGGGCGGCTTGCTCGCCGAAAACCATGGGCGTTACCTGGTAGATCTTGTATGTGCCAGGGGGGAAGTCGCGCCACTCCTTTGCGAACAGATCCCACATCTTGGTCTGGTCGTCGTCGCTCAGGCCCTGCATTTTCTCGCTGAGCGCCTTCGCCGCGACTTGGGCGTCGCACAGGTTGGACGCGGAGAACCCGATCATGGAGCCATTGGCGTTGGGTGTGTTCGCAGCGAAGAAACTCATTCCCCAGTATTCGGGACTGACGGTGTAGACGACCTTGTCGTCCAGCGTCGCCACGAACATGTTGGGAGCTGCGAGAAGGGGAGTGAGTTTGCCATCGTCGCTCGCGAATCCGTCCGCAACCAGTAGGGAGTCACCGTACGTCGCGTCGGTCTGTGGCGTGCCCTTCGGCGAAGGCGTGACACCCCCAACTGCTTCCGCAGACGGCGCGAACGTTTCGCCGCACTTGGGATAGTGGAAACTCGCGACCGCCTCCTTGTAGTCGGGTTCGGGGTTCCATGTCACCAGCAGACCGGTAGCACTTGGACTGGCCGACGCGCTTGGAGCCTCAGCGCTTTTGCCCAGGTTGGGTAGGTGATTCAGTCCGAACCATCCGGCAACGGCGACGGCCGCCACGGCGGCGAGCGTGCCGCCCGCGGCGCCTGCCATGGCTGACCTGTGACGCCGCCTCGCAGGCTCCATCACGGTATTCACTCCGCCGCTCGGAGTGGAATAGATGGCAGCAGACTCGGCAAAGCGCCGGCGAATCGCGTCCGCGTCGCGGGGCGCAACCTCGGGGAGCGGCGATGGGGTCGCCTTCTTGAGGATGGCCTTGACTCCGGCTTCGTCTCGGCCGTCGATCGCGATCAAGATCGCGGCGACGTGCTCCGGATCGACGCCGTCCTCGACGGCCTTGGCCGCCATCCACTCGCGCGCGGCAAGCTCCGCCTGTTGCGTGTCGCGCGGCGCCTTCCGCCTGGCAAACACCGCAACGCTTGCGTCCTCGGCAAGGTCGCGGGCCGCGCCGGGGCTGTCAACGAGGGCCTCCGCGTAGGCGACCAACGCGCTGAAACGAGTCCGCAAGAGGTTCGCATACGTACCGTGCCAAGCACTCATGGACGAACCCCCTTTCGTGGCTCACCTTACCGGCCGCAATGTAGCGATAAGGTGCGGACGTGTCATCGACGACAACGGAGGAGCCGGCCGCAGAACCGGTAGTACAGTCCGGCGCGCCTACCGGTAGCCAACGTGCCGATCATCGCATCGCGGGCGCCGATGGTCTGCGGGCAGCCGCAGCGCTGGGAGTGGTGTTCTCGCACCTCTTCCAACGCCTCTCGATGGGCGATCACGGAGACGTCATTCTCGGCATCCAGAGCATCGCCATGAAGGGCGCCTACGGGGTCTCGATCTTCTTTGTGCTTTCCGGCACCTTGCTCAGCTACCCGTTCTGGACCGCGTACCTTGCGGGCGATAAGTTGCCGTCGCTACGGCACTACGCGAAGCGTCGGGCGGCCAGAATCATCCCTGGCTTCTATGTAGCCCTGACCGTGAGCTTCCTCGCTGTGCTTGCCTGGTATCCAGACACGTTGCACCCCTTGCTGAGGTACGTGGCGGGGCTGTCGTTCCTCAGCGGCTGGCACTGGCTGACGTTCTTCCCCGCGGAATCGAATGGCCCGCTGTGGTCCATCTCGCTTGAGGTGATGAGCTACATCTTCATGCCCATCGCGATGCTCGGGCTGTTTCTGCTTGGGCGAAGGCGCAAGACCGGGCGCGCGCGCATTGGCGCAGGGTATTGGGTTGCGGTGTTGCTCGTGGTGGTGTTGATCAACCAATGGATCATCACGACCTTCATCCCCTCCGACGAGGGCAAGGGGTGGGAGTACGGCGACGTTGGCGGGGCGAAGACGTGGTTGCCGTACTTCAATCCAGTTGGTTTCTTTGCGCACTTTGCGTTCGGTATCGCGGCGGCGGGGTTCATCGCGTGGATCCGCATGCGCGGAATCGGTAAGCACTGGGGCTTTGATCTGCTCGGTCTGGCGGGGTTGATTGGGATCGCGGCTCTGGTGTTGACCCACCTCGACCCGCTCGAACCAGAATTCATGGGCAACTTCCAAAACCAGCCCTACCTGTGGCCGTGGCTAGCGGCGAGCGCGGGCGTGGCGCTCGTAGGGGCGTCACAATCGCGCGTCTTGGGCCGCGTGATGGACAACAGGTTCGCGCGGTACACCGCGACCGTCTCATTCGGAATCTACGTGTGGCACTACCTGATGGTGGGGCTCGTGGAGCTGCTGACGAACGGCGAGTTTACGTACGGGAACGTGCACGACCTAGGGCGCTTCGCCATGATGAGTTTCACCGTGCTTGCGCTCAGCTATGCGATCGCTTCCGCGAGCTGGTTCTGGATGGAGAAGAAGGTGCTGAGCTCCACGTGGGCGCGGCGTTGAGCAGTCGCTCGCAATTAACGCCCTGCGGGTTGGGCACGTCAGCCATAGTCCGCCGCCGCGCTGGCAGCGGCTTCTGAGCCCGGGCGCTCGCTGCGTGCGCCTGATGCCTCACTTTTTGCTGGCAACTATTTCTGCGTGCGCCTCACGCCTCGGCAGAGTTGGCCGCGCAGAGGATGAGCCCTTCTGCGTGCCCCAGGACCCGAACGAGGCATCACGCGCACGCAGAAAATGCAGCGCACCGTATACGAGGCATCACGCGCACGCAGAGTGCGGCGGCCCGGATTCCCGCAGGCGGTGGCGACGATCACCCGCTCGCGACCGGCGCGTTGCGTTCTAGGGAACCGTGATGACCGTGGGCTCGGACACGGCGAGGGTTGGGGCGCCCTGAACCACGTACGCCTGCGGCACGTCGCGCGCGAGCACCTCGGCGAGCACGTCTTGGGGCACGTCGCAGTTGCGCGACACGGTCACGCCGGACGAGACGGAGGAATTTCTTCAGCTTCTCAAACTGCGCCAGAGTCTCGTTCAGGTCTTCCACAATGCCGCGATAGAGCGCCTGCGTGGCGGAGTTCTCGACCAGTGCGTTATGGTCTGAAGTGGGCACTCCTTTGCTGCGGGCCCATGTTTCCAGCGCGGGAAAGGCTGGAATCAGGACCACGGAAGGGAACTTGCGGCGGTCACCAATGACCACCGCCTCTTCCACAAATGGACTGAGCTTCAGGCGGGCTTCGATGGGCTGAGGGGCGATAAACTTCCCGCCGGAGGTCTTGATGAGGTTCTTCTTACGGTCGGTGACGCTGAGGAAGCCGTCGCTGTCCAGATGGCCGATGTCCCCGGTGGCGAACCAGCCATCCACGAACGCGGTTCGAGTCTCCTCGGGCAGGTTCCAGTAACCTTCGAAAACCGAAGGCCCTCGCACCAGGATTTCCCCGTCGGCGGCAATGCGTACTTCTACATTGGGGAGCGGCTTTCCCACGGTCCCCAGCTTGTGCGCCTTGGGCGTATTAACTGCGATCACGGGGGAAGTCTCGGTCAGCCCGTAGCCTTCGTGGATGCGGATGCCCACGCAGGCAAACCACTCGGCGAGGTCCCGGCCCAGAGGGGCGCCGCCGGAAATGTAGATCCGGACCGCGCCTCCCATGCCCTGCCTTACCTTGAAAAAGACGAGCTTGTCGGCGATCTTCCAGTCGAGGGACGCAGGGACATGCCCCGCCAGAGTTTCGCGCAAATGGCGACGGCCGGTTCGGAGCGCCCAGGCGATCAGGTGGCGCTTCAGGCCCTTGGCTTGGTGCTCAACCTTGTCTTTGAGCTTCTCGTAGAGGCGGGGAACGGCAACGAAAATCGTGGGGCGGATCTCCTGCAGAGATTCCGGAACGCTCTCGATGTGCGAGCAGTAGGCGATGGTGACTCCGCGACTGAGCATGCCGAGGTCTACATGCCGGGCGGTCACGTGGGAAAGCGGCAGGAACGACAAGTGGCGGTCGCCCCGTCCCACCTCAAACTCGGCCAGGGAGCACTCTTCGTTGCTGGCCAGGTTGCGATGCGTAAGCATCACGCCCTTCATGTCGCCGGTTGTGCCCGAGGTGTAGATGATGGTTGCAAGGTCGCCCGGCTGGATCTTCCGCATGCGGGCGTCGAATTCAGCCTCCGCAGCATCGGAACCGCTCTCGATGATCTGGCTCATCGACGTGGCTCCCGAGCAGGTTGTTTCCTTTGTTGTTGCCTCCGGGTCCATCAGAACGAGGCGCTCGACCGGAACGTGCGCTCGCACTTCGCGGAATTTTTGTAATTGCTCGGCGGAGGAAGCGAACAGTACCCGCGCGCCGGAATCCCGCAGCAGCCAGGCAATCTGTTCGGGCGTAAGCGTGGGATAGATGGGGACGGTAACGGCCTCGAGCGTCATCACGGCCAGGTCGGCGATCATCCACTCCGGCCGGTTCTCGCTCAGGATTGCCACCCGGTCTCCTTTGGCAATTCCCCAGGAGATCAACGTCCGGGCTACTCCGGCCACGCGGCGGTGGAGTTCGCGAGAGCTGATGGGGACCCAATGGCCCGCGTCCTTGTACATCAGCGCGTTCTCGAGGTTGTGCTTGAGGCTGGCGGAAAAGAGTTCGCTGATGGTCTGCATGATCCGGCTTCAATCTACTTCCACTGGCGAAGGATGTAAACCACGCCGCTGTTTACCCCCAAAGGCAAAAAAGCCCTGCCCGAAGGCAGGGCTTACCGCGGAGGAGAAGGGAACTAGTTGTTCTGGGGTGGCCCTTGCGGGGGGCCTCCAGGGCCGCGCCCTTGCGGCATCTGGTCGAACTTCTCCTTCTGCTCGTCGGTGAGAAGGTCCCGAATTTTGCTGTGGGTGGTTTTTTGAATCCCTTGCATCTTGTCGCGCCGGTCCTCCTGGCTCATGGAAGAGTCCTGCCGGAGCGCCATCATCTGCGAGCGCTGATCCTGCAGAATGGCGTCGACTTTGGTTTTCTGTTCCGAGGTGAGGTTCAATTGCTCGGCGAGGCGATCGGCATTCATCATGCCACGTCCTCCCCTGCGTCCGCCTCCTTCGGGCCCCATCCCCTCGCCCGGTCCTTGCGCGACAGCCATCATGGTCCCGAAGACGAGAACTACGAGCACAAGCAGCAGATGTTTCAACTTCATCGGTCTGTGCCTCCTTTGGCACTTTCAGGGAAAGACTTACCGGCCACGGCATGACGTGGGTGCCGCGGACGGTTGCAGTCGCGGAAGTAAACCCAGATGAGAGAAAAAAGGTGTGTCGGAAAAAAGAAAGAGACTGCCGAGGGTAGGACCACGGTTCGGGAAGAAGCTTCCTATTCAAACCGGGGCTGCTGCTGCGTCATGCAGTGCAGGGTGCCCAGCCCCCAGACCAGGTCGCGGCTGTGGATGCCAATCACCTCGCGGCTGGGGAAGCAGTCGGCAAGAATCGAGAGCGCAAGACGATCGTTCCGGTCGTTGAAGGTGGGAACCAGCACCAGACCGTTCGCGATGTAGAAATTTGCGTAGCTGGCGGGAAGACGCTGTCCGCGAAATACGACTGGAGCCGGCATGGGTAGCTCGATGATCCGGAGCGGACGTCCGTCCTGATCGGTCGCTGCGCGCAGCAGTTCCAGGTTTTGTTGCAGCGGGCGGTGGTTGGGATCGCTGGTGTCGCGCTCGACGGCCGTGACCACCGCGTCGGGAGCCACGAAGCGGGCAATATCGTCCACATGGCCGTGGGTATCATCTCCGGCAATGCCGCAGCCCAGCCAGAGGATCTTCTTCACCCCAAGGTATTCCCTGAGCGCCAGTTCCACGGCTTCCCGGCTCAACCCGGGATTGCGGTTCTGCACGTCGCTCAACAGGCACTCGCTCGTGGTCAGCAGCGTGCCTTGGCCGTTCCCGTCGATGCTGCCGCCCTCCAGCACCAAACGATGAACGCGTCCGTTCCAAGAAGCAGTCGGGTGCCATGCCTGCGTCCGGGTGGAGCGAGCCATCTTCATACCGGCAGCGTCGTCGAGTTGCCAGTCGGGATATTTGGCCCAGGCGTTGAAGCGCCACTTCACGGCTCCCAGTTGTCCTTTGCCGACGATGAAACTCGGGCCGTAGTCTCGCGTCCAGACCCGGTTGGTGGGCCAGCGATGAAAGCGAACCGACTGCATCCGGGCGCCGCTGCTTTCCAGAATGCGGCTGGCGCGCGCTTGCGCGGCCTCGTCTTCTACCAGAAGCTCGACCCGCTCGACGCGGGAAAGATGACGCACAATGTCGGCGTAAACCCAGGGGATGGCCTGGAACTTCCCGGGCCAGTCGCTTCGGTTATGAGGCCATGCCAGCCAGGTAGCCTCATGCGGTTCCCACTCGGCGGGCATGCGGAAGCCGAGTTGGGCGGGAGTTTTCCCGGGAACCGTGGTTTGTTGGCTCATCTTCGATCCGCCGCTAGGCAGTTCATTGGGCATGGGGCATGGTTCGGTCGTTCGTGGATCACTGATCCTGGGGATGGCGATCGAGGAACCGGCTGGTAATGGGCGCGTAGCTGTCGATGCGGCGATCGCGCAGGAATGGCCAGTTGCGGCGAACGTCTTCCAGCTTGCGCAAGTCAACTTCGGCGATCAGAATTTCCTCCCGGTCCTGCGACGCCTCCGCGATGACTGTTCCGAAGGCATCACAGACGAACGAACCGCCCCAGAAGTCGAGTCCGCCGCCGGCAGCCTGGTTTCCACGGATGTTCCCGGTTTCGTGTCCCACGCGGTTGGCCACGGCCACGTACACGCCATTGGCAATGGCGTGGGAGCGCTGGATGGTGCGCCAGGCGTCGTGCTGGGCTGTGCCGTACTGTTCCTTCTCCGCGGGATGCCAGCCGATCGCGGTGGGATAAAACAGCACGTTGGCGCCCTGCAGCGCCGTCAGCCTCGCTCCCTCGGGATACCACTGGTCCCAGCACACCAGCGTTCCCACGGTGCCCACGCTGGTATCGAATGCGCGAAAGCCAAGATCGCCAGGCGTGAAATAGAACTTCTCGTAATACAGGGGATCGTCCGGAATGTGCATCTTGCGGTAGATTCCCGTCAAAGCTCCGTCGGAGTCGAACAGCACGGCGGTGTTGTGATAAATGCCGGGCGCGCGCTTCTCGAACAGGGAAGCAATCAGCACGATGCCCTGGCTGCGGGCCAGTACGGAAAGCCGGGTGGTCGTGGCGCCGGGAATCGGCTCGGCAAGATCGAAGAGAGCGACGTCCTCGCGCTGGCAGAAGTACTGCGTCAGAAACAGTTCCGGCAGACAGACGATCTGCGCGCCACGGCCGGCGGCATCCCGCACCATGGCCTCGGCGTGTTCCAGATTTGCTTCCGGGTCGGGCCCGCAGGCCATCTGCACCAGTCCTACCTGAAAGACTTCTGCCACCAGTCGGTCCGTCTCCTTCACGAAAACGTCTTAGGATAGCAGAAGGGCAGGGAGGGACTGCCGGCCGGCGATTCGGATGATGGAGTTCGTCCACGGCCTTGTGCTTGCCCGGGAATTTCTGTCAGGATCGGCGCCCCTGCGCCCTCAGCAGCAGTTCTGATTTCCAGTCGGCTGGCAGCGCATTTGTGCTGGTGGCACGGTGAAGCAGTTCGGAATCGCGCGTCTGCCCCAGGTAGAGCCTGCCGATGTCGGCGACTGTGACTTTATTTGGATCCCGGCTCAAGATTTCGATTTCGGATCCGGCGCGAACCTCGCCTTCCTGGACAACCGAGAAGTAGAACCCGCTGCGCCCGCTTGCCAGGAAGCGCTTGATCATGTCGTCGCGGTCAAAGCGGAGCGCCAGTTTGTAACAGGGCATGCGGGGCTGGGTAACCATCAGCACGGCCGATCCGACCCTCACATGGTCTCCGATGCAAAGACTGCTTTCCAGGAGTCCCTCGGTGGTCAGATTCTCGCCAAAGTGACCCCACCCGAAGAACACATCCGGCAGTTCCTTTCGCCAGTACTCGTAGTGCCCGGCGGGATAGCCATACACTGCCTTGGCGACCCCGCCGTGCACCGTAAGATCCGCTTGTTGGTCGCCGGCAAGATTCAGTTTGCCGATCGTGACAGGGCCGTTTACAGGCTCCTTAAAGATCCCAGTGTGAACCGTGAAGCCCTGCCGGACCACTTGTCGTGGCAGCCCCACATTGACGGAAACAACCTGCATTTGTGTTCTCCCGCTCCAGTTATGCGGCAGCGTTGTGCATCAGCCTACGGCTCAGGAAGTCGTGAATCGCAAGCGCAATTTCCCGAGCGTGCGTTTCCAGCGCAAAGTGTCCGGTGTCATAAAAATGCACCTCGGCGCGCGGGTTGTCACGCTTAAATGCCTCGGCCCCCGCAGGAAGAAAGAACGGGTCGTTCAAACCCCAGACCGCGAGCAAGGGAGGCCGTTGGGTACGGAAATACTGCTGGAAGGTCGGATACAGCGCGACGTTGCTGGCGTAATCCAGGAACAGGTCGAGTTGGATGTCTTCATTCCCGGGCCGGGCTAACAGCGCGGAGTCGAGCTTGTAAGCCTCTGGAGCTACCAGGGTCTCATCCGCGACTCCATAAAGGTACTGCGACTTGGTTGCCTCTGGCGTCAGGAATTCACGCAGGGCCGCACGATTCTCAGTTGTCGGCTCCTTCCAGTATTTCTGGATCGGGTTCCAGCCCTGGCTCAGGCCCTCTTCGTAAGCATTGCCGTTTTGCGAGAGGATGGCGGTGATTCGCTCAGGGTTCGCCAGCGCCAGGCGGAGCCCCACCGGCGCGCCGTAGTCAAAAATATAAATCGCATAGCGCTCGAGACCGATTGCCTGGGTGAACCCGTCGATGATCTTGGCCAGGTTTTCAAACGTATAGCGGAACTGTTTGCGATCGGGCGCGTCCGAGAAGCCGAAGCCAGGAAGGTCTGGCGCGACCAGATGGTAGCGGTCCGCCAGAGCAGGGATCAGGTTGCGGAACATGTGGGAAGACGTGGGAAATCCGTGCAGCAAGAGAATGGTGGGAGCAGTTTTCGATCCGGCTTCACGATAGAAAATCCGGTGGCCGTCAACGGTGGCATGCTGATATGTGGTCATGATGTACCTCCGTACAAGATTTGTTTGTGGCGGGGGGCTGTGCAGCCCTGGGATACGCTGCTCCCCGCCACGACATCAGATGTGCTAACCTATAAAATGATTCATTAACGGTGTTATAATTATTTGTGCTACCGGGCAGGGGGTATGAACAGGACAAAGGGCGAGCAGAACTCGGACTGGAAGGGCGGGTTTCTGTTTGTGGGAAACCACCTTGCCCTGGACTTTCTGAACACGCGTCCGGTCCAGAATGGCGAACCCCTCGAACTGCTTCCCGATTTCGCTGCGCTTCTACGTTGGTTTCGGGCGGCCGATCTGCTGAGTTCTCGCGAAGCAGGACATCTCCAGCGGGACTGGAGAGAATCCGCCCGTGCCGGCCGGGCGGTGAATGCCATACAGGAACTGCGCGAAAGACTAAGGAAAGATGTCCTCGGATGGGAAGGCGGAGGAGCGGTCCGTCCATCCACCTTGGACGAACTCAACCGGCTAATGGCGGACCACCCCATGCTCACCAGGCTGAGTGCGAGCGGCAAGAGCTTTGCGAGGCGGCTGTATTTCACGCCACGGGGTCCTGAGGACCTTTTTGCGCCGCTAGCGTACGGTACATCGGAATTATTTGCGGAGGTAGATCGTAAACGCGTCCGAAAGTGCGATCACTGCGTGCTGCACTTTCACGACGTCAGCAGAAAAGGAACGCGGCGCTGGTGCAGCATGCAATTGTGCGGCAATCACCTCAAGGTCGCCGCCTACGCGGCCCGCCAACAGGCGTTACGCAGCCAGATGGACAGGCGATCGTAATCGCGCGGGGTACGCGAGGCACGGCCGCCGGAGAAGAACGGTCACTCGCTGGCTGCTCCGGTTGCTCCGGCCATGCAGTCCCGGGCGCGCTCCATGAGTAATTCGCGTTCTCGTGCGTTGCGGGTGAGGGATGCTGCGTGCTTGAACTCTCCGCGGGCCTCTTCCAGACGGCCCAGCTTTTTCAGCAGATCGCCGCGCACGCTGGGCAGCAGATGGTAGTTCCCCAGGGAGCCCTCCGCGGCCAGCGCATCCACCAGCTCCAGACCGGCGGCCGGACCGGAGGCCATGGCGACTGCCACCGCGCGATTCAGCTCCACCACGGGAGATGGCGCAACCTGCACGAGTTCGGTGTAGAGCGTCACAATCCGGCGCCAGTCGGTGTCTTCCGGGGTGCGCGCCCGGGCGTGGCAGGCAACAATCTCGGCCTGCAGTACGTACCATCCCCGGGCGGCGTCCAGCTTCTGGGCACGTGCGAGTTCCGCGAGACCGCGACGGATGAGCAGCTGGTCCCAATGGGCGCGGTTTTGATCGAGGAGCAGGATAGGCTCTCCGGACGGCCCCACGCGCGCTCTGGAACGGGATGCCTGAATCTCCATGAGCGCCACCAGACCGTGGACCTCCGGTTCTTGCGGCATCAGCCCCGACAAAACACGCCCCAACCGCAGGGCTTCTTCGCAAAGCGAGGTCCGCATCCAGTCGTCTCCGCTGGTCGCCGCGTAGCCCTCATTGAAAATGAGATAGATCACGGCCAGCACGGAGGACAGACGAGCGGTAATCTCGTCTCCGTGCGGTGCCTCGTAAGGGATGCGCTTTTCCGCCAGGGTGCGCTTGGAACGCACAATGCGCTGGGCGACCGTTGCCTCCGGAACCAGGAAGGCGCGGGCAATTTCCCCGGTGGTCAGACCTCCGAGCAGGCGCAGCGTAAGCGCCACCTGAGCTTCGGTCGAGAGCACGGGATGACAGGAGATGAACAGGAGTCGCAGCAGGTCATCGCCAATATCGTCGTCGAGAGCAGAATCCAGATCCGGCATGGCCAGCTCTTTCGCGCCAACTTCGCGACCCAGCTCTTCGTGCTTGCGCACGAGGCGCGTGTTTCTGCGGAACTGATCGATGGCACGGTGCTTGGCGGCGGCCATGAGCCAGGCGCCCGGGTTGTCCGGGACGCCCGACTCCGGCCATTGCTCAAGCGCCGCAACCAGAGCATCCTGGGCAAGGTCCTCGGCAAGGCCAACATCCCGCACCATCCGGGTCAGGCCGGCGATGAGCCGGGGGGATTCGATTCTCCAGACCGCGTCGATGGTGCGATGTAGATCGGCAGGCGTCACGCCTACCGATCACACCATTTTTTGACGGTTCCGCGCAAGCCGGGACGCTTCCTGTCAGGAGCAGCTTTACGCGACTGTCCCCTACGCTTTGCGAGCGAAGTCCTCCGGTCCGAACATCTGACGGACTTCAGTCTCGCCCTCCCAGCCCGGCCAGTACTTCTTGTGAAGTTCCATGAAGTGGACCGCTGCTTTAACTGCTTCTTCTTTCGATTTCAATTCAAACTGCGCGTAGCCGCCGAGAACCTCCTTGGCCTCGGTGAACGGCCCGTCGGTCACGGTCACCCGCCCGCCGGAAAGGCGAACGCGAGCGCCCAGCGCAGTTGGCCCGAGCCCTCCGCTCCCCAGCATGGTGCCGGCTTTGGACTCTTCTTCAGCGAGCTTGGCAATGGCATCCATCAGCTCCTTGGGTGGGGCCTCCTTTGTCTCGGCGTGCTTGACGATCATCATGAATCGCATTTTTAAATCTCCTTATGAGTTGTGAGCCGGGTCCGTGGGCCTTGACCGGCCGGCCTGGGCTCTACCTGTACGTCGAACGAGGGGCGGCAAAATCGACATGTGGCCAAAAAGTATTTCTGTTCCTGAAGAAACCTGGGCAGGGGCGTACACCCCCTAGGAAGCAGAATTTATTTCAGGTGTCATCCCGAGCACAGCCGAGCGAGCGGAGGGAGTGAGGTGGAGTCGAGGGATCTTGGTTTTGTTTGAGCCGACAAGTTGGTTCAAGCGAAACGCAAGATCCCTCGACTTCACGCCGGCCGGCGCTGCGCTCAGGATGACACAGGATGAGTCGCCGGCTGAAGCTATCAATCTTCCGGGCTAGCGTGTTTTCTCTGATATCTGAGCGCGCAGCCGTTCCTCCTGCTCCCGGAGCTCAGGAGTCAGCTCGGGACCGAAATCCTCCGCCTCGAATACCGGTCGAATCTCAACCTCAGACTCGCCAGGGTGCGGATTGGGGCAGCGCTTGAGCCATTCGACCGCCTCCTCCATCGACCGTACCTGCCATAGCCAGTAGCCGGCGATCAGTTCCTTGGTCTCGGTAAATGGTCCGTCGATAACGGTCCGTTTGTCTCCGGAGAACCGGACGCGCTTGCCTTTCGAGCTGGGCTGGAGGCCGTCCCCAGCGAGCATCACGCCGGCCTTTACCAGCTCCTCGTTAAACTTCCCCATTTCGGTAAGCAGCTTTTGGGACGGCATGATGCCTGCCTCCGAGTCCTTGCTGGCCTTCACGATTACCATCACTCGCATGGTCTTTCCCCTTTACGGCTTGGAAATATCTGCTTCTACTGTAGCGTCGAACCACCGATGGTTAGATCGACAAGATCGTGAACTTTTTTCGTAGCTCTCACCCCCGGGTTTTACCCTAACCCGGCTGCACAGGATGCTGCGTAAGATTTAAGATACTGGGCGAGTGCTACCAGGCGCGTGGCCGAAACGCCTTGGTTTCCACTTGCAGTCCAAAACATTGACGCTGCCCGCTCCGACAAGATACTTTGACCGGTCGCCCTTTCGCTGAGTGCCCCATCTGTAACGTGGCCTGCTATCAGAGGTTGCGGTTTCGGTCCTGTGCGAAAGGGCTGCTATGCCAAGACTTTTTTTGAAAAAACGAGGTGATGGATTTTGAAGCACCACGAGGTCCAGGAACGCCAATTGCACGATCCTGTCCAGGACAAGCTTCTTCCCCTGGCGCCCATGGATCTTTCCAAGGTTCGCGGTGTCGATGACCTGGTTCGCGCCATGGGCCAGACCGCCTTTACCGGACGCCAGGTGGGCCAGGCCGCCGACGTGCTGGAAGCCATTGCCCGCGACAAGGAGTGCTTTTGCGTGATGACCTTGGCGGGAGCCATGACGGTGGCCAAACAGGGACTCATTGTCGCCGACCTGATCGAGCATGGAATCGTGAAGGCGGTGGTTTCCACCGGGGCGCTCATGGCCCATGGCCTGGTAGAGGCCGCCGGAATGTCCCACTACGTCCACGATCCCAAGATGGACGATGTCGAGCTTTACGAAGCGGGATACAACCGGGTCTACGACACCATCGAACCGGAGCGCAACCTCGATCAGGTGGAGAGGATTGTGGCGCAGATTCTGAAGAACTGGGATTCCAGCCAGCCGACGAGCTCCTGGAAACTCAATCGGGCCATCGGCGAGCATCTCCATAAGCATGTCGAGGGGCGGGGAATTCTGAAATCAGCCTTCGAGCACAACGTTCCCGTCTATGTGCCGGCCTTTACCGATTCCGAGATGGGACTCGACTTTGCCCTGCACAACCGCATGCTCGCCCGGGAAGGCAAGCCACCGTTGAATTTCGATTCCTTTGACGACCTGGAGCACTTTGCCGAGACCATGATTCGGCCCAAGCGGATCGCGATCTTCACCATCGGAGGGGGCGTGCCGCGTAACTGGGCACAGCAGTTCGGCCCCTATGTGGAGCTCCGCCGCCGTCGCGGCCTGGAAGACATTCCTCTCAAGCGCTATCAATACGGCGTTCGCATTTGTCCCGAGCCGGTCTACTGGGGCGGACTTTCCGGAAGTCCCTACAGCGAGGCGGTTTCCTGGGGAAAGTTTGTTCCCACGGAAGAAGGCGGGCAGCTTGCGGAACTGTTCCTGGATGCTACCGTGGGGCTTCCCCTGGTGGCCGGGGCAGTGCTGGAAAGATTAGGGAAAAAATAAGCCGGCGCTTCCGGCAAACGACTCCGCATCAATTTCTTGAGGGCCTCGCTGCGCAAGAAGCCCGGCCGCGGCGGCCGGGCTTCAGTGATCCGTGCTAATCCACGAAAACTGTGGCGGAATCCTTTAATCGAACAACATGATGGCCGCCGCAATTACGGTTGTCCACAGGCCGCGCTTGTCGCCAACCGCGGATTGAGTGGTGTTCATGGTCCGGACGATCTTGTTGGACAGATGGTAGATCTGCTTTTTTTCGTCCCAGGATTTGTTGGGGTCGAACTCCACGTTCAGGGTCGTGGCCAGCATCTCGGCCGCGAGTTCCTCGGCATAGTCGCCCGCGGAATCTTCCGTCTCCCCAAACGAGTGATGCTCGCTCAGGTACCCATAAGTGTTGCGGTCGGCAGGCAGAGCCAGCCCGATGCTGGAAGCCAGCAGGCGGTGAGGTTCGCGGGTCGAGTTCTCCGCTACCACGGCAAAAACCACTTCGCCGGGGTACAGAAACTTCAGTCCTTGCACGCGCGGGATGATTTTGCATTGGGGCGGGAAAATAGAAGAGACCCGCACCAGGTTCTGCGCCGCGATTCCGGCATCGCGGAGCGCCAATTCAAAAGACGTCAGCCGCTCTCTGTGCTTTCCGACGCCTTTAGTGAGGAAGATCCGCTTGGGGACCATCTCTCTTGCCAATTCTTCTATTCCCTCCCGATAAGTCGAAGCAAACGAGTAGATATAACACGCGCGCCGCTTTCAGACTGCAACTTTCTTGCGGGTTCCTCGAAAAGCGGCAATTCCTGCATTGAGTAAAGAATATCTTCGCTTTGTGAACTGGCTATGAAACCGGGGATGCCTTACGGGTGGCACTTTCGGTGTGCTGCCGGTCCCCGGTGGAACGCTTTACCGCAATCTCAATAAAAGCCAGGGCCGCCCGGCTGAGCGCCTTGTCCTTGCGGAACACCAGGGCGACATCGCGCCGGATGACGGTTTCGGCAAAGGGAATCGCCACCAGCCTGCCGTCGCGAACGTCCTCCCGGACGTTGGAGCGCGCGATAAAGCCTATGCCTACCTTGGCCTCCACGAATCGCTTGAGCAGTTCGCTGGAGTCCAGTTCCATGGAAACCGTGGGCTTCAACCCAAGATCGTGGAATGCCTGCTCGATGGCGTCCCGGGTACGCCCGGTTTCCGGTACCAGCAGGGGATAGGGCGCCACCTCGCTCATTTCCGCCTTCTTCAGAGCGGCCAGAGGATGGTCGGGAGGCGCGATGATCACCAGTTCATCTTTGTGGATGGGAACCACAGTAAGGCGCTTGTCCAGCACGGGAAGGGCAACCACCCCGAAATCGACCGAGTTGGCAATTACCGACTCCAGAACCTTGGCCGATTCCATGCGGTCGATGTTCACCCCCACCCCGGGATACTGCCGCTTGAACTCGGCGAATACTTCGGGAAGCACGTAAAGGCAGGTGCCCTCGTTGGCCCCCACCACCACTTCACCTCGGGGAATGTGCTGCATTTCGGCAATGCTGGTAATTACGCTGCGGCGGGATTCCAGTGCCCGCTCGGCATATTCCTGGAAGACCTTTCCGGCAGCGGTCATGGAAACCTTGCCGCCGCTGCGGTCCAGAAGTTTGGCCCCGACTTCCTCTTCCATGGCGCGAATTTGGGCGGAAATAGCCGGTTGCGTGCGGAAGCGCTTTTCCGCCGCCCGGGAGAAGCTTAGGTGCTTCGCGACCTCTAGGAACGTCTCAAGTTGATCGAAGTCCACGGTTTGCGGTGTAACTGTATCAGAAAACGAATGCCACCCTGCGCTTTCCAAGGTAACCGCACAGTGTACAAGGTTGCAAGCGCTGTCTGGCAAACGACAGTACCAGAAAAGGACCGCCGGATGACGGGCCGAGTCCAGGGCTGGAACGGGCGGAGATAAGCCGCACTTATGGCGGCAATAAAAAAAACCGATTTCCCCGCCGTGCGCGGCGAACCTTATCTTGACAATGAGGTTGCTGGCCGGAGAAACTTAGCAGCTCATCGCCCCTTTTCCAAGAACACAAGCGATTTTGCGGGGCATTGCGGGTAACTGGCCGTGTGAGTTGCGGTCGGGGTAAGCAAGCCGATGTCGCGTGCCGTTATGGGGCACGTGATCAGGTGAAGCAGCATACAATTCTGCGGCGCTGTTTCTGGTCCTACGATTTGCGGTTGCCATTCATTCGCGCATGGACTGCGCAAAAGGAGATTTTCTACATGGCTGATCCCAAGGCCGTTCTTGAGTTTGCCAAGAAAAACGGCGCTAAGATTCTGGATGTTCGGTTTACGGATATCCCTGGACTGTGGCACCACGTTTCCTACCCCATCCAGCAGTTCTCTGAATCCTCTTTCGAGGACGGGTTCGGCATGGACGGCTCCTCCATCCGCGGCTGGGCGGCAATCCACGAGAGCGACATGCTCCTGATTCCGGATGCCGACTGGTACATGATGGATCCGTTTACAGAAGTTCCCACCCTGGTCATGATCGGCAACGTGATCGATCCGGTGACCAAGCAGCGCTACGACCGCGATCCGCGCTACATTGCCCGCAAGGCGGAAATGTACCTGGCGTCCACCGGCATGGCCGACACCGCCTACTTCGGCGCGGAAGCCGAGTTCTTCATCTTCGACAACATTCGCTTCGATCAGAAGGAAAACCAGGGTTACTACTTCATCGATGCCGAAGAAGGACGCTGGAACTCCGGGCGCGAGAATAACAACCTGGGTTACCGTCCCCGCTATAAGGAAGGCTACTTCCCGGTTCCGCCCACCGATCACTACATGGATCTCCGCACCGAAATGACCCTGATGATGCAGCAGTGCGGACTGGAGGTGGAATGTCACCACCACGAGGTTGCCACCGGCGGGCAGACGGAAATCGATCTGAAGTTCGATTCCCTGAAGGCTTCGGCCGACCACATGCTTCTGTATAAGTACATCGCGAAGAATTTGGCGTATCAGTATGGAAAGACAGTTACTTTTATGCCTAAGCCCTTGTTCCAGGACAATGGCAGCGGCATGCATACCCACCAGTCGCTCTGGAAGGGCGGCAAGCCGCTCTTCGCCGGCGACGGTTATGCCGGGCTCTCCCAGATGGCGCTTTGGTACATCGGGGGACTGATCAAGCATGGTCCGGCGCTCGCCGCCCTCATCGCTCCCACCACCAACAGCTATAAACGCCTGGTGCCGGGTTTTGAGGCTCCGGTAAACTTGGCGTATTCCCGCCGGAACCGCTCGGCGGCCTGCCGGATTCCGATGTATTCGGCATCTCCCAAGGCCAAGCGGGTGGAGTTCCGTTCTCCCGACCCGAGCTGCAATCCCTATCTGGCCTTTTCGGCCATGATGATGGCCGGCATCGACGGAATCGAAAACAAGATCGATCCCGGACAGCCGCTGGACAAGGACATCTACGATCTGGGGCCGGAGGAGCTGGCCAAGGTTCCTTCCATGCCCGCTTCGCTGGAAGATGCCTTGGACGCGCTCGAAGCCGATCACCAGTTCCTGCTGAAAGGCGATGTCTTTACCGAAGAGCTGATCGACACCTACATCGGATACAAGCGCGACAAGGAAGTGGCCGCAATTCGCCTGCGTCCGCATCCCTATGAGTTCGCGCTTTATTACGATATCTAACCAACTGCTGGTAAATCAGCGGTTGCTAGGCAATAAGAAACCCGGCCGAAGACGGCCGGGTTTCTTATTGAGCGGTTGCTCGACTTGGGGGATTCGGGTTGGGTGGCGAGTCGAGGCCTCAAGCGGAAACCGGCTCAGCGGGTGTTTCGAGCAATGGCTTCCCAGGACGGACGGCAGACCAGTTTTTTCGCTCCAGGAAAGTGGCTGGCTCGTAGGCAAATCCTTTCCGCAGCCGGCGAGCCTCTCTCCGGCTGGTCCAAAGCAGCAGAGGACCCCCAAGATACGAGTAGAGGCTTGATAGTAGTCCGAACTCGCTTTGAATCTCGCGCCGGAGCGACCCGATTTGCTCACCCACCTGCGGGTTGGAGCGTCGTAGATACTTTTCCATGCACCACAACATTGCGAGATAGCCTCTTTTCAGTTCGATGGCCTCTCGCTGGAATCGACGGCGTACTCTTTCTTCCGCATGATTTCGGTATTTCCGCCAGCCCTGCAGGGTGGTACGGCAGATACGGTAAAGGGAAGGGCCGTTTACTCGAAAATCCTCTTCAAACGCCCGGTCCAGCAGAGTCTTGGAAAGAGCGCGGGGAATGGCATGATGGCGGAAGTTGAACTGGAACTGGCCATGAATGTCCGCGGGATCCACGTCGGGCAGGAGGCGACCGGCCCGCTCCATCTCCTGGTACAACGGAGTCCCCGGCAGAGGGGTGTAGAGCATGAACTGGTGAAAATCGGTTGCGTGTGCAACCGCGTGAGCAATGTCATCCGGCAGGTTTTCGGGGGTGTGATGCTCCAGCCCGATGATGGTAGAGCCCAGTACCTTGACCCCGTGCTGCTGCAGGTCGCGAACCAGATCAACCGTGTCCATGCCCTGGAGCTTGGCGTACGAAGAGCCTGGCGACTCAAGTCCCATCCATACCCAGGAAATGCCAAGGTCAACGATCTCCTGCATCTGGTACTTACGCAGGGCATTGGCAGAAGAAAAGACGTAGAGGGACCACGACTTCTTTCCGCGCCTGATCAACTCAAGCAGTTCGAGGGCCCGGCGACGTTGCAGAAGGAAGTTTTCGTCCATGATGAAGAAGTTCTGAATTTGCTGTTCTTCTTCAATGCGCTCCATGATGTCGAACAATTCCTGTCCCGAGTCGTAGAAGTTTTCGAAGTGGCCTTTTCCTCCGAAGAACTCCGATGTGGCACAGAAGTTGCAGCCCAGCGGGCAACCTACCGAAGGAATAACGGTAGCGGCGCGCTCGCTGGAGCCGGTCTCGGAATTCATGCCCAGCGCACGCCGGCCGAAGCTGGAGATAATCGTCGGATGCCGCACCGGGGCATCGGCATCCTCGCCCAGGTAAGTTCTCAGCCAGCGCACCCCGTCGCCTCGAACGATGTGGTCGGCATCAATCATCTGTTCGAGGCCCGGCAACGCCGTCACATGGCCTCCGATGACAATTTGTGACCCCGGCGAGTGCTGCCGGATCAGGCGGCACATTTCCCGTACCTTCCCGACGTTCATGACAATGGAAGAAATCCCGATCACGTCGTAGGACTGCCGGGTAATCTCCTCGCAGAATCGTTCGAGCGTGGGAAAATCCAGCAGGGCCGACGGAGCCGAGATATTCTCCTGCAGAAACATGAGTCCCCAGGAGCGATGAAACATGCGCAGCGAGAATGGGCCTTGGGCGCGGGTGACCTGATTGTGATAGAGCTCCATGGGATTGATCGCCCGACTCCCATATTCATCGTCGCGGCCGTAAGGCCCGAAAACTGAGGAAAGCAGAACTCGCGCAGTCACTCCCTTGGGATGTGGCTCGGGTAGCGTGGCATAGCCCATGAATTTTTTGATTTCTCCTGCAAAAAGAATTTCAGGTTCTACATACGCGCTTCTACACAGGTACAGGCCGCAAAATTCCGATGGGAGCTAATGCGCCGCAGGTTCCTGGGTCACGCGCAGCGGAGTCTTGGCCTCGTACAATCCAAGCCTTGCACTGAGCGCGTCCGCCAGTGGCTGTTGTCCTTGCTGCAAGGCCAGTGTCCGCGCGTTGCGTGCCGTGTCAACTGCCTCCGCGAACCGTCCTGCCTCTGCGTAGGCGGCGGCGAGCGTATCCAGAATCTGCGGTTCGCGCCCTCCGGAAAGCCGCGCAGCCCGCTCTGCCAGCACGACAGCCTCAGGGCCGTTGCGAAAGGCTGGATTGGAACTGGCAGCCAGAATCAGCGCCATCTGATTGAGAACTACAATCTGGTTGGGATCGGCCTTGAGCACTTGGTGCCACTGCGCCATAGCCTCCGGAACGTTGCCCTTCAAGTAGTACAGCGTCGCGCCCAGGTTGTAATGCGCCTCGGAGTAGTTGGGCTGGATCTCCAGAGCCTTCTGGAAGTGGCCGATCGCTTCGTCGGGCCTTCCGGCCGAAGCCAGCACCAGGCCGAGGGTGTTGTGGACCTGTGCGTTGTTGGGCTCGATTGCCAGAGCCTTTCCAAGATGCGCGAGCGCGTCCTCCAGCTTTCCCATGTCCGCCAATGCGAGTCCGTAGTTGGCGTGAGCCTGAGCGGAATTCGGATCCGCTTGCAGCGCCGCCTCGTACTGCGCCACCGCCTCATCCAGCTTTCCCGCCCCGGCGAGGGCCAGCCCCAGATTACCGCGGGCTTGCGCATTCTTGGGATTCGATTCCACGGCTGCCCGGTACTGCGTAATCGCCTCGTCCACGTTACCGGTCGAAAACAAAACCAACCCCAGATTGTTGTGTACTTCCGAGTAGTTGGGATCAATCTCCAGGGCTTTCTTGTATTCCAGCATCGCCTCGTCCAGCTTTCCGGTGCTGGCCAGGGCGAGTCCCAGATTGTTGTGCGCCTCGGCATTTTTCGGATCGCCCTGCAAGGCCGCCTCGTACTGCTCGATGGCCTCCTGCACTTTGCCGGTGCTGGCGAGAGCGATGCCCAGGTTGTTGTGGGCCTCGGCGTAACCAGGATCCAGCGTCAAAGCTTCGCGGTATTGCGCAATTGCGTCCTCTGGCTTTCCAAGTCGTACCAGGGCAGCGCCAAAATTCACGCGGGCCTTCGCGTCCCTGGGCCCGAGTGCCACGGCCTTTCGCCATTCCTCGACGGCATCCTTGTAATCGCCTTTCTCCGCCAGATCCCAAGCATCGTCGAAGACCTTGTAGAACTCGACCGCGGGCACATTGATCTTGGTCATGCCGCCGGGCGGAATATTGACGAACTCGGGAAGGTTCACAGCCCGATTTGCCGCCGTTGAATTGTCGATCAGGATGGCCGGGCTGGAGTTTCCTTCTTCATCCAGGTGAGTGAGGAACATCTGGGTATAAGGGGAGCGACTTTTGGAAGAAAAGACCAGCCAGCGCCCATTGGGCGAAAAGCTGTGCCAGGAGTTCATCAGCGGTGTATTCGCCCGCAGCCGCCGCGCCTCCCCGCCTTCGAATGGGACAATGTACAGTTTGCCGTCAGGACGCATCAGCAGCCCGTTGTGGCTCTCGACGAATACAATCCAGCGGCCGTTGGGCGAGACTTTGGGGAAGCTGTTACTCATGCCGTTTTCAGAAGCGCCGATTACGCGCTCCGGCTGCCCACCCTTGCCTCCGTTGAACGGAATCCGGTAGAGGTCGTAGCGCATCGGCAGTTCGTTGGGATCGTTGGCGCGCGCCGCAACCGGGCGACCCGGCGGATAGGGGTCTTTCGCCTCCGCTCGCAAAAACACCAGATATTTGCCGTCAGGACTCCACACCGCGTTGGTCTGCACATAGCGGGGATCATCTGCGCCCGGCAACGGCTCCAGATGCCCGGTCTGGCGGCTGTACCAGGCGAGGATTCCGCGGGTTGGATAGAACACCTGGAGAAAGCGGTAATCCTTGAAGTTCGCCACGTAGTAATTGTTCGCAGGACTGTCTTTCTCCGCCCCCGAGTCGGGCCCTTTGATGGTGGTTACCACGTATTGGCCATCGGGCGACACCCGCGACATAAAGCCGATCCGGATGTCTCCCGTCAGCTTGCCGCGAAAGGAACTCCACTCGATCACGTCCTGATTGCCAATGGTCATCTCAGGCTTGACGGGAACCAGGGTATACATGCCCTTGTCGTTGCGCGGACCGTCCAGATCCATGCCCATGGTTTTGCCGTCCCGCGAAAACGAGTGGCAGTTCGCGCAGGTGTGGAGACCGGTCATCATCACTTTGCTTTGCGTCTGGCCGATATCGCGCAACCGCCAGGCAATCAGCGGTACGGCGTTGGGAGCCAGTGGCTTGATGACCCCCTTTTCCAGTTCCGAAGGCATCAGCGGCACATCGCGGTAGAAGATGGGAGCTCCCACCAGGTCTTTCGAGGTCTGAATGTCGACGGAACCGCGGGAAAGGACGCGACTGGGGTCGGCCGCTGCGAAGCCGGTAATGGTCACAGCCGCGGGATGGCTGACCGAGTGCCGCTTGATCGCTTCCCAGGTTTCGGGGTCAGGTTTCCACACCCATGCCGCGGCCTGTTCGGGCGTGAGTTTCGGGAGTTCGTTGGTGTTCGACACGGCCCGGGGATCGATCTCGCCAATGCGCAGACGTTCTCCCTTCGATTCCGCGCGGATCGGGGCCGTGCCGTCTCCGAACGTGACCTCGATGCGCCACAGTCCGGCTTGCTTGGCCGGGTCGCGCCACAGGAACGTGGGAGGGGTAATCTCAGGAGGGAAGATCGATCCCTCTTCCGGATAGTCAACCGTGATCGGCGCCGGCGCTGGCGCGGACGATTGCCGCTGGGCCAGTGCCAGCGACATCAGGAGCACGACACCGGGCAGCACCAGCAGCGTTCTCCATCGCCACTCGATCATCACTGACCTCTCTAACTTCTCTGCCGCAGGCGCACCGGCGCGCGGCCTCCAGCAGTTCACGAATTGCCGTTCTGAGCCGGCTCGTCTTCTTTCGGGATGATTGCCATGGCTTCAATCTCTACCAGAAGCTGCGGCCAGCAGAGGATTGCCTGGATGCCTGTCGAGGCGGGCAATGGATCGAGGCCCTGTTCCTTGTAGAACTGTGTCCGAATCTGGTTGAACTCGGCGTAGTCGCGCTCGATATCGCGCAAATAACAGGTGGTCCGCACCACGTCCTTCCAGGTCGCTCCTTCGCTTTCCAGTAAGGCCTCGATGTTATGGAAGGTGCGCCAGGTCTGGGCGCGGAAGTCGCCGGGGTGCGCTACCTGTCCGTTCTCATCGACGCTCGCGGTTCCGGAAATGAGCAGGAGCGTGGCGCCACCGAGATCGACCCGCATGCCACGGCTGAACGAGGAGGGCCGGGCATAGCTGTGAGCCTCACACAGCACCTGGTGCGCGGAAATGGCTTTCTTGGGAATGGGCTGGCGCTTGCGGCGTTGCGCCGGACCGGATTCTAGGGTGCCAGATTTCTGCATTCGACTCTCATTTCGGCATGGCCTGACCCGTGCCTCGTCAATTGTCCTGACCTGTAACTTCCCACGGCGACGGAGTGCTCGGCTGAAACTCTCCCTGGGATCTCTGTTCCGGGCGGCCAGAGTCCTTCCATAGTGCCGCTTTTATACTGCGCGCACTGCACGTAGCGCTGTGACATAAGTCACGGGCCATGGTGCGGGCTTGCCGGCATCTTTTGCAGGGATTGAGCTAGGGAAAGAGGGTATGTGCCGCCGCCGGCCTGAGGCTGCATGACGCGGGTGTTGTGTGGTGCCCGGTTTTGAGATACCTGGATAGCGCGGCGGAAGCAGTCCGGCCGGCGGTTCCTAATCGATGCCGGGCACGTTGGCCGCGACGATCCGCTTGGGCGCTTTTCCCGCCTTCACCCGCGCGACTTCGTGCCGGGTCTTCACATCAATAATGGACACATCGTTACCGTCCGCGTTGCTCACGCAAACATACTTTCCGTCCGGCGAGAACGCGACCCAGTTCGGGCCGTCGCCGACCTGGACCCGGCCGACAACCTTGTTCTGTTTCACGTCGTAGATGTACATGCTGTTGTCGAGCAGGCTGGTGACCCAGAGTTCCGTGCCGTCGGGCGTCAAGGCCAGTCCATGGGTGAGGGTGTCGATTGGCTCGAAGGGGCGGGGATGCGGCGTGGGGTTCTCGGCGGGAATGGCCACGCGCTGCAGGATTTTCTGGCTCGGAATATCTACTTTCACAAAACCGTGCAGGTTGCTCTCCGCAACATACATGGTTTTGCCGTCGGGAGTGACAACGTAGGGCCGGGGGACGCCGCCGACCGGAATATGCGCAACGTAGTCCAGCTTGGTGAGGTCGATGATATCGATCTCGTTCGAGCCCATCGAGCTGACGAACAGAAACCGGTTACTGCCCGCGTTGAATGCATTGTGGGGAGTTTTCACCGGCAGGGTCTTCACCACCTTCTGTCGTGCCACGTCCACGATGTCCACCGCGTCGCCGTCGCGAATGGGGACGGCGACGTACTTGCCGTCCGGGGTCACGGCGCACTGGTTGGGCCGTCCCGTGAGCTTGATGGTCGCCAGGATCTTGTCGGTCGCCGTATCGATGACGCGCAGAGTGTTGTCCGACTCGACGGTGGCGAACAGTCGCCGCCCGTCGGCCTGAACCGCCAGGCCGTGAACCTTGACTCCGATCTTAATGTCGCCTACCGGTTTCAGCGATTTCAGATCGACGACGGTAACGCCGCTTCCCTCGCTGTTGTCGACATACAGCCTGGCGTTCTGCGCCGCGACTCCGGGCACGATCCAAGCCAGGGCACAACTCAGAACCCAAACCGACCTGACGAGAAGACGGCGTTGCATGGCCCCTCCTTATTCTGGCGGGCTACTGTAGCGCATCAGGGGCGAAGTTTCGAGTTTCCAGTTTCGAGTTCGGGCAGACGGGGGGTACCCCCTCCCTGGCGTGAATCTCTGGAATCATGGATTTAGCGGGATTGCGCCGGCAAAATATTGAAACTGAAGGGGTTAGAGGAAAATATTGGAAAGAAAGCAGTTGGAGTCAGGATAAAGCGGTTCCCACGAGGGCACAAGTTTCACGAAGGGCACGAAGAAGATCCTTCTTATTCCAGTTTAGCAAGCGGCAGGGGGCAAGTGTGACAGGGCGGCGGGAAATATATCCTGCCGCGATGGAATGGGATAGCGGGAATAGCGGGATGAAAGGGGGTTGACAGGTTTCGGGGATTCCTACGCTTGGCTCCCAAGGATGGGGAACACCTAGGCGTCCGGCGGCGCAAACAATTCGCTTCTTCCGACAGCTTCCGGTATGTAAGCTTGCCGATTCAGGAGGTCGAAGCGCGTTCCTTGCTTGTCCATCGATGTTTCCGCGACCGGTGTTTCCGCGACGTCCGCCATCGCTTGCCCACATCAATAACAGCTCGATACGCAGCGCTCATTTGCGCACTCCCGAGGGTCGCCGTGGCATGCGCCTTACTCGCGATGTGCCTGTGCGGGGCGGTGCCCGCCCACGCACGGGTGAAGAAGGTGCAAATCACGGCCAAGGAATCGCCGACGTTTGGCGGGTATTCCTGGCCGGGAGTGGGGCAGTACGAAAAGATCGTGGGGAAGGCGTTCGGGGAGCTTGACCCAAAGGACCCTAGCAATGCGGTCATCGTTGACCTCGGGCTTGCGCCGAGAAATGCCAAAGGCCTGGTGGAGTACTCCTTCGACTTTTACATCCTGAAGCCGATTGACCTTTCCAAGGGCAATCACAAGATGCTGTACGAGCCGCCCAACCGCGGGCGGAAAACGATTGCCGCGTTCAATCGGGGCGTGGGCGGCAATGATCCGGGCTCGGTGACAGACCCATCGCTGCTGGCCAATTCGTTCCTGATGCCGCAGGGGTATTCGATCTCTTTCAGCGGGTGGGATTCTTCGGCGGGATCGAGTACCGCCGGCGGCAACATGACCATCACGCTTCCGGTTGCCCGGAACGGCGATGGCTCGACGATCACCGGGCCGGGCTATGAGTACATTGTGAACGCGGGAACGTCCTATGAGCTCAGTTACCCGGCTGCGACCCTCGACCAGGGGAAAGCAACCCTGACCCATCGGGTCCACTTGAATGACGTACCGAAAACGATTCCCGCCTCCGGCTGGAGATATATTTCCGACGGCAAGGGGATTGAGTTGCTGCCGGCGGGAACGCCGTTTGCGGCGAACGATATCTATGAATTTACCTACACGGCGAAAGATCCCACGGTGAATGGGATTGGTTTTGCCGCGGTTCGCGACTGGAACGCGTGGCTCCGCTACGAAAAGAAAGATGACTTTGGCACTCCCAACCCGCTGGCGGGCGACGTTACCAGGATTTATACCGAGGTGGTTTCGCAACCCGGCCGACTGCTGAACGACTTCCGCTATCTGGGCTTTAATCAGGCGGAGAACGGGAAGCAGGTGTTTGACGGCATGATGCAATGGATCGCCGCCGGCGACGGCCTCAGCCTGAATTACCGCTGGTCGCAACCGGGACGAACCGAGCGCAACCGGCAGGATCACCTGTTTCTCGAAGGCCGCTTTCCCTTCGCGAACGTAACTACCACGGACCCGATCACCGGCAAGACGGACAGCCGCTATGCAAGGTGCGAACGGACCCACACTTGTCCTTATGCCGTGGAGATCTTTACCGCGAATGAGTACTGGGTGAAGGCCGCTTCGCTGATGACAACCGATCCGAGCGGCAAGAAGGACCTGCCGGACTCGCCGTTCACGCGGCTCTATTTCATGTCCAGCATGCAGCATGGGACCAGCAGTCCAACGAAAGGGCCCTGCCAGCAGTTACGCAATCCGCTGGATTCCCAGGCGGTGCAGCGGGCGCTGTTTACCGCACTGGACAAATGGGTGACCGCGGGAACGGCTCCCCCTCCGAGCCGGATTCCGAAGCTTGTCGGACGGGACGCTGGTGAAGCCCGGATCAGAAGGCGACGGGGTTCCCGCATATTCCCGGAGTCGCGTATTCAGGCTTGAAGACCACGCGATATCTGTTGAACTACGGTCCGAAGTTTTACGAGACGGGCATTCCGACGATCAACCCACCGGCAATCACGCCTCCGTACGAGGACAATCCGGTTAACGGACCGATCTATCCGAGTTTTGTGCCGAAGACCGATGCGGACGGCAATGACATCGCCGGTGTCCGCCTGCCGGAAGTGCAGGCGCCGCTGGGAACGTACACCGGCTGGGCGCTGCGCGCAGGACCGCAGAGCGGGGATGGCTGTGAGGGCTCCGGGCAATACATTCCGTTGGCGAAAACCAAAGCGGAACGGCTGGCGAACGGCGATCCACGCTTGTCGCTCGAAGAACGCTACGGGAACCTGGAGACCTACTCGATGCGGCTGCGCAAGGCGGCCGATAGTCTGGTGGAGGCGGGTTTGCTGCTGCCGTTCGATGCCAGGCGAATCACGAGCAGGGAAGTGGATTTTGTAAGAAGCAACAAGTTGCTGCCGGAAAAGTGACGCTCCTGGCTGCGGCAAGGGTTTCTCACAAAGTTCACGAAGGGCACGAATCGTCTGCGTGCCCGCTTTTACGTCCAATCCCCGGGTCGGCCCGTTGCGTGAGACACGCAAGCTGCTGGTCAACGCGCGGCCGCAGCGCCTAGGAAGACAGGAGCGGGAACACTAAGCGGATTCGGTTGAGCGGCCAGCAGGCCGGTGCCCGGGCCGATGGCGAAAACAGTGACGTTCCCGGATGCCTGACCCGCGGCCAGCAGCCATTTCCCATCTGCGCTGATCTTGAAGAAACGGGGCGTGGCCCCCGTGGGAACGGCGCCAATGAGTGTCAGCCTCCGGTTTTTGGGGTTGATGGAAAACTCAACAACGTTGTCCGCGCCGCGGATCGTGGCGTACAGGTAACGGCCGCTCGGATGCACGGCAATTTCGGCCGACGCGGCACTCCCCTCAAAATGAGGTGGCAGCAGCGAAATGGTTTGCACAACTTTCCCGGCGCCGGACTTGTCGATTTGTATCGCGGTAACCGTGTTGGCCAGTTCGCTGACAACATAAAGCATGGAGCCATCCGCCGACAGCGCAACGTGCCGTGGGCCAGAACCTGCGGGCAAGGAGATTGTGTCCGGACTCGCCGGGGAGAGCTTTCCGTTGGCGGAATTGAAACGATAGCGCGCAATGCGGTCCGCCCCGAGATCGGGAACCAGAATGACGTCCTTGGAGGCAAACACGATCTCGTGCGGGTGCGGTCCCTTTTGGCGGCGTGGATCGGGTCCGGAACCGCTTAGCGGCGTCACGCTTGCCTGGCCGGTCCGGCCGTCCGGAAGGATCGGCAGCACGGCAACGCTGCCTCCGGTGTAATTGGCCACGACGAGCCATTTTCCGCTGGAATCCACCGCGAGATGACAGGGAAGCGCCCCGCCAGTGGGGGAAATTCCGAGAAGTCGCAGGCTGCCATCCGGCTCGATCGCGAAGCTGCTGACGGATCCCTCCGGTTGTTCGTTGACTGCATACAACACAGGCCGGGAAGGATGGCGGGTAAGGAAGGACGGGTTTGCCGTTTCCGCGGCCGCTGCCAACCCGGTGAGTATTCCGCGGCTGGAATCGAACTGCACGGAATAGATACCGTGGCTGTGGGCATCGGTATTGGTGTAGGTTCCGAGATAAAGCGTCTGGGTCTGCCCAAGGCACATCGCGCAGAGCACGGCGGGCAGCGAGGCACGAATGAGCCAGTGATGGAGTTTCATTGCTTGATCATGCTACCGGAGGAATGAAATCCGGTAGAGAATCTTTCTCGGAATGCTTGAGGACGGTCGCAATCTGCTCCAGAGTATCCATCAGGCGCGGGTGTCCCCGGTTCGCAAGTAGGTGGTGTAAAGTTCGTCGTGAATGGCGAAAAAGGGGCCAAAGCGAGACGTGGTTGGCGAGATCGCGCGCGCCACCCGCGATCGCGGTTCGAACCATCCAGGGGCGTGGCTGGACCTGTTCGCTCGCGCCGGGACTCCCGACCTATTGCTCCGGAGGACTCGCCGCACGATGAATCAGCGACTTAGCCGACTCACGGCAGTGCGAGGCCACCTACCCACATCAGAGTTCGGCTGGAGCCTTCGGTCGGCACGTCGTACTTCTGCACGAACTGAAGCTTGCCATCGTTACCCACCCGAAACACTGCCAAACTTGCGGGCACGACCTCGCCGCCGGCCAAGAAAGCTATCTGGTTTGCCGCTATCAGGATGGTGCCTTCAGGATTAAGCGCAAAGGTGCGGGGCTGCGCTCCCCGGGTGTCCGCATTCTGAATGAGAGTGGGCTCACCGGTTTTCTGATTGATCGAGAATACCGCGATAGAATTTTCGCCTCCGGGAGGAATCCCCCGCTCCGTGGCTGCGCGATTTGACATATATACGAATCGGCCGTTGGGATGAACGTGGATGGCCGCGGAACGCTGCGACTCTGGTGCAGTTTCCGGCTTGGCAAGTGCGCTCTTGCTAAAAAGTGGCGTTTCCCGAAGCAGTCCCGACTCCAGCCTTTCGTAAACCTGCAACGTATTCTGGCGCTCCAGGGCCAGAAAAATCCATGGGCGCGAAGGATGAAAATCCAGATGCCGTGGTTGGAAGTTCTTGCGGCTTTCCGCGACGATCGATTGCCGGTTGGTCAACCGCGCACCGTCATAGCCGAACACCTTTATGGCACCCAACTCCTCGGGCTTTTCCGCAGTTGGATCGTTGCCGCGGGCGATCAGCAGAACCGTGCTGTTGGAGGGATCGGCGCGAATCTGGTGAGGGTAGATGCCGGTGTCAAGTTCGGCCGAAGTTGTCCGCTCGGCTCCGATGGTTCCATCCGGGGCGATCTGGTAAATCGAGATGCCGGGAGGGTTGTTATACGCAACGAGCAAATTTTCTCCGGGGATGTCCACTGATACGTGAATCGGGCGGGCGCGGAGCGGCACAGCCCGGCCATAAGGGCTAAGAGATCCGGATTCGGGGTCGACGCGAAACGCGCTCAGGCCGTGCTTTGTGCCCTGAACCCCATCACTCCAGGCTACGTACAGGTACCGCCGGGAGGGATGCGGCCAGGCATACTGAACGTTCTCCGGCACACTCACTGTATCTTTGCGCGTCAGGCTTGCGGTGGCGGGGTCAAGACTGTAATGCACAATCTCGGGACCCACCGCCGCATACACAGCATTGCGGCCGGAACCGGAACTGGAACTGGCGTCCTCGGCGGTCGGCGCCGGGTTCGGAGCCGGTCCACAGCTCAGGACGAGCACGCCTATCAGTGCCGTCAGCGCAAATGTTCGCATGATTGCCTCCTCGCCAAACAATCAAGATACACGCTCGTTTGCGTAAATACAGATTGCTCTCTTCTTCTCCAATGATGCACGATTGAGTCAAGAGCCAGTCAGTGACAAGCGAACAGGCTGAAGAATCGTTTTGGGTTGCAGTAAGGCGCCCGGCATGAACGTTCGGTCCGCAAGGCTCCTTTGTACAGGTCTCCGGAAAAATTTCGGGGGATCTTGTAGCGTGTTTTTTCAGAAAAAAAGTGGAAGAACTTCCTAAATTGAGCACTTTTGAAGACCGATGAGAACGCGGGCGGCTTGCAAGCTGTTTAAAAATCTGGTGCGCCCGGAGAGATTCGAACTCCCGACCTATTGCTCGGAGGCAATCGCTCTATCCAGCTGAGCTACGGGCGCACTCCGGCATCATTATACCGTGTGGGCTTCCCAGGTCGAGCCTCGGGTGGGAGTTTGCCGTGCCTCGCCAGCGATAGTTGCGACGTGACAGCTACGACACCATGGCCATGACATCATGGCCCCAGCACCACGGCCCAAGGCTTCGTTATGCGGGCGCGCCGCGATCATCGGGGCGCGTTCCGTTTGGCTCATGGCCTCCCGATTCATCAATTACTTTGCAAATCCGGCGGAACCAGTTACAAAGGACGGCAATGTCCCTGGAATCCGATATTGAGCGGCTTTTCGTCCTGGGCGCCGAGGCCTTGAACCAGCCCAACGCCCGCGCCCGTTTTGCGGAGTTTCGTGATGCCCTCACCGCTGGCCGAGTGCGGGCCGCCGAGAAGGTGGACGGGCGCTGGACCGTCCGGCCCTGGGTGAAGCGGGGAATTCTGCTGGGCTTCCGCATGGGATAGCTGGTGGAGATGCATTCCGGCGCGCTCTCGTTTGTGGACAAGGACACGTTTCCGGCCCGGCGGTTTGCGGCAGATCCGAAGGGATTCGCGTTGTTGCGGGAGGCTCGGCGGTTCGGCCGGAGCCTATGTGGCTAAGGGCGTGGTCTGCACGCCGCCCATGTACGTCAACGTGGGCGCGTATGTGGACGAAGGAACCATGGTGGATTCCCATGCCCTGGTGGGATCCTGCGCGCAGATCGGAAAACGCGTGCACATAGCGCGGCGGCGCAGATTGGCGGCGTGCTGGAGCCGGTGAATGCCACCCGGTGATCATCGAAGACGATGTTTTGGTCGGCGGCAACTGCGGAGTCTACGAGGGCACGCAGGTACGCGCCCGCGCCGTGCTGGGAGCCGGGACCATCCTTACCCGGTCCACTCCTCTTTACGATCTCGTCAAAGGAGAGATGTATCGCGCTTCCGGCGAGCAGCCGCTCATCGTGCCGGAAAATGCGGTGGTCGTTCCAGGCAGCCGCGCCGTGACCAAAGGCAAGGCGGCGGATTGGGGCATTTCTCTGTATTGTCCGGTGATCGTGAAATATCGCGATGAAAAGACCGATCGCGGCGTGGAACTGGAAGATATGCTGCGATAGGCGGCGAGAAGGTTGCGTAGAAACTCTGTTGGAAGTCAGGGGAGTGAACCCAAGGTGCTTCGACTGCCGCCTGGCGGCGCTTCGCTCAGGATGACACTGGTTGAGTTTTTGGCGGCTTATGGAGCCGATCCCTCGGAAAGACATTTAGGCAATTCATGAACGATTCCTCACCGAATCCCTACGAGCGGGAACTCACCACCGACCTGAACGACGCGACTCCCGACCCGTCCCGGGGCATGCCGCTGCATACCCGCATCTTCATCGGGCTTGCGGTCGGCGCGGGTTCGGGAGTGGCGCTCAATGCGATTCTGGGACCGAGCCATCCTTCGATTCAGTGGACTATCCGCCACGTCACCGAGCCCATTGGAAGCCTGTTCCTGCGCCTGCTGCTGATGATTGTGGTCCCGCTGATCTTTTCCGCGCTGGTGGTGGGGGTTGCGGGAGTGGGAGATATTCGCAAGCTGGGGCGCGTGGGCGTGAAGTCGTTTGGGTACACGATTGTGTTTTCCGCGATTTCGGTGGTGATCGGACTCACGCTGGCCAACACCATTCGTCCCGGATATCGCGTGAGCCCCGAAACGGCCGCCGCGCTGGACCAGCGTTACGGCACGGAAGCGGCGCAGCGCCTGCAGTCCCCGAGCGGGGACGCAATCGAATCGCCTTTGATGCAGGTGGTGCGGACGGTTGTGCCTTCCAATCCCATCGAGGCCGTGGCTTCCGATCCGCCCAACCTGCTGCATCTGATGTTTTTCGCGGCGTTCCTGGGAGTGGCGATCACTCTGATCCCGGCGTCGGTTTCCAAGCCCATGCTGGATGTTCTGCAAGGGGTGTTTGAAGCCAGCGCCAAGATCGTGGACATCATCATGCTCACGGCGCCCTATGCCGTGGCCTGCCTGCTGTTCAACAACACGGCTCGCTTTGGCCTCGATCTGTTGAGCGCCCTGGTGTGGTTTCTGGTCACGGTTCTGCTGGGCCTGGGATTGCAGATGTTCGGGGTGTATTCGCTCTCGGTGTATTTTCTCTCCCGCATCTCGCCTCTGGAATTTTTTCGACGCACCAAGACGGCTGCTCTTACCGCGTTTTCTACTTCGTCGTCCAACGCCACCCTTCCCACCGCGCTGCGTGTTTCCGAAGAGAATCTGGGCGTCCCGCGAGAGATCAACAGCTTCGTGCTCACCGTGGGGGCCACCATGAACCAGAACGGCACGGCGCTGTATGAGGGCGTGACGGTGCTGTTCCTGGCGCAACTCTCGGGATTGAACCTCTCGATTGGCACCCAGTTGCTGGTGGTCTATCTGGCGATCCTGGGCGGGATTGGAACGGCGGGCATTCCCTCGGGATCGATTCCGTTTATCGTGGCCATCCTGGTGCAGTTGGGAATCAACCCGGCGCTGATTGCAGTGATTCTGGGGATCGATCGCATTCTCGACATGTGCCGCACCACGCTGAACGTCGTCGGCGACATCACGGTAGCGACTTACGTAGCCCGATCCGAGGGGTATCCACTGTTGGGCTCGATCGCGAAAGCGGCCAAGGCTGCAACGAATTGATGATTTGCTCGGACGGATAAGTAAAATGCCGAACGAAATATTGTCCTACTTGGAGATGTGTCGACGGGAAGGCGCCAGTTTGCAGCGTGGTATGAACTTTGGTCTAAGCAGAAATCACTCTGTGATACTTATGTCTATTAGGCAAGGTGCCCCGTATCACGATCGCTTGGAGGAGGATGGGTCGGTGATCGTATACGAAGGGCATGATGTTCCACGGAATTCCGTCAACGCCAATCCGAAGGAAATTGACCAGCCTGAAATCACGCCCCGAGGCACGCCTACCCAGAACGGGTTGTTCCGTCGTGCAGCCGAAGAATACAAATCTGGGAAACGAACTCCTGAGCGAGTTCGCGTATATGAAAAGCTAAAACAGGGGATCTGGTCGTATAACGGGGTATTCCATCTCGTCAACGCGTGGAAAGAGCACGACGAAGTTCGCAAAGTGTTCCGATTCAAACTTATTGCAGTAGAAGGGGAGGAAGATTTCACCATTCCACCGCCCTTCAATATGCAACGCCGCCGCCTCATTCCGACGTCAGTCAAGGTAGAGGTTTGGAAGAGAGATGGCGGCAAGTGCGTGAAGTGTGGTGCTGCTGACGAGCTCCACTTCGATCATGACGTACCGTATTCAAAGGGTGGAACTTCGATAACAGCAGAAAACGTGCAACTCCTCTGCGCTCGGCACAATCTGGAAAAGCGGGATCGGATCGAATAGAAGCTATGGGGTCATACTGCCGTCTTGTGAATCACATTGGCGGCTTATTGGTGTCTTCGATAAAGCTCTGAATGTCCGCTCTCTTCGCGTCTCGTCGTACGGCACCCTGTCGGAGTGCTCGAACTGTCCTCGCAAGCGGATACGTCGTTGCAAAACGGGAGACCTTTCAAGCAATGCTCCCCGGCGTCCAGGTGATGGCCTTCATGGGCGTAGAGGTTCTTCGGGAAGGCTTCCAGTCTTTCCTCCTTCAATCTGCATCGGCAGCGTGATAGGTTCTAGGTTCGTGCGCGTTGTTCGATGGGCGCGCATCTAACTGTGATGGCGATCGATCTGACCTCCGGAATGCCGGTTCTGCAGCCCAGCGGGGTTGCCGAGTGTATTGAGCGTCTTGCCGCATCCGGTGGGAGTGGGCACCCGCTCACCGTATACCGCATGCAGTTCCACTCCGGCTGGCGTTTCGAGGATGCCCACCAACTGGTGGCGTATCTCCGTCAACTGGGGGTCACGCACCTCTACTCTTCGCCCATTCTGAAGGCGCGTTCCGGCAGCCGGCACGGCTACGACATCGTCGATCACAACGCCATCAATCCGGAACTCGGGTCCGAGGAGGATTTCTTCTCGCTGGTCCAAGAGCTGAAGTCTTCGGGCATGGGTGTGCTGCTCGACATCGTGCCCAATCACATGGGAGTGGGCTACGGCAGCAATCCCTGGTGGCAGGATGTGCTGGAGAACGGCCGCACTTCTGCGTATGCGGAGTTTTTCGATATCGACTGGGAGCCGCTTAAGGCCGAACTGCACGGCAAGGTTCTGCTTCCCGTGCTGGGCGGACAGTACGGCGAAGAACTGGAGCGGGGCAACATCGTGGTGAGCTGGGACGATGGAGGATTCCGCGCCAACTACTTCGATAAGACCTTTGCGCTGGACCCGCGCACCTATGCCACGGTGCTGGAGGGGACCGGCGTGCTGTCCGCGGAAGCAGCCGCTCCCGACATGGCTCTGCTGACGCAGATCGCAGCGTCCTTTCGGAACCTGCCCCCGCCGACCGTGGTGGACGCCGGACTGGTTGCATTCCGCCGGCGCGAGGTTGCGGAGCTGAAGGGCCGCATGGCGGAACTGGTGGAGCGTTCTTCCAGCGTGCGCGCCGCCATTGAGCGTGCTTTGCGGCGCATCAACGGACGGCCCGGCGCACCGGATACCTTCGATCTCTTGCATCAGTTGCTGGAAGCGCAGGCCTACCGGCTGGCTCACTGGAGGGTGTCGGCCGAGGAGATCAATTATCGCCGTTTTTTCGACATCAACGATCTGGTCGGCGTGCGCATGGAAAATCCGGGCGTGTTTGCGGCCACCCACCGGCTGATTCGCCGGCTGCTGGCCAACCGCACGATTGACGGGCTGCGCCTGGACCATCCCGACGGGCTGTTCAATCCGGCCCAGTACCTGGTTCGCCTGCAGACGCTTTATGCCGCCAGCCAGTGCCGCGGCCCCGAGCCTCAAGGAGAGGTCGGGGAAGACGGAATTGAAAGGGAAGTGCAAGCCGCCTTTCCCGATGCCCGGTCTGGTTCTTCCCATCCACTGCTCTATGTGGTGGTGGAAAAGATCCTGGAGCAAGGGGAACAACTGCCAGAGAACTGGGCCGTGGACGGCACCGTGGGCTACGAGTTCGGCATGCTGCTGACAAATCTTTTTATCGACGGCAACAATCGGCGCGCGTTTACCAATCTGTATCACCGTTTTCTGGGCGCGCCGCTCGATCCCGACAGCATCATTTATGAGAGCAAGCACCTGATTCTGCACACCTCGCTGGCCAGCGAGGTCGCGGTACTGACCCACCAGCTCCAGGAAATCTGCAGCGCCGACCGCCATGCTCGCGACTTCACCCTCAAGATGCTGGCCGACGGCATTCGCGAGGTCATTGCCTGTTTTCCGGTTTACCGGACCTATGTCGACGCGAGTGGAAGGGTGAGCGATCGCGACCGAGCCTACATCAATGAAGCCGTTTCCCGTGCCAAGCGACGCAATGAAAGCACCGCCCATGCCGCCTTCGACCTCATACGGGACATCCTTCTGCTGAAGCAGCCGCGCAGCGCCGAACTGGGCCGCAAACAGTTGTACTTCACCATGAAGTTTCAGCAGCTCACCGGCCCCGCCATGGCCAAGGGCCTGGAAGACACCGCCTGCTACATCTACAACCGCCTGGTTTCGGTGAATGAGGTGGGCGGCTCGCCGCGCGAATTCGGCATCACGGCGGAGGAGTTCCACAAGGCCAATCAGGCGCGGCTGGAGAACTGGCCGCGGCAGTTGCTGGAGACCTCGACGCACGACAGCAAGCGCAGCGAAGACGTGCGTGCCCGGCTGGATGTTCTTTCGGAGATGCCCAAGCAGTGGTCCGCGCAGGTTCTGCGCTGGCGCCGTGCCAACCGCACCCGCAAGCGCATTATTTCCGACGGCCGCACCGTCCCCGATCCCAACGAGGAGTACCTGCTCTATCAGACGCTGGTTGGAGCATGGCCATTCCAGATGGAGAGCCTGGAAGATCGCGGGCAATTTCTGCAGCGGGTTCAGGAATACATGAACAAGGCGGTACACGAGGCCAAGGTCAACCTCAGCTGGACCAATCCCAACCCGGAGTACGTGCAGGCGCTGGGGCAGTTCCTTACCGGCATTCTTGAGCCGGGGAAGGGAAAGCGGCTGAACTCCTTTGTGCCCCAGTTGCAGGCGTTTCTTCCGGTTGTCCTGTTCTTCGGAGCGGTGAACTCGCTGGCCCAGGTGCTGCTGAAGCTCACCGTTCCGGGCGTGCCGGATATCTACCAGGGCAACGAGATGTTCGACTTCAGCATGGTCGATCCCGACAACCGGCGTCCCGTGGATTACCAGTTGCGGCAGCAGGCCCTGGAGGATCTGCTGGAAAGGAAACGTGCCGGTGACCTTCCGGCTCTTTGCCACGAACTTTTGGGCAACTATCAGGATGGCCGCACGAAACTCTGGACGACCCTGCAGGCTCTGCATTTCCGCCGGGAGCACCCGGAACTGCTGACGCAGGGCTCCTATCGGCCGCTGACGGTTTCAGGGAGCGGCAGCCAGCACGTGGTTGCCTTCGCCCGCGAGCACCAGACCGGCTTTGCCGTGGTTGTGGTCCCGCGCTTTGCCTGCACTCTGATGCAGAGCGCCGCCACAGGCTCGGCAGCCCCGTACGGCTCCGAGGCATGGCTGGAAGCCTGGTCGGAAGCATGGAAAGACACGCAAGTGCATTTGCCGGTTGCCTCGCCCGCGCGCCTGACGAACCTTTTTACCGGCGAATGGCTGGAAGCAGAAGAACGCTCGCTCGCGTGCGGCGGCCTGTTTCGCCATTTTCCCGTCGCGCTGCTCTCGGCGGAGTGACACAATGTAAGGTTTCCGATTGTGCGATAGGTTGTGCTGCCCATGGAACTCGATGCCATCCGCCAATTGAGTTGGGACGAAGTCGCTCCCCGGATCTCTCCGTCAGTGCGTGCGCTTCTGGAGGAGGTTCTGGCCGGCAATAGCGCTTCCGGGTTGACCCGCAATGATTGCCTTCTGCTGGCCGGGACCGAAGGCGAGGATCTTGCCGGACTCTGCCTTGCCGCCGATCAGCTTCGCCATCAACTGGTGGGCGACGTGGTCACCTACGTCGTGAACCGCAACATTAATTTCACCAACGTGTGTTTTGTCGGGTGCAAGTTCTGCGCCTTCAGCCACGGTCCTCGCGAGTCGGATGCCTACTTCCTCACTCTGGAACAAGTGGCGGAAAAGACGCGCCAGGCGCGTGCCGAGGGCGCCACCGAGGTCTGCATTCAGGGAGGACTGGCCCACGGCATGTCACCGTTCTATTACCGCGACATCCTGCGCGCGGTGAAGAGCGCGGTGCCGGAGATGCACGTGCATGCCTTCTCGCCCATGGAAGTGGCCTACGGAATGGAACTGACCGGCATGAATACCGCCTCCTATCTTTCCATGCTGAAGGACAACGGTCTGGGGACGCTGCCGGGCACCGCGGCGGAAATCCTGGACGATGAAGTGCGCCAGGTCGTTTCCCGCAACAAGCTCCCTTCCGCGCAGTGGCAGGAGATCGTGACCACCGCCCACCGCCTGGGAATCCGCACGACCAGCACGCTCATGTATGGGCACATCGAGCAGGTCCATCACTGGGTGGACCAGTTGCTCCTGTTGCGCAGCATTCAGATGGACACCGGCGGCTTTACGGAGTTTGTTCCGCTAGGGTTCGTTCACCACAACACGCTGCTCTTTCAGCAGGGGCATGCCCGTCCCGGTCCGACTCTGGCGGAGCACCTGAAGATTCACGCTCTGTCGCGGATCCTGCTCGCCGGGGCCATCGACAATGTGCAGGTTTCCTGGGTCAAGCTTAGTCGCGAAGTGGCGCAGCTCTGCCTGCAGGTTGGCGCCAACGACTACGGAGGCACCCTCATGGAAGAGAACATCTCGCGGCTGGCGGGTGCTACTTCCGGAGAGCGCATGCCGGTTGCGGAGTTTCACTCGCGTATTCGCGAGTTGGGTCGCATTCCCGCCGAGCGGAATACCACTTACGGTTCGATTCAGCCATTCGAGAAATCGCTAGAGCTGGTTTGATTCCGGCGCGCTTGGCTGGCGAGCGATCTGCTTTGCTAAACTTGACGCCTCATGAACGAGCGACTTCCCGATTGGAGCACCGTCACAATTCTGGGTGGAACCGGCCCGGAGGGGCAGGGACTGGGGGTGCGCTGGGCGCGCTCCGGCCTGCGCGTGATTCTGGGTTCGCGCGATGAAAACCGCGCCCACCTTGCGGCTCAGGAGCTTGCCGAGCGTTCCGGCGGCGAGGTGGAAGGCATGGAGAACGCCGCGGCGGTGGCCGCCGCCGATGTCGTGGTTCTTGCCGTACCCTTCGATGCCGAGATCGCCATGCTGAAGCACGTGAGTGGTTCGTTTCGCAAAAATGCCGTGCTGATCAGTACCGTGGTGCCGCTGGCTACCGCCATTCGCGACCGCAGCACCCGGCTTTTAGGAGTCTGGCAGGGTTCGGCGGCGGAGCTGGCCGCGGAACTGGTTCCCTCGCACGTCGCAGTTGCCGGGGCGTTTCACAACGTGGCCGCCTCTCTGCTGAACAGCACCGGGCCGGTGGACTGCGACGTGATTATCTGCTCCGACGAGGTTCGCGCCCGCCGGACAGCCGATGAGCTCGCCGGCCGCATCCCCGGAGTTCGCCCGGTCAACGGGGGAAGGCTCGACAATTCGCGGATTGTCGAGGCCATGACCGCCCTGCTGGTCGGCATCAACATCCGGTATAAAGTCCACACTGCCGCCATCCGCGTAACCGGTCTTCCGGAAGACCTCGCGGGAGAGGGCATCTGAAGGACGCGGTGGCCGGAATGGGATTCCGAGCAAACCGAAAATAAGCCTGACAGTGGCACATCCGGAGTCACTCAGCGCTTGTCCGGCATCATTTATAATGATGGAAGTCTGAAGGCGTACGCCTTCCAATTTTGCCGCGCTGAGTGGGAATACCATGAATTCGGGCGAGTCCCTCCAGCATTTCCGTCTGGACTGGCATGCTGTCCGTCCCACCTGCGTGGCTGCTTGTTCGAACGGAGTTCCTGAATGATTCGATTTTTGCAAACCCCGGGCAAGACGAAGAAGATCGTGCTTGGCGGGCTGCTTCTGCTGATTTGCGGCGCCATGGTCGTTACCCTGGTGCCGGGCGGTATTCTTGGCGACGCCTTCGGAGCCAACGGCTCTTCCAATGCCGTCGCCCGTGTCGGGGACCAGGACGTCACCATTCCCGAAGTGGAAGAGCTTGCCCGGCAGATGCTGCGGCAGCAGTTCCCCAAGGGTGCTCCCAGCCAGTTCCTTTCCTTCATGCGGCAGCGCGCGGTGCAATCGCTGATCATGCAGAAGGCGCTGCTCATCGAAGCCCAGCACATGGGGCTAAACATCACCGACGGAGAGTTGCGCGCGTCGCTTCAGCGCATCCCGGAGCTGTTTCCCGACGGGAAGTTCGTCGGCGAGCAGGCTTACCAGAACTTTGTCCTTCAGGCCACGAACCTCACCGTGCCGGAATTTGAAAAACGGCTGAAGCAGGATTTGCTCATCAATAAGCTGCAAAGCACCGTGGAAGCCGGCCTCACGGTTTCCGACAAGGACATTGCGGAGCAATTCCAGCGCGAGAATACCAAGGTCAAGTTCCAGTACGCCGTGGTGGCTCTCAGTGACCTGCGGAGCGGCCTTCATCCCTCGGATAAGGAACTGCGCGATTATTTTGACAAGAACAAGCAGCGCTACGAAAACTCCATCCCCGAGAAACGTAAGGCGGAGTACGTGCTGGTCGATCTGTCCCGCATCCGCGACAAGGTGCAGGTAACCCAGCAGGAGTTGCAGCGCTACTACAACGAGCACCAGGACGAATACCGGGTTCCGGAGGAAGTCAAAGTCCGCCACATTCTGGTCCGCACGCCTCCCCCCGACGACAACGGCAAGGTAGACGAGAAAGCGGTGGAGCAGGCGCGCCAGAAGGCACAGTCGGTGCTGGACCAGTTGAAGAAGGGCGCGGATTTCGCCGCACTTGCGAAAAAAGACTCCGACGATCCCGGCAGCGCGGCGCAGGGCGGTTCCCTGGGCTGGATTCAGCGCGGGCAGACGGTTCCCGAATTCGAGCAGTCGGCGTTTTCCCTGCCGGTCGGCCAGACCAGCGGCCTGGTTCGCAGCACCTTTGGCTTCCACATTATCCAGGTGGAAGAGAAGCAGCAGGCCCACGTAAAGCCTCTGGACGAAGTGAAACCCGACATCGAGAAAGTGCTGGCCGCGCAGAAGGCGTCGGATTTGGCCGAGGCTCTCGCCGCCAAGGTTCAGAACCAGGCACGCACCGCCAGCTTGCAGGCAGTCGCGCAGCAAAATGGCCTGCAGGCTGTTACCACGAATCTGTTTACCCGGGACGACAGTCTTCCGGGGCTGGGTTCCGCTCCGGAGTTCATGAGCTCGGTGTTTAATGCCGGGGCGGGGGCAAAGGCGGAGATGGTGCATCTTCCGCAGGGCTACGCGATCTTCAATGTACTTCAGGTGGAGCCGCCCAAGACACCTACGTTCGAAGAAGCCAAAACTCGGGTGGAGGAAGATTTCAGGACGGAGCGCGCCCAGCAGATGCTGGCGGAAAAGACGCAGCAGCTCAGCGACCGCGCCCGGGCGGCCCATGATCTCAGCAAGGCAGCCCGCGAACTGGGTGCGCAGGTGAAAACCAGCGATCTGGTGGGCCTGAACGATCAAGTTCCGGAAATCGGCTCCATGAGCGGGGCGGCCGGGGTGGCGTTCGATATGAAATCCGGCGAGATCAGCGGACCCATCAGTACCGGTCAGGATGGGGTTGTGCTGGCCCTGACGGACAAGCAGTCGCCACCGCCGGAGGCGCTGGCTGCTTCGAAGGACCGCATTCAGCAGGATCTTCTGCAGCAGAAGCGGAGTCAGTTCTTCAACCTGTTCGTGGATAACCTCCGCAAGCGAATGGAAGCGGATAAGCAGATCCACGTCAACCAGCAGGTGATGGATCAGATGGTAAAGACCAGCTAAGGAGCGCAGGCAGGTTGCATCGACGGCGGCGGACCTTCGCGCCGGAAGCCGTGCAGCCTGCCGCTCCTCGCTTGCGACAACGCCGATGGAGAACGGATCCCGCCAAGCTGAACGTCTATCCGGAATTCTGCTCCATCCCTCCTCCTTGCCCTCTCGGGGAGGCATTGGCGATTTTGGGCCCGCGGCCTATGAGTTCCTCGACTGGATGGTGGCCGCCCGGCAGGGTTTGTGGCAGATCCTTCCTCTGGGGCCTCTGGGCTGCGGCAATTCTCCCTACTCAGCGATTTCCGCATTCGCCGGAAACCCCCTGCTGGTCAGTCTGGAGCGCCTTGCGGAACGCGGCTGGATCGGTCGCGAGCGCCTTGCCGAGCTTCCCGAAAGCACCGGGCCGGTAAATTACGAGCGCGTCTACAGCACCAAACTGCCTCTGCTGCAGGAAGCGGCGGGAAATTTTCTGGACGCTGCAGCCGGATCGTCGCGCGAACGCTATGAGGAATTCAAGCGCACGAACTGCTGGTGGCTGGATGAATACGCTTTGTTTGTGGCGATTCGCCGCCGGCACCCCGGTCAGAGCTGGAACCGCTGGCCCGCCGGACTCGCTCGCCGCGACTCGTCCGCTCTTGCCCGCTTTCGCAAGTCGCATGCGCGGGAGCTGGAGGTCAGTTCGGCCATTCAGTTTGCTTTCTGGGAGCAGTGGCGAGCCCTGCATCATGCCTGCCGCCGCCGAGGGATCCGGGTGATGGGCGATGTTGCTATCTTTGTCAGCTACGACAGCGCCGATGTCTGGAACCATCCCGATGTCTATGATCTCGACGACAACCTGGAACCCATCGCGGTAGCCGGCGTGCCCCCGGATGTGTTTAGCGAGACCGGACAGCGCTGGGGGAATCCTTTGTACCGCTGGGATGTTCTCCGGCGCCCGGGGCTACGACTGGTGGGTGCAGCGAATGCGCTGGGCGCTGGAAACCTGTGACTTGGTGCGCATGGATCACTTCCGGGGTTTTGCGCAGTATTGGCAGATTCCCGCCAGCGAGGAAACCGCAGTGAACGGTCACTGGGTCGATGGTCCCCGGGAAGATCTGTTCCACGCCATCCGGCATGCCCTGGGGAGACTGCCTGTGGTAGCGGAAGACCTGGGCTACATCACGCCCGATGTCCACGCCTTGCGCAAGCAGTTCGGCATTCCCGGCATGCGGGTGATGCAGTTCGGGTTCGGCTACCATCCGCATCAGTACCTGCCGCACTGGTACGACGAGATGACGGTGGCCTATACCGGCACGCACGACAACGACACCACGCTGGGCTGGTGGCTACAACACGCCAGCGAACAAGAGAAAGCCGAGGCGCAGAGTTATCTGGGCCTCGATCCCGCCGATCCCCGGTCCATTCCCTGGGCCCTGGTTCGGTCTGTGATCGGTTCGCCGGCCCGCTACGGAATTGTTCCTCTGCAGGACGTTCTCGCTCTTGGCAGCGAAGCCCGCATGAATACCCCCAGCCGCCCGGATGGCAACTGGGAGTGGCGCTACGCGCCGGGGAGTCTGACGCCGGAATCGGCGCAACGGCTGGCGGACCTCTGCTACGTGAGCGATCGTTCGCTCGCCCCGGCGGAAGATGTCCCGGAAGTTGAATTCCTCGCCTGACCTGAGAACTTAAGGCGCCGGGTCGATGGAGTCCCGGCAAGTCTGGACGACAAACCCGCTCTAATCCAGATCAGAATAGTAGCGCACTCCATCCTGCATTTGTGCTTTGCCTGCCTGGGTTCTGCTGGGAGGGGGCGATTTTTGAAAGTGCCGGACCACCACTTCCGTTCCGAAGTGCTGTACCACGACGCCGCCGCGCACATCCTTCCGCTCGGCAGCGCGGGTGACCCGTGGCCGGGCGTGTGGCATGGGCTCGGGCTGCCTGGCGAGAACACTTTGCGAGGTTTTCAGGTCACTGTTGGATAGCTCGGAGCTGGGGAGATTGGATGCAGCCTCTTTCCGCGAGGCATCCTGCGCGCGGGAGGATACGCCGGCGGAAATTGACGGCGGCACTGAAGCGGGTTCCGTCGACTCCTGCCGAACGGAAGCTGGCGATATTGGCAAGGTACTAGGCAGCAGGGAAGAGTCATTGCGCCGGACGCTGGCCCCGAAGCCTGCGGTCATGGCCAGCGCCAGCAATCCAGACGCGGCCGCGGCACGCCTCCACTGTAACCCCCGCACGGAAACGCGGCGCTCCAAGCGCGATTTTTCTCCAGCCGGAGTTGTGGAGATCCAAGTCCAGAACCTGACAGCGGCGGTCAGGCCGCGGTCAGAAGCAACCCGCGGTGGAAGAACAGCCTTGGGAGAAACAGCTCGCGCGGGGACAGGGACCGATAAAGGTTCAGCCAGCTCCGGCAGGGATTCGTGCAGCGTGAGCTCGGGCCCTTTGTGGTCGATGTCGGGGGGGGGCGAGCTCGGGAAAAAAGTCGGGTTCCGTCCACGTGGTTTCGGCTTCCTCCTCTTGCCAGTCGTGCGCCGCTTCCCAGTCGGGGGCTGCGAGGAGTTGCTCCGGCTGCCAAGCCGTGGTGCTCTCCTGCAATTCTGACTCCAGCCACGGTTCAATGCCCGCAAGCGGGTCATCAGGGGTGACCCACACATTGCAGCCGAGATCGCCGCTCCGCTGGGCCGCATATTGAAGTGCCTCGGCCAGCGGCATGCGGTCGAGCTCGATCTCCATGTCGGCGTCACCTTGAGGCGGGTCGCCTGGGGCAACGACGTCCACTACGTACCCCAGGCTGTGGAGATGTTCGCAAAGAGTTGCAGCCTCAGCATCCCGGGTGGTAAGGATTCGGGCTAGAGGCATAACTTCTCCCAGGAGAGAGCGTCAATGAGGCGATGATTGCGGATCTCGCCCCGGTCAGGCGCATCCGAACTTGTCGTTCTGAGTTAGAAGCGCGTCAGCCTATGCTGGTGGCCCGGGAAGGAGCCTTTTTTCCAGAGGTTTCTCGTGTTGTCTTAAGCGCACGTCGTGGCCGGAGCAGCCTTTGCAATCGAAAGTGCTTTCGATACTATCTTTAGGAGCCGTGGACTGGGCGAGGCCCGGCATAAGCTGATGCGCATGCCGGAAATTTTCCGAGAGGTAAAGCGATGATTGAACTCAAAGTGAACGGTGTCCAGCGCACTTTCAATGGCGACGCCGAAATGCCCGTGCTGTGGTACCTGCGCGACATTCTTGGTCTCACAGGAACCAAGTTCGGCTGCGGCATTGCCCTGTGTGGCGCCTGTACGGTCCACAAAGACGGGAAGCCGGTTCGAGCCTGCATTCTGCCCATGAGTTCGGTTTCCGGCGCCGAGATACGCACCATCGAGGACGTTGGCAAGGACGGCCCGCATGCCGTGCAGAAGGCCTGGATGGAAGGCGACGTTCCCCAATGCGGTTACTGCCAGCCGGGACAGATCATGTCTGCCGTGGCCCTGCTGGATTCCACGCCGAAACCCAGCGAGGAACAGATTTTCCAGGCAATGGCAGGAAATATCTGCCGCTGCGGGACCTACCAGCGGATTCGCGCCGCCATTCAGGCTGCTGCGGGGGTGAAGTCATGAACGGGGAACTTACGAATGTTGAAGTCGTCAGCGTGGTTGCCAACGTCAGCCGCCGTGGATTCCTGCAGGGACTGCTCTCCACCGGCGCATTTGTGCTGAGCGTCCAGTTGATCCCGGAATCTTTGTTCGCGCAGGTTTCCGCCATCAGGACTACCGCCGATACCGCCGCATTCCACCCCTCCATGTTCGTGGGCATCGAGACCGACGGCACGGTGTACATCGTGGCTCACCGTTCGGAAATGGGCACCGGCATCCGCACCTCGCTTCCTCTGGTCGCCGCGGACGAACTGGACGCCGACTGGAGCCGCGTCAAGATCGAACAAGCCATTGGCGATCCCCGCTACGGGGACCAGAATACCGACGGTTCCCGCTCCGTGGTGCGTTTTTACACGCCTCTGCGCGAGGCCGGAGCCACCGCACGTCTCATGCTGCGGCAAGCTGCCGCGCAACAGTGGAAGGTGCCGGTCGCCCAGTGCGAAACCGACCTGCATACCGTGGTGCATCGCAAATCGGGCCGCAAGGCGGACTACCGCGAACTGGTGGCGGCCGCGTCCAAGCTTCCCGTTCCAGCCAGGGACCAGTTGCAGTACAAGCCGTCCAGCGCCTGGCGCTATGTGGGCAAGAAGACCAAAACCTACGACCTGGCGAATGTCTGCGCCGGAAAGGCAATCTATGGAATGGACGCCCGCATGGACAACATGGTCTATGCCGCCGTCCAGCATCCTCCCGTACTGGGGGGCAAAGTAGCGTCGCTCGATGACGCCGATGCCCGCAAAGTCTCCGGAGTGCAGCGCACGGTGCAGATTAAACCCTTTACGCCGCCACATCACTTTCAGCCTCTGGGAGGCGTAGCCGTGATTGCGGACAACACCTGGTCGGCGTTTCAGGGACGCAACAAGCTCAAGATCCAGTGGGACAACGGCGCTAACGCCAGCTACAACTCGGACCAGTTCCGAAAGACTCTGGAAGCCACTGTCCGCCAGCCCTGCAAAGCGGTGCGTAATGCCGGCGACGTGGATGCCGCCTTCGCCAAGGGCAGCAAGGTCATCGAGGCGGAATACTACGCGCCGCACCTGGCGCACGCCTCCATGGAACCTCCGGTAGCGGTTGCCGACTTCCGCGACGGCAAAGTCACGGTCATGACCTGTACCCAGAATCCGCAGGCGGTGCAGGAAGCGATTTCCGACAGCATGGGAATTCCCAAGGAAAACGTGGTTTGCCACGTTACCTTGCTCGGCGGAGGGTTCGGCCGCAAGTCCAAGCCCGACTATGCCGTGGAAGCCGCCGTTCTTTCCCGTGAGCTGGGACGCCCGGTGAAGGTTGTGTGGAGCCGCGAGGACGACATCAAGTTCGACTACTACCACTCCGTCGCGGCCATGTACATGAAGGCCGCGCTGGATGGGAAGGGTAAGCCCACGGCATGGCTACAGCGCGCGGCCTTCCCGCCCATCGGGTCCACCTTTACGGCGGGCGAACGGGATGCCGGCCCAGGAGACTGGGGACAAGGCTGGGTGGATATTCCATTCCATATCCCGAACCTTCGGGTGGAGAGCGGATCGGCGGATGCGCACGTGCGCATCGGCTGGCTGCGCTCGGTGGCCAACATTTATCACGCTTACGCGGTGCAGTCGTTTGCCGCCGAACTGGCGCACGCCGCCGGCCGGGACCAGATGGAGTATTTGCTGGAGTTGCTGGGCCCGGCACGCAATTTGGACCTGGGCAAGGCTGAGTATCCCAACTACGGCGCCAGTATGGATATGTATCCCATCGACGTGGGCCGGCTTCGGCGGGTCGCGGAAATGGCCGCCGAAAAGGCCGGGTGGGGCAAGCGGAAGCTCGGAAACGGCGCAGGCATGGGCATCGCCGTCCATCGCAGCTTCCTGACCTACGTGGCTACAGTCGTTGAAGTGGAAGTCGATGGTCAGAACCGCATTCGCATTCCGCGGGTCGAGACCGTGGTGGATGCCGGACTGGTGATCAATCCCGAGCAGGCGCGTAACCAGTTTGAAGGCGCGGCTGTCTTCGGCACCAGCCTGGCACTGAAAGGCGAGATTACCGCCAAGGACGGGGTGATCCAGCAGTCCAACTTCAACGACTATCCGGTGGCCCGCATCAATCAGGCGCCGCTGCGGACCAACGTTCACCTGGTGGAGAGTTCGGCGGTCTCCGGAGGCGTGGGCGAGCCGGGAGTTCCTCCGTTCGCTCCCGCTTTGTGCAACGCCATCTTTGCCGCAACCGGCAAGCGGGTGAGGGAACTGCCGCTGTCGAAGAGCGGGTTTTCCGCATAGTATCAGTGGGCTTGAGAGGGTGGGCTTGCCGATGGAGAAAAAACGCAAGATTCCTCGACTGCGCCTGACTTCCTGCGGTCGCTCGGCTCGCCGGATGACGCCCGGTCCACAGGAAGGTAGGAGCACGCGAGTCTAGGCGGGCGAAACCTCTGGGGGCGCAGTCTCGACGGGAACCGTCGGCTCCTTGGGAGAGGCGTGGATCCATTCCCGGATGAGAGGCAACGCCCGCCGCGTGACCTCTTCTCCGGCGCGGCGAAGCTCCGCCGCGCGCTCAAAACTGTCGTAGCTGAAGCCGCGCACATCCGGCGTGATCACCAGGTCCGCCGCCGCCTGCCAGGGGCCGCACATTTTCTGCTGGGCAATGGAAAAGCACTGTCCGATGACATCAAACACATGGCGCGGGCCCTGCAGGTTTCCCCACTGCGAATTCAAATAGACGGCAATTACCCGGGTGGCCCCCATATCCCGTACCGGGATGGTGGGAACGGAATGCGCGAGCATTCCGTCCACCAGCAGCTTGCCGTTCACTTCAACCGGAAGGAAGATGCCGGGATACGCGCAACTGGCGCGCACCGGATCTACCAGAGGTCCGGAGCGAAACACCACGGCATCGCCGGTGACGAAATCGGTGGCGGCAACCGCCAGCGGAATCTTGAGATCCTCGAAGGTGGTGAGCCGCAGCGTCTCCTCCAGGAAGGTTTGCATGCGGTCATTGCTGGCAAAGCCCAGCCGCGAGAGCGTCCAGCGGGCAAAGTCCTTGAACCGGACCAGGGAGGCAATTTCTTCCATCTCCCGCGCCGAAATACCGCTGCAATAGGCGGCTCCAATGATGGCTCCCACGCTGGTGCCGGCTACAAATTGAATCGGAATGTTTTCTTCTTCCAGGACTTTCAACACGCCGATGTGGGCCAGTCCACGCGCGAATCCGCCTCCCAGGGCCAGGCCAAGGGAAGGTGTTTCGGGAGTTTTCGTGTCGGGATGGGAGAACTCGCGCCGGAAGGCACGGACGGAATGAACGAGTCTGCGAAACATCTTCTTCGTTCGCCCCCAAAGAAAGCCGGTCAACCGATCCGCGATGCCGTGCGGATACGATGGAACGAAGGCTACAATTACGCTTATATAGATGCGCTTTAGCTACTCCATGATACAGAAACTCCCGGCCAGGGCATCCTGGCGTGTGGTTACGCAGGTAACGGGCCCCGCGCTCTGGACCGGCGGACAATGACGGTCCGCGAGATCTCCGCCGGAGGCGTGGTTCTCCGCCGCATGCGTGGGAGCTGGTACGTGGCGCTGATTGAGCCGGCCGGCCGGGGAGAAACTGTCCCTGCAAGCAGCACTAAAAGACGGAGTAAGTCAGAACCGAAGCCGGTCCGGGCCCTCCCCAAGGGCCTGGTAGAACCGGGCGAGGCCCCGCAGGAGGCCGCTCGTCGCGAGGTCAAGGAAGAGACCGGGTTGGAAGCCGAGCTCGTCACCAAGCTCGGGGACATCAAGTACTTCTACGTGCGCTCCTGGGGAGACCGCGAGCGGGTGTTCAAAATTGTGAGCTTCTACCTGTTTCGCTACCGCTCCGGCAGCCTGGGAGAGATTAGCGAGGACATGCGCCAGGAAGTTGAATCCGCCGAGTGGGTGTCATTGGACGACGCTCTGCGTGTGCTCAGCTACCGCAGCGAGCGTCAGATGGTGGAGAAGGCGCGGAAATATCTCGAAGCGCAGCCCGAGCTGTGAGTTGCGAGTTTGCAAAGAGAACGCAAGATGCTTCGACTCCGCGCCGGTGGTCGCTCCGCTCAGCATGACAGGCGATTGTGTCTCGAGCGGAAGCGCGACGGAATGTCTTCCATATCAAAACCACTTCAGCGAAACAAATCCCTCTCGCGAGCGCGAATCAGGTCCCGCGCTTTTCCACGCCCGGCTTCATACTCGAAGCCTCGAATGATGCAGGCCGGCATGCGCCGCAGCTTTCCGCAGGCCAGGCCCGCCATGCAGGCCATCTCGTCCGCCACGGCCTCCAGGCTTACCCGCAGAGCATAACCATGGGCATCGCGGCGGCGGCGGAAGTCGCGGAATCCCTTCATTCCGGCCAGGCCAATGGCGAACTCGACCTGGCCCTCGCGCCAGGGCCTTCCGAAGGTGTCGGTGATGATTGCCGGCAGGGGGAAGCCAACTCGCGATTCCAGTTCCCGCGACAGACGCCGGGCAGAACGGTCGGGATCCAGCGGAAGCAGGACCGCGCTGCGACCGCCATCCACATTGGAGACATCCACTCCGGAGTTGGCGCACACCAGCCCGTGGCGGGTTTCGGTGATGAGCACGCCATGGCGCTTGCGAACCACGCGCACGCTTTCGTCCAGCGCAAGCTGCACCACGCGCGCATCCAGGTTGTGAGCCTTTGCCCAGCGCCGCGCTGGCGCCGACGCGCGTACCGAATCCAGCGCCACGATGCGGCCTTCCGCCTTGGAAACGATTTTGTGGGTGACCACCAGAACGTCGCCCGCGGCAACTTCGATGCGGTTGCCGGCCAAGGCTGCCAGAATCACTTCCGCCAGCGAATCGCCGGGCCGCACTTCTCCGATACCAGGAATGGGGATGGCGCAAACCATGGTTGTCAGTCCGCTTCCGGACCTGCTCCTGCTGGCTCCGATTGGCGTTGAGCGCTTGCCTTTTGCGCCCTGAGCAGATTGGGAAGTGGCGTCTTCCATGCCTGGCCGGACTTCCACTCGCGCAGCAGCCGCTGCGTCCGGGTGGTGGGCTTGCGCCGCAGTAGGAGTGCCAAATCGGCGGGGCGGTCCACGTCCAGGGCAATCCCCGGCAATTCAAGAATCACGCAGGGCTTGCCGGTGGCCTCTGCGGCGGCGCGATGGGGCAGAAAGCTGTCGTTGCCGAAGCGCAAAGGAATCAGATCGCAAGGGCGGCGCAGGATGGCGTTGCTGCCGCGGCCGTCGGCGGCGGGAACCAGAACGCAAGCTTCACTCACACTCGCATTCGCACTCGCGTTGAGCACGGCCGCGATCTCCTCGGGCGTGACCAGCGGAATGTCACCGGGCAAAACCAGGGTAAACTCTGCTCCGCGCCGCCGGTAGATTGCGGTTGCCATCTCGATGGCGTGGGTTTCGCCGAGATTTTCGGTATCGGGGATGACTTCGAACCCATGCCGCCCGGCCAGCGCCGAGGCGAAGGGATCACTGGTGACCAGCGCAACCGGTGGTCGCGACGGCACGGCAGCAACCGCATCCAGAACGTCTTGCAGCATAGCCTGCGCGAGTTGGGTACGGTGCGACTGGTCCAGCACCATGGCCAGCCGCTGTTTCGCAGACGAAAGATCTTTGACAGGAATGAGGATCATGCGCGAGGGCTAACTGGTCTTAGTTAACGTTGCCACTACCGATCAGGGCTAGAAGCTTCAAAATTCCAGACAGAAGCAAGAACATGCCGGTGATTCTGAATATAACGGTCATAATCTTCGTATTCCGCCTTCTCCACTCGGGAGTTGGAGGAGGATTAATGTTGGGATGACGTTCTCGGAGCGCAGTGGTCCAAGCGTTATAACGGATCGAGAGGGGGCAAGCCCACCAAATCAGAGCAAAGCCTATCAGTACGTAGCCACCACCGAGAATCCAGTTCACAGCCCTCCCTGCACCCCGTTCCAAAGATTATGATTTGTCAGACCAGACTGCATGACTACACGCGAGAGCTTTTCTCGGCTCAGTTCACTGCTCTGACTTCGCCGCATGTTCCGGGCAGCGTCCAGCGCGGCGCGAGCCAGCTCAATTTTATCCTCGTTGGTCTTCATCAGAATACGCGCTGAGATGGCACGGATTCCGAACTGCTCAATTTTTGCGGCTTCGCCGGCATCGCTCTGGTCGATTATCAGAACATCCAGGAAATCGCGGTAAGCCTCGGCGATTCCCGCGGCGGAAGGATGAAGGTCGTGAGCGCGCATCAGGTCGCCAGCCGGCCCGGAGACGGCGCGTCCGGCGATGATGGGGCTTACCGCCGCCACCGGCGCGGGCGTGGTGCGCAAGGCGTCGCGAATCCCTGGCAACTCCGAGGATCGGGCCAATGCTGGTTACGGGATTGCTTGGCGCCAGCACGACTGCTTCCGATTTCTGGATCGCTTCCAGCACTCCGGGCGCGGGTTTGGCCGCCGAGATCCCCGAGAAGTTTACTTCCATCACCGAGCACTGCCAGCGCTCACGCACAAAGTATTCCTGGAAATTGAGTTCGCCGTGCGGGGTGCGGACGCGGGTTTCCACCGGCGCATCGGACATCGGCAGAATGCGCGCTTTCACGCCCAGTGCCACGGGCAATCTCCGCCGTTGCGCCAGTCAGCGACTGTCCTTCGGCCATCCGTTGCGTGCGCCGCAGGTGGGTGGCCAGATCGCGATCGCCAAGCTGGAACCATGCCTCGGCTCCCAGTGCGCGCATGCGTTCCAGGCAGGAAAACGTATCGCCTTCGAAACCCCATCCCCGTTCGCGGCTCAGCAGTCCAGCAAGAACATAGGTAATCGAATCCAGGTCGGGCGAGATGTGCAGTCCCCACCAGCGCATGTCGTCCCCGGTATTGACCACGCACGTGATCGTTTCCTGCGGGACCGCCTGTGCCAGTCCCCAAACCAGCTTGGCGCCGCCGGTGCCGCCGGTTAAAACCGTGATCACGACGCACTCCTTGCTTGCATACTCTGTTCGCTTGCGTCCGATACTGCATATCCTCGGAATCCGCCGCGGCGTTGGTTTTATCCCAGGCCAAGCCGCCTGCGTTCGCCACCATCGGCAGGAACTCCGGGTAGACCGGCAGCCGCTGCCGAGTTCGTACCCTGCCAGGGCCGTCCGGCGCTTAAGGTCTTCCAGATGCGGCCACGGCCGCTCGGGATTGATGAAGTCGGGCGTCAACGGCGACACTCCGCCCCAGTCGTTAATGCCCGCCGTGAGCAGGGAATCGTAGTCGGGCGCGGAAAGGTTGGGAGGCGCCTGCAGGTTCATATCGCCGAGAATCAGCCGGGCCGCGGCGACGGTCCGCAGCATGTCGCCATTCGAGGGCTCGGGCCACTTGCTCATGGGAATATTCGCCTTGACGCGAAAGTTCTGGAGGATGACCTCCTGGATATGTCCGTAGCGGCGGTGAAGCTCGCGGATGGCGAACAGCGACTCCACCGATCGCGATGGCTTTCGCCGATGCCGATCAGAATGCCGGTAGTGAAGGGAATCCCAAGTTTCCCGGCAGCTTCGAGGGTTGCCAGCCGCAACGCGGGAAGTTTGTCGGGAGCATTGCCATGAGCCGCGCCGGGACCGAGCAGCGCGGTGCTGGTGCTCTCCAGCATCAGGCCGATGCTGGGAGAAACCGCGCGCAGGCGCTTCAGCCATGCGGCGCTCAACAGTCCGGGGTTGGCGTGGGGAATCAGTCCGGTCTGGCGCAAGACGAGCTCGCACATGGCTTCCAGGTAGTGGAGCGTTGAGCGGTAGCCGAGGCGGCGCAAGGTCTCCCGCATTTCCGGAAAGGCCAGTTCTGGTTTGTCTCCCAGGCTGAATAATGCCTCGCGGCAGCCTAGGCGCTCGCCCGCCCGGGCCACTTCCAGGACCTCATCCGGGCTCATGGTATGGTGCGCCGCCATCGCCGGGGGAACGCCGGAAGATGCAGTATCCGCAGTAGTCGCGGCACAGATTGGTAAGCGGAATAAAGACTTTGCGTGAGTAGGTTACAACGCCAGACTTAAAGTGATTTCTGATCTCCCTGGCCGCCGACAGCAAGGCAGGAAGGTGCTCGTCGGGAAGGTCCAGCAGGCGCAGGGCGAGTTCAGGGCAAACATCTTGACCGGCGCGAACTTCCGCGAGGCTGTCTCCCAGGTTCTGTAGCTGTGCGGTGCGGTGCATATCTATGCCGGAAACAGGGTAGCAGTTTTTACCGCGAGAGAGGAAAGGGCGGGAATGCCTTGCGGCTATCCGAAAGCCGAAGCGAGCGAGTACTGCGTCGAGGCCACAGACTAGTGATGTGTTGCATTCATTGCCGCCAAAACGCTGCCGATGATTATCGCTAACACACAACCTGCGACGACGAGTAAGAATCTCCTGTCGCGACTGTTGCCCCACTGGAATCGGGTATTTTTCAACTTGGAAAAGCGGATCACAGGTAACACCGCAAGTAACCACACACCTAATGCGACCCAAATTAGGCGGCTATCGTAATGGGGGAGAGCGAGCCCGGCAGCAAAGAGCCCTATCGATCCCCATGACAGGAGCCGAAACCGCTTGGACGAAACGTACGCGCGAAGTTGTTGGGTGTCTTCTGCCATGCTGCTGCCCGCGTCCGTAATAATCCTCGCGAAAAGGTGAGAGTTCAAGGGCAAAGGTAGCGTTTGAAAATGGGCTGGAATCGCCGCATAATCGAGCCAGACGCGTTTCAGGATGTTGTCTAGAGGGGCGATTCAGCGTGGACATTTATGACGAGATCGTAAAGTTTCGGCGCGAAGGACGCCGGGGCGCGCTGGCCACCATTACCAGCGTGCGCGGATCGATTCCGTCGTTCCAGACTTCGAAGATGCTGGTGCGCGACGACGGGTCCATTGCCGGGACGGTCGGTGGGGGGTGCGTGGAGGCAGAGATCTGGCAGGCTGCCCGCGAAGTGATGGAAGAAGAGAAGCCCCGCAGCCTCACCTTTAACCTGAACCAGAATCCCAAGTACGACACGGGACTTGTGTGCGGGGGCACGCTTGAAGTATTTGTTGAGCCTGTGCTGCCCATCCCTGTGCTCTATCTTTTTGGCGCCGGTCACGTCTCGGTGAACCTCTACAAGCTGGCCGTGCTGGCGGGCTTTGATGTGACCGTGGTGGACGACCGCGAAACCTACGCTAACCGTGAGCGCTTTCCCGAGGCACGCGATATTGTCGCGGAAGATTTTGACCAGGCTCTGGAGAAGATCGAGCCCAACGAATCGTCCTACATCGTGATCGTCACTCGCGGCCACCGGGACGACATGCGCGTGCTGCGCTGGGCCGTAGGCACGCGGGCGCGTTACGTGGGCATGATCGGCTCCAAGCGCAAAGTGATCGAGATCTACAAGGAACTGGAGAAGGAAGGCCTCCGCCGGAACAGTTCGAGCGGGTGAACGCCCCGGTGGGACTGGAGATCGGAGCGGTCACCCCGGAAGAGATTGCGGTGGCCATCATGGCCGAACTGATTGCGGTGCGCCGCAAGACGGACGTTTCGGCGCTGCAGAAGCGGTACGTGCGAGCAATCGTGGCGGAGAGCGACTAGAGACTCAGCCGAAACTTAATGATCACCGCCGCGATGAGCGCCACGATGATGAATCCTGACCATGGGTATTCGCGGCGAAACGGCCTAAGCGCGCGCCGTCACTCCCGCCAGCAGCCCCACGGCATTGCACGCCTTCTCCAGTTTGGCGCGGTTCTCCGGCTTCATAGGACACATCGGCAGGCGGTAGCTTTCCTCGATGCGGCCCATCATGGCGAGCGCAGCCTTTACCGGCATCGGGTTCGACTCGATAAACAGCGCCTGGATCAGCGGCAGGAATTTGCGTTGCAAGGCGCGTGCTGTGCTCCAGTCGTTATTCAGCGCGGCCCGCACCATGGCGGACATTTCGGCAGGAATTGCATTTGATGCCACCGAGATCAGTCCCACGCCTCCCGCGCCAATTAATCCCAGGGTGGCGGCGTCGTCGCCGGAGAGTACCTGAAAGTCCTCCGGGGTGACCGTGACCACTTCCGCGATCTGGGCGATGCTGCCGCTGGCTTCCTTGATGGCGATGATGTTGGGAATCGCCGCCAGTCGCGCCACCGTGGCCGGTTCCAAATTGGCGCCGGTTCGTCCCGGGACGTTATAGAGCACAATTGGCTTGTCGTTTCCCTGGGATGAAAGCGCCTCCGCCATGGCGCGGAAGTGCTGATACTGGCCTTCCTGGGTGGGCTTGTTGTAGTAGGGCGAAGCCGTAAGGATGCCGTCCACTCCGGGGAGTGCCGCCAGCGCGCGCGCCTTGCGCACGGCTTCCGAGGTGGAATTCGAGGTCGCGCCGGCCACAATCGGTACCCGCCCATGGGCAACATCCGCCGTTACGCGCACGACTCGCAGCCATTCTTCTTCCGACAAAGTGGGAGTCTCGCCGGTGGTGCCGCAGGGCACCAGAAAATCAATGCCCGATTCGATCTGCCACTCCACCAGCGCGCGCAGCGCCTTCTCGTCGAGGGCTCCGTCTCTTGTAAATGGAGTGACCAGAGCCGTGCCGCAGCCGTGAAGATTCATCGCAGTGTTCCTCATTGGTTTCTCGCCCGAAGTGCCATCTATTGTAACTGCCCGCGCGGCTTCGGGCCAGAATCCGGCTTCGGGTAAAATGCGGGTTCGGCCTCCGGCACGAATCGAAGCCCGGCAGGCCGTTCCTTCTTGTTGTACCTGCTTCCTTGATCCATGGAGGAAAGAATGCCCCAAGCCGCCAGCAATTCGGAAATGCCGTATCGCACCCTGGGCAGCACAGGAGAGCAGGTGTCCGCCATTGGCCTGGGGGGATGGCACCTGTCCATTCCCAGCGTGGATGAAGCGCTGAGTCTCCGCATTGTGCGCAGCGCCCTGGATCGCGGCATTAATTTTCTGGATAACTGCTGGGACTACAACGACGGCAAAAGCGAAGTCCGCATGGGCAAGGCGCTTAAGGATGGCTATCGCCAGAAGGCCTTCCTGATGACGAAAATCGACGGCCGCTCCCGCAAAGAGGCCATCCGGCAACTGGAGGAGTCGCTTCGCCGCCTGCAGACCGACGTCATCGATCTGGTTCAGCATCACGAAATTCTGCGCTTTGAAGATCCCTACCGCATCTTCGACCCCGAGGGAGCCAATGCCGTGCTGGTTGAGGCCCAGAAAGCCGGAAAGGTTCGCTACATCGGGTTCACCGGGCACAAGGATCCGCAGGTTCATCTCCACATGCTGGAGGTGGCGCGCCAGAACGGCTTCAAGTTCGATGCCGTGCAGATGCCGCTGAATGTCATGGACGCGCACTTCCGCAGCTTCGCGGAGCTGGTTGTTCCCGAGCTGGTTAAGCAGAGCATCGGGGTGCTGGGGATGAAGCCCCTGGCCAACGGGATCATTCTGCAATCTAAAGCCGTGACTGCCATGGAATGCCTGCATTACGCGCTGAACCTTCCAACCTCCGTGGTAATTACGGGCATTGACAGCATGGAGATTCTCGATCAGGCATTCGAAGCCGTTCGGACCTTCCGTCCCATGCCGGACTCGGAAGTCGGTACGCTGCTGGCCAAGACGGCCCAGGCCGCTTCCAAGGGCGAATTTGAGCCCTTCAAAACGTCTTCCATCTTTGATGGTACCGCCGCCAATCTCGAATGGATGGGAGACGAGCCGGAGCGGCTGCGAAACCTGCTACCGTGAGGCTGCGACGAAATGCGCTGCTAGTCTGCCTGCTTAGCCAATTGACGTAGGCGCTTCAGGGAATAACTTCTTTCCAGTTGTTCCATTAGACTCCCCGGAGACTGGTTGAAGGCTGGTTGCTGCAGATCATGACCCTCCCTCCCCGTTTCCGCGTCCTGATGCTCGTGTTCTTGTCGTGTGCTCTGCTGCCGGGCTTGGCAGTGGCTCAGGGCAGGCGAGGAGCGCGCCAGGTCGACGGCGAAATTCTGATCAAAATGCGAAACAACCTTCAGCAGCCGGACTTAAGCCAGATTCATGCCGAGGCTGAGGTTGACGCCAGCACCTCCGATGAGGTGCTTTCCCGCCGGGGCGGATACCAGATCCGGCGTCTGCGTTCCCGCTCGCGCGATACCAGCGCACTGCTGGCGCGGCTGCGCCGAAACAAAAATGTTTTGTATGCCGAGCCGAATTACCTGCTTGAGCTCGATGCCACCCCGAACGATCCCGCATTCAATCAGTTGTGGGGGCTGCTCAATACGGAGCAGTATATCTTCGGCTTACGGGGCACGCGCAACTCCGATACGCACGCCGTCACTGCCTGGGACGTTACCACCGACAGCCGCAGCATCGTGATCGGAATCCTGGACACCGGAGTGGACTACACCCACCCTGATCTGGCGGCCAACATGTGGCACAATCCCGGCGGAATTGGCGGGTGTCCCGCGGGAACCGTCGGCTTCAACGCCATTACGGGGACCTGCGATCCACAAGACGACTACTATCACGGCACCCATGTCGCCGGTACTGCAGCGGCCTCGGGCAATAACGGTGTGGGGGTTACAGGCGTGAGCTGGACCGCCTCCCTCATGGCGCTGAAATTCATCAGTTCGAGTGGCACCGGCACCGTAGCCGATCTGATCAAGGCGATCGAATTCGCCATTCAGGCGCGGGTTGCCGGAGTGAACCTTCGCGTGATCACCGCGAGCTGGAACCTGACCGAATACTCCCAGGCCCTGCTGGACGCCATCAACGAAGCCGGCAACTATGACATCCTGTTCGTTGCCGCGGCAGCAAACACATCCTCGAATGACGACGTGATCCCGTCCTACCCCGTCTCGTTCTACGCTCCCAATGTGATATCCGTGGCGGCCACCGACAACCGCGACCAGTTGGCTCAGTTCTCCAACTACGGGCCCACCAGTGTTGACCTGGGTGCTCCGGGAGTCGCCATTTACTCCACGATGCCGTTCGGCACCTATGGATACCTGAGCGGAACGTCGATGTCGGTACCCTTCGTGGCCGGCGCAGCCGCGCTGGTTCTGTCACGCTCCAATCTGACGACGCAGCAGCTCAAGCAGCAACTGGTGAGTACAGTCGATCAGGTCCCCGATCTGCAGGGAAAAACCGTCAGTGGCGGAAGGCTGAATATCTACAAGGCGCTGACCACCAGCACCACGCCGGCTCCGCCGGTTCCGCTCCTGGTCCAGACCCCGACCGATCCTACGAATCTTTCCGTGGCGCAGATTGCGTTTTCCAGCACCGCGACCGGGATTAGTTTCGAGTGCTCGCTCTCGTCTTCCGGCGGTGCGAGCTACTCCGCGTGCGTTTCGCCGTTTGTCTCCCTGCCGCTCGCGGACGGGCGCTACACCTTTGCCGTGCGAGCGCTGGACGGCACCACTGCGGGTCCGGCGGCAACCTATGCGTTTACCGTGGATACCGTGCCTCCAGTGGTGGTGATCAGCCAGCGCCCCGCGGATACCATCTATCAGAACAGCGCGCAGTTTGTGTTCGGCGCCGCCGATGCCGTGCGCTACGACTGTTCCTTCGCGGCTTCCGGACAGCCGGACTCGTTCCAGACTTGTGTGTCTCCCAAGACCTACGGCAGCCTGGCTCCCGGAACCTTCGTGTTCAAAGTGCGGGCCACGGATGGCGCCGGGAACCTGGGTCTTCCCGTGAGCGCATCGTTCACCTACGACAACACCCCGCCTCCCGCGCCGCCGAATACGTTCGTGGAAAACTTTACGGATTCGGTGCTGAATCCCCGCTGGACATGGATCGACCCAGTCGGAAACGCAACCTGGTCTCTCACCGCCAGTCCCGGACACCTGCGGATGTCGCTACCCGCGGGCACCACCCATAACTGCTGGCCGGCCCTGTTCAGTTGCGTTCGCCTGCTCACCCCACTAGCCTCCGGGAACTTCACGGCGGAAACCAAGATCGATGGCGTCAACCTCGGAGCGCGCGCCCAGGGCTACGGCATTTTCCTCTCGCAGGATCCGAACAATTACATCCGTTTTGAGTTCTGGAGCTATGGATGGGGAGTGTCCGTGGCCGCCTGGCGCGTCAGCAACGGGTCCGGGCTGCAGCCCTTGCCGTTGAGCTTCGTGACGCTGGGCGCTTCCAACCTTCTGCGCGTCTCCAAGGTTGGCAGTACCTATCAACTCAGCTACAGCACCAACGGCGGCAATACCTGGCTGTCTTCCGGGTCGTTCTCCGCCTCCGGCTTCGTCCCAAATGCCGTCGGAATGGAAGCCAATAGCTACGAGTTTCTCCCCTCCACTACGGCTAATTTCGACTACTTCAGCCTCACCGGCCAGAACTGATCCTGCAGCGGCTGAGTGCAATTTTCTCCACTGGTCAGGCCACCCTGCAACGGCGGATAATGAGAACTGCGCCAAAGGAGAATTCTTCTTGCTGAAGAGAACCAACAGATATTGCAGTTCGTGGAGAGCCGTTCTGGTTGCGGCCATCGCCGTGGCCCCCCTTGCCCTTTCGCTGCAGGCACAAAACGTGGAGCAGGGCCAGGGACACAACAGTGACTACACCCAGGCTCATCCAGGTGTGCGGCATCTCATCTCCGCCGACAAATTGCCGGCGCCGGGTGCAACCCCCGCGGTCGCCAATCGCTCCAGTAACGTTCCCAAGCCGGAGAACGCCTGGCCGGAAGTGCCGGCGGGCTTCAAAATCGACCGCGTGGTGACGGGCCTGAAGGGCGCCCGGAAAATTGAGATCGCCCCCAATGGGGACTTGTTCATCGCGGAAAGCGATGGCAACCAGATGCGGGTGATTCGCATGGACGCCAGCGGCAAAGTCCAGGCAAACGAGGTGTTTGCTTCCGGCCTGACGATGCCGTACGGCATTGCTTTCTATCCTCCGGGCCCCAACCCGCGGTATGTGTACGTCGGCAACACGGATTCCATCGTTCGCTTTCCCTACAAAAACGGTGACCTGAAAGCCAGCGGAAAGCCGGAAAAAATCGTTGAACTCCCGGGAGGGAGATCCTTCGGAGGCGGCCACTGGACGCGCGACCTGCTGTTCTCCAAGGACGGCAAAAAGCTATATGTTGCGGTCGGATCCCGGACCAATATCGGCGATTCCGAGGCCGAAAACGAGCGCGCCGATGTGCTCGAATTTAATCCCGACGGTTCTGGAAAGCGGATCTATGCCTCGGGGTTGCGCAATCCGAGCGGTCTGGCTCTGAATCCCACCACCAATCAGATCTGGGTTGTGGTGAACGAGCGCGACGGGCTGGGCGACAATCTGGTGCCGGACTACACCACGCACATCGTGGACGGCGGCTTCTACGGCTGGCCGTGGTATTACCTGGGACAGAATCACGATGCCCGGATGAAGGAGCGGCCTGATCTGAAGAGCAAGGTGACCGTGCCGGACGTGCTCATCCAGTCGCACTCGGCGCCGCTTTCCATCGTGTTCTACACCGGCGACAAGTTCCCCAGGGAATACAGCCAGGGAGCGTTCGTTACTCTGCATGGTTCCTGGAATCGGGAGAACTTTACGGGATACAAGGTAATCTACGTTCCCGCTCCCGGCGGAAAAGCTACCGGTGAGTACGTGGACTTCGTGACCGGCTTTACGGTGAACGATCACGAGGTGTGGGGACGGCCGGTCGGCATCAATGAGACCAAGGACGGAGCGCTGGTCTTCACCGACGATGCCTCTAACAGCCTGTGGCGAGTGACCTACCAAGGCGGTGGACAGGAACGGTCTTCGCGCTGACCTGCGTTCTGGAAGTTTGCGATGAAGCCCGGCCGTTTTCGGCCGGGCTTTTTTACGGGAAGGGAATCGCGTGTCCAGGAATCCGCGGGCGCGGACATCCCGTCCGTGGTTTCCGAGCTCTCAGCCGATCTCCCGCCACACGTCACGAAAATCGAAGAAGCCGCTCTTGCCGTGCAGCCACTCCGCCGCGTGGACTGCGCCCTGGGCAAAGCCCAGACGGGACTTGGCGCTATGGGTCAGGGTGATGGTGTCGGCAGGGGACTCCAGCGTGAGTGTGTGAACACCCATCACCTCGCCCTCGCGCACCGACGAGATGGGAACTTCCTGGCCGACCGCTTCCTGGATGACTCGCTGCAAAGCCACGGCGGTACCCGAGGGGGCGTCTTTCTTGTGGATGTGATGGCATTCCTCAAGCGCGCCTGAGTATCCGTAGCGCAGGGCAGGGGCGGCGGCGCGCACAATGTCGAAGAACAGGTTTACGCCCACGGAAAAGTTGGCCGCATAGAGCATGCCGATTCCGCTGCGCTCGACCAGTTGGCGGATGCGGGGAATCTCGCCGTACCAGCCCGTGGTGCCGACCACGATGTTCTGCTTCATCTCCGCGCAGCGCTCAATGTTGCGCAGCACGGCATGGGGCGTGGTGAAATCAATGACCACGTCCACTTTGGCCAGCGAGGACTGATTCAGGCCGGCCCCGTCCTTATTGTCCGGCTCGTCCAGTACGCTCAGGGAATGTCCGCGCTGGCGAGCCACTTCCCCAACCAGCGATCCGGTCTTACCAGGTCCCAGCAACAAGAAATTCATGCGGTCATTTTGTAGTCTGTATGGTGGAATTTGTAAATCGAGATCGATTGGGCCGCTATACCCCGACCGCCTGGTATTCCTCGTAGGCGCCTTTGAAGTCGGTGATCTTGTGGTCTCCCTCGAAGTGCCAGATCCTGCTGGCAACTTCGTCGATCAGGTCGTGGTCATGGGTGACCAGCAATACCGTTCCCTGATACTTCTGCAGCGAGATGTTCAGGGCGTTGATCGATTCCAGGTCCAGGTGATTGGTCGGTTCGTCCAGAACCAGCACGTTCGGCTTCTGCAGCATGAGCTTGCAGAACAGAAGGCGTGCCGCTTCGCCGCCGGATAACACATCGGTGCGCTTGTTGGCGTCGTCACGGGCGAACAGCATTTGTCCGAGAAGCCCGCGAAGCTCTTCCTGCGAGGCCCCGGGCTGCCACTGGTGCAGCCAGTCCAATACGGTCCTGCCGCGCTCAATGGCGGCGTTGTGGTCCTGGGGAAAGTATCCGACGGCGGCTTCGTGTCCCCAGACTACCTCGCCGTCGCTGAGGAACGGCCCGTCGTAGCCGCTGGTCTTGCGAAGCTCGGACTCGGAGACAGTGGGCGCGCTGGCCAGCAGGGCATTCAGCAGCGTAGTCTTGCCTGCGCCGTTACGCCCCATGAGCGCGACTTTTTCTCCACGCATCACGCTGCAGGTGAATTCTCGAACCACTTCCGCCTCGCCGTAGGACTTGCTCACTCCCTCCAGTTCCAGCACGTGCTTTCCCGAGGGACGCTTCATCTCAAACTTGAGGAAAGGACGCTGGATGTTCGACTTGGCCAGTTCGCTGACCTGCAAGCGCTCCACTTCCTTGCGCCGGGACTGCACCTGGCTGGAGCGGGTGCCGGCGGCGAAGCGGGCGATAAAGTCGTTGAGCTGTGCGATCTTCTTTTCGCGCTGCTCGTTCTGGCCTTCGATCTGCGAGCGGATCTGGGTCTTGGCCATCACCATCTCGTCGTAGTTTCCCGTGTAGGTAATGATGGTCTGGTAGTCGATATCGGCGATATGGGTGCAAACGCTGTTCAGGAAGTGGCGGTCGTGGGAAATCACGATCACCACGCCGTCGTAGGCGTTCAGAAAGTTCTGCAGCCAGTGAATCGACTCCAAGTCGAGGTGGTTGGTCGGCTCGTCGAGCAGCAGCGCCTGGGGATGACCGAACAGGGCCTGCGCCAGCAGCATCCGGACCTTCTGTCCGCCTTGCAGCTCTCCCATCCTGCGCTGGTGCAGTTCATCCGGGATGTCCAGACCCTGCAGCAGCAGGGCGGCATCGGTCTCGGCGGAGTATCCGTCTTCCTCGCCGACAATGCCTTCCAGTTCGCCCAGCCTCATTCCGTCTTCGTCGGTCATGTCGGGCTTGTCGTAGATGGCATCGCGCTCCTGGAGAGCCGCCCACAAGCGGCGGTTTCCCATGATGACCGTGTCCATCACGGTGTAGGCGTCGAAGGCAAACTGGTCCTGGCTCAGGACGCCGAGCTTTCTGGGGCGCACCACGGTCCCGACCTGCGGCTCGAGTTCGCCGGTAAGCAGTTTCATGAACGTCGACTTGCCGGCTCCGTTGGGGCCGGTGAGTCCGTAACGCTTTCCCGGAGTGAACGCGGTGGAGACTTCTTCAAACAGGATTTTCGCGCCGTAGCGCATGGAAATATTGCTGACTGAAATCATGAGCTCTTTTTGGGGACTGACTGCAGGTAATGTGCCCTTCCACGTTGCTGGCAAGAGTCGCAGCTCACTGCCGGGGGCTTCTCAGGCGGGTTGCAGCAGTACCCTTAAGGATAACACGCTCGAAATCGGGCGCCGGGTCAGTACGCGAAGTAAGGGCCTATCCCGGCAGGGGTGTTCTGGGATTCGATGGCAGTAAACACATTGCGTCCCAAGAAGAAGGGCAATCCCCAGTCGAACGAACCGGAGTTGGGGCCGCCCAGGTTACTGTAGGCAAAGTTGCTGACATTCCCGAACAGCGTATCGGCATTGGCAATGCTGAACGAGACGTTGCTGGTAACTCCGTTGCCTCCCACGTTCGACGCCGAGAAAGTCTGCGTCGAACTGGGACAGTAAAAGTACTGACTGTCGGAACAGACCGGCAGTCCTGCTGTGCTGCTGTCCAGGAAGTATAAGCCGTTGGAGCCGCTGTCGATGTAGCTGTTGCTGTAGGCCTGCGACTTGAACGTCGTGCTGAAGTTTCCGTAGCCGTCCAGGGTGAGAACCTGAGAGGTTCCCAGTCCGTTGTTCGCCTGAGTGCCAATGCCAAAGACGAGCGAGCCGCTGGCGCCGGTGGCTCCCGTGGAGGGTACCGAGGGAAGCTCGATGATGATTCCATTGTTATCGGTAGAAAACAACGACACGGGGTTCGGGACCTGCTGCGCAAGGCTTACCGCCACCTGGCCGCAACTGGACGAGGTGGGGCAGGCATAGTAGAAGCCCGGGTTCGAGATTGTGCTCAGGGCGCAAGCTCCGCCACAGTCCTGGAGGAAGGGGCCAACGCCCAGAATCCCATTCGCGCCCAAGTCCTGGAGAGTGTCCTGGGAGGGACCGGTATTGGAGCAACTGTTCGGAATTACGGGCAGCGCCGGATCGGCGATCACCTGAATCGGAACCGAGCTTGCCTGCTCGCTGGCGAGTTTTACGTCGGCCAGGCGCACCTCTCCCCAGGTATATCCGTCGGCAAACTGGTTGCATTCGGCGATGGGAGCGTTATCGATGTTGTCTTCTTCGGGCAATGCCAGCGTAACGTTGGAAGACAGCAGCCGCAGTCCCATGGATCCGGTGTCCACCAGTACGTTGTCAATGGTCTGGCATGACGTAGTGCCGGGGACGCAGATGGTGACCGAGGTAAACAGGCCGTTAATGTAATTGATTCCCGGAGGTCCCGGACTGACGGTGACGGGCTGAACGTTGGGGCCGGAGGACGCGATGGTGTTGCCGCCACTGCTGTTGTTGTTGCCGTTGTTGTTTGAGTTCGATGATGAGGAGCCTCCGCCGCAACCGGCCAGCGTAAAAACTCCTGTCAAAACAACAAGGACGAGCGTGACCACTGCCGACTGGGGAACATATCTTGTCTTCACTGGATCTGCTCCGCTGGAACTCCGCTCGGGACCATCGCCGGAACATAAACTTTTCCAGAAAATGCTCTCTGGTGTCCGCTCACCTGCATCACCAGCCCGGGTTCCTCAATCAGGCGAGGTCCGTGGCCGGAACGCTTCTGCATGGCTTGGACGTAGGGGTTGAAGTAAGTCCCAAGAAGCTGGCGCAAGTCCGGCACCGAGGGGCCTTGCCAGGCGACACCGAACACCACGCCCGCCGGGGAGGCGTACTCCCGCACCACCGTCCCGCTGGGGGTTTGCATCTGGTGCAGGACATAAGCGTTGCGCTGCACAACTCGGACGCTGGCCTTCATGTGAGCCTGATCGCTTTGCACCGAGCTTACGTTCTGGCCCAGGGTCGCGAAAGCAAGGCCGGGCAGCACGGCTACCGCAAATAGAATCTTAAGAAGCCAACGGAAGGAAGCAATTTGAGTACCGCGCATAGTGACAGGTCCCCATCGCACTGGTTGCGGCCCGCTCGAACCGCTGCGCTTCCGATGGGCCCAAGCGTACAAACGCGAATTGCGCGAATTAGTTGCTGCGCTGGAAGAGAAAATGAAGATTCCAGCTGCCACCGAGGAACCCGAAAGTACATTCGGCAGCCAAGACGGTCACGTTCCCGATGCCGCAAACACGACGCTAGCGCACGTTGTTGATGGAGTTCTTCACGGTATCGTGCTTGGTCTTCAGGACATTGCTCACCGTGGTGTACTGGCGGTTTTCCTGCTGCATTGCCGTCTGCAACTGAAGGTACTGCATGCTGGAATTCCGGCTGACGTCGCACAGCTCATTAAGCGCCTTGGCGATTTCGGCGGGAGAGACGCGAGCCTTTTCGGCGGAATTGCAGAGCGAGCCAACCTTGCTGCTCAGCGCGGAGTGGATCTGGGACATCTGTTCGCTGGCTTTCATCGTGCGGGCGTGACTCTCGTCGAGCTGGGCGGAGTCAGCCGAGAGATCGTCCACTTGCTTGATTAAGGTCGCATTGGGCGTTGCGGAAACCGTAGACGAAGCAGCAGCCCTCGCCGCTACCGGACGGTTTGCCTGCGGCCAGGCGAAAGTTCCGAGAACGAAAACGAGCATAAGCATGGAAGCGAGCTGACGCATGGTGGTGTGTCCTCCGAAACTGGTGCCACTGTATGCGGTTTCAGTGAGAACGCGCATGATTACGATGGGGCACGTTGCTTGAAACGCACCCCTGGGTACCCCGCCCTGTTTTTCGAGCAGTGCGAGTGAATCGCGCAAGGTATTGAGGGGCAGTGGCTTGCGGGCACATTCTTGAAAAACAGCCCTATTCCCCGACCCTTTCGCCAAAACGGCGAAAGGACCGTGCACCCGACTGGGCCCTTTCAGAAAAGGTTGAAGGCTTGTTGGGGGTGGGGGTCCTCGCTTCGCTCGGGATGACAGGCTCCTGGAGTGATTTGAAGATGGGAATCATTGATGCCTGAAAGCACACCGGGTGCGTTGCCCCGAGCAGTCTATGCTGTCAACGTTTGTCATCCTGAGCGAAGCGAAGGACCCCTACTTCTCATGCGAAAGTCCCGGTATTCCGTTTACATCCTTGGCAGCTTGTCGGGCACGCTCTATGTGGGAATGACCAACAACCTCCATCGCCGTGTGTGGCAGCACAAGGAAAAGACTATCGACGGCTTTACTTCCACCTACGATGTGGACCGCCTTCTGTACTACGAAAGTTTCGATGACGTTCGCAACGCCATTGATCGGGAAAAGGTCATCAAGGGATGGTTGCGAAAAAAGAAAATTGCTCTGATTGAGAGCATGAATCCAAGCTGGGTGGATTTGAGCAAAGATTGGTATCCGGAGTGAGGGAGTTCTTGATTTGCTGCGGATAGGAGGATTGAAAGCCTTGCGGGGGGTAGGGGTCCTTCGCTTCGCTCAGGATGACAGGGGTTGGAGGTTTGGGTGAGGGTAGAACTCTTGGGGAGGGCCGGGATGAAAGGAAGAAAGAATGGTCTGCGGTAGCTCTCGCTCAGGACGACAAAAGCTGGGGCTTTTGGTTACAACGACAGTTTCAAAGCGAAGGCGGACTTACTCCCTGGCAAACACCGCCGGGTCGGGATCGACGAAGAACTCGTCGTGCAGGCTGCGCACGGCCTTGGGTACGTCGTCCTCGTCGATGACGAAGGTCATGTTAATTTCCGATGCGCCCTGCGAGATCATGCGCACGTTGATGCCGCGCGCCATGGCGTTGAATACCTGCGCCGCGACGCCGGGAATTTCGCGAATGTTCTCGCCCACCAGGCAGACGATGGCCTTGCGTCCGGAGTACTTCACGTCCCCGATCTTTTCCGAGTCGGCGGCCATCTGCGGGAAGCGCGTCGTTGGAATCCACGGTCAGGGAGACGGCTGACCTCGGAGGTGGAGACCACGTCCACGGCGCAGTGGTGGCGGTCGAAGATGTCGAAGATCTGCGTCATGTAGCCATGCGCCATCAGCATGCGGGTGGCGACCATGTCGATGATGGTGAGCGCTTCTTGGCGGCGATGGCCTTGAACAGGCTGTTACAGCGCGGCGGATGCGCGGTGATGCGCGTGCCCTCGTTCGCCGGGTTGCGCGAGTTCAGCACCAGCACCGGAATGTTCTTCTGCACGGCGGGCAGTACGGTGGCGGGGTGCAGCACCTTGGCGCCGAAGTAGGCCAGTTCGGCGGCCTCGTCAAAGCTGATGACCTTGATGCGCAGGGCGTCGGGGCAAAGGCGCGGGTCGGTGGTCTTCATGCCGTCCACGTCGGTCCAGATCTCGATGGCTCGGCGTCGAGCGCCGCGCCGATCAGGGCGGCGGAAAAGTCCGATCCGCCGCGGCCGATGGTGGTGGGAATGCCCTCGCGGGTCGAGCCGATGAAACCGCCCATTACCGGAATGCGCGGGCGGTCGCCTTCGAGCATGGGCTTGAGCCGCTTAACGCAGGCGCTCGTTGGTTTCGTCGATCTGGGGCACGGCCCGGGTGAAGCTGCTGTCGGTGACGATGCACTGGCGCGAGTCCACCATGTTCGGCATCCAGGCCGCGGGCGCGAAAGGCCGCCGCGACCAGCTTGCTGGACATGCGCTCGCCGCACTCACGGCCACGTTGTCGAGGTGCGCGGAGTCAGCTCGCCGACGGCGGAGACGCCGCGCAGCAGTTCGTCCAGCGCGTCGAAGTCGGTTTCCAGCTCGGCGCGCAGCGGCAGAGAACTCGCCGGGCCCGATCAGCTCGGAGGCGGTCGTTGTAGTGGCGTTCGCGGACGCCGCGGGCAAAGCTCCAGCGCGGTCTTGACGTCGCCTTTGCCGGCGGCCTGCGCCATGGCGCAGAAGCTGGTCGGTGACCTTCGCCATGGCGCTGACCACCACGATGGGCCGTTCTGCGCAGGCGTTTGCAGACGATGGCTGCGGCACGGTCAATGGCTGCGGCGTCCTCGACCGAGGTGCCGCCAAATTTCATTACGATCATTTTTCCAGACTCTAAACTCTTGGCTGTCGCGGAGGATTCGAAATCCAAACAAGCAAGCTTGTCTGGGGCACCCCGATTCTTCTGCTTCTACCCTCGGATTACGGCTTCTCCCGCGCTAGTCGCCAATGTATCCCTTGGCTTTCAGCAGTTCGGCATTGAGCATGGCCGCGCCGGCCGCGCCGCGAATGGTGTTGTGCGAGAGCACGGTGAACTTCCAGTCGAGCAGGCCGCAGGGACGCAGGCGTCCCACGCTGACGGTCATGCCGGCTCCGCGGTCGCGATCGAAGCGGGGCTGGGGGCGGTCGGGCGCGGTGTCGTACACGATGGGCTCGCGCGGGCGCGGAGGGCAACTTCAGCTCCTGCGGGACCGAGCGGAATCCGCCGCCACGCGCTCACCATCTGCTCCGCGGTTGCGGAGCGGGTAAGCTTGACGGAGACCGATTCGGTGTGGCCGTCTTCCACCGGCACGCGGTTGCATTGCGCGCTCATGCCGAAGGCCGCGTCCCGCACCGCGCCGTTGGTCAGCCTGCCGAGGAGCTTGCGAGTCTCCTCCTCCATCTTTTCTTCTTCCTTGGCGATGTAGGGAACGACGTTGCCAAGGATGTCGAGCGAGGCCACGCCCGGATATCCCGCGCCGCTGACGGCCTGCATGGTGACGACAAAGATCTTGTCCAGGCCGAACTGCTTGTGCAGCGGCGCCAGCGCCAGCACCAGGCCAATGGCGGAGCAGTTGGGATTGGTGACGATGAAGCCTCCGGACTCACTTGCCGCCACTGCTGCTTTTCCAGCAGGGCCACGTGGTCGGGATTGACTTCCGGGATCACCAGGGGAACGTCCTGCTGCATGCGAAAGGCGCTGGAATTGGAGATGACGGCGCAGCCGGCGGCGGCAAACTTGGGCTCCAGCTCGCGGGCAATGCCGGCATCGAGCGCGGCGAAGATGATCTTGGGCGCGCCCGCCGGTTCGGCGGGGGAAACCGCCATTTTGGCCACGGTTTCGGGAATCGGAGTCTTGAGACGCCAGCGCGCGGCTTCCGCGTAATTAAGTCCGGAGGAGCGCTCGGAGGCGGCCAGCCATGCCACCTCGAACCAGGGGTGGTGCTCCAGCAGCTGAATAAACCGCTGGCCGACCACACCGGTAGCGCCAAGAACGCCAACTGGAATTCTGGATGAAGACATAGGATTACAGCAATTTTATCAGCAGAACCGGAGTCTTTGAAAATGGCCTTGCGATGACGGAACCAGCCTGATTCCTGGCGAGGGGCGCGAGCCGGGCATGCTTCTTTTGTCGGAGACCGAAAGGGCTTGGAGACCGAGAGGGGCGAGCGGGCTACTGGCGGGCAACTTGAGGGGCTTCCGGCTCGGGGGTCAGCACGACGGTTCGTTTTACCAGGTACTCATCGGCCAGCACGCCGACCAGCGCGGCGGTAGGAACGGCAATCAGCGCGCCCAGGATGCCTGCAATGGAGCCTCCCAGGGTAAGCGCAACTACAACCGCAAGAGGGGGAAGGCGGACGCTATAGCGCATGATGCGGGGAGTAAGGAATGCGTTTTCCACCTGCTGATACACGAGGTAGAAGATCAAAACTCCGACCAGTTTCGCCGGAGAGCCGAAGGCCGCCACCAGCGCGGTGAGGACCAGAGAAATGATTGGCCCGAGCACGGGAACAATATTCAGGGCGCCCGCCAGGACTCCGAGGGCATAGGAATATTTCAGCCCCAGCAAGCCGAAAACAATGGTGGCGGAGATTCCGAAAATGAGCATGAGCGCGACTTGCCCTGCCAGCCAGCGGCGGAGGCGGCCCTCGGCACGCAGCAGGCTCGCTTCCAGGCGGGGGCGCTGCGGTTCCGCGACCATGGAAAGCATCCAGTGAAACGCAGTACCGCCATCCATTGCGAAATAGGCGGTCAGAATCAGGGCGCTGAAGAAGGCGAAGATTCCGCCAAAGAAGCCACGGAAAAAGCCGAGCGCGCCTCCTAGGGCGGCGGATGCGTGACGCTCCAGGGTATCGACATCGAGGTTGTCCAGAAAGGGCGAATCGCCAAGCAGGTTCTGAAGCCGTTGCTGGAGATCCGAGATTCTGCCCGGGAGTGCGCTGGTGAAAGCGCGCAAGTCGCGGAAGACCGGGGGGACAAAAAAAGTGAAGAAAAGCGCGACCAGGCTGAGTGCCAGCACCAGCACGCACAAGATGGCAACGCCGCGGCCGGGCTGCCACGATCCCAGCCGGATACGGCGCACCCCGTCGATGGCCGGACCCAGGACCACGGCAAACAGGGCGCTTACATAAATCAGCAGAAGAACGTCGCGGGCGAAATAAACAAACGCCAGCAGCAGGAGAATGCCGATGGTGAAAAGAACCTCGGAGTGATGCTTGCGGTGTGCCTCAGGTGACATGGAAACCGTGCCCGACTTCCAGTGTGCGGGGATTTCCGCGTCCTGTAAAGCGGGTCAGAGAAAAGCCACCAGCCGCGAGGCTCCAGCCACCAGGATGCCGAGGGCATAGCCGTTGTCAGGCTGGTTCGCGGCGATCAGTTCAGCGACTCATCTGCGAGAGAGGAAGCGCGGGTTACTTTTCAAGACAGTCTGTCTTCGCACTGTCTCTTCCCTGGGCCTTCCCCCGGTCTGGGGGCTGGAGGCTGCTACTCGTCGCGCACGACTTCCGTATTCTGGCCGCTGATCAGAATGCGGACAAGGTGATGAGCGTCATCCATCCAGAGGTACCAGGGCCCGTCTTCCAGGTCCAGGCGGAAGCGGTGCAGCTCCTGTTTTTTGCCCTTAAAGTTCACCTGATCCAAGCCGAGGTATTCGAGGTAGACCAGGGTGGAAATATGCTGGCGGGGAATCAGCACGGGGAACTGCGCCTTGCCTAATTTGCAGTCCATCTTGCCGCTGTCGATCTGGCAACCAGCCCCCAGGTACCTCCACACCAGCAGTTCCCGGTGCACGAAAAAGTAGTCATCCAGAATCACCGTGGAAGGAGAAAGGAGAAAAGGCTGATCGACAGGCTTTTCGCCCGGAGCCTTGTAGATATGCTGGATCAAGAACTTGTTGTCCGGCTCGACCACGGCGTAGGCCTTACCCGGGCTGGTCTCGCTCCACTTGTAGCTCCGGAGATTGCCGACGGGGTCTAACAGCAGATCGGTGGTCTGCCCGATTTCCGTGGAGCCGTTTTCGACTTTCAGCGCGGAGTGGGTCAGGCTACCTTGCGCATTCTGGCGAATCTGGAAGGTCTCGGTCGCCACCCGCTGGCCTTTCACATAAATGCCGAACGAGCCCGAATCCACCACCTGGCCATCATGGTTCGAGGGCTTGTCCTGTGCGGTTGCGGCAACGGCGCCGAATACTGCCAGAACCAGCAGCAGCGCGGCAAAGCGAAAGCGATTCCAACCCATCATTTCCAGCTATCCCATCCCAACAGCGTGCCAACTTCGGCGGCAACCTGAGCCACAGTCTTGCCAGCCGTGTCCACGCGAAAGTCTGCCTTCATGTAAGCGTCGCGGCGGTCTTCATACAATTGGCGAAATTGGTTCTCATCTTGAAACAGAGGACGCGCCGAACCTTCCGCGGCACATCTGCGGCGCAGCTCCACAAGCGGGGCATCCAGAAACACGCTGGGGTAGTGTGCCGCCTGCAGCAGTGCAAGGTTTTCCTGCTGGGTAAAAGCGCCTCCGCCCAGGGCGGCGATCACCCCGGGCGAAGCGGCAGCCTGCTCTAAGACGGCGCGGAGCGCCTCGGTTTCCAATCGGCGGAAAGCCGGCTCTCCGGAGTCGCGGAAGATGTCGGCAATGGCTCGTCCTTCGCGCTGCTGAATCTGCTCGTCGAGATCCACGAATCGCCAGCCGCGCGGACTGGCCAGTTCCTGCCCTACGCTGGTCTTGCCCGCGCCCATAAAGCCGACCAGCACGACCACATTACGGTAAGAAGAGGAATGCATGCGTTCGAACGATGGTGGGGCAAAAGTACAGAATCGCGCAAGCGGTTTTGCAGAAACGAAACCAGCCGCTGGTTCTACTGCCCGGTAACGCGCAGGGGATTCGCGGGCAATATGGGGGAGGACTCGACCGCCGCAACGGACGGCTGCGCGGCGGCATGAGGGTCCGCCTTCCGCACAAAGTGCCAGGTGGTAGCCAGCAGCAGGGCCGTCAACATGAGGATCCAGGGAACAAATCCCCTGCGTCTTAGAAGACCCCTCCTTGCGCTGCGGCCGGGGCGCATGAAGTCCTTCCGCTCCAGCACCCCGCGGATGCCTTCCCAAACCTTCGGGCTCGGGTCTTCCATGGGTACCAGCAGCTTGGCCTGATCCGCAATGTACCTAAGGTCGGAAACCAGGTCGGAACACACCTGGCAAGCGCGCAGGTGCTCTTCCTGTTCGGCGTTGCCCCCAGTCTCGATGATGAAGGGCAGAACCTTCTGAAATTCTGCACAGTTCATAACACTTCTCCCCGAAGCTCCCTTAATTTGCCACTCCCGGTGTTGCAGGCATCCTCGCCAGCCGGGCAAACCAAATGTGCTCCCTTAGCGCTTGATGGCCTTTTCGGCTCTGCTGTCCTTCAGGAGATCACGCAGTTTCATGCGGGCCTTGTGTAACTGCGACTTGCTGTTTCCGATGGAACAACCCATCATTTCGGCGATTTCGTTGTGCTCGTACCCCTCAATGTCGTGAAGCACGAAGATAATCCGGTAACCCGGCGGCAAGGTTTCAATGGCACGTTCCAGGTTGACCCGGTCGATGGAACCGGCCAACTGGGTGTCCCTGGCGCCGATATCCCGGCGCGGTCCGTCCTCCTGCTGCGGCTCCAGGCTCTCCTCCAGCGAGACTTCAGGAAGGCCCTTCTTGCGCAGGTGCATCAGCACCACATTGACCGACAGCCGGTGCAGCCAGGTGGAAAAGGCCGATTCCCCGCGGAACGTCCCGATCTTGCGGAACAGCTGCAGGAACGCTTCCTGGGTCAGGTCCTCCGCCTCGGCGGTATTTCCCGTCATACGCAAGCAAAGCGAATAGACGCGCCGTTTGTGCAGGCCATAGAGGCCCTCGAAGCATTCCGCGTCCCCCTGCTGGGCTCGCGCAATTGCCTCCGCTTCGGGGAGGCCGGATGCAAGGGTGTTTTTTCTGGTCTGTGCCAATCCCATAATTGGGCCATGTTCAGGACGACGAGTCTTGGCAGTCGGCCGTGGCATCATCTTCCCTTAGATGCAGGAAGTGGAGACTCGCGCGCAGTAACCGCACGGAAATCCTGAATCAATGATTTCGGAGTCCTACGCGCGTGGGATTCACCCTGGGACTGTTTGGTTGCCTCAAGTACCCGGTTGCGGGTGGCCGGCCCGGATGGTTTCCAGGCCATGGGCGTCCGGGCGGCTCTCCGCCCGCCATAGCAGGTAGGAAAACACGAGTCCCAGTAGTCCGAGAATCGAAAGGATCCACATTCCGAGCCGATAGCCCGCCGGGTTGGCCGCACTCGCGCCACTGACGTCATTGGACTTCCCGACCGCCCATACCATGGCGGAAACTCCCACCTGCTGGATCAAAGTCATCAGCGAGTAGCCTGTGCCCAGCCGATTCTGGTCGACAATATAGGCCACGGAGGGCCACATCACCGCCGGAATGAGGGAAAAAGTGATGCCTAAAGCAATCACCGCAATAATTACGCTGAGGGGAGCGGCAATGGGCGCGACAAAAGGCAGATCGATGTGCACGGCAGGGGTAGAAGGCAGGTAAACCACCATCAGATAGACCGGCAGCAGCAGGACCGAGCCGAAGGCCATGAACAGCGCGCGCTTGCCCACGCGATCTACCCAAAGTCCGAACAGGGGAGAGGCGATCATGGCCGAGAAGGGCAGAATGCTGTTCAGGGCGCCAGCATCGGCGCGGGTCATTCCATGAACATCCTGGAAGAGCTTGATGGCGAAGCTGCGAAACGGGAACACCGCGGCGTAGAAGGTTACGCAGAGGCCCACAATGTACCAATAGGAAGCATTGAACTTCAGCAAGCCGCGGAATTCAAGCTTGTCTATGGCCCCGGCCTCTCCGAGGTTGTAGCGCCCTTGGCGCGGCTTTCCAGAATCCAATAGGCGGCAGCTCCCAAAATGCAGGTGACGCCGATGGCAGCGCCGATCCAGAGCGGACTCTGCCAGTTGGTGTAACTGGCCGCCGCCCAGCGGGGAGAGTTGTCCACGGCTGCGCCAGACGGGCTATGGTGAGATTGATTGCCAGAGCAAAGCTGAGTTCCTTTCCCTTAAACCATTTCGCCAGGGCGGTGGTAATGGCCACGATCAGCGGTTCTGCTCCCAGGCCGACCAGGAAACGCCCGGTCGCCATTACGGGAAAACTCGGCGATAGAGCGGTGACCACCCCGGCAATAAAACAGATGATCCCGAAGATCATCGTCGACTTCTTGGTGCCGATGCTATCGATGATGATGCCGCCCAGAAGCAGCACAATAATTGCGGCCCAGCTATACGCGCTGTAAAGCAAGCCGATCGCTGATCGCTGTATCCCAGCTGCGACTTCAGCAGGTCGGCGATGGGCGCGATGGTGTCATAGAGGTAGTAGTTCCCGAACATCGCCAGGCTGATGAGGAACAGCACGGCCCAGCGATAGGTCTTGGAAGGATCGGGGAGAGCGTTGCATACCAGTTGAATTCGCGAGTTGCGAGCGGAGATCGTCCATGCCTTCGCCTCAGGACACCGTGCTGCCCGCGCGCGCCGGGAAGCGCGCACAGAACCGGGGAGCTTGGAGCATATCAGATTGGGTTTGGTTTTGAAGGCACGCAGTCCGGGTGCGATTGGGGTTCCTGGTGGTTGGAAAGGCACGGACGGCTCGTCCGTGCCTTTGGCTGAATTCAGCGCATTTCACTGAGCCGGAGTAGCAGCAGGTTGCGCGGGCAGACCCAGGGTGCCGGAGTGTGTCTGCTCGTTCAAGCGCTGCACATCCTGATTGGTGAGGGTGCGGGTGACCGCCGGCTGCGGCATGCGCCGCTCGGCCGCCACGGTCTGGGCCAGACTGCGATTGTCCATGGCGTATCCCGCTCCACTGATCGGGGCCACGCCCAGGTCGACGCGCGAACCCTGCTGTTGCTGGCCCGCCACAGCAGCAGGCGCCTGCACGGCATTCTCGGGCTGCGGGACCGCGGCAAAGACCATGGGCTGCGCATTCACGACTCGGGGAATGATGCTCGGGGAAGTTGGCGCCAGAACGCGCGTTGCAGGGGAACTGGTAGCTCCCAACTGCTGGCCGGGTGCTGCAGCAGTTGCTCCCATGGCCTGCTGAGGCGCATCCAGGTGAGCGATTGGGGTTACCAGAACCGGAGCGTAAACCCCGATTGCGGGTCCGGGACTGGTGGCCCAGCCTTCCGGGGTGACCACGACTTGAGCATTCGCGCCGGCCAGCAACGAGCCCACAAAAACCACGAGAGAGAAAAGAGAGAAAGTTGATTGCCGCATAACCGCCCTCCCGGGAAGGCCCAGCAGTCAAGGCTTGAAAGCCTTCCAGCTAAGGTTTGATTATAGTCCGCAAGCTTCGGATGTCATGAGAACTTACGGTATCACTCTCTCGGCTAGTCCAAGGGGTGAGACTGCATCCATACGCCGGGTAACGCCGGATGGGGGTCAGCTCCCCACGAAACGAGCGTAGAGGCTGCGGGCGACGGCGGTATCGGTGGTGCCTTTGATAATGGCGCGGCCGTCGGGAAACAGGGTCATCTCGTAGGGCTCCCGCCAGAACTTCAGAACGAAGTCGTTGTAACGAACCATGCCGTGCGGCCCCAGCCGCTGGTTCATCTCGGCAAAATCCACGGGACGACGGCGCTCGTGGATCTGAACGGAATTTCGCCCGCAGAGCGTAATGTGCGGGCGTCCTTCGCCCGCAAGGTGGACGAAATCGCGCCGCGCACAGGCACGGCACTCGGGATCGGGCGTGCGGGTGGCGACTTCGGCAAAGTCGTTGCGCCACAGGTCAAAGGAAAGCAGAGAGCGCCTCATGGCTTCCCGCTTTCCCACCACCAGCTTGATGGCTTCGGTGGCCTGCACGGATGCAACCCAGTTGGCGGCCGAGTTCAGGATTCCGGCGGTGTCGCAGGTTTCTACTGTCCCTCGCGGCTGGTCGGGGAAGATGCACGCCAGGCAAGCTCCTTCTCCCGGCAAGACGTTCATGGTTACAGCGTAGCTGCCGACGGCGGCGGCATAGATCCAGGGAAGGGAGTTTTTTACCGCAAAATCATTGATCAGGTACCTGGTTTCGAAATTGTCGGTACCGTCCAGAATGAGGTCTGCTTGGGAGAGCAGGGATTCGGCGGTGTCGGGGGCGAGGTCGGCCACATGAGGCTCGACGCTGACATCGGAATTGAAGGTCGCAATCTTGCGCGCCGCGGCAACCGCCTTGGGCAGCGACTTCGGCGGCATCGGCTTCGTCGAACAGCGTCTGGCGCTGCAGATTGCTGGGTTCGACGTAGTCGCGGTCGATCAGCCGCATGGAGCCTACGCCGGCACGCGCCAGCAGTCCGGCGGTGGCGGAACCGGTGGCCCCGCAGCCGACCAGGGCCACGCGGGAGTTGGCGAGGCGCGCTGGCCCTCAGCTCCGATGCCACCAAAGAGCACCTGGCGGGAATAGCGTTCCTAGGCTGGAGATTGGCATGCGATGGAAACGTTGAACCCTTTATTATAGGAGGTAGGCTGACCTGAATAAGGCAGCGAAGCCCGCATCGCGTGCATGCCGTCAACGGTTTTGGGACGAAACTCACGGGCTCGATACCGAGTTGAATCAGTTGAATCAAGTGTTGGACGGGGCCGAGAGCCCTGATCCCGAATCGCGCTGGAGAGTGGCACGAGCCTGATCTTTGCGCCCACGAACAGCGGCCAACACAAAACAGCGTGCACGGGCAGCGTGCCCGAATCGAGGCAGGGTGTCGAGCAGAGCGGTAGCGCTCCTTACTCGAGTTCTTCTGGGATGGCTGGTCGTCGCGGCTGGCGTGCGGGTGCTTGCTCCGGAAGTCCGATGCTGCCAGCCTGCAGCAGGCCGGACGCAGCTGCTAAATGGAGGTCACGGCCCCGCCCAGCGCGAGCACGGAATGCTTCGGCCCAGAGGGATGACCGGAAGGCGGATTCCGCCAGCGCCGATTCGAGCACCGGGACCCGCCGGAGCCGGCTGCGAAATTCGCCCGCATACCAACAGCAGCGCCTTCTACCAGGGTCGAATCATTGCCTCGGTTGAATTTCAGGGCGTCTCTCTGACCCAAGATGCAGAATACATCTGCGTCAGCTCGCGCTCAAGCCGGGACAACCGCTCAACCGTATTCAGCTGGCAGACAGCGTGCGCGCTCTGTATGCCACCGGACGATTTGCCGATCTTGCCGTGGAAGCCGAACAGCACGGCAGCAACGAAGTCGATCTGGTGTACCGGGCCACCCCCAACTATTTCGTCGGCGTGGTAACGGCCAGGGGCGCTCCGGGAGCTCCCAGCAACGCCCAGCTCGCTGATGCTACGCGTCTCCGGCTGGCGAGGCTTTATTCCCGCAGCGCCGTGGATCGGGGACTGGGCCTGATCAAGGATGTGCTCCGGGAAAACGGGTACTACCAGTCGCAAGTTACGGTCCAGGAGTTTCCCGATTCCAGCACGCAGCAGATGGAGCTTAGCTTTGAGATCGAGCCGGGCGCTGCCGCCATCGTCGGCGATGTAGAGGTGCAAGGGACCTCCGGCTACGATATCGACCGGTTTCGCGACATCGCCCACCTGCATCGGGGAGACAGGGTCACGGCGGACCGAACCAGCCGGGCACTGGAGCGCCTGCGCGACCGTTACTCGAACGAGGACCGGTTGGAGGCACAGATCGCGCTCATCGACCGCCAGTTCCATGCCGAAAACAATACGCTGGATTACTTCTTTCGCATTGACCGAGGCCCCATCGTTGACATTGAGGTTTCCGGCGCCAGCATCAGCCAGGGCCGGCTCCGGCAACTGATCCCGGTGTTTACCGAGCATGCGCTGGATGACGACCTGCTGAACGAAGGCCGCAAGAAATTTGCGCGACTACCTTCAGACCCAGGGATATTTCGATGCGGACGTGGATTTCCGCCGGGAGACCTCCGCCGACCACCTGCGAGTGATTTACAGGGTCGAGCGGGGAGAGCGCCACGATCTGGTGGAGGTGGCAATTGGCGGCAATCGGTACTTCGGCTCGGGTCTGATTCGGGGAACGAATGCAGATCAAGGAAGCGGGCTGGCTGACATCGCATGGCCATTTCAGCCAGGAACTGCTGGACCAGGACGTGCAGAGCATTCTGGATCTGTATCACTCAAACGGATTCCAGCAAGTCAAAGTCAATCCTGTAATCAAGGATGACCTGAACGGTGTTCCCGGACACATGCAAGTCGAGGTGAATATCGACGAGGGACCGCAGACGCGAGTGGCTTCCCTGGAGATTGAAGGGACCGAAAAGGTAAAGCCGGAAGAACTGCTTCCCATGCTCACCACGGCGGAAGGGCAGCCCTACTCGAGCGCCAATGTAGCCACGGACCGCGATCTGATTACGAATTATTACTTCAATCGTGGGTTCTCCCAGGTGTCCTTTGAAGCCTCCGCCACGCCGGATCCGACACGATCCTCAGCGCATGCACGTGGTCTATCGCCTGCAGGAAGGCGAGCAGGTTTTTGTGGACCGGATCCTGATGTCGGGACTGGATAACACCAAGCCGGGCATCGCGGAGCGGCAATTCCAGTTTCAGAGCGGTGACCCGCTCAGCCAGACGGCCATGTTGGATACTCAGGGGCGGCTTTACGACTTGGGAGTGTTCAACGAGGTGAAGCTGGCGGTCCAGAACCGGGAAGGGGATGCGAAATACAAGAACATCCTGCTGCAGTTTACCGAAGCGCGGCGCTGGACCTTCAACTATGGCCTGGGCCTGGAAATTCAGAGTGGCGCCTTTGGCGCGCCCACGGACCCGAACGGCCAGACGGGAGTCAGTCCCACGGTCAGCTTCGATGTGAGCCGTCTCAACGTGGGCGGGAGGGCCCATACCCTGAGCTTCAAGTCCCATGTGGGCCGGCTGCAGCAGCGGGCGCTGGCCACCTATGAGGCTCCCAGACTGTTCAACCAGCAGAATTTGCGGCTTACCTTCAATCTGTTTTACGACAACAGCCTGAACGTACAGACTTTTACCTCCAAGCGCATGGAGGGCTCCATCCAACTGGAGCAGTCCTCAACCGGATGAGCACGCTGATCTATCGCTTTACCTACCGGCGGGTGCAGGCCTCGGAGCTGCAGATTGACCCGGCGGCGATTCCCCTGCTTTCGCTTCCCGTGCGCGTGGGTCTGCCCAGCATCAGTTACATCCGCGACAAGCGCGATGATCCCATCGAGACCCACAACGGAAACTACACCACGATCGACGCTGGGGTAGCCTCCAGCGTGTTTGGCTCGGAGGCGAACTTTGGCCGCTTGCTGGTGCAGAATTCCACCTATCACCCGTTTCGTCGGAAATGGGTCTTTGCCCGCTATACCCAGATCGGAATCGCCAAGCCCTTCGGTTCGGTCAGTGGGGGTAATCCCACGGCGGAGCCGGTGATTCCGCTGCCCGAACGATTTTTTGCTGGAGGCGCCAACGGGCTGCGGGGCTTTGGCCTCAATCAGGCCGGGCCGCGGGATCTGTTGACGGGACAGGTGCTGGGCGGGGCAGCGGTTTTCGTCAACAGCCTGGAATTGCGCACGCCTTCGCTGGAATTGCCTTACCTGGGAAATAATCTCGGTTTTGCGTTTTTTCACGATGCCGGTAATGTGTTTTCCAGTGTCAGCGATATGAGCCGCGGGCTGGTCCGATGGGTACAGAAAGACCGCGAGCCATGCACCAGCGAGGCAACCGCTTCGCAATGTAACTTTGCCTATCTGTCGCATGCGCTGGGAGTGGGAATTCGTTACCGCACGCCCATCGGTCCGGTGCGATCTGGATATTGGCTACAACCTGAATCCTCCGACGTATCCTTTTTACGACGATCCGGAGCAGAAACGGGATTCCACTCGGCGCGAACCGGAAGACTGCAGTTCTCGTTCAGCGTCGGACAGACGTTCTGAGTGGGCAGGAGAAGAAAAGCTCGCAGGTGAAGCGCAGGCTCCAAATCGGATTCCTTCTCGCCCTCTCAATTGCAGGGGTGCGAGCGGCGGACGCCGGCGATGTAATCGACCGCATTGTCGCGCTGGTGAATGGCCAGCCCGTGCTGCTGAGTGACTGGCAGGACCGGGTCCGCTACAACGCCATGCTGGAGCAGCGCCCGCTGGACCAGATCACGCCGGAGCAGCAAGAGGATGCATTGCAGCAGGTGATCGATCAGCAGCTGGTGGAGCAGCAGATCCGTGGCCGTAATTTGCCGCCGCCGGAAAACGAGGAGGTGCAAAGCCGGGTGGAGGAGTTGCGCCAGCAAGGTTCCGGGCGCAGCTTCCGATGATGCCTGGCAGGGCATCCTGCGACAGTATGGATTCACCGCGGATCAGGTAGTGGCGCTGGTGGAAGCCCAGGTCCGCATGGTGCATTTTGTCAGCGCGGAAATTATTCCCGGAGTGCGCGTGGAGAACGCGAGTGTGCTTGCCTACTACCGGCAAAATCTGGTTCCCAAGCTGCGGCAAAGCGGTCAGCCGATTCCTGCGCTGGAGGAGGTTTCCGGAGAGATTCGCCAGATTTTGCTCCAGCAGAAGGCGGGCGAGCTGCTGCAGGAATGGCTGCAAACCCTGCGCAGCCAGAGTGAGATCCGCATGCTTGTCCCGCAGGCGAAGCCCGATGCCACCAGCACGGTGAAAGCGCAATGAATCGCAAGCTGCAAATTGCCGGAGGAATCACAGCCATCGCGCTGGCGGCTTTGCTGGCAGTGGGATGGATTGTGCTGAATGGCGCACCCGGCCAGCGCTGGGCACGCGCCCGCCTGGTGGAGCGCCTTGAGCAGATGACCGGCGGCAGAGCCGAACTGGGCAATTTTCGCTGGCGGCTTGCGCATCTGGACGTGGAAGTCGAGGAATTGACCATCTATGGGCGTCCCCGGCAAAGTCCGGCCGGCGCTGCTGCCGCCGACGAGGTTCCCTGGCTGCATGCCGACCGTCTTGAGGCCAGGCTCGACTTTTATTCGTTGCTTCGCCGGCAGATTGGCCTGCAGTCGCTGGTGATCGAAAAACCTGTGGTTCATCTCGTCATCTACTCCGATGGAAGCAGCAATCAGCCTCGACCCGTGGGCTCCGCGAGCGTGGCGGAATTGTTCCAGTTGTCGATCGGCCATCTGGAAGTCCGTGACGGAACCGTGATGGTCAATGAACGCAGTCTTCCACTGGACGCGCGAGCCGATGCCGTCAAGGCGCAGTTGGCTTCGGCCGGTCCCGAGGAGTACCGCGGCACGGTGGAGGCAGGCAATGTAACCGCCCATTACCGCCGCCTGGTGCAGACGGGAGCGGGAGCGCTGCGTTTTCGTATCAGGCCGGAGGAGGCAGTGATCGATTCCGTCACCTGGTCCTCGGGAGATTCGCGTCTGGAGGCAAGCGGCAAGCTGACCAACTACTCGAATCCGGAGTTGCAGCTCACGTACAAGGCGGAAGTCGAGGTGGCGCAACTGGCGAAGCTGTCCGAGCTGAAGCATGTCCGCGGCGGCAAGGTTCAGGTGGAGGGGAGCGCTCATTACTTCAACCGGCGGCTCAGCACCAGCGGGAAGCTCGCCGCGCGGGATGCCGAGTGGGTCTCCGGCGGAGTTCGGGTGCGCAATCTGAACATTGGCGCGGAGTACGTCATTGGTCCGGAAGACGCTTCCTTTCCGCATGTATTCGCCAGCGCATTCGGTGGAACCGTGACCGGCGCCCTCGAGGTAAAGAACTGGCGATCGAGCAATGGCGCCACTCCGCGCCAGGTGGCGACGGCCAGGCTGCACGTGGAAAACGTGAGGCTGCAGAATGCGGCGGCTTCCGCCTCCAGCCGGCAGCTTCCGCTGGACAAACTGAACCTGCGCGGCCGCACTTCCGGCACGGTGGACGTCGCCTGGTCGGGAGGACCGGAATCCGCGATTGCGCGCTTCGATCTCATGGTGGTCCCGCCGCCGGGACCCGAGGAGGCCACAGCCCAGAATGCTCGGGAACTTCCGGTTGCCGGATCGGTTCACGGATCGTACCTGTTCGCTCCGGCACGCCTTGAGTTCGACCATCTGGATCTCTCGGGGCCATCGCTGCAACTGAGTCTGGCGGGCAATCTGGGGACTACCACGGCCAATGCACATTTCGAGCTGCGCTCGGACCACCTGAACGGGTTGACCCCGTTGATCACCGCGGTGCTGCCGCGGCTCGCCGGGTTCGATGGAGTCAGCGGTCAAGGCGCGTTTTCCGGAACGCTCAGCGGAGCGCTGCAAGCTCCGCACATTGACGGGCGGCTCACGCTTTCCAATCTGGTGGTGCCGCTGCGGCGGATTCCCGGGAAGACGCCGGAGGGGAACACGGCGCGCGCCGATGTCGCGGAGTTGGATGCCGTGGCGTTGGATTCGGCAGCGGCGGACCTCAGCTATACGCCGGACGAGTTGATACTGAGCAATACGGTCCTGCGAGCGGGCGGTTCGGAAATTTCGGGAAATCTTCGCGCCAGCCTGTCGCAGGGAGAACTGAATGATTCCAGCGATGTCTATGGCCGCATTACCCTGCGGGATACCTATCTGGAAGAACTGCAAAAGCTGACTCATACCCACTACCCGTTCTCCGGCGTGGCCGGTGGAATTCTGCAAATTGCAGGTACCTGGGGAGAGCCGCGGGCGGCCGGGCAAATGCGGGTTCAGGATGCCGTGCTCTACGGCGAAGCCCTGCAGTCCGTGGATGCGGTTGTGCTCCTGGCCGGGAGCGAGTTGGTGCTGGAACGGCTTGCGGTGTCGTTCGACGGCGCCCAGGCGAGCGGACGAGTTGCTTACAACTGGAAGACGGAAGCATTTCAACTGGACCTGCACGGCAGCGGCCTGGAACTGGCGCGCCTGCGACGAATTCAAAGCGCCCGCGCGGCTCTCTCCGGCCAGGTGGACTTCGACCTGGGCGGCAGCGGCACCCTGAGCGAACCGTCGCTGGGCGGGAACATCAATGTGCAGTCGATGGCGCTGAACGGAGAGCGTCTCGGTGGCCTCAAGTTTGAAGGCGCGACCCGCGGGCGGACCTTGCACATCCAGGCGATCTCCCAGTTCAAGACCGGAGTACTGAGCTTGCAGGGAGACATCGGGTTACACGATGATCTGCCTGCGCAGGCGGACCTGCACATCGCCAGGCTGGACGTTGATGCGCTGCTCTCGCAAATGCTGAAGGGCAACCTCACTGGCCATTCTTCGGCGGCTGGGGTTGTCCACGTGGAGGGACCGCTGCGCAAGCCGGGCCTGCTTGCGGTGCGAGGCAGCCTGGATGAGCTGGCGGCCGAGGTGCAGGGAATTGAGTTGAGCAACCGAGGTCCCGTTGAATTCAGCGTGGAACAGAAGGTGCTCAAACTGCGGCAGTTCCATTTCGCGGGAGACGGAACGGAACTGACCGCCACTGGGTCAGCGGAACTGGCTGGGCGCCACCTTCTGCGGCTGCAGGCGAACGGCAATGCCGATCTTTCCCTGCTCAAGGTTTTCAGTTCACGGCTGGAGTCATCCGGAGCGGTCACCTTCCAGGTCGATGTTGGAGGCACGGCGGCGAACCCGGACATGCACGGCACTGCCCGGGTGCAGAATGGGTCGGTTGCCTACCAGGAACTTCCCAACGGCCTGAGCGAGCTGAACGGCACGCTGGTATTCAATCAGGACCGCCTGGAGGTGCAGTCGCTCACCGGGCGCAGCGGCGGTGGCGAGGTTGCCCTGGGCGGGTTCCTGAACATTGGGCCGCGTTTGGGACTGAACCTGACCATGAAGGGACAAGGCGTGCGTCTGCGCCAACCTCCCGGCATCAGCAGCCTGCTGAATCTGGACTTGCAGCTCAGCGGAAGCGCCGAGCGCTATACGCTGAGCGGCAGGGTGCTGGTGACGCGCTTCGGCATTACGCCGCAGTTCGACCTGGGCTATTACATTGCGACTCTCAAGCGCCCGTCGCAGCCCAATGCGCTCTTGCCGCTGAGCCGCCTGCAACTCAATCTGCAGGTATCGTCCGCCCCGGAACTGGAGGTGGAAACCGCCGCCGCCCGGCTGAGCGGAGATGTGGACCTGAATATTCGCGGAACCGCCGCCCGTCCGGTGCTGATCGGCAACGTGAATGCCACGGAAGGCGAAGTGGTGTTCGGAGGCGCTCGCTACCAGGTAAACCACGCCGAGATCACGTTCAACAATCCCCTGCGCGTGGAGCCGGTGTTCGATGCCGAACTGGTCACGCGAATTCGCGAGTACGAGGTGACGCTGAACTTTTACGGTCCGCTGGACCGGCTGAGCACCACCTACCGCTCCGAGCCTCCGCTGCCGACGGCGGACATCGTGGGCCTGCTGGCGTTCGGGCAGACGCGCCCGGAAACCGTGCAGGTCACGCGTCCCTCGCTTTCGTTCAGCCAGAGCGAGTCGCAGGCCATTCTGGAGCAGGCGATGAACTCGGCCCTGAATGATCGTGTCCAGAGACTGTTCGGCGTGAGCCGCGTGCGCATTTCCCCGCCGGAAACCGTGGGCACGCAGATCAATCCCAGCGCACGCCTCACGCTGGAGCGGCAGGTATCGCGCAACATGACGGTGATTTACGTGACTAACGTGGCGCAGTCCAGCCAGCAGGTGATTCAGATGGAATACAACGTGAGTCCCAGCGTGGCGCTGGTGGCTACCCGGGACCAGAACGGAATTGTGTCATTCGATGTGCGCATCCGGCAGCGGAAGAGATAACGCAAGATCCTTCGACTACGCGCCTGACATTCGTTCAGGATGACACCACCTGCCGGTACTGCCGGTAACCGTACGGCAAAGGTTGGGCCGCTCTAGTGCCCGGTTGCGGCGGCCTGTTGCTGTTCCAGGCGTAACTGTGCCGCCCGGGCGCAGTCTTCCATCACCAGGAAATATCGCTGCACCCACTCGCTGCCGAGTTCGTAGGGATGCGGGCCCTTGCCTCGTCCGGCCAGCATGCGATTGCGGTTATAGGCATTGTCGAATTCCGAGTGGTTGGAGAGGATGACGGTCGCGTCCGTCTCCGCGGCCTTCTGTGCCATGTGCTTCTGCGAGTCGATATAGGTCTGGAAATTCTGAATGCCCGGGTCCGGGGTGTTATTCACGAAGTTGAAGGCCGTGCCGCCGGAGTAGGCGACGTGCACCGGCTTGCCGTGGTCGAAAACAGTGAACGTGTAGGACAACGTGCCGGGGGTATGGCCGGGCGTGAGCCAGACGGTGACAGTGGTGTCGCCGAGCGTGACCTTCATGCCGTCGGTGGCGACCATGTCGCGCTTGGGCGCCATGGTCTTGTAGCGGTTGGGATATTTCTCCACCAGATCCCAGTCGGGGCCGCCCATCACCACGCGGGCGCCGTAACGTTTCTGCAGCATTTCCGCCCCGCCGATGTGGTCGCCGTGAGCATGGGAGATAAGCACATACTTGATGTCCTTGGGGTCGAGCCCAAGTTTTCGCAGGCCCCCGACGATGAGTTCTTCGGAGTTGTAGGGGTAGATGGTATCGATGAGGATGATGCCTTCGCTCGTGGTCAGCGCCCAGGAGGAGTGAATCTTGCCGCCCACGAAATAGAGATTGTCGAAAACGCGCGCTGGCTCCGCATACCAGGTATCGCGCGGCGGCGCGCTAGCCGGATCGCGGACGAAGCCGGGGACGTTGTCGCTGGTGTTCGCGCCTCCGCTCTGCGGCAGCAGGCAGGTACGAGTGAGCGTGCCCAGAAACTCGAATCCGGCAGCATCCTTCGCTGACTGGATCGCGGCATGAATCTCGGCGTCGTAATCTTTTGCCGGTTGGGTGTCTTTTGTACTTGGGGTCTGCTGCGCGAGGAGGCCCGGTACCAGGAGCGCGGCAAGCAGGACGACGGCGGCGCTGGTTCTGAAGGCAGGAAATTTCATGGCGGGTAATGATACAGCGACATGGGAAGCCGGCGCCCCTTTCGCCCCATATTATTGGGATAAATCCATTTGCAAGTAGTAAGGTGGGGATTTTCCGCCGGGTTGAGGGGATTGAGAAAGACAGAAAGGCCCCGGCCGGAGACGACCGGGCTGGATCAGGTGCGCTGCCCTGGGGGGCCGACTATTTCGCCGCCACTGCCCGCGATCTGGCCTTGGTGACGGCCGCAATGAAGACCCGCGCGGCGGGCGGGAAGACCCGTCCCTGCACAAATCAGCACGGGTCCAAGATATTAGCGATATTAGCCTCGTCCGACCAGTGGCATCTTGGTAGCCATCACAGTCAGGAACAATACATTCGCGTCGGGCGGCAGGCTGGCCATGTAGACGACGGCATCGGCGACGTGCTGCATGCTCATACGGGGCTCGGGCATCATGTTGCCATCGGGCTGGCGTACGCCTCCGGACATGCGCGCCGTCATCTCGCTGGCGGCGTTGCCGATATCAATCTGGCCGCAGGCGATGTCGTACCGGCGTCCGTCGAGCGCGATGCACTTGGTCAGTCCCGTAATGGCGTGCTTGGTGGAGGTGTAAGGCGCGGAATTGGGCCGGGGCACGTGGGCGGAGATGGAGCCGTTGTTGATGATGCGTCCTCCGCGCGGCTGCTGGTCTTTCATGGTGCGCACCGCTTCCTGGGCGCAGAGAAACGATCCCGTCAGGTTCACCGCGACCACGGTGTTCCACTGCTCGAAGGAAAGCTCCTCAATGGGAACGTCCGGGGCATTGACGCCGGCATTGTTGAACAGCAGATCGACCCGTCCGAACGCGGCGCGAGCGCTGGCGAACAGCGCGCGTACGCTGTCCGGATTGCTGACGTCGGTGGAGACCGGGAGCAGTTTGCCTCCGGGAGACTTGGCCATGGCGGCGGTTGCTTCCAGTTCTTTCTGGCGGCGTCCGGCGAGGACGACGGAACAGCCTTCCGCCTGGAGGCCCAGGCTTACGGCGCGCCCGATGCCGCTGCCGGCGCCGGTTACGATTGCGATTTTACCTTCAAGTTTCATAGGGTTTTCGCTGGGAAGCCCCGTCAACGAGACGGGGCTCCGTCGAGGTTACGTCTTGAGGTTTCTATTCCCACCCCTTCGCCAACGGCGGGCGAAAGGACAGGGCAGCCATTCGGCCCGGCTCTGCCAGCCGGGCTTAGGAGGACGGGTCAGAGACCTGTCCCTACACCAGCAGAGGCCCGCACGCCTGCACGCGCTATCTCAGGGAGCCTTCATTTCAGCGAGCCTTCGAAGGCCAGGGTGAGCAGGGTCTTCTGCTCCAGTTCGTGCGCCTTGGCCGAGCCGGTCGAAGGACTCGCGCTTGCCGAACGGCGCAGCGAGCGAACCGGGCGTCCCCGGGCGAGGCGGCGCAGGCGCGGCAGAACGAACGACAGCGCGCCCATGTTGGCGGGCTCTTCCTGGATCCAGAGGATGTCCTTGGCCTGCGACTGGCGCTCCAGTTCGGCGCTGATTTCGGCTTCCGGGAAGGGATACATCTGCTCGAGGAAAATAATAGCGGTCCTGGTGTCCTTGCGCTTCTTGCGCTCCAGGCGCAGCTCGTGACCGATTTTGCCGGAGCAGAACAGCAGCCGGGTGGGATTCTCGACATCGTGATCGGGGAGCAGGTTGTGGAAGCGTCCCTGGGTGAGGTCGGCGAGCGGGGAAGAGGCGTCGGGATGGCGCAGCATGCTCTTGGGGGTAAACACCACCATGGGCTTGCGCCACTGCCGAAGCATCTGGCGGCGCAGCAGATGGAAGTATTGGGCCGCGTTGGAAGGCTGCACGATCTGCATGTTGTCGCGCGCGGCGAGTTGCAGAAAGCGCTCGATGCGGGCGCTGGAGTGTTCCGGTCCCTGGCCTTCGTAGCCGTGCGGCAGCAGCAGTACCAGGTCGGAGAGCAATCCCCACTTGTCTTCGCCGGAAGAGATGAACTGGTCGATGATGACCTGGCGCCGAGTTGGCGAAGTCGCCGAACTGGGCCTCCCACAGGGTAAGGCACTCGGGATAGTCGCGGCTGTAGCCGTATTCGAACCCCAGCACGCCGGCTTCCGAGAGCGTGGAGTTGTAAATCTCGAAGCGCGGCTGGTTGGACGCGACATGGGCCAGCGGGATGTATTGCTCCTCATTTTCCACATCGATGAGCACGGCGTGGCGCTGGTTAAAGGTGCCGCGGCGAGTGTCCTGTCCGCTGGCGCGCACGGAGTAGCCTTCGAGCAGCAGGGAACCAAAGGCCAGAGCCTCCGCCATGCCGTAGTCGAGCGGGCGCTTGCCGATGCCCATCTGGGCGCGCTGCTCGAGCAGGCGCTGAATCTTGGGATGAACGTGGAAGCCCTCGGGAGCATGGGTGAGCACCTGGGCGATCTGGCCCAGGGTTTCGGCGGACACGGCCGTACTTTCGACCTCGTAGGACGGTTGGTAACAACCGCCGTTGTAGGGGTTCCAGTACGTCGGCAGGGTGGCCAGTTGAGGCTTCTTCTTGGCGGCCGCGCCTTGCTTATGAGCCTCAAGCAATTCCGCCTGAATGCGCTGGGACGACCGCGGCGCCATCCAGACCGGAGCGCTGCGGATAGAGTTCCCACAGCCGAGGATGGCCGGCGATGCGCTTGTAGAGCAGCGGCTGGGTGATGGTGGGATCGTCGACTTCGCTGTGGCCGTGACGGCGATAGCCGATCAGGTCCACCACCACGTCGCTGTGGAACTGGTAACGATATTCGATGGCCATGCGGGCCACGCGCACCACGCTGTCCGGATCTTCGGCAGTTGACGTGGAAGATGGGAATATTCAGCCGCTTGGCGACATCGGAGGCGAAGCGCGAAGCATGCTCTTCCCGGGCTCGGTGGTGAAGCCGATCAGGTTGTTGACCAGCAGTGGATGGCGCCGCCGACGTCGTAGCCGGGAAGGCCGGAGAAGTTCAGCATCTCGGCGAGAATGCCCTGACCGGCAAACGCGGCGTCGCCGTGCATGAGGATGGGAATCACCCGGCTCTGGCCGTTTTCGCCCAGGCGAATCTGCTTCGCGCGGGCGCGCCCCAGGGCAACGGGGTCGACGGCCTCGAGGTGGCTGGGATTGGAAACCATGTGCATGCTCAGGGTGCGGCCGCTGCGCGAGGTGTAATTTCCGGTGGCGCCGACGTGGTATTTCACGTCGCCGCCGCCGAGTACGCTGCGCGGGTCCACGTCCTCGAACTTGGCGAAAATGTCGGCGGCGGGACGGCCTACGATATGGACCAGCACATTCAGGCGTCCGCGATGGCTCATGGCGAGCACGCCCTGCTCGGCGCCCGATTCGGTGGCCGAGTCCAGCATTTCACTCAGTGCCGGGATGAGCGCGGTGACGCCTTCGAGGGAAAAACGCTTGGTTCCCAGATAGCGCGACTGGATGACCTGCTCGAACAGGTCGGCGCGGACAAGCTGCTCCAGGATGCGGTCCCGATCCGGCTGAGGAGCTTCCGCTTCCATGCGCTCCTGGATCCACTGGCGCCGTTCGCGGTCGGGAATGTGCAGGAACTCGACGCCAATGGAGCCGCAGTAATAGCGGCGGGCGGCGTCGGCGTACTCACCGGAGATGTCCAGGTCCGGGTAGCGGACTGGCTGCAGGTGCAACTGTAGAGGATCGAGATCGGCTTGCAGGTAGCCCAAACGACGGAAAAGATCAAAAACTCGCGCGCGTTCGTCCATCGCTTCCAGCACGGACGATGATGCAGACGCCTTGTAGTCGGCCTTCATTCGGAATGTCCAGAAAAAGAGGAATTACCCAAACTAGCTAGTTTAAACCGTGAGCCGTGCAGGGGGAAATGGCGAGTTGGTAGCAGACTCTTCGGAGCAGGACTTCAGCCTGCCGGTTGGAGGTTGGCGGCTCGAGCTGGAGCCCGGCACCCGGAGCCAGATGCCTTCCTTGCCCTCAGCGGCAAAGTCCGACACAATATGGGGCACTTTTCCGGGGGCGCAGGATTCCTGGTATTCCTGAGCCCTCTCGATCACCGTGCCGGGAGCATTCCGGGCGGCAGGAGGTTTGCGCTTTATGCGCCTGGTATTGCGAATCGGAATCTGGGCGGCGGTGGCCGTGCTGGGAGCGGTGGCCTTTGCCACCATCGCCCTGCGCCGGAGCGAACCCATCAACGCCATCTGGCTGGTGACGGCGGCGGTTTGCACCTATGCGATCGGGTATCGCTTTTACAGCAAGTTCATTGCTGCCAAGGTATTGACCCTCGATGCCACCCGCGCTACTCCGGCCGAACGGCTGGAAGACGGGCGCGACTTTGTCCCTACCAATAAGTATGTAGTCTTCGGACATCACTTTGCGGCCATCGCCGGGCCCGGACCTCTGGTGGGTCCGGTGCTGGCGGCACAGTTCGGCTACCTGCCGGGAACGCTCTGGATCCTGGTGGGGGCGGTGCTGGGCGGCTGCGTGCAGGATTTTGTGACCCTGGCGTTCTCGGTGCGCCGGAATGGCAAGTCGCTGGGGCAGATGGCCCGGGAGGAGATCGGTCCCGTGGGCGGGGCCGTGGCCTTCATGGCCGTATTCAGCATCATCACCATCCTGCTGGGGGTGGTGGCGCTGGTGGTGGTGAACGCGCTGAAGGCTAGTCCGTGGGGATTCTTCACCATCGCGGCGACCATGCCGATTGCCCTGCTGATGGGGGTCTACCTGCGCTACCTGAGGCCGGGCAAGGTGCTGGAGGTTTCCATTCTGGGGTTTGCGCTGGTGATGCTTTCCATCTGGGGCGGGCAGCTTATTTCGCAGTCTTCGGCGTGGGCTCCGGTGCTTACCTTTGGCGCGCCGGCGCTGGCCATCATGATCATGGTCTATGGCTTTGCCGCGTCGTCGCTGCCGGTATGGCTGCTGCTGGCTCCGCGTGACTACCTGAGCACGTTCGTGAAGCTGGGCGTGGTGGCAATTCTGGCCATGGGGATCGTGGTGCTGCGGCCAACGCTGGCCATGCCTGCGCTGACCAGGTTTATCGACGGCACCGGGCCGGTGTTTGCCGGGACTTTGTTTCCCTTCGTATTCATCACCATTGCCTGCGGAGCGATCAGCGGCTTCCACTCGCTGATCTCCAGCGGAACCACGCCAAAATTGATTGCCCGCGAAACTCAGACCCGCATGGTGGGCTACGGGGCCATGCTGGCGGAATCATTCGTGGGAATCATGGCGATCATCGCCGCCTGCGTGCTGCAGCCGGGGATGTACTTCGCCATTAACAGTCCAGCATCGCTGGCAGGCTCGACGCCCATGGCAGCGGCGGCGACCATTACCAGTTGGGGCTTTCCCATCGGCGCGGCGGAGATTGAATCCATGGCGAGAAGCGTGGGGGAAGCCACGCTGCTGAACCGCACCGGGGGCGCCCCGGCGTTCGCGGTGGGCATGGCGCATATCTTTTCGCGAACCTTGGGCGGAGATGAGCTGATGGCCATCTGGTACCACTTCGCCATCATGTTCGAGGCGCTGTTCATCCTGACCATTCTGGATGCAGGCACGCGGGTAGGGCGCTTCATGCTGCAGGAGGGACTAGGCCACATCTGGAAACCCATCGGCCGCACCAGTTGGTATCCGGGGGTGCTGGCCACCAGCGCGCTGATGACAGCGGCCTGGGGATATTTTCTGTGGCAGGGAGTGAAGGACCCGCTGGGAGGCATTAATTCCCTGTGGCCGCTGTTCGGAATCAGCAATCAGTTGCTGGCGACGGTGGCCATGTGCGTCGCCACCACCATCATTATCAACATGGGCAAGCCACGCTATGCCATGGTTACGCTGGGTCCGCTGTGCTGGCTGGTGATCGTCACCTTCACGGCTTCCTGGTACAAGGTGTTCAGTCCTGACCCGCGCATTGGTTTTCTGTCTCACGCCCGGCAACTGAGCGAGCAGGCAGCGCAGTTTCCGGCGCGTGCGGGGGAGTTTTCCCAGCTCATCTTCAATGACCGCCTGGACGCCGTGGTGACCATTTCGCTGGTTGTCATGGTGGTGCTGGTGATTGGCGAGGCCACGCGCAAGTGGGTCGGGGTGGTTTCCGGCCGCAGGGAAGCCGTGGTAAGCGAGGCTCCGTTTGTTCCCAGCCGCTATGCGCCGGAGGAGGTGTGATGGCCAGCCAGACCCGCTTGTACCCAGCTCTGCTGACGACGCAAGGTCCCGCGCGGCGAAAATTAGCACGCCTGGCGACCTATATTCGCCGGGCGGGCGAGCTTTTTCTGGAGACGCTGAGGGAAATTTTCGACGAGAACGCATACCAGCGCTTCCTGGGGCGTCGCGGGCTGGCGTCGTCTCGGGCGGCCTATGCCGAGTTTCTTGAGGAAATGCGCCAGTGCCGGGAGCACAGGGTGAGGTGCTGCTAGGGGCTCGGGGCCCGATTTTGTGTCCCGGTTTCGCTTCCCAAGGCAGTCGCAGCAGTTACAATCTAGCCAATGCGTGTTATGGGAATTGATTGCGGCGGCGAGTCCACGGGGTACGGAGTGGTGGAGCAGCCGAGCGACGGCGATCTGCGCTATCTGGCGGCGGGGGCCATCCGATTGCTGCCGCAAAAGCCGTTGGCGGACCGCCTGCAGATCATCTTTGACGGACTAAGAGCCATTATTGCGGCGAATGCGCCGGACGTGGTCGCCATCGAAGAGGTTTTCTACGCTACCAATGCCAAATCGGCGCTCAAGCTGGGACAGGTGAGGGGAGTGGCCATGCTGACGGCGTCCACTTCCGGCCTGTCGGTAGCCGAGTATGCTCCCCTGGCAATCAAGGCCGCGGTGGCGGGATACGGACGAGCGGAGAAAGTGCAGGTGCAGTACATGGTGCAGCGGCTGCTCAAGTTGCCGGAAATTCCCCGCCCCTCGGATGCCGCGGACGCTCTTGCCATTGCCATCTGCCACCTGCATACCTCGGCGACGCTGGCGCGCCAGGCGGTAGCGCAGGAGATTCGCGGGCGCATTCCGCGGGGTGTTCCTGCATCGGGGAAATAGCCCAATCGGAGAACTGATTTTTCTCCGTGAACTAATTCGGTGAACTAATTCTTAATTCGGTGAACTAATTCAATGACACGCGGCTTGCTGACCATCACGGTTGTTCTGCTGTTCCTGAGGACGACGCTGCTGCCGGCGCAGGCGCCCACCATCACGCCGGGATCTGAGCCTCAGTCGCTCACGGTGGTTTTTGAGTTTGATCTGCCTGGAGCCACTCCGGGGCACTATGCCATCACCGTGGACTCCATGGGCAGAGCTGCCTACCGGTCGGAACCCCTGGCGTCCGACAAGGTGCCGGGAGACCCGTTTCTGCAAAGCTTTATGATCTCCAATGCGACGCGCGACCGCATTTTTGATCTGGCCAAGGAACTGGATTATTTCGAAAAGGGCGATTTCGACTTCAAAGGCAAGGTCGCCAATATGGGCGCCAAGACCTTGCTGTTCCGCGATGCCGGCCGGGAATACCGCAGCACGTACAACTACACCACCAACCCCAAGGTGCAGGAACTCACCAAGCTGTTTCAGGGTATCTCGACGACTCTGGAATATGTGCGGCGGCTGCAACGGTTGCATCGTTTTGAGCCACTGGGCCTGGACGCAGAGCTGAAGAAACTCGAAACGGAAGAGAAGGCTGGACGACTGCAAGAGGCGCAGCTTCTCGAACCCGTGCTGTCCAGCATTGCAGCCAATCACTCCGTCATGAACATGACTCGCCGCCGCGCCGAGACGGTGCTGGCGCGCATCGGCACCAAGGACCAGGCTAAGCGGTAGGCATCTCTGATGGCTGCTTTTTGAAAGTCTGAGCAGAATTCAGATTGAAGTCTGCATTGCCAAGGTTTCCGCCGAAGGAACCGCAAGATCCTTCGACTGCGCGCCTGACGGCGCTCCGTTCAGGATGACACCGGGTTGACTTCCGGGATCAGTTCCACCACGAGGCCATCTCCCCAACCGTACTTCTGCCGGGAGAGATCTTGAATGGCGCGGCAGAGATCGGGTTCCGTCGCAAGATGGAGAATGCGGGCGCGGCCGCGATATTCCATTTTTTCTACCGTCCACATGGCATGGGCATCGGCTTGAAGATTTTGTACCCACTGCGCTTTGTGTCCATGCTCGGCGAGGATGTAGAAGCGTCCTTCGCGCTGGGTGAACCAGATTTCGATTTTGCGCGGCAGACCGCTGCGTCGTCCCGTGGTGGTGAGGTAGAGGAATTGCGGCTCGCTGGACATGATGTTGAATCGAATGAAGGAGTGTAGCCGCAGGTTGAAAGCCATGCCAGGGGTGCATGCAGGAAAGAAGGAAAGAGCGGGGGCAAGGGAACGGAATACTCTTAACTACATGCTATGATCGGTGGTTAGTTCTGATGGCTTTTCTCCCCAGTACTGTCGCGACGGAAACCCTGCCGCCTGCGCAACTTCCGGCCAATGAGTCGGGAGCGTCGGGAGCGTTCGGGCTGTCGAACAAGCGCCTGGCGCTCATCCTGCTGGTCTTATCCGGTCTGCTCTATCTCGGGACAGCTTTCAGCCCCGCCCTGCTCGACGATGCCGATTCTTCCCACGCCCTGGTCTCGCGCGCCATGCTGGAGCGCGGCGACTGGGTCGTGATGTATCTGAACGGGGTGCGCTACCTGCAAAAGTCGCCGCTGCATTTCTGGTGGGTGGCGGTCGATTATCTGGTGCTGGGACAGAACGCGTTCGCCACGCGCCTGCCGGTAGCGCTGTCCATGATCGGCCTGGTGCTGATGGGATTTGAATTCGGCCGCCGCTTTTTCGGGACGCGCGCCGGTTTCTACTCAGGACTGGTGCTGGCGACCAGCGTGGGGATGTTTATCTTTACCCGCATCATGATTCCCGAGGCGATCTACGCCCTCGAGTTCACCATCATTTTTTATTTATTCCTGCGGGCATGGACGGGGAGTTTATCTCCGCGAACCGGCTACTGGGGCGCGGCCGCCATGATGGGACTGGCGGTGCTGACGCGCGGACTCATCGGCGTGGTGTTTCCTTTGGGCGGGATCGTTGGCTTCATCGTGCTGACCCGGAGTTGGCATCGCTGGCGCGAACTGCGCCTGTTTTCCAGTGGAGCCATTTTTTTCCTGGTGGCCGCCCCCTGGCATCTGCTGGCGGCATGGCGCGCTCCCGGTTTTCTGTGGTCCTACTTCATCAACGAGCAATTCAACCGGGCACTGGGAACGCGCTGGCCTCCAGACTATGATGCGGTTCCGCTGTGGCTGTGGCTGCTGGCCCACCTGGCGTGGTTCTTCCCCTGGAGCGTGTTTACGCCCTTTGCGCTGAAGCAGCTTCCCTCGCCGCGTACCTGGGGCAGGGAAATGTCCGTGCACGCGCAGGCGCGCTTGCTGTTGTTCGTGTGGGCGGGCATGATTCTGGGATTTTTCTCGGTGCTGGGCGGCTCGCGCATGGAGTACTACAGCTTTGGCGCATGGCCGGCCATGGGAATTCTGCTGGGCCTGGGTCTGGCACGCGCCGAGGACACCGCCAGCCGGTGGCTTTCCCGTCTGCAGGCAGCCATGGCGCTGGTGGGAAGCGCCATGGCGGCGGTGCTGACGTTTCTGGTGTGGCAGTCCTACGGCATCCAGTCCGGCGGAGATATTTCGCAGCTTCTCCAGACCCACAGCAACCTCTATCGGCTCTCCATGGGGCACTTGCTCGATCTCACGCCGCAAGCTTTTGCCGACCTGCGGGCTCCGGCGCTCATGGCCGCGGCCGCTTTTGCCTTCGCCCCCATCGCCGCCTGGGCTCTGCGGCGCCAGGGACGCAGACTGGGCGCCAGCCTGGCAATTGCCGCAGGGATGACGGTGTTCTTCTTTGCCGCCAATCTTGCCTATGCCCGTTTTGAGCCGCAGATGGGGTCGTATCAACTGGCCCGTCAAGTCGAGCCGTATCTCCGGCCGGGAGACCAACTTGCCATCTATGGAGAATTCGACGCCGGCTCCAGCATGTCCTTTTATCTGCATCGCCGGGCATGGATTTACAACGGGCGATATAACAATCTGGCATTTGGGTCGCGCTATCCGGATGCTCCCCGAATTTTTCTGGATGACGCCGAGTTCCGCCCTTTCTGGCACGGCCCGCAGCGCATCTTTTTATTCGTTCCGGCCAACAAGCGCGAAGAAGCCACGGAACATCTGCGTGGGATGCCCAAGTGGAAGGTAGTGGAAATGGGCGGCAAGATCGTTTACGTGAATCATCCGCTGGAGCGCGGAAAGGGCAGGCTGGCGCGGGCGGAAAGGGATTTTTCGGTGGGGAGCCTGGCGGCGCTTTGGCCACCCGGATAAGAGCCAGCCATGGGGCGAAGCGCCCCTGCCAGTAAGCGCATTTACCACGCAAGAAGATTCCACAGGGCTGCCAAGCCAGGCTGAGGGAGATTGAGACAGCCGCCGAGTTTCAGCCGTTCACCGACTCCCTTCAAGAATTGCTACACGTATTCCCGGGATGTGGTAATTTCCGCAGGAAAGATATGGCAGGCTGAAGGGAGAAAGTTCAATGCACCTTTCTGTGAAAGGTCTTGCTATAGCATTCGCCCTGACTTGGGGCGGTGGCATCTTTTTTGTAGGAGTAGTCAATCTGGCGTCACCCTCCTACGGAGTGGATTTCCTGAGACTGGTCAGCTCGATCTACCCTGGATTTCATGCTTCCCGCAGCTTTATCGACGTCGTGGTCGGAATGCTCTATGGAATGGTCGACGGAGCCGTCGGAGGAGTTGTATTTGGCTGGCTCTACAATGTTTTTGCGGGACAGGAAACGTAGCCGGTCCTGGCAACGTGCATCCTTCGGGGCGTGAATTCTTGAATTCCCGAGATCAAGGTGATCCGGCGTCCGCTCGACAGGTTGCAATGCCCGCCGAGCGGCGCACCCAGGCCGTCCCGCAGCCCAAGACTAGTGAGCGCTCACCGCGACCGCCTGTTCCTTGTACCAGGCGACGGTCTGGGAGAGTCCTTGCTCGAAGTTGACCAGCGGCCGATATCCCAGGTACTGCTTTGCCAGCGAAATATCCGCCAGGGAGTGCTTGATGTCGCCGGTACGCTCCGGGCCATAAGCAGGCTTCTTATCGAAGCCGGTCAGTTTCTGCAGCAGGGTGTAGGTGTGGTTCAGCGTGACCCGTTCTCCGGTGGCGCAGTTGAAAGCCTTGCCGGCCACCTGCTCCGCCGGGGCGGTACAGGCCAGAAGATTGGCGGAAACTACGTTGTCGATGTAGGTAAAGTCCCGGCTCTGCTCGCCGTCGCCGAGGATGGTGGGCTGCTCGCCGCGCAGCATGCGGCTGATGAAGATGGCCAGCACGCCGGAGTACATCGAAGCGGGATCCTGATACGGCCCAAATACGTTGAAGTAGCGCAAGGAGACGGTTTCCAGACCGTAGGTTCGGTAGAACGCCGCCATGTAGTGCTCCGCCGCCAGCTTGGAGACTGCATAGGGAGAGATGGGATTGGGCGCCATGTCTTCCCGCTTGGGCAGAGTGGGAGTATCCCCGTACAAGGATGAAGACGAAGCGTATACAACGCGCTTGACCCTGGCGTCGCGCGCCGCCAGCAGGACATTCAGGCTGCCGTTGACATTGGCGACGTTCGCGCCAATGGGATCGGCGACCGAGCGCGGAACCGAAGCGATGGCGGCCTGATGCAGGACAAAATCGACACCCCGGCAGGCCTCGGCCATGGCAGCGGCGTCGTTGATGTCGGCCTGGCGAAAGTCGATCTGGTCGCGGATGGCGGCGATATTTTCCGGCTTGCCGGTGCTCAGGTTATCCACGCCGCGCACGCGCTCGCCCCGCGCCACCAGGGCACGGGCCAAGAGACGATCCGATGAAGCCTGCAATTCCGGTAATGAGATACTGAGCCATTCCTTTTCCCGTGGGCCCTGTCTGGCGGCCCGAAAGCTTCACATTCGTCCCAGCGAGAGCACAAGATTCTTCTGCTGCGCACCTAGCAGCGAACGATATTGGGAGCATCGATTCCCTTGGTGGCATTGCGGGTATCCACCACCAGTTGCGATTCAGCGACGATCCGCTTGTAGTCGTAATCCGAGTGATCGGTAATGATCAGCACGCAGTCGTATTGGGCGAGGTTTTCCAGCGGCGTGCAGCGTCATCTGCAGAGTCGTAGTGGCGGCCCTTGCCCACGGAGGGGAAGTAGGGATCGTTGTAGCCGACCACAGCTCCGCGCCTTCTCTGAGCAGTTCGATGATGGTGAGCGAAGGGGATTCGCGCAGGTCGTCGATATCCTTCTTGTAGGCGACGCCCAGAACCAGAACCTTCGACCCCTTGAGGGCTTTCTTGTGCCCGTTCAGCGCCTCGCGACGGACTGGACCACGATGATAGGGCATCTTGCGTGTTGATTTCGCCGGCCAGCTCGATGAAGCGGGTCGGGAAATCGAACTCGCTTGCGCCTTCCAGGACAGGTAGTAAGGGTCCACGGGAATGCAGTGTCCGCCGAGGCCCGGGCCGGGATAAAACGGCATGAAAGCCGAAGGGCTTGGTTTTGGCGGCGTCGATCACTTCCCAGATGTCGATGCCCATGCGCAGGCAGAGCATTTTGAGCTCGTTGACCAGGGCGATGTTGACGCAGCGGTAGATGTTCTCCAGCAGCTTGGTCATTTCCGCGGCGCGGGCGTGGAGACGGGAACGGTGCGGCGGAAGATGGCGCCGTAAAGGGCGCCGGCAAGCTCGGTAGCGGTCGCGGTTCGAGCCGCCGACCACCTTGGGAATGTCGTGACGGGCAACGTCGGTGTTGCCGGGATCTTCGCGCTCGGGAGAAAACGCCACGAAGAAATCCGTCTGGCGGGCTCTCGCTGCGAGCGGCCTTGAGTCCCCGCTTGTTGCCCTTTTCGAGGATGGGCACCAGCACCTCTTCGGTGGTGCCGGGATAGGTGGTGCTTTCCAGGATGACCAGTTGCCCCGGCGTGCAGGTGCGGCGCGATGGACTCGGCGGTGTTGGTCATGTAGCTCAGATCGGGCTCGCGGTACTCGTTCAGCGGCGTGGGGACGCAGATGATGATGGCGTCCATGTCCGCAATGCGGGCGAAGTCGGTGGTCGGGGTGAACCCCGCGGCCTGAGCGGCGCGAATTTCCTCAGGTTCGATGCGAACAATATAGCTGCCGCCTTGCGACAGGGTGCCGACCTTGCGCTGGTCGATGTCAAAACCGGTGATGGCGAAGCGCTCGCCGCTGAACAGCAGGGCAAGCGGGAGGCCGACGTACCCGAGGCCGATGATTCCAATCCTCGCGGTGCGAGTTTCGATCCCGGCCTTGAACTGCTCGGGCGTCAGAAAAACAGTTTTTGCAACAGTCGACATACGTGACCCAATCCACTCCCTGAGAGTGCCGTATTGCACGATGTTACGGCAGTCCCGTCGGGTTGCGAAGATGACGAGCGTAACGGAAGTGCCTTAACTCGCAAGATACCTGAACTGGCGCGCTTTCTCTACTGAACCGAATTGCTCGGCACCCGCTGCAGGTCGTACTGGCGGATCTTATACAGCAGGGCCTTGTAACTGATCTGCAGCAGGACGGCGGCCTTCTTGCGGTTCCAGTTGGTTTGTTCCAGCGCGCGGGCGATGGCTTCCATTTCGGCTTCATCTTTCAGGCCGCGCACCAGTGCCTTTTAATCCGGTGCTCCGGGTGGTTCACCTCGGCTGCGGCGCTCGGCCCGGGAGCGCTCGTCCCTGGTGGGAACAAGGTCTGCAATAGCAAGCTGTTCGTCGCCAAGAATCAAGTAACGCTTGACGAAATTTCCCAGCTCGCGAAGATTTCCCGGCCAGTTGTAGTGCTCGCAGGCCTTCGATCAGCTTCGGTCGCCAGGGGCAATGCGGGCGGGCGTAGCGCTCCGCCACCTGGCTCATGAAGTGCTTGAGCAGAATGGGAATCTCCTACTTGCGTTCGCGCAGCGGAGGCATGTTGATAGCGAATCCATTCAATCGGTAGTAGAGATCTTCGCGCAGCTTGCGGCTGGCGATCGCTTCCTCGATGTCGATGTTGGTGGCGGCAAGCACCCGCACGTCGGCTTTCATCAGGTGCGGCCGCCCAGCCGGGAAAATGGTGGTCCTGCAGCACGTGCAGCAGCTTGGCCTGCGAGCTGGGCCGGCATTTCGCCGATTTCGTCGAGCAAGATCGTTCCCTTGTTGCAGATCTCGAACTTGCCGGGCTTGGCATGGGTGGCGCCGGTGAAGGCCCCCTGTTCGTAGCCGAACAGTTCGCTTTCCAGCAGATCGCCGGGCACGCCGCGCAGTTGACCTTGAGAAAGGTGCGAGTGGGCGCGGGCGAATGCTTATGGATCAGGCGGGCGACGACTTCCTTGCCGGTGCCGCTCTCGCCCAGGATCAGGACCGGAATGTCCACGTTGGCGACCAGCTTGGCCTGGGAGCGAATCTTCCGCATGGCCGGGCTGGCGGCCACGAAAAATACATCATCGCCCAAGTCCTCAATCTCTCCCTGCAAGGGCGGGTGATCGCCGTGAGCGCCAAGACACTGCTCAATCACTGCCTCCAGGTCGGCTTTCTGGAAGGGCTTGGTGAGATAGTCCTGCGCGCCCAGGCGGATGGCCTGTACGACCTTGCGGGTGTCGGTCAGGCAGGACAGCATGATGACCTTGAGATACGGGTACTGTCCCCGGATCTTCTCCAGGGTTTCCAGTCCATCCATTCCCGGGCATGAGGACGTCCAGCAACACCACGTCGGGAAGGGGCGTCTGTTGCAGCCGCACCAGGGCTTCTTCCCCGTTGGTGGCGGTGATGACCCGATAAGACTCGACTTCGAGCAGGGTCTGAAGATAACGCAGCATGCTCGGTTCATCGTCCACGACAAGAATTCTTGCTGGCTTACTCATGAGCTAGTCATTAGCGGAACCGCGAATTTATTCGTCCCGTCGGGTTTGCCGCAACGGCACCAAGAAAGAAAACTTGCAGCCGTTGCCGGGATCGCTCTCCACCCAAATTTTGCCGCCATGCGCCTGAACCAGCCGCCGGGCGATTCCCAGTCCTAATCCCATTCCGTCGTTCGACTCCCGTTCGTCAGGGACCTGGAAAAAATCACAAAAGATGTCCTGGTGGTACTCGGGAGGAATGCCAGGGCCGGTGTCGGCCACTGTAATTCTCACCGCGTTGGGGCTGTTCGTCCTCTCCGAACGGCGGTCCTTGCGGTACGAAGCAGGACTGTCGGCCAGCCGGCGTTCCCACATTTGCATCTCCGCGTTCAGCCAAACCGTACCGCCCGGGGGAGTAAACTTCAGAGCATTCTCCAGTAGGTTCGAAACTACCCGCTGGATGCGGTCCCGGTCGAAGGCGAACGGGCGAACAGCTTCTGTTCCCAGGCAGTAGAAGGCGATTTCCTTGGACTGGAAGCGGGGAAGCCAGAAGCCGCAGATTTCCAGCAGGCACTCATGCAGACTGCTCTCCTCCTCCAAACGCAGGTTCAGAGTACCAGTCTCCAAGGCACTGAAGGTTAAAAAGTCTGTAATGAGCCGCTGCAGCCGGGAACTGCTGGACTGCATGTCATGCAGGACGCGCTGCTGGCGGTCGTTCAGGTCGCCCAGCTTGCCGCTCATCAGAAGTTCGATATATCCGGATACCACGGCCAAGGGCGTCCGCAGGTCATGGGCGGCCGTGGCCAGGGCCTGGGAGCATCGCTGATACTTCTCCTGCAACTGGCGATGCTCATGGATCAGGGTTTCAACGTCGACCGAATCGGCTCCAGAAAGCGGCATAGCGGCGGGATTCCCTCCAGAAAGACGTTGGATTTCTGAATTTTCTGGAAAATCAGCCATAGCCAAGCCTGTCCGATGCAGATTTCTTATTTTGGGGGAGGTTTACTTTCGCAGTCGGGATTAAACTTTATACAATCAAAATGCTAGCCGCGTAGTTTCTAATGTGTCAACGGAATTCCAAGTAAAACTGCAATTTGTTTCCCTTTTGTCCGCAAAAGTTTGCTGCTCTCATCCGGTTTGCGGAGTTCCAGTGTAACTGCATTTCACTTGAATGGTTTCCTGTAAACAGAAGGCCAGGCATTACTTAAGTACCCATTATCAAGGGGGAATGCGGAATCCGAAGTTTGGCCCATTGTGTGCCACTTAGTTGAGCATTGCGCCATGGCTAACCTCCTCCCCGATCGACGAAGATATCCTCGTCTTCCGCTCTCCATTCCAGTATTTGTTCGAGGTACCGATAAAGAAGGTCGCGATTTCCTGGAGTTTGCGACGGCCCTCAACATCAGCGCCGGTGGGGTTCTGCTGGCGACCCGGCGCAGCCTTCCCAAATCGGCTGTGCTCTCGCTGGAAATTCCGGTAGCTCCCTTGCCGACCTCTGCGGCCTTCGCGCAATCCATTCGGACGCTCAAAGCCCGTATGGTTCGGGCTAGCCACGGAGAAAAGTACAACCTTCTGGGAATGAAGTTCAGCCGCCCCATCGCTGCCTCAGCCCGACCGGTGAAACGAGGGAAAGGGAAAGCATCTTCCTCGAAGTGAAGAAGCTTTCCTACTGTACCCGCCTCGCCGGATCCCCGAACTTGCTCGTGTTCAAAACTAATAATTTGCGTTAAAGTACTGAGTCCTTGATACTTCCTTGTTTCCGCATGGGGGAAGGCCGGGATTTTCTGCAGGTGAAACGTTTTGGCGCGAAAGTTGCAATTCTGTGAAGCGGGGCATTTGCTCCCAAGAGGTCATACAACGTGGCAATAACGGCCGTCGCACCTGGCAAGTTCTCGGACTCGGCGCTCCCGCCGGAGTCGGTCATTTTCGGGGTCTCGCACCACATGCAGGTGGTACGAGAGCGGTTGGAAAAAATCGCCATGGCCAACGTTCCGGTGTTGATCGAAGGCGAGAGTGGCACGGGCAAGGACATTGTCGCCCGGCTCATTCATCAGTTTTCCCCATGGCGCGATGGTCCTTATGTAAAGATTAACTGTCCGGCCATACCCGACACGCTACTGGAAAGCGAACTGTTCGGACACGAAAAGGGAGCCTTTACCGGGGCTACCGATTCCCGCCCCGGCCGGGTGGAAATGGCGAACCGCGGAACCTTATTCCTGGACGAGATCTCCGAGCTGGAATCGGGTCTGCAATCCAAGCTGTTGCAACTGCTGCAGGACGGCCAGTTCTGCCGGATTGGCGCCCAAGAAGATAAGAAGATGGATGCGCGCGTGGTGTGCGCCACCAACCGGGTGCTGGAGCGGGAGATTGAGCGGGGAACCTTTCGCCAGGACCTCTATTATCGAATTAACGTTCTGAAGGTATCCATGCCGGCGCTGCGGGACCGGGCTCCGGATATTCCCATCCTGGCTAACTACTTCTACCAGTTGTACAACGAGAAGTACAATTGCCGGGCCCGGCAGCTTTCCCCGCATGCGGTATCGCAGATGCAGGCGTATCACTGGCCGGGAAACATCCGCCAGATGGAGAACCTGATCAAGCGGTACGTGATTGTCGGTTCCGAGGAAGTGCTCACCAGCGAAATGACCACCCGCGAGGAGCGCAGCTTCCTGGATCCGAATATTCAATTCGACGGGCCGGTGCATCTGAAAAAAATCACCCGGGAGGCGGTTCGGGAACTGGAGGCGAAGATCATCCTCAAGGTCCTGGAAGCGCACCACTGGAATCGCAAGCAGGCCGCCCGCGCCTTGCGCATCAGCTATCGCGCCCTGCTTTACAAAATGCAGAATAGCGGGCTGGCAAGCCCAAATCGCAAAGATGGATCGGAAGAACCCAACGAGAGCCTTTCCGCCGACTGAACGGCCCTTGCTATGCCAGGCGGGGTGGCGGGCAGGACAAGGCCGTGAATCAGACTTCATTGGATAACCTGACGAAATTCATGGTGCCCACCGCGGCGGATTCCGCGATCGTGCAATCGACTCCCAGCAGGACAATTCCGGACGCTCTGAGCGTGGACGTGGAGGATTACTTCCACGTGGAGGCTTTTGCCGACCGTATCCGTCCGGACACCTGGGAGCAGTATCCGTCACGAGTGGTGGACAACACCCGGCGGGTACTGGAATTGTTTTCCGGGGCAGGGGTGCGGGGAACTTTTTTTGTGCTTGGCTGGGTGGCGGAACGGTTTCCGCATCTGGTGCGCGAAATCCAAGCCGCCGGACATGAATTGGGGTGCCACAGCTATCTGCACCAGTGCATCTGGCGGCTTACCCCAGAGCAGTTTCGCAGCGACACTCGGCGCGCTCTGGCGGCGATTCAGGATGCGGGCGGAACCGCCGTGACCGGGTACCGCGCTCCCACGTTCTCCGTGGTCGAGCATACGCTCTGGGCACTGGAAATCCTGGCGGAAGAAGGGCTGCAATTCGACTCCAGCGTCTTTCCCGTGCGCCACGATGTTTATGGCATGCCGGCCGCTCCTCGCTCTGCGTTCTGCTGGGACTTGGGCGGCGGCCGACGTTTCCCCGAACTCCCGATGAGCACGTTGCGGCTGCTGGACAGCAATTTTCCGGTCGGCGGCGGAGGCTATCTGCGCCTTCTGCCCATGGCCTATAGCCGCTGGGGACAGAAGCGGCTGCGAAGCCACGGCATGCCGTTTCAGCTCTACTTGCATCCCTGGGAGATCGATCCGGAACAGCCGCGTCTGCCGGGCAGGTGGAAGTCGCGCCTGCGGCATTACCGCAACTTGAATCTCATGCAGCCAAGAATCGAGGGTTTGTTGTCGGAAGGCATGTTTGGACCTCTGGGAGAGGTTCTGGCGGCGTATGGCGACCCCAAAGAGCTTCCCACAGTGGCAGTCGATGCCCGGGCAGGCTCGCCCGTGGCAGCAGCCTTAGAACGTTCCAGGTAAGCCGGAGGAGGCACTGGGAATTGAGTCACACCGATAAAAGGACCCCTGCTACTACTTGGACGCGGAACTGTTCCGGCCAGCGGCTAGGCGCCGACGGCTGTACCAGAGACCCAGTAACCCGCTGCCTATCAGGCTGAGCGTGGCTGGCTCGGGAACCGGATCTCCCGGCGGCGTGCCGTAGCCTCCGAAGGAGCCGCCGTTGCAACCAGAACACCCGTCCACATCCTGCCATTTGATGAAGATGTTGTCGAACGTCAGTGAGCTGATCGTTCCAGAGAAATAGAGCGATGCGCTGAGAGTACCGGTATTGCCCTTTGTGACGCCGCCACCGCCGCCACCGGCGCAATTGGGACCCGCAGTAAAGCAGAACTCGACCGTCCCTACGCTGTAGGGGAAATTGTGGCTGCCGCGAGGTTGGAAAGGGGGCCGGAAACTGTGCTGACTGCGGAGGTGGGCGGGTTGATCACGATGTCCGGCGTGGTGTCGAACGCCATAATGGAAATCCGGCTACTGGTGATTGGAGAACTGGACGTGTTGCTCAACGCCACGTCAAATGTGCATTGGTGTAGGGGTTCCCACTAAGAGTGACGGAGCTGAACACGAAATTGGAAAAGGTTGCCTCGGCGGTCAAGCCGGGAACCAGTGGGCCGTCGATGGGCGCTGCGCCCCCGAAGTCGGTCACAAACGCCGCCACCCGAGACAGAAATGGGATCCGCCAAGGAACTGGAAACGAAAGCCAAGGCGAAGATGAAGGTAAAGAAGAGCAAACGAACAGGGCGCATGGGTGTTCTTCCTCAGAATTCCCTCCCATGGAGATGGGAGAGTGAGCGTCCATGTTATGTGCAAGCTTACGGCCAACTGTGATGTTACTTAAGTAATTGTTCTGTCTTAAGTTAAGCAGGGTGAATCGAGGAAGAGTATGCATGATTTTGCACACTCTCGAGAGAAAAGTTTCCCAAGTGGGATCTCTCTATCCCATTTGAACCTAGTTATTGACCATCTTTGGACGTACTTTGCAGGTCATTGGATGTGACATCAACCTAGGTCAACCTCCAATTTCGCGCAGTGTCTGCCTTATCTGGTTTGCCTGAGAGTACTTAGGATCCAGCTCTAGGACCTTCTGCAGTTGAACCCGGGCGCGGGGCGCGTCGTTGCTTTTCTGGTATGCCATGCCGAGATGGTAGCGATACGTGGCATTCTGAGGCGCCTTGTCAACAGCTTCCTTTAGCAAATCGACGGCCAAACCATAAACCTGCTTGTTGTAGTACGCCCATCCCAGGGTGTCGGCCGAGTTAGGAAGATCCGGCATGCTCTGCCGAGCCACCTGAGCCAGAGAAAGCGCCACGTCGGCATTTTTCCCATTCTTGATCATCAAGTAGGACAGATTATTGGCGGCGGGGCCATAGTTTGGCTGAATTGCCAGGATCTTCTGGTAGAGGTCCTGGGCCTTGGAGTCGTTTCCCCGGCCCTCCTCGAGGGATGCCACCAGGAACAGGAAACGCGTGTCCTTGGGGTCCTGGGCAAGTCTGCGCTCATAATTGGCAATGGCCTGGTCCACATCGCCCATGCGCAAGTGGAGCTGTCCGAGCAGCAGAACGGCGCTGACATTGCCCTTGTCCAGGTCGAGTGCGCGCTGGAATTCCTTAACCGCGCCCGGCAGATCGGAAGCGGCACTGAGGGCAATTCCCCGCAAGGAATGGAAGCTGCTGTTGTCGGGATCTTTTTGCAGCTGGGAGTCAATACGCGCCACGGCTTTTTGCGGATCTCGAGCCTGCAGGTCGATTCTGACCAGACCCTCGAGCGCCGGGGAGGATTTCGGATCGTGCTGGAGCGCCTGCTCGAAGGCGGCGCTGGCTGCCGCATTCTGATCGCGCACCATATACAACTGCCCAAGGCGAATGTAGCCGACGGCATTATCGGGAGCCAACTCGATGGCTTTCTTAAAATCGGATTCCGCTGCCGGATACTCCTTGCGGGCCAGACTCGCTGCGCCGTGAATCAGGTACCCTGCGGGGATCCGAGGCTGCATCTGAATGATCTCACCGCCCAGTCGCTGCACCTCGTCCATGTTCCCCTTGCGCCCTAAGAGCTCCGCCAGCGCCATCTTGGCATCGATGGCATTGGGGGCATACTTGAGAGAGGCGCGGATTTCCTTTTCCGCATCGTCCGCCTTCCCCTGGCCCATCAGAGCCAGTCCGAGCTGGTAGTGCGCTGCCGGACTTTCGGGAGCGGCTTTTAAGGCGGTTTCCAAAGTCTGCTGGGCCTTGGGATCCCCGTGGCGGTTCTGCAGATTTCCCTGCAGAATCAGGGCGTCGGTATCCGACTTGTTTGCGGCAAGCATGGCGTCGACGACTTTCTGGGCATCATCGAGCCGGTTGTTCAAGACGAGCATGGAAGCGTAATTTTCAGCGACGCGGTGATTGTCGGCATGCTCCTTGTACAGACTGGCATATTCCGCGAGCGCCTTATCGCGCTGATTGGTCGCGGTGTAGTAGTCGGCCAGCACCACATAGCCGTCAGGGTCGTCGTGGAAATCCGCTTTGGCCTGCTTGACGACCTGCTCGGCCTCGTCGCTGCGGTTGCGGATGACCAGGAAGCGAGCCAATGCCACCCGCGCCCCGATGTTCTTGCTTTCGACGGTCACGGCCTTGCGCAGGGTGCTTTCCGCTTCCGTCCACTGCTGGCGCTGTTCCTGCAGGGTGGCCAGCGAGAGATAGGGCGCTGCCTGGCCGGAGGAAAGCTGAATGGCCGTCTGCAGCTCTTTTTCCGCGGCGTCGTAATCTTTCGTGTTGGCGTACAGCAGGGCCATGTTGTGATGGAACTGCCAGTGCTTCGGATCCAGCTCAATCGCCTTCAGCATCTCCTTTTTGGCCACATCGGGCTTCTGCTGGGCGGCGGCCACGTTGGCGGCCAGAGCGTGGCCTTCGGCATTATTGGGATCTTTTTCCAGCACCAGATCGGCCCGCTTTTGGGCCTCGTCAAACTGGTGTGCGCCGAGCATGAGATTGCCGTAATCCAGTTGCGCGCGCAGGTGGTCCGGCTGAATTTCCACGATGCGGCTCAACTCCCCAAACGCACGCTGCACGTCTCCCATGTGGATGTAGGTCTCGGCCAGGCGGTAGCGGGCATCCACAAAGTTGCCGTCCACCTGCACGGCGTTGGCGAACTGAATCGCCGCTTCACGATACTTGCCCTGTTCGAAGTATTGGTTGCCGCTCTTGAGGTATTCCTGCTTTTTTACGTTCGGATCGCGCGAGCAGGCCAGCGCAGTGAACGTGGCCGCCATGGTCAGCAGTAGGATGACGTTTCGAAACAGCTTCATGAGAAGAACTCCCAAAATTCTTTGGCGGTTTCTCCCCGCACTTAAGGGCCGAGGGGAGGCTTCCGCGTTTCCTTATTGAGGTACGACCTGTGCCAGTGCCGGCATTAATGCGCGGGCAAACTCAACCGCACGCTGTTGTGCGGAAGCGGTAGTTTCATTTTCATTGATTGGGGTCACGATGCGGATGAGGCTGCCATCGCTGCGATTCAGAGCAATGGCATCCTTGACCAGGTAATACTTCGCCCAGTACTCGCTGGCCACCGCCCGTCCGTGGGCCTGGTACCAGTAGAGGACGAGTTCGCGAGCTTCCCCCTTGGCTACGACATAACGATTCACCACGATATCCCCGGAATTCAGGGCAATGGGGACATGAGCGCTTTCAATCGGGCTCCAACCTGACCCCGGGAGGCAATTTTTAGGAGAGTGGATGGTCACCCCAACCCGCTGACTGGGGAAGTAGGCAACGAACAGGTCCATGGGACTTCCCTCGACGGGGCTACGATAGATTCGCTGGAGAAACTCGCCTTTGCCCAATATGTCGCGGGTTTCCTGGGCAATGGGGACTTCGACTCCCTGCCAACTGGCAAGTTCGACAGGCAGCTGTTCCAGGCCCTTGTAGGGAACCATGGCTTCCGGCTGCCGCCGTGCCTCAAGAACATGGCCGTTCCGCCCAGCAGAACGAGTACGGTCACCAGGCGAGCGCGGGCGACTAGGGCATTCACGAGGACCTCCGCTCAAAAAGGTTCAAGGCAGAACGCAGGGCAGCATGGAGCGCCATGAGCAGGGCCACGGCGATCATGAAAACCACCCACCCGGAGAAGGTGTGGAAGAAGCCCAGGGCTTTGTGCGGATCCCAGTATTCGACCAGCAGGCCGGTGCCTACGATTCTGCCGGCGTTGGCTGCGACCGCCAGAGGGACCGCTGCAATCGCCAAGGCAATCCGAATCAGGGTCGACTGCTCCAGCAGGTACCCATAGATGATCGCCACCACGCCCAGGGAAATTAGCGACCGGATGCCGCTGCAGGCCTCGGCGACCTCAAGGGGCATGACCGGGAGCCGCAGGATATTTCCCTCCAGCAAAACCGGAACTCCGATGGCGCTCAGCGAACTCTTGGCCAGCTGCGATGCCAGGAGCTGGAGCGAAAAAGTGATCTGGTTGAAAATGATGGCCGGCGGCGGGATCATGAAAAACAGAAATGCCCAGGGAAACAGCACCTTGCGGAAGTATTCCCAGCCGCAAAAGTGAATGACCAGGCCGCCCAGCACCAGCACAAAAGAAGTACGCGACAAGAAAAGCTCGGCCCCAAGGTTACCGACAATCAGAATCGACAATCCCGCGGCGGTGATGAGCAGCCCCAGCCACGAGGGGCGCAGGGGCGTGTTCTCCAAGGTGTCGCGACGCTGCCACAGCAGGTAGGCGGAGAATAAGGGAACGATGAATCCATGGGATGCGTCGGGGTCGACCCACCAGTCGCGAACCAGGGCAGCGATCACGTCGTAATAGCACAGGGCCAGAAACAGTCCGACAACCGCCAGTTGCCACCAAACGCGTGCCTTAATTCGCCCCGATGACTGCACAGGGGCCTGAACCGCCGTTTCCAGGGTTGGACTCATAAAGCGAAAATCAGCCTAAAAGAACAAAATTTGCAAAGCAATCCCTATTCCATTGCAGAGGTAAACCAAAGTTTTTCTCTTTCCCCAGAATTGGGCAGACAGCGGAGAATCTCCGGGTTAGACTTTTGCAGAAGTTGGGCAAGTTCCGAGGGTGTAATTCTGACGACTGCTCGGCTCCGGATGGAAGGGAAATGTTTTCCCCTCGGGTTCGGGGTCGTTGCCGGCAGTGAAAAATATTTGTAAGTACATGAAAACTTAGTGACTTCTCTCGCGAATTGAGTTTCAATCATGGATTCGGAGAGGTAACAAGTCCTATCCGAAGAGAAAAAGTTTTCGCTTTTTTCCAAAATTTCCACTCCCCCAGGGCCAAACAGAGGCATATTTCTTTCTAAATTGGGCGATTTATGGAGTTCATTTCATTGCAGAGCATTGGCAATGATCTTGCACTCGGAAGCCAGAGGCCCGGTCTCTTTTCTCAGAAGTACCAAATTTGAAGGTCGGATTGTGGAAATGCAAGGCGAGAGTGCCAAGTTGTGGCAAAACAGCGTATTTGCTGGGGCGGCAAGCGAGGGATTTGTTCCCAGCGTGAGCCCCACTATGCAGGCGCTGGAGCGGGTGGCCACGGACATTGCAGCCACGGACGTGCCGGTTCTCCTTCTGGGCGAAAGGGGGTCGGGGAAGGGAGTGCTGGCGCAGCAGATTCATCGGCTGTCTCTCCGGCAGGCGGAGTCGTTCGTGAGCCTTTCGCCACGGTCTCTGGCCGCCTGGAGAGGAAATGGAAATTCCTCCCGCTCGGGAGACTGGATGGCCCCCTTCTTTGGCAATGGAACGGTTTTTGTGGATGAACTCGGGGAATTGCCTCCGGAGGCTCAAGCCAGGCTGATGGAGATGCTTTCCGGGACGGAAGGACGCCTGGGCGCGCGGCTGATCTGCTCCAGCAGGATCCACCTGGAAGACGAGGTTCGTCTGGGCCGGTTTCGGGAAGACCTCTATTACCGCGTCAGCGGCATATGCCTGCGCATCCCGCCCCTGCGTCACCGCAAGGAAGACATCCCTGTGCTGGCGAAGTTCTTTCTGGCCAAATATGCGGCGCTGTTCGGGCGGGTCCCGATGCGGCTTGCGCCCGAGACGCTGTTTGCTTTGACGGGTTGCCCCTGGCCCGGCAACGTGCGCGAGCTGGAGAACATTCTGAAGTCGGCAGCGGCAGTACGAGACAGCGACCTGGCGATTACGGCCTTCGGATTTGGAAGGGAACTGGCAGGCCCGGTGCCGGCGGAGGCCCTGAGCACGTCGCTGAAGCAGGCGGCGCGCGCGGCCTCTCTGCAGGCCGAGCGCGAACTGATTCTCAAGGTTCTGGCGCGTACCCGGTGGAACCGCAAACGCGCCGCACAGGAGTTACAGATCAGCTACAAGGCTCTGCTCTACAAACTGAAGCAGACCGGTCTGGATAACCGCCAATTGACACAGGCGACTGGAGGTACGGATTCGTGAGAATGGGAAACACCCTGGTAGCTTCCCTGGCATTTTTGTTGTTTTTGATGCTGCCGCAAGCAAGCCGCGCGGCTGCTCGTGCTGCTGCGCAATCGGGCAATTCGTCGGCGACGGCGGCTTCCGACATTTCACCCATGCCGAAATCGGCCACGACGGACCCGGACTACGTGATCGGGCTCGGAGATGTGCTGAGCATCAATGTATGGAAGGAGGCGGAAGTGTCGTCCAGCGTTCCGGTGCGGCCCGACGGGAAGATTTCTCTGCCGCTGGTGAACGACATTCAGGCGGCAGGTCTCACGCCCATGCAACTGGGACAGGAGATTCACGACAAGCTGCAGAAGTATATCGAGCAGCCCCAGGTGACCGTGGTGGTTACGGCCGTGAACAGCCGGATGGTGTACCTGGTGGGCGAGGTGGCGCGCGCGGGTTCGTTTCCTCTGCTGCCCAAAATGACGGTGCTGCAGGCACTTTCGGCGGCGGGCGGCCTTTCGCCCTTCGCCGACAGCAAGAACATTTACGTGCTCCGGAATGAGAACGACAAGCCGCGGCGAATTCCTTTCAACTACAAGGAAGCGCTGAAGGGCGAACATCCCGAGCAGAACATCGAACTCAAGCCGGGAGACACGATTGTTGTCCCCTAGCAAGGCGAGCCCGACGATGCGAATGCATGGTGCATGGACGATGACGGCGGCGCTCCTGCTTGCGAGCTGCGCGAGCGGCTGGGCACAGCGAACTCCCGCGCCCGCGGCTTCGAGCGGTCCCATCTCCGCCATTGGGGCTGGAAAGGGCGATTCCGAGGTGTCCTCCGCAACCGGGCAATCAACAGAGCAACAGGACATGTCGGAGCTTTCCGCCTCCAGCGTAAAGCTGCCGACGCTGGGCGGACGGCCGCAGTTGCTCACCTATGGGCTGCGGGTGATGCAAGTGGCGAGCAGCAACACGGCGCAGGTGGGTGGGGGGAACAGCCTGCAGTCCATCACGATGCTCTCGGGCAACACGGCACTGAGCCGGAGCTGGGGTCGCAGCAGCCTGGATTTCCACTACAACGGGGCTGAATCCGTGTTTGCCGGCGGAGGTTTCGATACCCAGGTGACGTCGAGTCATCAGTTTACTTTCAACACCTCGCTGGCCAGGCCGCGCTGGTCGCTGCAGCTGTCGAATGCGGCTTCCTATGCTCCGCAATCCAGCTTCGGGCTGGGGCTCTATGGAGGGCTGGGATCGGATCCGCTGGGGTTTGCTTCGGGCTTGCGTTCGGGTTTGTATCCCAACGAGTCGGTTCTCAACTCGGGAAGCCGCCTCAACGACAGCACGGTCGCGCAAGTCAGGTACCATCTCGGCCAGCGGAGTTCGCTCAATGTTTCGGGTGGATACGGAATCCTGCGGTTTCAGGGCACCGGGCTGGCGAACAGTTCTCAATACAACTTGGGTTTCGGGGTCGATCGAACTCTGAGCCGGCGCAGCAATGTCTCCCTGGACTACACCTTCTTCCGGACAATGTCGTCTGGTTTTTCCGCGGTGCAGGCTCACTCGGCGCTAGTGGGGTATTCACGGCGGCTCACCTCGCGCCTGACGATGCAACTCTCGGCCGGCCCGCAACTTCAGATTCAGGCAGGTTCCGGTGGCAACTCCGTCCAATGGACCACTTCGAACACGCTGTTGTATCAGATGCACCGCAGTTCTCTGACTCTCATGTACTCCGCCGGGGTTATCGGCGGTTCGGGAGTCTATCGGGCGTCGCGGAATCACACAGTGCAGGCCGCGTTCAGCCGTCCGGTGGCGCGGTTCTGGGCCGCCACGGTCGATCTTGGATACGCCCAGAACGCCGGCGTGGGCGCCTTCTCCACCAGCCGGGGGGAGCATGGCGGAATCATGCTGGGACGGCAGGTGGCTGGGAAGGGCCTGAGCTTCAGCTATCAATTCCAGCACCAGAGAGTCGGGGGCACCTGCAGCGGGCTGGCGTGTTCGGCATTCGGGGGTTGGAGCCACACCGTGGGCCTGGGGCTGGATTGGCTGTTCCACCCGGTGCGAATCGACTGAAGCATGTTGCAAGCGCAATCGAGGAGCAAGAGCAACAAGAGCAAGACGAAGGAAGCATTTCAATGATTCTAGGACGCAATCTCGGACCCGAGGACTACCTGGCAATTCTGAAGCGGCGATTCTGGTGGATTCTTGTCCCCGTGATCGTTGTGCCGATTGGCGCGTACCTGTACTCGCTGACCGTTCCTAACATCTACACCTCCGAGACCGTGGTGCTGGTGGAAGCGCAAAAGGTCCCGGGGGACTTCGTGCGCCCGGTCATCACCCAGGGAATCGCCGAGCGGCTGCGGACCATGCAGGAACAAATCCTGAGCCGCACCCGGCTGCAACCCATCATTGAACAGTTTGAATTGTTCAAGGACGAGACTCCCAACGCCAACATGGAACAGCTGGTCAACCGGATGCGCAAGGCGGTCACGGTAAGCCTGGTTACCAGCGGAGAGAGACAGGAAATTACTGGATTTTCGATTAGCTTTTCCTACAACGATCCGCGCATTGCGCAGGAAGTCTGCGGGCAGATCACATCAATGTTTACCACGGAGAATCTTCGCTCGCGCGAGCGCAGCGCAGAAGGCACCACAAAATTTCTGAACACGGAACTGCAGGACGCCAAGCAGAAACTCGACGAAAAGGACGCGAAGCTGGCGGCGTTCGAGGGACGCTACATGGGGCAGCTTCCGGGGCAGGAACAGGGGAACTTCAGCATGCTGCAAACCCTGAACTCGCAGATGGATTCGATCAATCAATCGATCTACCGCATCGAGCAGGATAAGGCGTACACGGAAAATATCCTCAACCAGCAGTTGACGGCGTGGAGGCAGTCGCAGACCGCGAATAACCCGGTCACGCTGGAGCAGCAACTGGCAAACATGCACAGCCAATTGCAGGCCCTGCAATCCCGCTATACCGATACTCACCCGGACGTGATCCGCGCCAAGCGGGACATCGCGGCGCTGGAAAAAAGGGTTCAGGAAGCCCGCGCAAATGACGGAGACCAGCCCAAGGCTGCGGATGCCGGACAGGAGCAGGAACCGGAGGGGATCCAGCAGTTGCGGCATCAATTGCACAATCTGGATTTGAACCTGGCGCAACAGCAACAGCAGCAGAATCGGGTACAGAAGCAGGTCGCCGCATATCAGGCGCGCGTGCAATTGAGCCCAGAGGTCAACCAGCAGTGGAAAGAGCTGACGCGGGATTACAAAACCGCATCAGACTTCTATGACGACCTGCTCAAGAAGAGCCAGCTTTCCGAGATTGCCACCAACCTGGAGCGGCAGCAGCAGGGCGAGCAGTTCAGCGTGATGGATCCGCCGAATTTGCCCAGTGCGCCCAGTTCTCCCGACCGGCAGAAGTATGCCACCGGAGGGCTGGGAGGCGGGCTGATCATCGGCATCGGAATCGCCTTGCTGCTGGAAATGAAAGACAAGGCACTGCGCACCGAGGGCGACATCCAGGACCTGCTTCAGTTGCGCACTCTGGCGATGGTGCCGGATCTTGACCATAACCAACGTAACCAGAAGGGTCGGTCGCTTCGGGATAAGCTAAGAAGGCGTCCCAAGAAGCAGAACGAACAACTTGCGTCGACCGGAATGGGAGTGTAGCTCTCGATGTACAGGGCATTTTTTAAGCTACGGCACAATCCGTTTAATGTGAATCCGGATCCGCGTTTTCTTTACTGTACGCGGGCCACGGTGAAGGCATTGGCCTCGCTCGCGCATGGAATTTACCGGCGCAAGGGTTTCATTTTGCTGACCGGCGAAGTGGGGACGGGTAAGACCACCATTGTCAATAAGCTGATGGAGTGGCTGAGGACGCAGAACGCCGCTTCGGCATTTGTTTTTCATCCGTCGCTGGAGCCGGAGCAGTTTCTGGACATGATTCTTGCGGATTTCGGAATCCGCTGCGACTCGCCACTGAAGAGCCAGAAGATCCTGCATCTGCACAGATTCCTGTTGGAACGGCATCGGGCGGGGGGAACCGCGGTGCTCATCGTGGATGAGGCCCAGGATCTCTCGCCGGAAGTTCTGGAAGAGATCCGGCTGCTGACCAACCTGGAGACCTCGACCCACAAGCTGCTGCAAATTTTGCTTTCGGGACAGCCGGAACTGGACGAGACATTGCGGCGGCCTGAGATGAGGCAGGTTCGCCAGCGGGTCACGATTCGGTGCAAGACCTATCCTCTGACGCTGGAGGAGGTGCAGGCGTACATCAGCACCCGGCTGCGGGTTGCCGGTGCTCCTCCGGAAGCGATTTTCGCGCCGGACGCGGTGCGGGCCATCCATCGCTACTCGAAGGGAATTCCACGAGTCATCAACTTTCTCTGCGAACACGCGCTGATCGCCGCCTTTGCGGATCAGCAGCGAACCATTCGCAGTAATACGATCGATTTGATTGCGCAAGAGAACGAATTGGACGACCCCCGCGTCGGGTATCCCCAACCCGTACCGGATCCGGCGGACGAAAGCTTAACCGCGCTCAGCGAAGCCGAAGCCGCTGGCACTGAACAGCCTCACGCCCGAGCGGCGGGGGGAATGACAACGGACCCAAGATGAGCCGGATTCACGATGCCCTTCGACGGGCGGAAGAAGCACTGCGGAAGGGGAACGGTTCCGAGCCGGAACCTGCCAATACCGATCAGGCATTGGAGATCCTGGAAGTACTGCGCGTGACGGAACAGGCCTCGGACAACATCAATGCCGAAGCTGAGGACATTTCGTCGAGGCCGCTTGACTTTGATTTTTCCGGCAGGCAGGTGAAATGGAGGGCAGAGGAATCGAGCATGTCGCCGATCGCCGAACCGCCCTCGCTGTCACCTGAGAATCCTGCGAGGGGTGATTCGGGATGGCTGCCGGAGACGGTGCTGCCGGTCAGCCGGGCGACGGTGGAGAGCGGCGAGGTTATCGAGCTGTCCCGGCCGCAGCCGCGCAGGGAAGTCAGCCATGAACGCGCGGCTCCCCTGGCAGGTCCGGCGCGAAACCCGGTACGCCGCCGCCGCCGTCGGAGGCCGAAGCGGGCTCCCGCGCGACTCGGATTTTCCGGTTCGATTGGAAGATCTGGCTTCCCGGTGCCAGTCCGCGGAATGGAAGCCGGATGCGCAGCGGATGTTGTCGTTCGACTTGCGGGGTACCAATCCGGTTGGGCTGGAGGAGTTTCGGACGCTGCGCTCTCGGCTGTACCAGATGCGGCAGCGCCAGACGTTGTCTCGCCTGCTGATTACCAGCGCTCTTCCCGGGGAGGGCAAGACCTTTGTCTCCGCCAACCTGGCGCAGGTGTTTGTGCGCCAGCGCGGCCGCAAAGTGCTCCTGGTGGACTGCGATCTGCGATTGTCCCGCCTGCACGAGGTGCTGGGCGCGCCTTCCAAGCCGGGAGTGACGGATTACCTGAAGGGCGATGCGAACGAGTTCGAGATCGTGCAAAAAGGGCCGCTGGAAAATCTGTATTTCATCCCGGGTGGACGCTCAATTTCCAATCCGGCGGACCTGCTGGCGGGCAATCGACTGGCCCTGCTGCTGGATCGTCTCGGCCCGATGTTTGACTGGGTGATTGTCGATACTCCGCCCGCGGTTCCGATCGCGGATGCCAGCATCATCGCCAATCTGTGCCACGGCGTTCTGATCGTAATCAGTTCGGGGAGTACGCCGTTCGATCTGGCACAGAAGGCAAGCAAGGAATTCCGGCAGACGCCGGTTTTGGGCACCGTGCTGAATCGGGTACCGAAGGGCGCGACCTATAGCCGGTATTACTACAGCGGCATATGAAGCGCAAGGCGCAAAGAAAGGGTAAAGAAGTTGGTTCGGCTATTCAGTGTCTATCTTCCGGTCCGCACCCTGGTGCTGATGCTGGGGGAGGCTTTCATTTTTGTGGGATCGTTCCTGCTGGCGGCTGCAATTCAGTGGGGGCCGGAGTCGGCCATTGTTCTGAACGGCCAGAATGTGGCGAAGATACTGGCGATATCCGCCATGGCCGTGGTGTGCGCCTACTACATGGATCTCTACGATCCCCGGCAGCTCACCTGCGGCAGCGAAGCCTATTCCCGCATGCTGATTGTGCTGTCGGTGCTGGCGTTCCTGCTGGCCGTGCTGGGATATGTTTTTCCTTCTTTCCTGATGGGCCGGCGGGTGTTCGTGGTCGGCCTGATCATTCTCACGGTTGCGCTCCTCTCCTGGCGGGCCGCGTACTCGTGGCTGGTGCGCAAGCCCTACCTGCGCGAGCACGTCTACGTTCTGGGCGCGGGAGACCGAGCCCAGAGCCTGATTGAGGCCATTCGGGAGCGGCCGGATGTTCCCATGGAAATTATCGGCTGGGCGGGAGCGCTGGGGAACGGTTCCCTTACGCGGGAGACGCTGGCGGAGGCCGTGGATGGACTTCGCAGCAAGGGCAAAGTGGACCGCGTGATTGTTGCCCTGAATGACCGGCGCGGAACGCTTCCGGTGCGGGAACTGCTGGAACTGCGGTTGCGCGGCGTCCGGGTGGAAGATTCCTCGTCGGTGATGGAAAAGATTTCCGGCAAGATCGCCGTCGATGAACTCCATCCCAGCGCGATGATCTTCTCGGATGGATTCCGGGTGGATGCGGGCTCGCTGGTTGCGAGGCGGTGCGTCTCGGTCCTGGTCTCGCTGACCGGATTACTGCTGGTTCTGCCGCTGATTCCTCTCATCATGCTGGTCATCAAGCTTACTTCCGACGGCCCTGTGCTGTTTCGCCAGGAGCGGGTCGGCAGATGGGGGACACCCTTTACCCTGTTCAAGTTCCGCACCATGCGGCAGGATGCAGAGGACGGTACCGGCCCGGTATGGGCGGCGAATAACGATCCGCGGATTACTCGCGTGGGACGATTCCTGCGCAAGAGCCGCCTGGATGAAATCCCTCAGCTGTGGAACGTGCTGAAGGGGGACATGGGTTTCGTGGGACCCCGCCCGGAGCGTCCGGAATTCGTGCAGTGGCTGACCGACGCCATTCCTTACTATCATCTGCGGCACATGATCCGGCCGGGCGTGACTGGCTGGGCGCAGGTTCAGTATCAGTACGGAGCGTCGCTGGAACAATCGAAGCAGAAGCTGCAATACGACCTTTACTACATCAAGCACATGTCCGTCATGCTGGATCTGGTCGTCCTGTTCAAGACCGTGAAGACCGTCATCGCAGCGCGAGGGCAATAATGGACAGCCGTTCCGCCAGCATGGATCTCGACGGGAGCTCGCTCACAGCAGTCGATACGGTTTCCCCATGGGATGCTGAGGATACCGTAGAACTCGCGCCGAGTGCCCCTCCACAAAATGAGCAGCGCTGGGACCTCGCCTTTTTTGGCGTGATGCTGTACTTACTGGTCGAATATTCCCGTCTTCCCGCCATGTACCCGGTGCTGGGGATTCTGCAGTTGGGAAAGGTGGCGGTAATCAGCGGGCTTGTGGGATATTTGGTTTCGAACAAAGCCAACAATCCTGCACGGAGCTCAATCGGGCACATCGATGCCATGTTCGTGTGGTTGCTGGTGGCCGGGTTATTGGGCGCTCTTACCGCGGAATTTCAGTTACTAGCGTTTGGTGGATGCCTCCAGGCAGTCATCTGGATTTCCATTTACTTCATTCTGTCGCGTGTTATCGACACGCCATGGCGATTGCGCACGGCTCTATTTTTGTTCCTGCTACTGAACTTGAAACTCGGCCAGTTCGTGATCCGAGGCTACATAAGCGGGAGTGCGGTGGCAACGAACCAGCTGATCTTCATTGGAAATGGGGTCGGCGCGGGTTCCACCGGTTTCTTTGGCAATTCGGCGGATTTGGGCGTGGCCATGTGCGTTGCCTGGCCGATTGCAATCGCGCTCTTGTTCGCGCGTCCCAAGTTCTTTACCCGGATGGTCGCACTCGGGTGCACGTTCGCTTGCTTGGGGGCGATCCTGCTCTGTGGATCCCGAGGAGCGGTCGTGGGCGCCGTTGCCATTTCGATGGGCGCCTGGATCAAGACCCCAAAAAAGCTGATCGCGATGTTCCTGGTCATTCTGGTCGGGGCGGGCATTTATCTGGTTCTGCCCGAAGCCAGCAAGGAGCGATTTGAATCCGCCAGGACTCCGGACGAGGATGTAACTGCACATCACCGGCTGGAACTGTGGAAGGCCGGGCTGCGCATGCTCGCGGATTACCCGATTTTTGGCGTGGGAATCCATAATTTTCCCGGAGTTCGCCGGCGGCACTACCGGATCACAATTTTTAACAATGTGACGTCCGTCCCTCACAGCTCCTTTATCGAGGGAATTTCCGAGCTGGGTCTGGTTGGTTTCACCCCCTTCATCCTGATTTGGCTAAGCTACTTTCGCATGAATTCGAAGACCCGAAAGATTCTGGCGAGAGCTGGTCCGGAGGAAAGAAGGAGCTTTGAGTACTGTGCCTCGGTGGGCCTGGACCTGGCAATGATCGGTTACATGGCGAGCGGGGCGTTTGTCGCCGTGCTCTGGTACCCGCACATTTTCGTGATGGTTGGACTAGCTGCCGCCACTCACCAAGTCGCGCAGAGCCGGATGTCCAATCACTCAATGGATTCCGTGCTGGCGGCGGTTCCTGAAGTTGCTTGAAACGGCTCCGGAGCTATGACGCGCTTTCTTCCACCCGCGGGCATGCCTCTTCACCTGAGTGACTTTGCGGCGGGCATGCGCTCTCTGCTGAACCCTGCCGCGGACGGAATCGGCAGCGTGACTGGGTACACCGGAGCGCGGCATGCGTTCGGGATGGGATCGGGACGGGCGGGCCTGGTGGTGATCTTCCGAGCCTTGCGCCGGCTCTCTCCGGAGCGCTCCATCATCGCTCTGCCGGGGTACACCTGTTACTCGGTGGCGGCGGCGGCGGTCCGAGCTGGACTGAAGGTTTATCCGGTGGAAATGAATCCGGCAACGCTGGACATCGACTACCGGCAGGCGGCGCAGCTTCCTTATGACAAGTTGTTGGCGGTGCTGACGGCAAATCTGTTTGGTTTTGCCAGCGATATTCCGAAATTGCGGGAACTGGCGGCGGGGAGCGGCGCCTGGGTTGTCGACGACGCTGCCAATCTCTGGGTACCTGTACGGGCGGCCAGTTGTCCGGGACCGGGGCAATATGTTGGACTGGCAACAGTCTGGCTCGCGGGGAAGCTCTGCCGGTCGGCGGGGAGTCATCGTGACGGACCGCGACGAACTTGCCTCTGTCATCGAGGGTGAGTTGCGGCAGGTTCCGCCTCCGGGCCTGAGAGAAGAGATGAAGACGTATCTAGGGCTGTTGGGCGTGAGTGTTCTATTTCGTCCGTGGCTCTACCGGATTCCGAACCGGCTGCCATTTCTGAAGCTGGGAGTGACCGAGTTCGAGCCCGGGTTTCCGTTGGCGCGGATGGCCCTGGCGTTTCCGCGGGTATGTTGCCGGGGAGGCTGGCTCAATTGGGAGAGGTTACCGCCCAGCGCGCGGAGAAGGCAGCGCGACTCAAAGTAGAGACTGCGGGACGTACCTGGATTCCAAACACCGGATGCTCCGCCGGGCTGCAGTCCCAGCTATATTCGTTTTCCAGTGCTGGCGCGGAACCGGCAGGCGCGAGACTGGGTGGTTCAGGAGTTGAAAAAAGCCGGGATTGGCGCAAGCGCATACTATCCATCTGCGGTATGCGACATCCCGGAGGTTGCGCCTCATTTGGCGGCCGGTGTTGGTCATCGCCCCGGGGCGGAACAACTTGCGAGAACGATCCTGACCCTGCCGCTCCACTCCAGGGTTCGGGACAGAGATCTCGATCAAATGGTGAAGGTTTTGAAGCAGTGCCCTAATTGAGCATGTCGGTAACGGTCCAATCCGAACTTGCAAGCCGGCGCGAGGATGGCGCAGCGGCGAAGGATTCCCCACGTTCCTCCGCCCCCAGGCGTGCTTCTGATCGCCTATGACTTTCCGCCGCGGCGTACCAGCGGAGTTTACCGCCCGACGGCATTTACCAAGTACCTGCCGCAATGCGGATGGGAGCCGACCGTCCTGACGATCCATCCCCCGGCGAACTCGGTTTCCGATACTGGCTTGCTGGCTCGAGTGCCGGGCAGCGTGCAGGTTGAGCGCACCAGGCAACTTCGTCTCGACTGGTGGGAGGACCGGGCCTTGCAAGCGGTTCGTTCCCGCCGGCGCTTTGCAGCCGGCCGAAACCGCGGCATCGCCGCAGCCGGTCAGCGAACGGGAAAAGTCCCCACTTGTGAATCGGACGCTGAGGAGTGTCGCCAAGCTGCTGCGTTCCTGCCTGTACTTTCCCGACGAGACTGCCGGGTGGATTCCATTTGCCTTCTCCCGAGCCTTCCAACTGCATTTGTCGCGGCACTTCGACGCGGTGTACACGACCCATCCCCCGAGGTCCGCGCATCCGGTGGGACTGCTTCTTTCCGCAGCGTGCCGCGTGCCCTGGGTCATGGAGTTCCGCGATCCCTGGACGCTGCCCAGCGAGGAAGTTTCCAACATCCATCAGGGACCGGCGCGGCGGCGGAACGCTTGGCTGCACCAGAGGATGCTGCGGCAGGCCAGCGCGATCGTGACAGTTACCAGCCGCCATGCGGACGAACTGCAGCAGCACTTTGGCGTGCCCAGGGAAAAGCTGGCGGTGATCCACAACGGATTTGACGAGAATGATTTTCGCGGTCTGACGCCAGACGGAGACGGCGTGTTCGATCCCCGGTTTATCAATCTGGCGCACTTCGGGACGGTCTATGAAGGCTTCAGCGGGCAGTTCTTTCGCGCCGCCGAGGCGCTGCTCGAGCAACATCCGGAATTGAAAGACAAGGTCCGCTTTCATGTGATTGGCTATCCGGACAGCGTTGTGGAGCAGATGACCCGGCAGGAGCCGCTGAAAAGCGTGGTCGTGCTTCACAAGTTCGTTCCTCACTCAAAAGCCTTGCGCGTGATGGCGGCGGCGGATGGCCTGCTGCTGTTCTATGGACAGGAATACACTTCGCGGGCGTCCATTCCGGGGAAATTGTACGAATACCTGCGGGTCGGCCGCCCGATTCTGGCCGTCGCCTATCCGGGCGGAGTGCAGGACCTGATTGAAACCTCCAAAGCCGGCTGGGTTTTGCGTCCTGACGACGTTGACGGAATAGCCGCTACGCTTTTCCGGCTGATTCAAAGCCGATGCCAGGGGCTGGATCCTGTGGTGCCGGACAACAGCGTGATCGCCGGCTTCCGTTACGACCGCCTGGCACAGGAACTGGCGGCGGTTCTGAATCGGGTGGTGCATGTCTAGTGCGCGACAAAAGGCAAAGCATGTTGTGGCCTCTGCCTTCTACGCCTCGGGCGGGTTTCGAAGAATCCTCCAGCGCCGGGCGCGGCAAAAACGGGTCTGCGTTCTTGGGTTGCACCGCATTCTGACCGAAGAGGACATCGAGCGGTCGTACTCGGAGCCGGCGATCATCCTCAAGCGATCCACATTTGCGGAGCTATGCGTATTTCTTGCCGAGTACTTTGAGGTGGTTCCTCTGGCCTCTGTCCTGAATGGCGACGGAGGGCAAATTGCGGCGAAACCGCGCTGCGTGCTGACGTTTGACGATGGATGGAGGACAGATTTCTCCCGCGCGCTTCCTGTCCTGCAGCAGTTTGCGTTCCCCGCCACCATCTTTCTGGCCACGGCCATGATGGATTCCAGGTCGACGTTCTGGGTGGAGCGGGTTCGGGCCTATGCCTCGGACTCCGGCAATTGGAGCGGGCTGCGGGAGCGAATGTCCGGGCGGCTCGGGAAAGCTTCAAAAGATGTGGAGTTGCGGGACGTCACGGAATATCTGAAGCACAGGTCTTCGGAACAGCGGGACCAGATCATCGCCGAGGTCATCGGAGAATTGCCCGAGGCGGGTGCCCGAGACCAGATGCTTACCTGGAAGCAGGTGAGCGAAATGGCGCGTGCGGGCGTGGAGTTCGGAGGTCACACCCACACCCATCCTCTGCTTCCTTACGAAGCGGCGGAAAAGGCCAGTTCCGAGCTGCAGGTATCGAAGCAGAAGCTGCAGGAACATGGGGCGGGTGCGGAGTTCGGATTTGCCTATCCCAATGGATCGTGGAATGACAGTGTTCGCAGGCAGGTGCGGGAAGCAGGCTATACCTGCGCGGCAACGACGCAAGTGGGGTGGTTTGCTCCCGGAGACGACGTGTACTCGATGCAGCGCATTCTGCTGCACGAAGGCAGCGTCACCGCTCCCGACGGGCGGTTCTCTCCCCAGGCTGCCGGACTGACGCTGATGGGATGGCGCTGAATGGCAGTCTTTGTCACCGACGGAAACCAGCGGGCGTGTCTGGCCGTGGTGCGGGCACTCGGCAAGATCGGCGTCCCGGTGACGGTGGGCGAAACTCAGGTTCCGAGTCTTGCCTCCAGTTCCCGTTTTTGTGCGCGGGCGGTGCAGTACCCGTCGCCGCTGACCTCGCCGGCGGAATTTGTCGAGGTTGTGACTGCGGAGCTGCTCAGGGGCGGACACAACATGTTTCTCCCCATGACGGACGTGACCTGCCGGATTGCTGCTGAAATTGCGGTGCGCGTTCCGCAGGTGCGGATTCCGCTGCCGTCGCCGGAAGTGGTGGTGCGAACACAGGACAAAGGCGCCGTGGTGGAAGCGGCGCGCCAGGTCGGGCTTGCTTGTCCCAAAACCTATGCACCTGCGAATCGCGAAGCACTGGAGACGCTGACGCGGCAGTTGCCTTACCCGGTGGTGGTAAAACCGAGGTTTTCTGTGTTTCCAGCGAAAGGACGCTGGCTTCGCACCCAAGTGCAGTATGCCCACACACCCGAGGACCTGATCGCCAAATACCAGGAGGCGGCATCGCAAGTGCCCGATCCCCTGATTCAGGAATTGGTTCCCGGCGACGGGTTTGGCGTATTCCTGCTGGTGTGGGATGGAGAGCTCAAGGCGGCGATGTGCCACCGGCGGATTCGCGAAAAGCCTCCGACGGGAGGCGTGAGCGTTCTGCGCGAGACAGTTGCTCTCGACGAGAGATTGGTAGCGGCTTCTACGTCCTTATTGAAGCAACTGGGATGGCAGGGCGTGGCGATGGTTGAGTTCAAGGGAGACGAGACTCCCTGCGTCATGGAGATCAACGGAAGATTCTGGGGATCGCTGCAGCTTGCCGTTGATGCGGGAATGAACTTCCCGGCCATGCTGTATCGACTGTGCGACGGGAAGCCTGTCGCGTCCAGTTTTGATTATCGCGTGGGAGTGAAAAGCCGTTGGCTGGCCGGCGACCTCGACCACCTGCTGCTGCGCTACCGCAACGGGCATTCCGTTTCGCGGCGCCTGCCTTCGCGAGCGCGAGCCACAATCGAGTTTCTGCGGTTTCACGAAGAAAACACATTTTACGAAGTAGAAAGATCGTCAGACCTTGGACCGGCGCGTTTCGAATGGAAGCACTGGGCCACGGACCTGCTGGGGAGATTTCGCGGCCGCTAGGGCGTGATTCGCAAAATGACGAAGAAGATTACAGTGCTGCACACGATTGAGACTGCCGGTCCGGGCGGGGCCGAGACAGTCGTGCTGCAGCTGGCGACCCTGCTGAACCCGGAGAGGTTCCGTTCCATTGTTGCCTTGCCGGAAGCTCACTGGCTGGGCCGGCAACTGGAGGAGCGAGGCGTGCCGACGTTTTACACTCCCTCGCTGGCCTGGCGCGATATACCCATGGGCTTGATTCGCACCATTCGTGCAGAGAACGTGGACCTGATTCATTCCCATCTTCCGTTTCAGAATTTTGACAGCTGCGTGGCGGGTGCCCTGACGGGCCGCAAAACTATCGTTACCTACCACGGACCGGTGGAACTGGAGCATGCTGGTACGTGGAAAAGCCGGGTACGGCTGGCCACGGTGCGTCGCCGGGCGGCCGCTGTAGTTGTGGTGTGCGATTTTGTTGGTCAGCTGCTCGTGGACCTTGGGTTCGACGCTTCGAAGATCGTGCGAATCTATAACGGCATCCATGTGAACGGCGCGGGGAATAGCGTGCGCGGGAAGTTTCGCCAGGAGCTGGGGCTGAGTCCCGAAACCCGGCTGGTGGGCATGATTGCCAACGTTCGCAAGAGCAAGGGGTACGAGTTTTACGTTCGGGCCGCGGCCAGAGTGCTGGAACGCTGTCCGAATGCCGTCTTTGTCGGGGCAGGGGATATCGACGAGCAACTGGGGGTTCCCATTCGCGCGCTGATGAGTGAGTTGAAACTCGGAGATCGCTTTCGGCTGCTGGGCTTCCGCTCCGACGTGCGGCAGATCCTCGAAGATCTGGATCTGATGGTACTGGCTTCCACCAGTGAGGGCATGCCCCTGGTGACGGTGGAAGCGATGGCTGCCGGGAAGCCGCTGGTGGTGACGCGCTGCGGCGGGACTCCCGAAGTTGTGGAAGAAGGAGCCACAGGCTTGATTGTGCCGCCGGCGGACTCCGATGCCCTGGCCGAGGCCATTCTTGCGCTGCTGCAGAGTTCCAAGGCGGGCGAGATGGGCCGGCGTGCCCGCGCCAGGGTAGAGAAGGAGTTCACCATCGAGAAGATGATTGCCAGCTACGAAGACCTTTACGTGCGGACGCTGGAGGCCGCCTGAACTATGGCCTGGGTCTTCTGGATCAGCGCGGTTTTTCTGGCTTACACCCTGGCAGGCTACCCGGTGATGCTGCTGGTGATGTCGCGTCTGCGCAACCGCGTGCATCGGCGGCAGACGATTTGGCCGGCCATGACGGTGATCATCCCGGCGCACAATGAAGGCGCGGGCATTCGCGAGAAGATCGCCAACACCTTGCAAGTGGACTATCCCAGGGACAAGCTGGAGATCATTGTTGCCTCGGACGGCTCAACCGACGACACCGTGGAAATTGTGCGCTCCTTCGAGAACGATGGCGTCCGTCTGATTGAACTGAAAGAGGCCCAGGGCAAGCACTACGCGCAGATGCTGGCACGCGAGCAGGCTCGCGGCGAAATTCTGGTGTTTACCGACGCACGGGTACTGCTGGATCGCGGCGGCCTGCAAAAGATGGCATGTAATTTTGCCGACCCATCGGTAGGCTGTGTCAGCAGTGAAGACCGCATTGTGAGCGCCGGATCGAAGTCAGGCGAAGGCTCTTATGTAGGGTATGAGATGTGGCTGCGGCGGCTGGAGTCGCGGGTGGGTTCGCTGGTAAGCGTCAGCGGATCGTTTTTTGGCGCCCGCAATGATCTTTGCCGGAAGTGGCATTCTCACCAGTCCAGTGACTTCTTCGTTCCCCTGCATGTGGCGGAGCAGAGAATGCGCTCCGTGGTCGATCCCGAATGCATCGGTTACTACGGAGTCACGCGCAAGGGAGGAGCGGAATTTCAGCGCAAGGTGCGCACCATCGTGCATGGCCTGGACGTAGTGTTCAGCCATCGCCAGGTGCTCAATCCGCTTCGTTTCCCGGTGTTCAGCTGGCAACTGGTGAGCCACAAGATCTGCCGCTGGTTGATCCCCTTCGGGCTGCTGGGTGTGCTGATCGGAAGCGCCGGTCTGTGGCGGGAAGGGAACTTCTATCGCGCCGTATTTGTGCTGCAGGCAGCTCTCTATGGTTCCGGGCTCTTCGCCCTGGCCTGGCGGCGCTTGCTGGAATTGAAAGGGCCCAGGCTGGCTGGCTTTTTCCTGCTGGCCAACGCCGCGACGCTGACCGCCTGGATGAAATTCTGTTCGGGAGAAAAGTTTGTTACCTGGCGTCCAACCCAGCGTAGCTGAGAG